>NZ_RCUY01000005.1 GCF_003667575.1 Mycetocola lacteus | reverse complement strand
TTTTAAAGGTTGGTGTGTGTGGTCCAGAGTATGTTTCGCGTCCACTTTGTGGTTCTTGATGTATGAGTCGAGAACAACGCAGCTGTTACAGGCTATCTAACATTCGTGTTGGGTGGTGTGTGATGGCGGGGTTGTTCACGATATGTCAATAGTGTTTCGGTGGTTATAGCAAGAGGGAAACGCCCGGTTACATTCCGAACCCGGAAGCTAAGGCTCTTTGCGCTGATGGTACTGCAGGGGGGACCCTGTGGGAGAGTAAGTCACCGCCGGACTTCTTTTTAGAAAGCAAGGGCCGCCTCTATGAGGCGGCCCTTTTGCTTTAACATGGATTAGAAACGCGCGAACAAAATAGCGAAGGAAGATAGATGTCTGAATCAGGTCCGGATAATTTCACACGCCCCGAAGGTGGCTCCGGCGACTCGTCTTCCGACCGCCGTCCGCGCGCTCGCGCAGATAAGGACGCCGCACGTTCGGCTGAGCGTGCCGCACGATTCAAGGCTCAGCGCGAAGGCGGTGCCGGCAACGGTGGCAACCGCGACGCCCGCCCGCCGCGTGAGGGCCAGCGCCCCGCCGGTGACCGCCCGCAGCGCGATGGCAACCGTTCCTACGGTGACCGCCCGCAGCGTGATGGTAACCGTTCTTATGGTGATCGTCCGCAGCGTGATGGTAACCGTTCCTACGGTGACCGCCCCCAGGGCGACCGTCCGCAGCGTGATGGCAATCGCTCTTATGGTGACCGTCCCCAGCGTTCCTTCGGTGACCGCCCCCAGGGCGACCGTCCGCAGCGTGACGGCAACCGTTCCTACGGTGACCGCCCTCAGCGCGATGGTAACCGTTCCTACGGTGACCGCCCGCAGCGTGATGGTAACCGCTCTTACGGTGACCGTCCTCAGCGTTCCTTCGGTGACCGCCCCCAGGGCGACCGCCCGCAGCGTGACGGCAACCGCTCCTACGGCGACCGCCCTCAGCGCGATGGTAACCGTTCCTACGGTGACCGTCCGCAGCGTGACGGTAACCGTTCGTACGGCGACCGTCCCCAGCGCGGGGGAGCGGGACGTAACGGCGGGGGCGAGAACCGTCTATGGACCCGTGACGGTGCGCCGGCGCGCGGTGACCGTGACGCAAACCGTTACGAAGAGGAACTGACCGAGCAGCAGCGTCTGGCCAAGGAACTCAAGTCGGTTCGTACCCGGCACGAGGACCCGGAGATTCCCGAGGGCATCACCGAGGACCAGCTGGACCGTCACTCGCGCAACGAGCTGAAGACCCTGACCAAGGAGAACGCCGAGTGGGTGGCACGCCACCTGATCATGGCCGCCGGTCTGCTGGAGCACAATGCCGAGCTGGCTCACCAGCACGCAACCTCCGCCGCGCGTCGTGCCGGTCGCATTGGCGTGGTTCGTGAGACCCTCGCCGTGACCGCCTACAGCGTTGGCGACTACCAGCTGGCCCTGCGTGAGCTGCGGACCTTCCGTCGCATCACCGGTTCCAACGAGAACATCGCGCTGATGGTTGACTGTGAGCGCGCTCTGGAGCGTCCCGACCGTGCCCTCGAGGAGGGGCGCACGGTTGACCCGTCGACCCTGACTCCCGAGGCACGTGTGGCCCTGGCCATCGCGATGTCCGGTGCGCGTCTCGACCAGAACAAGCCCGAGCTGGCCCTGGCCGAGCTGCAGATCCCCGAGCTCGACCCGAACCGCGCGTTCGACTGGAGCCCGGATCTGTTCTCCGCCTACGCCGAGGTTCTTGGGGACCTTGACCGGGAAAAGGAAGCCGCCACCTGGCGTAAGCGCGCGCGGATCGCCACCGAGGCTATCGACGAGCGATACAACCTCAGCGGTGCCGAGACCATCGACATCACCACGATTTACGAGGACTTCGCGACCGACCTTGACGAGGACGGCAACCGGATCGAAGCCGACGAGCAGGAAACTGCAGACTCGAATGTTTCGGCAGAAGCAGAAGCAGAAGCAGAAGCAGAAGCAGAAGCAGAGGCTGAGGCCGAAGCCGCTGCTGAAGCCAACAGTGTTGCCGAGGCCGCCGTTGTTGTGGAAACCGAGGTAGAAGCAGAGGTCGCCGCCGAGGCCGCGGTTGTTGCTGAAGCTGACGTCATCACCGAGGTGGCTGCCGCAGCCGATGCGGACGCTGCCGCCGAAGCAAATGCCGTAGCCGAGGCTGCCGCCGTTGTTGAAGCCGAGGTAGAGGCAGAGGTTGCCGCCGAGGAATCGGTAGTGACCGAGGCCGAAGCCGCTGTCGAGGCTGTCGAGTCCGGGGAACAGACCGACAGCGCAAACCCCACGGCGGAATAGGTCAAGAGCTCACACACTGGTGATGACGCACCCTCCGAGGGAGTAACCTCGGAGGGTGCCAGCACTTTGACGGCGGCGGACCGTTGGTTCGCCCGTGCCGTTGAAATCGAGGAGGAGAACACCGATGGTCGTACCGTTTCTGCGTCGTAAGCAGTCGTTGACAACCCCGCTGACCGGCCGTGACGCGGTCTTCGCGGACCTGGACGGCGTCGTGTATGCCGGTCCCGGTCCGATCCCGCACGCGGTTGAGTCGCTCAACCGCGCGGCGGAATCGGTGCGGGTGGGTTACATCACCAACAACGCCTCGCGCACCGACGCCACCGTTGCGGCGCACCTCACCGAGCTGGGACTGAGCGTTCAGCCCTCGGACGTGGTCACCAGCCCGCAGGCGGCGATGACCCTGCTGGGTACGCTGGTTGAGCCCGGATCCACGATCCTCGTGGTGGGGGGCGACGGCCTGGTGGATGAACTCACCAAGGCCGGTTACGTGGTCACTCGTACCGCAGCGGACAACCCGGTCGCCGTGGTGCAGGGTTTCGCTCCGGATGTGGCCTGGACGCACCTTGCCGAGGCCGCCTTCACCCTCGCCCCGCGCGATGGGGAGGAGGAGCTGCCGTGGATCGCCACCAACACCGACTGGACCATTCCCCAGGCCCGCGGCATCGCCCCGGGTAACGGAACCCTGGTTTCGGCAGTGCACACGGCGGTGGGTCGTTTGGCCACCGTCGCCGGCAAGCCCGAGGTGCCGATCTTCATCGAGGCGAAAAACCGCTTCGGCGTGACCAACCCGATCATGATCGGGGACCGCCTGGACACCGACATCCTCGGTGCCAATCGTGCGGGGATCGACTCGGTTCTGGTGCTCACCGGAATCGACCGTCCCAAGCACGTCCTAGCGGCACCGCGCGACTCGCAGCCGACCTACATTCTGGGTGACCTGCGCGAACTCCACGAGCCCTACCCGGCAACCGAGTTCAGCAAGGACGGCCTGACCGCCACCGTCGAGGACGCGGTCATCTCGATCCGCGGCAACGACATCGTGATCGTCAAGGAGGGCACCAGCGCGCTCAACCGCCTGCGTGCGGCGGCCGCGGTTATCTGGAAGTCGGAGCGTGCGGTGTGGGGCTTTGAAGTCCCCGAGCGTCTGTACCTGGATGATGTGACCGCGGGCTAGTACCCGGCCGAGCAGAAGAAACCCGTCTCCCCGCGAGGGCGACGGGTTTCTTTTTGCCTAAAAATAGGTTAATAAGGTTGCCCTAACCTAAGATAGGTGATGCTAACTCGCGTTCCGTGTGACGGGAGCGGTTGGCATTCCCCCACACTCAACTCGGAAAGAGTCCTTCGTGAAAACTCTTCATCGAGCGCTTGGTGTCGCCCCGCTGATTGGCGCGCTCGCGCTAGCCCCGTTGCTCGGTGCTGGCCCCGCCCATGCAGCCCCGGACAACACCCGCTCCTACTCGTATGTCTCCTCGGTCGCCGCCGGTAACCAGGCTCGCCAGTTTGCCCTGGATGAGCGCAACGGTGCCCTCTACGTCCCCACCGACAATGGTGATGGCCAGCCCGGTGCGCTGACCCGGGTGGGGTCGGCCGCGTTTACCGCCGAGACGCCGATCCCGCTGGAATCCGCCGCCACGCGTGTGGCCGTCGATCCGGCCAGTAACACCGCGTTTGTGGCGCGCGATGATCTGAATGGCGGATGGGACTTCGCGCTCACGGGTTCGCTGGATGTGGTCAACCTCGCCACCGGAACGGTGACCAAAACCATTCACGGTGTTCCCACCACCACGGACTCAATCGTCTACTACCCGCGCACCAACACGGTCTACGCGATGTCGAATGACTATGTGGTGCCGATCGATCCCGCCGCGGGAACAGTGGGTACACCGGTAGAGATCTCCACCGTGGCCGACACCTACTTCACCAATGCGGTCATCGATCCGGCGAACGACCGGCTGTGGGCGGGTAACCGCACCAAGGGGACCATCGAGGCGTTTGACCTGCGCACCAACACCTGGCTCAAGGACCAGTCGATCCCGGTGAGCACCTTCACCTTTGATGGGACCGTAGTGGGTGGATCGCTCGCCGCCCTGGCCCTCGATCCGGCGCTGAACCAGATTTACGCCGTTCTCAATCCCAATAGCAAGGGTGTGTGGAATGCGGGCCTGGGTAAGCTCGTGGTGGCCAATACGCAGACCCGGCAGATCCTGGGTACCCCGATCCAGGTGGGCAAAACCTCTCGAGCGGCGGCGGTGGATACCCGCAGCCACGAGGTCTATGTGACAAGTAGCGAGGACTCCGCACTGACCGTGATCAGCCCGGACACCTGGACCGCCAAGACCGCGGTGGACTTCGTTCAGGCCGGCATCGTCTCGGGCTATGGCACCGGACCGGCAAACCTCTGGGGTGTGGCCACCGACCCGACCAATAACGCGGTGTTCGTCTCGCACCCGTACTCCAAGACCCCGCTGAGCAGCACGCAGTCGGCGATCTCCAAGGTGGCCGTATCGGGTGCTCTCCCCGCCGTGACCGCGCTCGCGCCGGCCCCCGGCCAGGGTGAAACCCAACCGAGCACCCCTCCGGTGGTCAACCCGGTCTTTAGCGGGCCGCAGGCGCCGGCCCTGGCGAAGGCCCCGAACGGTGCCGTGGAAACCACGGTAAATAGCCTCACCTGGGACGTATCCGCATACGCGAGTGTCTGGGAAACCCATCCGTACGGTGGCGTACGCGTGAGCGACAAGAACGCGTTCACCTTTGCCTCGGGCACCGGATGGAGCGACCCGAAGACCGGTGCCGCGCAGATCGGCTGGAGCGACGCGATCGAGTATCGCCCCTACCCGGGGCTCGCCCCCGATGTGTTCCTCACCTTCGCCAACCCCTACCTGGTGCGCAACGTCGACGGGAGCGGCGCGCTGAGCTTCGACGTGGCCTGGGGCGAGTCCAAGAGCAACGTATCCGCGGGATACAAGCGGGTGACCCTGGCCACCTTCACCGACCTGAGCCTGAGCGTTCAGGCAGACGGATCCACCGCGATCTCGGGTACACCCGTCTATGCGGGCCGCGTGTACCAGGCACCGGGGCAGGCTGCCTCGCCCAACTCGTTCCCCAAGTCGTTCATCGTCTACTTGGACCCGGCGCTGCGCGGCTGGTGGATGACCACCTCGGCCTCCGCCGACGGTAACGCACGCAAGGTGCCCAATTCGATCGCCGGCACCTTTACCGCGACCGCCAAGCCTTCCGAGGCGAATGGTCCCGCCGTCGATGGGGGAGAGGCGGTGGTGACGCCGACGCCGGAGCCGTCGACCGAGCCGTCGACCGAGCCTTCGACCGAGCCTTCGACCGAGCCTTCGACTGGGCCGACCACTGGGCCGACCACTGGGCCCACGACGGAGCCTTCGACTGGGCCCACGACTGAGCCTTCGGCAGTGCCGAGTACGGATCCCTCCACCGTGCCCTCGGTCGATCCGGGCGCCCCGGATAACCGCACCGTTGTGCCCGTGACCATCGGCAGTTCTGCGGCCGTCGCCGGCGGCAGCGTGCACCTGCGGGCAGCCGGATTCGCGGCGGGGGAGACGGTCGAAATCTGGCTGCACTCGACCCCGGTGCGCCTGGCAACCGTCACCGCGGATGCGCGGGGCCTGGTTGAGGTCACCGTGACGATCCCCGCCACCACGCCGGCGGGCGCTCACGCGCTCAAGCTGGAGGGCACAACCGCGCGCGGTGAGGTCCCGGTCACGGTTTCGGCGGCGCTGTCCACCGGTGATGTTGCCCCCGTCTCGGCTGGCTCAGGCCAGCTCTCGCAGACCGGTGCCAATATCGCCGGAGTGCTCATCGCCGGCAGCGTGCTGCTGCTTCTGGGGCTGGGGTTTGTGCTCAAGCGGCGTCGCGAAGAGGGGATTTAGCTCCTCGCTATGGCCGGGGCCCGTGTACACGATCGGTGTGACGGGCCCCGGCTTTTCGGGTTATGTGGGAGGAAAATTCTCCGAGAAATAGGTTAATAAGGCATCCCTAACCTAAGCTAGGTAAGGCTAGCCTGATTAACAGCGACTGTGGTCGGGTGATGCTCCTTCCCCCACACCACACTCGGAAAGAGTCCTTCGTGATTACTCTTCATCGAGCGCTGAGTGTTGCGCCGCTGATCGGCGCGCTCGTGCTGGCACCGCTCATCGGTGCCGCACCCGCGCAGGCAGCCGGAGACAACACCCGCTCCTACACCTATTCGTCCTCGGTCGCCGCCGGTAAGCAGGCCCGATCGTTCGCTCTGGATGAGCGCAATGGGGCCCTCTATGTGCCCACCGACGATTCGAAAACCAAGACCGGCGCGCTAACCCGGGTGAGCACCTCGACCTTCACCGTGGGCGACACCTCGATCCCGTTCAGCAGCGGCATCGACAAGCTCACCGTCGACCCGGCCACCAACACCGCCTTCGTCCCACGTGCGCGCACCGCGGCCGACGATAAGAGCGGCATGCAGGGAACCCTGGATGTGGTGGACCTGGGCACCGGCAGCGTCGTGAAAACGATCGCCGGGACACCCACCAGCGTGAGCTCGATGGCGTTCTACCCGGCCACCCGGACCGTCTACCTGGCCACCTCGACCCAGGTGGTTCCGGTGGGCATCGACGCCGGCACCGTGGGCGCGCCCATCTCGGTGAGCGGTGCCAAGTATCCGTCGCTGACCAACATCGTGATCGATCCAGCCGGCGGCAAGCTCTGGGTGGGCGATAAGGGCAGCGCGGATGTGATCACCGCCATCGATCTGAAAACCAACACCTGGCTCTCCGCGATCCAGATTGGCGTGGGCACGTTCGAATTCCCCGGCGGCCCGATCGGTGGTTACCTGACCTCGCTGGGCATCGATCCGGTCCTGCACCACCTCTACGTGGCCTATGACGCCGACTGGATGAGCGATGACCAGGACGGCAAGCTCGTGGTGGTCGACACCGACACCAACCTGATTCTGGGCAGCCCGATCGGGCTCGGTGACACCACCCGCGGCATCGCCGTGGATGCCCGCAGCCACGAGGTCTATGTGACCTCCAGCGCCGACGCTGCCCTGCGCGTGATCAGCCCTGACACCTGGACCTCGAAGATCGCCGTGGACTTTGTGACCGCCGGAGTGGTCCGCGACTACGGTGCCGGCAGCGCCAACCTCTGGGCCGTGGCCGCAGACCCCACCAATAACGCGGTGTTTGTCTCCCACCCGTATGATGGCAACCCGATCAGCGCAACCAACTCGGCGATCTCGAAGATCGCGGTGGCCGGAGCGCTGCCGGTCGTCAGCGCGCTGGCCCCGGCCCCCGGCCAGGACGGCACCGCCCCGACCAAGCCCGCCGAGCCCAACCCGGCCTTCACCGGGCCGAAGGCACCCGCGCTCGCCGCGGCACCCGCCGGTGCCGTCGAGACCAGCGGAAACGCCCTCACCTGGGACATCTCGGACTACGCCAACGAGTGGGAAACCCACCCGTATGGCGAGGTGGCCGTGGACCGCGCCGGACTGTTCACCTTCTCGGGTGGACAGGGATGGAGCGATCCGAAAACCGGTGCCGCCCAGATCGGCTGGAGCGACGCGATTGAGTACCGTCCCTACCCGGGCCTTGCCCCCGATGTGTTCCTGACCTTCGCCAACCCCTACCTGATCCGTCAGGCCGACGGCTCGGCCGCGCTGAGTTTCGACGTGGCCTGGGGCGAGTCCAAGACCAACGTGTCGGCGGGATTCAAGCGCGTGACCGTGGCCACCTTTGCCACGCTCAAGCTTGAGGAGCAGTCCGATGGCACCACCAAGATTTCCGGGACCCCGGACTTTGCGGGTCGCGTGTATCAGGCACCGGGTGAGGCAGCATCGCCCAACTCGTTCCCCAAGTCGTTCATCGACTACCTGACCCCGGGCCTGCGCGGCTGGTGGATGACCACCTCGGCCTCGGCCGACGGTAACGCTCGCAAGGTCCCCAACCCGCTTTCGGGCACCTTTACCGCAACCACCACCCCATCCACCGCCAACGGTCCCGCCGTGGATGGGGGAGAGGGAGCCGGGTCCACCCCGACGCCCGAGCCCTCGACGGATCCCAGCACCCCGCCGACCAGCCCGACCCCCGAGCCCTCGACCGATCCCAGCACTCCGCCCGGGAAGCCCGGTAGCATCACCGGGTCTGTAGTCTGGGGTGTGCACGACGCGTTCCGTAAGTACATCCTGAGCGATATCGCCAAGGGTTCGATCACCGGGACCGAGGGGGCCGTGGCCGATGCCGCCGGCATCGTCACCTTCCCGCTGACCGAAACCACGAAGGTGCCGACCGACTCGATCGCCTTCTCCGGTACCGTGACCTACCTCGGCCACCTGGTGGGCGACACCTGGCAGCTGCGCAGCGTGCTGAAGGATCCGCGGATTGAGATCTCCGGCACCACCGCCTCGATCTTCGCCACCTACTCGGCACGGTCGATGGGCGGCGCGGACACCCCGGCGGGTGCCCCGGTCCTGATCGCCACCGCTGACCTGTCCGGCTCGGTGCTGAAGACCGACGCCAACGGCTCGATCACGGTCACCGCCGCACCGACCGTGCTGGCCGAAACCGGACGCGACCTGTTCGGTGGAATCTACCCGGCCGGCACCGCGCTGGCACCGTTGTCGCTCAAGGTGACCGTGACCCCGGCCACCGAGCCTTCGCCGGAGCCTTCGCCAGAGCCTTCGACCGGGCCGAGCGTGCCGCCGACCAGCCCGGAGCCTTCGACCGGTCCCTCGACCAACCCCAGCGTGCCGCCGACCAGCCCGACCCCGGGCCCCTCAACCGAGCCGTCCGTGCCGCCGACGAGCCCCGTGCCGTCCACCGGGCCGAGCACCCCGGACACCCGGGTCACCGTTCCGGTTTCGGTCGGGAAGTCCGCAGTGGCCGTGGGCGGGACCGTCCACGTGACGGCCTCCGGATTCACCCCCGACGAACCGGTGGAAATCTGGCTGCACTCGACCCCGGTGCGTCTGGCCGTGGTCAACGCGGATGCCCAGGGCCGTATCGACACCGTCGTGGCGATTCCCGTGGGCACCCCCGCCGGAGCCCACACGCTGATGCTTGAGGGCAAGACGGCTCGTGGCGAGATTGCGCTGACCGTAACCGGTGATCCGTCCGCACCCGCCGCAACCGGTGGCGCGGGCGAGCTCTCACAGACCGGTGCCGATGTGGCCGGAGTCCTCCTGGTGGGTGGGGTTCTCCTGCTGCTGGGTCTGGGCTTCGTGCTGAAGCGTCGGCGCCTGGCCGCGGCCGAGTAGCCCTCCGGCAGCCGCGTCACACAACCCGGCCGCCGAGAAATAAAACCTGGCCGCCGCGCCGTGATGCCTTCGGGCACCAGGGCGCGGCGGCTTTTGTTGGTGCGAGCGACCTGATGCCTTTGGGCACCGTGGCGCGGCGAGTTTTGTTGGTGCGAGCGACCTGATGCCGGGAGTGATGCGTGATTGGATGCGGGCGCGGGCGGGGCGTCGTCCGTGACGGTGGTCCACGATACGCTGGGACCGTGAGCGATACATCCGATCCCCGCCCCGGCGTAGGCCTGCCCGGCCCCCGCCCCGGTGAACGTGCCAGCCGCGGCGAAGAGCGCACCGCGTCTTCCGCGGAGCACACGGCTCCCGCGGAACACGCAGCCACCGCGGAGCAGGCCTCCATTGCCGAGCGCGCTCGGGCTGCCGAGGCGCTGGAACTGGATCAGCGTGCCGAGGCGCTCGCCGAGATTGTCCGCGATCTGTCCGAGACCCTGGATGCCTCCGATCGCATCACCCTGACCTCCGAGGAGAACCGATGATCCGCCTGGATGCCGCCCTAGCCGAGCGCGGCCTTGCCCGTTCCCGTTCGGCCGCGGCCGCGCTGATTGCCGAGGCGCGGGTCCGAGTGGACGGTGCCACGACCCTCAAGGCATCCACCAAGGTGTCCGAAAACCAGGAGCTCTCGGTGGACGGCGACTCCCACTACGTCAGCCGTGCCGCGCATAAGCTGCTGAGCGCGCTGGATAACTTCCCGGTGGATCCCACCGGCCGCGTCGCGCTGGATGCCGGCGCCTCCACCGGTGGCTTCACCCAGGTGCTGCGCGAGCGCGGCGCCCGCGAGGTGTTTGCGGTGGACGTGGGTCACGATCAGCTCGCCGCGTCCGTCCGCGCCGATGAGGGTGTACGCGTCTTTGAGGGCCTCAACGTACGCGACCTCCAGGGGCAGCACCTGCAGCATAAGAGCGTCACCAACTCCCTGCCGAGCCTCGTGGTCGGCGATCTCTCCTTCATCTCGCTGACCCTGGTGCTGCAAGCGCTGCGTGATGCGGCGGAGCCCGGGGCCGACTTCCTGCTGCTGATTAAGCCGCAGTTTGAGGTGGGCAAGTCGGGGATCAAGGAGGGGATCGTGCGCAAGGCCGACCTCCGCGCCCACGCAATTGCCACCGTGCTGTGGCACGCCTGGGACCTGGGCCTGGCCACCGCGGGCCTGCTGCCCAGCCCGATTACCGGCGGCGCGGGCAACCTGGAATACCTGGTGTGGTTCCGCGATGCGAAGATTCACGACGCCGACCCTGCCGCCACGAGCGGAAATCCGTCAGAATGGGAAGAGACGGTGAAGAAGCTCGCCGCGGAGGGGAAGTCCACGGCATGACCACGGCCAATTTACGCCCGATCCTTGTTGTTTCGCACACCGGACGGGACGACTCCATCGAGGCCGCCCTGCACGTCATCAACCAGCTGCGCCTGGCCGGGGCCACCCCGGTCCTGGAGCGCAGCGAACGCGATGACATCTGTGCGGCCGGCGTCGAAACCGGCCCGGTCCTGCTGCTGGATGAAGATATCTCCGCGGCCGACCTGGAGATCGTGATCGTGCTGGGAGGCGACGGGACGATCCTGCGCGCCGCCGAACTCGTGCGCCGCCATCCGGCCCCCCTGCTGGGCATCAACCTGGGGCATGTGGGGTTCCTCGCCGAAAGCGAGCGCGACGACCTGGACGATGCCGTACACCGGGCAATCAGCGGCGACTACGTGGTCGAGGAGCGCCTGACCCTGGCCGTGGCCGTGGAACAGGACGGCGAGATCGTCTACGAGACCTGGGCCCTCAACGAGGCCACCGTGGAAAAGGCTAGCCGCGAGCGCATGCTCGAGGTGCTGCTGGAGGTGGATGATCGTCCGCTGTCCTCCTTCGGATGCGACGGCGTCGTAGTTTCCACCCCGACCGGCTCCACCGCCTATGGTTTCTCCGCCGGTGGACCGGTGATCTGGCCCACCGTGGAGGCGATCATGCTGGTGCCGTTGAGTGCCCACGCACTGTTTGCGCGGCCGCTCGTGGTGGCCCCCGAATCCTCGATTGGGATCCGCCTATTGCAGCGCAACGCCGGGACCGGCGTGCTGTGGTGTGACGGACGTCGCACCTTTGAGCTGGGCCGCGGCGCGCACGTGATCGTGCGTCGCTCGGGTGTCCCGATCCGGTTGGCACGCCTGCACCAGGGGCCCTTCACCGATCGACTCGTACAGAAGTTCCGCCTGCCGGTGACCGGCTGGCGCGGAGACGGCAAGTGACCGATACTCGGGCAACACGCACACGCGGAGGAGCGTCATGATCGAAAGCATTGACATTCGGGATCTCGGCGTGATCGCGCAGGCATCGCTGCCGCTCGGTCCGGGATTCACCGCGATCACCGGGGAGACCGGCGCGGGCAAAACCATGGTGGTGACCGCGCTGGGCCTCCTGCTGGGTGGCCGGGCGGATGCCGCCGCCGTGCGCCGCGGCGCGCATCAGGCGAGTGTGGACGGGCGCTGGAACATCGACGAGGCAACCAGCGTGGCCGAGCGTGTGCGTGACGCGGGCGGGCTGCTGGATGAGATCGGCGTGAACGAGGCGGGGGAGCACCGGGTTGAACTGACCCTGGGCCGCTCGGTATCCGCCGAGGGCCGCAGCCGCGCGCAGGTGGGCGGCCGGTCAGCCCCGATCGGCGTGCTGGCCGAGCTGGGTGAAAAGCTTGTGGTGCTGCACGGACAGTCCGATCAGATGCGTCTGCGCACGGCCTCCGCCCAGCGCGATGCGCTGGACCGCTTTGCCGGCAAGAAGCTGCGCCGCGCGCTCACCGCCTACACCACAGCCTTCGAAACCTGGAAAACCACCCGCGAAACCCTGGCGATGCTGATCGAGCAGCGCGACCTGCGCCATGCCGAGGCCGAGCGCCTGCGGATCGCGCTGGAGGAGATCGAGGCCGCCGATCCTCAGCCCGGCGAGGAGGATGAGCTGACCGCGCTCGCCGAACGCCTCACCAACGTCGAGGACCTGCGCCTGGCCGCCGCCAGCGCCCGCGAGGCGCTCTCGGCCGAGGAGATCGAGGGTGGTGCAGACGTCTCGGCGCTGCTGGATCACGCACGGCGTCAGCTGGAGCGCGCGGTGGGCTTTGACGCAACCCTTGCCCCGATCGTCGAACAGCTCACCGGGCTGGGATACCAGGTGGCCGAGCTGACCGGCGAACTCTCGACCTACCTGGCGACCCTCGACTCCGATGGTGCCCACGAACTCGAACAGATTCAGGAGCGCCGCGCGCTGCTCTCCAACCTGGTGCGCAAGCACGGTCCGCGCTACGAGGACGTGCTGGAGCTGCGTGCGGTGGGCTCCCAGCGCCTGTTGGAACTCGACTCCGACGAGTCCCGGATCGACGAACTGGGTGCCCGGGTCGAAACCGAGCATGCGGCCGTGCTCGCCACCGCCGCCGAGCTGACGGCCGTGCGCACGGCCGCCGCCACCCGGATGTCGGCCGCGGTCTCCACCGAGCTGACGGCGCTGGCCATGGCCCAGGCCAAGGTCATCGTGGCCGTGGAGCCGCTGCCCGAGCCCGGCAGCCACGGTGCCGACCAGATCACCTTCCTGCTGGCCCCGCACAACGGTGCCGAGCCACGTCCGGTGGCCAAGGGCGCCTCCGGCGGTGAGCTCTCTCGGGTCATGCTGGCCCTCGAGGTGGTTATCGCGACCAACGAGCCGCTGCCCACGTTCGTGTTTGACGAGGTGGATGCCGGGGTCGGCGGGGCGGCGGCGATCGAGATCGGCCGACGCCTGGCGTCCCTGGCCCGCAGCGCCCAGGTCATCGTGGTGACCCACCTGGCCCAGGTTGCCGCCTTCGCCGGAAACCACCTGGCGGTGGTCAAGGACGACGACGGCCGCGTCACCGCCTCGAGTGTGCGACAGCTGCGCGAGGACGAGCGCCTGGCCGAGATGGCCCGACTGCTCTCGGGTCTGGCGGATTCGGAAAACGCGCTGGCCCACGCCGGGGAGCTACTCGCCCTGGCGGCTTCGGAAAACGCGGCTCCGTGAGTTCCGGTGCTTCACGCGGGGGAACTGCTCGCCCTGGCCGCTTCGGAAAACGCGGCTCCGTGAGTTCCGGTGCTTCACGCGGGGGAACTGCTCGCCCTGGCCGCTTCGGAAAACGCGACCCCGTGAGTTTTCTCGCTTCATACGACTCACCGAGTGCCGCGGCCCCCGCCGCGGCACTTTCCCCCGCCATCACGGCGGACTCCTCCTCTCCAGAACCCCGGCGCTAGCCGAGTCCCGATATTGCTGATAGGATCAAAGCCCGTGGTGAATAAATCAAACGCGGTATCTCAGAACGACACAACCAAGCATATTTTTGTGACCGGTGGTGTCGTTTCTTCGTTGGGCAAGGGGCTCACCGCCGCGAGCCTGGGCAACCTGCTGACCGCCCGCGGTCTGCACGTGGTCATGCAGAAGCTTGACCCGTACCTGAACGTCGATCCCGGAACGATGAACCCGTTCCAGCACGGCGAGGTCTTCGTGACCGACGACGGCGCCGAGACCGATCTTGATATCGGACACTACGAGCGCTTCCTCGACATCAACCTGTCCCAGGCGGCCAACGTGACCACCGGACAGATCTACTCGGAGGTCATCGCCAAGGAGCGTCGCGGCGAATACCTCGGTGACACCGTGCAGGTTATCCCGCACATCACCGATGAGATCAAGCGTCGCATGCGTCTGCAGGCCACCGAGGAACCCCGCCCCGACGTGATCATCACCGAGGTGGGTGGCACCGTTGGTGACATCGAATCCCAGCCGTTCATCGAGGCCGCACGTCAGCTGCGCCACGAGCTCGGCCGTCGCAACGTGTTCTTCGTGCACGTCTCCCTGGTGCCCTTCATGGGTGCCTCGGGTGAGCAGAAGACCAAGCCGACCCAGCACTCCGTTGCCGCCCTGCGCTCGATCGGTATCCAGCCCGACGCGCTGGTGCTGCGCTCGGACCGCCCGGTCACCGAGGCCAATAAGCGCAAGATTGCGCTGATGTGTGACGTCGAGGAAGAGGGCGTCATCAACACCGTCGACGTGCCCTCGATCTACCTGATCCCCTCGATGCTCAACAACCAGGGCCTCGACTCCTACATCATCGACCAGCTGGGCCTTGAGGCCGGCGAGGTCGACTGGTCCGGCGAATCCGGCTGGAACACCCTGCTGGACGCGGTCGCCGAGCCCAAGCACGAGGTCAACATCGGCCTGGTTGGCAAGTACATCGACCTGCCCGACGCCTACCTCTCGGTCACCGAGGCGCTGCGCGCCGGTGGATTCGCCAACCAGACCAAGGTCAACCTGAGCTGGATCCCCTCGGATGACTGCGAGACCCCGGAGGGTGCCGCCAAGGCCCTCGCCGGACTCGACGGCATCTGCGTGCCCGGAGGCTTCGGCATCCGCGGCATCGAGGGCAAGCTGGGCGCGCTGAAGTTCGCCCGCGAAAACAAGATCCCGACCCTGGGCTTGTGCCTGGGTCTGCAGACCATGGTCATCGAGTACGCCCGGAACGAGGCCGGCCTGGCCGGAGCATCCTCGACCGAGTTCGACGAGAACACCGAGTTCCCGGTGATCGCCACCATGGCCGAGCAGGTCGACATTATCGCCTCGGGCGACATGGGCGGAACCATGCGCCTGGGCGAGTACGAGGCCGCACTGGCCCCGGGCTCGCTCGCCGCCGAGGTGTACGGATCTGAGCTCATCACCGAGCGTCACCGTCACCGTTACGAGGTCAACAACCGCTACCGCGATCAGATCGCCGAGGCCGGACTGGTCTTCTCGGGCACCAGCCCGAACGGTGACCTGGTGGAGTTTGTGGAGCTGCCGCGCGAGGTACACCCGTACTACATCGCGACCCAGGCCCACCCCGAGCTGCGCTCGCGTCCGAACCGTGCTCACCCGCTGTTCCGTGGCCTGGTGGCCGCGGCGCTGGAGCGTCACGACGCGACCAAGCTGTTCGCCGAGAACGGTGCCGAGAGCGTGGTCGCCGACTAACATGACCGAACAGCTCCGGGACGTTCCCTCACACCCGCCCATCGCCTCCAGCGAGGCGGTGTTTGAGGGAGCGGTCTGGAACATTCGACGTGATGTGATCCAGTACCCCGGCGGTGATATCACCCGGGAATACATGGATCACACCGGTGCGGTTGCGGTGCTGGTACTGGATGATCAGGAGCGTGTGCTGCTGATCCGCCAGTACCGGCACCCGATCCGCACCCGGGACTGGGAGCTGCCCGCGGGCCTGCTCGACATCGTCGGGGAAGACCCGCTGATCGGCGCGCAGCGCGAGCTGGCCGAGGAGGCCGACCTGGCCGCCACCGACTGGTCCCTGCTCTCCGAATTTGCCACCAGCCCCGGCGGCAGCGACGAGGTCATTCGCATCTACCTGGCCCGCGGTATCAGCGACCTGCCCGCGTTTGAGCGCGAGGCCGAGGAAGCCGATATCGAAAAGCTGTGGGTTCCGCTTGAGGAGGTCGTGGAGGCCGCCCTCGATCGCCGAATCCAGAACTCGCTGCTCGTGGTGGGTGTGCTGGCCGCCGAGGCTTCGCGCCGTCGCGGATGGGCGAGCCTGGGCGATGCCCACGAGCCCTGGACCCGGCACCCGAAGTTCTCGACCGAGGACTAGCCCGTGGCCGCCGATCCCACCCGGCAGCTGGAAAACTATCTGCGCCATCTGAGCATCGAGCGGGGTCGCTCACACAACACCCTGCTCGCGTATCGGCGTGACCTGAATCGCTATCTGGTGTGGCTTGGCGAGCAGGACATCGCCGACCTGGGAAACGTCAGCCCCGAACACATCGCGCTGTTTGGGCGCTCGCTCACCGAGTCGGGTCTCGCCGCGGCGAGTGTCGCCCGCATTCTGTCGGCCGTCCGCGGCTGGCACCGGTTCCTCCTGGAGGAGGGTGAGCTGGAACGCGATAGCGCCCGCGAGGTCCTCCCGCCCAAGCTCCCCTCACGCCTGCCCAAGGCGCTGCGCATCGACGAAGTCGAGGCGCTGCTGGCCGCCGTGGCCGGGGATGATCCCCAGTCGCTGCGTGATCGCGCCCTGCTGGAACTGCTCTATGCGACCGGTGCCCGGGTCAGCGAGGCCGTGGACCTGAACGTGGACGATCTGATCGACGGCGACATCCTGCGCCTGCGCGGCAAGGGCAATAAGGAACGCATCGTCCCGGTGGGCTCCTACGCCCGCGCGGCACTGGACGCGTACCTGGTGCGTGCCCGCCCAATCTTCTCCGCCCGCGGCCTGGCCACTCCGGCACTGTTCCTGGGGGCGCGTGGATCCCGGGTGTCCCGGCAAAACGCCTGGCTGATCATCCGTCGGGCCGCCGATCGGGCGGAGATCAGCAGCGAGGTATCCCCACACTCGCTGCGTCACTCATTTGCGACCCACCTGATGCAGGGCGGGGCCGACGTGCGCGTGGTTCAGGAGCTGCTGGGGCACTCCTCGGTGGCGACCACCCAGATCTACACCCGGGTGACCGCCGATTCGCTGCGCGAGATGTTTGTGCAGGCGCATCCGCGGGCACGATAGCCGGATAATTCGGCTCGCCGGGTGCACGCCGGGGGACCGAGGTTCACGGCGTCGGGCCTCGGGGTGCAAACCCCGACGGGGGCGGCTTTTCCCGCGACGACGCGAGTAGCGTGGAGGTGCGGGGACAAACCGTACCTCGCGGAGGAGGAGAGCACCACATGAACATGAAGGCCGTACAGTACGTGGAAATCGGCCGTGCACCCGAGGTGCGCGAGATCCCCATTCCCGAGCCCAAGCCCGGTCAGGTTCGGCTGCGGATTACCGCGGCGGGCCTCTGCCACTCGGACTGGTTTGTGATGGGGCTGCCGCAGTCGGTCATGGGGCATGCACTGCCGATGACCCTGGGCCACGAGGCCGCCGGAATCGTGGACAAGCTCGGCGAGGGTGTCACCGAGTTCTCGGTCGGCGACGACGTGGCCGTTTACGGCCCCTGGGGCTGCGGCGCGTGCGATGAGTGCACCCGCGGCCGCGAAAACTACTGCCCGAACGCGGCCAAGCTGGGCATCCGTCCGCCCGGACTGGGTGCACAGGGCGGCATGGCCGAATACATGATCGTCGATAGCGCACGCCACCTGGTGTCCCTCCAGGGCCTCGACCCGGTCGAGTTTGTGTCCCTCACCGATGCCGGGCTGACCCCGTATCACTCGATCAAACACCAGCTCGCCAACCTGCCCGCCGGCTCGACCGCCGTGGTGATCGGGACCGGTGGCCTCGGTCACGTGGGTATTCAGATCCTGCGGGCGCTGACCCCGGCCACGGTCATCGCGCTGGATGTGAACGAGGAAAAGCTCGCCCACGCCCGTGAGGTGGGGGCCCACCACGTGGTGCTCTCCAACGCCGACGCCCCCGCGGCGATCCGCGCGCTCACCGGCGGTGTGGGAGCCGACGTGGTCTTCGACTTCGTAGGGGCAGCCCCGACCCTGGAAACCGCCCGGGCTTCGGTGCGGATCGACGGGGCAATCGAGGTTGTGGGCATCGGCGGCGGTAGCGTCCCGGTGGGCTACGGCACGGTACCCGCCGGTGCCAGCGTACGCGCACCATTCTGGGGGAGCCGCAGCGAGCTAATCGAGGTACTGGCGCTCGCCCGCACCGGACAGCTGAAGGTCAGCGTTGAGCGCTTCGATATCGCTGATGCCCCCACCGCCTATGCCCGCCTGCACGACGGTTCGATCGTCGGCCGCGCGGTTGTGGTGCCGTAACCGGCCCGTCTCGTTACAGAGAAATGGCCCGGAATCCTTGGATTCCGGGCCATTTTTGGGTGACTAGCGGGGGTCGCGTCCCGGGCGGAGACGGGCGATCCAGTACACCACCGCGGCCGACACCAGGAAGGCCACTACGACGCCCAGACAGTAGAGCGCCACGACGCCGTAGCCGTTTGCCGGGTTGAGGAAGGGGTAGGGAACCCAGCCGTCGGTCGCGCCGCGGATCAGGACCACGATGGTCCACACCGCCGGATACACGAGCACCCACCAGAAGGTGCGCCAGGGGAGGGCGACCCGGTCGGTGAAGATGATCCAGTCGAGGACCGCGATGATCGGGAACAGGACGTGCATCACGAAGTTGCTCCAGGGCAGCGAGGCCCCGCCATCTACCCCGACCAGCAGCGTGTTGTAGACGATGCCCACCACAGCCATATAGGACACCGCGAAGCCGCGGGCGAGACTCCACCCGAGGGAGGGGACGCGTCCACTCAGGCTGCGGATGGCCACCGCGATCAGGACCACACCCATCAGCAGGTTGTTCTGGATCGTAAAGTAGCCAAAGAAGTTAAACGGGTTGACCGGCCCCTGGCTTGCCGAATGGATCAGCGAGCCGGTGATTGCCGCCAGCGTGAGCAAACCAAACGCCACACGGAGAACGCCCGCGACCGGATGGGCCGCGAGGCCGAGGCGAGGCTGTGTGATGGTACTCATGATCTCCCTAATGCTGTGGGTGGCTCGATGTTCCGCTGAGGGGAGTCTAGGGGCAGCGAGGCCCGCGGGAAAAGAGAAGGCGGTCGAAGAACATCGTGGCGGATCTGCGTCCGCCGCCAAAACCCCTGAGGAACCGCCACGCTCGGAGCGTCGGCTTCGCGGAAATGGCGGACGGGCGCGCCCTCGGTGGTGATGTGGGTGGTCGCCGGTAGAATCGGTATGCAACCGCAGGAATTCGCCGGACGTTGGGATACGCAGTGGCAAGAGCAGGACAGAACACACCGCTTGAGGGCATCGACTTCGGCCCGACCGGCCGCATTCAGACCGAGTTCCCCGAGCCGGCCCCGCTGTCCGAGCACGGTCCCGCCCGCATCATCTCGCTGTGCAACCAGAAGGGTGGCGTGGGCAAAACCACCACGACCATCAGCATGGGAGCGGCGCTTGCCGCCTACGGACGCCGCGTCCTTGCCGTCGACTTCGACCCGCAGGGTGCGCTGAGCGCCGGCCTCGGCGTGGTTGCCCACGACACCCCCACGATCTACGACCTGCTACTGGGGCACACCAAGGACCCGCACGAGGCGATCGTCTCGACCAAGGTGCCCGGGCTCGACCTGATCCCCGCCAACATCGACCTGTCCGCCGCCGAGGTACACCTGGTGGGTGAGGTTGCCCGCGAGCAGATCCTCGCCAGCGTGCTGCGCAAGGTCAGCGCCGAATACGACGTGATCCTGGTGGACTGCCAGCCCTCGCTCGGCCTGTTGACAGTCAACGCCCTCACCGCCTCCCACGGCGTGCTCATCCCGCTGGAGTGCGAGTTCTTCGCGCTGCGCGGTGTGGCCCTGCTGATCGAGACCATCGATAAGGTGCGCGACCGGCTGAACCCGGCGATCAAGCTCGACGGCATCCTGGCGACCATGTATGACTCCCGCACCCTGCACTCGCGCGAGGTCCTGGAGCGGGTTGTTGAGGCGTTTGGCGACTCGGTGCTGGAGACCGTGATCGGTCGCACCGTGAAGTTCCCCGACGCCAGCGTGGCCGGGGTTCCGATCACCGATTTTGCGCCGGAGCACCAGGCCGCCAAGGCCTACCGTCAGCTCGCGCGTGAGCTGGTAGCGCGTGGTGCCGTCGCCTGATCCGGTGCGTGAAGCCCCGGAAGCCGGGGTGTTTCGGGTTGCCCTGGATAACTTCGACGGCCCGTTTGACCTGCTGCTGACCCTGATCGGCAAGCGCGAACTCGACATCACCGAGATCGCCCTTTCGGCGGTCACCGACGAGTTTTTGGAGTACCTGCGCGGGCTCGATGCGGCCGAGGAGATGGACAAGGCCTCGGAGTTCATCGTGGTCGCGGCAACCCTGCTGGATCTGAAGATCGCCGGGCTGCTGCCCCAGGGCGAGGTGGTGGACGCCGAGGACGCGGCACTGCTCGAAGCCCGCGACCTGCTGTTCGCCCGGCTGTTGCAGTACCGCGCCTTCAAGGAGGCCGCGCGCTGGTTTGAGGAGCGACTCCGGGTGGAATCAACCCGGCATCCGCGTACCGTGCGCCTGGAGGAGAAGTTCCGCGCCCGTACCCCCGAACTGCACTGGACGCTGGGACCGCAGGACTTCGCCGCGCTCGCGCTGATCGCGCTGACCCCGCGGGAGATCCCCACCGTGGGCCTCGACCACCTGCACGCGCCGCTGGTGAGCATCCGCGAGCAGGCCGCACACCTGGTGGCGATGCTGCGCGGGGGAGAACCGAAGAGCTTCCGGGAACTGGTGTCCGGGGTGAGCGAGCGCGGGATCGTGGTTGCCCGTTTCTTGGCACTGCTGGAGCTGTACCGCCATGCCGCGGTGACCTTTGAACAGATCGAACCGCTGGGTGAACTCACCGTGACCTGGAGCGCGCTCGACTGGGATGCCCACAACCTCGTGAACCTCGGAGCCGACTATGACAACTGAGCCGCTGTCCGCTGAAACCCTGGCCCCTGAAACCCTGGCCGCGGAGCCGACGGTTGCGGGCGCCTCGATGGCCGAGCCACTGGCTACGGAGGCGCTGGCTAGTGGATTCTCGGCTGACAAATCCCCGGCCGTCGATGCCGCGGGAGCCGATGCCACGGAAGCCGAACCCGCCGTGGACTCCCCGCTCGCCCCGCACGCAGCCGCCGACCTCCCGCTGGAGCGTGCGCTCGAGGCGATCCTGATCGTAGCCGACGAACCCCAGCCGCTGGTGGACCTGGCCTCGGCCGTGGGGGCCCCGCTGCGTGAGGTGCGCCAGGCGATCGCCAACCTGGTGGCCGACTTTGACGGGCTGCTGGCCGGAAGTGTGCGCCGCGGATTCGAGCTGCGTGAGGTGGGTGGCGGCTGGCGAATCTACGTCCGCACCGACTACGACGAGGTGGTGACCGACTATGTGCACACCCAAAATCCCGCCCGTTTATCGCCCGCAGCCCTGGAAACACTGGCCGTGATCGCCTATAAGCAGCCGATCACCCGCGGTGCGGTAGCCGCCATCCGTGCAGTCAACGTAGACTCGGTGGTGCGCACGCTCGCCGGCCGTGGCCTCATCACCGAGGTATTCACCGATTCCGAGACCGGCGCCATACACTACGGCACCACCGATCTGCTGCTCACCCAGTTGGGACTGAACTCCCTGGATGAGCTCCCGCCGATCTCACCGCTGCTGCCCGATGGTGCGGACGGATTCGACTCCGACCTGCGCCCTGCCTGACCACAGAATAGGAAACCTCGCGGATGCCCGCTTCCCCGCTTCACCCCACCAACCAGCCCGACGGCGTGCGCCTGCAGAAGGTACTCGCTCAGCGCGGTGTCGCCTCGCGCCGCGTGTGTGAGGACATGATCACCGCCGGTCGGATCGAGGTGAACGGTCAGGTTGTGACCGAACTCGGTCGCCGCATCGACCCCGAGGTTGACCTCGTCTCGGTGGACGGCCAGGCCGTTCAGCTCGACGAGACTAAGCGTTATGTGATGCTGAACAAGCCGGTGGGTGTGGTTTCCTCCCTCGCCGATGAGAACGGTCGTCCCGACCTCTCGGCGTACACCTCGGAGTTCGAGGAGCGCGTGTACAACGTGGGCCGCCTCGACCAGGAGACCTCGGGTCTGATCATCCTCACCAACGATGGCGAGCTGGCCAACGTTCTCGCGCACCCCTCCTTCGGTGTGACCAAGACCTATATTGCCCGGGTTTCCGGCACCATCACCCAGGCCACGATCACCCGCCTGCTGCGCGGCATCGAGCTGGATGACGGCCCGATCCGCGCCGACCGTGCTCGCCTGGTGGACGAGTCGGGCAAGACCTCGATGATCGAGATCACCCTGCACTCGGGTAAGCACCGCATCGTGCGCCGCATGCTGGCCCACGTCGGTCACCCGGTCATCGACCTGGTGCGCCGCTCGTTTGGACCGCTGCACCTGGGAACCCTGCCGCAGGGCCGTTACCGCGAGCTCAGCGCCGCAGAGCTGGGTCGCGTGCTGACCCTGGCCCGCAAGGCCAGCGCCCAGCCCGCCGAGCACATCGAGATCGATCACATCGAGCGTCGTCAGGCCGAGCGTGAGCGCGAGGACCGCGAGGCCAAGCGCAACGGCGGCTACCGTGCTCAGCGCGGCGGCGAGCGTGGCGCCTACGTGCCCACCGAGCGTGGCCCCAAGCGCACCGGCCGTGACGAGCGTCGCGGCGAGCGTGGACCGCGCGAGGGTGGACCCCGTGAGCGTGGATTCAACCGCGAGGATCGTGCACCCCGCGAGGGCGGCTATGGCCGGGACAACCGGAGCGAGGGTCGCGGCGGTTATGACCGCGCTCCGCGTGAGGGCGGCTACAACCGCGATGCACGCGGCGGCTATGACCGGGCTCCCCGCGAGGGCGGCTATAAGCGGGATGACCGTGGCGGTCGTCCCGAGCGCGGCGGTTACGACCGGGATAACCGGGCACCCCGTGAGGGCGGCTACAGCCGTGACAACCGCGGCGAGAACCGTGGCGGTTACTCCCGCGACGAGCGTGGCGGACGCGGCGGTTATGACCGCGGACCACGTGAGGGCGGCTACAACCGCGACAACCGCGGCACGGACAGTCGTGGCGAGAACCGTGGCGGTTACTCCCGTGACGAGCGTGGCGGACGCCCCGAGCGTTCGGGCCACGGCGACCGTGCCGGCCGTCCCGAGCGCGGTGACTACCGTGCCCGCGGTGCGGGGGCACAGGACCGCGGCGGCCGCTCCGGTGGCGAGCGTCGCGATGACTATCGTGGTGCCGGCCCCAAGAGCGCCGGCCCGAAGAGCGCCGGACCCAAGCAGCCCGGCCGTGGCGGCGAGCGTCGCGATGGCGGCCCGCGCGGCGGCGGCGAGCGTTTCGGCCGGGACGACCGCAAGCGCTACTAACAAACCGAGGTTTGTCACCACACCCGATCTGAGATAAACAGGAACGATGGTAGAACAGAAATCCAACGCGACCCGCACCCAGGGTCCGGTCCGCATCGTCGGTGCGGGCCTGCTGGGGGCGAGTCTCGGGCTGGCGCTGCGGGAGAAGGGTGTCGAGGTCATCCTCGATGACGCCTCACCCAGCAACCTGCGTTTGGCCGTCGACTACGGTGCCGGACGACTGCCTGCCGCGGGGGACGCCCCTCGCCTGGTGATCGTATGTGTCCCGCCGGATGTGGTGGCTGACGCCGTGGAGCGCGCGCTCGCCGACTACCCCGACGCCGTGGTCACCGATGTGGCCAGCGTCAAGCTGGCACCGCTGCGCACCCTCGAGGCGCGCGGCATCGACCTGACCCGCTACATCGGTTCGCATCCGATGGCCGGACGCGAGCGCGGCGGGGCAATCTCCGCCCGCGCCGACCTGTTCTTCGGGCGTCCCTGGGTGATCTGCCGCGACGAGGAAACCCGCCGTGAAGACCTCGCCCTGATCGAGGCCGTGGCACTGGATGTGGGTGGCGTGCTGATCGAAATGACCCCCGAGGAGCATGACGCCTCGGTGGGCCTGGTTTCGCACCTGCCGCAGCTGGTGTCCAGCCTGCTCGCCGCAGGCCTCGCCGATGCCCCCGATACCGCGATCCAGTTGGCCGGTCAGGGCCTCCGCGACACCACTCGGCTGGCCTCAAGCGCGCCCGAGCTGTGGCTGCAGATCCTCGCCGCTAACTCGGGTCCCGTGGTGGAGGCACTCGAGGCGATGATCGCCCGTCTCGGCGCCGTGACCGACGCCCTGCGCGACCCGGACGCCCCCGGTGCCCGCCGCGCGGTGGCCGATGCGATGGCCGCCGGCAACTCCGGCGTCGCCCGGATCCCCGGGAAGCACGGTCAGTCGCAGCGGTTTGCCACCATCGTGGTGATGGTGGACGATACTCCCGGCCAGCTGGGCCGGCTCCTCACCGAGCTCGGTGAGATCAATGTCAACATGGAGGACCTGCGTCTGGAGCACTCACCGGGTGCGCAGATCGGCCTGGCCGAGATCGCGGTCCTTCCCGAGGTTAAGCAGCGCACCATCGAGGATCTCGGGGCGCGCGGCTGGAGAATCGCGAGCGTATAGATGTCAAACGTATTTGTGGTGGCCGTTGATGGCCCGGCCGGCAGCGGCAAGTCCTCGGTTTCCAAGGCCGCGGCGAAGCAGCTGGGTTTTGCCTACCTGGACACCGGTGCCGCCTACCGCGCCCTGGCCTGGTACCTGGATGACGCCGGAATTGACGGGGGAAACACCGCGCTGGTGATCGCCTCGCTGCCCGGGTTCGACTACCGCATCGGTACCGATCCCGACGAGTATTTTGTCCTGGTGGGATCCACCGAGGTCACCGATGCCATCCGCGAACCGCGCATTTCGGCGCTGGTGAGCCAGGTGGCCCGGGTTCCCGAGGTTCGCACCTTCGTCAATAACCTGTTCCGCACCATTATTGCCTCGACCGAAAAGCCGGGTATTGTGGTCGAGGGACGCGACATCACAACCGTGGTGGCTCCGGACGCTCCGGTCCGGATTCTGCTCACCGCCTCGGAAGAGGTGCGCGCCGCACGCCGGGGAGCCGAGCTCACCGGTGATGCCGCCAAGACCGCGGCCGAAGCACTCGCCAAGCGGGATCGTGCCGATTCCGCCGTGACCGAGTTCATGACCGCCGCCGAGGGTGTTTACACCCTCGATTCCACCCACCTCGATTTCCCGGCCACCATTGCCGCGGTTGTCGAGCGGGTACACAACGGGCTCGCAACACCTGAGCCAGCACACACAACCGAATAGACCCTCCGGTGTCCACCGACCCCGGAGGTACGATCGCCTAGCGGTCACCATCGAGCCCGCAACACCTGGGCTCCCTTCAGAAAGAGAACACCGCAGATGTCACCTGACAACTACGAAGACCTGCCCGCGGATGAGGATTTCGCCGAGCGCCTCGAAGGCCTCGATGACGAGCTCATCAGCCAGCGCGCCAGCGCGCTGCGCCTGGGCCTAGACGACTATGAGCTGGATGAGGACGACTTCGACGTCCTCGCCGGCGTCACCGATGACCCCAACGCGATCCGCTACCTGCCGGCCCTGCCGGTCGTGGCGATCGTGGGCCGCCCGAACGTGGGTAAGTCCGCGCTGGTCAACCGTATCCTCGGCCGCCGTGAGGCCGTCGTGGAGGACACCCCCGGCGTGACCCGTGACCGCGTCACCTATAAAGCCGAGTGGAACGAACGCAAGTTCTCCCTGGTCGACACCGGTGGGTGGGAGCCCGATGCTCGCGGTATCGACGCCTCCGTCGCCGCCCAGGCCGAGGTAGCTATCGAACTCTCCGACGTGGTGATGTTTGTGGTTGACTCCAACGTGGGTCCCACCAGCACCGACGAGCACGTCGTGAAGCTGCTGCGCAAGATCAACAAGCCCGTGTTCCTTGTGGCCAACAAGGTGGACGATGTGCGCCAGGAGCCCAACGCCGCCTCGCTGTGGTCGCTGGGCCTGGGCGAGCCGTGGCCGGTTTCGGCCCTGCACGGTCGCGGCGTCGCCGACCTGCTGGATGCCATCATGGGCAAGCTGCCCGAGGTGTCCGCGGTTGCCAAGCAGGAGGTCGGCGGACCCCGTCGTGTCGCCCTGCTGGGTCGTCCGAACGTGGGTAAGTCGAGCCTGCTGAACAAGGCCGCCGGTGAGGAGCGCGTGGTTGTCAACGACCTCGCCGGAACCACTCGTGACCCGGTGGATGAGCAGATCACCCTGGCCGGTAAGGTCTGGCGTTTTGTGGACACCGCCGGTATCCGCCGCCGCGTGCACCTCTCCCAGGGTGCCGACTTCTACGCCTCGCTGCGCACCTCCGCGGCCCTGGAGAAGGCCGAGGTCGCGGTTGTGCTGATCGATGTGACTCAGCCGATCTCCGAGCAGGACGTCCGCATCATCGACCTGGTGCTGGAATCCGGCCGTGCGCTGGTGCTCGCCTTCAACAAGTGGGACCAGCTGGACGATGACCGTCGTCGCTACCTGGAGCGCGAGATCGAGCAGGACCTGGCCCACGTGGCCTGGGCCCCGCGCGTGAACATCTCGGCCCGCACCGGCCGTCACCTGGAGAAGCTGGTTCCGGCCCTGGAGCTTGCGCTCGAGTCGTGGGACACTCGCATCCCCACCGGAAAGTTCAACGCCTTCCTCACCGAGCTCGTGGCCGAGCACCCGCACCCGCTGCGTGGTGGCAAGCAGCCGCGCATCCTGTTTGGTACCCAGGCGATCAGCCGTCCGCCGACATTCGTGCTGTTCACCACGGGCTTCCTGGACCCGGGTTACCGTCGATTCATCACCCGCCGTCTGCGTGAGGTGTACGGCTTCGAGGGTTCGCCGATTCAGGTCAACATGCGTGTGCGCGAGAAGCGCGACCGCACCAAGAAGTAGTCGCAACGCATAAACGCGGCCGTCCGGTTTTCCGGGCGGCCGCGTTTGTGTGTGCGGGCGATTAGATCTGACCGATTCGGGATGCGGCAGGTGCCTGGGTGGGGCGGCGATAACGGCCGAGGCCGCCGCGTTTTAGGCGTCGGGGAGCGGGAGCGCCGAGGACAGCAGCCGGGCGGTGTAGGGGTGCTCGGGGGCCGCGAAGACCCGGGCGGTGGGGCCGTGCTCGACGATGCTGCCCGCGTGCATCACCGCGACGTTCTCGCACAGCTCCTGCACCACACCGAGATCGTGGGAGACCAGGATCAGGCTCAGGCCCAGCTCCTCCCGGAGCGAGACCAGGAGCTCAAGAATCTGGGCTCGCACGGTCACATCCAGCGCGCTGAGGGGTTCGTCCCCCACCAGCAGGGTGGGCCGGTGCACGATCGCTCGGGCAATGGCCACGCGCTGACGCTGGCCGCCGGAGAGCTGGTGCGGGTATCGATCGGCAAACTCAGCCGGGAGTCCCACCTGAACCAGGACCTCGTGGACCCGTGCCCGTCGGTTTTCGGACAGGCCGAGCCCGATCAGGGGTTCCGCGATGATCCGGCCCACGCTCATCCGCGGATCCAGCGAGGCATACGGATCCTGGAAAACCACCCCGGTGTGCTTTCGGAACCAGTTCAGGGTCTTGCCACGAATCTGCTTGCGCACCGATCCCTCGGCGCTGACAATGGTCTGCCCGTGGAAGTCGACCCGTCCGCTGCTCGGGGCATCCAGAGCGGTCAGCAGACGTACCAGGGTGGACTTGCCTGAACCGGATTCCCCGACGATGCCGAGGCTTTCCCCGTCGTGCATCACTAGATCGGTGGGGGCCAGCGCCACCCGCTCGCCGCGTCCGGCGGTGCCGCGGGGCACATGGTAGCTGCGGCCGAGCCCGACGGCCTGAAGCAGTGGGGGGCCGGGGAATGCCTGTGCGGGGAGGGGCGGGTTAGTCATTGGTGGATTCCTCCCGAGCGATGGGAGCCGGGCGGAACGCGGTGCGGCGCGCGGCGGCCAGCAGGCGACGTCCCAGCTCGGACTGTGGGGCCTCCAGCAGGGCCCGGACCGGCGTGGATTCGACCACCCGGCCGTCGGCCAGGACCACCGCGTGGTCGGCGATCTTTGCGAGCACCGCCAGGTCGTGGGTGATAAACACCAGGCCGCTGCCGCTCTCGCGCACCAGGGAGTCAAACGTGTTGAGGATCTCGGACTGCACGGTCACATCCAGCGCGGTGGTGGGCTCATCCGCCAGCAGATAGCGCGGACCGGCCGACAGCGCGGCGGCGATCGAGACGCGTTGCCGCTGTCCACCGGAGAGCTCATGCGGGTAACGGCGCAGCATCTCGGCGGGCTCGGGCAGCCCCACCAGCTCGGCCAGTTCGAGCGCGCGGACCTGGGTCTGCGCCTTCGAGAGGCGGCCGTGCAGGCGCGCGGGCTCGGCGATCTGCCGTTCGATCCGGCGCAGCGGATTCAGGGCGGTACGCGGTTCCTGGAAGACCATCGCGATCCGGTCCCCGCGGATGGCCGCTAGTTCTCGATCCGGGCGGCCCAGCAGCTCCTCGCCGTCCAGCCGGATGCTCCCGCTCGCCCGGGCACCCTCGGGCAGTAGCCCCAGGATCGCCAGCGCGGTGAGCGACTTCCCCGAACCGGACTCGCCGATCAGGCCCAGCCGCGCGCCGGGGGACACCTCGAAGGAGACCTCGTGCACCACCGTGCGTGCGCCGAAGTCGATGCGCAGATTCTCGACGATCAGGCTCATCGTGTTCCCTCCGGTGTCTCGGGTGTCTCCGACATCGAGGCGGCTTCAGATGTTTCCGGGGATACCGGCGCGATGCGAGCGGGCACCGTCTCGGACAGGATCGGGTCGGCCAGGGTGGGGTCGGTGACGTCCCGCAGTCCGTCGCCCAGCAGGTTGAAGCCCAGTACCGTGATCGTGATCACGGCCCCCGGCCAGAACACCGAGAGCGGCTGGATGCCGATATAGGTCTGTAGCTCGGAGAGCAGGCGGCCCCAGGACGGCGTATCCGCCGGGGCACCGTAGCCGAGGTAGCTCAGCCCCGCCTCGGCGAGGATCGCGATGGCCATGCCCCAGGAGAGCTGCACGATCAGCACCGGAAGGATGTTGGGAATCACATGGCGTCGTAGGATTCCCAGGCTGCCGATGCCCGAGGCACGCGCCGCCAGCACATAGTCGGCGGCGAGGACCGCGCGAATCTCGGGCCGGGTGACCCGGGCGATGTTTACCCCGAACCCGATCGAGACCGCCACGATCACCACGAGCAGCGAGCCACCCCAGGCGGCCGCGAGCAGCATCGCGATCAGCAGGGTCGGGAAGGCGATCAGCACGTCGATCAGCACCGCCACACCCTCGCGCACCCAGCGCCGGGTCAGCGCGCCGAGCGAGGCCAGCAGCAGTCCCAAAATGCCCGCGCCGAGCGCCGAGCCCACGGCCACCAGCACGGTGACCCGGGATCCGGCGAGGATCAGGCTGAAGATATCGCGACCGGAGTTATCGGTCCCAAACGGATACGCCCAGGTGGGGGCGAGCCAGCGCCGGGCCGAGTCGGTGAAGACCGGATCGTGCGGGGTCCACACCAGTGACACCAGTGCCGACAGCACCAGCACGGCGACCACGATGGCCCCAAACACGCCTGCGGGATGCCGGAACAGTTTTCGGAGCGGGTTCATCGAGCCACCTCCCTCTGGCGCGGATCAAGCAGGCGGTGCACCACGTCGACCAGGGTGCCGATGATCAGCACGATCGCGGTGAGCACCAGGATTTCGCTCTGCACCTTGGTAAGGTCGCGGTTGCCCACATCGGCCACCAGCATGCGTCCGATCCCGGGCAGGGTAAAGAGGTTTTCTACCAGCACCGTTCCCACCAGCAGGCCGGCGACCTGGATGCCCAGGACCGAGACGATCGAGAGGGCAACGCTCGGCAGGCCGTGGCCCAGCAGCGCACCGGTGCGGGTGCGTCCGGCGGCGGCGGCCGTGCGTACAAAGTCCTGACCCATCACGCCCAGGGTCGCCGAACGCACGAAACGGAGCATCGCCGCGCCCTCCACGATTCCGATGGTGAGTGCCGGGAGCAGCAGTGAGCGCAGCGCCGCCGCCGGATCCGACCAGCCCGCGCGCGGGAAACCCTGTGCGGGCAGCCAGCCCAGCCACAGCGAAAACACGATCACCAGCAGCATCCCGGCCCAGATCACCGGAACCGCGGCCAGCGCCTGTGCGCCGCCGCTCAGCACGAAGCCGGCCGGACGTCCGCGACGCAGCGCGGCGGCAACTCCGAGCGGACCGGCGATGGCCAGCCCGATCAGCATCGAGAGCAGCGCGAGCGGCAGCGTGACCTGCGCCTTCTCCCAGATTTCTCCGGCCACCGGCGTTCCGGTGACCACCGAGTTGCCGAGGTCGCCGCGCAGCAGTCCGCCGATCCACTCGCCATACTGAACCGGCAGCGGACGCTCAAGCCCCAGACTGTCGCGGATCGCGGCCAGCCGTTCCGGGGTCGCGTCGGTGCCGGCGATCACCTGGGCGACGTCGCCGGGAAGCAGACGCAGGGCCAGGAAGATCAGCACGCTGGCCACCGCGAGCCCGAGGACCAGCAGGAGGGCACGCGTCAGCAGGAATCGGGTCATAGGGTACAGATTTTACTCGGAAACCGCGAGGTTTCCGAGGTACAGCCGCGAGGTCGTGGAATCGGTGGGGAAGCCGGTGACGCCCTTACGGATCGCGGTCAACGCGGTGCCGGTAAATAGCCAGTCGGCGGGGTTGTCCTGGGCGACGATCTTGGCGGCCTCGGCGAGCTTCGCATCGGCGACCTTGGGGTCGGTGGCCGCCACGGATTCCTTGTAGAGCTCCTGAACGTGCGGGTTGTTGTACCCGAAGTAGTAGGTGGGGTCGGTCCAGTTGGCGAAGTCGCGGGACTCGGCATGGTTGACCAGCGACAGGTCAAAATCGTGGTTGGTGTAGACGTCGTTGAGCCAGGTGGGGAACTCGACCCGGTTGACCTTGAGGGTCACACCGATGTTCTTGAACTGCGAGGTCAGCACGTTGGAGATCACGGTGGGGTAGTGGTTGGCCACGGTGAGGGTCAGCGTGAGATCGCTCTGTCCGGCCTCGGCGAGCAGCGCCTTGGCCTTCTCCGGGTCGAAGGGAACCAGCCCGGTCAGGTCCTGATAGCCGGGATCCAGCGCGGGGATCGGGCCGCCCTGGGGAACGCCGGCCCCGCCGATCGAATCGATGATCGCCTTGTGATCGATGCCCAGGCGCAGCGCCTCGCGCACCTTCGGATCGGCCAGTGCCGGCACCTTGGGGTTGAACACCAGCGTGTACTTATCGGTGGTGCGGCCCTTGGTGAGGGTGACGTCCTTATCGCGTTCGAGCTGCGGGCTCAGGCTCGCATCCACACCGGTCTGCACGTCCAGATCGCCGGTCAGGGTCGCGTTGATCGCCGCGGTCGGGTCCGGAATATAGGAGAACACCACCTCGCGCACCTTGGCCTTGGTGCCGTAGTAGTTGTCGTTGCGCTCCAGCTTGAGGCTGTCGCCCTGCTTCCAGGCGCCGGCCTTGAGTTCGAACGGCCCGGTGCCGTTGGCGCTGGTGGCCAGATCGTTGGTGGCCTTCTCCTCGAGGATCTGCCCCGCCCGGCCGCCGAGGTTCCACAGCAGGTTGCTATCGGGGTTGGCAAGTTCGATGACCACGGTCTTGGGGTCGGGGCTGGAGACGCTGCGGATCGCGGCAAGGGTTGCGTGATCCTTGATCGAGGCATCGGTGACCACCTGGTTGAGCGACCACACCACATCGCTGGCCTTCAGCTCGGCACCCGAGTGGAACTTCACGCCGTCGTTGAGGGTGAAGGTATAGGTCAGGCCGTCGGCGGAAATCTCATGCGACTTCGCCAGCGAGTCGACCACCGAGCCATCGGCCTCGCGGCGCACCAGCCCCTCATAGACGTTGTCCAGCAGGACCTGGTCGAGGGCGACGCCGGAGGTCTTGCGAATATTCAGGTCCGTGGGCTCCAGGATGAGTCCCACGTTGACCGAGGCATTGGTACCCGTGTTGTCCGAGGTGGACGGGGCAGCGCAACCGCTGAGGGCCAGGACCGTGGCCAGACCGGCGGCAAACAGAAGCCGGGAACGAGGGGTGCGCATGGGTGATGCCTTTCAAACGTTCGGAAGGGCGGTGAGCCCCTCCCTATTTTCACCTACTTTTCCCCGAATTATCGCCGTCGAACGCCCCGCTGTCCATTTGTGACGTAATCGAGAAGACGGCACACGCGTGCGGAAAATCGGCTCTGGCATTTGGGGTTAGGTAAGCCTATACTGAAGAGGAAATGATCTCGACCACTGCCGCACCCAGCACCCGCCGCGCCCCGCACTCTCCCGCCGGACACGCTCACCGCGTTACCCATTTGGTAGCCGGCACGTTTGCTGAACTTCCGGAGATCGAGGCGCTGCTCGCCACGCTGCCGATGTGTGCCACCGGCCGCGTCTTTGTGGAGGTTGATACCGCCGATCAGGTGGGGCTGCTCAGCGCCCCCAGCCGGATGGTGGTTTCCTGGCTGGTGCGCGCCGAGCGTACCGGTGCCCCGGGCACCGGACGAGCCTGCGCCCCCGGCGAAGCGCTCTCGCGGGCGGTTCAGGCATGGGCGGCCGAGATGCTGTGCGCTGAGACCATCGAGACGATGGACATCGCGGACGCCGCGGAGGTCTCTGACCGTGACGCAGCGGCGCGGGTGTGGCTTTCGGGCCCCTACACGGCCGTGGCCGACTGCTTTGACTATCTGACCGAGTCGCTGAGCCTCCCGGCATCCGCCGTGGATACTCCGGCCCGGTTCGGGTTGCGCCGCTAGTTCAGCCCGACGGGTCCTGGGTGTTGTGCCGCTAGCCCGGCCCGCCCGGTCGTGGGTGTTTTACCGCTAACCCGGCCCGTGTCCTAGCGGCGGGGCAGGTAGCCGCCGTCCTCCAGGCCGGCCTCGATCTCAAATCGGTTCTTCAACGGATTGCGCCCGGCCAGGGCATACAGCAGGGGCATCAGCATGCCGTAACGCTGCCACTGACGCTTGTGGATCGCCTCGTGTCTCAGGACCGTGGGGGAATCATTGGTATCGGTCAGATACACCCCGCCCACGCACACGCCGCCGCGGCCAAAGGCCCAGTTCGGCAGCCCGGTGAAAACGATCAGTCCCGCCTCGCGACGGATGCGTCCGGTTGACCAGATCGCGCCCCAGACGCAACCCACGGAGGTGGCGTAGAGGTAGCCAAGCCGGCTGATCCAGGAATCAACAAACGGGTTCATGATCTGCTCTCTCACGGGGAAGGTTACTGCGCTCACGCTACCATCGGGACCGCCGCCTGCATCGGTGCGTGGAGACGCCGAGGGCGAACAGGTGGGGTGCGGAAATAGAACGGGAGGGGAGGCACGCGCCAGCGTCCCTCCCCTCCCTCGATCGGTGCCGCGAGACTACTCGATCGCGGGATAGGCGGTGTTGGGCGTCACCGCCGGAGCCGACTTCCCTACCTTGAGGGCGGCGAGACGGGCGTCCACCTCGGAGAGCTCGCCGAGGTCGTCCAACGACTCGAACTGTGCATCCAGGGTCGAGGAGGCCAGCTCGGCTTGGCCGCGCACCTTGGCCTCCTCGCGGCGAATCTTGTCCTCGAAGCGGGATACCTCGCTGGTGGGATCGAGGATGTCGATGCTCTTGACGGCATCGGCAACCTTGGACTGAGCCTCGGCCGACTTGGCCCGCGCGACCAGTTCGCTGCGCTTGGACTTCAGCTCCTCCAGCTTCTGCTTCATCCCGGTCAGACCGGCCTTGAGCTTATCCACCACGTCGGTCTGCGCGGCGATCTGCGGCTCGGCGGCGCGCGCCTCGTTCTCGGCACCGATCTGGCGTTGCAGGGCTACCTTGGCGAGATTGTCAAACTTATCGGCGTCGGCGGCGTTGCCCGCCGCCCGATACTCATCGGCCTTGCTGCTGGCGGCCAGCGCTTTCTTGCCCCAGTCTTCGGCGGCCTGAACGTCCACGCGATGGTCGTCCTCGAGCAGGCGCAGGTTGCCGATGGTCTCGGCGATCGCACCCTCGGCGTCGGAGATTGAGCCCGTGTAGTCCCGGACCAGCTGGTCGAGGATCTTCTGCGGATCCTCGGCCGAATCGAGCAGGGCATTGATGTTGGCTTTGGCGAGGGTCGCGATGCGACCAAAAATGGACTGCTTTGCCATGATGTGCTTCCTTTCGATGGTGTTGCTGATGATGAAGGTGATGCCGATGAAACCCGTGTGGGGCTAGAAGCGTCCGCCTCCGCCGCCGGAGCGTCCGCGTCCGCCGGAGGAACTGTTTCCGCCGCGTCCGCCGCCGCCGCCGCCGCTGCCACGCCCGCCGCCGCTGCCACGCCCGCCGCCGCTGCCACCCCAGCCGCCGCCCCCGAAGCCGCCGCCTCCGCCGCCGCCGAAGAGCGAGTTGAGGATGATGCCGCCGAGGATCGCGCCGCCCAGACCTCCGCCGCTGTTCCCACCGGTGCCGCCGCCAAACATGCCGCCGTCGCCGCCGGAGAATCCACCCACATCACGCTGAGCGAGGGCGAGGGACTGACGGGCGAGCGCATCGGCGCGCTGGGCGTGGGTCAGCGCGGTGGCCGGATCGGAGACGGCGAGCTCGCGGGCCTGAACCAGCGAGCGTCCGCCCTCGGCCAGGGCTGTACGAGCGTCGGCACCAATCGCCCCGCGGCGGGCAACAATGTAGTCCTCGGCCGCCGAGAGCTGCGACTGGGCCGACACCAGGGTGGCCTGGAGGGAGGAGGACTGACGCTCGGCGCTGGCCTGGATTCCGCGGGCTTCGGCAAGGACCTGGGTCAGAGCCTGATCGGTTTCACCCAGCTTTTCCAGGGCGCGGATCGGGTCGGTGTCGCTGCGTGCGGTCTCGACCGACTGCGCGGCCGCATCGATGATCGGGGCGAAGCGTCCACTGCCTTCGGGCAGTCCTCGCAGGGCCGCCAGGTCGTGTTCCAGGTCGGCGATCTGAGCGGCGACCTGGGCGCTCGCCGCAGCCAGTTCCTCGCCGTGCCGGGTCACCGCGGAGGTGAGGACCGCGACCTGGGACGCCGCCTCCTGAGCCGCATGGATCGCGACCGCCGCGGCCGAACGATCCTCGGCGGCGAGCTTCTGCTCAGCCAGCCCCAGCGCGTTGCGGGCGAAGGACACCCGTTCGGTGGCCTGGGTCACGTTATCCGCGACCGGTGCCAGGGCCGAGGCCGCATAGCGAGTGTTGAGGGCGGCCAGGGCCGCCTGGGCCTGGGCGATTCCGGTCTCGGCGCGATCGGTTTCGGTGCGCACGGCCTGGATTAGGGCCGGGGCATCGGTCTCGATCTTGCGCAGTTCCTCAAACGCCGCCGTCTCGTTGGTGAGCGCGGTGATCGAGGTGGTGCAGAGCTCGATGATCTGGATGTTCCAGTCCCGGGTCTCCTGCTCGGTGTCGGGGATATCGTCGGTGAGCTTCTGCTTGAGTGTGAACGCCTGAGCCAGGCTGGTGCGCGCATCCTCCAGCGCACCGGCGAACGCGGTGCTCGCCTCCTCCCCGTACTGGGCGATCGCGAATCCCAGCTCCTGTTCGGCGGTTTTGACCGCGTCGTCCGCGGCAATCAGTGCGCTGCCGGCCTCGCGCTCGAGCTCGGCGAGGGGACGCTGCTGCGGGGCATCGGAGCGGGCAGTGCCCGCGCGCCGGCGGCGAGTGACAAAGAAGAGGACGATTGCCACCGCGGCGATCACCAGGATCAGCAGCAGGATCCAGCCTCCGCCGCCTCCGCCGCCCGTTCCCCCGAGCCCGTCGATGGCGGCCTGGGCGGCACCGGCAAAGTCGTTCTGGGTGAGCTTGGGTTTGATCTGGTCCTGCTCGATCTGGGTGAGGCGATCGTCGCTGACCGGTCCGTTGGCCGGGGCCGACAGGAAGAAGCTGCGTCCCTCGGTGGCAATCGCCAGCAGGTACTGTTTGGGGCCGAGCCCGTTGTTGGTCGCCACGGTATCGGCCCAGCGCTGCGCATCCGAGGGGTTTTCGAAGGTGTCAACCAGGACGATCCACAGGTCCAGGCCTGATTTTGACGACAGCGCTCGGCTCGATTTTTCCAAACCGGTAGCCTGTGAACTGCTCAGCGAATCGGTGAGATCCAGCACGCGGCCGCTTTCCAGCTGCACCGGGGCCTGCCCGGGGACGCGGGCCGAAACCCCCGCCGAGGGAGCGAATACGAGGCCTGTGATCAGCGCGGCGAGAAGGAGTAGCGGCAGAAGGAGTGGGGCGAGGGAACGGCCTTGATCAGCCGCGGTGCCCGCCATTGGGTGCCCTGTTTGGCGCATACGTCGCCACCTTCCCCTGGTATTTCGCCGTGCGTTAGGCCGATTCTAGGGCCCACCAACGCCGTTAGTCCACAAACGATTGGCATCAATTCGGGGGATGTTCCCGCCAGTATGACCGAAGATGACAGCCCAGGCTCGCATCTTGGCGCGTTAACCCGCAGAATGGTAGAAATGTCTGCCGATCGTGAAAGGAGCCCCGACATGACCACCACGCGTGAACTCGCCGTCATCGAGGTAGTTTCCCAGCGCCCGCACGCACGGGCTTACGAACGGTACACCCGGGCGATGATCGACGGGCTTGTGGCCCGGGCAGAACTCGCCGGATGGTCGGTTACCCGCGTCTGCGCGGAGGACCTCGGCACCGAGCGCCTGCTCGAGCGCACTCAGAACGCCGACGCGATTGTTGTGTGTGGTGGCGAAGACATTGACCCGCGCTTCTACGGAGGCAGCGAGGTGTATGAGGGCCGTGGTAAGCACTATCCCACCGCCGACGCCGCCCAGATCGCCGTGGTCCGCCGCGCCGCGACCGCCGGTACCCCGCTGCTGGGCATCTGCCGCGGACACCAGATCATCAACGTCGCCTTCGGGGGCACGCTCGTGGAGCACATCGAGCACCCCGGTCACCGCAACGAGTTTCTGCCGATCGAATACCTGCTGACCGAGCACCCGGTGCAGCTGGACCCCGAGTCGGACCTGGCCGCAACCCTGGGCGAGTCCTACATCCTGGGCCAGAGCGCCCACCACCAGGTCATCGAAACCCCCGGTGCCGGGCTGAGCGTCGTGGGTTGGGCTCACGACGGACTGCCCGAGGCCGTCGAGCACGCGACCCTGCCAATCACCGGCGTGCAGTGGCACCCCGAGGCACCGGCCGCACCCACCGAGCAGCTCGATGCGCTGCTGGCGGGCTTGGGAAGCCGGGTTCGCGGTCGTTCGCTGGTTGCAGCCTAGACACGCACTCGGGTCTTCCTTCCGGCCGTGCTGTACATCCGCTCATCCGGCCCGAACCGGCACGGTTTTGAACCGCGTCGGCTCTCCGAGATAGGTTAGCCGGGTGGACTTTGATCAATACGGCGACGACGTACTGGCCGGCAACTGGCGTACCCGCGGCACCCTGACCTCGGCTGAAATCCCCGCCGACAACGGCTTGGTGGTGGAAGAGGTGCAGAGCGGCTGGGTTGGCGCGGTGGTGGGCATCGAAACCCGCATGGTCAAGCTGGAGGATCGGCACGGCAAGGTACGGGTGTTCCCGCTGGGCCCCGGATTCCTGGTCGACGGCAAACCGGTTTCGCTGGTGGTGCCGAGCCGAACCCAGACCCCGATACGCAAAAAGACCGCATCCGGGTCCTTCGCCGTGGCCGATGCTCCGGCTCGGGTTGCGCGGGCCAGCCGCATTCTGGTGGAGGGACGCCACGATGCCGAGCTGGTGGAGAAGGTGTGGGGCGATGACCTGCGCATCGAGGGCGTCGTGGTGGAATACCTCGGCGGCATCGATGATCTCGATGCACTGATCGCCACCTATCAGCCCGGTCCCGGCAAGCGGATCGGTGTGCTGGTGGACCACCTGGTGCCCGGATCCAAGGAGAGCCGGATCGCCGAAAAGGTGCGCGCCGGTAAATATGGCGACTCGGTTCTGATCGTGGGGCACCCCTATATCGACGTATGGCAGGCGGTCCTGCCTAGCCGACTTGGAATTAAAGAGTGGCCCACCGTGCCCCGCTCGATCGAGTGGAAAAAGGGCATCTGCAAGGCGTTCGGTTGGCCCTACGACGACCAGGCCGACATCGCCCGCGCCTGGCAGACCATCCTGGGCCGGGTACGCACCTTTGCCGACCTGGAGCCCGCCCTGCTCGGCCGGGTCGAGGAACTGATCGACTTCGTGACGGGCGAGCCCGAATAGGCGCGGCGCGCCTGAGCCGGCGAATAAGGAGGGGCCGGTCGCACCTTGCGACCGGCCCCTCCTTATGTCCGGGCGGATTAGACCGCGGCGGCGGAGAGTTCCGCGGCCCGGGCCCGGGTGAACTCGCCCCCGCGCAGTCGGCCGGCGATTAGCAGGACCACCAGTGCACCCAGGGTCATCGCCGCACCCACCCAGAGCGGGGAGGTGTAGCCGAGGCCCGCGCCGATGGTCAGGCCGCCGAGCCACGCACCAACCGCGTTACCGATGTTGAACGCGGCGACGTTGGCGCCCGATGCCAGGGTCGGTGCCGCGGCCGCATGCGACATGATGCGCATCTGCAGGGGCGGGACGGTGCCGAAGCCGAAGCCACCCATCAGGAAGAGCGCGGCGATCGTGATGATCGGGTTCTGTGCGAAGGCCGCGAAGAGTGCCAGCACGATGGTCAGCCCGATGAATGCAATCAGCAGGGTGCGGGCGGGGAAGCGGTCGGTGAGCTTACCGGAGATGATGTTTCCGATTACCATGCCGGCCCCGAACACGATCAGCAGCCACGGGACCGCGCCGGTCACGAAACCGGAGACATCGGTGAGCGTAAAGGCAATGTAGGTGAACGCTCCAAACATTCCGCCAAAGCCCAGGATGGTGAGCACGATCGAGTACCAGACCTGCGGGTTTTTGAACGCCGCAATTTCGCGACGCAGCACGCCGGGGGCGGGTTTCTCGCCGGAGTTCGAGGTGTTGGGCACCAGGATGATGATGCTGATAAACGAGACGATGCCGATGATCGTGATGGCCCAGAAGGTTGAGCGCCATCCGGCCGCCTGGCCGAGCAGGGTTCCCAGCGGGACTCCGGCGACGTTGGCGATGGTCAGCCCGGCAAACATCGTGGCGATGGCCGCGGCCTTACGCTCGGCGGTTACCAGACCGGTAGCGACCACGGTTCCGATGCCGAAGAATGCGCCGTGGCAGAGGGCCGCGAGGATCCGACCCACCAGCATCATCGAGTAGTCGGTCGCCAGGGCCGAGACGAGGTTGCCGGCGATAAAGAGGATCATCAGGCCCAGCAGCGCCTTTTTCTGATCGAAGCGCAGTAGGGCGGCGGTAAGCAGTACCGCGCCGAGTGCGACGCTGAGCGCGTATCCGGAGATCAGATATCCGGCGGTGGTTTCGCTCACGCCGAAGTCGGTGGCGACCTCGGGGAGTAGGCCGAGGATGCCAAATTCGGTGAGGCCGATGCCGAATCCGCCAATGGCGAGGGCATAGAGGGCGAGGGGCATGGGGTCTCCTTGAGTGCGACTGGGCGCGCATCCGGGATGCCGTCCAACAATAATATCCCGCGCCCGCAGTAGTTGCAGGCGCGGGATATATTGTTGCACGCGCGGGATATCCGCGCAAGCACGACGGCGTGGCCCGGGTGCGACCGGGGGAGAAAACCCGGGGAGATTAGGGCTTCAGGGCGCGGCCCAGGCCGCGTGCGCGGATCAGCGCTATGGCACCCAGCGGAAACAGCACGCCGGCACTCGTACCCAGGAAGATGACCGCCGGGCTCAGGATCGCCGCGGGGGAGAACTCGGCCGGTATCGCCCAGAAGAGGAGAATGACACTCAGTGCGGCGATGCCGCCGATCCCCGCCAGCTCGATCGCGGTCAGACGCCGCAGCCTGGACCGGGTCCACCCGCTCACCCGAACCAGGGTTGTCGCCTGCCGGGCGAAGGCCTGATTCTGGCGTGCGGTGGTGCTTGCCGTGAGTACACATGCGGCCAGCATCCCCACACCCATCGTGGCGAGCAGCGCGGGGAGTTGCGCGGTCCCCAGCAGCGAGCCCAGCGGCGTACGCGCGGTTTCGCGCAGCGCCACGGTGAGCAGACTCGAGGCGAACAGGGCGGCGGACACCAGGAAACCCAGCAGGATGCCCTGGGTGAGGATCGTGGGTATCCGGCTAATCGTGAGTCGCCAAGTTGCCGTACGCACCCGAACCTTCCCGCCCCGCCCCGGCGAGGTTGGGTGAGGTGAGCGGGTGTGTTTGAGTGGGACCTGTGCTCGCCGCCGGCGACGCGGCTCGGCCAGGCTGCGTCGGGCCACGACCATCACCAGAACCGCCACCGCACTCAGACACAGGCCCGTCAGGATCGCGGTATCCGCCGCGCGGGTGGGAACCAGCAGCATGCCGAGAACACCGGCCAGGGCCACCGCCGTAAGAACCGGCACCCCCTCGGCCGCGAACCAGCGAGCACGGCGAGCCCGGGTAAAACCGGCTACCGTGAGCACGGCATTCGTGCGGCGATTCGCGCGCACCTGCACCATCCCCAGAACCGGCAGCATGAGTAGGGTCACCAGGACCGCGCCGATCCCGATGCTGCGCGCGAGCGAGGTCAGTGTGGAGACGGTGGATTGAGCCACGTTGAGCGAGAGCGCCTCCACCTCAACCCAGCCCAGGGGAGAAACCTGCTGTCGATCCTGCGGCTCGGTGACCCCGAAGGCATAGTCGGGAACCCAGACCTGGACGCGCTGGCGTGATGATCCGGCTACGATGAACGCCTCGAGACCCAGATCCTGGATCGCCGCGGCAACCCGGTCGATGCGCGCCAGGGACTCGGCCGAATAGGTCTCGGCACCGGCCACCCGGACCCTGATCGCGGTTACCGGTGCCTCCACCCCGAGGGCGTGGGCACCCCGCAGCGAGGTGAGTGCGGTGGCGGGTTGAGCCACAATTCCCAGCCCCGACAGTACGGGTTCCAGCGGGGTGGGGGTGATCGGGTTCCCGCGGGCATCGGAAACCCGGGTGGCACGCACCGGATCGTAGGCACCGAGCGGTGCGGCATCCTCTTTGCCGGTGACGATCTGCGCATTACGGTATTCGCCCACGATCAGCGGGGCCCCGAGCCTGGTCGATCCGGCGCTGCCGACCCGCAGCGCGCTGGGGGGCTGATCGGAGCGGAACGTTTGGGTCTGACCCGGCGTGAGTCCGTCGGGTTGCTGGCGTGAATCCAGGGGGAGCGAGCGGATGAATCCCTGTGGTTCCAGGGTGGCGGCGGGCAGATCCGGGTCCGGGGGCTGAATGTGCGAGGGAGCCGGGGAGAGCACGGTGGCCCCCACACCGGTGACCGCCGTCGGCTGAACGTAGGTGGTGGGAATGCGGGCATCGGTGCCGGGCCAGGGAATGACGATTCCGGAACCGGCGAACGGGGTGAGCGCCGCCGCGGCATCCACGGTGGCTTCACCCACCGACGTGAACTCCGTGTCCGTGTCACCGTGTGTCCCCAGTTCGAAGCCGACGCGGAGCGCGAGTTCGGGGAGCGCGTCGCGGGCAACAACCACCGGGGCGATCGGTGCATCCGCGCCGTACTGTCCTCGCAGGGCTGGGGTGTTGCGCAGCTCCGGAACCAGGGCTTCCAGAGCCTGGCGGGTGGGGCTTTCGGGGCCGAGGTTCGCCAGAAGCTCGCCGCTGGCCGGGGAGGAGTTCTCGTCGGTCGCGGCCAGTGCGGCGTCGGCGTCGGCCAGTGCCGTGAGTGCGGCGGGGGCACGGTCTCCGAGCAGGCGTCGCTCGGCATCCGGATCCACCGCGAACACGGTGGAGGCGACCGAGGGAAGGGGCCAGATTCCCAGCCTCAGGGTTTCCCCGCTCAGGGTGACCTCGGCTGGGACATCTCCGGACACGGCAATGGTATCGGCGGATGGCCCCACTTCACTCTGCCCGTCCCAGGCTCGTGCGTCGATGGTGAGGGTGGCCGAGCGTGCGTCGGCGATGCGGGGACCGAGACCGTCGTTGGTGGTCGCGGTCCAGGTGAGCCGGATGGTGCGCACCGGATTCTCGCGCAGCAGCGAGGCGGGAATCTGGATGATCGGGAAGTCTCGCACATCCCCCATCCGGCCGAGGAAACCGATCGGGGCGGAAATCTCGACCCCGTCGATCTCGGCGACACGGGCCACCCGTTCCGGCGCGATGGCCGGTGCCGAGGTATTGGCAAAGTTGGGATCAAGAAGCGTCGGTCCGCCCGAGAAGTGATCCTCCGCGGGAGCGCGGACCAGAATATCGTAGGATCCGCGCCAATTCTCATCCACCGCGTCCTGCAGGGCGGCCAGCCCCACCCCGGCCGTGAGCGGCTGGCAGAGGAGCGCGGCCGCCAGGCAGAGCACCGCCCAGACCTCGGCTCGGCGGCGAGACCAGCGGCGAATACCGCCGGGAGTTCCCGAGGTGCGCCGCATGGTCACAGGTGGATGATTCGGTCGGCGCGGTTCAGAACCAGATCGTCATGGCTGGCAACGAGGATCGCGGCCCCCTCCGTGCGCGCCTCATCGAGAACGTCCAAAACCAGGGTGGCGCTTCGCGCATCAAGACTCGCGGTGGGCTCGTCAAAGATCAGGAGCGGGACGGCACGGAGCAGAGCCCGGGCAATTGCCGCACGCTGACGCTCTCCACCCGAGCACTTCCGTGGCCAGGATTCGGCGAGGTGTCCGATGCCCAGGCGCGTGAGTACCGCGTGGGCGGCGTGGATATTCGCGGTGCTCGGGCGTGCGATGCCAAGCAGGACGTTTTCCACAATGCGCAGTTCCTCCAACAGCGAGGAGCCCTGATCCAGATATCCCACGGTGGCGCTCCGCCAACGTTCGAGGGGGCGATCGGGCAGGGCGTGAAGGCGTGTGCCCGCCCAGAAAAGCTCCCCGGAGGTGGGTCGGACACCGCCCGCGCACACTTCGAGCAGGGTGGATTTACCGGTTCCGCTACGCCCGGATACACACACCATCTCGCCAGGGGAGACCTCGAGGTTCAGGTCGTCGAGCACCGGAACGGAGGTGCCGTCCGGACGGGTTCGCACCAGCGTGACACCGTGTGCCGTGAACCCGGCCGAGTGTGTGCGCGCCGTGGTCGTTCCCTGCTCGCTCATATCTCACTTCCTCGGCCGCAGATGAGGGGGTGGGATGCCCCGGGTCTCCACCACGCTAGGCGGTTTGAGACCCGAGGTCAATCGTCCAAACTTCACTCTCGTTGCCCCTGTTGCCAGTTTCCGGGCGGGTGACCGAAGTGAGGCCGAGTGATGAGCCTAGGCGGAAACGCGCTCTCGCACCGGGCGCGAGGCGAGGGTGATCACCCAGCCGATCGCCACGATCAGCGCGGCGAGCAGCATCAGTGGCGTGCCGCCCGCCAGGTCAAAGATGAGGCCACCGGCGAGGGACCCGATCGCAATCGAGCCGTTGAAGACCCCCGACCACATCGAGGAGCTGGACTCAACCATTGCCGGGTTGGCCACCCGAATCCACGCCTGCAGGGCCACACCGATTCCCCCATAGGCGGCCCCCCAGAAGGCCAGGACCAGTAGCGCGAACCAGGTGTGAGTCGCCGCCAGGGGGATGAGGGCGGTGCCGATGGCGATTCCCGCGAGCGCCCAGAGCAGTGCCGTGCGCGGCGATTTTCCGGCCACGGCGCCGATGGCAAAGTTCCCGGCGATGCCGGTGAGCCCGAATACGGCCAGCGCGATCACGATCAGGGTGGGGGTGGTCTCGGGGTTGGTTTCCAAGACCGGGCGAATGAACGTGTAGGCCCCGAAGTGGCCGATGACCACCAGGGCGGTGATGATGTAGCCCGTGCGCACGCCGCGATCGCGCCACGGGCTGAAGAGTCCGTCGAGGCCCGTGCGTTTGGTTGTGGGAAGGGCGGGCATCGCGATACGGGCAAAGATCGCCGCGAAGGCACCGAGCGCAGCCAGGGCCCAGAAGGCCGTGCGCCATCCGGCGAGGTTGGCAATCAGGGTGCCCAGGGGGAGGCCCAGCACCATGCCGATTGACACACCCGAGAAGATCGCGGTCATCGCACGCGCGATGTGGGCGGCGTCGGCGAGGCGGGCACCCAGGCCGCCGGAGCTGGCCCAGACGATTCCCATCGAGATGCCGATGAGGACGCGAGCGAGGGCGAAGACGGCAAACATGGTGGCCACGGCGCTGAGGACGTTGGCCACCGCCAGCAGAATAAGGAACGCGATTAGGGCTGTGCGTCGGTCCAGGCGCCCCAGGATGACCGGGGTGAGAGCGGCCACCACGGCCGCCATGATGCCGGTAATGGTGAGCGACATTCCGGCCAATCCGGGGGCGATGTCCAGGGCGTCGGCGATCGGGGTGAGCAGACCCACCGGCATCATCTCGGCTGTGACCACGCTAAAGGTGGAGAGGGCGACCGCGAGGACCGGTGACCAGCGGAAGGGGGGAGTGGGCATGCTGAGGGCTTCTTTCAAGCGGGATAAGGTTTTGCATACGCAATGTATGTGAGTGATGTTAGGTCACATACGTCATGTATGTCAATTCATATGCGCTGCGTATGTGAATGTTCTTTTGTGGGTGGGCGCGCTACGATGGCGGCGGAGGAATGATGCCCAAATCAGAACGTCGAACGCGCACCGAAATGCTGGATCACACGCGGGAGCAGCTCCTGGCGGCCGGTCGGCGCTTTTTTGCCGAGCAGGGCTATGCGGCGACCTCGATGGACGAGCTCACGGCCTCGGTGGGGCTCACCCGAGGCGCGCTCTATCACCACTTCGGTGGCAAGAGCGGACTGATGGATGCGGTGGTGCGCTCGATGGATGACGAGCTCTGCGTCGAGCTGCGCGCGATCCTGCGCTCCACCGAGGACCCCCTGCTGGCCCTCGCTCGGCGAGGCCGCGCCTATATCGAAAAGACCCAGGCCCCCGAGTTTCAGCGCATCATGTTCACCGATGCGCCGGCGGTGGTAACCGACGCGGTCGAGGAAACCGCCCGTGCGTGCATCGCTACCCTGGCCGAGGTGGTTCAGGATGCCAAGGATCGGGGGACCGTCTCGGAGCGGGTGTCTCCCGTGGTGATAGCCACAATGCTCAACGGTGCGCTGGCCGATGCCTCTCGCTGGGTGGCTGCGGCGAGTGGCGATGCAGAGCGCGAGGAACGTCTGGATGCGGCCATCGAGTCGGCCGCAGCCCTGGTGGAGGGCCTGCGGCTCTAGGTACACGATCGCATCGGTGTGACGGCGATCGAGCCGGCCCTAGTCGCCGGGTTAAACCAGAAACTGCGACAGGGAAACCCTGTCGCAGTTTGCATTTGTGCCCCCGGAGGGATTCGAACCCCCGACCTGCGGTACCGGAAACCGACGCTCTATCCCCTGAGCTACGGAGGCGCACGAGAGCTACATTAGCACTAAATGTGATGGTGCTTGAACCGGAACGGCGCGTCGCGAATGCGACACGCCGTTCCGGTTCCGAGGACGTGCGAGCTAGAGCTTCGCGGCCTTCAGTGCGGCAATCGCCGGGGTGCTCAGCTGCTCCAGCGCACCGGGCTCGGTGAACTCCTCGGAAGAGAGGGTGAGCCAGTAGTTGCCCACGAAGATCTGGGCCTCATTGATGCGCTTGTTGTTCTTCAGCAGAACCGGTCCGAAGTATCCCTCATCCGGCGGCGTCGTGTAGGTGGGAACCTGCTGACTGGTTTCGGCGGCCTTATTCTTGAGGTCCTCAAGCTCCGAGGGGTCCAGTGAGGCGACGGCGATGTCAATCGTGATCCCGCTGGAGTTGTTGGTCAGCTGGCAGGCCATGCCGCCGATTCCCTGAATCGTGGCGGCGGTGCTTCCGGCTGCCGGTGCCGCCTGGGTCGCCGAAACGTTGGGGTTATAGGCGTAAACGGTCTCGGGCGTGAGTAGCTGATCGCAGGTCAGCGGCACGACGCCGCTCTCAAGCGGTTCGGCGGTCGCACTCGGCGCGGAGGAGGGCGCGGTGCTCGGGTCGCTCGACGCGTGCGGCGTGGCCGACGGCTTCGCCTGCGAGGACGCCGTGGGGCTCGCACTGGCATCGCCCGACGAGGTCGGGGCGCAGCCGGTGATCAGCAGCAGGCCGACGCCAGCCAGGGCGAACAGGCTCGCGCGACGCGCGGAGCGGGGAAGAAGCGTGTTCACGATGGGGTTCCTTTCAAAGCGGACAGGTTGACGTTAGCAATAAACGCGCCAGGATGCCGAAATCTCGGGGTACTTTGAGCATTCCTGACGCCTGTAGACTGGCTTGGTGACTCCTGATGATCTCTCCCTCGCCCTGTACAACATCGTGCTGCCTCTCTCCGAGGCCGCCCGCGCCGGTTCCTCCGACGAGATCGCGCGTGAGGACATCACGCTGGAGCGTCCGAAGAACCGCGATCACGGTGACTGGGCTTCGAACCTGGCGATGAAGTTCGGCAAGAAGCTGGGTGTGAACCCGCGCGAGCTGGCCACCAGCGTGGTTGCCGCCCTGGGTGAAATCGAGGGTGTGGCCGGTGCCGAGGTTGCCGGTCCTGGATTTATCAACATTCGCCTGGATGCTGCCGCCGCCGGTGCGCTCGCCCAGACCATCGTCGAGGCCGGATCCACCTACGGGCAGGGTTCGAGCCTGGATGGCGAAACCATCAACCTGGAATTTGTGTCGGCTAACCCGACCGGTCCGCTGCACATCGGCCACACCCGCTGGGCCGCCCTGGGTGACTCGCTGGGTCGCGTGCTGCGCGCCGCCGGCGCGAAGGTCGCCAACGAGTACTACATCAACGATGCCGGTAATCAGATGGATAACTTCGGTGCGTCCATCCTCGCCGCGATCCGCGGTCAGGAGACCCCGGAGAACGGTTACCCGGGCGCGTACATCACCGAGCTGGGTGTCGCCGTGCTGGCCGCCCACCCGGAGATCACCGAGCTGGATGACCAGGCCGCCCTGGACCTGGCCCGCGAGGCCGGATACCAGCTGCAGCTGGGCGAGATCCGCGAGTCCCTGGCGCGCTTCAACGTGCACTTCGACGTGTGGTTCAGCGAGCGCACCCTGCACGCCGAAGGCGAGAACGGTGCCCCCAGCGCGATCGACGCCTCGATCGACCGTCTGCGCGAGCAGGGTCACGTCTACGACAAGGACGACGCGATCTGGGTGCGCACCACCGACTTCGGCGACGACAAGGACCGCGTGATCCGTCGTGGTAATGGTGTCTTCACCTACTTCGCCGCCGACGCCGCCTACTACCTGAACAAGGGCGACCGCGGATTCCAGCACAAGATCTACCTGCTGGGTGCCGACCACCACGGCTATGTACACCGCCTGAAGGCCGTCGCCGGTGCCGCCGGGGACAACCCCGAGCGTGACATCGAGGTGCTGATCGGCCAGCTGGTGTCGATCAACGGTGCCCGCCTGTCCAAGCGTGCCGGAAACATCATCGAGCTCAACGACCTGCAGGCCTGGCTCGGCACCGACGCGCTGCGTTACTCGCTGGCCCGCTACCCTGCCGATTCGCCCATCTCCCTGGACCCGGATCTGCTGAAGAAGCGCACCAACGACAACCCGGTGTTCTACGTGCAGTACGCCCACGCTCGTACCTGCGCGGTCGCCCGCAACGCCGCCGAGTCCGGGGTGGACCGTTCGACCTTCGCCCCCGAGCTGCTGGTGCACGAGAGCGAGTCGGCGCTGCTGGGCGCGCTGCAGGAGTTCCCGCGGATCGTGGCCCAGGCGGCGACCCTGCGCGAGCCGCACCGCGTGGCCCGCTACATCGAAGAGGTCGCCTCGCTGTACCACCGCTGGTACGACGCCTGCCGCGTGCTGCCGTTTGGCGACGAGGCCGTGGGTGATCTGCACCGCACCCGCCTGTGGCTGAACGATGCCACCGGAACCGTGCTGCGCAACGGTCTGGACCTTCTGGGTGTTTCGGCACCCGAGCGCATGTAGGTATTTTCTCAAACGCCCACCCGTCCGCGGGTGGGCGTTTGGCGTTATTGTCGAAGGAGCAGGATTTCAATCGAGGGGGAGCACGGCGTGAGCGAACGGAACGAAACCGAGGTTTCGGCCAACCAGGTGCTGTTTGAGCGTCTGAACGCGGCCCGGATCGAGCAGGAGTCCGAACCACCCAAGAAGCGCCGAACTGGGCGTCGCTGGCTGGTTACCGGAATCGTCACCGTGGTGGTACTGGGCCTCGTGGGTGGGGCGATCGTGATCGCCAACAATCTGGTGCGCGACGTGGCGCAGGACTCGGTGAAGTCCCTCGGAGCGAGCGCTGGAGCCACCTTCCAGGGGCCGCTGGACGTAAAGATCGGCGGCGACTGGCCGCTGTTCCAGCTGATCTCGGGCTCGTTTGACGATGTTCGGGTGAGCGCCGAACACGCAACCCTGCGCGGTGTGCCGCTGAGCTTTGACGTGCGGGCCCAGGGTGTGCCGCTGGATCCCAAGAAGCCCGCAAAGTCGGTGCAGATGACCACCGTGGTGGATCAGGACGGCCTGAACGAGTTCATCAAGCCGCCCACCGAGGGGGGCACGCTGACCCTGGGCGACGGGGTATTCGGGTACCACGAGGAGGTGACCGGCCCGTTCGGTATCAAGCTGGGTGTGCAGGTTTCCGCGCGTCCGGCCGTGAGCGGAACCACGATGACGCTGACTCCGGTGGGGGCCGAGGTGACCTCCTCGGTGGGGAACATCAACGTGGACCCGATCGTGCAGGCGGTCCTCGGTAAGGCCCCGATTCCGGTGTGCCTGGCCGATCGTCTGCCGCCGGGAGCGGAAGTGAAGTCCCTCACCGTGACCCCGCAGAATGCGACCATCGTGGTGGATGTTAAGGACATCGTACTCACCGGTGATCTGCTGAGCAGCCGCGGCAAGTGCGAGTAGCGCGGCGGTAGCTCGCCCGTAGCTCGCTACGGGTTTTGCGGTGCGGTGTGGGGCTCCGCGCTCTCCTGGAGAGCCTGGATTCGCGCGGCAATCGCCGCGTTTTCCTCGACTTCGTCGGCGTGCGCGCGCAGCGCCGAGAGAACCGCTGCGCGGATCACACAGTACAGGACGTAGAATCCGGCGGCGATGATGACCGCGATAAACGCGAGCTGTGAGAGCCCGTCCATGTTGCCTCCCAGACGGCAGTAGTAGTGGATCCACGATAGCAGCGCCTGAGGTCGGGGACGGTATCTCATATCCAGTTGGGGAACTTCCTGCAAAATCGGTTTTCGCGCCCGCACTCGCCATCCCTGTGTGTTTAGCTGTGACCATGATTCAGGATCCGGATGAGGTACTCGCGGGTATCGATGAAGACGTGCGCCGCGCCGAGCGCCGCATGGCCGCGCAGGCACAGTTGGTCGAGACGATGGGGCAGCTGCGGGGTATTGCGACCGACCGCGGTCGGGACATCACCGTCGAGGTAGACACCTCCGGTGCGATTACCAACCTCAAGCTGACCGATCGCGCGACCGCTCTGGGCGGGACCAAGCTGGCTCCGGAGATTCTGCGGGTTGTGGCCGATGCTCGTGGGAACCTGCAGGAACAGATGCTCGCCTCGGCTCAGGAACTCCTCGGCGAGGACGATCCCGCCCTGGGTGCGCTGCGCGCCGAGGTGGAGGATCATCGCGAGCGTCAGGAGCGCGCTGCAGGGTTCCACGGTGAGGGGCTGCGAGTTGATGGCCCGCGCCTGGGCGGACCCCGACCGGGCGGTCCTCGGCTGGGTGATCCTCGATGACTGACGGCGAGATCGCCATCGATATGGCGATGCTGCGTCAGCATGCCGGACGGGTCAGCCAGGTGGGTCGAGAGGTCAGCGAGGCCGCGAGTGCCGTGGGAAGCCAGAACATGGGCGACGGTGCATTCGGAATCATGTGCGCGTTTCTGGTGCCGCCGGCCACGATGATCACCGACGCGATCACCCAGACGATCCGAGACGCGGCTGATGCGTTGGATCGCACGGCCGCCGAGGTGCGTCAGGTGGCGGCGGATGTGGAGCAGCGCGAGGAGGACATTATCGCGCAGATCCGCGATCTGGAACGGGATTTGAGGTAGCGGATGTCAGGGGGGGGGAATTCGCTGGTTGCGGGGCCAGTTAACACGACGACGCCGTTCTCGGGGCTGTGGCTGATCGAGGATGGTCAGGGCATCGCCGCCGGTATCGAAAACGGGGACTGGCTGGCGACCGGGATGAGTGTCCTGGGCGGGGCGCTCGACGCGGCCGCGGCGATCATCGACCCGATCGGGCAGCTGCTGGGGATGGGCATGGCGTGGGTCCTGGACCACATCGCGCCGGTTAGTGACTGGTTCAAGCAGCTCACCGGCGATGCCGGTCAGGTTGCCGGTTTTGGTCAGACGTGGGCAAACGTGGCCACGCGCATGCACGAGTCCGGCGACCTGCTGAGCAACCGCCTGGGCGACCTCGAAGGCATGGCCGGGGCCACGATCGACGCCTATCGTGCCTACGCCGGCGATTTCGCCAAGCACCTGCACATGCTCGGCGACTGGTCGAAGGCGATCAGTACCGGACTGCAGGCGGCGTCGACGCTGGTGCAGGTGGTCCACGACCTGATCCGGGACATCCTGTCGCAGTTGGTGGGCACGGCCATCTCCGGAGCGATCACCTCGGCACTGTCGTTGGGAACCGCGGTCCCCCTCGTCATCGCCCAGATCGGGACGCGCATGGCCGCGCTCCTGCCCAAGGCGATGAAGGCGGTCAAGGGCCTGGGCGAGTCGTTCAAGGCACTTTACAACCTGATCCGGCAGCTGGGCCCGATTATTGCCAAGGCCGGTGCGACGTTTAAAAAACTGCTACACAGCCCACGCCAGACGGTCGGGGAGCTTTCGAAACTGATAAAGCCTGGCCTGCCGATTACGATCGATAACCTCAAACATAACCGGCCTCTGTGGTGGGATGACGGAAAATCACCGATTCACTATCTGCTTGATGCGGATCCCGTGCGCACCGGCACGGTTTGGGTCGGAGACGAGCGAGTAACCGTTCCAGTGTGGACGAGGCAACCAGACTCCACAGCCGCGGAGCTAGGTGCCGGCACAGGTGAGATTTTCGAGGTTCATGGGACAAGCAAGGCTTATCCTGTGTATAACGGCAGGAACGCTGAATCTTTGGCGCTTGTACAGCACCCGGATGTGCCGTATGGTCGTGATTTCGATTCGAACCTGCCGTTGGATAAGGCGGGGTATGACGCGAGATACAAGGACGTGCAGGAAGACTATTTCCGTTTTCCCGGGAATGATGGTGCAGACCGTGGAACCATCGTGAAATATGTGTCCGCCGATGTGTTCTCAGTAGATCACGGCATACATTTTGATCGGATCGGTGAGCCTACCGGCAAGTACCTTGCTGTGGTTGAGGACGGGGTACCTGCGTCATTCGAGAGTCGGGCACTTCCGCTTTCTTCCCTCGAAGAAAAATACTATAAATACACTTTGAATCCGGGCGCGGATGAGATCCTCAACAATCGGGGGATTCAGATTGAAGTGTCAAGGGTGGCCAGAGGTTTTGGACAGCCAGGCGGTGCGTCTCAGATTCGATTCTTCGACAGTAAGGGCAAACCAATTGTGATTTGGAAACTGATTAAGTATGGAGTGTTAGATGGCTAATCAATTGGAAATTGAGGACCTTAGCGAGTTGTTACGTAACTGGCTCAAACAGTTCTCAAGTAGCTGGGCACTTCGTTCCTATGAGGGCCAGCTCGGGCTGAGCCCCGACTACGGCGAGACTACCTACGTGGTTTCGCGGCTCGACTCGGGGTGGATCCGATTGGGAGATTCATCCAAGGGCGGGCCGCCGGTTTACTTTGGCGACTTTTGTGATCTTGACGGATTCGAACGGTGGTTTGTGATGTATCAGAACGGTGGGTATCGATTAGCGAATAAACTGCCGTTCTTGGACCAGGACACAACCGCGGCATCGGTTGCGCCGGGGTTTCAGGTTCGTCCGGTGACGCTTTTTATCGATTCGCAACCGGTTCCCGGAGAGGAGCTCATCGAGGGTGAGCTCGCCATCGCTCGATTCCGCAGTTTTCCGGGGCTCAAAGAGACTGAAGCTGCCGGAGCATCATGGTTCTTAGGCGCGTCGCTCGAAACGATTATTAAGTCGTGTTCGAGTCCGACGGGGGCACCCCTGTTCACCGCGAAAAACAGGTGAAAGATGAACGAACGCAATAACGAAAGCCCAAGGAAGTCTTATGGACGTTGGGCTGAAGACATGGGGAATATGATCTCGGCGGAACCATCGGGACGATATTCGCACCGACCGTCCGATGCCGTTACATTTGCGCGGATAGTTCAGGACGGGATAACTGGTCTAGAACTCGTTGGATTTATTTGGTTTAGTGACGCCGAACACGCCGCCGGATACTTTCCGGCCGATGCGAACATCCCAATCAGCGGAAACGCGGGCAGAGTTTGGTCTGACGAACTCAACAAGCGGTGTGCGAAAGGCCGTACGCCTTCGGAAGCATTCGCTGCGCTTGCGCTGTTTGACCTGGGAAATCGAATCGGCCGAATAAACGTTGATTCTGTTCAAGAGGCCTCAAACATCGAGGGCGTACGCGTCATCGCGAAGTCGGCTGGTATCGACGATGTCGCGTAGACGAAATCGTAATTGTCAGTGTTGGACACGCTCACTAGCCGTGTCGATGTCTTGGACTAAATTCGCTCCAGAAACAATCAGATTCTCGCTGCTCACGACTCGTTAGAAGGGCGCTTCCTTCAATGACGGTCACAAATTCTATCGACTTCATGTCTCCCGATTTCATCGCATGGATGCAGCGCGTTTCGCCGCAGGCAGAGGTAATTTCGGCCTCGGAGAGCACCACTATTGAATTCCGATTTACCTCCGATACCACCTATTTTTTTGAATCCACCGATGCGGGAGCGATCAGGGCTGGTCGTTCTAGTCGAGGTATGCCGACTACTTTCTGCCGAATTCGCCACTCTCGACTTCGCTGAACGGTATCTCGCAATGGTTGTTGGGGGTTCGATTCGTCGCAAGCTGGGACTCGGGCAGCTCCGGGAGCGCCGTGAAGCCTACGCGGTTTCCCCAGTTCCACGGGTGCGCAGAGGATACCTCCTTGTAGATAGTTCGGGTCAGACTCTCGGGACTGAGGCGGTAGGGCTGAGCGGCAGGGTGGTGGCTCGATTACCCAGCGAATCGGTGGGGCGAACCTCTTTGGCTGCGGGTGCCTCATGGTTCCTGCAGTACACGGTGCCGCAAATCATTACGGCAAGCCTTGACCCGTTCGGCAAGCCATTCTCCAACCTGCGCTCCGTCGAGGATTGAGTGAACGGACGCAAAATGGAAAAGTTACTGACCGGAACTGATTGGACTGCGGAGTTCCGAGACTGGCTTCGATATGGCAACCCTGCACAGTTGCGCGAGAATCGAGAAGAGGGCGCGCTTGCTCTTTCCTACGACGATGGTGCCTACTTTGTGTTTGTTTCTACTCTGCATGACGGATGGTTGACAGTCTCCGAGGCATATCAAACTGACCCTAATGGAGTGAGGCATGAGCTCTTCCAGGCCCGGGCACTTGCCGACGTGGAAAAGAATCTCGCAGTCCGGCACGATTGGGCAGTGCGCCGCTACGCAGGTTTCACCTGGATTCCTGAGCATGCAGATCCGGCTCCTGGGGCCCGACTAGACTTCCGCATCGCCTCGTGGAACCCCGATTCGAAAAACCAGCGCCACGCATTCCCCGACCGAGCAATTGAGGACGTCTATGTTAACGAGGTAAAGGTTGCAACCTTCGAGGGCATCGAGGGTGCCAAACGTTCGCAGGCTGCGGCAGCATCGTGGGTGTTGGCGGCTTCTCTTGGGGAGATCATCAATACCTATTCGAGTGCCGACGGGGTTCCGCTTTTTCCGCTTGAGTCTTCGGTTCCTCAGCCCGATACCGACTGATTCTGGATTTCGACGGTATTTTTGCGTGTGTCCCTCGACACTCGCAAGCTAGAGGATGGGATATGGCACATTTTTGCGGAGGTAGTCACTGATGAATAGCAATATTGGTCAAGAACCGCGTCGGGCATACGGTCGTTGGGCTGAGGACGTGGGATTTAAGATTGTAAGCACCCCGGCAGGACGGTATCTTCGCACGCCTGTGGGCGAGATTAGCTTTGCACGAATCGTGCGGACTCTTTCGGACTGTCAACTCCTCGTGGGCTTCGTATGGTTCAGCGATGAGGAAAATGCGGCCGGCTACACGAGCATCGCTTCAAACGATGTGGTCAGCGGAAGAGCAGGAATCGTCTGGGTACGAAAGATTGACGAAGGATGCGCGCAGGGCATTACGCCATCGGCACGGTTCGCTGAGCTACTGGATATAGACATGCCTGAGCAGTTTGGTCATATTGCAGCCGATTCTGTTCAGCGAATCGAAAGTCTTTCCCGACTGCGCACACTCGCAAAGACTGTGTCGTTCCGTGTGTAACCGATCGGCTTGGGGACAAAAGCGTGAGCTTTTACAGCCCTGGAACCTCGCCTATCAAGTTGAGCAAGCCACTCAAACTGAAGACGGCTACAGGCATTTATTTGCGGAGATAACGAACATTGAACAGTAACGCTGATGACCGTGGGAGGCGCAATGCTCATGGCCGTTGGTCTTTCGATGTCGGTCTTCGAATCGGTTCTACACCGGCTGGCAGATATTCTCGCGAACCGGCCGGTGAAATCTCGTACGCTCGTATTATCCATGCTGGTCCGAATGCCTCTGAACTAATTGGATTCATCTGGTTTAGCGACGCTGACGAAGGGTGTGCTCGGGGGCATCCTTCTGCCAGAGCGATGTGCGGAACTGTGAGATGAGGATTTCGGTCACGCACTAGGGCAAGTTAATTCGTACTCGCTACGGTCCATAGCAAGCCTTTCTGCCCTCGAACAACTTGCTCTAACAGTGTTGCTGCATGACGATGAGTTGTGATAACTGGGCACGATAATCTGACCAACTACGTGTGGTGAGGGGGTAAGAAATGAGCAGAGACACGGATGAAGGGTCCCTGGAGCCTTATGGCCGGTGGAAGGAAGTCTTTGGCACCGAGGTAGTGGACTCTCCGCCAGACCAGTATTCACGCCAACCTGCGGGGAGGGTTACGTTTGCTCGGATTGTTCAGGACGGCCCTTCTGGAATCGAGCTTGTTGGATTCATCTGGTTCGAAGATGAAGAATTTGCAGCGGGGTACCTGCCGGCGAGATCGAATATCCCCGTGGGCGTAAATGCGGCTGCAGTGTGGGGTCCAGAGATCGATCAGGGGTTCGTCCGGGGCATCGCACCGTCTGCGAGATATGCAGAGCTTGTCCAGCTCGATTTTGGCTACCGGATTGGTCGGATTGATGGCGAATCGTTGAGCGAAATTGGCAGTCTTGCTGAATTGCGCACTCTTGCGAAGTCGGTCCCGTATCAGAACATAAGCTGACTGAGGGGGTAAACAGTGAAGCCGAAAACTTCCATTTGTGGTGTGCCGGGAGCGAATGAAAGATACCCTTGACCGCGTCGATCATGTGAGTTGGTCGCTAGGGCGCACCGGGCCTGTGAGGTGGGGGTGTTTTGACGTGTCAAATACTCGTCAAAAAACGATGCGGCTAGCGCAGGCACCTGCGGGAACTATATTCGCTCCGTGAACAATTCATAAACCCCACGCTGGTGGCATGGGTTGAGGGCATGGCCAGCTATGCTTCACGACGTGGAGCAGGCGAGGGCGCGGGTGTGCACCGCAGGGAGGGGATTCGGTCCATTGGCTTCGAGAGGGAGAAGAAACCAGTGAAAGTAGTGCCACGTAACACCTACCTTTCACGCGAGCACCGTTTCTGGCTGGGCAGAGACGATGCGTCGGGTCGTAACTATGTGGCGATCCCCGTGACCAACGGACTCGTGGACTACATCGAGTACTACGGCATCGCCCCGGTCACCTACGAGAGATTTCTGGCCGATCCGAGCCTGGCTGTGCCCTTCGCTGAAGAATGTCGGGCGCGGCTGCACGATGACCTGTTGATCCAGAAACCGGGGTGGAACCGTGGTCTTCCGATTTAGAAAGCGCCGCAGGGCGGCCGGTCCCGACACCGAACTTCGCGTTGCGTATGGGCGTTGGGCCGAGGACGTGGGGTTCGCAATTGTCGGAAGCGTGGACAACCACTTTGCACGACAGCCTCTCGGGGCGGTATCGTTTGCTGCAATTGCGCGAGGTGACGGGCCAGAAATCCTCGGCTACTTCTGGTTTTCGGATCAGGAGGCCGCTGCCGGCTACGTTACTCGGCGTGCGTGTGATCCGGACGGCTACAACGCCGGTGCCGTGTGGAACGAGTACCTTAACCGCGGCTACCTCGGCGGGGAGGCCCCCTCACAAACATACGGAAGCCTGATTGATGAAAACTTTGGACACCGCATCGGACGAATAGACTCCGGTTCGCTGCGGAGAATTGAGAGCCTTGCCGAGCTACGCGAGCTGGCCGCACTGCCCTAGATGCCGATGGGAATACGAGGCACGATCGGGATAAATGCGGTGGGGCATCCCGGTGGAAGAGTCGGGTGCAAATAGCGATTGGTTCCCGGTGGGAAGGTATCAAATGAGAATTCGTGATCGTGACACATATTTTTCGAAGGAGAATCGATTCTGGTTGGGTATAGATGAGGAGTCAGGGAACTTCTATGTGTCTATCCCCGTCACGATCGGCGTGGCGGACTACATCGAGTACTACGGCATCACCCCGGTCACCTACGAGAGATTTCTGGCCGATCCGAGCCTGGCTGTGCCCTTCGCTGAAGAATGTCGGGCGCGGCTGCACGATGACCTGTTGATCCAGAAGCCGGGGTGGAACCGTGGTATTCCGATTTAGCTAGGATCCTATAGCTGGTGAGCGCAAACGCGGTGCTTAGTTGCTTGGGGGGCGTGGAACCCGGGTGTGGTCCGCTTATCGGTACCCGGTCTGTGCGCCAGAAACGTTTTGACGTGTCAAATACGTGTCAAAACACGAGGCGTTGAAAAGGGGCACCACCGGAAACCGGCGGTGCCCCCTGCGAATGAGTGTTAGTAGCCCACGGGGCCCTCGGTGGCCGAGTCGGCCAGCAGGGCGGCGCTGCCCGAGACACCCAGGCGGGTGGCACCGGCGGCGATCATGGCCTCGGCCTGCTCGCGGGTGCGGACGCCACCGGAGGCCTTGACGCCCAGGCGTCCGCCGACGGTCTTCGCCATCAGGGCAACCGCGTGCACGGAGGCGCCGCCGGCGGGGTGGAAACCGGTGGAGGTCTTCACGAAGTCGGCACCGGCGCGTTCGGAAGCTTCGCAGACGGCGACGATGGCCTCATCCGACAGGGTGGCCGATTCGATGATGACCTTGAGTAGCACGGGGGCCGGAGCGGCCTCGCGGACGGCGCGAATATCGGCCTCGACATCGGCGTAGCGGCCCTCGATGGCGGCACCGATATCGATCACCATATCGACCTCGTCCACACCCTCCCTCGCGGCCAGGGCCGCCTCGGCTGCCTTGATCGAGGAGTGGTGCTTACCGCTGGGGAAGCCCACCACCACGGCGAGGCTCAGGTCCACGCCCTCGGGCATCTGCACCGGCAGGACCGAGGGGGACAGGCATACGGCCTTGGTGCCCAGGCGTGCAGCCTCGGCGATGGTGGCCGCCACGTCCGCGGTGGTCGCGGTGGGGGCCAGCAGGGTGTGGTCAATGAACTGCGCCAGTTCGGCGGTGGTCAGGGGGGAGTTTGACTCGGTCACGGTACTCGCCTTCGAAAGTAGGGGATGTGATGCCTTCAGCCTACTCGGACGGGCTTCGAGTGCCGCGTCACCGAACGATCAGACACCCAATCGATATGCTCGCGGGCGCAATGTAAAGCGCAGCAGACAGAATCATTAGGGAAACACCACTGTCGGGGGTTACGCTGCATGTATGGGAACCACCAGCGAGCGATACGGCGTCATCACCGGACCGGATGATGCGGGAGCGATTCAGGATCTGCTCAATACGTTTGCCAATGGTCGTTCCGGCAAGCCCGATCTCCTGGCCGCCGATGACGTGGCCGCACACTGGTGGTCCGAGCGATTCGGATCACTCGGATTAGCGCAGAATGGAGTTCCGGGAGGCTCGTCCCGGTTGCGTGCCCTCCGCGATGCACTGCGCGCCGCGCTGACCGAGGGTGGGGTGGTCCCGGGGGTTGAGACCGCTGCCGAAGTGTCGGGTGGAGATGTCCGCACGGTCCTGGACATGAGCCTCCGCGCCGACGGCACGGTCGCCCCCACTCCTGCGGGCACCGGCTGGGATGCCGCGCTCGCCGAAGTGTTGCTGTGGGCCTATCGTTCGCAGCTTCAGGGCACCTGGCCGAGGCTCAAGGTGTGCCGTAACCCCGAGTGTGAGGTCGCGTTCTACGATCGATCCCGCAACTCCAGCGGGGTCTGGCATGACGCCCTGGTCTGTGGAAACGTCGCCAACCTGCGGGCCTCCCGCGCACGCAAGCGGGAGCGTGCCGAGGTTGCCGCATCGGAGAGCGGTAACTAGGGATCCCCCTGGCCGACGCGGGAGGAAACATGTGCACCGCGCGGCATACGGATTCTGGGAAAATGGGCAGGTGCCGCCCGGTTAGACTGGTCGGACTCCGCCCCGGATAGCCGCGCGCTATCCCCACGACTCAGATTGGTTCCGCCGTGGCCGCTCACTCTCTCGACTCCGCCGATCTCGCCCCCGCCTGGCTGGAGATTCCCGCAGACCCCAACGACCTGGCGCCCGGACTCTGGCCCGCCAACACCACGCGCGCGGCCGATGGCCGGTTGAGCCTCGCCGGAATCCCCGTGGACGAGCTGGCGGCAACCTATGGCAGCCCGCTGTATGTGATCGATGAGGCCGACTTCCGTGGTCGCGCGGCGCGTACTCGCGCCGCCTTTGATTCCGAAACCGCACGCATCGGTACCAGCGCCAAGGTGTACTACGCCGCCAAGGCCTTCCTCAGCGCGGATATCGCCCGCTGGGTGGCCGAGGAGGGCCTCTACGTCGACGTCTGCAGCGGGGGAGAACTCGCCCTCGCGCTGGCCGCGGGGATTCCCGCCGCGCGCCTCGGCCTGCACGGCAACAATAAGTCGCTGGCCGAAATTGATCGCGCGGTCGGCGCGGGTATCGGCGCCATCGTGCTGGACAGCCTGCAGGAGATCGACCGCGTCGCCGATGCCGCCGCCCGCCACGGCGTGGTCCAGAACGTGCGTCTGCGCGTGAACTCGGGTGTGCACGCCGACACCCACGACTTCCTGGCCACGTCCCACGAGGACCAGAAGTTCGGCATCACCCGCGCCGACGCTCCCGCCGCGGTGGCGAAGATCCGGGCCCGCGGGGAACTCAAATTCCTCGGACTGCATTGCCACATCGGATCGCAGATCTTTGGCTCGGCCGGTTTCGGTGAGTCTGCCGCCCGCATGCTGGAGCTCCACCGCGACCTGCTGGCCGGCGGCGACATCCCCGAGCTGAACCTCGGTGGCGGATTCGGAATCGCCTACACCCGGGCGGATGACCCGGCCGAAATCGAAACCCTCGCCGCCGACATCGCCGATCAGGTGGCCACCGAGGCCGTGCGCCTGGGCATCGCCGTGCCGGTCCTGGCGTTTGAGCCCGGCCGCTACATCTCGGGACCCACTACGATGAGTCTGTACGAGGTTGGCACCACCAAGGATGTTTCGGTGGCGCTTCCCGAGGGTGGCACCGCGATCCGGCGCTACCTGTCCGTGGACGGCGGCATGAGCGACAACGCTCGCCCCGCACTCTACGGAGCTCAGTACTCGGCCCGGATGACCAACCGCGTCTCCGCTGCCGCACCCGCACTCTCCCGGGTGGCTGGAAAGCACTGCGAGTCCGGCGACATCGTGGTGTACAACGAGTATCTGCCCGCGGATGTGGTCCCGGGCGATCGCATCGCCGTCCCCGCGACCGGTGCCTACTGCTGGTCGCTCGCCAGCAACTACAACTTCCTCGGCCGTCCCGCCGTGGTCGCCGTACTGAACGGTGAATCACGTCTGCTGGTGCGCGGCGAGACCGAAACCGAACTACTGGCTCGCGATGCCGGATTGGACAAAAAGTGAGTGAACTTCGGACCCTGCGCGTCGCGCTGCTGGGCGCAGGCTCGGTGGGATCGCAGGTGGCACGACTGCTGACCGAGGACCGGGAGGAGCTCGCCGCCCGCGCGGGCATTACCCTGGACCTGGTGGGTGTGGGCGTGCGCAGCCTGGACTCCGCCCGCGACTGGGACATCCCGGCCGAGCTGCTGACCACCGACGCCCACGACCTGGTGCAGCGCGCCGACGTCGTGATCGAGCTGATCGGTGGCATCGAACCGGCCCGCACCCTGATCCTTGAGGCCATCGCCGCCGGCGCGGATGTGGTCACCGGAAACAAGGCGCTGATTGCCGCCCACGGTCCCGAGCTGTTTGAGGCCGCCGCCCGGGTGGGCGCGTTGATCTCCTATGAGGCGGCCGTTGCCGGTGCGATCCCGATCCTGCGTCCGCTGCGCGAGAGCCTCGCCGGCGACCGCGTCAACCGCATCCTGGCGATTGTCAACGGCTCCACCAACTTCATCCTGGACCGCATGGACCGCTTCGGCGACACCATGGAGCAGGCCCAGAAGACCGCGTTTGAGCTGGGCTTCCTCGAGGCTGACCCGACGCTGGATGTGGACGGTTACGATGCCGCGCAGAAGGCAGCAATCCTCGCCCGTCTGGCCTTCCACGCCGATGTGCCCGCCGAGGCCGTCTACCGCGAGGGCATTGCCGATATCACCGCCGAGCAGATCGCCGATGCGTCCGCCGCCGGTGCGACGATCAAGCTGCTGGCCATCGCCGAGCGCGTGACCGGCGAGCACGGCGAGGGCATTTCGACCCGGGTCTACCCGGCACTGATCCCCAAGGAGCACCCGCTCGCCTCGGTGCACGGCGGCAACAACGCGGTCTTCGTGGAGGCCGCCGCGGCCGGACCGCTGATGTTCTACGGTGCCGGTGCCGGTGGTGTGCAGACAGCTTCGGCGGTGCTGGGTGACCTGGTGTCCGCCGCCCGACGCCACGTTGCCGGCGGCCCGGGGCTCACGGATGGTGCCACCGCCAAGCTCCCGCTGATCCCGATCGGCGAGGTACGTGCCCGCTACCAGATCGCCCTGCGGGTGAGCGACCGTCCCGGCGTGCTCGCCCAGATCGCCGGGATCCTGGCCGAGGCCGGCGTCTCGGTCGAGACCGTGGTGCAGTCGGTCGCCGAGGCTGCCGACGATTCCGAGGAGCGCACCGCGATGCTTGTGATCGGCACCCACACCTCGCGCGAGGACGCGGTACAGAACACCGTTTCCGAGCTGCGCTCCCACGAGGCCGTGCGCGAGGTTGTCAGCGTGCTGCGCTTCGAGGGCGAGTAGTCTCAAAACAATCGGATGGCGCGGCACCGTGCGGCGCCATCCCTCGCCGATTCTTGGCACCCCATCATCACCACGACCACACAGGTGGTCAGTATTCCGAGCCCGCTCGGTGTTAGGACTAAACAGGAATGAGCCCCTCGGACATGCCCGAGAACGTCGCGACCCTGCTCGGCCGCGGCGTTCGTGTTCGCGTCCCCGCAACCTCCGCCAACCTCGGCCCGGGGTTTGACACCCTGGGACTCGCGCTCAGCGTGTACGACGAGATCGAGGTGAGCGTGCGGGAGGAGCCCGGAGCGTTTGTGGACATCCACGGCGTGGGGGAGGGAACCGTCCCCACCGACGACACCAACCTGGTGGTGACCTCGATGGCCTATGCGTTCACCGCCGTGGGTCAGCCGGTGCCCGGCGTCAACATCGTCGCGCACAACACGATCCCGCACGGTCGCGGCATGGGTTCCTCGGGGGCCGCCGTGGTCGCCGGGATCATGGCCGCCAAGGGCCTGCTCGAGGGAATCGTCGAGTTCTCCGATGAGGACCTGCTGCGCATCGCCACCGAGATCGAGGGCCACCCGGACAACGTGGCCCCGGCCCTGTTTGGTGGACTGACCATCGCCTGGGAAACTCCCGCCGGTCCCAAGCACAAGAAGCTCGCGGTGCACCGCGGCGTCTCGCCGCTGGTCCTGGTGCCCGAGCACACCCTCTCCACCAAGGTGGCCCGTGGTCTGCAGCCCGCACAGGTGCCGCATGAGGACGCGGTCTTCAACGTGTCGCGTTCGGCCCTGCTGATCGCCGCGCTGACCCAGAGCCCCGACCTGCTGTGGGACGCCACCGAGGACCGTCTGCACCAGAACTACCGTGCCTCGGCGATGCCCGCGACCCACGAGCTGGTCACCGCACTGCGCGAGCAGGACTTCCCGGCCGTGGTTTCCGGTGCCGGGCCCTCGATCTTGGTCCTCGCCGACGGCACCGGTGCCCGCACCGCCGCCGCCGCGTTTGTGAGCGAGCATGCGAGCGTGCCGTGGCAGATCCACTCGCTCGCGGTGGACGTGCAGGGAGCCAGCGTGGCCCCGCTCTCCGCGGCCTAGATCACACATTTCGGAATGGCGACCCTCGATCGGGGGTCGCCATTCGGCTTTTTTATACCAATTGGTTTCCGTGTGTCAGAAACCCTAGCCAATCGCCCAAAAACCCCGATAGTGTGGCGCTCACCAAGGGGAATGGGTGGTGTATGTGGCCGATGAAGCGCACACGTGGTGATCGAGGCGCGCGGATAACTCCGAGTCCGAGTCGGGCGCGGTCCCGGATCGCCGGGACGCTCGCCCTGGTCCTCGTAGCGGCCGGAGGATATGCGTTGGATGCGGTGAGTGCGCCGCCCGCCTCCGCCGAATCCGGAGTTGAGGGAACCTCGGTGCAGATTCCGCAGCGCTGGTACAGCTATGTGAGCCCGGGGGAGAGCTTCCAGGTGCGCTCCGCGTTCCGCACCAACACCGGTGCCAACGGCGGGGACCTCTACACCAAGTGGGTTGTGTACGCGCCCGACGGGACCAAGGCGTGGGAATGCTCGGACACCACAAGCTCTGGGAAGCGCTGCGACTGGCAGAGCCCGGTTCAAACCGAGGCCGGCGTGTGGGTAGCAGCCCTCGAGCCCCTACGTGGATCCCACCCCAACAATCACGGCCGCAACGTGGTGACCTGGCAGGTGAACCCGCTGCGCGGATCCTCCATCGTGCCCGGCCGCACCTGGAGCGAACGCTTTGACCTCACCGACTCCTCCACCACTGCCTCGTACCCGATGTGGGTGCAGACCGAGTTCGGCTACACGTATGAGGTGGAATACCGCGGGCTGCGGGGCATCACCTCCGCATTCCAGGCCTCCGCGTTTGGCAACGTGAACGGCACCACCTGCACGTCGATCTATCACTCGCTCGCCTCCGGTGCCAACAATCCCAAACCCGAGTTTGGGCCGGTCGCCTGGAAGCCACAGTGTGGTGCGGCACCGGACAAAATCTTCTTTGGCAAACCCAATCTGGACGGCCTGCCGCGCACCGTGAGTCTGCCCGGCGGCGGATCCACCTGGCTCAACGTGCCGCTGGAAAAGCCCGCCCTCACCGTGGATAGCTTTGTACCGGATGCACCGGGATCGCGCGCGGGGGAGTTCTCCTTCACCGCGACCGGGTTCGAGGGCAACGTGGAGATCCTGATCGACACCGACGCCGACGGCGTCTTTGATGGGCCACGGGATATTGTCACCCAAGCGGCCGCCTATGCGGGCACGGGCAGGTTCCGCTTTGATGGCCGCGATGCCACCGGCGCAGAGATTCCCACCAGCACCCCGATCGCGTTCAGGGCGGGGATCGAAAAGCTCGGCGAGTCCCACTTTCTGCTGGGCGATGTGGAGGTGCTCTCCGGCGGCATGCGGGTCACCCGACTCAACGGTCTGCAGAGCAGCGGATCCTCGATCATCCATTGGAATGATGAACCGGTGACCCTGCGCGAGTGGGACCGCCAGGCAAACATTAAGTGCGGCACTCAGCCCTCGCCGCTGCGCTCAGCCGCGGCCGGCGTCGATTCCACCGCCGGTGTTCGCGGGTGGAGTGCCACCGGGTGTAAAGACATGAACGGCAGCGCCTCCAGCACCACCAACGGCGGATCCTGGGGGAACAACCGGTCAATTGACACCTGGGCGTTTGAACACTTCGATCTGAACCAGCCCGGCGCTCCCGTGGTCACCATGGACATTCCCGGCGTGACGCTGGCCAAGGCCGCGGTGCCCGCCTCGGATGCCATCGTGGCACCCGGTGAAACGATTGCCTACACGGTGACAGCGAGTGCCGTTCCCTACCCGCATCCGGAGCAGGTTACCCAGCCGGCCACCTTCTGGAACGGTCGGCTCAGCGACACCGTCACCGGCGTCGCTGATGACGCCGATGTGGACCTCTCGGCACTGACCCAGACCGCCAGCGCCGAACTGCCCGCGGACGCCAGCAGCACAACCGACGTGCGTGCAGACCGGCAGCAGTGGACCTGGACCGGGCAGCGCATCCCGATCGGCACCTCCATTGAGCTCGGCTACCCGGCCACGGTAAAACCCCTGGATCAGGGCGGGGACGGAGCCCTGCTCAATGTGGCGTTCACCCACACTGAGGAGATCCCGCCGCCCTTCCCCGAGGAGTGTCCGGTGGTTGCAAACGGAAGCCTGCCCACCTGCGGATGGACCGAACACCTGGTGGACGGGCTCTCGATCGAGAAATCCAGTAGTCCGGTCCGAGAGACCGCCGTGGTTCCCGGAGACACCATCGATTACACCCTGATCTTCACCAACAACGGCCAAAATCCGGTACCAATCGACCACGTGGACGATATGACCGGCGTGGCCGACGATGCGGATCTCACCGGTTTTTGGACACCCGACCTGACCATCACCCCGGCCGGAGCAGACCTCACCCCGGCGTGGGACGCGGCCACCCGGCGGCTGAGCCTCACCGGGACGCTTCAGCCCGGACAGCGGGTGAGCGTGAGCTACCCGGTGACCATCGGGCCCCGGGATGGCGACGGGGTTGTGGCCAACTTCCTGCTGCGCGCGGGGGAGCCACGTCCGGCCGTGTGCGTCGAGGGTAACCTCGGGTGCACCGTTCACTTTGTGCCGGGGATCAGTATCACCAAGACCTTCGACGGGACGTTTGAGGATCTTGATGGGAGCGGCACGATCAGCCTCGGCGACCTGCTGCCCTTCGGCTTCACGGTGACAAACACCGGTGCCACCACGATCGAACAGATTCAGGTGATTGACCCGCTGGTTCAGGAGCAGGGTGTTGGCGTGAGGTGCGAGACCGTGCGGTTGCGGCCCGGACAGTCCACCACGTGTGCAACCGAGTCTGGTTACGAGGTACAGGCTTCCGATGTGGAGGCCGGACGGGTGAGCAACAGCGCAACCGTGCGCGGCATTCCCGACCATGGGGCGCGGCTGTCCTCGGCACCGTCCGCCGTCACGGTCCCGGTTGTGCGGGCCGAACCGGGGATGAGCCTGGCCAAGGAACTGGACACCGAGCATCCGGCTGCAGGATCGGTTCCCGCCGGTGTTGAGGACGTCAACGGTAACGGCATCGTGGATGCCGGGGATCACGTCTGGTACGCGTTCACGCTGACAAATACCGGGGACACCCGGCTCGAGGACCTGCGCATCAACGATCCGCTCCTGACCGGCGCAGAGGTGAGCATCGATTGCCCAGCCAATACCCTTGAGCGCGGGGAGTCGATGCGCTGCGTGAGTGTGGAGCCGTATGTCATCTCCGCCGAGGATGCGCGCGCCGAGGCGGTGGTGAACACGGCCGACGCCGAGGGCGACAACGCCACGACCGGCACGATCGAGGCGGCACCCGCCGAGCACCGTCTCCCGGTGGAAACTGCGGTACAGCCGACGACCGAACCCACCACCGGGCCGACTACGGGGCCCACGACAGGGCCGACCACCGGGCCGACCACCGGACCCACGGATCCGGGCACGCCCGACCCGAGTGCCGGACCCACCGCCCCCGGTACCGAAGAACCCTCGCCCGAATCGGGTGGGTCGCTGGGTGCCACCGGCACCACCCCACCCATTTCGGGTGGCATTATCGCCCTACTGCTGATGCTCCTCGGTACCGGTGGCCTGATCATGCGGCGTAAACACGCGGCCTAATCCGGCGACTAGTTGCCGCGCCGAAACCCCGCATGCCGAATCGGTATGCGGGGTTTCTCTCGCGTTGAGGTCCCGCAAGGTGCTAGTCTGGGCGTAATCCCACACGGCAACACCGTCTCGAACGCTGTATGAATCGCGGCGGTAACTCTGGCCGGGCGGGTCAATTTTGCACATCAACGCCATCGCTTCTGTGCCCCCGTACCGAGCATTACGTCTCCGGATCGGGTCGGGTCTCGTATCCCGCGTTTCCCATGCCGCGATGAGCATTTCAGCCCGTGGCTCATGCCCGGGTATAGGGGAAGGAACCCTCCGTGAGTAACACCGAAAACACCTACGAAATCGCCAATGACGCTCTGTCCACCCTCAAGGTGGCCCAGCTGCAGGCGCTCGCCGCGGAACACGGCGTCGTAGGATCCTCCAAGCTGCGCAAGAGCGCCCTGGTTGAGGCCATCGTGGCAGCCCGCGCCGCCGACAGCGCCGCGGGTGGCGCACCCGTGGCCGACACTGCCGCGGCCGAAGCTTCTGCCGCCGATTCGTCCAGCACCGATTCGTCCGACACCGACTCGTCCGGCACCGAGGCGACGTCGCCTGCGGCCGAGACCGTCGTCGAGGCCGAAGCGGCTGCCGTTGTCGAGACGCCGGTCATCGAGGCTCCGGCCGCCGAGGCTGCTCCCGCCGCCCGCAAGCGCGGCTCGCGTCGGGTCAGCACCAGCACCGTGACCGCCGAGCCGGTGGCCCCCACCGAGGCTCCGGCCGAGGACGCCGCCCCGGTTTCCGCTCGTGGTCACGTCAACCACGACGGCGCTCCGCTGATCCCGAACACCCCGGATGAGAACGCGACCGAGGCGGGCACCGCCGAGAACGCCGATTCCGAAACCACCGAGGCTCCTCGCGGAAACCGTCGGGGTCGTGGCCGTGGCCGCGGTCGCGGACAGGGCAACACCGCCGAGAACACGGACGCCACCGAGAGCGCCGAGCCGGCCGAAACCGCGCCCGCCGAGGACGCGTCCGAGGCCACCGAACAGCCGCGCAACACCCGTGGCCGTGGCCGCGGGCGTGGACGCAACAACGTCGAGCGCGCCGAGCAGGCAGAGACCAAGTCCGAGGACGCCACCGAGCCCCGTCAGAACGGCCGCGGCCAGAACGAGCGTACCCAGAACGACCGCGCAAACAACGGTCAGGGTGAGGGCAACCGCAACGAGCGCGCTCAGAACGACAACAACCGTGGCGAGCGTGGCAACAACAACGGCCCCGCCGAGCGCACTCAGAACTCCGAGGACGAGGGCGGCCGCGGTCGCGGTCGCTACCGTGACCGCAAGCGTCGCGGCGTGAACGAGGACGGCGAGATCGAGCTGGCCGAGGACGATGTCCTGCTGCCCATCGCCGGTATCCTCGACGTCCTGGACAACTACGCCTTCGTGCGCACCTCCGGCTACCTCCCCGGCACCAACGACGTTTACGTCTCGCTGGGCCAGGTGAAGAAGTACAACCTGCGCAAGGGTGACGCGGTGGTCGGATCCATCCGTCAGCCGCGCGAGGGCGAGCAGAACGCCCGCCAGAAGTACAACGCCATCGTCAAGGTGGACTCGATCAACGGCCTGTCCGTCGAGGACGCCGCAACCCGCGTGGACTTCGGCGAGCTGACCCCGCTCTACCCGCAGGAGCGCCTGCGCATGGAGACCGAGCAGGGCAAGCTGACCCAGCGCATCATCGACCTGGTTGCCCCGATCGGTAAGGGCCAGCGTGGCTTGATCGTTGCCCCGCCCAAGGCCGGTAAGACCATCGTGCTGCAGCAGATCGCCAACGCCATCGCGACCAACAACCCCGAGACTCACCTGATGGTGGTCCTCGTGGATGAGCGTCCCGAAGAGGTCACCGACATGCAGCGCACGGTCAGCGGCGAGGTCATCGCCTCGACCTTCGACCGCCCGGCCGAGGACCACATCACCGTCGCCGAGCTCGCCATCGAGCGTGCCAAGCGCCTGGTGGAGCTGGGCACCGACGTCGTGGTGCTGCTGGATTCGATCACCCGCCTGGGTCGCGCCTACAACCTGGCCGCCCCCACCTCGGGCCGCGTGCTCTCCGGTGGCGTGGACGCCGCCGCCCTGTACCCGCCCAAGCGCTTCTTCGGTGCCGCCCGCAACATCGAAAACGGCGGATCGCTCACCATCCTGGCCACCGCGCTGGTCGAGACCGGTTCGAAGGCCGACGAGGTTATCTTCGAGGAGTTCAAGGGCACCGGTAACTCTGAGCTGCGTCTGAGCCGTCAGCTCGCCGACAAGCGCATCTTCCCGGCCGTGGACGTCAACGCCTCCTCGACCCGTCGTGAGGAGATGCTGCTGGGCAGCGATGAGGTCAAGGTCACCTGGAAGCTGCGTCGTGCCCTGGCCGGCCTGGACCCGCAGCAGGCCCTTGAGGTTGTACTCGGTAAGCTGAAGGAGACCTCCAGCAACGTCGAGTTCCTCGTACAGATGCAGAAGTCGATGCCGGCACCCACCTCGGGTAACGGTCACGACCACCGCTAGCTGTTTTCCTCGAACCCGTTTCTCGCCGGCAGGTCACTGCCGCGGGCAGCGGGTTCGGGCTTTTTCCCCGAAAACAGTTTTGAGATAAGGAATCACATGTTTGAATCAGTGCAGACACTGATCGCCGAGCACGCCGATCTGCAGGAGCAGCTCGCGGATCCGGCCGTCCACCAGGACCCGGCACGGTCCAAGAAGATCAACCGGCGCTACGCCGAGCTGAGCAAGATCATCGCCGCGCACACCCGCTGGCTGCAGTCCCAGGAAGACCTGGAAGCGGCCCGCGAGATGGCCAAGGAAGACGACGACTTCGCCGCCGAGATCCCCTCGATCGAGGAGGGTCTCGCCGAGAACCAGGAGAAGCTGCGTCGTCTGCTGATCCCGCGTGACCCCGACGATGCACGCGATGTGATCATGGAGATCAAGGGTGGCGAGGGTGGGGCCGAGTCGGCCCTGTTCGCCGCCGACCTGCTGCGCATGTACATGCACTATGCGGAGTCCAAGGGCTGGAAGACCGAGATGCTCGAGGCCGACCACAGCGACCTGGGTGGATACAAGAACGTTCAGGTGGCCATCAAGTCCAACGCAACCGACCCCTCGCAGGGTGTCTGGGCTCACCTCAAGTACGAGGGTGGTGTGCACCGCGTGCAGCGTGTGCCGGCCACCGAGTCGCAGGGACGCATCCACACCTCGACCACCGGCGTGCTGGTGTTCCCCGAGGTGGATGAGCCCGAAGAGGTCGAGATCAACCAGAACGACCTGAAGATCGACGTGTACCGCTCCTCGGGCCCCGGTGGTCAGTCGGTGAACACCACCGACTCCGCCGTGCGCATCACCCACCTACCCACCGGTATCACCGTGGCCATGCAGAACGAGAAGTCGCAGCTGCAGAACCGTGAAGCCGGTATGCGCGTGCTGCGTGCCCGACTGCTGGCCCACCAGCAGGAGCAGATCGACGCCGCCGCCTCGGATGCTCGCAAGAGCCAGATCCGTACCATGGACCGCTCGGAGCGCATCCGCACGTACAACTTCCCGGAGAACCGGGTGGCCGATCACCGTACCGGCTACAAGTCGTACAACCTGGACGCCGTGATGAACGGTGCGATGGAACCCATCATTCAGTCGGCAATCTCCGCCGACGAGGAGGCACGTCTCGCCGAGATCGGCGACAACTCCTAGCCCTCACCACCGAACGGCCCCGGAATCATCACGATTCCGGGGCCGTTCGGCGTTGAGGGGTTCCGGACATCGCGGTCAACGCGGCGGCGGCGAAAAACCCCGAGATTCCGTGGGTGTGTGACGCCCCGTGAACCGCCTCAAAAATCCCCTTGCAGATCCTATTTGTTATCTGACTAGGGTTTTTAATGACGAGGTCGAGGCTCACTGCTTGGGCCAAGATGATGGTTGAAGCGGGTGGGAAGTGATGAGTTCGATGGTGAGTCCCAATCAGATATCAGTGGACGAAAACGCCGAAACGCTGGCAAAAAAGCTGGCCGATGCGGTGATGGAGATTCCGGGTAGGTCCGTGATCTCCCACAGCACAGGAGTCAAAGTGGGGAGGGCACAGGAGTATCGTGAGTCGCTGAAGATGCGACTAGATATTCTCGCTCGAATGGTGACCGAGGTTTCCGACTCCGTGGTCGAGTTCTCGGACGCTTCGGCTGCCGCGGTGGCATCGATTCGAGCGGCAGACGCTCAAGCGGAGGAAGACACGTTGGCAATTCTCCAAACGCTTGCACAGCAGTCATCTGGCCGCTCAGCAGGGGCAACATCGTGATGCGTCGGACGCGGAAGCAGGAAGGTGACCCTGATGATCAGTAATCGTTCAGGCATGCGGGTCCTGACGCAGCTAGCACTCACCTCGGTTATCACGCTTGCCCTGCCCACGGCAGGTGAGGCGTTACCGCTTCCGAAAACGGAAAAAACGGTGACCGAGATTCCAAACGCTGAACAGCGATCCGGTGGACTCTGGTACATCGACGCACTCAATATCGGCTCCGCGACGTCGCAAGGATTGCGTGGGCGTGGTGTCAAAATCGCAGTCATCGACAGTGGAATCAATCTCAGGGCAGCGGAACTCCAGGGCGCAAATATCACCGTGCATGAGAGTACCTGCCTGAACCAGGACACCGGCGAGCCGTTCCCTGCCGACAGTACTGATGCGCAGATTTCTGGCCACGGAACCAGCGTTGTTGCAATGCTCGTAGGGAACGGGCGTGCGATCGACGGCGGGTTGGGAACTGTGGGCATCGTCCCGGAAGCAGAAATCGAGTTCTTTGCCACTGGGCCGCTGGTAACACCGGAGCAGGAATCACGGGGGTGGTTACCTCGGTGCGTCACGGGAAAAGACGAGGAGGGCGAATACACGGGAGATTCGTGGAAGGATTCGGCTGATGCTGCGATGAAATCGGGTGCATCAATAGTGTCCGCGTCGATCGGAGGTTCGTCGCTCGCGTTTAAGGATGCGCTCCTTCAAGCTGCGGCCCGCAACATCATCGTGGTGGGTGCCGTTCCCAACCCCGGCGATGACAGCATCGGTGCAGGGACCTATCCCGGCGCGGGAAACGGTTCGGTTGCGGTAAACGGGGTGGGCCGTGACGGAGTGATCCTTGGAAAGGGCACCGATCTAGGGGGACTTCAGCAGTGGGGAGCGGATAACGTCGCGGTTACCGCTCCGGCAGCATGGATTCTCGCCGTGGGCGACGACTGGAATCCTGTGCGGCGGGACGGAACATCTCTGGCGACACCTCTCGTGGCGGGTTCCCTTGCGCTGGCTCAGGAAAAGTACCCCAGGGCAACCAGCAATCAGCTTCTGCAAAGCCTGGTGCGGACAACGGACGGTGGAACACATCCGGGAATCCCACCGTGGAATAACAAATCAGGTTTTGGTGCGTTGTCCGTTTCCGCGATGCTCGCGGCCGATCCGCTGACCTTTCCCGATGAAAACCCACTCTTTGTCTCTTCTCCATCCGACCCGCGTTGCACTGCCAGTGATCGGACGGAACCGCCGGATTCTATGGATCAATGCCAATGGGCAAGCGCACCAACCAAGCAGGACGTACAGAAGGCGCGCGCTGCCTTGAACACGGCTCCGCGCTCCGAATTACCGGGGAAAGCTCGTGACAATGCGAATCAACGAGTATCGGAATGGGTCGCCGGTGGACTCGCTCTCGCGCTTGTGGTGGTCGCGGGGGTGACCAGCATGCTTTTGCTGTTGCGCCGCAGGCACCGTCGATGAAACAACACGAATACCTAGCGCCCCCACGCACCCAGACTCTCCCCACACCATCGAATCACCAACGGGAGGGAAAATCATGACCGATGCAGGCAGCGCGGAAGAAAGACTCACGGCACTCGCCTCGGGTAAAGACTGGGACGCACCGGCGCTTGACCGGTTGCGAGCAATGCTTGCGCAAGCGCGCGATGATATTCGAGTCCGAGGAACCGATTTGTTTGCAGGGTGGAACGGCGAAGCATCCGAAGCGGCCCGCGGTGTTGCATCGACACTGATCGACCGCCTCAGCAGCCTGGAAATAGAGGCTGAAGACATACAGAAAACCGTGACACAGGACAACGAGGACCGCCGAGCGCACGCGGAGAAGCTCATTGCCGGCCTCCCCGATGGCAGGCTCCCCGACTCGCTGGCCCGCGCACTTGTTCAAGGTGCCACGGTTACCTGGCACGCGTTTACGAGTCTGCCAATTACGCGAGATACCCAAAGCCAACTTGTGGAATTTCTCACAGGGGAGCGACTACGGGCAGCAGAAAAGGCACTGCGCATTCTGGAAACACGCATTGGAAATGATGCGCAATCCCTGGCCAGCCGGAGCAAAGACTATTCGGTAGCGATCCGCGAGGACTTCAATAAGGGTGAGTTGGGAAGCGGACCAGGTTCGGGCACGACGGGGTACACGCCCGACGGGCCCGGCAGCGCGCAGACCGGTGTCGGAGGAGGTCCCGGGGGAGCGTCACCATCGAGCACGGGCGCTCCGAGACCAGCCCCGGACGCGCCCCCTCCGGTGTACGTCGGCGGCGGTCCTGAAACGCCGGGGGATAGCTCTGGAAGTGCCGAACGCCCGCGTGTTCCCGGGGTGCCGACGCTTCCCGGCCCGCGGACGCCACACCCGCCCGTTGCCCCCGGACCGCCCGAAGGACAGGTGCCCCAGCCCGATCCGGCACTAAACCCCGGCATAGCCGGTGGGGGTCCCAGTCAGGATTCGGCGCTCACCGGCACGGATGACGGCGCGGCGGAACGCGGGCTGCGCTCCGGGGTCGCCGGGACCGTGGGAATTGCCGCTGGCGCTCGCCTCGCGGGTGGCGCTTCCGGTGGGGGCGTCCTGGGGATCAACCCCGCTACCAGCACAGCGGGAGCCGGCGGGGAAAAGCTTCCTGCGGCGAGTTCACCAGCCACATCGAATGGTGGCAACCGTGCGCCGGGCGCGGGACTCCTGGGAGGCCAGGCCGGCGGTGGTGAGGCGCAGAAGAAGCGAGCTCGCTCGGGCGGTTATGTGGTTCCCAAACTGGAGGAGGCGCCCGAGTCGATGCCCGCATCACTCGCAGCGGGAGCCGGTCGTCGCCGGAAAAAGGATGCGCCGGGCCCGGAGCCGGAGCTGTAGCCGGTGCCGGAGCAGGAGTTGTAACTCGAGCCGTCGCAGGCGGCCATCCGGTCCGTCACCCGGGCGAGGCGTGGCCGTCGATGCCAGGCGAAGCCCACAACGGGCGTGCTAACCTGTGTGCATGATCGGTTCGATCGGCTTTATCGTCGCATTTATCTAACGGTCCTGCGCCCGCCCCTCGCAGACCTGGTACCGCCCGGGCGGGTTTTCGTGTGCCATTTTGCGCGCGACTGACCCCCGTTAGACCGCTTTCTCCGCGCCATGAAGGTTGCGTGTTGAGACGCGATAAACCGGAAGACTCCGATGTCCTCTCCCTCCCATACCTATACAACCGTTTTGCGCACGCCCCACGTGGCGCGCTCCTTTCTTCCCAGCATCCTGGGCAGGCTCTCGCTGGCCACCTCGGGGCTGGCCCTCGTCCTGCTCCTGGAACACTCCTCGGGATCCTTTGCGATCGCCGGTGCGATTACCGCGGTTCTTGGCATCGCCAATGTGGTGGCGACGCCCATTCGTGCCCGACTGATCGATCGTCACGGGCAAACCCGGGTCCTGGCGGCGCTGGGACTGACCCACGCGGCCTCCCTGGTGGCGCTGGGGGTCCTTGTTGATGCGGGCCTGCCGACACTCGTGGTTGTGGCGCTCATTTCGGGGGCATCCTCGCCGCCATTCGGGGCCTCCATGCGGGTGCTGTGGTCCACGGCGCTGCCCGCGGGCCCCGGACGATCACGCGGATTCAGCCTGGACGCCGTGGCCGAGGAGGTGACCTTCGCGATCGGACCGCTTCTGGTTGCGCTGCTTGCAGTTCTGGTGGAGCCCTTCACCTCGCTCATGTTCTCGGCGGGATGTGTGGCCCTCGGCACGCTCCTGTTTGTGCTCAGTCCGCTCTCGCGCCGGCAACTCGGCTCGCGGGAGCACGGAGCCGAGGCCGGTACCTCGCGAGCACGCTCACCGCTTCGCTCTCCGGGTTTCCCGGTTGTGGTGGTGGCGATGATCGCCCCGGGCATCATCCTGGGCTGTATCGAAATTGCCGCGCCGGCTATTGCTCGAACCGAGTCGCACACGATGCTCGCGGGAATCCTGCTGGCGCTGTTTGCCGGGGCGAGCGCCGTGGGCGGGCTGCTCTATGGGCGGCTGAGCCTGCGCCCACGACTGGAGCGTCAGCTCCTCGCGCTCGTGATTCTGCTGGTAATTGCGTCGGCCGTATCGGGCTTGATCGGCGGTACCCTGGCCGCCCTGATCGGGTTTGCGGTGAGCGGACTGTTTCTCGCTCCGCTGCTGATTTTGGGATACCTGGCGGCGGATGCCCGCACCGACCCGCGGGTTCGGACCGAGGCGAGCAGCTGGATCAACACCGCCGTCAACCTCGGTGCATCCCTCGGAGCCGCGCTGTTTGGGGCGCTGGTTGATCCCACCTCGCCGGGGATAGCCCTGGCACTGAGCGCCGCGCTGGCGCTGGCGATCGCGCTCGTATGTGCGCCCCGCCTCCTCGGCGGGCAGCGAATTGGCACCAACTCCTAGCCTCAGCAGCGCAACGGCCCCGAAATCCTTGGATTTCGGGGCCGTTCTGCTTGGATAGAAAAGAAAGGACCCCACATGGATCAGAATCGAGACGTCTGGATTGTGCTGAACGAGTCGGCCCCGGACAACCCCATCATCGGGGTGTTTGGAACCGCGGAATCCGCACAGACCTATTTTGAACAGGTTGCGAGCCAATACCCGGAAGACACGTTCGCCCTGGGGCGCTATCCGATCGATCAGACCCATGAGCAGTGGGGTAGTGGCACCGCCCGCTATCGCGGCATCGACTAGTGCAACTCCGGGTGGCGCAGGGTTAGATGAAGTACTCGGGGGTCACCGGATCGGTCACGATCTTGCGTACCTTCGCCGGGACGCCCACCAGAAGTGAGTCCGAGGGGGCATCCTTGGTGACCACCGCATTGGCCCCCACGGCGCTGCGCGGACCGATGGTGATCGGGCCGAGGATCTTGGCGCCGGCACCGATGGTCACTCCGTCGCCGATCGTCGGGTGACGCTTGCCCTTGGCCAGAGACTTTCCGCCCAGGGTCACCCCGTGATAGATGAGCACATCATCGCCCACCACCGCGGTTTCCCCGATCACCACACCCATACCGTGGTCGATGAAAAAGCGGCGGCCGAGCTGCGCGCCCGGGTGAATCTCGATCCCGGTCAGGAACCTGACAATCTGCGAGTTCAGCCGGGCGGGCAGCTTGAACCCGCGTCGCCAGAGCGCGTGGCTCAGCCGGTGCCCCCACACCGCGTGCACCCCCGAGTACAGCAAACCGACCTCGAACGAGGATCGGGCCGCGGGATCGTGGGTGCGCGCGGTGCGCAGGTCTTCGCGCAGGCGCGCGAAGAAACCGGAGGTGGTGCTGATGATCGGTCCTTACTCGGCCAGGCCCGCCCAGAGCGCGGTGGAGATGTAGCGCTCACCGGTGTCGGGAACCACGGCCACGATGGTCTTGTCGGCGTTCTCGGGACGTGCGGCCAGCTGAAGGGCGGCCCACAGGATCGCACCCGAGGAGATACCCGCCAGGATACCCTCCTTGGCTGCGAGGTCCCGAGCGGTTTCCAGCGAGTCCTCGAAGGACACGTCGATGACCTCGTCGTACACGTCGGTGTCGAGGACCGGCGGCACGAAGTTGGCGCCGATGCCCTGGATCTTGTGCGGACCGGGCTTGCCGCCATTGAGGATCGGGGAGTCGATCGGCTCCACGGCCACAATCTTGACCTCGGGCTTGAGCTCCTTGAGGCGCTGACCCACACCGGTCACGGTGCCGCCGGTGCCCACGCCGGCCACGAAGATGTCGACCTCACCCTCGGTGTCGCGCCAGATCTCCTCGGCAGTGGTCTCGCGGTGAATCTGCACGTTGGCCGCGTTGGCGAACTGCTCGGCGAGGATCGCTCCCGGGGTCTCGGCGACGATCTCGGCGGCCTTCTCCACGGCCCCACGCATACCGGCGGCGGGGTCGGTGAGCACAAGCTCGGCACCAAAGGCGCGCAGCAGTGCGCGACGCTCGACGCTCATCGAGGAGGGCATGCTCAGCAGCACCTTGTAGCCGCGGGCGGCACCCACCAGGGCCAGGCCGATTCCGGTGTTGCCCGAGGTACCCTCGACGATGGTGCCACCGGGCTGCAGGTCGCCCGAGGCCTCGGCGGCGTCGATGATCGCAATGGCCAGGCGGTCCTTGACCGAGGAACCGGGGTTGAAGAACTCAAGCTTGGCGAGGACCGTGGCGTGCGACTCGTCGGCGAGCCGGTTGATCCGAACCAGGGGGGTGTTACCAAAGGTCGAGGTGATGTCCTCGTGGATGTATGCGTTCACGGGTGTGTGTCCTTACCATGTGGGGGTCAGCTGGGTAGTGCGGGCCGTGCCTGTGCGCGAGAATCTGCCCGCCGGTGTCGGTGGGCAGAGCCGTGCGGAACCAGCCTATTGCGATCCGCGTGCCGCCGCGAGGCTCATGTCATTCGGATAGGGTTTATTACGCCGTGCGCATGCAGGGCACCGTTCCGACAGGGGTAAAAACAGCCGTGACCGACACCCAACAGCCCGCCGAATCCGCCGCCACGCCGAGCCCGCTTGGCCTCGTGCGCGACCAGATTGAGGCCAGACTCGCCGCCGCCGGTATCGCCGATGCCCGCATTGACGCGGAACTCCTGCTGGGGCACGTGCTGGATGCCGGTCGCGGGGAGATCCAGAGTGCGATCATCCTGGACCGCACCCTCGCCCCCGAGGACGCCGAAACCCTCGAACCGCTGGTTGCTCGGCGTGTGTTACGGGAGCCGCTGCAGCACATCCTGGGTACGGCACCGTTCCGCTCGATGGAGCTGCTGGTGGGACCGGGCGTATTTGTGCCGCGGCCGGAGACCGAGCAGGTGGTGCAGTATGCGATTGACGCTCTGCGGATCCTTCCCGATGCCGAACCCATCGCGATCGATCTGGGCACCGGCTCGGGGGCCATCGCCCTGGCCATGGCCACCGAGGTGCCTAACGCCCGGGTGTTCGCGCTCGAGAAGATTCCCGCGGCCCACGCCTGGGCCGCCCGCAACTTCGAGAAGATCGGGGCCGAGAACGCGACCCTGACCCTGGGCGATATGGCCGAGGCATTCACCGAACTGCATGGATCGGTTGCGGTCCTCATTTCCAACCCGCCCTATATTCCTGCCCGGGCAATCCCACGCGATATCGAGGTGCGCGAGTACGACCCGCCCACCGCGCTCTACGGCGGGGAAGACGGCCTGGACCTGGTGCGTACAATCTCTCGCCGTGGCCTGGACCTGGTGCGTCCGGGCGGCACCCTGATTCTCGAGCATGGCGAGCTGCAGGGCGAGGCGATCCGTGCGATCCTCGCCGCCGACGGCTGGCGCGCCCCGGCCACCTTCCCCGACTTCACCCTGCGCGACCGGGTCACCACCGCGGTCCGCTAGCGCACACAAAAACGGCATGCCCCGCGGGGCATGCCGTTTTTGTGTGCTGAGACCTAGCCGATCAGGCTGGGCTGGAGGTCACGCAGCGTGCGGAAGTGTGTCATCCGCGTCACGCCGATGGCCGAGACCACCAGGGCTCCCAGCAGGATCAGCGTCAACACGATCGCATCGTTTCCGGCGGCGGCCAGATCACCGCCGTACATCAGCTGCCTCATGCCATCCACCGCGTAGGACATCGGCAGGTAGTGGTGGAGCGCCGCGAGCGGTGCGGGCAGGGTTTGCCAGGGGAAGGTGCCGCCGGCGGTGACCAGCTGGATCACCATCAGCACCAGACCCAGGAACTGACCCACCGAACCCAGCCAGACGTTCAGCGCCAGGATGATCGCCGCAAACGTGACCGAGGCCAGCGCCATCATGCCGTACGCCCCGACCGGGTTGGAGACTTGGAAGCCCAGGGTTCCGGCCACGATCCCAAACAGCGCGATCATCTGGACGGCACCGAGAATGGCCGGCGTCGCCCACCCGGCCAGGGTGATCTTGATCGGGGAGTGCAGCGCGGTGATCGCCCGACGCGAGAAGGGCTTCAGGATCAGGAACAGCGCGTAAATGCCGATCCAGGCGGCCAGGCTCACAAAGAACGGTGCCAGACCCGCACCATAGGTGCCGGCACTGGTGACCGCGCTGGAGTGCAGGTTCACCGGGTTGGAGATGTTGGTGGCCTGATCGTTGCGCAGGGTGACGGTGGTCTCGGGGATCTGCTTGAAGCCGTCGCTCAGGCCGTTAGTCAGGGTGCCGAGGCCGCCATGGATGGTGTCGAGGCCGCCGCCGAGCTCACCGAGCTTATCGGTCAGGGTCCCCAGGCCCTCGTGCAGGGTGCCGGCCGCGGTGGCCGCGGTCGAGGCACCATCGCGCAGGGTACCGGCACCCGTGGCCAGCTGGTTGATGCCGTTGGTGAGCTGCGGGGTCGCGTCGGCCAGGGCCTTGCTGCCCGAGGCCACGGCGGCGGCTCCGGCGCTCAGCTGGTTGAGCTGGCCTACGGCTGCCTGAACCTTGGCGTTGGTCTGGGTGGCCGCATCGCCTACCGGCTTGAGGTTGGCCAGCACGCTGTTGATGGTGTCCTGCGGGACCCCGGCGGCCGCAAGCTGCTCCGCCATCTTCTGGCTCACGGCCGGAAGCTGCTGCACCAGCTGGCTTGATCCCTGTGCCAGCTCGTTGCCCACCTGGGCAAACTGGGCGTTTCCGGCGGCGACCTTGGCGGCACCGTCGGCGAGCTGCTGGGACTGACCGGGCAGGGACGCCGTCTGGTTGCGCAGGGTGTCGAGACCTCCGGCGAGGGTCTGCGACCCGTCGCGGAGCGAGTTCAGACCCGTTCCCAGCTGCCCGGCACCGTCGCGCGCCTGCTCGGCCCCCGAGGTCAGTGCACTCGCACCATCCAGGGCGGTCTTGGCACCGTCGGTGAGCTTGGTCCCGCCGTCGGCGGCCTCCACCAGGTTGCCACGGATCTTGGAGAGGGCATCCAGGAAGGTCTGCGCCGCCTGCTTATTCACCGTGGCCACGATCTGGGTCTGCACGGTCTTAGCCGCCTGGGTTCCGATCGTGGTGGCCAGGTAGCTGTTGGCGTCGTTTGTGGTCAGGATGACCTCGGCCTGACGCGGTGAATCGGTCTGCGAGGAGGCGAGGTCCTCGGAGAACTTCTCCGGCAGGGTCAGCGAGAAGTCGAACTCGCCGTCCTTCACGCCGGCCTTGGCCTCGGCAGCACTGACCTGCTTCCAGGCGAAGGTGCCGTCCTTGACCAGCTGCTTGGCCACATCGTGACCGAAGTTGGTTTCCTTACCATTCTGGGTGGTTCCGGTGTCCGAGACCACCAGGGCCACCGGGATCCGGTCCAGACGGTCATAGGGGTTCTGGTTCGCCCAGAGGTACAGGCCGCCGTAGAGCAGCGGCACAATCATCAGCGCGAGAAAGGCCAGCCGCGACATCCGCGTAGCCCAGAGCCGAGCGAACTCGGCACGGATCATGGCGATTATCTTGAGCATCAGGCGAGGCCTTCCAGGTTGAAGAGGGTCGCGGAATCCGAGGGCACATCGGCCAGGGGTTCGATTTCGCGGGTCGAGGAAATGGCGGTGTGGGCGGCGACGCCGGCGATCACGAGTACGGCGAGGTCGCGGGCCGCGAGCTCACGGGCGATCCGCCACCAGGCCTCGGGATCCCCGCCGTGGCGGTCGGGGGAGACCAAAACGATGCCGCGGACCTCGGGGCGGCGCGCGGCAAGTTCGGTCAGCATGCGGATTCGATCGGTCGGGGCCAGATCGGCCATGTCCGTGCTCGAACGGTCACGCAGACCCATTTCGTCCAGGGTGCGCGCCACGGCGATCGGGTGGCTCTTGAGGCCGGCGAACATGAGCTCCTCGGCTACCACCTGAGAAACCGCCACGTTTCCTGCGGGTTCGCTGACGATCGGCGCGTCGACCAGGGCGATCTCGCGTCGAATCCGCGAGGCGTCAACCTGTCCGTCGATCAGGACCGTGCCGCTGTCCGGGCGCATTCGGCCCGAGGCGATCAGCCCCAAAACGGTGGGGCGCTGCTCCGTTTCGGCGCGGGCGAAGGTGGCGGCACCGGTCTGAAGCTGAAGGCTTGTCTCCGGGAGAGCCGAGCCGTTCTTCCCCTTAGTAACCTGGCGAAGTTCGATTCTCATGCAGGATCCTTTGTGTTTTGTATGCACTCCATTCTGCGCTCATTTATACACACATGATGCAAAATGACCCGGCTCGGGGCAGATTCGAAGAACAGGATTGTCTCCCGGGATAGAATCTGTTCATAATGTCCCGCATTTATGACTGCGCAGAGAGCGCTCAACTCGTTACCGGCCTGAAGCTTGCCGCATCCTCCCTCGGCCGGGGAGAGCTTGTGGTTATCCCCACCGACACCGTCTACGGTGTCGCCGCCGACGCCTTTTCCCCGGCGGCCGTGCGCGCACTGCTCGCGGCCAAGGGTCGCGGCCGACAGCAGCCGCCGCCCGTGCTGGTGGCCGATGTGGGAACGCTGCATGCGCTGGCCGAGAGCGTGCCGGAGATCGTGACCGAGCTGGTGGCCGCCTTCTGGCCCGGCGGACTCACCATCGTCCTCAATGCACAGCCGTCCCTGGCTTGGGATCTGGGCGACACCCACGGAACCGTGGCCGTCCGCATGCCGGATAACCCGATCGCCCTCGCACTGCTGCGTGAGACCGGTCCGCTCGCCGTGTCCTCGGCGAACCTGACCGGCCTGCCCTCCGCTACCAGTGCCGCCGATGCCGAGCTGATGCTGGGCACCTCGGTGCACATCTACCTCGATGGCGGCCCGGTGGGACAGACCGCCTCCACGATCATCGACGCATCGCGTCTGTCGGGTCCCGGCGGCAAGGTGCACGTCCTGCGCGACGGCGCGATCAGCCGTGAGCAGCTGCGCGGAATCCTGGGCGACCTCCTGGCCGAGGACGACGAGGCCGCACAGACCGAGGCCGCTGCGTCCGAAGCTGCCGCAGCCGAGTCCACTCCAGCCGAGTCCACTCCGTCTGAGGACGCCGCCAGCGCGTCCGCCGAGCCCGAAGCCGGTGCCGGCGGATGATTCAGTACGTTCTCGTTGCGGCGATCACCGCGGTCGTCACCTGGCTGTTATCCCGGGTGGTCTATCGGGTGGCTTTGAAATACAAGCTCTATCCGGAGATCCGCGAGCGAGACGTTCACACCAGACCCACCCCGCGCCTGGGTGGCGTCGCGATGTTCCTGGGCGTGATCGTCGCGTTTATTTACGCGTCCACGAACCCATTCCTCGCCCAAACATTCGCCGATGCGCCCGGCCAGCTCTGGGCGGTTTTGGGGGCGGCGGGGCTGATCGTGATCATCGGTGTCCTAGACGATCTGATCGATCTGGACTGGATGATCAAGCTCGCCGCCCAGTTTGTGGCGGCCGGAATCATCGCGTTCAGCGGGGTCCAGTTCTACTCGCTGCCCATTGGTGGCCTGACCGTGGGCTCAAGCCAGGCATCGTTTGTCCTCACCACGTTCACCCTGGTGCTGATCATGAACGCGGTGAACTTCATCGACGGCCTCGACGGCCTGGTGGCCGGCGTAGGGCTGATCGCCAACGGTGCGTTCCTGATCTACGGCTACCTGCTGGTGCGCTCGATGGGTCAGACCTCATTCTTCAACCTGCCGCTGCTGCTCTCGGCGATCCTGGTGGGTATCTGCGCGGGCTTCCTGCCGATGAACTGGCACCCGGCGAAGATGTTCATGGGCGATGCCGGTGCGCTCCTGCTCGGGCTGCTGATGGCGACCTCGGCCGTGGCCATTACCGGCCAGATTGACCCCTCGGCGCTCGGCGTCGGCCAGGACACCGCCCTGTTTGGTCGGAGCCAGCTGATCGGTGCGTTCATCCCGATCATCCTGCCGGTCGCGATCCTGGTGGTCCCGCTGCTGGACTTCTTCCTCGCGGTCTTCAGGCGCACGGCGGCGGGCACCTCGCCGTTTACCGCCGACCGCAAGCACCTGCACCACCGGCTGCTGGACATGGGTCACAGCCACCTGCAGGCCGTGCTGGTGTTCTACGCCTGGACCGCGGTGATCTCCGCTTCCTGCCTGATCGCGTTTGTTGTCTCGCCGAGCTGGATCGCGCTGACCTTCCTGACCGTGGGCGTGATCGGCTGTACCCTGTGGACCTTCGCCCCGCGCCTCAACCGCTGGCGTGATCGCAGCGTGGAGGTGCGCGAGGCCCGTGAGGCCGGCGTTCCGATCGCCCCCGAACCCTTCCGTCGTCCCAAGCACACGGACGACACCCCTGCGCCCCACGGCGCCACCCTCCCCGAACACCCCGAGACCCCCGCAGCAAAGGACCCCCACGCATGAATGCCAACCCGATCTTCAAAAAAAGCCTGATCTGGGGTGGGCTGCTCGCGCTGGCCATCGCCATCGTCGGCGGTGTCATCGGCGGGCTGGTGGATGGTTCCCGCGGCGTGATTTCGGCGCTGATCGGCACCGCGATGGCTGCCGTCTTCCTGGGCATTACCGTCGCATCGATCCTGATCGCCAACCGCTATTCCAAATCCGACCTGTACGTACCGATCTTCTTCGGTGTGGTGATGGGTGGCTGGATCGTGAAGTTTGTCCTGTTCCTGATCCTCGCCTGGAACCTCTCCGGTGCCGACTGGATCAACAAGACCGTGCTGCTGCTGTGCCTGATCGTCGGGGTCATCGGAACCCTGGTGGTGGACTGCGTCGCCGTGGCCAAGGGGCGTCTGCCCGCGGTCAGCGACATCGAGCTGCCCAAGTACGTCGACCCGGATGATGCACCCGCTTCCTGAGCACACATTCGGACGCGCCACAGCCATCGGGTGTAGGCGCTGAGCAACCCTCAAGACGGGCCGCGGGAAACCGCGGTCCGTCTGCTTTAATGCGACACCGCACCACGCCAAATCGGCTGGATTGCGGCGTGCCGGGGGAGTGCTTTTACACCTGCGCCTCGCCGATTGTGGTTTTCCACACCGTATCCGCAAGAAATTCGGTGGATTTAACAAGCTTGCGGGCGTAATGGGGGGCAAAAATTTGATAGGCTAACTGAAGTTCCCCAGCTGAAGTGTGCAGTTTTTCTGCGTGCCTGGGTGGGGGCGTCCAAACATTCGTCGTCGCGAGAGCTGAGCTCCCCGCCCGAAACAGGAGATAGCGCTGATAGTAAACGCTGTGCACCTGCTGGTCCCGACCGGAAACGAAGACGGTTTCCACGCGCCGTCCATCATGGAGTTCTTCCCAGAGGTCTTCCTCTTTGACGGAACTCCGTTCGCGATCAACCGCATCATGATGGTGCGTTTCATCGCTGTCGCCGCTCTTCTTATTTTGTTCTGGATCGGCACCCGCCGGATGCGAGTCGTCCCGGGTCGCTTCCAGAGCCTGATCGAGATGGGACTCGACCTCGTTCGAGTCAACATTGGCGAGGACCTCCTCGGCAAAAAGGACGCCAAGCGCTTCCTGCCGATCCTCACAACCATCTTCTTTATGGTTCTGTTCCTGAACATCACGGGAGTCATTCCGTTCCTCAACATCGCCGGTACTTCGGTTATCGGTGTCCCGTTGGTTCTTGCCCTGGTGTCTTACATCACCTTCATCTATGCCGGTATCAAGAAGAGCCCGAAGAAGTTCTTCAAGAACTCGCTGTTCCCCGCAGGGGTTCCGTGGCCGGTCTACATCATTGTGACCCCGATCGAGCTCGTCTCGACCTTCGTCATTCGACCGGTCACCCTGACCCTTCGACTGATGATGAACATGGTCGTTGGTCACCTTCTGCTGGTGCTGTTCTTTGCAGCCACGCAGTTCTTCATTTTTGCTGCGGGTGGCCTCTGGCCGCTGCTCGGCATCGGAAGCCTGGCATTCGGCTTTGCTTTCACCCTGTTCGAAATCCTGGTTGCAGTGCTCCAGGCTTACGTCTTCACGCTGCTGACTGCTGTCTACATTCAGCTGGCAGTAGCGGACGAACACTAACCGAGTACGGCAAACGCCTGCTCACCATCACGGAAGGAAACACTCGTGGACGCAACTACCGTTCTCGCTGACATCTCTGGAAACATCGGAACCGTTGGTTACGGTCTCGCTGCTATCGGCCCGGCCATCGGTGTGGGTATCGTCGTTGGTAAGACCATCGAGGGTGTCGCACGTCAGCCCGAGCTGCAGTCGAAGCTCCAGGTTCTGATGTGGATTGGTATCGCCTTTACCGAGGCCCTGGCCTTCATCGGTATCGCTACCTACTTCATCTTCCAGGGTTAATCACCCCCTCGCAGACAATAAGGAGGCATCATGCTTCATGCAGCAGTTTTAGCTTCGGGTGAGGCCACGCCTAACCCGATGCTTCCTGCCCCGTACGACATCGTCTGGTCGTCCGTCTGCTTCATCATCATCCTGATTGCGTTCTGGAAGGTCTTCCTCCCCAAGATGCAGGCAATGCTCGACGAGCGTTCGGCTGCCATCGAGGGCAACATCGCTAAGGCCGACGAGGCCCAGCGTGAGGCAGAGGCAGCACTGGAGAAGTACACGGCTCAGCTGGCCGAGGCTCGTGTGGAGGCTGGAGAAATCCGTGAAGCCGCCCGTGAGGATGGCAAGCAGATCGTGGCCGAGGCTCGTGACCTGGCAACCACCGAGGCGTCGCGGATCACCGCTACCGCCAACGCACAGATCGAGGCAGAGCGTCAGAGCGCCCTGGTTTCGCTGCGCACCGAGGTGGGAACCCTGGCTCTGGACCTGGCCGGCAACGTGATCGGGGAGAGCCTGAGCGACGACAAGAAGGCCGCAGGCCTGGTCGACCGCTTCCTCGCCGACCTCGAGGCCGCTCCGGCCTCGACCGTAGGAAAGAACTAACACAATGGGTAGCGCAACCAGAGAAGCACTCGCCGCAGGAACGCAGGCACTGCAGGCGACCGGCGCGGTGGACCAGAACACGGCCACCGAGCTGTTCGCTGTGGGTCGTGCAATTGATTCCAGTGCCCAGCTGCGCGCGCTGCTCGCGGACCCGGCTGCCGAAGCCGCGGTCAAGGTAGCGGCTACGGAGCGCATCTTCGCGAAGGCGGTGAGCGCCACGACCCTCGGTCTGGTGAACTCCGTTGTCGCGCAGCGCTGGTCCACTTCGGTGGACCTGCTCGAGGGCATCGAAGACCTCGGGCTCCGTGCCGCCGCCGTTTCGGCCGGTGCCGAGGCCCCGATTACGAGCGAACTCTTTGAGTTCGGTCAGGTCGTGGCCTCGGACGCCGAGCTGGAACTCGCACTCGGCTCCAAGCTGGGTACGGCAAAGGACAAGGCCGCAGTGGTCACCAAGCTGCTTGAGGGCAAGGCTCTCCCGCAGACCGTGGCCATCGTGGAGCACCTTGTGGCTCAGCCCCGTGGTCGTCGGATCCGTGAGCTGCTGCGTACCGCGGCCGCTACGGTCGCCGATCAGCAGGGCTTCGCCATCGCCACCGTGACCAGCGCCGTTCCGCTGAGTGACGCCCAGGTTGAGCGGCTCTCCGCCAGCCTCAGCGCACAGTATGGTCGCAGCCTTCGGGTGAACAAGATCATCGACCCGACCATCATTGGTGGCCTTCGGGTTCAGATCGGCGACGACGTGTTCGACGGAAGCGTTTCGACGCGTCTGTCGGAACTCCGACTTCAGCTTGCTGGCTAGCACAGCCAGACAAATTCGCAGGAGACCTTATCGTCTCCGCACAGATAGGGAAGAAGATGGCAGAACTTACGATCAGCCCCGACGAGATCCGTGATGCTCTCAAGGACTTCGTATCGGCATACGAGCCCGGCTCGGCCTCCAAGACCGAGGTGGGCCACGTGGTTGACGCCGCGGACGGCATCGCTCACGTTGAGGGCCTCCCGGGCGTAATGGCTAACGAGCTCATCCGTTTCGCGGATGGCACGCTTGGTCTCGCCCAGAACCTCGACGAAAACGAGATTGGTGTTGTTGTTCTCGGTGAGTTCGGCGGCATCGTCGAGGGCCTCGAGGTCACTCGCACCGGTGAGGTTCTCTCCGTTCCGGTTGGTGACGGCTACCTGGGTCGCGTTGTTGACCCGCTGGGTAACCCCATTGACGGTCTCGGTGAGATCGCTACCGACGGTGTCCGCGCCCTCGAGCTCCAGGCTCCCGGCGTGATGCAGCGTAAGAGCGTGCACGAGCCCATGATGACCGGTATCAAGGCTATTGACGCCATGATCCCCGTCGGTCGCGGTCAGCGTCAGCTGATCATTGGTGACCGTCAGACCGGTAAGACCGCAATCGCGATCGACACCATCATCAACCAGAAGGACAACTGGGCAACCGGTGACCCCTCGAAGCAGGTTCGCTGCATCTACGTAGCAATCGGCCAGAAGGGCTCCACCATCGCCTCGGTGAAGGGTGCCCTGGAAGAGGCCGGCGCGCTGGAGTACACCACCATCGTGGCGTCCCCCGCATCCGACCCCGCAGGTTTCAAGTACCTCGCTCCGTACACCGGTTCGGCCATTGGTCAGCACTGGATGTACGACGGCAAGCACGTCCTCATCGTGTTCGATGACCTCTCCAAGCAGGCCGAGGCCTACCGTGCCGTGTCGCTGCTGCTGCGTCGTCCGCCGGGGCGTGAGGCTTACCCGGGTGACGTCTTCTACCTGCACTCCCGTCTGCTTGAGCGTTGTGCCAAGCTCTCCGACGAGCTGGGTGCCGGTTCGATGACCGGTCTGCCGATCATCGAGACCAAGGCAAACGACGTCTCCGCATACATCCCGACCAACGTGATCTCGATCACCGACGGTCAGATCTTCCTCCAGTCGGACCTGTTCAACGCGAACCAGCGCCCGGCAGTGGACGTGGGTATCTCCGTGTCCCGTGTGGGTGGTGACGCTCAGGTCAAGTCGATCAAGAAGGTCTCCGGTACCCTCAAGCTCGAGCTGGCTCAGTACCGTTCGCTGGAAGCCTTCGCGATGTTCGCTTCGGACCTGGACGCCGCTAGCCGTCGTCAGCTGGCCCGTGGTGCACGCCTGACCGAGCTGCTCAAGCAGCCGCAGTACTCGCCGATGCCGGTCGAGAACCAGGTCGTTTCGATCTGGGCCGGTACCAACGGCAAGTTCGACACCGTTCCGGTGGAGGACGTTCTGCGCTTCGAGAAGGAGCTGCACGACTACCTGGCTCGCAACACCGAGGTTCTGAAGACCCTCCGCGAGACCAACGTGCTTGACGACGACACTCGTGACGCACTGTCGGCCGCTGTTGACGCATTCTCCAAGGAGTTCATCGCCAAGGGTGAGCACGACGAAGAGGTAGTCGAAGCGGAAAACGACCAGGAAAAGATCGTCAAGGGACGTCGCTAACCCATGGGTGCACAGCTCCGGGTCTACACGCAGAAGATTAAGTCTGCGCAGACGACCAAGAAGATCACTAAGGCGATGGAGCTGATCGCCGCGTCCCGTATTCAGAAGGCGCAGGCGCGCGTGGCGGCTTCCGGGCCGTACTCGCGGGCCATCACCCGTGCGGTGTCCGCGGTGGCAACGTACTCCAATGTGGAGCACGTTCTCACCACGGAGCCCACCGAGATCAAGCGTGCCGCGGTGGTTGTATTCACCTCGGACCGCGGTCTCGCCGGTGCCTTCAACTCGCAGATTCTGCGGGAGGCCAACGACCTGACCGAAGAGCTTCGTGCTGAGGGCAAAGAGGTGATTCACTTCGCTTACGGACGTAAGGCCGTTGCGAACTTCACCTTCCGCAAGCAGCCGCTCGCCGGTCAGTGGGTTGGCGAGGCCGAGAACCCGACCTTCGCCGCGGCGAAGGAGATCGGTGAGGCCCTGCTGGAGTCCTTCCTGAAGGATGAGGCAGACGGTGGCGTGGACGAGATCCACCTCGTCTTCAACCGCTTCGTGAGCATGATGACGCAGACCCCTCAGGTTCTGCGCCTGCTGCCGCTCGAGGTTGTTGAGGGTGTGGAGGCTCCGGACAAGTCCGAGGTTCTCCCGCTGTACGAGTTCGAGCCCGACGCCGCGACGGTTCTGGACGCCCTGCTCCCGGTATACATCGAGAGCCGGATCTTCAACGCCCTCCTGCAGTCGGCTGCCGCAAAGCACGCTGCCACGCAGAAGGCCATGAAGTCCGCCTCCGATAACGCCGACAAGCTCATTACCGACTACACCCGACTGCGTAACAACGCACGTCAGGCGGAGATCACTCAGCAGATCTCCGAAATCGTTGGTGGAGCAGACGCCCTGGCGTCCTCCTAGAAGTTTTTCGAGAACGAGAGAGAAGAAAGCTATGACAACCACCGCCGATGCCACGGCGACCGAGCAGACCGCCGTTGTCGGTCGTGTCGCTCGCGTCACCGGCCCGGTCGTTGACATCGAGTTTCCGCACGATGCGATCCCCGGGATCTACAACGCGCTGAAGACCGAAATCACGATCGGTGACGAGACCACCACCCTGACCCTTGAGGTCGCCCAGCACCTGGGTGACGACCTGGTTCGCGCCATCGCCCTGAAGCCGACCGACGGTATCGTCCGCGGCCAGGAGGTTATCGACACCGGTCTGCCGATCTCCGTACCCGTTGGTGATGTCACCAAGGGTAAGGTGTTCAACGTTCTGGGCGAGGTCCTGAACGGTGACGCCATCGAGGTTTCCGAGCGCTGGCCCATCCACCGCACCCCGCCGCCCTTCGACCAGCTCGAGTCCAAGACTCAGCTGTTCGAGACCGGTATCAAGTCGATCGACCTGCTGACCCCCTACGTACAGGGTGGAAAGATTGGTCTGTTCGGTGGTGCCGGTGTGGGTAAGACCGTTCTGATCCAGGAGATGATCCAGCGCGTGGCGCAGGATCACGGTGGTGTGTCGGTCTTCGCCGGTGTGGGTGAGCGTACCCGTGAGGGTAACGACCTGATCCACGAGATGGAAGAAGCGGGCGTGTTCGACAAGACCGCGCTTGTGTTCGGCCAGATGGATGAGCCGCCGGGGACCCGTCTCCGCGTGGCACTGTCCGCCCTGACCATGGCGGAGTACTTCCGCGATGTTCAGAAGCAGGACGTGCTGCTCTTCATCGACAACATCTTCCGATTCACCCAGGCGGGTTCGGAGGTGTCGACCCTGCTGGGCCGTATGCCTTCGGCCGTGGGTTACCAGCCGAACCTCGCGGACGAGATGGGCCTCCTGCAGGAGCGCATCACCTCGACCCGTGGTCACTCGATCACCTCGCTGCAGGCGATCTACGTGCCGGCCGATGACTACACCGACCCGGCTCCGGCGACCACCTTCGCCCACCTGGACGCCACCACCGAGCTGTCGCGTGAAATCGCGTCGAAGGGCCTCTACCCGGCCATCGACCCGCTGACCTCGACCTCGCGGATCATGGACCCGCGTTACTTAGGTGAGGACCACTACCGCGTGGCCACCACGGTCAAGTCGATCCTGCAGAAGAACAAGGAACTCCAGGAGATCATCGCGATCCTCGGTGTTGACGAGCTCTCCGAGGAAGACAAGATCACCGTGTCGCGTGCACGTCGGATCGAGCAGTTCCTGTCGCAGAACACCTACATGGCGAAGAAGTTCACCGGTGTTGAGGGTTCGACCGTTCCCCTGCGCGAGACCATCGAGTCCTTCGATGCCATCGCCAAGGGTGAGTTCGACCACGTCGCCGAGCAGGCCTTCTTCAACGTCGGTGGTATCTCCGACGTTGAGGCCAAGTGGGCTCAGATCCAGAAGGACAACGCCTAATCATGGCCGTTCTTTCCGTCAGTGTTGTTTCGGCTTCCCACGAGGTGTGGACAGGCGAAGCGAAGCAGGTCGTAGCTCGTACCGTCGAGGGTCAGATCGGTATTCTTGCCGGTCACGAGCCGCTGCTGGCCATTCTGGCCAGCGGTGAGGTTCGGATCACCCTCGAAAACGGCGAGAAGATCGTTGCTCAGGCGGACGGTGGATTCCTCTCGGTTGAGCACAACTCCGTGAGCATCGTCGCCGGCGCTGCCTCGCTCGTCGGCTAGTTCGCCCGCTTCACCCCTACGACCCGCCCCCGTGTTTATTCTGCTGCCTCCCTCGGAGACCAAGCGGCAGGATGAACCGGGGGCGGTGTCGTTTAACGAGGACCTCTATTCGGGGCTTCGTTTCCCTGAGCTGGGGATTGTACGCCAGGAGCTGGTGGCCGATCTGGAGCTTCTCTGCGCGGATCCGGTGGCCGCCGCCGCGGCTCTCAAACTCGGCGCTCGGCTGGCGGGGGAGGTGGCGCTCAACACCGCGCTGGAATCCGCCCCGCGCCTGCCCGCGCTGGAGCGCTACACCGGGGTGCTGTTTGACCCCATCGAGGCCCCCACGCTCTCGCGTGCCGAGCGCACCTGGGCGGCCGCGCACATTCTGATTCAGTCGGCCCCGTTTGGGCCGGTGGGCGCGATGGACCCGCTGCCCAACTATCGACTCTCGGCCACCGCAAAGGTGCCGCCGACCACACTCAAGAAGCGCTGGGCAGCTGCGGGCGCGGCCGCCCTGGCCTCCCTGCACGGCTTTGTGCTGGACCTGCGCTCGGAAGCGTATGTGGCGCTCTCGCCGCTGGCCGCCACCGGCAATCACGCCTATCTGCGCGTGGTCGCCGCTCCTGAGCCGGGGCAGAGCACGCCGGGCAACGCCCTCAACCACTTCAATAAGAAGACAAAGGGCTTGCTGGTGGCCCGGCTCCTGGCCACCCGTCCCGGCTGCCGCAATGCCGCGCAGTTTGTCGAATGGGCAACCGAGCAGGGTTTCACCGCGTCGATTGCCGAGGGTGAGATTCGGTTCGAGGAGCTGCGGTAGGGGCAGGACCACCGGTAGGGTTCCCTGCCTCGGTTACTGACTGCCCGATCCGCTTCGCGGCGCCGCGGTCGGACGTGCAGGCAGGGTTTCGCGGCATGTGTTGCCGAATAGACTGGTTATGCGTCCGGGATGCCGAGCTTGTTGCGTCCCGGAACCCCCACGCACATCTCATACCCAGGAGCTCGTTTCATGACCGATCTTGTTGCCTTCGCCCACGGCCTACCCAAGGCCGAACTGCACCTCCACCTCGAGGGCACCCTCGAACCCGAACTGAAGTTCGCCCTCGCCGCCCGCAACGGCATCGAGCTGGCCGAGAAGACCGTGGAGGAGGTCCGTGCGACCTATAACTTCCACGACCTGACCAGCTTCCTCCAGGTCTACTACCCGGCCATGGGCGTGCTGCAGACCGCCGAAGACTTCCGTGACCTCGCCTACGCCTACCTGAAGAAGGCCGCGAGCCAGGGGACCCGGCACGCCGAGATGTTCTTCGACCCGCAGGCCCACACCTCGCGGGGCGTCCCGTTTGCGCACGTCATCGGCGGCTACCGCCAGGCGATCATCGAGGCACGCGCCGAGTTTGGCATCCAGGGTGAACTGATTCTGTGCATCCTGCGTGATTTCTCCGCCGAGTTTGCGATGGCGACCCTGATGGAGGCGCTGCCCTATAAGGATTGGATCCTGGGCCTCGGGCTCGACTCCGATGAGCGCGGCAACCCGCCGGCCAAGTTTGCCGCCGTGTTCGCCCGGGCCAAGGCCGAGGGGTTCCTGCTGACCATGCACTGCGATATCGACCAGGAGGGTTCGATCGAGAACATCCGCCAGGTCATCGAGGATATCCAGGTGGACCGGATCGACCACGGCACCAATATCGTCGAGAACGATGAGCTGGTTGAGGCCGCCAAGGCTCGCGGGCTGGGTTTCACGACCTGCCCGATCTCCAACTCGTTTGTGACCGACCAGATGAAGTCCGATGAGATTGTTGCGCTGCTGCGTCGTGGTCTCAAGGTCACCATCAACAGCGATGACCCCGCCTACTTCGGTGGGTACGTGGCCGACAACTATGTGGCGCTGGCCGAGAAGGCCGACCTGGGCATCGAGGAGCTCGCGCAGCTCGCCCGGAACTCGTTTGAGGCCTCCTGGCTCACCCCGTTCCGTCGTGATGCCTACCTTGCCGAGGTGGACGCCTACGTGGCGGCTCACACGGCCTCCTAGCCGCCGCAGGCACCGTGTAACGCCCGCGTCTCTCCTCGGGGAGCCGCGGGCGTTTTCCACAGGGCCGTCGGGCACCCAAGTTATCCACAGAGTGGGCAGCGGGTGGCGCGAGAACGCCTGCTCCGGGTGAGGCTGTGAACATGAAAATCTTTCACGCACACACGCCCGATGCCTTTCTGCGCGTACTTCCTCGGCTCCTCGGGGATGCCCCGCGACGCTGCATCCTGCTGGTCGCCTTCGCCGAGGGGCACACCTGCGGGTTGCTCCGCTTCGATCTGCCCCGCCGGTCGGGGCAGACCGATGTCTACGATGGCGCCTTTGGCCTTCTCGGTGCGGCGGCGCGGAGCCCCTCCGCAGCATCGGGAGACCCCGGCGAGGCCGAGCATCGACACCTCACGGAGGCCGAGCATCGAAACCTCACGGAGGCCGAGAGAGGGCCGGGAGATCCTGTGAGCGCCAAGACGGGGTCGAATGATACTCCGGAGGTTGAGCCGGGTCCGCCCGCGGAATCCACCGGGTCCGCGGATTCCAGCGGGTCCGCGGATCCCGAGCAGGAGTGGGCGCGGGCCCTGGACAATCGCGCTCGGGCGATGATCGGGGTTTTTTGCCGGATCCCACACGCCGACTCCATTCTGCCCGTGGTGTACACCGACCGGTCGATTGGCCGGATCCGCGCCGCGAGTTCGCTGCCCTGGCGAGATTTTGTGGGCGAGGTGTTGACCCATGCGGAGATCGCCGGCTACACGGTGCGGGATGCACTGGTGGTGTCGGGGGCACACTGGGGACACTATTTGGCCGCGCCCGGGACGCGGGCGGTCCAGCGATTGGGTCTACCCACCGAGGCATCCCCCGATGGATAATGCGTCCTTGGGGTGAGTCGGTGGCCAATTCTCAGCAAAACCGGTACCTTCTGACATACCCTAGCCCGGTTCAAAGTCGCGCGTCGGGGCTGAACCTCGATAGACTCATCGAACGAGGAAACAATACTCGGTGCCAATGTGTCGCCGGTTGCGAGAACAATTGGCCGAAAGGAATCCACGTGAGCGAGCTTGACGTGCATAGCGGCTCGTACCGTGTTCCCCGATCTGAGGGCGCAGACCTCATCATCCGATGGGCGAGCGCAACCGATACCGGTCGAAAGCGCGAGGTCAATCAGGACGCCTTGATCGCCCGCTTCCCCCTGTTTGTTGTTGCCGACGGAATGGGTGGACATGAGGCTGGCGAGGTTGCCTCGGCCGCCGTTGTTGACCACCTCGGGTCTCTCCTGGACAGCGGGGCAACCGTGACTCGGGAAAACCTCGAAAACTCCCTCCGCGGTGCGGTGCATCAGATGGCCGAGGCCGTCGGGCCCTCCGAGCTGGGCACGGGAACCACCATCACCGGTGTTGTGTACGCCGGGGCCGGTGCAGCCGAGAGCCAATGGTCGGTGCTCAACATCGGCGACTCGCGGGTCTACCGCCTTGCCGAGGGGCGTCTGGACCAGATCACCGTCGATCATTCAATCGTCCAAGAACTGCTTTCCGCGGGTGCGATCAGCCCCGCCGAAGCCGAAAACCACCCGCACGGCAACGTCATTACCCGGGCGGTGGGACTCAATGAAGATCCCATTCCCGACTACGTGACCGTGCGTACCTCACCCGGGGCACGCTGGGTCGTCTGCTCCGATGGGCTCACCAAGGAACTCACCGACTACGGCATCCAGCACTTCCTGGAAAACTCGGAAACCCCCGCCGACGCCCTCCTGGCCATGTTTACGGCTGCCCTGGGCAACGGTGGACGGGACAACATCTCGGCCATCGTATTCGACGAGCTGCTCGATGATGCGAGTGTCGCCGCCGAGACTCCGAATACACCCGCGAGCTCATCGGATGTCTCGACCCAGGCGCCTGCGGACGAGGCAACCAGCGCGGCTGCGGCAGCCAATCCCGCCGTCACCGCAACCGTAAACGACTAAAACCGCGGTGAGAACCTAATCGCGACCGCAAGCCACTGTGCTGCAACTGCAACTGCAACTGCAACTGCAACTGCAACCGCAACCGCAAACGACTGAACTGCGACCAGAACTGCAGGCGCCTGCCGCACATCCACCGGCGGGTGCCCGTGGACGCGCCTGCTGCCCCGCTACGGGCGTGCGATCAGCGGGGAGACCCGAATGTCGCCGACGACCGCGCCGCCGCCGGAGAGGTGCAGCGGAAGCCGGGTGAGGGTTTCCGCGACGTCCGCGGGATCCAGTGCGCCGGCATCGGCCAGCAGGGTCAGCGCGACCAGGGCACCGGCCCGGGCACTACCGTCAAGGATCTTCACGGCCGCAGTGGTGCCATCGGGGGCCGAAACCACCATGACACCCTCGGCACCGGTCTTGGCGAAGGCACCGTGACGGTCGGCGATGATCGTATCCGGGCGGCCCGGGCCATCGATGCCCCAGGCATCGGCGAGAACCGCGTCCACCAGGATGCCCGCGTTGCGGTACAGCGCGAACGGGGAGGAGGCCGAGGAGGTTCGAATCCGGGCGTAACCGCGGGCGAGTCCGGCCAGTGAAATTGCGAAGACCGGGGCACCGCAGCCATCCACGCCGGTAGCGACCGGACGCTCGCCACAGAAACGCTCAATCACGTCGCGCACCTGCTGCTGTACCGGGTGCTGGGGATCCAGATAGCTCTCCACCGGCCAGCCGTTCTGCGCGCAGGCCAGCAGCATCGCCGCATGCTTGCCCGAGCACTCCATGTAAATCGGTGCCGGCTCGACGTTGTCCCGAAGTAGTTCGGTCCGGGTCGCGTTATCGCGGGGCAGCGCGGGAGGGCACTGCAGCGCGGCCTCGGTCAGACCCGCCTGCGCGATCATGCTGCGCACCACCTGGATGTGGCGCTGGGTGCCCGCATGGCTCGCGGTGGCCAGTGCGGCGGCGGCCGAGCGCAGACCCACGCCGGCGTTCATCATGGCGATCGCCTGGAAGGGCTTGAGGGTAGAGCGGGGGAAGATCGGTGCGTCGGGATCCCCGATCGAGCGGACCACCTCGGCGTGCTGGTTGAGCACGATCGCCGAACCCGCATGACGGGACTCCACAAAGCCGCTTCTCACCACCTGCGCCAACTCGACGGCGCGCGCGGCGCTAAAGGTTTCAGCACGAATCGGGGAGGCAGCTTCGGAAGTAGTCACCGATCCAGCGTACCCGGGATGACGGGCTCGTGTCAGAATGACACCATGATCGGAGAACACAACTATCTCGTCCGGGTCACCTGGGACGGCAATCGCGGTACCGGCACATCCGGTTACCGGGACTACGATCGCGACCTCACGGTGCGAATTGACGGGAAACCCGACGTGCTGGGCTCCTCGGACCGACCGTTTCGCGGCAACGCCACCCGCTGGAATCCCGAGGATCATCTCCTGACGGCGCTCTCGGAGTGTCACCTGCTCAGCTACCTCCACGCGGCCGTGACCGCGGGAGTCGTGGTGACCGACTACGTGGATGAGGCTCGTGGCACCATGCGCGAGGACGGACGCGGCGGGGGAGCGTTCACCGACGTGCTGCTCTCCCCGGTGGTCACCGTGGCCGATGCGAGCATGGTCGAGGCCGCCCGCGCCGCCCATGTCGAGGCCAACCGGATGTGCTTTATCGCAAACTCGGTGAACTTCCCGGTGCGGCATGAGGCCAAAATCCTGGTGGCCGAGACGCGCTAGAGGCGCTCGCGGCGCCACAGGGCGCGCTTGGCCTTCTCGATAATGTCGTGGGGCGGCGACTCGTTGTACTCGTTGGCGAGCTCCTGCTCACTCAGCGCGTGAATCGCGGCCATGATCTCGTCGGTGGCCAGGCGGCGTGCCCGTCCGCTGTTGGCGGCACCGTGAACCGAGACGTCGATGGGCTCGCCATAGCGAATCTTGACCTTGGCAAAGCGGGGAATCTTGGCGCCCACCGGCATCATCTTATTCGTGCCGATGAGTCCCACCGGAACCACCTTCGCGCCGGTGGTCAGCGCGAGCCAGGCGACGCCGGTGCGGCCCTTGTACAGGCGGCCATCCAGCGAGCGGGTGCCCTCGGGGTAGATCGCGAACGCGTTGCCGCCCTCGAGGATCTGGCGTCCCTGCTCGAGAGCCTCCTGCGCCGCCTGTCCGGCCCCGCGGCGCACTCCGACGGCACCGATCGAGGTGAAGAACATCTTCGAGAACCAGCCCTTGACGCCGGTGCCTTCAAAGTATGCGGACTTAGCTAGGAACTGGACCCGGCGCGGTGCCAGGACCGGGATCACGATGCTGTCGATAAAGGAGAGGTGGTTGCTCGCGATGATCACGGGCCCCTCCAGCGGAACGTTCTTGGTGCCCTCGATCTTGATCCGGTACACCATTTTGGCGAGCGGAAACATGATCGCTCGGCCCAGATGGTAGACAAAACCCGGGCGCTGAAGCGGCTCGTTCGGCGTGTTCTCGGTCATTAGATTGAGGGTACTAGGGTCCACATGCCCGCCGGGTTATGTTCTCGGCGCGGCGTTAACCTGGGCATTTCGTGCATCGGCAGTGCACATCTCAGCAACGTCAGGCAGACTGGTACGCGGTGGCATGTTCACATGCCCGTCGATCGCAGAGAAAGTTATCCGAGTGAAAATTCGTTCCAGCCTTGCCCTTGCCGCCGCGGTATCCGTCCTTCTGGTCGGCTGCACGAGCACGTCCAACACCGCCGATGTCGAAAAGGGGTGTGTCACCTTCCCGACCGGAAAGCAGCTGGATTCGGCCAAGATTGGCGATAACTTTGGCAAGGAGCCGAAGATCGACATTGCCAAGGGCACCAAGGTTGAGGCCTCGCAGTCGCGCGTGATCGTTGAGGGCAAGGGCGAGAAGGTTCGCCCCAATGACACCGCCGTCGCCGACATTTCGCTCTACAACGCGACCACCGGCGAGTTCGCATTCAAGGCCCCCTACAACGGTCAGGGCAGCAACTCGGTGCAGATCAACGAGCAGCTGATCGAGAGCATCAGCGCCGCCGTGGGCTGCCACACCGTCGGATCGCGTGTGGCCGTGCTGGCCGCTCCCAAGGACCTGTTTGGTGCCCAGGGCAACGAGCAGCTGAAGATCGGCAAGGATGACTCGGTCCTGGTTGTCGCCGACATCATCTCCAACGAGAAGGCCCCCAAGGCGCGCGAGCTCAAGGGTGACTACAAGGACGCTCCCAAGGTCGAGTTCCCCGGCAACGGCGAGGCCCCCAAGGTGACCCTGCCGGACACCAACCCGCCCAAGGAACTGACGATCGAGGTTCTGGAGAAGGGTGATGGCCCGGTCATCGCCGAGACCGACTCGCCCAAGCTGCAGACCCTGGGCCTCAACTGGAACACCGGAGCGACCTTCCAGAAGTTCGACTCGGTACTCGACATCGCCGCCAACGGCTACGTCCCCGGCTTCTCCAAGGCCATCGTCGGCCAGACCAAGGGCTCCAAGATTCTGGCTATCCTGCCCCCGGCCGACGGCTACGGTGCCGGCGGTAACGCCCAGGCCGGAATCGGCGGCAAGGACACCATCGTCTTTGTGATCGACATCGCAAAGGACTAGTTCGTGCGTAAGGTCATTATTCTCGGGTCGACCGGATCGATCGGCACCCAGGCCCTGGATGTGATCCGAGCCAACCGGGAACGTTTTGAGGTTGTCGGACTGATCGCCGGAACCGACCGGGAAACCCTGGACGCGCAGGCGGCCGAGTTCGGTGTCGAGCACACCGGGCTCGGCGTTGCCGCAGCCGAGGAAATGATTCGGGATGTGGAAGCCGATGTGGTGCTCAACGGCATCACCGGTTCGATCGGCCTGGGGCCGACCCTCGCCGCCCTGCGTGCCGGGCGTACCCTGGCATTGGCCAATAAGGAGTCGCTGATTGTCGGGGGAGACCTCGTCAACGACCTGGCGGCTCCGGGCCAGATTGTCCCGGTAGATTCCGAGCACTCGGCCATCGCCCAGGCTCTGCGCGGCGGTGCCGCCCACGAGGTGCGGCGTCTGGTTCTCACCGCATCGGGTGGTCCGTTCCGGGGACGCAGCCGTGAGTCTCTGGCGGGGGTCACCCCGGCCGAAGCCCTGGCGCACCCCACCTGGGATATGGGCCTGATGGTCACGACCAACTCCTCGACCCTGGTCAATAAGGGGCTCGAGGTCATCGAGGCGCACCTGCTATTCGGGGTGCCCTATGACCGGATCGACGTGGCCGTGCACCCGCAGTCGATCGTGCACTCGATGGTTGAGTTCATCGACGGCTCGACCCTCGCCCAGGCCTCCCCGCCGGACATGCGCCTGCCGATCTCGCTCGGCCTGGACTGGCCGAACCGGGTCGCCGGGGTGGGGGCGCCGCTGGATTGGACCACCGCCCAGACCTGGACGTTTGAACCGCTGGATAACGCCGCCTTCCCGGCGGTCGAGCTGGCAAAGACCGTGGGCCGTGCGGGGCTGAGCTACCCGGCCGTGTACAACGCGGCCAACGAGCAGGCGGTCCTGGCCTTCCACGCGGGAGCACTGGACTACCTGGGGATCATCGACACCGTGCGTGCGGTCGTGGAAAAGCATGAGGCCGAGGACACGCTGACCCTGGAGTCGCTGGCCGAGGCCGAGCGCTGGGCTCGGGCGACGGCGGATGCGCTGATCGCCGGTTAGTCGCGCGGATCTGCGGCGGGCACGCGCCCGCCGCAGGGTCGAGCGGGCAGCAACAGCATCGCCGGCAGCAGCAACGCCGGCAACACAAAGCCGGTCACCTCCCACGGAGGTGACCGGCTTTGTGTTGCTCTGTGAGGCTAGGCGCCGTAGCCGTGCTCGCGCAGGGCCTGACGCGCCTCCTCAGCCACATCGAAGGGACGCTCCACGCCGTCCACATCGCGGTAGTCCTGGGAAGCCAGTCCACACCAGAGGATGGTGTCGGTGGCTCCCGCTCGCTCAACCGCCGCGCGGATCGCCTTCTCGGGGTTGGGAACCTCGAGAATGCGGTCGGCGGTCACCCGGGTGCGGGCACCGGCGATCAGGGCCGCGCGAATCTCGCCCGGGTTTTCCTTTCGGCTGTGGTGATCGGTGATGATCAGCAGGTCGCTGCCATCGGCGGCCGCGGCGCCCATGTCGCCACGCTTGCTGGCATCGCGGTCCCCATCGGCACCGGCGATCATGATGACCTTGCCCGCGGTGACCTGACGGACCGCATGCAGCGACTTCTCGATCGCGTCGGGGGTGTGCCCCGAATCCACAAACACGGTGGGGCCGCTCTCGCCCGAGACTCGCACCAGACGCCCGGGCAGCTGGGCGTTGATCTGACCGTCGGCGGCCAGCGCGCTACCGATTGTGGCCAGCGACAGTCCCGCCTCGGCGAGCATCGCGATCGCCAGCCCGGCATTGGAGGCCATGTGGGCACCGATCAGCGGAATCCGAGTGCGCAGGGCACCCAGAGCGGGGTGGTCCACCCGGAACTCGGTAAAGCGCGGGTTTTCGTTCTCGATGGTGACCATCCAGTCGGCCACGATGCCCGGTGCCAGGACCCCGGTGGTCCCGATCGTGGTGACCGGGATGCGGGCCCCGTCGCGCACAGCGAGGCCCGCCGGAGTGTCCAGGCACACCACCGCGCGCCGCGCATACTCGGGGGTGAAGAGTTCCTGCTTGGCGGCGAGGTAGTTGTCCATCGTGCCGTAGTCATCGAGGTGGTCGTGGCTGAGGTTGGTGAAGCCCACCACGTCAAAGTGCACGCCGTCGATGCGGTGTCGGGTGAGCGCGTGTGCGGAGACCTCGATGATCGCCGCATCCACGCCGGCCTCGATCATGGTGCCCAGCAGCGCGTGCACCTCGGGGGCCTCGGGGGTGGTCAGGTGGCTGATCACCGCCTGGTCACCGATGCGGCGCTCGGCGGTCGAGCTGAGCCCGGTGATCAGGCCCAGCTGGCGCATGATCGCGTCGAGGAAGTGGGCGGTGGAGGTTTTGCCGTTGGTTCCGGTGATCCCCAGCGTCAGCGCGTGCAGGTCCGCGGTCCCGTACACGCGTCCGGCGAGCTTGCCGGCGAAGGAGCGCGGGTTCTCGGCGCTGACCAGCAGCGGCAGGTCCACGTTTTTCTCCCGCACCAGGGCCGCTCCGGCCGCATCGGTGAGGATCGCCACGGCACCGCGTTCGCGCGCCTGATCGGCAAAGGCCGCCCCGTGGAAACGCGCCCCGGGCACGCCGAGGAACAGGTCTCCGGGCTCAACCTCGGCGGCGGACATGCTCACGCCGCGCGCGCTGATCTCGCCGCCGTGATCGTCCGGGCCGGGTTCGCCGGGCACGAGGGTCACAATCTCGCTCAGGAGTTCGGTCAGTGGCAGGGATACACGCTGTTGGGGTCTCACCCGTCTATCGTCTCACGCGCGGCCGATTTCGCGCGGGCGCTCGCCGAATGCGGTGGTGTCCGATCCGCGGTGCGACGGGAAAGTGGGGGCATAAGGAACGCACAGCCGATCATCCAGGTTTTCCCAGCGGTGTGCGGGGTAGGGTTATCTGGTGATTACGGTCTTGCTCTACATTCTTGGCATCGTGGTGATCCTGATCGGTCTGGCGATCTCGATCGGTCTCCATGAGGTCGGCCACCTGCTGCCCGCGAAGCTTTTCGGGGTCAAGGTGACCCAGTACATGGTGGGATTTGGTAAGACCATCTGGTCGCGCAAAAAGGGCGAGACCGAGTACGGCGTCAAGATGCTGCCCCTGGGTGGTTATATCTCGATGATCGGAATGTTCCCACCCGGTAAGGACGGAAACGTCCGCGACTCGACCACCGGGTTCCTACAGACCCTCTCGGATGAGCGTCCCACGCTGCACCGCAGCCACGGTGAATCCGAAACCGCCGCCGATACGCTGTCGCCCTCCGCCGAGGCGCTTGCCCAGGCGGATATCCCCGCCGAGGCCGGGGTGCCCGATGGGCGTCGCCGCTTCTTCGATCAGCTCGTTCAGGATGCCCGCGACTCCAGTGCCGAGACCATCGGTGAGGGGGAGGACCACCGCGCGTTCTACCGCCTGCCGGTCTGGAAGCGGATCATCATCATGCTGGGTGGTCCGCTGATGAACCTGTTCCTGGCGGTGCTGTTTATGTCGATCGTGGTGATGGGCTTCGGACTGCCGCAGTCCTCCACGACGATCGAAACCGTCAACGCCTGCGTGGTGCCCGCCGGGTCCACGGCCACCGAGTGTGGTCCGGATTCGGCCCCCTCGCCCGGTGCCGAGGCCGGGCTCAAGCCCGGAGACAAGCTGGTGTCGCTGGACGATACCGCGATCACCTCCTGGACCCAGGCCACCGAGATCATCCGGGTGTCTCCTGGTAAGACCCTCAACCTGGTGGTCGAGCGCCAGGGCACCGAGGAAACCCTCAAGCTCACCCCCTTGCTGACCAAGCGCTATGTGCTGGATGCGCAGAACCGTCCGGTCAAGGAGGCCGATGGCAAGTACAAGACCGAGGAGGTCGGGTTTGTGGGCATCGGCCCCGGAACCGAGACCGTGCAGGGCTCCTTCGGGGATGTGTTCCCGCTGATCGGCAACAACATCGGGGCCGTGGCCAACACGATTGTGCACCTGCCCCAGCGCCTCTACGACGTGGCCGTGGCCGCATTTGGTGGCGGCGAACGTGACCCCAACGGTCCGCTGAGCGTGGTGGGCGTGGGCCGGATCGCCGGCGAGGTGGTTTCGAACCACAACATCACCGACAGCAATAAGGCGGCGTTTGTTTTCAACCTGCTGGGCTCGCTGAACGTCGCGCTGTTTGCGTTCAACCTGATCCCGCTGACGCCGCTGGATGGTGGCCACGTAGCGGCCGCCCTCTGGGAGGGGTTGCGTCGTCGCATTGCCAAGCTGTTTGGCCGTCCGGATCCCGGCCCGGTGGATGCGGCCAAGTTGATGCCGCTGACGATGGCCGTGGCCGGGATCTTCCTGGTGATGACGGTGCTGTTGGTGTTCGCCGACCTGGTCAACCCGGTTCGCTTCTAACACCCGCCAGGCATACCGGTCGTTCGCTCTGGGCGTGTGGTGGTGACCCCAAGCTGAGTGCCATCCGGGAGTTTGACGGGGGTGAGGGCGTAAGATATCGACGTGGCTGCAATTAATCTAGGTCTTCCCAAGGTCCCCGAAACCCTCGCTCCGCGACGCAAGTCGCGGCAGATCAAGGTGGGTAAGGTCCTCGTGGGCGGTGACGCTCAGGTGAGCGTCCAGTCGATGACCACAACTCCGACAACCGATATCAACGCAACCCTGCAGCAGATCGCCGAGCTCACCGCGAGCGGATGCGACATCGTGCGGGTCGCCGTGCCGAGCCGAGACGACGCCGCGGCGCTGCCGATCATCGCGATGAAATCGCAGATTCCGGTCATCGCGGACATTCACTTCCAGCCGAACTACGTGTACCAGGCCATCGACGCCGGGTGCGCCGCGGTTCGGGTGAACCCGGGTAACATCCGGAAGTTTGACGACCAGGTGGGCGAGATCGCCCGTCGCGCCAAGGCCGCCGGGGTTTCGCTGCGGATCGGTGTGAACGCCGGATCGCTGGACCCCCGCCTGCTGCAGAAGTACGGCAAGGCCACCCCCGAGGCCCTCGTGGAGTCTGCGGTGTGGGAGGCCAGCCTCTTCGAGGAGCACGACTTCCACGACTTCAAGATTTCGGTCAAGCACAACGACCCGATCGTCATGGTCAAGGCCTACCGCCTGCTGGCCGAGCGGGGCGACTGGCCGCTGCACCTCGGTGTGACCGAGGCCGGTCCCGCCTTCCAGGGCACCATCAAGTCCGCAACCGCGTTCGGCATCCTGCTGGGCGAGGGCATCGGCGACACCATCCGCGTCTCGCTGTCGGCCCCGCCGGCCGAGGAGGTCAAGGTGGGCCTGCAGATCCTGCAGTCGCTGAACCTGCGCGAGCGCAAGCTGGAGATCGTCTCCTGCCCGAGCTGTGGCCGTGCCCAGGTGGACGTCTACACGCTCGCCGAGCAGGTCACCGAGGGCCTGAAGGACATGAGCGTTCCGCTGCGCGTGGCCGTGATGGGCTGCGTCGTGAACGGTCCGGGCGAGGCTCGTGAGGCCGACCTGGGTGTAGCTTCCGGTAACGGTAAGGGCCAGATTTTTGTGAAGGGTGAGGTCATCAAGACCGTGCCCGAGGCCCTCATCGTCCCGACCCTGATCGAGGAGGCCAACCGCCTCGCCGCCGCAATGCCGGTGGCCGAGGGCGGCGGCACCGGTAACGTGCAGGTCATGGTGGGCCCCAAGGGCTAACCCCTCCACTTCATCGCGAAACCCGCGCCCTCCTCGGAGGGCGCGGGTTTTGTAGTTTTGAGGAAACACCGGACCCGGAGTCCAGTCCGGCGCGCTAGCATGGGAACGTGGTTACGCGACTTTCAAACTATTTCCTTCGTACGCTCCGTGAAGACCCCTCCGATGCGGAGGTGAAGAGCCATCGACTGCTGGTGCGCGCCGGATATATCCGACGCCAGGCTCCGGGTATCTTCGCCTGGCTGCCACTGGGGCTCAAGGTGAAGGCGAAGGTCGAGGCGATCGTCCGCGAGGAGATGGCCGCCGCCGGTGCCCACGAGGTGCACTTCCCCGCACTGCTGCCGCGCGAGCTGTATGAGGCCACCGGTCGTTGGGACGAGTACGGCGACAACCTCTTCCGCCTGAAGGACCGCAAGGGCACCGATATGCTCCTCGCCCCGACTCACGAGGAGGCCTTCACCGCGCTGGTCAAGGACCTCTACGGCTCCTATAAGGACCTCCCGGTCACCCTGTACCAGATCCAGGACAAGTACCGCGACGAGGCACGTCCCCGCGCCGGCCTGCTGCGCGGCCGCGAGTTCACCATGAAGGACGCCTACTCCTTCGACCACACCGACGCCGGCCTCGAGGCCAGCTACCAGGTGCAGCGTGACGCCTATGAGCGCATCTTCACCCGCCTGGGCCTCGAATACGTGATCGTGCAGGCCGACGCCGGGGCGATGGGTGGCTCGCGTTCCGAGGAGTTCCTGCACCCGACCGTGATCGGTGAGGACACCTTCGTGCGTTCCGCCGGTGGGTACGCCGCAAACGTCGAGGCCTACGTGACCGAGGTTCCCGCCGAGATCGCGATCGAGGGTCAGCCCGCCGCCTCGGTGTTTGACACCCCAGACAGCGAGACCATCGAGAAGCTGGTGGCCGCCGCCAACGCCGACCACCCCCGCGCCGATGGCCGCGAGTGGACCGCCGCCGACACCCTGAAGAACGTGGTGCTGAAGCTCACCAACCTCGACGGCTCGACCGAGCTGCTCGTGGTGGGTCTGCCCGGCGACCGCGACGTGGACCTCAAGCGCGTCGAGGTGGCCGTGGCCCCCGCCGATGTTGACCCCGCCGAGGCCGAGGACTTCGCCAAGAACCCGGGCCTGGTCAAGGGCTATATCGGTCCGTGGTCGCCCGCCGGTGCCGTGCTCGGCGAGGAATCCGCCACCAAGATCCGCTACCTACTCGACCCCCGCGTGGTGGCCGGCACCAGCTGGATCACCGGTGCCAACGAGGCTGGAAAGCACGTGTTTGGTCTGGTGGCCGGGCGTGACTTCACCGCCGACGGCACCATCGAGGCCGCCCAGGTTCTCGCCGGTGACCCCGCACCCGACGGCTCCGGCCCGGTCGAGCTCGCCCGCGGTGTGGAGATCGGCCACGTCTTCCAGCTCGGACGCAAGTACGCCGAGGCCCTGGGCCTCAAGGTGCTCGACGAAAACGGCAAGCTGGTGACCGTCACCATGGGTTCCTACGGCATCGGTGTGACCCGTGCCCTGGCCCTGCTGGCCGAGCTGAACTCCGACGATAAGGGCCTCGCCTGGACCACGGAGATCGCCCCGTTCGACCTGCACATCATCGCCACCGGTAAGGACTCGGCCGTCTTCGAGGCAGCCGAGACCGCCGTGGCCGACCTCGAAAAGCACGGCTTCGACGTGCTGTTCGATGACCGTCCCAAGGTGTCCCCGGGTGTGAAGTTCGGCGATGCCGAGCTGCTGGGTGTCCCCACCATCGTGATCTTCGGCCGTGGCGTTGCCGACGGCGAGGTTGAGCTGTGGGACCGCCGCACCGGCGAGCGTACCCCGATCAAGATCGAGGAGCTGACCGCCGCCCTGGTGGCCGCCCGCGGCTAAGCCTCGACACATCTTCACCGCCGTATCCGACCGGATGCGGCGGTGAAGTGTTTAACCGTGAGAGGATTTCGGGGGTTTTGACACTACGGGGTATGAACGCAAACAGCAGGTGGGAAGAGTCGCGTCGGGGAAGCCCCCGAGACGCGACGTGCACGGGGGCAGCTCATGGTTGATACGCAAATGATCCGGCCGCCCGGGATGCGGGCACAGGAGTCGTCATCCGATGCCGCCGATGGCGTCCACGGCGATCCCGGTGCTCCGATCATCGGAACCCCCAGCCCGGCCGATGCCGAGGCGGTGGCCGACCCGGTCACGGACTTTGTTTCCGGTGACCGCCGGGCATTCGACACGATCTACCGCACGCATGTGCGGGCCGTCTATCGATACGCCTGGCATATGCTCGGCACCGAACACGAGGCCGAGGAGCTGACCCAGGACGTGTTTGTGCTCGCCTGGGAGAAGCGCGCCAAAATCCGGGTGGTGGACACCTCGGTGCTGCCCTGGCTGCTGGTGAGCTGCCGAAACCTGGGGCTCAACCGGATCCGTTCGAGAAACACCGGGCGTGCCCGTTTCGCCGAGATCGACGATGAGCGCGCGGGGCCCACGGCCCCCTCGGCCGAGCGGGTCGCGTTGGATGCGGCGCTGGCCGCCGAGATCCAGGCGGCGGTGGAGGAACTCTCCGAACTCGACCAGATGCTCTACTACCTGTGCATCGATGAGGGCCTCGGCTACGACGTAGCGGCCCGCCATCTCGGCACCACCAACGGTGTCGTCCGTAACCGTCTGTCGCGGTTGCGACACAAACTTCGACTTCGTCTCAACCCGATGGGGGACCCCTCATGAACACCACGCTTGGACCCGACACCGACCTGATCGAGCGGATGCGCGCCCGCATTACCGAACGTACCGACCCGGCGACGGCCCCCGCGGTACGACGAGTGCGCGTGCTGAGCCCGCGCCGCCCGCTGGTGTGGGGTGTGGCGGCGGCACTTGCCGTCACCGGCACCGTCGTCGCCGATGTGGTGTTTTCTCCCGGACAGCAGGGAGCGGAGGCTCGTGCGGCGCAACTATTGGAGCGTGCGGCTGACATCTCGATTCGCACCTCCGATCCGGTACTGGCACCGGGGCAGTTCCTGAAGATCGATGATGCTCAAACGACCTATTCGGGTCCGCCCGCGGATAGCCCGCAGGTTGGGCATTGGCAGGCCACCAACCGCATCATCACCTATGTGCCCGCGGATGGGGGTAACTCCTGGATGGTGGTGCGTACCCAGCTCCCGCCCGCGGATATCGTGGGTGGAACCGAGGCGGAGGCCGATGCGGCGCGGCAGTTTGCCAGCGATACCGAGGCCGATTCGCCGCTGCACGGAGTCTTTACCGGGACCAACGGTCGGGGTGACTACTACGCCCCGACCGGGGGAGACTTCTCCATCTATCCGCGCAATGTGGACCTGCTCTACACCTACTTTGATCTGACGGTTCAGGGGTCAAGCTCGCATAATCAGGCGATCTGGGTAGGGGTGAACGACCTGTTGCGTGAGGCCACGGTACCGGCGGATCTGCGAGCGGCGCTGTATCGGGTGCTTGCCCGGATCCCGGGTGTGAGCGTGCAGGAGAACTCGGTGGAGCTCGGTGGGCGCACCGGAGTCGCATTCACCCGGGTGGATCAGGCTTCGATGGTGAACCAGCGCGAGGAGCTGATCGTGGACACCGAAAGCGGTCAGGTGATCGGAACCCGCACCGTCCTGCTCCAGCCGGAGGAAGCGAGGAACATCCCGGCTGGCACGGTGGTCTACAGCAACAGCATCCACACCAGCGTGGTGGACGGGCTGCCGGATACCTCCACGTTCCCGAATATCGACTAGACACCATTATGGCCGCCGTTCCGTTCGGAGCGACGGCCATTGTGGTGTACGGGTTAGGCCGCGGCGGCCACCTCGGGGGAGGGGGTGGTGAGACGGCGGGCGGAGATCATCATGACCAGGAAGATCAGCGTGTAGGAGATCGCACCAACCAGGAGCGCGGTGCGGATGCCCGAGCCGGTGGTGATTGCGCCGAGGATCGGGGCCGCGCCACCCTGGAAGACATAGCCGATCAGGTACCCACCGGAGACCATGCTGGCGCGATGCTTGGGGGCGGCGAAGCGAGTGAGGATGGTCAGCCCGGCGGTGAACGAGAGTCCGTAGCCGAGCCCGGCCAGGGCCGAGGCGACAAAGTACAGGGCGAGGCTCGGGACGCTGCCGGTCAGATCAAACAGCCACAGCCCGATGATCAGGGTGATCCCGGCGGTGAAGGTCAGCGAGCGCACGTGCCAGGTGCGGGTCAGCAGGGATCCGGCGGCCACCATGACCGGGAAGATCGCCATCAGGGATCCGGTGACCAGGGCGTTGTTTGATCCGGCCAGGGTGTGGGCGATCTGCGCGCCCAGCGGGAGGATCAGCGCGCCGCACAGGTAGGCGGCGCTGATCGTGAGAGCCCCGATCCCAAACAGCTTGCGCGAGCCCCGGGGGATCGCGATCGGGCGCACCCGCCAGCGTCCGGCGGGCTCGGCGGGATTGTGGCGCGGGAGGGCGGTCGCGAAGACAAAGACCACCAGGGTTACCGCGGCCAGCACAAAGAAGTTGAGGTGCAGTGGCAGGGGTGCGTACTGAATCAGCGCGCCGCCAACCAGGGTCGAGAGGGCGAGACCCACGGCGGTCGCAGTGGTAGTGACCGAGCCCGCACTCTCCTTCTTACCCGGAGCCGCGAACTCAACCATCGCCACGCTCGCCGGGCTGAGGGCCAACCCGACGCCGGCTCCGATGAACAGCCGGGCGATGATCAGCCAGGCGTAGCCCGGGGCGAAGGCGAATACCAGGGTGCCGATGATCTGGGCACCGAGGCCCAGCAGGATCGTGTTGCGGCGGCCGATGTAGTCGGAGAGGTTTCCGAAGAGGACCAGGACCACGATCAGCATGGCCGGGTAGGCCGAGAAGATCCAGGTGGCGTCCGCGGAGCTGATGCCCCACTGCGCCTCGTAGAGCGGATAGGCGAGGGTGGGTGCGGCGCTGGACCAGAGCGCGAGGGCCGCGACGGCGGCCGCGGTCCAGAAGCTGGCGCGGGATGACAGGGTGGGCATGGTGTCCTAACAAACGAGTGCTGAGTAGTAAAAAACAATCTAGATCACCTAAGTAGATTTTTGCAACTCAGGTGGGTAAACTTTTTGTTATGACCGGCCACACGCAGTCCCCAGATCCCACGCTTGATCCCGAGCTGTGCCCCGTGCACCGCAGCCTGGAAATCGTCGGGGATCGCTGGACCATGCTGATCCTGCGCCGCGCCCTGCTGCGCGGGACCACCCGCTTTGCCGACTTCCGCGACGGGCTGCATATTGCCCCGAACATCCTCACCGACCGTCTGGGCAAGCTCGTGGATGAGGGCATCATGGAGCGTCACGGCTACCGCGAACCCGGCTCGCGCGAACGCTTCGAGTACGTGCTGACCGAGGCCGGACGCGAGTTCAACATGCTGGTGAGCGCGCTCGCCGGTTGGGGTGCCAGGAATCGGCCGCTGGAAAACAGTCGCCGGGTGGATGCCTACACGCTGGATGATCAGCAGCCGGTGGAGCTGGCCTACGTGACCCCGGAGGGCGAGCGGGTGGATCCGCAGCGGGTTTCCACCCGTCGACGGGACCTCGGAGAGAATCCGCGCTAGCCGTTGAATCACGCAGGATCCCGCTGATGGGTACCGAGTTGCGGGGAAACCTAATCAGCGGATCGTCCAGGTAACGCATTGGAACGGGCATGTTTTTTGCCCGCTTCGCGCCCTAATCTCCTGGGTATGAGCCACACAAACCCACGCTTTCCCCTCCCCGAAATCCCCTCCGACCAGCGCAGTGCCGCGGTTGCCGGATGGAGCGAGCCGGTGGAGCTGCCCACGTACCTGCCCGGAACCCCCGAACGCCTGCCCGCGTTCCTGGAGAATCGTGTCTACCAGGGATCTTCGGGGCGGGTGTATCCGCTGCCCTTCATCGAATCGGTCAGCCACGAAGCCACCACCGAAACCTGGCAGGCCCTGCACTTGGAAAACCGCTACCTGCGCCTGGTGATCCTGCCCGAGCTCGGCGGTCGCGTCCACATTGCCGTGGACAAGCTCACCGGCAAGGACCTGTTCTACCGCAACGACGCGATCAAGCCCGCCCTGGTGGGGCTTGCTGGCCCCTGGATCTCCGGCGGCATCGAGTTTAACTGGCCCCAGCACCACCGCCCGGGAACCTTCCTGCCGATGGACTGGAGCATCGAGCACGAGGAGGACGGTTCGATCACCATCTGGTGCTCGGACCACGACCCCTTCGCCCGGATGAAGGGCATGCACGGCATCCGCCTGCGCCCGGACAGCGCGGTCATCGAGGCGCGTGTGCGTGTTTTCAACCGCACCGACACCACCCAGACCTTCCTCTGGTGGGCGAACGTCGCGGTGCGGGTGCACGATGAATATCAGTCCTTCTTCCCCGCCGACGCCCACGTGGTGGCCGATCACGCCAAGCGTGCGGCAACCGCGTTCCCCGCCGCCGACGAGCCCTACTATGGCATCGACTATGCGGCCCGGGCGCGGGTCGGGGACCCCGAGTTCATCGCCGAGGACGCCGACCGCATCGACTGGTATCGCAACATCCCGGTACCCACCTCCTACATGTGTGTGGCCAGCGGGGACGACTTCTTTGGGGGCTACGACCACCACACGGGCCTCGGCTTCGCCCATATTGCCGACCACCACGTGTCGCCGGGCAAGAAGCAGTGGACCTGGGGAACCGCGCCGTTTGGTCGCGCCTGGGACGCCAACCTCAGCGACGACTCCGAGCCCTATGTGGAGCTGATGGCCGGGGTCTACACCGACAACCAGCCCGACTTCACCTTCCTCACCCCGGGGGAGACCAAGACCTTTAGCCAGTTCTGGTTCCCGTATCACGGCATCGGACCGCTGACCCAGGCGAACACCGAGGCGGCGATCCGACTGAGCATCGAGGGCGACGGGGCCGAGCGCACCGCCGTCATCGGTGTTGCCAGCACCGGCGTGCGTGAGCGCGTTCGGATTGTCCTGGTGGACGCCGATGGCACCGAGCTGTGGTCCACCGAGACCGCGCTGAAGCCCGGACATCCGCTATTGACCCGGGTACCGGTCGCCGTCGAGGGCGACCTGCGCCTGATCCTGACCGATGCTGCTGCCGACGCCTCCGCCGACGGGGCGATCATCCTCGAGGCCTCGACCGAGTACCGTGATGCCTCCGCCGATGGTTTCGATACCGCAACCGAGCCGCCCGCCCCCGCGGACATCGACTCGGTGGATGAGCTGTATGTGACCGGCGTCCACCTGGTCCAGAACCGGCACGCCACCCGCTCACCCGAGCCCTACTTCCAGGAGGTGCTGCGCCGCGACCCGCTGGATGCCCGCAGCAACGTCGCGCTGGCGAGCCTGCGTCTCACCACCGGCCGCCTGACCGAGGCCGAGGAATACCTGCGCACCGCGATCACCCGTCAGACCCGGCGGAACCTCAACCCGATCGACGGGGAGGCGCTGTACCTACTGGGGGTGGTCCTGGTCGCCCAAGGCCGCGATACCGACGCCGAGGAGGCGTTCGGCAAGGCGGCCTGGAACTTTGCCTGGCGCAGCGCCTCCCACCTGCAGCGCGCACGCATTGCCGCGCGGGCCGCGCGCTGGAGCGATGTGCGCGAACACGCAGAGATCGCCGCGCGCTTTGACGCCGATAATCTGCAGGCTTTCGCCCTCCGGGTGTTGGCGCTGCGGGCTCTCGGCGAGGATCGGCAGGCCGCCGCGGTCCTAGCCGAGGCGCGGGCGCTGGATCCGCTGGATGCCTGGCTGCGGGACCTGGAGGAGAACGAATCGTGGTCCCCCGGGGATGCCGTCACCGGCCTCGCCGCGACCTCCGACCCGAGTGTTGCCGGCGGCTCTGCTGCTCTCACTGAGTCGTCCGGCCCGAGCGACGCGGGCATTCTCCGCGACGTCGCCGGCGAATACGCGGCGCTCGGTCTCACCGAGGACGCCCTGCGGGTGTTTGAGGCCGCGCAGACCGCCGCCCGGGTCCGCCCGGTCGAGGGGGCCGGAGACCCCGCCGTGCTGATCGCCTACTATCGCGCCGAGCTGCTGGAATCGCTGGGCCGGTCCGAGGAGGCCGCCGCGGCCCTGGCCGAGGCGCGCACGCTCTCGGCGGATCGCTGCTTCGCCGCGTCCCTCGCCGATGCCCAGCTGCTGGAGCGCCGTATCGCCGCCACCGATGACGCGCGCGCCCACACCCTGCTTGCGCACTGGCTCTACTTCCACCGTCGCTATGCCGGGGGCATCACCGAGCTGGAGCACGCCGAGCGCATCCAGCCCGGGGATCCGGTTGTGCTGCGCGGGCTGGGACTCGCCGCCCACAACGTGCAGGGTGATGCCGCCCGCGCGGTCGAGTATTACGCCCGGGCGGTGGCCGCAGATCCCGCCGATCCCAAGCTGCGCTTCGAGGCCGATCAGCTGGCTCGCCGAGTGGGAACCCCCACTGCCGAGCGTCTGGATGCGCTGGCCGCGGCGGGGGAGGCTGCCCGCGACCGCGACGATCTGGCCCTCGCTTACGCCGAACTCCTGGTGCTGGAGGACCGGATCGACGAGGCCGTCACCCTGTTGTCCACCCGCCAGTTCAGCCCGTGGGAGGGCGGGGAGGGCGAGACGATCCGGGTCTGGTCGCTGGCCCAGCGCGCGGTGGCAGCTCGGGCGCTCGCCGCGGGGGACACCGAAACCGCGCTGGCCGCGCTGCGCAGCGTGGTGACGGTGCCGGGGAACCTTGGGGAGGCCCCGCATCCGCTGGCCAACCGATCCGACCTGTACCTGGCGCTCGGGGACGCGCTCGCCGTCGCTGGCCAGGATTCCGCGGCCGCCCAGGCGTGGACAACCGCCGCCCACAGCGCCGGGGACTTCACCACGATGCTTGAGGTGCCGCACTCGCCGATGACGTACTACTCGATCCGCGCCGCCCGCCGCCTGGGTGAGGATGCGCTGGCCGAGCGGCTGACCCGGGAACTCGGCGAGTATGTGGCCGATACCCGGACCAGGGTCGCGAAGATCGACTACTTCGCGACCTCGCTGCCCTCGATGCTGATCTTCCATGAGGACGTTCAGCAGACCCAGGACAACCTCCTGGATGTGATGGAGGCCCAGCTCGCGCTCCTCGCCGGAGACGTCGCTCGCGCGGCCGACCTGCTGGCCACCCGCGCGGCCGAGGACCCGGCGGGCCCGCTGGTGCGGGCGCTGCACGCCGATCTGCAAGCGGTGAACGTTTAGCGCGAGCGCGATGCCCTGCGGGCGGGGATCCCGAAATCGGGGTCCCCGCTTCGGCCTGCCCCAACGGGGATCTTGACGCCCGGGGCCGCGCTCGGTAGGTTCTGAGCAGCTCACAACTTGCGACGGGGGAGGCCGGGATGAGTGACCATGCGGATTCCCCACGCCGCGCGCGGCGCACGTGGACGGTGGGGCTCCTGGTTGGCGGGATCCTGGTATCCACCGGTGGTGTCGCAGCCGTGGCGGGGGCGGTGACCAACTCGGTCTCACGCAGCACGCCAGAGGAGTCCGCGGATGCACGGCAGATTCGGTCTATCTTCACACCGCTGGTCACCCGCAGCGTGCTCGCCGGGGCGATCCCCGCGGGCACCGCGTCCTCACCCGAAGACACCGCGGCGCTTGCGGGATTTGTGGCTGATCCCGCCGCACACGAGCGCCGGGTCGACTTGCTCATAGGCTCGGTATCGCCGACCCTGGTGGGGGAATACCTGGCCGCAATCGAGCACGGACTGGCCGAAGCCGTCCCGGCCCACAACCCCGACTGGTGGTTCGTGGACGCCACGTTTGTTGTGGACGAGTGGCAGGGCATCGAGGTTCACGGCGACACCGCGACGGTGCGCGCCCTCACAACCCAGCGCTTCACCCTGCTGGACGGCACGCACACGCAGGACCCCCAGCTCCGCTCCGAATACACGCTGGAGCGTGCCCCGGGCACCCCGTTCGGCTGGCTCATGACCGCGGTGAGTGCGCGGCAGGTCTCTCCCGAGGCGGGCTAAGTCGATCACCGGGGTGATCGCGCGGCAGGTCTCTCCCGAGGCGGGATAACGCCGCGCTCAGCCCTTGTGCTGGTCGCGGTATTCGCGCGGGGTGGCGCCGTGGAGCTTTTTGAACTGCCGGGTGAAGTACAGGGCGTCGGGATAACCGACCTCGGCGGCGATCGCCGCGACCGTCGACCCCGTGGTGTCCAGTAGCTCGCGGGCGCGGCCCATCCGCAGCATCGTTTGATACTGGAGCACCGGATACCCCATCTGCTTGCGAAACAGCGCACTGAAGTGCGAGGCGCTGAGCGAGGCCATCGCCGCCAGGTCGGGCACGCTGATCCGGTCGGCCATATGGGCACGCAGGTAGTCCACCGCGTGTTCGATCACGTCCTCACGCTGGCCCGACTGCGCCCGCACGGTGGCCAGCAGCGTCAGCGCATGCCAGGCGGCCCCCGAGGCGGCGAGCAGGCTCGTGGTGGTGGAGTCGCGTTCCATCCAGGCCAACACCTCGGCCATCAGCGAGACGATCGGGTAGAGATCCCGCGGATAACGCACCGGGGTCGCCGGGGTGATATCCGCGACACGCAGAAACGATGCCACCTGGGGACCGGCCACATGGAACCACCACAGGGTCCACGGATTCTCCTCATTGGACCCGTAGGAGTGCGGCAGCCCCGGCGGCAGGATGACCACCTGCCCGCGTTCCACCTCGAACCGTCCGGCCTCGGTTTCGCACCAGCCGGCTCCCTCCACACACGCCAAAACCACGGCCTGCGGGATCGGGGCAATGCGCCGCCTACCGTGGGATTGAGCCTTGGGGAAGTATCCGCAGTCGGTCACCACCAGTCCCAGCGTGCCCTCCTGCTGGAGAAATTCGCGCGCCCGGGGTCGGGGGAGGACCAGCATACGCTGTCCGGGAAAACCATCGGGAATGAGCATGCCAGAATTCTTGCGCAGGATCATCGAAATGTCCATATTGTTCGCGGCTTCCTTCTACGCGGTGCGGGTCTGCCCGCTTAAATTGGATACATTCGGTCGTGGAATCAGTCGCCTGAGCACACACCGATCGTGTAATTCCCCCAATGAATTGGAGTCAAAGATGACCCGTAAGCACACCCGATGGCTCGGGGCCGTAGGAAGCACCATCCTGGCCACCGCGCTGCTGGCAGGCTGTGTGTCCACCGGCGGCGAGGCGCAGGGCCCGAAGGAGGGCCCCGATTCCGAGGGGCCGCTGATCCTGCAGTCACGATTCACCGACGCCGAAAAGGGCGGCCTGGAAGAACTGGTCAAGACCTTCAACGCCAAGGGCGAGGGCACGGTCAAGATCAACAGCATCCCGACCCAGACCTTCAACCAGCAGCTGCCCTCCTACCTGACCTCGAAGAATCCGCCGGATGTCTACACCTGGTACGCCGGTCAGGCCACCCGCGATTTCGCCGACCAGAACCTGCTGCTGGATCTGAACAGCGTCTGGGACAAGAACAAGGCCGACTTCCCCGAGAACCTCGCCTCGCTGAGCGAGGACGCCAAGGGCACCAAGGTGTTTGTGCCCACCAACAACTACTGGTGGGGCGTCTACTACTTCAAGAGCGACTTCGAAAAGCTCGGCGTGACCCCGCCCAAGACCTGGGATGAGTTCCTGGCCCTGTCGGAGAAGATCAAGGGCGAGGGCGTCACCCCGATCACCATGGGACTCAGCGACAACACCTGGCTGGCCTCGGCCTGGTTCGACTACCTGGATCTGCGGATCAACGGTGCCGAGTTCCACCAGGAGCTGCTCGCGGGTAAGAAGTCGTATGACAGCCCCGAGGTTAAGAAGGTCTTCGAGGCGTTCGCGCAGATCCTGCCGTTTGTGAACCCCTCGACCCTGGGGACCACACACAACCAGGCGATCAGCGACTTCTCCCAGGGCAAGGCGGCCATGTACCTGCTGGGTGCCTGGGCACAGCCGGCGATCCCTGCGGACAAGAAGGACGATCTGGCCTTCTTCCAGTTCCCCGTAATCGATCCCTCGGTCCCGATCGCCGAGGAGGCCCCGACCGACGGCTTCATCGCCAGCGTCAAGACCACCAAGCCCGAGCTGACCAAGAAGTTCCTCGACTTCATCGCCAGCGCCGAGGCGCAGACCCAGCTGGCCAAGGGCCAGGACGGGACCGCGCTGCCGGCAAACCTCAAGGCCACGGTCACCCTCGATGCGCTGGCCACCCAGGGCAAGGACATGATCCAGTCGGCCAAGTCGGTGACCCAGTTCTTCAACCGTGACGCCGGGGATGCGCAGCAGACCCCCGCCGACACCGCCCTCACCTCGTTCATCGCCAACCCCGGAAACATCGACCAGATTCTCAAGACCTGGGAAGATGCATCCAAGAAGATCCGAGCTAATTCGTGACAATCAGTACTCCGGTACGCGGGCGGCGGCGGATCAAGGTTCCGCCGCCGCTCGTCTTCGTACTCGTTCTTGTTCCCTTCCTGATCGAAGCGGTCGGCGTGTTTTGGCCGGCCTTCCAGGGCATCTCGCTCTCGTTCCTGCGCTGGAACGGGATCGGCCCGGCCACCTCGGTCGGCGTCCAAAACTACACCGACCTGTTTTCGGATCCGATCTTCCTCACCGCGCTGAAAAACACCGCGATCTGGATTGTGCTCTTCGGCGGCATCTCCTTCCTCGCGGGCCTCGGCGTGGCCCTGCTCTTCCAGTCCGAGCGACGAGGCGTGGCCATCTACCGCACCGCCCTGTTCCTCCCCATCGTCTTCTCGCTGGTGGTGACCGCGCTGATCTGGGGCGCGTTCTTCCAGCCCAATGGTGTCCTCAATAACGTCCTTGACGCGGTAGGTCTGCACGACTGGACCCGCGTCTGGCTGGGCGACTCGGACACCGCCCTCTACGCCGTGATCATTGCTGCGCTGTGGCGCGAAATCGGTTACGTGATGGTGCTCTTCATCGCCGGGCTCAAGGCCCTGGACCCCTCGGTCCAGGAGGCAGCCCGGATGGACGGTGCCTCGGCCTGGCAGCGCTTCCGCTTCGTGACCCTCCCGCAGCTGCGCAGCGTGACCATGGTGGTGATCTCGGTCCTGCTGATCGACTCGCTACGCTCCTTTGACATCGTCTGGGCCATGACCGGCGGCGGTCCGTATCACTCGACCGAGCTGCTCAGCACCTACATGTTCTCGACCGCGTTTAGCTCCCACGCCCTCGGCTACGCCTCGGCGATTGCCGTGGTGATCTTTGTGCTGGCCATCGCCGTGATCATCTCCTACCTTGTCCGTGCCCTGTCCGAGGAGAAGGAATCTTGACCGATACGCTCCCGTCCCGCCGCGAAACCCTTCCGGTTCCGGCACCCCGGCCCGCGGTGCGACGCGGCTCGCGCCGTCGCCGCGCGGCCACCGCCGGATTCCACACCACCGGCATCCTGATCTCCGTGGCCTGGTTCCTACCGATTCTGATCGTGCTGATCACCTCGTTCCGCACCTTCGATGACGTGGCCAAAAACGGCATCGCCAGCATCCCGCGCACGTTCACCTTCGATACCTATGCGCAGGCCTGGCAGCAGGGTGACCTGCTTCCCGCCCTGGTGAACTCGATGATCGTGACGATCCCCACCGTGGTACTGACCCTGCTGTTGGCCGCGGCCGCCGCCTTCGGGCTCAGCCGATTCAAGATTCCCTTCCGCCGCACGATCCTGCTGATCATGCTCGCCGGAAACCTGCTGCCGGTGCAGATGCTGCTGATTCCGGTGACGCGGATCACCCAGCAGATCGATGTTTATGACACGCTGGGCGCTCTGATCGTGGTGCAGGTCGCGTTCGGCCTGGGCTTCTACACGTTTGTGCTCTACGGCTTTATGCGCTCGATTCCGCACGAGCTGCAGGAGGCCGCGACCCTCGATGGTGCCGGGGTTGGACGCATCTTCATTCAGGTGATTCTGCCGCTGACCCGGCCCGCGCTCGCGGCGCTCGGGGCGCTCTCGTTCACCTGGATCTTCAACGACCTGCTGTGGTCGATCACCCTGCTGCAGAGCTCGGAGAAGCTGCCGATCACCGCGGCCGTGCTCTCCCTGCAGGGACAGTATGTGTCCAGCTGGTCGGTGATTGCCGCGGCCACCGTGGTCGCCGCGATCCCCTCAACCATCGTATTCCTTGTGTTCCAGCGCAGTTTCATCGGGGGCCTGGCCCTCGGCTCGGTCAAGTAGTAAAGAGGTTTTCATGTCTTCCGAATTTGTGTACCTGCGTGCCGGTGGCACCGGTGTCATCGTCTCCCTTGCCGAGGCGCGTCTCCCGCGCATCCTCTACTGGGGTGAGGATCTGGGCGCGATCGACGCCGCCGAGGTGGCCACCATCGCCCGGGCCGCGCTGCCCGCGGTGGGCGATAGCCCGGTGACCTACGCCCAGCCGATCCCCGTGCTCGGTCAGCTCAGCGAGGGCTGGATGGGACGCCCGGGGCTGGTGGGGGACAGCGCCGGTCGTCGCTGGGCGGCGAAGTTTGCGCACGTGGAGGCCCGGACCGTGTCCACGGCCGAGGCCGAGACGCTGATCGCCGATGCTACGGATCCCGAGTATGGCCTGACGCTGCGGATCGAGATCGAGCTGCTGCACGCCAGCGGTCTGATCCGGCAGCGCGCGACGCTGACCAATGCGACCGAGGAAACCTTCAGGGTCGACGGCCTCGAGCTTGCGCTGCCCGTGCCGCAGGCGGCGACCGAGATCTTGGATCTGACCGGACGCTGGTCGCTGGAGCGAGTGCCGCAGCGCCGCGAATTCCACGTGGGTGAGTGGGCGCGCACCTCGCGCGGCGGCAAGCCGGGGCTCGAACACACGCTGCTGATCGCCGCCGGCGAGGCCGGATTCGGGTTCCGTTCGGGCCGGGTGTGGGCCACCCACCTGGGATGGTCGGGCAACCAGACCCTGGTGGCCGAGCGCACCCCGGCGGATGTGCGTCGCCTGGCCGCGAGCGAGGTGCTGGCCTCGGGTGAGGTCGAGCTGGCCCGGGACGCGAGCTACACCACCCCCTGGCAGTACGGATCCTGGGGTGAGGGGCTGGACGAGCTGTCGGCCCGCTTCCACCGCCACCTGCGCGCGCTGCCGGCCTATCCGCACTCGCCGCGTCCGGTGATCGTGAATACCTGGGAGGCCGTCTACTTCGAGCAGGATCTCGATACCCTGATCGCCTTCGCCGAGGAGTCGGCGAAGATCGGGGCCGAGCGCTTTGTGGTGGACGACGGCTGGTTCCTCGGCCGCCGCGACGACACCACCTCCCTCGGCGACTGGATCGTGGACCCCGCGGTGTGGCCCACCGGGATCGAACCGCTGGTGGACCGGGTCGAGGAGCTGGGCATGGACTTCGGACTCTGGTTTGAGCCCGAGATGATCAACCTGGACTCCGAGCTGGCCCGCGAACACCCCGAGTGGATCTTCGATGCCGGCCACGGTGTTGGTCTGCCCTCGCGGCATCAGCACGTGCTGGACCTCGGCAATCCCGAGGCGTATGCGCTGGTACTGGAGCGGATCTCGGCGCTGATTACCGCGCTGCGGATCGCCTACGTCAAGTGGGATCACAACCGCTATCTGTTGGATGCCGGTCATGCGAATGACGGCCGTCCCGGCCTGCGCGCCCAGACCCTCGCCGCCTACGCACTGATGGATGAGCTGGCCGCGCGACACCCGGGCTTGGAGATAGAGTCCTGCGCGAGCGGCGGCGGTCGGATCGACCTGGGCGTGCTGGAGCGCACCCAGCGGGTATGGCCAAGTGACTGCAACGACCCGCACGAGCGCCTGGAGATTCAGCGCTGGACCTCGCTGGTGGTGCCGCCCGAGCTGCAGGGAACCCACATCGGGGCCGAAGAATCGCACACCACCCACCGCTCGCACCCGCTGGGCTACCGCGGCGAGAAGGCCCTGTGGGGGCACCTCGGTGTGGAGACCAACCTGCTGACCGCAGATGCCGAGACCAAGCGCGGGGTGGCCGCCTGGATCGACTTCCACAAGGCACACCGGGCGCTCCTGCACGGCGGCACCGTGGTGCACGCCGACCTCTCCGAGCCCGCGGCCCGGTTTGAGGGGGTGGTCTCGCCCGCACGGGACGAGGCGCTGTATGCGTTCTCGATCACCGAGCGTCCGCGCACCTGGCCGGTGGGCCGGATCGGTTTCCCGGGGCTCGATGATGCCGTTCGCTACACCGTGAGCGCGGTTTATCCCGATGGCACGCGTCCCTCGGGGGTGCAGCCGCCGTGGATGGAGGAGGGCGTCACGCTGAGCGGGAAGAGCCTGCGGCTGGTGGGACTGGAATCGCCCTCGCTGGATCCCGACCGTTCGGTGCTGTTCCACGTGGTGGCGGTTTCTGATAGTGACGTTTCCGATGGTGCAGGGCGCTAGCCCGATCACCCTCACGCTGAACGATGGCGGCGCGCGTGTGCGCGCCGCCATCTCGCGCGTGGGGGCGAGCCTGCAGGGCCTCTGGGTGAACGACACCGCGCTTATCTGGGGCAGTGCGGATGCGGCGCGACCGGTTTCGGCGTCGGGCGTCACCCTGGTGCCCTGGCCCAACCGGGTGCGCGGTGCCCGCTGGGAGTGGGAGGGCCGGGTCTTGGAGTTGGAGCCCACCGAGCCCGTCCGCGGCAACGCACTGCACGGGCTGCTGGCCGACACCGCGTTCGAGGTGCGCGAGCTGGGAGCCTCCGCGGTGCTCCTGGGTGCGCGGATCCGCGAGGCCCCCGGCTACCCGTTTGCCCTGGATGTCCTGGTGGAGTACTCGCTTGAGGTTGCGGGGATTACGTTGCACACAACGCTCATCAACGCGGGCGAGACCGCGGCCCCGGTCGCCCTGGGTGCACACCCGTACCTGCGCCTGGGCGACATCCCCGCGGCCGAGCTCACGCTGGAGATCCCGGCGGACGAGGCGCTGCTGCTTGACGTCGACGACCTGCCCGACCGGGTGGTACCGGTTGCGGACACCGAGTGGGACCTGCGTGCGGGCGTCCAGGTCCTCGACGGTCCGCAGCACCTGGGCTTCACCGCGCTGAGCGCCCGAGACGGGGTGGTGACCAGCATACTGCGGGGGCCGGACGCCGCTGTCGAACTTTGGATGGATCCGCGTTTCCGCTGGCTCCAGATCTATCTGACCCGCGATTTCCCCGGCGTGGGCCCCGATCACCTGGCCATCGCGGTCGAACCGATGACCGCACCCCCGGACGCCCTAAACTCGGGCACCGACCTGCACCACCTGGAACCCGGCGAGACCTGGGCCCTGGACTGGGGCATCCGCGCCACCGGACTTACGCCCTAACCCCGAGGCGCGGCGTCGGGGAGCCGCCGAGACGGACACACTTTTTCGCGGTGCCCTGTTTTGACTAGTAAATTACACGTCAAAACGCACGCCTCACACATCGGGTAGGTGTGTGCCGGAAGCCGGAAGCCGGAAGCCGGAAGCCGGAAGCCGGAAGCCGGAAGCCGGATGCCGGAAGCCAGGGACCGGACGCCGAATGGATGCGGGTGTTATGGCCACTGCCACTGCCACTGCCACTGCGGCTCGGGGAGGAACAGCGCACGAGGCTGTGTGGCCTGGGACGTCTGTGTTGCCGGGAGAGGCTGAGGTGCCCTCTGTGTCTGTATAGCCGGAGGGGGCAGACTGAGGTGCCCACAGCGTCGGTATTGCCCCGGACCGGCTACCCCTCTTGAGCAGGTACCCAGTTTTGACGTGTAAATGACGATTCAAAATGCCCATGCGTTAAAAAGCGAGTGGGTACCCGGCCCGCACTCCAAGCCCGGGGCCAAACACGCATCGCAAACACGCATCGCACACACGCACCGCACACACGCATCGTCACATACATACATACAGCCGGGCCGCGACGCGCAGTGGATGCGCGCCGCGGCCCGGCCTTAGGGGGTCTCGGATCGAGGCTAGTGGGCGCTGATCTTCAGGTTGGCCCAGTCGGCGCGGTCGTTGTAGCCGCCGTCACCGGCGTCGCCCACGTGCAGGGTCAGGTCGCGCACCCCGGTGAGGGAGACATCAAACGGGATCGCGTGGCCGCGGGTCACGGTACCGCTGTCCCAGATGGTCTGTCCGTCGGCGATCAGTGAGAAGGTCACCGTGCCACCGTCGGGTCCGACGTTGTTGACCACGTCATCCACCCCCACCACGCCGGTCAGCCGGGTGGCGGTGCCGCCGAGGTAGTAGCGGATGTCCGAGGGGCTGGCCACACCGAGGCCGGTCGGGTAGGTGGTTCCGGCGATCTTCAGCGGGCTGCCCCCGCCCACGCTGGCATCCACGCTCGGCGAGAGCCATCCGCTGGTGGCCGAGATCCACGGGTGAGCCGAGAGCGGCTGGTCGGTGCCGGTCGGCGGGGCCGGGGCCACGGTCACACCGAGGGCCGGGGCGTTGGCGGTGGTCTTGCCTCGCACGCCGATGTAGCGCACCGAGGTGCCCAGCGAGACGCTGCCGTTGCTGGCACCGGCGGGCACCACAAACTTGACCTTCACATCCACGCTCTTTCCGGCCTTGATCAGCGCGGGCTGCGATCCGACCACGCTTGCGCTCCAGCCGTTGGGTGCCGTGAACGAGACCTGGGGAGAGACCACGGGGATCGTGCCGTCGTTGTGCAGGGTCACGGTGCCGGTGAGGGTCGCGCCGGCCGAGGTCAGCACGTCTCCGCTGGCGGGAACCGGCTGGCCGTTGATCGCGGTGATCGCCGGGGTATCGGCGACCACGCGGGCACTCTGCGGCACGCCGGTAGCCTTCTTCACCACCAGGACCGCGACGCCGCGGGCAGGCACCGAGGCACGCAGGGTTCCGTTTGCTTCGGTGGTGGTGTGGGTCCAGGCGTCCTTCACGGTGACCCGCTTCGACGAGAGGCCCACGGCCGAGGTGGTGGTCGAGATGCTCACCGGGGCGTCGGTGCGGTTGACCAGCCCCACGGCCACCGAACCATCGGCCAGCGGCTTCACCCAGGTCTCGGTGTTGCCGGCCGCACCCACGCGGGTGGCCTGCTTGCCGAGACGGTCCTGGTTGATGGCCAGCAGATCCTTATTGGTCAGCGTCGCCAGGGTCTCGGGGGTGAAGGTGCGCGGGTCGCTGCCGATCACCAGCGGGGCGGCAGCCAGGGACCACAGCGCCATCTGTGAACGGAACTCCTCATCGGAGAGGCCCAGCTGGGGTCCCAGATAGTCGGGGTCGTTGAAGTGACCGGGACCGGCAACTTCGGGATGGGCGGCGTTGGCGTCGAAGTTACGCAGCACGTCGCGGTAGGTGATCTTGCCCACAAAGCCCACGTCGGTGTAGGTCCGCCAGGACTGGGCGATCGCCGGGGCGTAGCTCCAGGTGTGGGTGGACTGCTGGGACTCGGGGTAGTTGCCCCAGTCGGGGGAGGTGACCGGGTTGCAGATGTTCAGGATGATGTCGCGTCCGCTGGCGTTGTTGCGCAGCGCGGTCGCGAACTCGGTGTAGACGGTCTGCGGATCCAGGTCGGCGGCGATGCCACATAGGAAGTCGACCTTGACCGCGTCATACCCCCAGGCGGCGATGGTGTCGGCATCGGTCTGATAGTGACCGTAGCTCCCCAGGCCGCAGTGCTCGGGCATGAACGGACCGGCGTCGGTGTAGATACCGGCCTTGAGTCCGCGGGCGTGGATCGCATCGGCCACGGCCTTCATTCCGCCGGGGAAGCGGGCGGCATCCCCCTGCAGTTGTCCGTCGGCACCGCGCGGGGTGTCGGCCTGCCAGCCGCCATCCAGCCACACGATGTTGTAGCCGGCCTTGGCGAGGCCGCTGGAGTTCAGAAAATCGGCCACCTCGATGACCTTATCGGTGGTGAAATCCCCACCCAGACCGAAGTAGGTGTTCCAACCCTGGTAGGGGGTGGCACCCAAAACGGGTGGGGTGCTCGGCTGATGATACGAGCTGGAGGTCGCGGGTTCGGCCGGGGCCGCCTGCGCGGGAAGGGCCGCGGAGGTAGCGGCGGCGATACCCAGTATCGCGGCGGCGCCAATCCCCAATAAGCGCTGTAAGGACATGCATTCTCCTGACGTCGTTGTCGCCCCGAACACTTCGGGGGTGGGGCCATAAAACCGCATTGCACCGGCCGGGCAATATGCATCGCTCGACTGAATACCTGGAGAAGTTGATGATTGGACCTCTCGAAATTCCCGCGCGGCGGCCTAGTTAGGGATAGCCTGACGACAGCTACAAACTGAGTGATATCGAGGGGGGAGCGCCGGATGGAACTGGAGCGTCGTCACTTTCTGATTCTGGGTGCGCTGGCGCTCGCCGGATGTGCGCCGGTGAAAAATCCCGGCCCGAGTGGATCGCCGAGCATTCTCCCGAGCCCGTCACCCTCACCCTCGGTCTCGGCCGGACCTCCGGACTGGGACGCGCTGGCTCAGAGCCTCGGCGACCGGCTGCTGCGCCCCGGCAGCGAGGCGTATCGGGCCGCCGTGCCCACCGAGATTCCCGTATACGACGGGGCCGCGCCGCCGGCGATTGTGCGCGCCCAGGACGCCGCCGACGTGGCCACCGCGGTGAGCTTCGCCGCCGCCTCGGGGCTGCACGTCGCGACCCGTTCGGGCGGCCACAACTATGCGGGCTGGTCCAGCGGGGGCGGCGGAAACACCGGTCTGCCCGAGGAACTGGTGATCAACGTCCACGGGCTGAACTCGGTCGAGGTGGATCCGGGTACCGGTGTCGCCCGCATCGGTGCCGGCGCGCCCCTCGCGCTGGTCTACGAGAAGCTCGCGGCGGCGGGCCGGGCCATCGGCGGCGGCAGCTGCGGCTCGGTGGGCATCGGCGGCCTCGCGCTGGGCGGGGGAGTGGGTGTGCTCGCCCGCGCGTTTGGACTCACCAGCGATCAGGTGGCGGCGATCGAGATCGTGACCCCGGATGGAAAGACCCGCACCGTGGATGCCAACACCGATCCCGACATCTTCTGGGCCTGCCGCGGCGGGGGCGGTGGCCTGCTCGGCGTGGTTACCGCGTTCCACCTGAACACCAAGCCCGCGCCCGAGGTCACCATGTACTTCCTCTCCTGGGATGCCCGCAACGCTCCGGCGGTCATCGCCGCCTGGCAGGAGTGGGCCCCGCAGGCGGATCCGCAGCTGTGGTCCACGCTCAAGCTGCTGACCGGATCCACGCATCCGGGCGGGGCTTCGCTGAGTGTTTCGGGCACCTGGATCGGGCCGAATGGTGGACACACCGCGGCCCTCGCCGGCCTGCTGAGTCGGGTCCCCGCGCCCACCCGTAACCAGGCAACCCGGCACGGCTATCTCGATGCGATGATGCGCTATGCGGGCTGCGCCGGATCCACCGCCGCGCAGTGCGTCTCGGGCCCGGGTGGCAAGCTCACCCGCACCTCGTTTGCCGCAACCTCGGGGATCGCAACCCGGGCGCTCTCTGCCACGGAGATCACCGCGCTGATCCAGGCCACCGAGGCCGTGGGAAAGGTGGCGGGGGTGACCGAGGGCGGGTTCTCCTTCGACGCGCTCGGCGGCCAGGCCAACGCCCTCGGTGCCGATGCGACCGCGTTTGGACACCGCGGCGCGCTGTTCAGCGCCCAGTACACGGCAAACTTTGCCGACGGCGCGAACCCCGATCCCTACCGCAGTGCGGTCCGATCGCTGCGGGCGGTCACGACCCCGGCCTGGGGCCCCGGAGCCTACGTCAACTACCCCGACGCGGGCATCGAAAACCCGGCCACCGCCTACTTTGGCGACAACGCGGCCCGGCTGAAGAAGATCCGCGCGAGCGTCGACCCGCGCGGGGTTTTCCCCGCCTGGCAGCTCGGCTAGCCATCCCCATCGCCTAGAGTTCGCCCAGACTTGGGGAATTCGCGGCGTTCGAGGTGACGAAGCGGCCAAAAATCCGGTACGGTTATAGATCGACCCCGCGCCAGAGCGCAGGGTTTTGTGTAGCTGAATATAGAGGAGGCCTCCGATGGATATCGACCTCAGTGTGTTGAAACTGACCGAGCGGGAAACCGAAATCCCGTTTGATGAACTGGCGGGGATTATTGAGCAGGCCATCCTCACGGCCTACCTGAAGCACGTCACCCAGGAGGGCCAGGCCGAACCCTCGGCGCGCGTCCACCTGGACCGCAAGACCGGCCACGTCGCCGTGCTGCTGCACGAGCTGGACGAAGAGGGCGAGATCATCGGCGAGTCCGAGGCTGACCTCGACGACTTCGGCCGTATCGCCGCCTATGCGGCCAAGCAGGTGATTACCCAGCGTCTGCGCGACATCGCCGATGACGGCGTGCTGGGCGAGTTCAAGGACCGCGAGGGAGACATCGTTGCCGGTGTCATCCAGCAGGGCCCGAACCCCAAGATGATCCACATCGACCTCGGCACCGTCGAGGCGATCCTGCCCCCCGAGGAGCAGGTTCCCGGCGAGGACTACTCGCACGGTCGCCGCATCCGTGTCTACGTGACCGCCGTGGCCAAGGGCACCAAGGGCCCGCAGATCACCGTGTCGCGGACCCACCCGGGCCTCGTGCGCAAGCTGTTTGCACTCGAGGTTCCCGAGATCGCCAACGGCCTGGTCGAGATCGTCTCGCTAGCCCGCGAAGCCGGTCACCGCACCAAGATCGCCGTGCGCGCCACCGACTCCTCGATCAACGCCAAGGGTGCCTGCATCGGTGAGATGGGTCGCCGTGTGCGCGCCGTCAACGAGGAGCTGGGCAACGAGAAGATCGACATCGTCGACTACTCGCCGAACCTGCCGACCTTCGTGTCGAACGCGCTGTCCCCGGCGAAGGTGTCCAGCGCCTTCATCCTGGATGAGTCGATCAAGGCCGTTCGCGCCCTGGTTCCCGACTTCCAGCTGTCGCTGGCCATCGGCAAGGAGGGTCAGAACGCACGACTCGCCGCCAAGCTGACCGGTGCCAAGATCGATATTCAGCCCGACAGCATTCTCGAAGGCGAATAACCACGGCTAAATCGCGGCGCTCGAACATCGGGCGCCGCGATCTTCGCCGAGCGCGAATCGCCGAGGAATGGCGAGAACCCACAAAGGGGGTAAGATGGAAGCCGTTAGAACGTGCGTTGGATGCCGTACTCGCGCCGCGCGATCCTCCCTGTTGAGGGTTGTGCTGCGGGGAAATGCGGTGGTTGTCGACGAGACTGCATCGCTCCCCGGACGTGGAGCCTGGGTGCATCCAACACTGCAGTGCTTCGGTACGGCAATCAAGCGACGGGCCTTCGGCCGGGCGCTGCGATTCACCGGAGTGCTGGACGTGCAAACCCTAGAGAACAGGCTGAATGGCTAATGGACAACTAATGAGCGGCTCGAAATGAGACCCGTCCGTTACTAATGGTCTGCCCACTGTCTGGGCAGGCCCAGACAGGAGAGAAGTGGCTGTAAAACAGCGCGTGCACGAAATCGCTGCAGAGCTGAACGTGGACAGCAAGGTAGCCCTTGCAAAGCTTAAGGAGCTTGGCGAGTTCGTCAAGTCCCCGTCCTCGACGATTGAACCCCCCGTAGTACGTAAGCTGCGCGAGGCACTCATCGCCGATGGTGCCGCCGGTGCGTCCGCACCCGCAGCAACTCCGGCTCCGGCCGCGGGCACCAAGCCTGCCGCCGCGAAGCCCGCAACCCCGGCTGCCGCCCCCGCGGCAACCCCCGGTGCGGCAAAGCCCGCGGCCGCGAAGCCCGCCGCGGCAAAGCCTGCCACCGCGAAGCCCGCTGCCGCGAAGCCCGCCGCTGCTGCCCCGGCAGCTCCGGCTGCCGCCAAGCCGGCGGCTGCCAAGCCCGCCGCAGAGGCTAAGCCCGCCTCGGCGAAGCCCGGTGCTGCCAAGCCCGCCGCGGCCAAGCCCGCGACCCCCGGTTCCGCGGCGAAGCCCGGCGCTCCGCGTCCGGGTAACAACCCGTTTGCCTCCTCGCAGGGCATGGGGCAGCAGCCTCCTCGCCCCGCGGGCACCCCGCGTCCGGGTAACAACCCGTTCGCTTCCTCGCAGGGTATGGGTCAGCGACCCACCCCCGGCAACATTCCCCGTCCGCAGGCTCCGCGCCCGCAGGCACCCCGTCCCGGTTCGCCGCGTCCCGGCGCTCCGCGTCCGGGTGGTGCCGGTCGTCCCGGCGGTGCCGGTGGCGGATTCCAGCGTCCCGGTGGCGGCGCGGGTCGTCCCGGTGGCTTCCAGCGTCCCGGCGGTGCCGGTGCTGGTGCCGGTGCGGGTGCTCCCGCAGCCGGTGGTTTCCAGCGTCCCGGTGGTGGCTTTAGCGGCCCCCGTCCCGGTGGCGGTGGCGGTCGTGGCCGTGGTCCCGGTGGTGGTACTGCCGGTGCGTTCGGTCGCGGTGGCGGCAAGAGCAAGGCACGGAAGTCGAAGCGGACGAAGCGGGCAGAATTCGAGCTGCGGGAAGCCCCGTCGCTCGGTGGTGTCTCGGTTCCCCGTGGTGACGGATCGACCCCGATCCGTCTGCGCCGCGGTGCATCGATCGCCGACTTCGCCGACAAGATTGAGGCCCTGACCGGTTTCCCGGTTCAGCCCGGTAACCTCGTCACGGTGCTGTTCCACCTCGGTGAGATGGCAACCGCGACCGAGTCGCTGGATGAGGCCACCTTCGACGTGCTCGGTTCCGAGCTCGGCTACAAGATTCAGATGGTTTCCCCCGAGGACGAGGACCGCGAGCTGCTCGACGGCTTCGACATCGACCTGGACGGCGAGCTGGAGGCCGAGACCGAGGACATGCTCGAGGCGCGTCCGCCGGTTGTGACCGTCATGGGTCACGTTGACCACGGTAAGACCAGCCTGCTTGACGCCATCCGCAACGCGGATGTGGGTAAGGGCGAGGCCGGTGGAATCACCCAGCACATCGGTGCGTACCAGGTGCAGACCACCCACGAGGGCATCGAACGTAAGATCACCTTCATCGACACCCCGGGTCACGAGGCGTTCACCGCCATGCGTGCCCGTGGTGCTCAGGTCACCGACATCGCGATCCTCGTGGTCGCGGCGGACGACGGCATCATGCCGCAGACCGTTGAGGCCCTGAACCACGCCCAGGCAGCGAACGTGCCGATCGTGGTCGCGGTGAACAAGATCGATAAGGACGGCGCCAACTCGGCCAAGGTGCGTCAGCAGCTGACCGAGTACGGCCTGGTTTCCGAAGAGTACGGTGGAGACGTCATGTTCGTCGACGTCTCGGCTCGCAAGAACATCGGTATCACCGACCTGCTGGACGCCGTTCTGCTCACCGCAGACGCCGGCCTGGACATGCGTGCGAACCCGAACAAGGACGCCCGCGGTGTGGCCATCGAGGCCAAGCTGGACAAGGGTCGTGGTTCGGTTGCTACCGTGCTGATCCAGTCCGGTACCCTGCGCATCGGTGACGCCATCGTTGCCGGTACCGCCTACGGTCGCGTTCGTGCCATGGCCGACGAGAACGGCAACGCCGTTGCCGAGGCCGGTCCCTCGCGTCCGGTGCAGGTGCAGGGTCTCTCCAGCGTTCCGCGCGCCGGTGACACCTTCATCGTCACCGAGGAGGACCGTACCGCCCGTCAGATCGCCGAGAAGCGTGAAGCCGCCGAGCGTAACGCTCAGCTGGCCAAGGCTCGCAAGCGCATCAGCCTGGAAGACTTCACCCGTGCACTCGAAGAGGGCAAGGTCGAGTCGCTCAACCTCATCATCAAGGGTGACGTTTCCGGTGCCGTTGAGGCCCTGGAAGAGTCGCTGCTCAAGATCGAGGTTGATGAGAGCGTGCAGCTGCGCATCATCCACCGTGGTGTGGGTGCGGTCACCGAGTCGGACGTCAACCTGGCGACCATCGACAACGCGATCATCATCGGCTTCAACGTCCGTCCGGACACCAAGGCCCGCGAGCGTGCAGCTCGTGAGGGTGTTGACATCCGCTTCTACTCGGTGATCTACAACGCCCTCGAGGACGTAGAGAACTCGCTGAAGGGTATGCTCAAGCCCGAGTACGAAGAGGTCCAGTCCGGTGTGGCCGAGATCCGCGAGGTCTTCCGCTCCTCCAAGTTCGGAAACATCGCTGGTGTTATCGTTCGCTCCGGTACGATCACCCGAAACGCCAAGGCTCGCGTTATCCGCGACGGCGTCGTGGTGGGCGACAACCTGGCCATCGAGTCGCTGCGTCGCTTCAAGGACGATGTCACCGAGGTCCGCACGGACTTCGAGGCTGGTATCGGTCTGGGCAAGTTCAACGACATTCAGATCGGTGACGAGATCGAGACCACCGAGATGAAGGAGAAGCCCCGCGTCTAATCCCGCAGGCTGACCCATACGGCTCCGCCCCCGGCACCTTCTGGTGCCGGGGGCGGAGTCGTTTTCTCTTGTCCTAGGGGTCCTTCATTCCGTTCGGTCAAGAATTTAATGGCCCCCGGGGGCCCAATGATAAATCCGGTTATCGCTCGGATAATGATGCCGTCACGGTAGCGCTCAGATCATCTTGCTCCGGGCTAATGCTTGTACTGACAAAGTCGACTTCGGTTCTCGATCCGCGTGTTGATCGAGACGCCCGGCCTCCCCTTGGATATCAATGGGGATCGGGATTTCAATTCCCGCGAGAAAGCATCACCGTGGTACTGACATATGAATGAACGTGGCTTCACATTCGGGGAGTATTTGCGCCTGAAATCGTCCCTAGGTTCCCCGATCGAGCGGCCGTGTAGTTCGGCGTGAAGCTGAGTTACCACCGCCGTGTCCGGAGAAGTCTCGAGCAGCGCTCCGATTTTGCTTGTGTCTCAACCCCTGTAGTTGGAGGCTTCGCACATGACCTGAAGCTGATTGGAGCTCAAAATGAATGTACACAGCATGAGCAAGAGTATTCGAGGTGTTATCGCCGTCGTCGGGATTGCATCTCTGGTCGCGTTGGGCGCGGTGGGGAGCGCTAATGCGACCGAGACCAAACGATCTCCGGAACCACTCGGGCTTGTCGGATTTGATACCGTCGTAGCCGCCGCCCACGGATTCGAAGTACGGACGGATATAAACGGCTATAAGTGTTCGATACCGCAAAACTCCCCGCCGAGCCTCTGCCCCAGCGATTTTCGACTGGGCGAAGCGAATCAGGGAAAGGCTTCCACGTACAACACCGTGCGGGATACCTGCGGATACTCCTACCTCTACTGGACCAGTTCGGGCAGGGGCTACGAGACCGGGTACTACATCAACGCGTCGGCAGGGTTCGCACTCACCCACACCTGGAGTCTCTTCTTCACGACCACCTCCGGTCCGGAGCTTCGAGATCACTCGGGGATCGCGCCCTGGGGTGGACGAAGCTGGAGCGCAACGGGAACCCTTGACGGCGGTGGGCAAAGCGGTAGTGCCTCCGGCACCGTGTTCCTGAACAACGGTGGAATCTGCGTTTCTAAGGGCCCCGTTGCAAACTAGCCAGCGGTTTTTGGCCGTTGGGCTCCGAGGGAGCGGTGGTCGCAACATGACTCGGGAGGGAACGACCAATGCAACAGAAGACGAATCACGGATGGATAGCGGTTACAGGTGACGATGAATTGCCTTTCATCCTGGCGCTGGTCGCCGCCGATTTTTATGATCTCAGCGAGGTTCATGGCTTACCGAGGATTGATCTGCCGGCCATGATATCCAGATTCAGCCGATACGCGTTGGCCGAACTTCCGTCGCTGCCACGGGCGGAGCTGTCCGAATGGTGGCAGGCTCTCCTGAGCGCACCCGGCTTGCCAACGCCACCGCCGGGTGTAACACCCTACGTTGATGCCTTGAACGCGGCCGGGATCAGTACCTGGTCGATCTCGTGGCAGGAATCATGGCGTCGATGGTCGCGCACGCGAGGCGAGGCGGATTATGGAGTCTACGCGGCCATCATGAGCGAGTGGGAGTCTGCCCGCGCGCGAAACTCGCCGGATTTCAGGCTGAGCGTGCACGTTCTTCCGTTGAAAACAGAATCGGTGTGGACCTTCGAAAACCACGTGTTTGTGAGCGAATATGCCTGGCGGGACGCATCGAAGTTTCCGGCGCAGTTGCGAACAATTCTGTTCTCTGCCGCCGATCAGGCAGTGCGTGCCACCGAGGCATAGAGGCGGTTGAGGGCTCGGGTGAAGACGGGGATGTAGTCGATGACCTCGGGGGAGACGACGACCTGGCCGCGCACACCCTCGTTCAGGGCGAGGGCCTCCAGCACAAACTGTTGCGGGTCGGTGTCGGGGACAAGTTCGCCGGTGTCGATGCCGCGCTGCACGATCGGCACCAGGGTCGCGAGCGAGGTTTCTAGGACGTGGCGCAGGTGTCCGCTGGCGGGGCTGTCCTCCAGCAGGGCCTCGCCGCTCAGGACCGCGCGGAAGCGTAGCAGCGCGGGCTCGTCGGCGGACGAGGCGGCACCGGCGATCAGGCGGTCCATCAGGTCGCGCACGCTGGTCGCGGCCGAGGGATCGTGGCGAGCGTAGGCGTCCTCGCGGTGGGCGACCACCGCGTTGAACAGGTTTTCCTTGCTCCCGAAGTGGTGGAGCACGCCCGCATCGGTGACCCCGACCTCCGCGGCGATCTTGGCCACGGTCGCCCGGGTATAGCCCACCCGGGCGAAGTGCTCGGCCGCAACCTCGATGATTCGGCGCTGCCGCTTGAGCCCGCTGGGGCGCGGGGTCTTGGCCGGAACCTTCGACTCGGACGTGCTCATCAAAACCTCTACTCGCTCGGGGACTTCGATCCCGTGCCGGCCAGGGCCTTCGTGACTGGCCGAGGGCTACCCCCGGGCCAGATCAGGCCGTGTCCAAAACGGAATACCGGATCCACGGTATCGAAGGGAACGTCGGTTCGGGAGGCCGCCACGGCGGCGGTGGACCGGGGCAGATCAAACGGTAAGGTTCCGTTCACCGGCTGATAACCAAAGATCGCATCCAGCACAATCTCATCCTCGACCCCGAAGGTCCCGAGCAGCGCGGTCGCCGCCTCGGCGATCTCGGGCAGCGCGGTGGGGCGCTCCAGATAGACGTCGATCACCGTGGGAACCGTGGCGCACAGCGTCAGCAGGTGCGTAAGCTGCGCGGGTGGAAACTCCAGCGCCCCGTCGTGGAAGGCACCGGCGAGCAGGCCCTCGCGCTCCTCGAAGGGGGCGTCCACCCGGATAATCGCCAGGTCGGCCTCGGCCGGATCGGTGACCACCTCGCCGTAGGCGGCGAGGGTTTCGGCGGGGATGCCCTCGGCGTAGAGGCGCATGCCGTCCCGGCCCGGTGCCTCACCGGTCAGCGCCACGACGCTCGCCCGCCGGGTGGCCAGGGCCACCGCCCGGTGCTCGGCGGTGGTCGCCGGGAACGCGGCCCGGGCGGGATCCACGTGCACGGGGGAGAGGCGCACCACCGAGTCCTCGGCGGAGGAAGCATCCACCTCGGTTAGCAGGCCCAGCGCCAGGCGGTCGGCGAGCACTCGGCGCACCGAGATATCCAGGCGCTCCTCGGTGACCTCTCCGGCGGCAACCGCATCGGTGATCAGGGAGGGATCATCCTCGCCGCCCAGCTGATCCACACCGGCGGCAAACAGGCGGCCGACCCGTTGGATCGGCGTCAGGTGTTCCACGCCCCAGGCGCGCACCGGCAGTTCGAACCCCAGCGCGGGCAGCCGCATCCCGGTGACCACGTTGAAATCGGTGACCACCAGACCCTCAAAGCCGAGTTCCCCGCGCAGCAGATCGGTGATGATCGAGCGGGCAAACGCAAAGCCCACGCTCTCATGCGGGGTGTCCAGCGGGGCCGCGTAGCCGGGCATGACCCGGGTGGCACCCGCATCGAGGGCGTCCACAAATGGGCGCACGTGGTCGTTGAAGCGTCCGCCCGGATAGACGGTGTGTGCACCCTCGGCAAAGTGCGAGTCGAGTCCGTCCCGCTGTGGCCCGCCACCGGGGAAGTGCTTCACCGTGGCGGCCACGCTGTGCGGGCCCAGGGTGTCGCCCTGAAGTCCGCGAACCCAGGCGGCGCTGATGCGCCCGGCACGCTCAGGATCCTCCCCGAAGGTTCCCGAGATACGTGCCCAGCGCGCCTCGGTAGCCAGGTCCGCCATCGGATGCACGGCCACGCTGATCCCGCACGCGCGCAGCTCCCGCGCCATCGCCCGCGCCGCCCGCTCGGTCAGGGACGGGTCATCGGCGGCGGCGAATCCGATCGGCTCGGGGAAGCGGCTGAGGCCCGAGCTCACCAGCGCGGTCTGCACGTTGAAGCGCGACCCGTGACGCGGATCCGAGGCAACCTGCACGGGGAGTCCCAGGCGGGTGCGTGCGGCGAGGTCCTGGAGAGAATTGTGCCAGGTGGCGATGGCCTCGGCCGGGGGCGCGTTCATCAGCAGTACCGAGGAGATGCCCCGGTTCACGATCAGTTCGGTGGCCGGCACAAAACCAAAGGGTGCGGCCGGATCATCCCCCTCCCAGAGGCTCCCATCGGGGTTCGCGACGATCCGCGCCACACACAGGGCCGCGGCCTTTTCGGCGAGGGTCATCGAGGCGAGGATCCGCTCGATCAGGGGGATCTGGGTCATGCTGCTCCTTGAAATCGCGACGGCTGAGTGACCGCCTAATGCCAGCCTAGGCAGCGGAGGACAAGCGCTGGCCGAAGTTAACTTAGTGGTCACTAAGTCTTTTCCGGGATGTTAAGAAGCGCTGCTGAACTGAGCCCAACTTCACGAAAGGAAGCCCTCAGACATGTCCCTCCCCACCCCGTCCGGCACCGTCCCCATGCGCCGGATCCTCGCGTTCTCCCTCCTGGAGCTGGTCGCGTTGGGATCGCTCGCCACCCCGCTCGTTGTGGGTCTCTCGCTGCGCGTGCTGCAGCTCGTCCCGGAGAGCGGTAAGGAGGCCGGGCTTGCCGCGGTCACCGCCGCGGGGGCGATTGCCGCCCTGTTGTCCAACCCGATCTTCGGTTACCTCTCCGACCGCACCACCAGCCGATTCGGGCGCCGTCGCCCGTGGCTCGTGGCCGGAACCACCCTCGGCCTGCTGGGTGCGCTGATCGCGACCTTCGCGCCCAACCTGGCCGTGCTGGTGATCGCCTGGGTGATCGCCCAGATCGGCTACAACGCCGCCCTGGCCTCGCTCAGCGCGCTGCTCGCCGACCAGATTCCCGAGCACCAGCGTGCCCGCGCCTCGGGTCTGTTTGGGGCGTTCGGCTTCTTGGGTCTCGTGCCCGCCCTGCTGGTGTCGACGATCTTCTCCGGGTCGATCCCGGTGATCATGCTGTTCATGCCGGTGGTGGCCGTGATCGTGACCGTGCTGGTGTGCTGGAAGATCCCCGACCCCGCCGTGGCTGCCTCGGCGGTGCCCAAGGTGCGTCTGCGTACGGTGTTTACCGCGATGTTTGTGAACCCGTTTACCTATCCGCTGTTCACCCTCGCCTGGATCCAGCGCTTCGCGATGCAGTTCGGCTACACCGTGGTGGGTACCTTCGGACTGTTCTACCTGATGCTGCGCCTGGGACTCGACGTCCCGCACGCCACCCCGCTGGTGACCCTGTCCACCCTGGTCGGGGCGACCCTCAACTTCGTGGCGGCCTTCGCAGGCGGCTACCTGGCCTCGCGCCGCGGCAACTACGTGCCCTTCCTGGTCGGATCGGCCGTGCTGCTGGCGATCACCCTGCTGATGAAGGCCTTCACCGATAGCCTCTCGATCTTCTGGATCAGCACCGCCCTGGCCGGATTCGCCCTCGGCTGCTACTACGCGGTGGACCTGGCCATCGCCCTGCGCACGATCCCCGCCCGCGACGCCGGACGCTACCTCGGTGTGTTCAACGTGGCCAAGACCCTGCCGCAGTCCCTCGCCCCGATTGCCGCCCCGCTGATCATCATGATCGGACACGGCGACCCGATTTCCGGCGGCGATAAGAACTACGCCGCCCTCTATATCGTGGCCGCCGTACTGGTACTTGGCTCGCTGATCACCGTGCCCTGGCTGATGCCCGCGCTGCGTCGTAGTAAGACCGAGCAGGCCGTCGCCGGAGTGAGCACCGACGTGCCCGCAGCCGAGGTGCGCGCATGAGCGTCGAGCGCATCGCGTTGAGCGCGAGCTTCAACACCCGCGAAACCGCCGGGTTGCCGGTGCGGGGTGGCGGAGTGATTCGTCCCAACGTACTGTGGCGCTCGGATGCGGTCCCCGTACTCACCGAGGCGGACCTTGCGCTGCTGGATGGCCGCCTGCACACGGTGATCGATCTGCGCAGCGAGACCGAGCGCGCGAGCCTGCCGAGCGCACTCGAGGCGGTTGCTGTCGAACTGCACCGGATCGATCTGGCCGCCGGAGCCCTGCCGAGTGGAGGTTCATCCGGCGACGAGGATCCCACCGCGGCGATGCTCGCGCAGATCCCCTCGCTGGAGACTCTGTATCGGGGCATCCTGACCGAGGCCGGACCGGTGATCGCCGAGATCGCCCGGGCGGTCACCGCCGCGGCCCCGCACGGGGCCACGCTGATCCACTGCACCGCGGGAAAGGACCGCACCGGTGTGAGCGTCGCGCTGCTGCTGGACGCCGTGGGTGTCGAGCGCGACGCCGTGGTCGAAAACTACGCGCAGACCGCCGAGAACCTGGCGGGGGAGTGGGCCGAGCGCATGTACGCCGCGATCACCGCCCACGGGGTTCCGCTGACCGAGGGTATTCGTGAGCTGGTATCGGCCAGCCCCGCGGAGGTCATGGCGGAACTGCTGGCGGGTCTGGACGCCGAGTATCCCGACGCGTCCTCCGGGGCACGCGGATACCTGGCCGCCCACGGCCTGACCGAAGCCGAACTGGCAGGGCTGGATGCGGTGCTTATTACACCCGCGGGTGCGGGTTATATTTCGGGGGTGTCGCTGCCCTAGACTGGTGGTTGCCCGATCGAGTTCGTCGATGGGGAGGCAAGGAGATCATCATGGCTAACCCCCGCGCAAAGAAGCTGGCAGACCGTATCAAGGAGGTCATCGCCAAGCGACTGGACAAGGGACTACGCGATCAGCGACTCGGCTTTGTCACCATTACCGATGTGCAGGTGACCGGTGACCTGCAGCACGCCTCCGTGTTCTACACGGTGTACGGCAGCGACGAGGAGCGGGCGGACAGCGCCAAGGCCCTCGAGCGCGCTAAGGGCATGCTGCGCACCGAGGTTGGCCGTAACATCAACTCGCGGCTGACCCCGTCGCTGGAGTTCATCCTGGATGGTATCCCGGAGAACGCCAAGCACATCGAGGACCTGCTGCGTGAGGCGCACGAGCGCGACACCGCGACCAGCGCCCAGGCATCCACCGCACAGTACGCCGGCGAGGCCGACCCGTATGTGAAGCCCCGCGAAACCGAAGAGGACTAGTCCTCATCCAACAAAAACCCCGCATCCGAGAAATCGGATGCGGGGTTTTTGTGTGGGTTGGGTTACGGGGTAACCAGCACCTTGACCTCGAGGCCGGTGAGCGAGGCGGTGAAGGCGTCGGCCGCGCGTTCCAGCGGGAAGGTGTTGGTGATGATGATGTCCTCATCCACGCCACCGGCGGCGATGATCTCGATCGCCTCGGCATAGTCCTCGGCCAGGTAGGTGGCCGCACCCTGCAGCTTCACCTGCATGTCCTGCATCGCGGGCAGCGGGACGGTGACCGGACGCTGGGGGACACCCACAACCACCACGGTGCCACCCTTGCCGGTCAGGGCGAAGGCTGAGTCGATGGTCGGCTGGATCGAGACGCAGTCGAAGACCACGTCGGCGGTCTCGCTGAAGAACTCGTGGATGTCGGCGACCAGGGTCGGGGAGGCGGCGTCGAAGACGGCGTCGGCACCGGCCTTGAGGGCGTGCTCACGCTTCTGCTCAAGCATGTCGGTCATCACCACGGCGCGAGCACCGTGGTACTTGGCGGCGGCCAGCACGAGCAGGCCGATGGTGCCGCCACCGAGCACGGCAACGGTCTTGCCGGTCAGGTCGCCGGCCAGACGCACGGCGTGAACCGGGGTGGCCAGCGGCTCGATGATCGCGGCCTGCTTGTCCGTCATTCCGGCGGGGACGATGTGCAGGCGGTCGGCGGGCACGGTGAACAGGTCGGCCATGCCGCCCTCGCGGAAGCCGCAGCCGAAGAAGCCGAGGTTGTCGCAGATGTTTTCGCGGCCGGTGCGGCACATCTTGCACTCGCCACAGGGGAGGGTGGGCTCGGGGGTCACCCGGTCGCCGACCTTGACGTTGGTGACGGCCGATCCCACGGCCTCGACGATACCCACAACCTCGTGGCCGGGGTAGTACGGGGGCTTCATGACGGGGTGGTGGCCGCGCAGGGCGTGGGTGTCCGAGCCGCACACACCCGAGACGAGCAGCGAGACCAGGGCCTCGTCCTCCAGAACCTCGGGAACGGGTTCGACAACGATCTCAAGGGTGTCTACGTCGCTGACTTTGACCCGACGACGGGTGGATTCGCTGATGCTCATGGTTTCCTTCGACATTGAATGTGAAAACGGGGTGTTTGTAGTATAGCTACATTTTAGGTCCGGGGAGCCATCGGATCGAAAAATATTCGGCGATTGGCAATTTATCCAGAATCGCGGATTAAAACCGCGTATTTACGGGATTTATTGCCGATAGTCCGGGCGAAGAGACGCGGATTTGGGGGAGTGCCGCCTAGGTGTTTGCGGCGATGAGCTTTACATCTACGTAGTCTTGCTACATAATCGCTTCCAGGGCAGCGAAAGGCCGCGAAATTCGGCAGTGAATCGATCTTAGTTCAGCGCCGCCCCGACTATCTCACCGGCGAGATGCGCTCCCCAGCACCCGCCGGTCACAACGAAGTGAAGGAGCACTGGGTACCCATGAACACACTTGGATCTTTCCCGCGCTGGACCAAGCGCGCGGCCGGAATCGCCACGATTATGGCCGTGGCCATCGGGTTGAGCGCCTGCTCATCCGCGGCCGATGACAACAAGCCCGCCGCGGGCGGAGAAAAGGGCGACGTCCTGCTGGTGCAGGGCATCCGTAGCCTCTCCAACTCCTACCACGCCAACTGGGCCGCCGGCGGTGACCTGTTCGGTGAGAGCGTTGACAAGAAGGTCATCGTGCTCTCCGATGAGGCCGACTCGCAGAAGCAGCTCTCGCTGGTGAAGGGCCTCGCGGCCAAGGGTCAGGTCTACGCGCTGAACATCGACCCCAACACCTCCTCGGACACCGAGGCCATCGTGCGTGCGGTGACCGAGGCCGGCGGCTACGTCGTGACCCAGTGGAACAAGCCCGACGACCTCAACCCGTGGGACATCGGCGATCACTGGGTTGCCCACATCGCCTTCGATGGCACCGGCATCGGCAAGGACGTCTCGCAGACCCTGTTCGACTCGATGGGTGGCGAGGGTGGCATCATCGCCCTCCAGGGAATCCTCGATAACAAGCCGGCCAAGCAGCGCTTTGCCGGTCTGCAGGAGGCCCTGAAGGCCAACCCGGGTATCACCCTGCTGGATGATCAGACTGCCAACTGGAGCCGCACCGAGGCCCTCTCGGTGACCCAGACCCTGCTCGCCAAGCACGGCGACAAGGTCAAGGGCGTCTGGGCCGCCAATGACGAGATGGCCCTCGGTGCCCTGGAGGCGCTGAAGGCCGCGGGAATGGCCGGCAAGGTGCCGATCATCGGCTTCGACGCGGTTCCGCAGGCCCTGGATGAGATCAAGAGCGGCACCAATAAGTACGTTGCCACCGTCTCGACCGACCCGTGGTGGCAGGGTGGCGCGGCGCTCTCGCTCGCCTACAAGGCCGCAACCGGCGAGATCGACGTCTCCAAGCTCAGCCACGACCAGCGTGCGTTCTACGCCGAGCAGTCGATCGTGACCAAGGACAACGTCGAGAAGTTCACGAAGGCACCGACCCTGGAAGCGCTGAAGCCCGACCTGGACGACCCGTTCAAGCGCTTCTCCGCTCCGATCAACTAAGCCCGATTAGCTAAGGAATTTCATGTCTCAATCCGGCCCCCAGGTTGCGGACGCTCCCGCCACCGGCACCCCCTCGCGGACCCCTGGTCCGACGTCCCCGGATCCCACCACTCCCGGCACCCTGGCCCGGGTACGCGGCCTGATCGGCGGCGGGGGCCCGGCGGTCGCGCTGGTGGTGTTGATCGCGTTCTTCTCGATCGCCACCCCCAACTTCTTCTCCGTCTCCAACGCGTCGAGCCTGCTGAGCCAGCTCTCGATTCTGCTGGTCATCTCGATCGGCCTCACCTTTGTCATCCTGCTGGGCAGCTTGGACCTCTCGGTGGAGGGCGTGATGGCCTCCTCCTCGCTGGTGTTTGTGCTGCTGGCCAGCAACGATCGAAACGATCTGAGTCTCGGTTTTATCGCGCTCATCGCCGGGGTGCTCACCGGATCGCTGTTTGGCCTGCTGAACGGTGTGCTGCACGTCTACCTGCGGGTTCCCTCCTTCATGGTGACCCTGGGTACCGGCGCCATCGGCGTGGGTCTGGCCACCGTGCTGTTCGGTGGCCGGGCCCCGCGCCTGATGGATGACGGTCTGCGCGGGCTGGGCTTTGGCAACTTCGGGATCTTCCCCAAGCTCGCGCTGATTGCGATCCTGGTGCTGATCGTGGCCCTGCTGGTGCAGAAGTTCACCCGCGTGGGCCGCTACGGCTACGCGATCGGTGGCGACGAGCCGGTGGTACGCCTGTCCGGCGTCAACGTCGAGCGCTATAAGGTGCTCTCGTTTGTGCTGGCCGGAACCGGATCGGGCATCGCCGGCGTCATGGCCGCGATGCAGCTCGGTGTGGGTGACGTGTCGATCGGTGCGGGCTTCCAGTTCACCGCGATCACCGCGGTGGTTCTCGGCGGCACCGCCCTGGTGGGTGGCATCGGCGGCGTGGGTAAGACCCTGGTGGGTGCGGCGATCATCACCGTGCTGGCCAACGGCTTGATCCTGCTGGGTGTCAACCCGTACGTACAGATTTCCGTGCAGGGCCTGGTCATCGTGGTGGCCGTGGTTGCGACCGGCTGGTCGCTGCGCAAGCGAGTGAGGGCGATTAAATAATGACCGATACGGTACTGGAGGTTCGTAACCTCCGTAAAGAGTTCCGCGGGGTTGTGGCCCTGGACGACATCTCCTTCGAACTGCGCCGCCACGAGGTGGTGGGCTTGATCGGTGAGAATGGTGCGGGCAAGTCGACCCTGCTGAAGGTGCTCTCGGGCATCTACAAGCCCGACGGGGGAGAGATCCTGCGCGAGGGCAAAAAGGTCACGTTCCGTACCGCGGCCGAATCCGCCGCGGCGGGTATCGGGATGGTGCACCAGGAGCAGTCGCTGGTGACCTCGATCTCGGTGGCCGAGAACATCTTCCTCGGGGTCGAGGGAGCCGGAGTGGCCGCGGGCGTTTACCGCTGGGGCACGCTGCGCAAGCTCGCCCAGGATCAGCTGGACAAGATCGGTTCGCCGATCTCCCCGAAAACCAGGGTTGAGCACCTGACCTTTGCCGAGCGGCAGATGGTCGAGCTCGCGAAGGCCCTCTCGGTCGAGGAACGCGCGGATTCCGAGCCGGTGATCGTCCTGGATGAGCCCACCAGCGTGCTCGAGGGCGACGAGCTGGAGGTGCTCTTCGATCAGATCGATCGCCTGCGCAAGTTCGCCTCGATCGTCTTTGTCTCGCACCGCCTCGACGAGGTGCTGCGGGTCTCCGACCGCGTCTACGTGTTCAAGGACGGCCAGTGTGTGGCCGTGCGCGACCGCTCCGAGGTCGACGTAGACGAGCTGCACCGCCTGATGGTGGGCCGCGAGAGCACCGCCGAGTTCTACCACGAGGCCAAGCAGACCGCCGTGACCGGCGAACCGGTCCTGATGGAGGTCTCAAACCTCGGCAAAACCAAGGCGTTTGAGGATGTGAACTTCACGCTGCGGGCCGGCGAGGTGGTGGGCATCACCGGCGTGCTGGGCTCGGGCCGCGAGGAGCTCTCCCGCGTGCTGTTCGGTGCTGAGGGCTTCGATCAGGGGGCGATCATGCTCGGTGGCAAGACCATCGGGCTGCGCTCGCCGGTGGAGGCCGTGCGGGCCGGCATCGGGTACATTCCGGCCGAGCGCCGGATCGAGGGTATCGCCCAGGGACTGTCGGTTCAGGAGAACATTTTCCTCGCCGATCCGTCCACCGTGAGTGCCGGGCCGTTCCTCAAGCCCCGCGCCGCCGCGGCCGCCGCCGATGAATGGATCCGCAAGCTCAAGATCAAGACGCCGAACCGCGGCACCAACATCTCCAACCTCTCCGGCGGTAACCAGCAGAAGGCGGTGCTGGCCAAGTGGCTGACCTCGCCCCGGCTGAAGGTGCTGATCCTGGACCACCCCACCCGAGGACTCGATGTGGGGGCCAAGGAGGACGTGTACGGCTTCATTCGTGAGCTGTGCGCCCGCGGCATCGGCGTGATCCTGCTCGCCGACACCCTCGAAGAAACCATCGCGCTCAGCCACACCATCCTCGTGATGCGTGACGGCCGGGTGCAGCAGACCTTCGACGCACACCCCGGGAACAAGCCCCGGCCCGTCGATCTTGTGGAAGGAATGGTCTAGGCCATGGCGATACTCACCCCGACCCGCCCGCGTCAGGCGGTGGCCTCCGGCGTCACCGTGAAGGACCGGATCATCGCGGTCTTCCCCCTGCTGGTGCTGATCGTCCTGGTGCTGCTGGTGCTGACCCAGCAGCCCAACTTCCTGAGCCTGGCCAGTGTGCGTGGCCTGCTGGAGAGCATGGCCCCGATCCTGCTGCTGGCGATCGGCCAGACCTTCGTGATCCTCACCGGCGGCATCGACCTGTCCTTTGCCGTGGTGTCTTCGCTGAGCACCGTGCTCCTGGCGCTGTGGCTTCCGGAGATGGGGGTCGGCGCGCTGATCCTGGTGCCCATCCTCGCCTGCCTGACCGGTGTGCTCACCGGAACCGTGGTCGCGTTTGCCCAGATCCCCTCGTTCATCGTGTCGCTCGGTGCGATGGGCCTGTGGACCGGTGTGGCGCTCACGCTCTCCTCGGCCTCGACCATCCGCATCTCGGCGGGCTATGACGTGATCGGCTGGGTCACGGACATGCGCATTGCCGGACTGCCGGTGTCGGCGCTGCTGGCGATCCTGCTGGCGATCCTCATCTCGGTCGCCATTCGGGTCCTCAACCGCGGTCGCGCCCTGCACACGATGGGCCTGGCCGAGAACGCCCTGCTGATGTCGGGTAACCCGACCCGCGCCTACCGTATTCTCGCGTTCGCGCTGTGTGGCCTGTTCTCGGGCCTCGCCGGTGTGGTGCTGGCCTCGAGCCAGTACTCGGGTGGTCCCTCGCTCGGTGACACCCTGATGCTGCCCGCTATTGCCGCGGTGGTGATCGGTGGCAACGCGATCACCGGTGGTGTGGGTGGCCCGCTGAAGACCCTGGTGGGTGCGCTGATCATCGTGGTCCTGCGCGTGGGCCTGAACGCGATCGGCATCGACCCGGCATACGAGCAGATCATCTACGGCGCGGTCATCATCGGCGCCGTGGTGCTCACGATCGACCGCTCGCGCCTCGGCATCGTCAAATAGCCCCTCATATTCAAAGGAGAATCATGACCAAGACACCCCGCCTGATCGATCACATCGGCATCCTGGTGGAAAACCTGGAGGAGTCGATTGTGGCCTGGGAAAAGGCCACCGGCTACACCTTCGGCCCGATCGGCCGTTACCGCACCGAGCGCTGGCGCGACCACAGCGACGCAACCCCGCACCCGCACGACGCCCGCATCGCGTTCTCGGCCGAGGGCCCGCCCTTCATCGAGCTGATGGAGTTCCACGGCGAGGGCACCCACTCGGCGAAGGAGGGCGAGGGCTTCCACCACTTCGGTTTCCTCGACTATCCCGAGGTCGAGTCGAAGATGGCGGAGCTGGCCGAGGCCGGCATCGGCCACGACGGTGAATCGCTGGATGAGGGCGGACGCCCGATCCTCTGGTTCACCGAGAAGCGCGACCTGAACGGCATCCGCCTGGAGTTTGTCGCGGCGACCCCGCAGCCCGTGGTGGCCGACGACGGCTCCGAGCTGGCCGAATCCCTGGTCACCCTGCCCGCCGGCTGGACCGACCAGGACTAGCATCCGCCCGGCCCGGCCCGGCTCGGCCCGGCCCGGCTCGGCCCGGCTCGGCCCTGTACTGCCCCTAGTCGCCCGCCCAGGATACTCATCGAGTATCCTGGGCGGGCGATTTTGCCGTGCGTCGGCGACTCTGCAAGGAGATAGGCGGCATCGATCTAGCCCTTCAGGATTTCCCCAGGACTTCCCCAGGGTTGCCGCGGCCTCCTCGCAGAGCCCGAGGCAGCGGCCGCGGACACAGAGGGGTTTAGCGTACGACCCCGTTTTGACTCGTAATTTACGCGTCAAAACGGGGTCGCGCGGAAAGGGGATGTGTGTCTGGACATGAGAGCGCCCCGTTGAATCGCGACTTGCGCAGACTCAAAAGCCTGTCAAACGCCGCCGTCGCTGCAGGGGCAACCGCGCGAGCAGAGCGCAGAGCGCCGAGCGACGGGTCGGACGGGGCGTTCCTAGGCCGAGGCGGTGGCCTCGGTGATCGCGCGGGTGAGGCGTTCGCGCTCGCGGATGATCCACTGGCCTGCCGGGTAGTTGAGCCTGAAGGTCTCGGCGAATTCGACCGGGTCCTCGCCCACGATCGCGGCGACCGGAACGCCGTCAGCGGCCGCGTTATCAAAGAGATCAGCCAGATCCTCAAGCATGACCGTCAGATCGGAGCTCTTGTCCGGGCCGAAATACATCAGGTAGTGCTCCAGGGCGTCGATGCTGGCGCGGTAGGGGCGGGGGAGCGCGGCGGTCCGGGCCTTATAGGCGCGGTAGCGCTTTTTCTCATTGATCATTCGCGAAATAAACATTTTCCTGTCCCTTAGTCGTTACGGAGGTGATCGAGGCGCCCGGACAGGAAGGTCCAGGCGGTCCAGAATTCTTCGAGGTAGGTGTTCCCGCTCGCATTGAGGGTGAATACCTTGCGGGGCGGACCCTTCTCGGAGGGGCGCTTTTCGATATCGACGAGCCCCTTCTGTTCGATCCGCACCAGCAGCGCATAGATCGTGCCCTCGGCGATCTCGGTGAACCCCTCATCGCGCAGCCGCGCGGTGATCTCATACCCGTAGGCGGGTTTCTCGGTGAGGATCGCCAGCACGATGCCCTCCAGCGTGCCCTTCAGCATCTCGGTCATCAGCTTGGCCATCGGCATCCTCTCGGTACTCAGTGTTGCTATCTACTAGTACATAGTAACGTTAAGTACCGAACATGCAAGGGGTGATTTCGGCTCGTGGTGTCGCGGGCGTCGGGCGTAGGCTGACGGGAGTGGCCGCGGAAGTCTCGCGGCGGGAGAGGACACCATGCTTGCAGTGCACGCCGACCGCCCCGGCGGTCCCGAGGTTTTGACCGCGACCGAGACCGAGCGCCCCACACCCGGGTCCGGCGAGGTCCTGATTCGGGTGCTGGCGGCCGGGCTCAACCGTGCCGACACCCTGCAGCGCGAGGGACACTACCGCGTGCCGGCGGGAGCCACCGACATCCTGGGGCTCGAGGTGTCCGGAAGCGTGGCCGCACTGGGCGCGGGCGTCGCCGACGATGAGCGGGCCCCGTCGGTGGGCGAGCCGGTCATGGCTCTGCTGGCCAGCGGCGGATACGCCGAATTTGTGAGTGTGCCGGTGGGGCAGGTCCTGCCGATCCCCGAGCGGATTGATCCGGTGCACGCCGCCGGGATCCCCGAGGTGGCCGCCACCGTGGTCTCCAACCTCAACCTGGTGGGTAGATTCCAGCCCGGAGAGACCGTGCTCATCCACGGTGCCACCGGCGGCATCGGGGTCTTCGCGATCCAGCTGGTGCACGCCCTGGGTGGAAAGGTGGCGGTGACCGCGAGCAGTACCGCCAAGCTCGAACAGGCGCGCCTGCTGGGAGCGCAGATCCTGATTAACTATCGGGAACAGGACTTCGCCGAGGTGATGGCCGAGCACGGCGGCGCCGATATCATCCTCGACACCGTGGGTGGAAGCTACCTCGAGCGCAACGTCCAGGCACTGCGCCGCGGCGGCCGGATCGTGACCATTGCCGTGCAGGGAGGCGCGCGTGGTGAACTCGACTTCGGGGTTCTGATGACTAAGAAGGCGAGCGTTTCGGCAACCACGCTGCGGGATCGATCCGTGGCCGAGAAGACCGAGATTATCGACGCCGTGCGCCGGATCGTCCTGCCGCTGCTGGAATCGGGTCAGGTGCGCCCGGTCACCGACTCGATCTATCCGCTCGCCGAGGTCGCCGCCGCCCACGCCCACTTCGACACCGGCACCCACCTGGGCAAGGTGCTGCTGGACTGCCGCGTGGGCGACTAGGCGGCCGGTTCGGTGGGCTTCCTGGTGTTGGTCAGGACGCCGGAGAGGGCAAACGCCAGGATTCCGGCAATCGGCACCACCAGCAAGCCGAAGCGCAGCGAGGAGTTGTCGGCGATCAGGCCCACCAGCGGCGGCGAGACCAGGAAGCCCAGTCGCATCAGCCAGGACACCACGGTCACGCCGGTGCCGGCGCGCAGCCCCGGAAGCTCATCGGCCTGCTGCATCGCCGCGGGAACGAGCGTCGCGACACCGAATCCGGCGGCGGCGAATCCGGCGATCGTCCCGGGAATGCTCGGGAAGGCGAGGGCGGTACCCATGCCGATCGCGGTGATCAGGCCACCCACGCGGGCCACGTTGCGCTGGCCGAAGCGGTCTACCAGGCGGTCGCCCAGCAGGCGTCCGATGAACTGGGCACCCACGAGCGCCACAAAGCCGGTGGCGGCAATCGCCGCCGGGGCACCGAGGTTGTTGCCCAGGTAGACGGCGGCCCAGGTGGATCCGGCATCCTCAACCAGGGTTCCGGCAATGGCGATCACCACGAGGGCCACCACCATAAAGATCAGGCGCGGGCTGAGCGCCGAGCGCAGCTTCGAGGTGGTTTCTTCGCCCACCGGGTTGGCCACCAGACCGGCATCCTCATCCTTGCCGGGCAGGCAGAAGCGCAGCGCGATGATCGCGACCACCGAGAACAGGATGCCCGAAATGGTCAGGTGCACCGAGCGAGGCAGTCCCAGGGCAATCGCCCCGGCGGCCATGCCGCCGCCCAGCACCGCGCCGATCGACCACACCGCGTGGAACGAGTTGATGATCGAGCGTCCGAACCGGCGCTGCACCCGCAGGCCGTGCGTGTTCTGGCCCACATCGGTGATCGAGTCCATCGCCCCGGCAAAAAACAGCGCGGCGGCAAACAGCGGGAACGTGGGGGAGAAGCCGACCAGGATCGTGCCCAGGGCGGTCAGAATGGTGCCGATTGCCGCAGCACGAGCCGAACCCAGTCGGCGGATGACCGTGGCGGCGGCCAGCCCGGCGATGATCGCCCCGGCGGGGAACGCGGCGATCGCCAGCCCGTAGGCGGCGTTATCCAGCGCGAGGTCGGCCTTGATGCCCGGGTAGCGCGGCACCACGTTGGCAAACAGCGCACCGTTGGTGAGGAACAGGACCGCCACGGCGATGCGCGCGCGGCGCACCTCGGCGGTGGGCTGGGAAGTCTGAGTCTTTTTCACGGGGGCTTTCGTCTGTCGGTCGAGGGTCGGGGTGATGCCCGGATGACGCGTCTACACTGCGGCACACTAGCATCAGGCGGGGTTCGGCTGCCAAAGGTGTCAGCTGGGTGATGTTCGGTTTCGCAGAATGGACAGCGGCCACGGGCGGCGCTCGCTGCGTGCCTGGCCAAAATCGATTCCCGCCAGGTCGGCGTCCAAACGATCCGCACCGGTGAAGTGATGCGTTTGGAGGCCCAGGGCGATCGCGGTCTCAATGTTCTCGCGGCGGTCATCGATGAACAGGGTTTCCCGCGGCGTGGTTTCGGTCACGGCCAGCGCCGTTTCAAAGATCTGTGTCCCGGGTTTGACCATCCGCAGCTCGCAGCTGAACAGCATGAGCGAGAAAATCTCCCGCATCGCCGCGAATCTGCTCACGGCATCGGCGAGGTCCTGCGGGGCGTTGGAGAGCAGGGTAAGGCGGGCACCGCGGCGGTGGGCATCCCGGAGCGCCTCGAGGGTGTCGAAGTTCAGGTGGATGTTGCCGGCCAGATCCAGGCGACGTAGTTCGGCGAGTTCCTCGGCAGAGGCCGGGCGGCCCAGCACCTCGGCCCAGTACTCGTGGGCGTGCTGTCCGCGATCGTACTCCTCGCGAAAACGCCAGTAGCGTTCGTGGAAGTCGCCGGGGGCCATGCCGACCAGGGCGGCCATTCCGGCCGCGGCGAGTGCGGGCTGGGCCACGCAGATTACCTCGCCATAGTCCACAAGCAGGTGTGTTGTCATCGGCGGTTGCCGTCCTTCCCGATCACAAAATGCGATCGAGTAATCATCCTATATGTTCGAATGAACATGTCAAATGACCGTCTAGTGGGGGCGTGTGGGCCGCCAATGAGCGGAAGTCTCGATGTTTCCGTTGGGATTTGATCCCAAACCCTTTCAAATGAACATTTTGGGTGTATCTTTGGGTCATGAGCGGAAACACTCGGCACGAGGCCATCCTGGAAACCCTGCAGTCCCGCGGACGCGTGGAGGTTGGCGAGGTTGCCTCACGCTTCTCGGTGTCCGAGGTGACCGTGCGTCGCGACCTCGACCAGCTCGCCCAGGCGGGCATTCTGCGCCGGGTGCGCGGAGGTGCGGTGAGTGTGCGCATGCGCGGGGAGGGGATGCCGTTTGCAATGCGCAAGCTGGAGTCCTCGGCGGCCAAGGAGCGCATCGCGATCGCCGCGGCCGCCCTGGTCGTGGATGGCGAGGCTGTCTGCGTGGATAGCGGCACCACGGGGGCCGAGCTGGCCCGTCAGTTGGTGAATCGTCGGCTGACGATCATGCCCTTTAGCGTGCAGGCGCTTACCGCCCTCGCGGGAAGCCCCACCGCTCGCATCCTCCTGCCCGCCGGTGCGGTGAATCCCGACGAGGGGGCAATCGTGGGCCCGCTCGTGGAGCAGTCCCTGCGGGGGCTGCGCTTCGACACCGTGTTTCTCAGTTGCTGTGGCGCGTCCCTTGATGAGGGTGTCACGGCCCATGATCTGGAAGATGCGGCCGCCAAGCGGGCGATGCTCTCCTCGGGGCGACGCGTGGTGCTGATCGCCGAGGGGTCCAAGTTTGGCCGCTCGGCCATGTCGATTACCTGCTCACTGCGCGATATCGACGTGGTGGTCACCGACGAGTCCGCCCCCGTGGACGTGCTGGATCAGCTGCGTGCCGAGGGTATCGAGGTCATCGTCGCCTAGATTTCTGAGCGTTTCAGGGGAAACTTGCGCACCGATTGCCCGACATGGGTAAAAGGCGTACGCTTCTGTCATGGGCACCGAGGGTGCCGATGAGAGGAGCGAAGATGTCGCGAGCCATAAACCCCCTGATGCGCGAGGTGACCCGATGAGCGGCACCCTGCGCTATGACACCCTGGTATCCGGGCTCGCCCCGATCACCGGTGCGCCGCTGCCCAGCGGGGAGCAGCCTAACTGGTCGCCGCTGACCCACACCCTGATTTTTGGGGAGCGCGATGCGGTCCTGGTGGACCCTCCGATTACCGCCGCCCAGACCGAGACGCTGGCCGACTGGATCGCCGCCCATGAGCGTCGCCTGATCGGGATCTACATCACCCACGCCCACGCCGATCACTGGCTGGGCACCGCCCAGCTCCTCGAGCGGTTCCCCGAGGCGAAGGTCTATGCCGGGGAGGCCGCAACCGCGCGAATCGTGGCCGAGACCGCCGATGGCACACCCGGTGCGCTGTGGTCCACGCTGTTCCCCGAACAGCTGCCCACCACAATCACCTTCCCGGTTGAGGCGGCACCCGCGGCGGGAATCGAGCTCGACGGGGAGCGTCTGTACTCGATTTCCGTGGGGCACTCGGACATGGATGACACCACGGTGCTGCACGTCCCCTCCCTGGGCCTGGTGGTGGGTGGCGACATCGTCTACAACAACGTACACCTGTACCTCGCCGAGGCTCGGGATGGCGGTTTCGAGGCCTGGCACCGCGCCCTGGACGCCGTGGAGGCGCTGAATCCGGCCGCGACGATTGCCGGGCATAAGGACGCATCTCGGGATGATTCCCCACTGAACGTGGACGAAACCCGCCGCTACCTGCGCGACGCCGAGGAGATCCTGGGCACCGCCACAACCCGGCTGGAATTCTTCACCGCCCTCACCGCGCGCTATCCCGAACGGGTCAACCCGTACACCACCTGGCTCTCGGCCCTGCGCCTCTTTGACAACTAACCCCCGAAGGACACCATCATGACCAGCTATCTCGGCTCGGGAAACCCCGCCACCCACCGCACCGACTACACCCCCGAATGGTTAGGCAACCTGGCCGAGGACGTGACCCTGGAAGCCTCGGTGCTCAACGGCATCCTGCGCGGCCCCGAGGCCGTGCGTACCATCCTCGGCTTTGCACGTACCCTCTACGACTACCAGGAGTTCAACTTTGTGGGCCCCTATGGTGACAACGGCTTCGTCGAGGATTACACCGCGATCTTCCGCGGCAACCCGATCGGCAGTGTCGTGGTGATCAACTTCAACGAGGCCGGTCAGGCGCAGCAGATCATCATTAACCACCGCCCGCTGACCTCGGTGGTGCGCTGGACCACTCTCATGCGCGAGCACTTTACCGGAACCGAGTATGAGCCGTATTTCCTGAGCGCCGCGGAGCTGGCCGAACTGGCCTAAACCACCGCGCCCATCGGGTCGCCTGATCGATCTATTCTGCATCCGAGTACCGAAAAACGGGCCGCGAAGCGTATGCTTCGCGGCCCGTTTGTGTCGGCTCCCTAGTCGAACGAGGCGGAACCTGAATCGGTTTCGCGATCGCTCATTCGGGCGTAGCCGGCCAGGCCCGCCTTCATCGCCTCGAAGTCGGCAAAGTGGGCCTCGCCGCGGCGGAGCGACACCGCGGTCGAGAGGATATCGATCACCACGAGCCCCGCCAGTCGGCTGACCGTGGGCGTGTAGATATCCGTGTTTTCGAAGGTTTTGGCCACGATCTTGACGTCGCACACCCGCATCATCGGGGTGTCATCATCCCCGCTGATGCCGATCACCGTGGCACCGCGTGAGCGCGCCATCTCGGCGACCCGCATGGTCGAGCGGGTGCGCCCGGTGTTGGAGATGACCACAAAGGTGGTTTCCGGATCGGTCATCGCCGCGGCCATGAACTGCTGGTGGGTGTCGCTCGGGGCGCTGCACGGGATCCCGAACAGCTGCGCCTTTTGTAGCGCATCCTGGGCGATCAAACCCGAGGCCGAGAGACCGATGAAGACCAGCGCACGCGAGCCGAGGATCGCGGTCACCGCCTGCTCCATCTGATCCAGATCGAGGAAACGACGGGAGCGGTCGATGCTGGAGATCGTCTGATCGAAGATCTTGCTCGCCAGCTCGGCCACCGAGTCTCCCCGGTTCATCGCCGATTCCACCGAGGGAACCCCGAGAATCAGCGCCTGGGCGAGGGCCAACTTGAAGGCCTGGAACCCGTCGAAGCCGAGTCCGGTGCAAAAGCGCATGACCGTGGGCTCGGACACCCCGGCCCGGGCGGCCACCGCGGACATCGAGGATTCCATCACGAAGGTGGGGTCCTCGGTGACCAGTTCGGCGACCTTGCGTTCGGACTTACGCAGAGAATCGAGAGACTCTTTCAGACGCTCAAAGAGTGATGTTTGCGAGGTGCTCTCCATCCTATGCATCCTAGTGCTATTGCCCGGTGAGCGCGGCAAGAAGGTTCTCCACGGCGGCCTCGGCGGCGCGCTGAGTGCTCGCCCCGGTGAACGCGCCGATATGCGGGGTGAGCAGGGTCTGCGGGTGGGAGAGCACCGCGTCCAGGACCGGGGGTTCGGTTGCGAACGCATCCACCGCATAGGCGGTCAGGGTGCCGTCGGCGTAGGCGTCCAGCACCGCCGCGTGATCCACCAGCGCCGAGCGAGCGGTGTTGATCAGCACGCTCCCGGTGGGCAGCAGCGCGAGCTGGTCGCGGCCGACCAGCGCGGTCCCATCGGCGGGCGGGGGCGCGTGCAGGGTCACCACGTTGGACACCCGGAACAGGGTGGCCAGGTTCACCAGTTCCACGCCCTCGGGTGCCTCGGTCACAAACGGATCAAACGCCACCACGCGCCCGCCCAGCTGCAGGATCGTGGCGGCCACGTGGCGACCGATCGCCCCAAACCCGACGATGCCCACGGTCACCTCGGCGACCTCGCGTCCCCGTGTGCGGGCCCAGCCGCCCTCGTGCAGCAGCGTGTTGGCGGCGGGGATCTGGCGCAGCGATCCGAGGATCAGGCCCAGGGCCAGTTCGGCCACGCCGCGGGCGTTGGCCCCGCGTGCGGTCTCGACCCGGATGCCGCGGGCGGTAGCCGCGGCGAGGTCGATCGCATCGGCCCCGGCCCCGTTGCGGCTGATCACTCGGAGGTTTCCGGCGGCCGCCAGCGTCTCGGCGTCGATGGGCTCCACCCCGGCGATCCAGCCGTCGATATCGCCCACCAGGTCGCGTAGCTCGGCCGCCTCGGGCTGGCGCCCGGCCGGGCCCGAGACAATCTCGAATCCGGCCGCGCGCAGCGGTTCCAGCAGCGGATGGGTGGCCGCATCCTCGGCTGTCAGCGAGCGCGGGGTCACCAGAATCTTTCCGGGCATCGCGCTAGCCCTTGGTGCTCGATGCCAGGCGGGAGAGCTCGTCAAAGCTCGGTCCCGAGGTGGGAATGGTGACATCGAAGACCTCGGCGATGACCTGGGTCCAGCCGTGCAGGAAGTACACCCAGCCGTCAACCACCGTGACGTTCAGCGCGGGATCCTGAGCGCGAGCCTGGTCGAGGAAGATCAGGTCGCCGCGGTAGTTGAGGTCCCAGACGATCGCATCCTGCGGGAACACCACCGCGTTTGTCAGCGGGGATCCGGGGGCATCCTTGCCGAGGCCGGTCGCGTTGATAATGACCGAGCCCGCCGGCAGATCGGCGACGATCGCGTCGCTCAATTCGGGCTTGGGGGTCAGTCGCACGGTCACCGGGACCCGGGGATCCGAGGCGGCCAGCACCTCGGCCAGGTCGTCCAGGCGCTGCTGGCTGCGGTTGGCCACGATGATCTCGCGCGGGTGCGCAGCCCGCTCCGCCCGGGAAAGGTACCAGGAGATCGCGATGGCCGATCCGCCCGCCCCGATCACAAACACGTCGGGGTTGTAGCGGGTGAGGTGCGCGGGGGAGAGGAACGCGTCGAGCGCGAGGCCCGAGGAGATCGGGTCCTTGGCGTGGGCGATCAGGCGGCCATCCCGCTTGGAGATACTCGAGATCTCGTTCATCAGGGTCGCCAGCGGATCCTCCTCATCAAAGAGGTCGCGGGCCGCGGCAAACAGGTCGAGCTTATGCGTGGTGACCAGGGCGCCGCGGCTCAGCGGATCGTTCTTGATGAACTCGACCACGCGTCGATACTGCTCGGCGGGGGCGTGCAGCGGCAGGTCGATGCCCACCAGCACAGCGTCGCCGAGGCCCAGCTCGGCGGCCCACAGCGGGAACACCTGGCGGATCGAGGACGACCCGGTGGTCACCCCGATGAAGTACATGGTGGGGGCGGTGGCCGGGATCAGGGTGTCGGCGGTGAGGGTAACGGGGGCGCTCATTTGGTGGTGTCCTTATCGCGGAGGAGCGCGCGGGCCTGGGTGAGGGCGCGCGCGGCGTTGTCACGGATGGTGTCGAATTCGCCGGCCTGGATCAGCGCTCGCGGGGCGATCCAGGTGCCGCCGGCGGCGATCACGCGCGGGATGCGCAGATAGTCGCCGAGGTTGTCGGGGGTCACGCCGCCGGTGGGCATCACGTGGCGCAGGCCCGAGGCGGCCAGCGGGGCCAGCAGGGCCGAGAGGGCCTGGGCTCCGCCGTTGAGCTCGGCGGGGAAGAACTTGACGGTGTCGAAGCCGTCCTCAACTGCGGCCATGATCTCCGAGGCGGTCGCCGCCCCGGGAATCAGGGGCAGTCCCGCCTCGCGGGCGGTCCGGCCGAGCAGCGGCGTATATCCGGGGGAGACCCCGAACCGGGCCCCGGCGGCCTGTGCGTCGATCACGTTGGCCGGGGTGAACAGGGTGCCCACACCCACGTAGAACTCGGGGAGTTCGGTGGCGATCTGGCGGATGGACTCCAGGGCGTCGGGGGTGCGCATGGTCACCTCGATTGTGGTGAGTCCGGCCTCGGCCAGGGCGCGCGCCAGCGGAACCGCGAATCGAGCCTCGGGGATCTCGACCACGGGGACGATTCCGAATTCGCTCAGCAGTGCGAAGGGGTCCGCGGGGGACTCCGCGGAGATCTGCGCGCTCGCCGCAGCTCCTGCGTCGGCTTCCCGCGTGCTCATGCGTTCACATCCACGCGGTATCCGGTGTGCTCGGGGTTGGCCACGCTCGCCCAGCCGCCGTGTCCATCGGTGACCACGAGCTCCTTCATCCCGGCGGCGTCGCCGATGATCGCGTAGTCCTGGCCGGCGTCGGCCGCATAGGTAAAGAGGGTGACAAAGGGCTCGGTGCCCACGTTGATCGAGCGGTGAATCCAGTGTCCGGGCACGTTGACGGCCTCGCCCGGGGTCAGTTCGACCGCGGCGCTCTGACCGTCGATGGTCTCCAGCAGCATGACACCGTGGCCGGCCAGGCAGTAGTAGAGTTCGGCGCGGTTCTCAACCGCGTGGATGTGGCCGCGGGTCACCGCAAACTCGGTCCCGTAGGTGCCGGGCAGCAGGGTGCTGGTGCCGATCACCAGCGCACCCTCCTCATCGGAGTAGCGGTGTTCCTCAACCGAGTACACCAGGGTGTCAGCGCCGTGCTTTTCCACTGCCGCCCGATAGGCCGCGTCGTCGCGGTAGACCCCGGCCATATCGCCGAGGAACTTCTCGTAGCGACGGGTGTTGCCGGTGAGGTCCCCATTGGGGTGGACCCGAAGCGGAACCGGAATATCTACGCTGATGCTCATTGTTCTCCTAGATGGGTGGATTTGGTAGTAATACTACATAATTAAGAATGTGAACGTGCACATTTGGGCGAGATTGCCAAATTAAGCCCAATAATTCGTGCCGCACATCGATTTGTCTGTAGTATTACTAAAAATCAGGAATTCAGCCCCGTGTCCCCACACGCGGCCATCGTTCTTCCGTATTCACCGTCGAATTCGTGCGAGAGGTTTGTCATGAAAGCAATTGTTTTCCGAGAGGGTTCCCAGTGGGCCGTCGAATCCATCGAGAAGCCGGTTCCCGGCCCGGGCGAGGCGCTGCTGCGGGTCATCCAGACCGGCGTGTGTGGCACCGATGAGCACCTGCTGCACGGCGGATTCATCGCCAAGTTCCCGCTGATTCCCGGCCATGAGATGGTCGGCGAGGTGGTTGAGCTGGGTCCGGGTGAGGCCAACGCGGTTGTCGGAGACAACGTCGTGGTGGACAACACCGTGCTGTGTGGCAAGTGCCACGCCTGCCGCGAGGGCAACGACCTGTTCTGCGAGAACTTCGGTTCGCTCGGCTGCAACATGCCCGGCGGATTCGCCGAGTACGTGGTGGTCGATTCCAGCAAGGTCTACCCGATCGGGGACCTCGACCCCGACGTGGCCGTCTTCGCCGAGCCCACCGCCTGCGCCGTGCACGGCGTGGACATCCTGAACCTCAAGCCCGCCTCGGACGTGTTGATCTTCGGTGCCGGCCCCACCGGTCTGATCCTCTCCCAGCTGCTGAAGACCGCGGGTGCCGCCCGCGTCACCGTGGCCGCACCGACCGCCTCCAAGCTCGAGGTCGCCACCGCACTCGGTGCCGACCACACCGTCCAGGTGGATCGCAGAAACCCCGAGGCCGCCTCGGCCGCGCTGCGCGACATCGCCCCGCGCGGATTCGACGCGGTGATCGAGGCCACCGGTTCGACCGCGGTCCTGGAACTCGCCGTGAGCCACACCAAGACCGGTGGCACGGTGCTGGTCTACGGTCTGGCCGGCGAAAACGACACCGCGGCGATCAAGCCCTATGAGGTGTTTAGCCGTGAGCTGACCATCAAGGGATCCTACGCGCAGGTGCACTGCCTGGGCCGCGCGCTGTTTGCGCTGCAGACCGGACGCGTGCGCACCGAGGGGCTGATCACCTCCAAGCTCAACCTGGACACCTTCGACCAGGCGCTGGCCAACCTGCACGATTCCGAGCAGATCAAGACCATCGTCTCGTCGCGATAGCCCACCATGATCATTTCCCACGACCTCGGAACCACCGGTAATAAGGCGACCCTGGTGGCCAATGATGGCCGCCTGATCGCCGCGGTGACCGTGCACTACGACACCGACTTCGGGCTCGGCGGCAAGGCCGAGCAGGATCCCCTCGCCTGGTGGGACGCCCTCGCCCAGGCCACCCGTGAGCTGCTGGCCTCGGCTGGCGCGAAGCCCGAGGACATCGACGTGGTGTCCTTCTCGGGTCAGATGATGGGGGTGGTGGCCATCGATGACGCCGGGGATCCGGTGTTCCCCTCGATCATCTGGGCCGACACCCGGGCGACCGCGCAGACCGACCGGCTGCTTGATGTGGTGGGGATGGAGCGCGGGTACCAGATCACCGGGCACCGGCTGAACCCCACGTATTCGCTGTCCAAAACCATGTGGCTGCGCGATACCTCACCCGACGCCTTTGCCCGGGTGCGTCGCATCCTGCTGGCCAAGGACTTTATCGCGTTCAAGCTGACCGGCGTGCAGGTGACCGATCGCTCGGATGCGTCGAGCACCAACGCGTACGATCAGCGCGCGGGCACCTGGTCCGAGGAACTGATCGCCGCCTCGGGGCTGTCGCGAGAAATCTTCCCGGAGATCGTGGACTCCACCACGGTCATCGGCACCATCACCGCCGATGCGGCCCGGGCCACCGGGCTGCTGGCGGGAACCCCCGTGGTCATCGGTGGCGGCGATGGGCCGATGGCCGCGCTGGGGGCGGGCATCACCGACGCGAGCTCGGGTGCGTATGCGTGCATGGGCTCGTCCTCCTGGGTATCGGTCGCGGCGGATGCGCCGCTCTACGATCCGCAGATGCGCTCGATGACCTTCAACCACGTGATCCCCGGCCGCTTTGTCCCCACCGCCACGATGCAGGCGGGCGGTGCCTCGCTGCAGTGGATCGTGGATACACTCTCCCCGGCGACCGCAGCCGACTACGCCGAACTGCTCGATGCGGCCGAGAACCGGCAGGCCTCGGGGGAGGGACTGTACTTCCTTCCGCACCTGCTGGGGGAGCGTTCGCCCTACTGGAACCCGCACGCCCGCGCCGCGTTTGTGGGCCTGCTACGCCATCACGACCGCGGGCACATGACCCGCGCGGTGCTGGAGGGGGTGGCGTTCAACCTGCTGACCGGGCTGCGCGCGTTCGCCGACTGCGGGACCGATGTGGACCGGATCGACGTCATTGGCGGGGCGGCCAACGCCTCGGCGCTGCTGCAGATCTTCGCGGACATGTGGGGCATGCCGGTCGCCCGGCGCGACCTGGTGGATGAGGCCGGGGCGATCGGTGCGGCCGTGGTCGCCGGGGTCGGCGTGGGCATCTTCGAGAACTTCGAGGTGGCCGCGACGCTGTCCAAGCGGAGCACCGGGTACGAGCCGAACCCCGAGGCGACCGCGCGCTACGCCCGCGAATATCCGGTATTCCTCGACGCGTATGCGCGTCTGGAACCCTGGTTTGATGCGCTGGCGGCGGGTGGCTCGGATGCCTGAGACGCGGCGGCCGAGCGTGGTACCCGAGACTTCGCCGCGGGTGACAACCGCCGCGGGCATCATCCGCACCGTCGCGGGCATCATCCGCACCGTCGGCGGCGATATCGCCCCCGAGGAGCTGGGTCGCACCAACTATCACGAGCACCTGTTCCAGGTGTCGCCCCTGCTGGCCGGGGACGAACTCGACAACGAGGAGGCGTCGGGACACGAGGCCATCTCGCTGGTCGAGTCGGGCTTTGGTGCGATGATCGAGGCAACCCCGATGGGACTCGGCCGAAACCCGGCGGCGGTCGCGCGGATTGCCGCGCGGGCGGGGCTACACGCGGTGCACGTGACCGGCGCGCACCACGGCGGGCACTATCCCGAGGAGCACCCGATTCGGGCGCTCTCCGAGAATGAGCTCGTCGAGCGCTGGACCGCGGAGATCCACCTGGGGTTCGGGGAGGATCCGGGGGCAGCTGCCTCAATCTCGGCGTCCAACGTGCGCGCGGGCATGCTCAAGGCGGGGATCCGCTACTGGCAGATCGGCCCGTTCGAGCGGCGCGCGCTGGCCGCGGTCGCCCGCACTCACGCCGAAACCGGGGCCGCGATCATGGTGCACCTGGACTATGGTTCCGCGGCTCACGAGGTCCTGGAGCTGCTGGAGCGGGACGGCGTATCCCGGGACCGTGTGGTGCTCGCGCACATCGACCGCAACCTGGACTCGGGCCTACACGCGGATCTGATCGCCTCGGGTGCCTACCTCGGTTATGACGGCCCCGCTCGGCACCGGGAGGCCCCGGATCAGGCGATCCTCGAGTGTCTGGAACGCGTGGTGGCCCGGGTCGGATCGGACCGGATCCTGCTCGGCGGCGACGTCGCCCGAGCCTCCCGTTACCTCGCCTACGGCGGCATGCCCGGCCTGGAATACCTCGGCCGCCGCTTCATTCCGCGCCTCGAGGTACGCCTCGGTGCCGACCGCGTCGACGCCCTCCTCGCCGACAACGCCGCCCGCCTGCTCACGCTCGCGGTGAACGACGGCTAGCCAAATACACATACAAAACCCCGCGTCCGATGTGGACGCGGGGTTTTGTGTACGCCGATCTAGGCGTGCTTGGTCAGGCGGGTGAGCATGTCCGGAGCCGTGCGGTCGAGGATCCGGCCACCCCAGCGCACACCGATCCAGTAGAACAGCGTCCCGAAGCCGAGGCCCACCGGGAGGGTCAGCCAGATCAGCAGCGCCGATCCGGTGACCGCGCCCACGATCATCAGGATCAGGGCGGGCAGGCTCAGCACGAGCAGTGCGCCCATGCTGCCGAACGTACCGGCGAGGGAGAGCACACCCGAACCGGGCTTGGAGGCCCAGGGGCTGTCCGCGGGGTCGGGTACGGGCATCAGGAAGAAGGCCGATTCCACCGAGGAGACGCCGTTTCCGGCCAGGATCATCCCCAGGCTCACCCCGAGCACCGCGGGGAGCAGGTGAACGCCGCCGGAGATGACCGCCACGATCACGGCGATCACGATGGTCATCGGGACGATCAGGGTCATAAACGCCCAGGCGCGTCCCCGCCGGTCATCGATGCCGCGCACCCCGTGGGCCACATGGGCGGCAAACGCGGTGCCGTCAAAAGCCAGGTCCACAAACGTCGCGGTGGCCACAAACAGCAGCATAAACGGGGTCGCGAACGCCAGTACCTCGGGGCCGCCCTCGGTCTGCCGGGTGATGAACCAGAACAGGAACGGCATCAGCGGCACCAGGATCAGGCTGCGCGCGTAGCGGGGATCCCGGAACCAGTAGATCAGGCAGCGGGCGGCAATCGCGCCGGCCGGGCTCGCCGGGAAGAAACGGAATGGACCGCGCGCATCGCGCACCCGCCCTGTTGAGGAGGAGCGGCTGGCCGAGGCGTTGACGCTGGCAGCATACGCCACCTGCCACAGCCAGTACACCAGTGCGACGCTTGCCAGGGCGACCAGCAGGTGCAGGATCGCGCCCAGCGGATCCCCGGCTGCCACCGCGGTGGGAACCGCCCAGACCGCACCAAACGGGGTCCAGGAGGCCACCGCGGCGATAGACGGGAAGAGGTCGATGGAGAGGGCGATGCCACCGGAGAGTCCGGCGATCAGCGGCCCGAGCAGGATGATCAGCACCAGCAGCACGGTCCCGATGATCTCGCGATAACGGCGACTCATCGCCAGCCGGGTGGCCAGGGTCAGAACCAGCTGGGATACCAGCAGGCAGGTCACCAGCGCGATTGGTGCGCAGATCACCGCGACCACCGCCGCCAGCGGCGAGCGAATCCAGGCCAGGGCGGTCAGCGCCGAAACCAGCAGGGTGATGATCCCGGGGATCCCCAGCGCTCCGGCGAGGAGCGTGCCCCAGCGTAGGGAGTTCTGGGAGATCGGGAACATCGCAAAACGGGCCGGATCCAGGGTGCGATCGGCACCCGCGGTGGCCAGCGGGACGATGCCCCAGCCGAGCACCAGAACCGATCCCACGGTGATCAGGATCACACCGGTGTATTGATCTGCATTGATCCCCAGCACCACCAGCGACACCAGGGCCATGCCCAGAATGCCCAGACCATAGAGCGCACCGATGATCGCGCCCACCAGCTGCCAGGTATTACGGCGCAGCGAGTTCCACATGATCTGATAGCGCAGCTTGACCAGCACCCGCACGATGCTGGGCTGCTTGGTCGCAACGGGGACGGGGGCTAGAAGCTGCGTAGCCACTCGGGGCCCTCCTGCTGGTGGCGGCCGCCAACAAGCTGGACAAAGCGGTCCTCCAGCGTCGATCCGGCGCGCACCTCATCGACGGTGCCCGCGGCGACCACGCGACCGGCGGCGATCACGGCCACGTGGTCACACATACGCTCGACCAGGTCCATCGAGTGACTGGACACGATCACCGTGCCACCCCCGGCCACATAGCCGTGCAGGATGTCGCGGATGTTCGCGGCCGAGACCGGATCCACCGACTCAAACGGCTCATCCAGGACCAGCAGGCGCGGGGCGTGGATCATGGCGCAGGCCAGCGCGATCTTCTTGGTCATACCGGCCGAGTAGTCCACCACCAGGGTGTTTGCAGCCTGCTGCAGGTCGAGCAGGCCGAGCAGGTCGGTGGTGCGAGTCGCGACGGTTTCGGCGTCCAGGCCCGAGAGGAGACCGTGATAGGTGACCAGCTGCTGGCCGGTCAGGCGGTCGAACATGCGCACGCCGTCGGCCAGGTTGCCCACCAGGCGCTTGGCTTCGACCGGGTTTTCCCACATGTCCACGCCGTAGATCAGCGCGGTGCCAAACTCGGGGCGCAGCAGACCGGTCGCCATCGACAGGGTTGTGGTTTTACCGGCACCGTTGGGGCCCACCAGGCCGTAGAAGGAACCCTGGGGGATCGAGAGGCTGATGCCGTTGACGGCGATCTTCTCACCGAATCGCTTGGCCAGCCCGCGGATTTCCATGGCAGGGACGCCCGGGGCCGAGTGCCCGCCAAACGGGGCGGGGATCGCCTGGGCTGCATCGGCTGCGGGCACGGCGGTGGGCTGCACGGGAGCGGCTTCGGCACCGGGGATGGCGGAGTCCGCACCGGCGGCGAACTGCGCGGGCGCGGCGGTCGGCTGTGGTGATGGCTGCGGGATTCCCTGGGGCGGGATGGGATCGGTCATCGGGTCCTTCCGGTTGGTCGCGGGAGCGATTGCGCGGAAAACGCCGATCGCCCGGTTGATCACCGCCAACCTACCAAGAATGGTGGGTGTGGTGGGGAACAGCCGGGCGATTTGGCGTATTTGGAGACCTGCTAGCGCGGATCGCGGGGACGCAGCCAGCGCTCCAGCACGATCGATCCGTCCTGCCAGGGCAGCAGGATCCAGACGATCAGGTAGGTCAGGATTCCGATCCCGGGGAGGAGGAACGCCAGCAGCGTGCCGATCCGCACCGCGGTGGGGTTCCAATTGAAGCGGGTCGCGATACCGGCACAAATTCCGCCAAACAGGCGATCGGGTCCGCGCCGGACGGTGCTCTTGCGCAGCACATCAAAAAAGCCGTTCATTATTTTGCTCCCGTCGATTTGCGGGCATTGCGGACAACCATGCCGATGCCGCAGCCCACCAGGACCACCCCGGCGGCGGTGACCACGGCGAAGGCCAGGGTAATCGGATCCACCGAGATGTCCCAGACGTTCCTGGCGACCAGCAGCACCCCGAAGGCCAGGAGCAGCATGCCCCAGACGATGGTGAACGCGCGCGGGGTGCGGTTGATCGGGGCCTCCACCCGGGTGCCCACGGCCACCGGTGCCCCGGTCGGATACGCGGCGGGCGGAACGTAGGGGTAGTTCGGGGTCGCGGTGTGCGGCTCCGGGTAGGCGGCGGTGGGGATGCTGTCCTGCGTGGTTGTGGGCGTCGACTGCGGATACGCGGCGGTGGGGATGCTGTCCTGCGCGGTCGCGGGTGTGGACTGCGGATACGCGGCGGTGGCGCTATCGTCCTGAGCGGGTACGTCGCTGGCGGTCTCATCGGCGGTCGAGGGCGTCACCGGATGTGCGGCGGTGGGGGCATCCTCCGCGTTCTCCTGCTGAGCCTCGGCCACCAGATCCTCGATCCGCAGTTCCTGCTCGGGCTCGCTGTTGTGCCCGTTCTTGTCCGGGGTGTTCGTGGACACTAGTGTGCTCCCTTGCTGATGGCGGGTACCGCGGCGCTTTCGCCGGATACTCGGGGCTTGTCGGTGACCGTGACGTTACTGAACGCGCCACGGATTTCCAGGATGATCTGCGGGCCGTTTTCGGAGTTCGGACCGAAGCCGGCGGAGTTGTCGAACCAGAGGCCACCACGCTTGTTATCCACGCTGCCTCCGGTGATCTTCGAGGCCGCGAGGGCCAGGGACGTATCCACCGAGACCCGGACATCGTTCGGGACATACACTCGCAGGTCGGACATCGCGACGTTTACCGGGACGGTGATCGGTCCGTTACCGTCCAGATCCCTGATTCGGGAGAGATCGATGGTCCCGGAGGCTGCGGCGATGGCATACCCATCCCCGGCCTCGGCGGCGGTGCTGGGGACGAAGGTGGCCGATGTGGCGGCGGCCCAGTTGAGGCTCTGCCCGCCAAACGATGTGAACAGTCCGCCGATCAGCGCAAATACCGCCATCCAACCGAGGAATCCACCGTGCCGACCGCGGATTCCGCTGATCAGCACGCCGAGCGCGAAGACGGCTGCGGCCACACCCAGGGCAATCGCCAGGGCGCTTCCGTTGAAACCGTAGCCGGCGATCGTGGAGACTCCCAGCACCGCGGCTCCGGCCAGAAACGCCAGACCGGTGCAGAGCAGTCCGGTTGCGGCTCCCGGACCGAGCACGCGAGGGCGCGGCGGGCGGGCGGCGTGGGGGACATGCGGCGGATGCGGGATGCGGGCGCCCTGCGAGTCTCGGGCGCTCTGCGGCGCGGGCTGAGCCGGCCGCGCCGGACCCGAGAACGCCGGACCCGAGAACGCCGGACCCGAGAACGTCGCGGTCGGACCGCTTGAGGAGGGAGCATCTGTGGTGGGCACCTCGAAGTTGGGTGCGGTGGCTGACGAATCCGCGACCGCCGTGTCAGCCGCTGAGGGGGCCGGGCTGGGTGCCGCGGCACCCGTGTTCCCGTGCAGTTCGTCTACCGACTGGGGCGCGGTGGCCGGTGCCGGTGCGCCAAAGGGTGCGGGCTCGGTGGCCGGGCCCTGAGCCGGGGCCACGAAGGGTGCAGGGTATCCGGACGGAGTTCCGGTCGGGTCGCCGCCGGGGGAGCCACCATCCGGGTAGCGTCGATCATCGGACCCGGTGGCCGGCGGCGTGCCGCCAGCCTGTGAGCCGCCTCCGGTCTGACGGGTGATGAAAAACACCGTCGCGCCGATTACGAGGGCCAGCACGATCAGGGATGACAGCCAGGAGTTACGCCCCCAGTCCCACGGAGAAAACGATCCCACCTGGATGTTCAGAAGCCCGATACCTCCAACGATGACGGCACCGGTCATGCCCGCCGCCCACCTGCTGTAGCGGAGTGCTTCGGCGTGAATGTAGCCGTTGCGGTCGGGCAGGAACGCCCAGGCGAGTCCGTACAGGAACGGCCCCACACCGGTAAAGATACTGAGCACCACGATGAGACCGCGCACCAGGATGGGATCGATGCCCATCCGCTGGGCGAGGCCCCCCGCGACGCCACCCAGCCAGGACGACTCGGAGCGCACGATGTGTGTGTCACGGATGCTGTCAAAAAAGCCACGGGCGGGGCGGGTGGGGCCGGAGTTACCGGGATCGGTCGTGTTCATATCTTCAGTGTGGTCTGGAGTCGGGATTCTCCGCTATGGGGGCCTACCCTGATAAAACCCTGAGTCTGGTGGGGGAGCGTCCGGGGTTCCCCGGATTTCCGGCGCTGCAGCTGGTCGCCCCCGCGCGGGCGTGCTTGTATGGACCCATGCGTCTTCCCCTGGTCAGAACCCGATCCCGCGCGATCGCGGGTGTGTGCGCGGGTCTTGCCCGGCACCTGAACCTGCCGGTGGTGTGGGTGCGCGTTGCGATGATCGCCCTGACTTTCTTCGGCGGTGCCGGGGCCATGCTGTACGCCTGGCTGTGGCTGCTGGTTCCCAGTGAAGACGATGTGGACCGCGCCGCCGACCGCAACTTCAATCCGCGCAACGTGGCCGAAAACTTCGCCCGCAATGTGACGCCGTGGCTGCGTACGCGCTCGGCTGATCCCGGGCAGAGCTCGCCAACCCCATTCGGTCCCGGTACGTTCGACCCCGATTCCGGGGCGACATCGGGAGGTCCGAGTCGCCCGGCTGCCTCCGGGCCGGTGCCCCAGCCGGGTGTCTCGGGCACCACCCCTCCCTCGGGCACCGACGGGCGCCCCTGGCGGCAGTGGAAGATGGGCCTGCCGGAGATCGCCGTGGGTGTGGTGCTGCTGGGCATCGCGGTGGCGATTCTGCTGGAGATGGTGGGCGTTCACATCAACTGGCAAACCTGGCTGCCCGCCGTCGCGATTGTGACCGGTGTGGGACTCACCTGGATCCAGCTGGATACCGGGACGCTGGGACGCACGGCCGGCGGCCGGGTTTCCTCGGGGGCGCTGCGCCTGATCGCCGGAATCGCCCTGGTGGTGATCGGTATCCTGATCCTGATCACCGGCGCGGTGGACCAGGTTCTGATCGGACAAACCCTGCTGGCCACCTTCGCGATTCTCTGCGGCCTGGCCGTGGTGCTGGCACCCTGGGTTGTCAAGTATTGGCGCGAGCTGGGGGCCGAACGCGCGGCCCGGGCCCGCGAATCCGAGCGCGCGGATATCGCCGCTCACCTGCACGATTCGGTCCTGCAAACCCTCGCGCTGATCCAGAACCGTGCGGACAGCCCCGCCGATGTGCGCCGCCTGGCGCGCGCCCAGGAACGCGAGCTGCGGGCGTGGATCAGCTCGGACCAGCCCGATCCCGGCGGCAGCATCGCCGAGCGCCTGCGCGGAATCGTCGCCGAGATCGAGGACGGTTACGGACGCACCATCGAGATCGTCACCGTCGGCGATACCGCACACTCGGACCGGTTGGAACCGCTACTGGCGGCGACCCGCGAGGCGATCCAGAACGCCGCCAAACACGCGACCGGCACGATTTCGGTCTATCTTGAAGTGGGTGCCGGCGCGTGTGAGGTGTTTGTGCGCGACCGCGGCCCGGGCTTCGACCCGGACCAGGTGCCCGAGGACCGCCACGGGGTCCGCGACTCCATCCTGGGCCGGATGACCCGACACGGCGGCACCGCGACCCTGCGCAATACCGGGCAGGGAACCGAGGTGGCTCTGCGGATGCCGCTGCCCGATACACCGAAGGAACAGGTATGAGCGATCACGAACCCCAGAGTCTCCGAGTTGTCCTGGTGGATGATCACGCGATCTTCCGCTCGGGCCTGCGCGGCGCCCTCGCCGCGGACATCGAGGTGGTGGCCGAGGCGGCCACCGTTGAACAGGCGATCGCGGCCATCCACGACACCCTCCCGGCCGTGGTCCTGCTCGACGTGCACCTGCCCGGTGGTCGGGGTGGGGGCGGTGCCGAGGTCATCGTGGGATGCGCGGATTTGCTGGCCCACACCCGGTTTTTGGCGCTCAGTGTCTCCGACCAGGCCGAGGATGTGGTCACCGTGATCCGTGCCGGTGCCCGCGGCTACGTCACCAAAACCATCGACGCCGCAGAACTCAACGACGCGATTCGCCGGGTTGCCGCGGGAGACGCCGCATTCTCCCCGCGCCTGGCGGGGTTTGTGCTGGATGCGTTTGGCACCCAAAACGTCGCCCAGATCGACGATGAGCTCGACAAACTCTCGGCCCGCGAACTCGAGGTTATGCGGCTGATCGCCCGCGGCTACTCCTATAAGGAGGTCGCCGCCGACCTGTTCATCTCCACCAAGACGGTTGAATCCCACGTGTCGGCGGTGCTGCGCAAGCTCCAGCTGTCGAACCGGCATGAGTTGTCCCGCTGGGCAGTGGACCGCCGCATTCTCTGATTTCCCACTCGTTTACATCATCTGAACATCCCACCGCGTAGCGTAATGCCCATCAGATATTTCAGATGAAAGGGTGATGATGGGGTTTCGAGGATGGCATGTGACAACCGCGGTTTCGGCCGTGTTACTAATGGGCTTGGGGACCTTCGCTCCGGCGTCGGCTACCCAGCTTGAGCGATCGCCCGGCGAGATTCGGGAGTTTTGGACGCCCGAGCGAATGCGGGAGGCCGCGGGTAGTGACCCGCTTATCCCCGGCGGTACCGAGAAGCGGGATGCACGGATCCCCCTCGGAACCGAAGATGAGCTGGGTGCACCGTGGACCGGCGGTGGGGATATCGCCAGCACCGCCGGTCGTCTCTTCTTCAACGTCTACGACGAGGAGGGAAATGCCCAGGTGAGTAGCTGTAGCGCAAACGTGGTGGAGAGCGAAAACAAGAGTGTGATCATGTCCGCCAACCACTGTGCGCACGGCCAGGACTACCTCTTTGTGCCGGGCTATCACGACGGTGAGATGCCCTACGGCGGCTGGACGGTCAACGAGATTTTTGCTCCCGAGCGGTTTACCCCCTCAACCGATTTCGCCGCGTTCAGGCTGGATAAACTCGAAGACCTCCCCATTCAGGATGTGGTTGGTGCCCAGGCCGTGAGCTTTGATGGTATCCGCCCCGATCGGATGAACGTCTTTGGATATCCGCGCGAGCGCACCAACGAACCCGAGAACCCCTACGGCGGTGAGCGGCTGAACTACTCCGAAAGCGACACCCGGGACAACGCCCAATGGGGAATGATCGGCGTCGCCTCGGATATGGCTCACGGGGTGAGTGGCGGACCGTTCCTGGCGGACTTTGACCCCGCGACGGGGAAGGGCACCCAGGTTGCCGTGGTCTCGGGAAGCACGTGCGCGGAGTACTCAGAGGAGGGTGAGTGCACGGTCATGGAGGAAACCGTTTACGGTGCCCCCTTCAACGAGGTTGCCCGGGCGCTCTATGAGCAGGCGGCCGGTATCGCGGCCTAGCTGGAACGCGGACGGCGCGGTCTCCGGAAGGGGAGGCCGCGCCGTCTGCCGTGTCGCGGGTGTGTGGCGCGACCTAGTCGGTCAGCAGCTCGGGGGCACCCACGCGGAGGTCGAAGGCTCCGGCGAACTGGGCGTCGAACTCCTGCACCGAACCACCGATGCTGTGCGCGATGAACTCGGTGGCGCGCGGTCCAACCTGGTCGATCAGGGCCTGAATGACCTGGGCCACGGCACCGGGCAGCCCGGCCTCATCGGCACCGTTGAACACCACGACGTATTCCACGTCGTCGCCGAAGGACACCTCGGCGTCCTCGCTCAGCACGGTCTCGTTGGCGGTGACCTGGAAGAACCAGCCGGGGATCCGCTCGGCACCGGTGGGCACCACGCCCTCCTCGGGACGGTGTGCGGCGAGGGTTGCCTCGAGGTCCTCGGAGTACAGATATTCGGCCACAAACAGCGGCGGCAGCACCCCGGAAACCTCGAGTTCGGGCTCGGCATCGGCCACGATCTCGAACGCGGGAGAGTCTGCGGCTGCGAACTCCTCAAAACCGGGCTCGGGGGTGAAGTTCTGCGGGTTTTCGGCGCTAGTCATGCGCCCAGTTTAGCGGGTTAGGGCAGGACGTATCCGCCCTGGGACTCCACCGCCAGCCCGTCGGCGAGGAGCCCGGCGAGGGCCCGATCCAGCTGGATCCGGTCCTCCCAGAGCCCGATAATTTCGGCATCGGTGACCGGCAAATGTGCGGCCCGAAGCTCACGCAGAATCAGCCCGCGCACCTGCCGATCGCTGCCCGCATAGGTCTTCTGCACGGCCTTGGTGGGGCCGAAGTATTCGGGCGAGCCTGCCTGGACCCAGGCGCACGCGTCCCGGATCGGACACACGTCGCACCGCGGCGAACGCGCCGTACAGACAACCTGTCCCAGCTCCATAATGGCCACGTTAAAGGCACGGGCGGCCTCGCGATCCTCGGGCAGCAGCGCGGCCATATCGGCCAGGTCCGCGGCGGCGCGGGGCGGGCCGGGTTCGGCCTGGGCGTGGATCGCGCGTGCGATGACCCGGCGACCGTTGGTGTCGATCACCGGATGGCGGTCCCCGTAGGCAAAGACGGCAACCGCGCGTGCCGTATAGTCGCCCACGCCGGTCAGCGCGAGCAGGGTGGGGACGTCCCGCGGCACGATTCCGCCGTGCTGCTCGGTTATCTGCACGGCGGCCCGGTGCAGCCACAGTGCCCGGCGCGGATAGCCGAGGTTGGCCCAGGCACGCACCGCTTCCCCGGAGGGGGACGCCGCCAGGTCGGCGGGGGTCGGCCAGCGCTCCAGCCACTCGGCCAGGCGTGGAATGACCCGGGCCACCGGGGTTTGCTGCAGCATAAACTCTGACACCAGGGTGCCCCAGGCGGGGAAATCATCTTCGCGCCAGGGGAGGGCGCGGCCCTCGCGGGCGAACCAGTCGATCAGCGCCTGGGGAATGTCGGTGGTGTTCATCGTTTCCAGCGTAGCCGGGCGGCGCGGGTCGAGGTGAATCGGGGACCCGCCGATGAATATGGGAGGATGGAGGCTGGTTTTATACGGCGGTGTGGCGAGGAGATTTTGGTGAGTTCAGGCATTGTGCTGGTGGATAAGTCCGGCGGGATGACCAGCCACGACGTGGTCGCGCGCACCCGTCGTCTCGCGGGCACCCGCAAGGTGGGCCATGCCGGAACCCTGGATCCGATGGCCACCGGTCTGCTGATTCTCGGTATCAACTCGGCCACACGCCTGCTCACCTACGTGGTGGGCCTGGACAAGGAGTACTACGCCACGATCGTGCTGGGATCCTCCACCACCACCGATGACGCCGAGGGGGACACCGTGGAAACCGCGGCGCCCGAGGCTGTGTCCGCGGTGACCGAGGAGGCCATCGCCGCCGGTATCGAGGTGCTCCGCGGCGATATCCTGCAGGTGCCCACCCAGGTGTCGGCGATCAAGGTGGATGGCAAGCGCGCCTACGATCTGGTGCGCTCGGGGGAGACCGTCGAGCTCAAGGCTCGTCCGGTCACCATTTCGGCCTTCGAGGTTCTGGAAACCCGTCGCCTGGCGGATCGGATCGAGCTGGATGTCCGGGTCGAGTGCTCCTCGGGCACCTACATTCGTGCCCTCGCTCGGGACCTCGGCAACGATCTGGGCATCGGGGGACACCTGAGCGCCCTGCGTCGCACCCGGATCGGACCGTTCTCGGTGGCCGATGCGGTAACCCTCGAAGACCTGGATCCCGCCGCCCGGCTGATCTTCTCGGCCGCCGCCGCCAAGACCCTGTTCCCGCACGTCACCCTGGATGCCCAGCGCGCGATCGACCTCGGCCACGGTAAGAAGATCGGGATCGAAGGCTTCCCCGCGGACGTTTCCGGCCCGATTGCCGCGCTGACCCCGAATGGTGCACTGATCGGCCTGGTGCAGGCCGGCAAAAACAGTGCCCGGTCGCTGGTGAACTTCCCCTCCGATGAGGCGCAGGTAGCGCCGCAGAACCCCGAGGCCCAGGCATGATCACCTGGCTGACCTACGGCATTACCGGGATCGCGGCCCTGGCGGGCCTCCTGTGTGTGGTGCTGGGCCTCATCGGCCGCAAACCCAGCGACCTGAGCCTCGGTTCGGCCGCGCTGGTGGAGCTCCTGCTGCTGGTTCAGCTCGTGGTGGCGATCATCGCCCCGGCCACCGGCAACAACATTTATGGCGACCCGATCGAGTTTTATGCCTACCTAATCTGTGCGCTGATCATCCCCGCCGCCGCCGTGTTCTGGGGGCTGCTGGATCGCACCCGCTGGTCCACGGTCATCGTCGGGGTCGGGCTGCTTGCGGTCTCGGTGATGGTCATCCGGATGGAGGTCATCTGGACCACGGTGGCCGCCTAACCCGCAGGATTTCACCCCTCTCACCATGCCCGCGTGCGAAACGCCTGTCATCTCGCTCCGACCACTGCCGGAGTGTGGGACGAAGGGGCATAGAATTGGCTTCGACATGAACAGCACCGATCCCGCCGCCCAGAATCCCACAGCCTCCACTTCGTCCACGCGAGATGCCGCCCCGCGAATCAGCGGCGTCGGCCGAGTCCTCGTGGCGATCTACGGCATTCTCGCCCTGGCGGCGACCGGGCGTTCGGTCACCCAGATCATCGGCAAGTTCGATCAGGCACCACTGGCCTACACCCTCTCGGCCCTCGCCGCGGTGGTCTACATCCTCGCCACGGTCGCGCTGATCGTCCCCGGGACGACCTGGCGCAGGGTCGCCTGGATTACCATCGGCTTCGAAATGGTTGGGGTTATTGTGATTGGTCTCCTCTCGATTTTTGATCCGGCCCTGTTCCCGCACGACACCGTGTGGTCTCACTTTGGCAGCGGCTACGGTTATGTGCCGCTGGTCCTGCCCGCTCTCGGCCTGTTCTGGCTGGCCAAGCAGAAGGGAAAGCGCGCGTGAGGGTTTTCCGCGACCTGACCGAGGTCCCGCTGGACTTTGGCCCGAGTGCCGTGACCATCGGTAAGTTTGACGGCGTCCACGCCGGTCACCGCGGCGTGATCGCGGGCCTGCGCGGGATCGCCGAGGAGCGCGGTCTGCGCTCGGTGGTGGTTACCTTCGACCGTCACCCGCTGCACGTGATCGCCCCGGGTCAGGCACCCACCGCCCTGACGGGGATCGATCAGAAGCTGGATCTGCTGGCCGAAACCGGAATCGACGCGGTGCTGGTGCTGACCTTTGATCGGCTGCTGTCGGCGCTTGAGCCCGAGTCGTTTGTGCGTTCGATCCTGTGCGCGACCCTGGATGCCAAGGTGGTTCTCGCCGGGGATGATTTCCGCTACGGACACCGCGGCGCGGGGGACGTAGCCTCGCTCACCGAGCAGGGCAAAATCGAGGGCTTCGAGGTTGTCGCCATCGATGATGTGATGCCGCGTGAGGGTCGTCGTGCCTCGTCGACCTGGATCCGTGAGCTGCTCGCCGACGGCCGGGTAGATGCCGCCGCCGATCTGCTGGGACACTATCCGAGCGTGCGCGGGACCGTGGTGCACGGGGCCAAGCGCGGTCGCGAACTCGGTTTCCCGACCGCGAACCTGTCGCCCGATTCCACCGGCTACATTCCCGCCGACGGCGTGTATGCGGGCTGGCTGACCAGCGAGGGCGAGCGCTATGCGGCGGCGATCTCGGTGGGCAACAACCCGACCTTTGACGGCGTGCCACAAAAGCAGGTGGAGGCGTTCCTGCTGGATCAGGACATCGACCTGTACGACCGCGAGGTTGAGGTGTGCTTCGTGGAGCGGGTGCGCGGGATGGTTGCCTATGCGGGTATCGATCCGCTGATTGCCCAGATGCATGACGATGTGGTGCGCGTGCGTGAGATTCTGGACGTTCCGGCTCCATAGGAAACCCTCGGAATACACCCTGCCGGATAACGGTTGTTGAGTTTATGATGATCTTGACGAAGGGACACCATCATGGGACTCAAGACCACCCTGCTGACCATAACCGGAATGCATAATTCGTTCTGCGTGAACAAGATCCTCCGCGAGTTTGAGGCGCTGGATGGCGTCACCGCCGAGGTCGACCTCGCCTCCGGCCGCGCGCGCGTGCTGGCCTCCGAAGACACCGACCAGGGTGCCCTCGTAACCGCGGTCTCCAACGCCGGCTATTCCGCCGCGGTGGTCGCGATCTAGTTTTTGCGCTCGAGTTTCGATATCCCGGCACCCACCTGGTGCCGGGATATCGACGTTAACCGGTGTGGTGCCGGTCCTAATCCAGATACCCCAGGAACAGACCCGGCTCCGACCACAGCAGCGAGCCGCCGGCCCCGGACACCAGGTGTCGCTGGGCACCGGGGATGCGGTGCGTGAGGGTGTCGCCGTGGTCGGGCGAGTGGACCTCGTCGCGGTCGCCAAACCACACGTGCACGGGGATGTCGATCTGGTCCAGCGGCAGCCGCCACGGGCTCATCGCCAGGATGGTGTCGGCGGCGTATCCGTCGGCCCCGCCGGCAAAAGACTCGGTGAGGGTTCGGCGGTAAAGCGCACGGAACTCCTCGTCTCCGTAGACCTCGGCATCCGCCGCGGAAATCTCAGACATGACGTATTCCCACATCAGCTCGGGGGTAAAGCGGGCAAAGTGCGCGCGGACGGTTTCGGGTTCGCGGCCGACCGAGTCGATCAGGGTGACCATCTCCTCGGGCAGCATGGCGGTGATCAGCGGATGTGCGACCTCATCGGAGGGGGACACCAGGTTGAGGGAGGACACCGCGCCGGTCGCCGCCAGGGCCAGCGCAAACGGCGCACCCTGCGAGTTGGCGATCAGCGGGATCCGGCCGAGGCCCAGCGCGCTCAGCAGGTAGCGCAGGTCCTCGGCCACGCTGGTCAGGGTCTTGTGGGGATCGTGGTCGGAGGATCCAAGACCCGGACGATCCACCGAGATCAGCCGGATCGCCCGCTCGCTGAGTAATTCGGCGCCAAAGTTCATCGCGCGGCCACTGGCCGCTCCCGGGATGAACAACACCGGGGTTCCATCGGGGGTTCCATATTCGGCGAAGCCGAGGGCCCGGCCATCCGGAAGAAAAATTTCTCCGAGGCGGGCCGAAACTATGTCAGAGGTATTCACCCCCTCAGTTTATGGGCGCGCATCCCGACACGGCGTGGTGCCGCGTCGGGTTCGCTGGAGGCGCACACGCTAGGCGCTGAGCACCAGGCTGCGATAAAACTCGATGCCCTCAAGCCAGGTGGATACCCGGATTCGCTCGTTGACGGCGTGCAGTCCCGCGCGCTCATCGGCACTCATTCGGAACGGAGTGGTGCGATAGACACTGGGCGAGATTCGGGCGTAGTAGCGGGAGTCACTGGCCCCGAGCATCACGTACGGGGAGACCGTGGCATCCGGGACGGCAACGGCAAAAGCAGACACAACCCGCTCCCAGCCGGGGCCGGAGGAGGGGGAGACGGGGGAGGGATCGTGGAATTCGGCCACACTCAGCTCAACCTCGGGATCGTTGATGATCCGTCTGAGGCGGCGCACCGTAGCCGCCACGCTCGACCCCACCGCGATCCGAACGTTGAGGGTCGCGGTGGCCCGCTCGGGCAGCGCGTTAGCCGCCGATGCTCCGGAAAGTTGGGTGGTGACCGTGGTGGTACGCACCAGCGCGGCAGTTTCGGCCCCGAGCCGGGGCAGAACCTTTGCCAGCAGGGGCGCCAACAGATCGACGTTTTTGGCGACCCAGGGCAGCAGCGCGGCCGAGCGCGGGCCCAGTGTGCGCAGCAGATCCTTGGCGGGGCGGGAGAGTCGCCCGGGGAAGGGCGACCGATTGACCCGGGTGATCGCCCGCGCCAGCCGGGCGGTTGCCGGGAACGGAGGCGGGGTGGACGCGTGACCGCCCACCTGCGCGACGCTCAGCGTGATCGTCGCCAGACCCTTTTCGGTGGTGCCCACGAGCGCGGCCGGTCCCTGCAATCCGGGCAGCACGTCCTCGATGACCGCGCCACCCTCGTCGATCACCAGCGCGGGCACAACTCCGCGGGATTCCAGCAGCTCAACCGTGGCCCGCGCCCCGGCCCCGGTGGTTTCCTCGTTGTGCCCAAAGCTCAGATAGAGGTCGTGTGCGGGGGTAAAGCCCGACTCGATCGCGTGCTCCACAGCCTCGAGGATCGCGACCACCGCGCCCTTATCATCGAGCGTGCCCCGACCCCACAGCACCCGATCCTCGCCGGTTCCGGTAATCTCGGCGGCAAAGGGCGGATGGGTCCACTCGGGTTCGTTCTCGCCCACGTTGACCGAGACCACATCGTAGTGACCCATCAACACCGTCGGGCTTTCGGAGGCGGTGCCGGGCCAGCGCAGCAGCAGCGAATAGCCGCCAATTTTCTCGCATTCGAGGGTGCCGAACACCCGCGGATACAGCTCCTCCAGCGTGCTGAGAAACGTATCAAACGCGCCCCAGTCGATCAGGGTTTCATCCAGCCTGCCCACCGTGGGGATGCGCAGCAGCGCGCGAAAACGGTCCAGGGATGCGTCACCGAATCGAGGGTTCATTGGTGCAGTATAGTGCGGCCGAGTGGCGCCCAGAGAGATATATTGCGCAGTAAAACCGAAGCGCCACGCGAAAAGGGGAGGAAAACGCGGGCGTGAATATCGTAGAATGTTTCCGCGCCCGCCGTTTATCCGGCTTCGGTTCCGGTGTCTATCACCGCGAGAACCCCGAGTCGAGGCAGTAAGCACCCGGCCGGCGCAGTATCGGACCCGGCATTTGCCCGGGTACTGGAGCGCTCAGGAGGAGCATGCCAAACACCGGTCAGCGCCGTTCACCCGGCCGATCCGCACACCGCGCCGCGGGCGCACGCGGAACCGCAGCCCGTAAGCCGTCGCGCAATCAGGTCTCGCGCCACGACGAGGAAGCCCCGATCATCCCGATCCTCGCCCGCAAGGTGCGCGAGGTCGAGGCGAAGGCCCAGAAGGGTAAGGTGGGCCCGACCAACCGGGTGAAGTTCCAGGTCATCGCATTCCTGGTGCGCGAGGAACGCGCCCGGGTTAAAGGATCCACCGAGATGTCCGAGAGCATGCGCACCGAGCTGCTCAAGCGCCTCGATGGCGTGGCCACGATCCTGGCCAAGACCGCCGCCCGAGACACCTCGCTGATCACGCTGCTTGAGGCCGACGCCGCCACCAGCCCGGTGGCCCAGAAGATGCGCCGCGACTGGCTGCTGGAATCCGGTGCTGAGCTCAGCCCCGAAGAGCTGATCATCACGACCCAGGCCCCCGAGCCCGAGCAGATCATCCCCGCCGAGCTCGCGCAGAAGCAGGTCGTGCCGATTCAGGTGAAGGCGCGCCAGCGCTCCAACCCGTTCCTGGCCCCCAACCTGACCCCGGCTCCGGCCGAGCGGTCCACGCGTGGACGCCTGGACAGCTGGGAACTGATGGGTCCGCTGTACAAGTCGTTTGAGACCGGTGCCGGTGGTGCCTCGGCGTGTATGCCGCTGCCGGAAGCTCCCAAGATCGACCGTCTGGCCCCGCCCGGACGCGAGATCATGAAGCACCAGGCCCGCTTCGTGGAGGCCGTCAAGCGCGGTCAGCGTTCGATCCTGCTGGCCGATGAGCCGGGTCTCGGCAAGACCGCGCAGTCGCTGCTGGCAGCCTCGGTCGCCCAGGCGTACCCGCTGCTCGTTGTGGTGCCCAACGTGGTCAAGATGAACTGGGCCCGCGAGGTTGAACGCTGGACCCCCGGTCGCCGCGCGACCGTGATCCACGGTGATGGCCGCGATATCGACGCGTTTGCCGACATCTTCATCGTCAACTATGAGGTCCTGGACCGTCACCTGGCCTGGCTGAGCACCCTCGGGTTCCGCGGCATGGTGGTGGATGAGGCGCACTTCATCAAGAACCTGCACTCGCAGCGCTCGCAGCATGTGCTCTCCCTGGCCCGTCGGATTCGCGCCAACACCCCCGGCGGCAAGCCGCTGCTGATGGCGCTCACCGGAACCCCGCTGATCAACGACGTGGCCGACTTCAACGCAATCTGGCAGTTCCTGGGCTGGACCACCGGCGACAAGCCCGGTCCCGAGCTGATGGCCAAGCTTGAGGAAAACGGTTTGACCCCGGCGGACTCGGGCTTCTACCCCGAGGCACGGAACGCGGTCATCGACCTGGGGATCGTGCGCCGCAAGAAGATCGACGTGGCCGCCGACCTGCCCTCGAAGATGATCGCCGACATCCCGGTTGAGCTCGACGATGAGGCTGGACGTTCGATCCGCGACGCCGAGCGCGAGCTGGGTCAGCGCCTGCTGGCCAAGTACAACCGCATCATCGAGGCCCGTCCCGACCGGGCCGGTCGCCCGAGCGGCCCCGACCTCGACATCATGCGTCTGGTTGCCCAGGGTGAGCTGGAGGAGTCCAAGGCCGCCGGTGGGGGCGAAAACGTCTTCACGATGGTGCGCCGGATCGGTCAGGCGAAGGCTCAGCTGGCCGCCGACTACACCGCGCAGCTCGCGCACTCGGTGGGCAAGGTGGTGTTCTTCGCCAAGCACATCGACGTCATGGACACCGCCGAGCGCGTGCTGGCCGGACGCGACCTGCGCACCGTGTCGATTCGAGGCGATCAGAGCACCCAGGCGCGTCAGGAAGCCATCGACGCGTTCAACAACGACCCCGGTGTCTCGGTGATCGTGTGTTCGCTGACCGCCGCCGGCGTGGGTGTCAACCTGCAGGCAGCCTCCAACGTGGTGCTCGCCGAGCTCTCCTGGACCGCGGCCGAGCAGACCCAGGCGATCGACCGCGTTCACCGCATCGGTCAGGACGAGCCGGTCACCGCCTGGCGGATCATCGCCGCGCACACCATCGACTCGAAGATCGCCGAGCTGATCGATTCGAAGCAGGGCCTCGCGGCTCGCGCGCTCGACGGCAGTGACCAGGCGATCGAATCCAGCGACTCGGTGCAGCTCAACGCGCTGATCTCGGTGCTGCGGGACGCGATTGTGGCGAGCGGAAAATGAGTTCTGACCGCTACGGTCGCGGCTCCAAACGCGAACCCACCTTCACCCGTCCGGCGCTCGCGCCGGGCCTGCTGGCAGCCATCGTGATGATGGCCACGGTGGCGCTGCTGGACTCGGATCTGTACTACATCGTGCGTTTTGTGGTGTGTATTCTCACCGCGATCGTCGCGTTCTACTCGATCCGAGCCAGCCGAGCCTGGTGGCTGATTGGGCTGGTGCCGCTGCTGGTCTTTGTGAACCCGATCGTTCCGCTGCCCACCTGGCCGGTGGAGGTACCCACGGATCTGATCTTCTCGCTGACCCTGCTGTTCCCGCTGGTGCTGATCGGTGCCGCGGTCACCCTCAAGGTGCCGGACATCCAGGAAGAAGCCCGTCGCGGACGCTAGTTCGCAAACACACACGCCCCGGTTTTGCCGGGGCGTTTGTGCGTCCTAGTCCGTCCACTCGATCGCGTCCCAGAGCCGCCACAGGCCGGGCGCCCGCTCGGGGGTGAGGGCGATGGCCCAGTTGATTCGGCCGAGCAGATGCAAACGAAAGTGTGGATGCCGGTCGCGGTTTTGGGCCTCGGGACCGGTGCGGGCGCAGTTGTGCAGGATCGCGCGCAGCCGGTCATAGGCGTGCCGATCCATCGCCGGATGCTCATTGACCACGATCCCGGTGACCCGCTGACTCGTGCCCCGCGGACGCACCCGGGTTTTGCGGGGGTTGATCCGCTGGCCCGAATCGGTCACGATCGCCTCGACGCCGCGGATGAACGCATCCGACCGGGCTGCCAGTCGGGTATCACCGCTGAAGGTCAGGTCGTCGGCGTACCGGGTGTAGCGGGCTCCCACGGCGTTGGCCCAGCCGGTGAGCCGCTCATCCAGCCGATGCATCGCCAGGTTCGCCAGCAGCGGCGAGGTGGGGGCACCCTGCGGGAGGTGGGGGATCCGCAGCGCCGCCGCGAGCGCCTGCCGTTCCCCGGGATCGCCCCCGGGCGGCATCGCGCGAATCACCGCGGGCGGGACTGCATGGGTCCCCAGCCCGGCAAGGATCGGTACCAGGGCCTCACCCCAGCCCTGCCGGCACAGTCCGGCGTGAATCTGGCCGCGGGTGACCCGGGCGAAAAACGTGGTGAGGTCCATGCCGATCACCACGTGGGATCCGGCATGAACCGCGGCACCGGTGATCGCCGACCGGCCGGACACAAACCCGTGGGCCGCCGGATGCACCGGCAGATCGGTATAGACCTCGGCGATCAGCTGCCGTTGCAGATACATGAGCCGCTGCCCGGGGACTTCCAGAAGCCGCGGGACCCGTCCCGGACGTGAGCGCCACTCATATCGGTAGTGATGCAGCTTTGTGCCGGGGGCCAGCCGGTTCCATCCGCGCAGATCGGCAAACCAGTCCAGCTCACCCGCGTCGAGCCCGAGCAGCCGGGCAAGATCGGCGGGGGTGCGCGGACGGCGGCTCGCGGGTTCCCGCGCGAGAACCTCGGCCCCGGATGATGCGGGGCGTTCGCCGGCGGCCCCGGCACCGTGTGCGGCGGGGATCTCATACAGGGCGTGCCGGACCAGGACGAGGTGTCGGCCCGCGGCCGCCGCCTGCTCGGCGGCGGCGGTGAGTTCGGCGCTCTGGGCAATCCAGCGTCCGAGTTCCCGGGGACGGTCGAACGGTGCCCGCGGGTACGCGGCCAGCACAGCGGACACCAGTCCCGGTAACCATCGTCGGCGGGCACCGAGCACATCGGCCCCGGCGGCGATCAGCACCGACCGCGTCCACGCGATTGTGAAAGCGGGATCTCGGTCTCCCGTGAGGTCCGTGCCTTGCGTGGAATCCTGGCCCTGCGGAGCGTCTTGGTTTTGGGTGGGGGCCGGGCCTGATGCCGCCTCCCGATCTCCGGTGGGATCCGAGCCTTGCGCTGGGTCCCGGTCGCGAGCAGGTTTCGGATGCGCCGCCGCCAGGAACGCGGCGGCCAGCGAATCGGCCACCGCGGCGAGCGAGGGCGCGGGGGTGTGCCCGGCAGGTCTGCCCATCACGATCCGCCGCGAAAAGGAGCCCGATCGGCGGCAGCGCGGGGGAGCGATCGACCGGTTGAGGCGGCCGTGTGCGGTGCGACGCGAAGCGTCGGCGGGCACTCGGGGCGCGTGGTGGTACTCGGTTTGCGGTCCCCGGGGTTACCCCGGAGCGGAAGGGAGCAACGCATGGTGTGCCCTCCCGTTCTCGACCGGTTCCCCGCGCTGCCGCCGGGGTGTGTACAGGCTAGCCGCTGGGTCGGACCCGGACAAGGGGGAAGCACTCGGCGGGACACCCACCGGATGGTGGATGCCCCGCCGGAGAAGGGGGTGCGACTTAGGCGCCGAGGCGCGCCTTGACCTCGATCAGCGAGGGGTTGGTCGCGGCGGTGCCGTCGGGGAAGATCAGGGTCGGCACGGTCTGGTTACCGCCGTTGAGTTCGGCGACGAGTTCCGCGGTGCCCGGGACCTCCTCGATGTTGATCTCCTGATAGCCGATTCCGGCCGAGGTGAGCTGGGTCTTCAGACGCTGGCAGTATCCGCACCAGGACGTCGAAAACATCGTGACCTGGCCGGCTTCGGGTGTGTAATCCATGCCCCGATTCTAACCCCGCATGCGCCATGCACAGATTCCCAATCGTCATGGGCCGGTGCCCGGGGTTCCGGCAAACCGATACGCTCGTTGGTGAGGGCAACAGGGTGTTGACCTCACCGACCCGCCGTTGGGCCAGCACCCTCGGGCATCGGGTCAAACTATTGCGCGCAAGGGAAGTGATTCGATGAGAATTGGTGTGCTCACCAGCGGTGGCGACTGCCCCGGACTCAACGCCGTGATTCGCGGAGCGGTGCTCAAGGGCACCGCCGTCCACGGCCAGGAGTTCCTGGGGATTCGTGACGGATGGCGTGGCCTGGTAGAGGGTGATGTGTATCCCCTGACCCGCCACGACGTACGCGGCCTTTCCAAGCAGGGTGGCACCGTTCTCGGCACCAGCCGCACCAACCCCTTCGACGGCCCCAACGGTGGTCCCGAAAACATCCGGGTCACCATGGATCGTCTCGGCATGGACGCGGTGATCGCGATCGGCGGCGAGGGCACCCTGGCCGCGGCCAAGCGCCTCACCGACGCCGGTCTGAACATCGTGGGTGTCCCCAAGACCATCGACAACGACCTGGACGCCACCGACTACTCGTTTGGTTTTGATACCGCCGTGGAGATTGCCACCGAGGCCATCGACCGCCTGCGCACCACCGGTGACTCGCACCGACGCTGCATGGTGGTGGAGGTCATGGGCCGTCACGTGGGCTGGATCGCCCTGCACTCCGGCATGGCCGCGGGTGCTCACGCGATCCTGATGCCCGAGCAGCCGCAGTCGATCGATCAGATCGTCGAGTGGGTCGAATCTGCCAATAACCGCGGCCGTGCCCCGATCGTGGTGGTGTCCGAGGGCTTCACCCTGGACACCATGGAAACCGCACACTCGGAGAAGGGCCTGGACGCCTTCAACCGTCCGCGCCTGGGCGGTATCGCCGATGTGCTGGCCCCGATCATCGAGGAGCGCACCGGCATCGAAACCCGCGCCACCGTGCTCGGCCACATCCAGCGCGGCGGCGTGCCCAGCGCCTATGACCGCGTGCTGGCCACCCGCCTGGGTATGGCCGCGATCGACTCGGCCGTGGCCAAGCAGTGGGGCACCATGATCGCCCTGCGCGGTACCGAGCTGGTGCACGTGCCCTTCCAGGATGCCCTGGGCGGTTTGAAGACCGTTCCGCAGGACCGCTACGACGAGGCCGCCATCCTCTTCGGCTAGCCGATCACGCAGCACGCGGGCCCGGATGCATCCACGCATCCGGGCCCGCGCTATTCTCCGGCCTATTCCGGGGTTACATAGGCAGCGGAGATCCCTCCGTCCACCAGGAACGTGCTCGCGGTGATGAACCGCGAATCATCGCTGGCGAGGAATGCAACCGCCGCGGCGATCTCCTCGGGCTCGGCGAAGCGTCCGGTGGGCACATGGATGAGGCGTCGCGCAGCCTCGGCCGGGTTCTCGGCAAACAGTGACTGGAGGAGCGGGGTATTGACCGGCCCCGGGCACAGCGCGTTAACCCGGATGCCCTCGCGCGCATACTGCACCCCGAGTTCCCGGCTGAGGGCCAGCACCCCGCCCTTGCTCGCGGTGTAGGAAATCTGCGAGGTAGCAGCCCCCAGCACCGCCACAAACGAGGCGGTATTGATGATGGATCCGCCGCCGCGCTCACGCAGGTAGGGCAGCGCGTGCTTGCAGCCGAGAAACACCGAGGTCAGGTTGATCGTCTGTACTCGAATCCACGCCTCGAGCGTGGTCTCCTCGATCAGCCCATCGGAGGCCGGGGAGATCCCGGCGTTGTGAAACGCGATGTCCACGCCGCCGTAGGTGTCGGCGGCCACCCGATACAGGTGGGCCATATCGTCCTCGCGGCTCACATCGGTGGGCACAAACAGGCCGTTCAGTGCGGTGGCGGCGCGGGTCCCGGCCAGCGGATCGATGTCCGCGATGACCACTTGGGCACCCTCGGATGCCAGCCGGGTTGCGCTGGCCAGGCCGATCCCGCTGGCACCGCCGGTGATCACGGCCACGCGTCCGTGAAGTCGGGCAATCGGGGTGGGAGAGTGGGTCATAATTCCTCATTTCGCTGGGTGGAAGGGTGGGGACCGTCGTGGCTGATAAACACGGTTTTGACCTCGGTCACCGCATCGAGGGCGTCCGGTCCGAGTTCGCGACCGAGCCCCGAGTGTTTCATCCCGCCAAACGGTGTCTGATAGCGCACGGCGGTCTGCGAGTTGATCGACAGATTGCCCACGTGGAGTGCGCGTGCCATGCGCAGACCGCGGGCACCATCCCGGGTCCAGATCGAACCGGCCAGGCCGTATGGGGTGTTGTTGACGCGCTCAATCACCTCGTCCTCGGTGTCAAACGGGAGGAGCGAGAACACCGGCCCAAACACCTCGGCATCCAGGATCGGGTGGTGTGGGGGCGGAGCCAACACCGTGGGCGGGAACCAGAATCCCGAGTCTTGGGGCACCTGGCCGCGATAGACCACCGGAATGTCGTTGGTGACCAGTGCCGCCACACGATTCCGGTGGGCGGCGGAGATCAGGGGACCCAGCTGCGTGCGGGGGTCGAGGGGATCGCCCACCCGGAGCGCGTCCATCGCGGGAATCAGCAGGTCCACAAACCGCTCGAATACCGGGCGCTGAACATAGACCCTCGATCGGGCGCAGCAGTCCTGTCCGGCGTTATCCAACGCCCCGGACGGGGTGGCTGCGGCTGCCGCGGCCAGGTTGGCGTCGGAGAACACGATGCTCGCGTTGTGTCCACCCAGCTCGAGGGTGACCGGTTTGATGTGCTCGGCGGCCGCCGCGAGCACCCGGGCACCGGTCGCGGTGGACCCGGTAAAGATAATCTTGGCGACATCGGGATGCCGCGCCAGGTGGTCACCCAGCACCGCCCCCGATCCGGTAACCACCCGAAACACGCCGTCGGGAAGCCCCGCCTCGCTTGCCAGATGTTCGAGCCGAAGCGCCCCCAGCGGGGTCAGTTCGGCCGGTTTCAGCACCACCGTGTTGCCGGCGGCCAGGGCGGGGGCCGTACCCCAGGCGGCGATGGGCAGCGGGAAATTCCAGGGAGCGATGATCCCCACCGCTCCGAGCGGTTCGCGGAAGGTGATCGCGGTACCCCCGGCCACCGGAATCTGGGTGCCGAGATGACGCTCGGGGGCACCGGCAAAATATGCGAACACGTCCCGCACCTGATCTGCCTCGGCGCGGGCCGCGGTGATCGGATGCCCGGCCTCGGTCATCGTGAGGGTGGCCAGATGTTCGCGGTCCGCGGCAATCGCCCGGGCAAAACGGGCCAGCAGGCGGCCGCGTTCGGCCGCGGAGAGCGCTCGCCAGGAGACCCCGGCGCGCACCGATTCGGCGATGACCTGGTTGGTGTCGTCGATGCTGCGGTGCGGTACCCGAATAAACTCATGCCCGGTTGCGGGATTAATCAGGATCGTCTCATGCGACGTGGGCTCGGTCATCGTGACACCTTCCGGACTGTGGGGAGCGGCCGCGGTGCAGAATCCGCAGCTTGGGACAGGGCGAACCCTCGGGCCGCACGCACCAGCGCACGAAACGGTTCGCGCAGCTCGGGCTGCTCCTGGGCGATTTCGGGATGGAACTGCACGGCAAACACGAAGCGCCCGGTGGGGTCCTCAACCGCCTCGATCGTGCCGTCATCGGCGCGGGCACTCACCGTGAGACCGTGCCCTACCGCGTCGATGGCCTGATGGTGGTAGCAGGGCACCTTGAGCCCGGCCCCCAGGAGTGTGCGCGCCCGCGTCTCGGGTTCGGTTGTAATCGGAACCGACCGATAGGTTGCGATGGTGTCACGGTGCTCATGTCGGGCCGCGGCTGCGGCCCCGTTCGTGCCGGGGATTCGGGAGTCCGCGAGGTCGGGGATGTGCTGGTGCAGGGTGCCGCCGCGTACCACGTTGAGCACCTGGGCACCACGGCAGATCCCCAGCAGCGGAAGATCCCGCCCCAGGGCGGACGCGCAGAGCCGTAGGTCCAGGGCGTCGCGGCGGATCTGGCTGCGGGTGGCCGGATGGGTGGGGGCACCATAACTGAGCGGGGTGATGTCGGGTCCGCCGGCGATCACCAGCCCGTCGAGTCCATCCAGGTAGTCGGCCGGGTCTCCGGGCAGTCCCGGGGCGAGGAGCAGCGGGAGCCTGCCCGCATGGGCGACGGCGTCGACATAGGTCTCGGGCACAAGCACGGCACCCGTGGACCAGTCTCCCCAGGATGCTCGTTCGCGGTATCCGGTAATGCCGATCCGGGGACGCGCCGGTGTGGCCGTCGAGTCTCCAGGCACGCGGGACGGATCAGAGACGTTCGAAGCCACGGCGGCGCTCCCAATCGGTGACGGTTGCGGCATGGGCGGCAAGTTCAAGATCGGCGGTATGGACATAGTGGTCAACGACGTCGTTGCCAAAGGCCGCTCGGGCGAGGGTACTGCGATCCAGCAGGGTACGCGCCTCGGCGAGGCTTCCCGGGAGGGTGTCCAGGCCTGAATCCTCGGTTCGGGCCACCAGATACGCGTTGCCCTCGACCGGATCGGGCAGCGGGATATCCGTGGTGAGTCCGTGAATCGCGCCGGCGATCAGCGCGGCCGCGGCCAGATACGGATTCACATCGCCCCCACCCACCCGGTTTTCCACGTGCAGTCCGCCACCGTGGCCCACGACGCGGTAGGCGCAGGTGCGATTGTCGATGCCCCAGCCGATCGAGGTCGGGGCAAAACTCCCCTCGACAAAACGTTTATAGGAGTTGATGGTCGGGGCGAAAAAGTAGGTGAGTTCGGCGAGGGTCGCCAGCTGCCCGGCAAGCATGCGGCTGAGGACGGGGGAGAACCCGTGGGGTCCGGTCCCGGCGGACACCGGCGTGCCATCGAGCGTGGTCAGGCTGAAGTGGATGTGACACGAGTTGCCCTCCTCCTGATCAAACTTGGCCATAAATGTGAGCGCCTGACCGTGCGCGGCGGCGATCTCCCGCGCACCGTTTTTGTAGATGACGTGGTCGTCGCAGGCACGCAGCGCGTCGCGGTAGCGGAACGTAATCTCATGCTGTCCGCGGTGACACTCACCCTTTGACGATTCGACGATCAGCCCGGCCCCGGCCATTCCCGCGCGGATCGCCGAGATCAGCGGTTCCACCCGGCTGGTGGCCAGCAGCGAGTAGTCGATGTTGTAGCGTCCGGTGGGGGTGAGTCCGGCGTACTGGCGATCCCAGGCCTGTTCGTAGGAGTCGTCGAAGAGCAAAAACTCCAGCTCGGTGCCCAGATGCGCGGCATATCCCAGCTCGGCGAGGCGCGCGATCTGGGCCCGCAGGATTTGCCGGGGAGACACCCGAGCCGGTGCCTGTGAGGGCAGCAGAACATCGGCCTGGACGATGGCCGTCCGTTCGAGCCAGGGGGCGATCCGCAGCGTTGCAAGATCGGGCCGGAACAGGATATCGCCGTAGCCGGTTTCCCAGCTGGAGAAGGCGTAGCCGTCCTGAGGGGCGTTGTCCACATCCACGGCCAGCAGATAGTCGCACCCCTCAACATCGGCAGGGTTGGTGTCGGCAATAAAGGTGGATGCGGCCAGGCGTTTGCCCTGGAGCCTGCCCAGATGATCGGTGATGGCAACAACCACGGTGTCGATGGCCCCGTCGGCGACGGCCTGATGGAGGTCTTCGAGGGTCAGCGGGGCGGTGGGGATGCGGGTGGACTGAGACGTCATGATTTCTCCGAGGATCGGTGGAACGGGGGTATTAGGAGAGTTCGCCGGTAGCATCGCTGATCCGCGCGAATTCTTCCTCGGGGGCGGAGGAGACGATGCGGTGTCGACTGACAAACCAGTAGTAGGCGAGGAATCCGACAAACACCGCGGCCGTGATACTGGCGGCGCGGACGTCCACCACAAATGTGGAGATCACCGCGACGACCGCCAGGACCAGGGCGATGCCGGTTGTGACGATCCCACCGGGGGTGCGATAGCTCCGCGGAAGGTCGGGGGCGCGCAGGCGCAGCACGATATGCGAGACCATCAGCAGTACATAGGACACGGCGGCTCCGAAGACGGTGATGTTCATCAGCAGCCCACCATCTCCAATCGCGGTGGCCAGCAGAAATCCGATGGTGCCGGGAACGATCAGCGCAAGATACGGGGTGCGTCGCGTTCCGGTGAGGGAGAGGACCCGGGGCAGATACCCGGCGCGGGACAGCGCAAACAGTTGCCGGGAGTACGCGAAGATGATCGAGAAGAAGCTGGCTACCAGGCCGGCAAGCCCCGCATAGTTGACGATGGTCGCGAGCACCGAACCCTGACCATAGGCGATCCGGAGCGCCTCGGGCAGCGGATTATCCGAGGCACCCATCGTGCTGGCCCCGCCGACACCGGGAATTAGGATCAGCATCGCCGCGCCCAGCAGCACCAGCACGGCGAGGGCGGCGATGATGCCGCGGGGCATGTCTCGGGCCGGGTTGGTGGACTCTTCGGCGGCCAACGGCACACCTTCCACCGCCAAGAAAAACCAGATCCCAAACACCAGGCAGGCCAGCACCCCGGGGATGCCGAACGGGAGGAATGGGCTGGCACCGGGGGCGTCGGTGGGGGCGATCGTGAAGAGGTTGGCCACGTCAAACCTGGGGATCAGTCCGATGATGGTGGCGATCAGGGTGAGCACCGCGATGGCCGCGATCACAAACAGGACCCGAAGAGCCTCACCGACCCCGCGCAGGTGAATACCCACGAATAGGACATAACAGACCAGGTAGATCGGCCAGGGATGCGCGAGGGTGAAGAGACCCAGCGCCTGGACGTAGCCGCCGATGAAGATTGAGACGGCGGCCGGAGCGATCGAATATTCGATGAGGACGGCGATGCCGGTTGCATAACCACCCAGCGGGCCCAGCGCACGACGGGCGAAGCCGTAACCGGCACCGGAGGTCGGCAGCGCCGAGGACATCTCGGCAAGGCCGAGGACGATGCCCGTGTACATCAGGCCCATCAGCGCGAAAGCGATGAGCAGGCCGCCCCAGCCACCGACGGCAAGACCGAGGTTCCAGCCGGAGAAGTCCCCCGCGATGACGTAGGCGATGCCGAGGCCCGCAAGCAAAACCCACCCCGCGGCCCCGCGACGCAGCTGGCGCTTGGCGAGGTAGTCGGCGGTACCGGTGTCTCGGGCAACGGAAGCGGCGGGGATCCCGGGCGGGGCCAGCGATGCTCCGCCGGGAGGGGCCAGCGGTGCCTGGCCGGGAGGGATAGATGGTGCTCCGCCGGGAGGGGCCAGCGGTACCGCGGAGTGTGGAGACGAGTCGTCGTGGTTGTGGTGACGCCGCATTGCTTCCCCCTGAAAACTCTGGTCGGGCTCCGCGGGGGATCGGCGCCGGTGTGCGTGTGCTGCTCGGGGGAGCGACGGTGTGGGATCGAGTCTGCGCGCGAGAAAACCCCGGGTCAAGCACAGTGTGATCGTTATTGGGCGGATTCTCGGAAACCGTGAGGCAGGCCCGCCGGCAGCAAAAAACCGCGGGTGGCATCGGAATGATGCCACCCGCGGAGGTGGTGCTGTGAGCGCCGAAAACGCCCGCAGCGTGGGGCCAGACGGGGTTTGGCTTGGTGTCAGCTCGGTCCAGCTCAGTCCAGCTCAGTCCGGCTCGGTCCAGCTCGGCCCGGCCCGGTCCGGCTCGGTCTGGCTCGGTCCGGTCAGGCTCGGCCAGGCACGGCCCAGCCTGGCCGGAGTGCGGTGTATCCGGTTCTAGTTGGTGGGCTCGGCTAAGCCCAGGACGTCCAGAATCCAGGCGAGCTCAAACGCACGCTCCCGCCAGGAGTTGTAGCGGCCGGTGACGCCGCCGTGTCCGGCCGACATCTCGGTTTTGAGGAGCACGGGAGCGTCTACCTCGCGCAGCCGGGCAACCCATTTGGCCGGTTCGACATAGAGCACCCGGGTGTCGTTGAGGCTTGTGATGGCCAGGATCCGCGGGTAGGTGACGTCGGTGCGGATGTTCTCGTAGGGCGAGTACTCCTTCATGTACCGGTAGATCTCGGGATCGTGCAGCGGGTTGCCCCACTCATCCCACTCGATCACCGTGAGCGGAAGATCGGGATCGAGGATCGAGGTCAGCGGGTCCACAAACGGCACGCTCGCCAGCACCCCGGCGAAAAGCTCGGGGGCCAGGTTGGCGATGGCACCCATCAGCAGACCACCGGCGCTGCCGCCCTCGGCTACCAGGCGATCGGGCGTGGTGTAGCCGTGATCGATGAGGTGCTTGGCGCTGGCCACAAAGTCTGTGAACGTGTTCTTTTTGGTGAGGGTCTTGCCGTTTTCGTACCAGGCACGACCCAGCTCGCCGCCGCCGCGGACGTGCGCGATCGCGAAGGTCACGCCGCGATCCAGCAGCGAAAGCCGCGCAACCGAGAAGGACGGATCCATGCTGGCCTCATAGGAGCCGTAACCGTAGAGTTCGAGCGGACCGGGTACTCGGTTTCCCGGGGCCGCCTCGGCATGAGAGTCGGGGGCGCTCGCCGCGTGCCCACGCTTCCACACCAGCGAGATGGGGATGCGGGTGCCGTCCTCGGCAATGGCCCACTCGCGCGCCTGCTGATAGTCGGCCGGATCGTATCCGCCCAGGACCGGCTGCCGCTTGAGTACCCGGATTTCGCCGGTGGCCACGTCGAGTTCGGACACGGTGGACGGGGTGATCAGCGAGCCGTATCCCAGGCGGAGCGTGGGCTGATCCCATTCGGGATTCGAGCCGGTGTGCACGGTGTACAGGGGCTCGTCGAATTCGATTTCGCGCGGGGTGATGGAGGTCACGGTGGTGTTGGCAGTGAGTGCGGCGACGGCGACCCGTGCCAGCCCTTCACGCCGGTATTCCACGGCCAGGAAGGAGCGGAAGACCGCCACCGACTCCAGCCGCACATCGTCGCGGTGCGCGAGTACCACGGCGGCCGTTTCGGGGGAGGAACCCGTGCCGGTCCCGATCGAGGAAACGGGAACCGCCACCAGCTCAAAGTTCTCGGCACCGGCATTGTGCGTGATCAGCAGGAAATCCTCCCCACCGATGACCGCGTGCTCAACCTCGTATTCGACCCCGTCGCGGCGAGCCCAGATGACCTCGGGGGTCGAACCCTCGGCCTCGTCGCGCACCAGCAGCCACTCCGAGGTGATCGAGGAGCCCGCCGCAATCAGCAGGAATTTGCCGCTCTGCGACAGCCCTGCGCCCACCCAGAAACGTTCGTCGGGCTCGTGGAACACCTGCTCGTCCGCAATGTCCGCCCCGAGGGTGTGTCGCCAGAGGGTGTCCGGACGCCAGCTCTCATCGACGGTGGTGTAGTACACCCGCCGGCCGTCCGCGGAGAAGAACGCGCCCCCGAAGGTGTTCTCAATGGTGTCGGGCAGCTCGCGGATCTCCCCATCGGAATTTTCTGCGGTACCCAGCCCGCTCAGGTCTCGGAAGCGCAGCGTGTAGCGCTCATCGCCGGAGACATCGACCCCGTAGAGCAGGGTATTTCCGTCTTGGGATACATCGAACGAACCGATCGAGAAGAACTCGTGGCCCTCGGCCAGCACGTTGCCATCCAGCAGGATCTGCTCACCCGGGACCGGATGCGCCGGGTCTAGCTGGGGCGGGGTCCAGTCATCCGGCCCGGCGATGGGCGCGCGGCAGTGCAGCGCGTATTGGCTGTCCTCAACGCTGCGCGAGTAGTACCACCAGTTGCCCTCGCGTGTGGGGACCGAGAGGTCGGTCTCCAGGGTGCGCCCCTTGATTTCGCCAAAGATCCGCTCGCGCAGGTTTTCGAGGTGCGCGGTGTGCTCCTCGGTATAGTCGTTCTCGGCCTCAAGGTGAGCGAGAACCTGCGGGTCTTCCTTTGCTCGAAGCCACTCATAGTTGTCGATCACGGTGTCGCCGTGATGGGTGCGTTCGGTGGGGCGCTGCTCGGCGCGGGGTGCGGATGCGGATGTCGAAACCATAATTCATACGCTATCGCTGACGGCCGAGGAATTGACCGGTGAGACCGCAACCTGTGGAATTTCGCTCAGCGCTGAACGCCTGTGGAGGAGGGTCAAAAGGCTTGGCGGGTCCGACCCCGAGGAGTAAATTCGGGATATGACCCAGTACCCAGTGCACCCCCTGAACGATGGCCACCGCCTGCCGGCAATCGGCTTTGGCACGTATCCGCTGACCGGTCCCGAGGGCGTCCAGGCGATCGCCGAGGCCCTGCGGGTGGGCTACCGCATGCTGGACACCGCGGTGAACTACAACAACGAGGAGACCGTGGGGGAGGCCCTGCGCGAGTCCGGAGTCGCCCGCCGCGACATCACCCTGACCAGTAAGCTGCCCGGGCGTGACCATGGCTATGACGAGACCCTGCGCTCATTCGACGGCACCCTGGAACGCCTCGGTGTGGACAAGCTTGATCTCTATCTCATCCACTGGCCCAACCCCAGCGTCGATCGATTTGTCGATACCTGGAAGGCGATGATCCGCCTCCGTGAGGAGGGACGTGTGTCCTCGATCGGTGTCTCCAACTTCACGCCCGAATTCCTGACCCGCCTGCTGGCCGAGACCGGTGTGCTGCCGGCGGTCAACCAGGTCGAGCTGCACCCCTACTTCCCGCAGGAGACGCTGCTGGACTTCCACCGTGAACACGGCATCGTGACCGAGGCATGGAGTCCGTTGGGCAAGCGTGCCAAGCCGCATGAGGAGGCCGTGATCGGCGAGATCGCAACCAAGCACGGGGTGACCCCGGCCCAGGCGGTGCTGCGCTGGCACCTGGAGCGCGGCGTGGTCCCGATCCCCAAGTCCTCGTCTCCCGAGCGCCAGCGGGAGAATTTCGACGTCTTCGGATTCACCCTGGAGGAGGCGGACATCGCGGCCATTACCGCGCTGGGAAAGCCCGATGGGCGCCTGTTCGACGGGGATCCCAACACCCACGAGGAGATGTAGCCCGCCACCTCCAGACGGGGCATTCGCGACCAAACGTGTCGCGAATGCCCCGTTTTTTGTCGGCCACGGATGCTTGTCCCCTAACCTGGAGGCATGAACCTCGCCAGCGCACCTAGTAGCCGAACCTCGAACGGGACGCGCGGCACCACGCGGCGCGGAGTGCGCTGGGTCCTGGGGATGATGCTGGGAACGGTCGTCGTTGCGGGAGCCCTGCTGGTTCCCGCCTCGGGAGCGCTAGCCGCGGGAACACCGCAGCACGCGGGGACGGTGGCCACCAGGGGTACCGCGAACGACGTCAAGCCCGCGGAGGTCTCGGCCGAATCGTCCGTCGCGAAACCCAACGTCGAGAACTTTACCTTTGACAGTTTTGAGGGTGTTTATACACTCTCCCGGGATGCCGAGCGTCACTCGCGCGTCGACGCGCGAGAAACCTTTGTGGCCCGCTTCCCCGAGATTGATCAGAACCGAGGCATTGTGCGGGCGATTCCGCGTGATTTTCGCGGCGTAGACTTGGGCACCACGGTCGAATCGGTGACCGATGCCCAGGGGGTCGCGGTTCCCTTCAGTATCGAGACCACCAGATCCAACACCGTGGTGTCGATCGGGGATGAGTCGTATCTTCGCGGCGTGCACACGTTTGTGCTGCACTACACCCAGCGCGATTCCACCCGGTACTTCTCAAATACCCGGTCGGACGAGTTTTACCGCGATTCAATCGGAACCCAGCTGCGCCAGCCCGTAGATGCGGCCACCATGAAGGTCATCGTTGATCCCACCCTGGTGCCGAACCTGACGACCAATCAGGCCTGCTATGTCGGGCCAGAGAAGTCCAGCCAACGCTGCGAGTTTTCTCGGACCGATGCCGACGGGGCGGCGGTGTTTACCTCCGCACAGCAGCGCCTGGCCCCGGGAGAGAACATCACGATGTCGGTCGGATTCACCGCGGGAACCTTCGCCCAGACCAAGTCGCTCGGCGAGCAGCCGATCTTCAGTTGGCTCCCCGCGGTCCTGGCCGCCCTGAGTATCTTGCTGGTCATTTTCGCGGCGATCCTGCGCCACCGCCGAAACCCGCGAGTGACCGGGGACGGGATCGTGGTCGCGCAGTACACCCCGCAGCCCGGTGTGGATCTGGGGGTTGCCGCGGACCTGCTGCACAAGCGCAACCTGCCACAGGCGGCGATGGTGGACCTCGCGGTTCGGGGCAAGCTGCGTATCGTGGAAACCGAGGGGCGGGGCCTGTTTTCGAAGAAATCGACCTTCACGCTCGAGTTTCAGACACCCGAGGAGGGCAAGGGTGCATCGGCACGGGTGCTGCGCGCGCTCTTTGGGAAGGACCCGGACATCGGTGACACGGTGTCACTGGATAAGCCCAGCCAAAAGCTCACCGAGGCGATGACCGCGCTCACCTCCACGACCCGTGAGCAGGCCCTCGCGCAGGGATTACGTCGCTGGGAAAAGCTACCCGCGGCCGGATGGTGGGCCCTCACCGCGGTGTTGGCCTTCATCACAACCCTGAGCATGACCATCACCGCGGCGTCCCAGGGTGGTGCCCCGGAACTGGCGATTGGGGCAACCATCGTGACGGGAATCACGATGCTGCTGATGTTTGTGTTCGCGGTTCCGGTGGCCGCACTCAGCGCCGACGGCATGCGCGCGGTGGAGTATCTGAAGGGACTCAAACTGTATCTGGAGGTGGCCGAGGAGGATCGCCTGCGGATCCTGCAGTCCCCGCAGGGTGCGGAGCGGGTGGACGCCACCGGGCCCGCCGCGGGTGCCGATGCCGAGGCCGCGGCGATCGAACCGCAGCGGGTGCTGCGTCTCTACGAGGCGCTGCTGCCGTACGCGGTGCTGTGGGGAGTGGAGAAGGAGTGGGCCAAGACCCTCGCCGGCCGATACGAGACCGATCTGAGTGAGCCCAACTGGTACGTCGGACAAAACGGGTTCAACGCCGCCGCGCTGGGACTAGGGATCGCCGGATTCAACTCGGCCGTATCCACCGCATCCTCCTGGAGTAGTTCCGGCGGGTCCAGCACGGGAGGCTCCATGGGTGGCGGCTTCTCCGGCGGCGGTGCCGGAGGCGGTGGGGTCGGCGGGCGCTAGGTTTTGGGCTGCCTCGGGGTGGACCCTCGTTTCGCGGATCCACCTCGGTTAGAACCACAGATCTAGGCGAACCGTGTAGAGGTGCCCGATCTGCTTGCGGAGTTCCGCGTCGAGACGAAACCCCTCCTGCTGGAACCAGCGGCGACGTTCTTCACTCCCAAATAGACCGGTTTCGGAGTCTCCATATCGTTGGAAAAACCGCCCCCAGTTCAACAGATCCTCGCGGAGTTTGGGGGTAATCAGCGTATTCCAGTCGGGTTTATCCTCTGGCCACCACGTCACATCGGAGAGTGGCCAATCGAAACCGTAGTCGACCATTAGCACGAGTTCACGCTTCTCGATTGGCAGATCCATGTCATTCCACGGTTCTGCAATTGCTCGATACCGCATCGGTGGTGGGCACAGCGGTGATGACCTTTTTGTTATTGGCCGACACGATTATCGTCGGATTGATCACTCGGATCAGGGACCCATCACTGCGGAAGATCTGGACGGGAGTGGAATAGCAGTACTTGCCGGAACCAATGTCGATCGGATATCCCGGGCCAGGGTTGGTGACCGAAGAGCTGAGGGCCATTTCCATGAAGTCGTCCCAGGTTCCACCGCCACCGAACGAATCCATGAGTGACCGCCATTCTTTCTCATGCTTATTCCTGATGTGCACGTATCCGTCTCGCTCATCTCCGCAGAAGAGATCAATGTTTCCCAGGCGTGCCGCGTCATAGTTTTTGACACTCACATCGCCTAGTCCGGCATTGCACAGGCCGATCGTTCCCGGGTCCAACCTGGGATCAAGTACCACTCGGTTATCGGCGGCGAGTGTGATCGATGGAGCCTCGCTCAGCTTGGTGACGGGCGTTGTCGCGGCCGAGGCCGAAACGGCAAATCGAGGCGACGACGGAGCAAACAGGGTGAGTGAGGTGAGGACGCTGATGGCGGCCGCACCGATGCGAACCGCGCTCTGTGCCGACGGACGAAACATGGGTCACCGCTTTCTTCTGGAATGTGGGCCGTTGTGAATGAGCGAAAGCGTAGGTACGCGCGCCCGTAATCTGCTGGGACCGACCTAGATCTATCGGGGAATCCGGGACCATCGGACAGGGGGCCGTCAATAGCCGCCAGGTGCGTACCGGGCGAGGAATTAAATCCAGCGATTTTGAGGTCGTGACATCGGCCAGGTTTTGCGCGCTCACCGGGGGGAAAGCTGCGGTGTGTCGAGGGGAGCGCGGGTGTGAGCGCCCGGCGCGTCGAATGTCGAGTTGACGCACGTGGATACCGATGGAAGTATCGACATGACAACCCCGTTTGCAACCCCGTGTGTGGGAAATCGTCGTGAACTCCGTATGACGCATTCCTGAACAGTGGGGGTCCGACTCAGAGAAAAATCCCGGTGGACGCAACCTTTATCGTTATTCTCGTAATAGCGCTCGCACTCTTTTTTGACTTTACAAACGGTTTTCACGACACCGCTAATGCGATGGCCACCCCCATTGCAACCGGTGCGATGAAGCCGAAAGTCGCGGTTACACTCGCGGCCATCCTGAATCTCGTCGGAGCATTCCTGTCGACCGAGGTTTCCAAAACCATCTCCCACGGCATCATTCGCGAGGGCGGAGACGGCGGGGTGCAAATCACCCCCGAGCTGATCTTTGCGGGCTTGCTGGGTGCGATCATCTGGAACATGCTGACCTGGTTGCTGGGTCTGCCCTCGAGCTCGTCCCACGCGCTCTTTGGTGGCCTGATCGGTGCCGCCATTGTGGGTATCGGCTTTACCGCGATCGACAGCGGTCAGCTCCTGTCGAAGGTGATCCTGCCCGCGGTGCTTGCGCCATTGACGGCCGGCTTGATCGCGTTCCTGGCGACCCGCCTGGTGTACGCGATGACCCGTCGTTACGATGGCAAGCCCGACGGTCGTGCCGGCTTCCGCTACGGCCAGATCTTCACCTCCTCCCTGGTGGCCCTCGCACACGGTACCAACGATGCGCAGAAGACCATGGGTGTGATCACCCTGACCCTGGTCGCCGTGGGTGCGCAGTCAGCCGATCACACCGAACCGCAGTTCTGGGTGATTCTGGTGTGTGCACTGGCCATCGCGCTGGGAACCTACGTGGGTGGATGGCGCATCATCGCAACCCTGGGTACCGGACTGACCGAGGTGAAGCCCGCCCAGGGCTTCGCCGCCGAGACCTCCACCGCCGCCACGATCCTGGCCTCCAGCCACCTCGGATTCGCCCTGTCGACCACCCAGGTCGCCTCGGGATCGGTGATCGGTTCGGGACTTGGACGCCGCGGATCCAAGGTGAAGTGGGGCACCGCCGGGCGCATCGCGCTGGGCTGGCTGATGACCCTGCCCGCCGCCGCCATCGTGGGTGGCCTGGCCGCCTGGGTGGCACACAACTTCGGGACCGTGGGCCTGATCATCGACGCGATCGTCGGATTCGGTGCCGTGCTGTTCATCTACCTGTGGTCGCGTCGCAGCAAGACCGACTTTGTCGAGGCTGCGGTGGCCGATGTGGCCGAGTCCGCCTTCGCCGTGGACATCCCCGAGGAGATCGAGCCCAAGCCGATTCCCGCCCGCATTGAGGCACGTCTCGAGGCCCAGGCCGAAGCTAAGGCGGAGGCCAAGGCTGAGGCTAAGGCGGAAGCCAAGGCTGAAGCAAAGGCGGAGGCCAAGGCCGAAGCAAAGGCCGAGGCAAAGGCGGCCCAGGCCGATCCCGAGTCCGGTTCGAGCGAGGGAGACAAGCGATGAGCGTCGACTGGATCGCCTTTATTACCGTTTTTGTGGCCGCCCTGACCGGCACCATCCTGGTGGTTGCCCTGTACGCGATGGGTGTGCGCCTGCTGGTCACCGCCGGTCGTGTGCCGGTGGCGCTGCCCGCCGAGTTCACCGATGCGATCACCGTGCTGTCCAAGGCCGAGATCAAGCAGGCTTCCAAGCGCGCCGCCAAGGCCGCCAAGAAGAACCCGCTGACCCCGGCTCAGAAGGGCCTGGCCCGCGCCGGTGCCTATGCCTGCTTCGCCCTGTGTGCGGCGGCCGTGCTGGCCGGTATCTACCTGATTGTGCCGTTCTTCCACGGCTAGAACGTGTCACTCGCGCCTCGGGGTGCTCGCCTGTGGGCGGGCACCCCGAGGCCGTTAAGCGGATACACAAAACGGGCCCGATCCTCAGCAGAGGATCGGGCCCGTTCTGACCGAGCGTCTTAGCCGCGCCCGCGAGCGATCTCGCGAATCACCGCCACCGCACCACCGCGCGCCCACTCCTCAAACGTGTGGGACGCCACGATGATCTCGCAGTTCAGGGCGGATCCGAACGCGTGCTCGGCGAAGGCCTTGCGGATGCGTTCGGCATAGAGGTCGTACTCTCCGACGGCCTCACCGGCGATGATCACGCGCTGCGGGCCGATCAGGTTGACCAGCGCAGCCAGCGCCGATCCGATGGTCTCACCGGCGTCGGCAAACGCGGTCCGCGCGGCCACATCGCCCGCACGAGCGAGTTCAACCACCGCGGGCATGTCCAGGGTGTGATTGCCGAGGGCACGGCGCACGGCGGTCACGATCGCCGCCGAGGACGCAATGGTCTCCACACACCCGCGTCGTCCGCAGGAGCACACCAGGTTGCCCGGGGCGAGCGGGAGGTGCCCGATCTCGCCCGAGACCCCGTGGGCGCCCTCCACGACCGCGCCGTTGACAAAGATGCCGCAGCCGATGCCGGCACCGATGGTGACCATCGCAAACGAGTGGGTGCCGGCACCACGGCCAAACATCTGCTCGGCGATGGTCAGCGCGCGCACGTCGTTTTCCAGGACAATGGGCAGGCCGAGTCGCTCACCCAGTAGCGCGGCCACCGGGACATCCCGCCAGCCCATCAGCGGGGAGTCGCGGACCACGCCGGCCTGCGCATCCACGTCACCGGAGACGGTGATCCCGACCCCGGAGATCGGGGTGCCCGCGGTGCTCAGCTCGGCAACCACCGCGGCGATCTGTTCAAGCACCGCCTCGGGGGTGGTGCCGGGGTTGGCCCGGCTGGTCACGGCCAGCGGGGTCGCGATAAGGTCGGTGCGGACCGCATACACCCGGTCCGCAGTGACCTTGACCCCGATGGCCTGTGCGCGCCCGGCGCGCACCCGCAGCGGGTTGGCCGGGCGGCCCAGCGGTGCCTCGGCGCGCGGGGGAGCGGCGGCGTCCTCATCCTCTAGGAAGCCATCCTCGATCAGCACGGTGACGGCCTTGGTGACCGCCGCCTGCGAGAGCCCGGTGGCCCGGGCCACGTCGATCCGCGGGACCGGACCGTGACTGAGGATGTGTCCAAAGACCGCGATCCCCGCCGGGGAGGACACCGGGATCTGCGTGATGCCGGTCATCCCTTGAGCCCGCTCGACGCGATTCCGGCAAAGAACTGACGCTGGAGGGCCACAAAGATGATGATCAACGGCAGCGAGACGATGAAGGATCCAGCCATCAACAGGGGATAGTCGGTACCGTACTGCCCCTGCAGGGCGGCGAGTCCAACGGGCAGCGTCATGGTTTCCTTCGACGAGGTGACAATCAACGGCCAGAGCAGGTCGTTCCACGAGTATAACGAGGTCAGCACCGTGAGGGCTGCAAGCGTGGGGCCCGTCATCGGAAGCATGATCTGCCAGAAGATCCGCCAGGATCCGGCACCGTCCAGGCGGGCGGCCTCCTCAAACTCGCGCGGGATGGCCAGGAATGCCTGACGCATCAGGAACGTACCAAACGCCGAGAAGATACCGGGGAGCGCGATGGCGGGCACGGTATCGAGCATTCCCAGGCCCTTGACCAGGTCGAACTGCGCGATGATGAACAGCTGGCTCGGGGCCATCAGCATGATCAGGAACGCCCCGAACAGCAGGTTGCGACCGCGGAATTCGAAGCGGGCAAACCCGTAGGCCGCCAGCGCACAGATCAGCAGTTGCCCGGCCACCCGCAGCAGCAGCGCGCCGAGGGAGACCGCGAGCATGCCCCAGAAGGGCACCATGTCAAAGAAACGCTCAAAGGAGGAGAGGTTGAACGTGCCCGGGAGCAGGGTGGGCGGAACCGCCCGCGACTCGGGGATCGTTTTCATGCTGGTCAGTAACTGCCAGATGAAGGGGGCCACCATCACGAAGGCACCGAGGATCAGCGCCGTGTGGGTGACCCACTGCGTCGGACGGCGCGAGGCTCGTCCGCGGCTCAAAACTGTCTCACCCATAAAAGACCCATCTGCGCTGAAGGCGGAACTGGATGGCGGTGGCCGCCATGATGATCATCAGCAAGACGATCGCGATCGCGGCCCCAAAGCCCTGATCGTTTTCGATAAACGCCTTCTGATAGAAGAGGAACACGATAGTTTTCGAACCGTCGAGGGCGGGGGATCCACGGCCGATCATCACGTAGATCAGATCGAACATCTGCAGCGAGGAGATCACCGAGAGCACCGAGACGAAGAAGATGCTGGGGCTCAGCAGCGGCAGCGTGATGCCGAAGAACTGGCGGACCGGACCGGCACCATCCAGCGAGGATGCCTCCATGAGCTCCTCGGGGATGCCCTGCATGCCCGCGCCCAGGATGATGATGTTGGTGCCGAGGGTCATCCAGATGCCCACGATGGCGACGGCAAAGATCGCGACCTGCGGGTCGGCAACCCAGCTGGGCCCGTCGATCCCGAACAGAGCGAGGAACTGGTTGAGCAGACCGAAGTCGCCGTTATAGATGTAGCGCCAGACCATACCCACGGCCACGGGGAGGGTGACCACGGGCAGGAAGTAAAGGACACGGTAGATCGCGCGGCCGCGCCGGGCGTTGTTGATCAGCGCCGAGACGAGGATCGCCAGCGGGATACCGATCAGCACGATCGCCGTGTAGATCGCGCTGTTACGCAGGGCATGCCAGAAGGCCTCGTCGCCGAGCAGCGCCTCATAGTTGGATAGGCCGGTAAACTTACCGCCGCCAAAGGGCCCGGTCTCCATCAGGCTGAGGACAACCGTGCGGACCAGGGGGATCAGATAGAGGGCGAGGAGCCCGATGAACGCGGGAGCGATAAAGAGCAGGCCGACCGCGGCACCGCGTCGCCGGGCCGGACGGGCGGGACGCGTGTTCGCGCCCCGCCCGCTCAGTGTGCTGGTCATTCTTTGGCGAGAACCTTGTTCATGGCCTCGGCGAGGGCGTTTGCCGCATCCGGCACGCTCTCACTCAGCTCCCACGCCGGGGCGAGCAGCTTGTCCTCAAGCTCGTTCCAGGCGGGGGTGTTCTTCGACACCGGGTAGACCACCGAGTCGGGGACCTGGTCGATGAAGTTCTTCAGCGCGAACTCGGGCATCGAGTCGATCCATGCCTGCTGGGTGTTCTCATAGGCGGGGATCGCGGCACCGGTGTCGGCCTGGATCTTGGCGGCCTTCTCGCCACCGAGGAACAGCAGGAACTTCTTCAGTTCCTCGGGGTGCTTGGTTTTGCCGTAGCCGACGTTCTGGATGCCATTGATCACGGTGGCGCGCTTCTCGCCCTTGGGCAGCACGGTCACGTCGATCTCGCCGCGCAGCTTCGCGTCCTCGTAGAACCGGCTCGCGTAGAAGGATCCGCCGTAGTACATGGCGACCTTGCCATTTTCGAACTGGGCGACGGCCTCGGTGTCGGCGAGCTGCTTGAGGGTGGGGGACTGGCCGTTCTTCACGAAGTCCACCCAGTACTGCAGGCCCTCCTGGGTCTTGTGATTGTCGTAGCCCGACTTCTTTCCGTCGGCCGAGATGACCTCACCACCGGCCTGGGCGATGGTGTTGTAGATGCCCTCCTGGCGGTTCAGCGGGGCGGCGATGCCAAAGGTTCCGGTGGCCGGGTCGGTCAGCTTGGCCGCGGCGTCCTGGACGTCCTTCCACTCCCACTGGTCGGTGGGGTAGGCGACGCCGGCGGCATCAAACAGGGTCTTGTTGTACCAGAGGCCGATGGTGTCAAAGTCCTTGGGCAGGCCGTACTGCTTGCCGTCGTAGTTGAACAGGTCCACCAGAGCCTTGGGATAGACGGAGGTGTCGATGCCCGCGTCCTTGATCGCGTCATCCAGCGGGAGGAGCTGATCGTTGGACGCGTACACCTGGAAGCGGTCGCCGAGCATCCAGAAGGCATCGGGGGCGGTGCCACCCTGGGCGCTGACCTGGAGCTTGGTCCAGAACTCATTCCACGGGTTGACCTGCAGCTTGACCTTGATCTTGGGGTTGTCCGCCTCGAAGGCGTCCACGATCTTCTGCATGGCATCCTCCTGCGACCAGACGCCGTAGGTTAGGGTCACGGCTTCGTCGCCGTTCGAAGATCCGGGGCTCGACGATGAGCACCCGGCTAGGAGGGCACCGGCCGCGAGCATCGCGACGGTGGTACCAAGCCACTTCTTCATGGGTATTCCTTTCGTAGTTCCGCCCGGGGGCGGGATGGATGGAACGCTGGGGGGAAGGGTTAGGACTGGAGGCGCGGGTTCAGCCAGTCGATGTGGGCCGGGGCCGCTCCATCGAGGGGCTGGGTGCGCAGGGTGAGGGTGTGGGCACCGACAACCGGAATCTCCAGATCGTGGGGTGCTTCACCCGAGCGGAGGGTGAGCCGGGTATGCTCGGTGCCATCGATCTCGATCGAAACCTGGGCGGCGGCATCGGGGGTTTCGTCATCCACGGCGACCGCGGTGCGCAGCGTGGAGGCTGAACCACCCAGAAAGAAGGTGACCGCGGAGTTGTGGGAGACGCCGAGCCCCGACGGATAGGTGGTTCCGGCGACGGTCAGCGTGGTGCCATCGTGGGGATCACCCCCGCCGTTGGACTCGTTGCGTTCCACCGGTCCGACCTCGTTGTGGCAGGAGAGGAAGGGTGCATCCGAGAGCGGGTGTTCGCCCTCCCCAAACGGCAGGACAAAGCGGGCGTGGGCGGTGCGCGGGACGCCGTCGGTGCCGGGTAGCTCGACGGTCACGACCCCGGTGTCTCCGGCGCTCGCCGAGGCGGGGGCCGTGATGGTCCAGTCGCGCTCATTGTCGCGCGCGGGCAGCGCCGACCAGCCCGGTGTGATGCGGATGCGGGCACCGGGCTCGGAGTGCAGGGTAGCGGTGCCGCCGGCGGTAATCGTGGCCACCCGGGGTTCGACGGCCGGTTCGGGGAGCACCGCTCGCGGCTTCGCCCGCAGCAGCGGGGTACCGGCGGGGACCGCGATGGCCACAAATCCACCGTTGATGGCAACCGGAACCTCGATCGCCTCGCCGCCGTGAGCACTCAGCAGTGTCTCCTCGAGGGTGTTGCCGGGACCGTCGGTGACCAGCCAAATATCCAGCGATGCTCCCGACAGCTCACCGATCGGCAGGCTCAGTGTGCGCGCGACTCCGGTCGCGATGGCCCCCAGGTACCAGGCGTCGCCGTGGCGACGGGCAATCAGCGCGTGACTGTCGGGGTCGCCGCCAAGCAGGCGGGTTTCGTGCCAGGTTGCCGGCAGCTCGGCCAGGAAACGGTTAGCCAGCGGACGCTCGCGGTAACGGTCGGGATCATCGGCAAAGTGGGTGATCCCCGACTCATAGACGATCCCGAGGGCCAGCTCGTGGCCGTCGCTGGTTTCGCGCTCGGGGGCGCTGAAGGTGACCGGGGTGTAGTCCATCGCGCCGACCACATTGCGGGTGAAGGGCTGGATCACATTGTGCGCGGCCGAGAGCGGGTTGCCGTAGAACACGTAGTACTCGGCCCCGCGAATGCCCTCATAGGAGACGACGTGCGGGTAGGTCTTGGCCCAGCCGCGGGGGATCACCGAGCCGTGGAAGTTCACCATCAGGCCCACCCGCGCGCTCTCGCGCAGGATCGCGTCGTACCAGCGGTAGCGGCGGTTGCCCTCGGACTCCATGAAGTCCACCTTGATTCCGGCCACACCCCAGTTGCGCCAGCGCTCAAGCTTGCTCAGCGCCTCGGCACCGTCGAGGTCGGACCAGGAGCTCCACAGGTGCACCTGAATGCCGCGGGCGGCGGCGAAGGCGACCAGCTCGGGGACCCAGGTTTCGTCCCAGCCGCAGTCCACCAGCACGTGCTCCCACCCCTGTTCGGCGGCGTATTCGGTGAAGCGCTTCTGGTCGGAGAGGTAGGCACCGGAGTACTGGCTTGACCACCAGGACCAGGCCGCACGTCCCGGCCGCGGCGCGGTGATTGGGCCGCTGGGTGCGGGGGCGAGGTCATCCACCAGGGTCGAGGCGACAACCTGGGCCAGGGATCCGATAATCGCGACCCGCCACGGGGTGCGGTGTCCGGCCAGGATTGAGAGTGTGGGGTCCGCCGGGGTCACCAGCAGAGCGGGTCCGCCCTCGCGGGTGAACACCGGGTGGGCACCCGAGTTGGTGGCGTCGATGTCGGATTCGCTCCAGAGGACGTGTGCGCCCCCGGGGCGCGAGACCAGCAGCGGGAACCCAAAGTCTCCCGGTGTGAGGTCGGCGAGATCCACGCCCACCCGCGGGGTTTCGTACCAGGTCTGGTAGTCGAGTACCCAGGCGCGCTGTGCGCCCTCCAGCGGGATTCGGGTCAGCTCGGTGCCCAGAGTCAGGGTGTCGGTGGGAATCGCGGCGGCGGTGCCGATCTGGTAGCGGAAGGCCAGACCGTCGTGACCCAGGCGCAGGATGAGGGTCCACTCGGTGCCGCGCGGGGAGCGCAGCTCGATGTGCCGCTCGGCGTGGTCCACGGTGCGGGTTCCGGTGGCCTTGCCGGTATAGGCGGTGTAGGTCTCGGCGATCCGCTCCTGGTGGATGCCGGTGATCTCGCCGGTGCCGGTGAGGGCCTCGCCGTTGACGGTGATGCCCAGTTCGATCGGGTCGATTGCCGGCGCCCCGTTGTGGGTTGCGCTCAGCAGCAGGCGTTCCCCGTCGTGGGTCAGGGTCGCGGTGAGGTCACCCTCGACCAGCTCGGTGACGGCGACGGGGGTGGGGAGAGGGGAGGTGCTTGTGATCATCGTTGATCGGGGTCCTTTTCGCGGGGAATCCGGAATACACGGTTGCGTTGTTGGTTGAGTGTAGACATTATTAATTCACGATGTCAAGTATGCACGAACGATGTGCCAGATGAGGAAGTCTGCATGAACAACACACCTGCTTCGCCCATTCACCTGTCCGCGGCCGGGGTCAGCGTGGTCCTCGACGTGGTGGGGGATGAGCTCCCCGCGGTGATCCACTGGGGGGAGGCCATCCCCGCCGGGGACGCCCACGCCCTAGAGGACCTGCGCGCGACCGCGCTCCCCGCGGTGGTCAACAGTTCCTTCGACCAGCCGCGGCGGCTCGGGATCCTGCCCGCCCAGTCCGACGGGTGGTCCGGGGTGCCGGGGATCGAGGCGGCCCGCGGCGGGCGCAGCGCGACCCGGTTTGAGCTGCTGCGCGTGGAGAGCGATACCCGCTCGGCCCGATTCTGGTTGTTTGAGGAGGCAACCGGCCTGGAGGTGGTGGCGAACTATGAGCTGAACCCGGCCGGGGTGCTGGCCGTGCGGTTCGAGGTGACGGCGGCGGGGTCGCCGCTGGGCTCCGATGGATCGGCGGACGCGATCCTCGCGCTCGGGGCCGTGCGCGCCCTGCTTCCGGTGCCCGAGCGCGCCCGCGAAATCCTCGACTTCACCGGCCGTTGGAGCGGGGAGCGCCGCCCGCAGCGCAGGTCGCTGACCGACGGTGGTCACGTGCGCGCCACGCATCGTGGACGCCCCGGACATGACGCCGCCTACCTCACCCTGCTCGGCACCCCGGGCTTTGAAAACCGCAGCGGAGAGATCTGGGCCACCCACGTGGCCTGGTCGGGATCCCTCGAACAGCGCGTGGATCGCCTGCCCGAGGGGGCCGGCGCCCTCACCTCGCTGATCGGCGGCGGCGAGCTGCTGGAACCGGGCGAAATCCGGCTGCGGGCGGGAGAGCGCTACGTCTCGCCCGAGGTGCTCTTTGCCTGGTCAAATGCGGGAATCGACGGCATCAGCGCCCGCTTCCACGCCTATTCGCGCGCCCTGGCCGCGCACCCGGAGAAGCCGCGTCCGCTTGTGCTCAACACCTGGGAGGCCGTCTACTTCGACCAGAACTTCGAGACCCTGGCGCGCCTGGCCGACACCGCGGCCGAGATCGGGGTTGAGCGTTTTGTGCTGGATGACGGCTGGTTCCGCGGGCGACGCGACGACACCGCGGGCCTCGGCGACTGGTTCGTGGACGAGGGGATCTGGCCCGGCGGGCTGGGCAAACTCGCCGCGCATGTGCACGGCCTGGGCCTGGAGTTTGGGCTGTGGTTTGAGCCCGAGATGATCAACCTGGACTCGGATCTGGCGCGCACGCATCCCGAGTGGATCCTCGCCGACGAGCGCCAGCTCGGCCGCAGCTGGCGCCACCAGCACGTCCTGAACATCGCACATCCCGAGGCTTATCGCTTCATCTACGACCGGATTTCGGCCCTGGTGCGGGAGTACAGCATCAACTTCATCAAGTGGGATCACAACCGCGAGCTGCACGCGGCGATCGACCGCACCACCGGTAGCGTCCGAGTCCACGAGCAGACCCGGGCGCTGTACCGGATGTTTGCCGAGCTGCGGGCCGAGTTCCCCGAGCTGGAGCTGGAATCCTGCGCGAGCGGCGGGGCCCGGGTGGACCTGGGAATCATGGGGCTTGCGCAGCGGGTGTGGGCCTCGGATACCAACGATCCGATCGAGCGACGCTGGATCCACCGCTGGACCGCGGCGCTGCTGCCACCCGAGGTGATCGGGGTGCACGTGGGGCCCGAGGAGGCACACACCACGCACCGCTCGATCGCGCTGCCGTACCGGCTGATCACCGCGCTGTTTGGTCACGCCGGAATCGAATGGGACATTACCTCGTGCACCCCCGAGGAGCGCGCGATGCTGACCGCCTGGACCGCGCTGTATCGCGAGCTGCGTCCGGTCCTGCACGCGGGCATCTCGGTGCACGCCGACGGGCTGGATGCGGGGGCCGCGCTGCATGGGGTTGTCGCATCGGATGGGTCGCGGGCGATCTATGCGTGGGAGCGCTTTGCGACCAGCGCGGTGGCTCACACCCCGCGTGTTCGCTTCCCGGGGCTGGATCCCGAGGCGCGCTATCGGGTGGCGATTCGGCGCGAGGTGGGGCCCGCGCAGGCGCATCAGGTGGCGGATCCCGAGTGGTTGCCTACGGGGGAGTCCACGCCGATCCTCTCGGGATTTGTGCTGGGTGTGACGGGGGTTCCGCTGCCCCTGCTCAACCCGGGAAATGCGCTGCTGTTTGATCTGGTTCGCGCCTAACCGAGATCAAACTGTTACTTGACGATGTGAATTAAATTCGGTTTACTCCAGAGTGTCGACGCGATGGTGCGTCGACCGACAGGAGGAAGCATGAAACAACATCGTCTTGTTGCCCTCGCGAGCGGCGCACTGCTGCTTGCGGGGGCCGCGATCCCGCTCGGATCGCTTCCCGCAGCCGCCGTCGGAGGGGCCTATACGGTCACCTCCCCGGACGGCAACACCTCGCTCGTGGTGACCGAGGCCACCGGCGGCGCGCTGAACTACAGCGTCGCCCAGAACGGTCAGAGCGTGATCGATTCCTCGGCCCTGGGACTGGTGACCGCGGCCGCGGACCTCAGCACCGGGCTGAACTTTGACTCGGTGACCACCCGCGCCGTGCACCAGGAGTACTCGCTGGTGGCCCGGACCAACGGGCCGATCACCTCGGATGCCAACGAGATGACCCTGACCTACCGCAAGGGCGCGGCCACCCTGGAAATCACCGCCCGCGCCCAGAACGACGGGGTGGCCTTCCGCTATCGGGTCGCCGGCGTGGGCCAGACCACGCTGACCCGCGAGGCCACCAAGTTTGCGCTCCCCACGGGGACCGGACTCTGGGCCAGCCCCTACCGCGAGGCCAAGGACTACGAGGACAGCTACCCGTATGTCTCGTCCACCCAGATGGGCACCAAGAAGTTCTCGATGCCCGTGCTGGCGAGCCTGCGCGATAACGCCTCCTGGGCGCTGATCACCGAGGCCGCCGTCTACAACAACGACTTCTATCCGGCGATCCGACTCGATGCGAACGGCAACAACAACCGCACCCTGAACGCCCAACTGCCCGGACCCGACAACAACGTGTTCAACACCGCGGCCTCGGCCGTGGCGGTGCCCGTGAACGGTGCGGTGCAGACCCCGTGGCGCGTGGTGATCGCCAGCTCCCAGCTGGAAAAGGTCACCGTGAGCTCGATGGTCACCGACCTCAACCCCGATCCGGCGGCCGGGACCGACAGCTCCTGGGTTGAACCGGGGGCCGCACTCTGGTCCTGGTGGTCGAATGAGGAAAAGGCGGGCGAGGGTGACAACATGCGCCTGTCCCAGCAGTCCTATATCGACTCCGCCGAGGAACTCGGGGTGCGCTACGTGACCGTGGACTGCTGCTACAACAACACCAACGGCGACGTGGAATACCTGGCCGCCTACGGCAAGGAGCGCGGCGTGGGCATCTTCATTTGGATGCACAAGGGCGACTTCACCAACGCCGACGGCAGCTACTTCACCCAGTCCCAGGTCAACCAGGTCATGCAGAACGTGAAGAACCGCGGGGTGTCCGGGGTCAAGATCGACTTCATGCAGTCCGATCGAGCCGAAACCATCGCGCTCTACGATCGCATCTCCAGGGCTGCCGGAACCTCTCACATGTTGGTGAACTTCCACGGCTCGACCAAGCCGGCGGGAGAGAACCGCACCTATCCGCAGATCATCACCAGCGAGGCCGTGCTGGGTAACGAGCAGTATAAGTATGGACGCCCGCCCACGGCCAAGGACTCGGCGACCTACCCGTTCACCCGCAATGTGATCGGCGGCATGGACATGACCCCGATCACCTTCTCGATCGGCTCCCTGCTCACGACCCACGCCCACCAGCTGGCACTCGGCGTGGTGACCGCCTCGGCGATGGCGCACTATGCAGACTCCAACGCCGCCTATGAAACCTGGGTTGGTCGTCACCTGCTGCGCGCGATCCCCAGCGTGTGGGACCAGACCAAGCTGATCGAGGGCTTCCCCGGCGATTATGCGACCCTGGCTCGCCGCAGCGGGGACGACTGGTTCATCGGATCGGTCACCGATAAGGCCCGCACCGCCACGATCCCGCTGAGCTTCCTGGGCGCAGGCTCCTACACCGCGACCATTTTCGCCGACGGCGCGGATGACCGCAGCATCGCGCTGAGCACCCAGACGGTGACCGCGGGCACCACGCTGAGCATTCCGCTGCGCCTGCACGGCGGCGTCTCGGTGCACGTGTCCAAGACCCCGCTGGCGATGCTCGGGACCGCCGACCGCGTGATCGAGGCCGAGGGATCCGCCGCTGTACGTGCGGGTGGCGCCCAGATCGCCGCCTGCCCGGGCTGCTCGGGCGGCAACAAGGTGGGCAGCATGGGGGGATCGGCGACGCTGAGCTTCCCGAACCTCCAGGTTGCCACGGCCGGAACCTACACGCTGCGGGTCGGATATCTCTCCGAGGATCCGCGCTCCTTCACCGTGAAGGTTAACGCGGGCTCGGCGCAGACAGTCTCGCCGCCGCGCTCGGGTAAGGGCAACGACGGCAAGCCCAGTGGATGGGAGATCGTCCGCACCGTCGATGTGCCGGTTCAGCTGAACGCCGGCAACAACACCGTGGTTCTCGGTGCCGTCGGGGGCTATGCGCCGGACTTTGATCGGGTGACCGTGGTGTCCGGTTACGCACTGTCCTCGGGCAGCGCGAGTGTGAATGCGCAGAACGCCGGATCCACCACCGCGCAGATCCGCTACTCGGCGGCCACGGCGACCTCGGCCAAGGTGGTGGTGAACGGGACCGTGGTGCCGATCACCCTGCCCGCGACCGGTGGTGCCGGGCACGTGGGGACGCAGACCGTGTACCTGCCGCTCGGCGTCGGGACCAACGCGGTGAGTGTGCAGCGTGCCGATGGCGGCGCGATTGCCGGGCTCGAACGCCTGGACGTGCGCCAGTAGCACGATCCGGTTCGCCGCTGAAAACGGGAACCCCCGCCGAGTAGCTCGGCGGGGGTTCCTGTGTGGGCGGTGCGGGGCGGCGACTATGCGTTTTTGCCCGCATCCGTGGACGACGCCGACGCGGAGGCGGCCGGGGCCTCGGTGCCACCGATCAGCGGCGAGGCGTCCTCACCGTCGGTGCCGCGCCAGCGACCCAGCACGTTCATCACGTGGTAGATCACGATGGCGGCGATCGCACCCAGGGCGATCGAGTTGAACGAGATGTCGTCGAAGGTGAAGACAAACTGTCCCACGGCCACGATCAGCGCGGTGGCCGCGGTGAACTGGTTCTTGGGCAGCGAGAAGTCGACCTTATTGTCCAGCCAGATCTTCACACCGACGATACCGATCAGACCGTACAGTGCGGTGGTCACACCACCGAGCACACCGGCGGGGATCGTGGTGATGATCGCGCCGATCTTGGGGGAGAGGCTCAGCAGGATCGCCACGATACCGGCCACCCAGTAGGCGGCGGTCGAGTAGATCCGGGTTGCGGCCATCACACCGATGTTTTCACCGTAGGTGGTGGTGGCCGAACCGCCACCGGAGCCGGCAACGATGGTGGCCAGGCCGTCGGCGAAGAGGGCGCGGCCGGTGAGCTTATTCAGCTGGGGCTGGTCCACCATCTCGGAAACGCCGCGGATGTGGCCCACGTTCTCGGCGATCAGCACCAGTACCACGGGGATGAAGGCGGGCAGCACAGTCCACAGACCGGAGTCCAGGAAGGGGTTGCCGGGCAGGTGCAGGTCGGGCAGGCCGATCCAGGCGGCCTCGCCCACGGCCTTGAAGTCGATCTCGCCACGGAACACGGCGAAGACGTAGCCGACGATCACGCCGATGAAGATCGAGAGGCGACCGAGGATGCCCTTGAACAGGACGGTCGAGAGGACCACCGCAAACAGGGTAACCAGCGCGGTGATCGGGGCCTTTTCGGCGTTCATCCAGGCCGCCGGGCCCAGGGCGAAACCGATCAGCGCGACGATGGTTCCGGCAACAACCGGGGGCATGAGCTTATTGATCCAGCCCACACCGGTCCAGTTGACCAGCAGACCGATCAGCGCCAGGGTCAGACCCACCACCACGATGCCAAACAGTGCGCTCTCCTGGCCGTGGCTGGCCACCGCCGCCTGAACCGGGGCGATAAACGCAAACGAGGAGCCGAGGTAGCTGGGCAGCTTGTTCTTGGTGATGAGCAGGAACAGGATCGTTCCGATACCCGAGAAGAGGATGGTGGTGCTCGGCGGGAACCCGGTCAGAACCGGGACCAGGAAGGTCGCACCAAACATTGCAATAACGTGCTGGGCGCCGATTCCGATGGTGCGGGGCCAGCTCAGGCGTTCGCCGGGGGCAACAATTTCGCGGGGCTGAACGGTTTTTCCGTCGCCATGCAGGGTCCAAGGGAGGGCCATGTATTCACTTTCAGGGAGGGTAGGGTATCGCGTGTCGTCAACAGACCTGGCAACACTCTATGCTATTTCACAGACAAACTTTTTGAGAGGAGCGCCCGCCAGTGGCCTCAGAGAACGCATCCAGCGTCAAGAGCAAGATCGACAGGTTTTTTGAGGTAACCAAGCGAGGTTCCTCCTTCGGCGCGGAAATCCGCGGCGGTCTGGTGACCTTTGTCACCATGGCCTACATCGTGGTTCTGAACCCGATTATTCTCTCCGGTCACCCCGATATCGCCGGTAAGGCCCTGGACTTCGCCCAGGTCAGCGCGGTGACCGCCCTGACCGCCGGTGTGATGACCATCCTCTTTGGTGTGGTGGCTCGCCTGCCCTTCGGTTTCGCCGCGGGTCTCGGCATCAACTCGTTCCTGGCCGTGAGCGTCGTGGGTCAGGTCACCTGGTCCGAGGCCATGGGTCTCGTGGTCATCAACGGTGTGATCATCGTGCTGCTGGCCGTGACCGGCCTGCGCCGGATGATCTTCGATGCCGTCCCGGTGCAGCTCAAGGTGGCCATCTCGGTGGGTATCGGCCTCTTTATTGCGTTCATCGGTTTTGTGAACGCGGGCTTTGTGACCTCGACCGGCCTGGGTTCGCCCCCGGTGGGCCTCGGCAAGGACGGATCGATCACCACCGTTCCGACCATCATGTTTGTCATCGCCCTGCTGCTGACCGGAATCCTGGTCGCCCGCAAGGTGCGCGGCGCGCTGCTGATCGGCCTGGTTGTGAGCACCGTCCTGGCGATCATCGCCGAGGCCATCTTCAAGCTCGGCCCGGCCTTCGTGGACGGCAAGCCGAACCCCGGCGGCTGGGGCCTCACCGTGCCCGAGTTCACCGGCAGCCTGGTCTCACTGCCCGACTTTAGCCTGATCGGTGCCTTCAGCTTCGGCGGTTTCGAGCGCCTGGGCATCCTGGCCGGCATCATGGTGGTCTTCACCCTGGTCTTCTCGAACTTCTTCGATGCGATGGGCACCATGACCGGTCTGTCGAAGGAGGCCGGACTGGCCGATGAGAAGGGTAACTTCCCGCGCCTGAAGTCGGCCCTGGTGGTTGAGGGTGTCGGAGCGATCGCCGGTGGTATGACCTCGGGCTCCTCCAACACCGTGTTTGTGGAGTCGGGTGCCGGAATCGGCGAGGGTGCACGCACGGGCCTGGCCAACGTGGTCACCGGTCTGCTCTTCCTGCTGGCCGTGTTCTTCACCCCGCTGACCCAGCTGGTTCCCTCCGAGGTGGCCTCGGCCATGCTGGTGATCGTGGGTGCCATGATGATCAGCCAGATCAAGGAGATCGACTGGACCGAGTACACGGTTGCGCTGCCGGTCTTCCTGACCATCACCGTGATGCCGATGACCTACTCGATCGCCAACGGTATCGGCGTGGGCTTTGTCTCCTGGGTTGTGCTGCACGCCCTGGCGGGCAAGATCCGCACCATCAGCCCGCTGCTGTGGATCGTTGCGGCCGGCTTTGTGGTGTTCTTCGCCCGCGGACCGATCGAGGCTCTGATCGGCTAAATTTGGGCAACACACACGGCGAGGACACCTTTGTTTCCTCGCCGTGTGTGTTTAACGGGATGTTGTCTGGGCGTTCAGGGGCTTTCCGCGTTGGGTCGGGCGAGCCGGTGTTTTCGCGGGCTAGGCTTGAGCCATCACCCTCTCCCACACCGGAGGGCAACGACGCCACAGTGACTATCGCGCGGTATCCCGCAGATATGGAGCAAGGAATAACATGACCACCACCAACGCCACCCGCACCGAAACCGACTCCCTCGGTTCGGTCGAGATCCCGGTAGACGCCTACTGGGGTGTCCACACCGCGCGGGCCCTGGAAAACTTCGCGATCACCAAGCGACCCATCTCGGTGTATCCGGACCTGGTCAACGGTCTCGCGGCGGTGAAGCAGGCGGCGGCCCGAGCCAACGTGGAGCTGGGCACACTCTCGGCCGAGAAGGGCGACCTGATCGTACGTGCGTGCCAGAAGGTGCTCGATGGCGAGTACCACGACCAGTTCTGCGTGGGCGTGATCCAGGGCGGTGCCGGTACCTCCACCAACATGAACGCGAACGAGGTCATCACCAACATCGCGCTTGAGCTGGCCGGCCGAGAGAAGGGCGACTACGCCTACCTCTCGCCGATCGATCACACCAACCGCAGCCAGTCCACCAACGATGTCTACCCGACCTCGATCAAGATCGCGCTGGCCTTCTCACTGCAGACCCTGCTGACCGAGCTCAAGGCGCTGCGCGCCTCCTTCACCGCTAAGGGGAGCGAGTTCAACCACGTGCTCAAGGTGGGACGTACCCAGCTGCAGGACGCCGTGCCGATGACCCTGGGCCAGGAATTCCACGGGTTCGCCACGACCCTCGGCGAGGACTACGACCGCCTGCGCGAAACCCTGCCACTGCTGGCCGAGATCAACCTCGGGGCCACCGCGATCGGCACCGGTATCACCGCGGATCCGCGCTATGCCGGCGTGGTGGTGCGTCACCTCAACGAGATCACCGACCTGGGGCTTTCCACCGCCCCGGACCTGGTGGAGTCCACCTCGGATGTGGGTGGATTCATGTCCTTCTCGGGCACGCTCAAGCGTTCGGCCGTGAAGCTCTCCAAGATCTGCAACGACCTGCGTCTGCTCTCCTCGGGGCCGCAGGCAGGTCTCGGCGAGATCAACCTGCCCGCGCGTCAGGCGGGCTCCTCGATCATGCCGGGCAAGGTCAACCCCGTCATTCCCGAGGTCGTGAACCAGGTCGCGTTCTCGGTGGTCGGCGCCGATATGACCGTCACCATGGCGGTGGAGGGTGGCCAGCTGCAGCTCAACGCGTTTGAGCCGGTGATCGCGCACTCGCTGCTGCAGTCGATCACCTGGATGGCGCAGGCCTGCAACACCCTGCGGATCAACTGCATCGACGGCATCACCGCCAACGAGGAGCGCCTCGAACTCATGGTGGGGACCTCGGTGGGTGTGGTCACCGCGCTGACCCCGTTCATCGGTTATGCCGCCGCCGCGGCACTGGCCAAGACCGCCCTGCTGACCGGTCGCAACGTCGCAGACCTGGTGGTCGAGGCGGGTCTGATGAGCCGCGAAGAGGTCACCAAGCAGATCGCTCCGGCGCGTCTTTCGGGTATGGAGGCCATCACCAGCGCCATCCCGATCATTTCGCCGACCGCTTAAGTTCATGTGCCGCGTCCGGTTCGGGTTTTGAAATCCCGGCCGGACGCGGTTTGATTAACCCATGACCAACAACACCAAGCCTGAAATCGACGCTCCCGTCGGTCCCGCCCCCACCGAACTGCAGATCGTTGACCTCGAGGTCGGCACCGGCGCCGAGGCTCAGGCCTCCTCGACCGTTGACGTCCACTACCTCGGCGTCTCGTTCGAGTCCGGCGAAGAGTTCGACTCCTCCTGGAGCCGTGGACAGTCCATCAACTTCCCCCTGCGCAACCTCATCTCGGGTTGGCAGGAAGGTATCCCCGGCATGAAGGTGGGCGGACGCCGCCAGCTGACCGTGCCGCCGCACCTGGCCTACGGCCCCGCCGGTTCGGGTCACCAGCTCTCGGGCCAGACCCTGATCTTCGTGATCGACCTGCTGGGTGTGAAGTAAGCACCTTGACCGCCGCCGATCTGGTGCTCGCGCACAGCGTCACCATTCCCGACTTTCCCAAGCCGGGTATCCTGTTTCGTGACCTCACCCCGGTCTTCAGCCACGCGGACGCGTTCCGCGCGGTCATCGACGAGTTTGCCGAGCACTTTGCCGGCCAGTTCGATGCGGTAGCCGGTGTGGAAGCCCGCGGATTCCTGCTGTCCTCGGCGCTTGCCTACGCCACCAACACCCCGCTGATTGCGGTGCGTAAGGCCGGCAAGCTGCCCGGTGAGGTGATCCGCGAGGATTACCAGCTGGAGTACGGCACCGCGTCGCTTGAACTGCGCCCCGGGCAGCTGCCCGAGGGCAGCCGGGTACTCATCCTCGATGATGTGCTCGCAACCGGTGGCTCCTGCCACGCGTCCGGCCGCCTGATTGAGCGCGCCGGCTACGTGGTTGCCGGGTTTGGTCTGGTGCTGGAACTGGCCGATATGACCGGTCGGGAGCGTCTGGCGGGTTACCCGCTGCACGCGATCATGAGCGAATAGGGTTTTCACCCTCAAAACGAGCCTCGCCTTCGGGCGGGGCTCGTTTTGTGTGTCCGGGGCCTTCGCCGCACGCGGTTCTCCGCGCTTGAACATCAAGCAGATGCCCAGGGTTATCTGGGTTCCCTGATGCCATACCGGTCCCTACTCTGATTCCAGGGAGGGTGGTGATGAGTATGGCACAGCGCATCCATATCGACGCCGCGGGGATCAAAAACCTGGGCACCAGAATCGGTGATGCCGCGGCGGTCGCGGACGGCGAATTCGCGATCCCTGCGCGCGGCGGAGACCTCGACCTCACCCGCGCCGGTGCACGTTTTGCCCGGACGTTTACCGAAGATTTGGCCCGGCTGCGAGCCGATGCCGAGGAGTTCCGCGGACGCATCCTGCTGACGGCCGAGCACTTCGACACCCACGAACAGGCCGTGGACAGATCGGTGCGAGCGATCCTTCAGGGGCCGGTGTTTCAGGGCCCGCTGCTTCAGAGCCCGCTGCTTCAGAGCCCGCCGCTTCGGGGCCCGCAGCTTTCGCGCGCACCGGGAGCGCCGGCGGGGGTACCGGCAGATCAGGGCGGGCGCTCACCATTTACGCCGGGCATCGCGGTGCCCGGTACCGCTGCGCCCGGTGCCGCCAACTCCGGAGCCACGGTCCCCGGTACCGCGGGCGAAGACTCCTCGGGGCGGCGGGGCTAGTGTCTGACCGGCTGGGGGTCACGCTCGCCGAATCCCGAGACCCCGAGGTCCTGATCCCCGGAGACCCGGCGGGACTGCGCCGGGTCATCGAGAACTGGCGGACCCACGCGACCTCGGCCGGAGAAACGGCCGCGCTCCTGGAGCGAATCAGCACCGAGGACGTATGGGAGGGGGAGTCGGCGGACGCCTTCACCGCCAAGTTTGCGCCGTATCCCCGGCGCTGGCGTGCCGCCGAAACACAGACCGCGGCCGGGGCGAACGCGCTTGAACAATACACCGACACCCTGGAATGGGCACGCGCGCGGGTGTGGGATGCGATCGACGCGTGGACCGCGGCGCAGGCGGCCGCCGCCCCGGAAGCTGCGCCGCAGCCGACCGAGCCAGCTCCCGATGACGAGGCGCAGGCACTGCTCGATGACATCCAGGCGCGCGTCGCCGAGGACGCCGACATCTGCGCCCGAACCCTGACCGGTCTCGCCGACCGGGTGGCCTCGGCCGACACCTTTTGGCCCGCGCTTACGGCGGCCGGGGGCCTCGTCGGCGAGATGATGCTGAGTGGCCTCCGTGACGGCGTCAACGCGCTGGGCTCGGTGGGTAATGCAGCCATGTCGGACCCGGCGGCGCTCACCGAGGCGGGGATCGGACTCGGTTTGCTCGTGGTGGGGATCGCCGGGGAGGTCGGGGGCGGTGCCCTGGATGCCACCGGCATCGGGGCGGTGGGGGGAATCCCGTTGAACATCGTCTCGGCCGGAGCAATCGGGGCCGGAGCGGGCCTGATCGGCGCCGGCATCGGCACCCTGGTGACCGACGCAACCGGCAGCGCCGGAGTTGTGATCTGGGAGAGCTCGGGCATCGACCGCGGTGATAAGCGCGACGAGGCCGGACATTACACCGGCAAAAACGGCGGGGCAAATGGCCCAGCAAGCGATAAGGAGCGTCAGGGGCTCGCTGAGGTCGGAGTGGACCAGGGTGCGGACGTGATCGATCAGAAGATCCGCTCGACGGTGCCCGGGGGCAACCCCAACGGTCGCTACTACGACGGGCTGATTCGGAATGCCGACGGCACCTATACGGCAATAGAGGTCAAGAGCGGCGGTGCCCGGTTGACGTCCAGCCAGCGGATTTTTGATGGCATCGTCAGCCCGGGTTCCCCGGCCACCGCGACCCTGAACGGGGCCACCATCAAAATCATCGGCGTTATCTTGAAACGGGTTCCGTAATCATGAACGATACACATCTGGTCACCACAAACGGCGCTTCCGTCGGACCGCTCACCAGCATCAGCAGGCCGTACGCCGCACAGATTCGACGATTCCTTGATCTGCTGGACGGTGACACCCGCTGGGCGTTTTCGCTGTGGCGTGCGCCCGAGGGGGTGCACCTCATGGACATCGATCTCGATCGATTTCCGCAGGCGTATCTGCAGAGCGCGGGAAGCGCCCAGGCGATGGTCATCGAGGTGAGATTCATCGAGGACGACGGGATCGCCCGGCGCTATGCCGTGGGACACCCGAACGGTGACTATGCGGGGGAACCCACCGTCTCGATTCCGTACCGGTCAAACGAGGCGGCGGTCCGGGTCTATCCGAGTGAGGTGTTTGATGCGGCGGAGGCCGCGGACATCTACGACCACTATTTCCAAACCGATCGGGTTCCTGCTGACTACGTGTTACGGCCGCTGGACCCACAACATTCCACCCACCACACCCAGGGGAGCACACCATGAGCCACTTCACCCACCTGACTAAGTCCAACGCGGTGGATACCGCAGTCCTCAGCGACCGAGTTCAGCCCCTCGGCGACGAGATTCGGCGCCTGCTGCGCCGCCTCGACGGCGACGACCAGTCTACGATCCTGCTGTTTCGCCGCCCACCCGGTGTCCACTATCTGGACCTGATCTGGGGGACCGAGACCGCCGCCTTTCTGCAGAGCGGCGGCGCGCGTGCACGGCTGAGCATCGACATTCGGTTTGTGGATGATGAGGGTCGGGCGCGGCAGTATCTGCTGGGACACCGCGGCGGCCGCTATCGCGGGGAACCCGATACAGACCTCTCGTTTTTCGGGGGCAACGGCGGCACCAGCGTGTATGCCCACGAGGTGTTTGAGGCCGAGGAGGCCGCGGTGGTGTACTCCCACTACATTGCCACCGGGTGGATCCCCGATGGGTTCCTGCTCCGGGAGGTACGGTGGCCACGCGTGGAGGGTGCCCCCGAGGTGGTGGAGTCGCACACCATCCGCCCGGATCCTCAGCGCCAGTTTGAGCTGGCGCGCGGGCGGGAACCCGAGGCCTCGACCACTTCACACTGGGTACAGACCAACGCGGAAGCCGAGGAGCCCATCGATGGCCCGGGCCTCGCTCCCGAAGACAAGATCGGGTTCGGACTGGAGAAGCTTGATGGTGGCTGGCGCTGGGGATTCCGGCTGCGGCGCAACGAGCCCGAGCAGCCGTTGCGCCCGATCGACCCGGATTTTCACGGACCGCGCTATCTTGCCGCCCTGGGCACCGCCAACGCGCTGGCCCTCTATGCGCGCCTGGTGGATGCCGACGGCGCGACGCATCTGGTGGCGATCGGCCGCACCGATCCCCAGTTCTTTGGGGATTATTTTGAGGGTGCGCCGCCGCTGAGCCTGGCACTCAGCGGGGGACCGGGATGGATCGAGGTCTTCCCCGGTGAGCTGTTCACCTCGGCCGAAGCTTTCGAGATCTTTCGGTACTACACCCAGACCGACCGTCTGCCCGATGGCTTTCACCTGCGTCGGCTTCCCACCGGAGACTAGGCAAGAACAGGCCCGGGCTCATCAGAACCCGGGCCTGTCCTCTGTGTGATTTAGAACTCGCGTACCAGCGAAACCGATTTTGCCTCGGGGGCGAACCCGACCGACTGGTAGAGGCGGAGGGCACCGGTGGGGCTCTCCGAATCCACATCCAGGGCGGCGCGTTCGAGGCCCTCGGCCTTCAGGTTGCGCAGTACCTGGGCCAGCAGCGACTTGGCCAGGCCCTTACCGCGCCAGTCGCGCCGGGTCGCGACCAGGTCGATGTAGCCGTAGGTGTAGCCGGCGGCCTCCCACTGGGCGGGATCCACAGAGACGATGACCAGCGCGGCCACCTCGTTCTCGGGGGTGACCGCGAGCGCCGACAGGTCCCCGCGCAGCGTCGAGACCGAACCGTATTTCTCCCAGTCCTCCTGATTGGTCGGCTGGGATCCCCAGTGATCGCGGAACGAGTCGTTGAAGGCCAGTCGGGTGGCCTCGGAGAGATTATCGGTCAGCGATTCCAGTCGAACATCCGCGTGCAGCGGCAGCTCGGGGATGGGCGCGCTCAGGTCTCGGGTGAGTTCCATCCACCAGCGCCGTTCCCCGTACCCGCGAGAGGTGAGGAAACCGCGCGGGCTCGTCGCGTGTTCGGAGGCCCCGGTGGAGAACCACCCGGGCACGCTCAGCTCGGAGGCTGCCAGATGCTGCGCGGCGCGAGCCTCCTGCCAGTCGAGCAGCGCGGTACCGAGTCCGCGGCCGCGGTGATCGGGATGCACGGATCCCGGAATATGCGCCTTGACCACGCTGCTGGCCTCGGGCTCGGCGTGGGAGGTGCCGTAGGCGACAACTGTGCCGTCGGTGGTTTCGGCGAGCAGGGAATCGTGTTCGGGATCAAAACCCGAGGCGGCAAAGTCCACGGTGAGGGCTTCCAACGTGGTGACGTGGCGCGGATCGTCCACGGCCTCCACGGCGCGATCGAGTTTCAGGATCGCGGGCAGGTCGGCACTGGTGGCCGGACGCCAGGTGACGCCCTCGAAGCCGATGGGCAGCGAGAGCTGGGTGGGTGCGGTGATCCGCTGGTTCAACGGGAGCATGCTTTCCGTAGTCATACCCCAATTCTTTCACCCGTTATGTAAAGGCGCTAGGGCACCGGGTGAAGCGCGTCGTAATGACGGAAGCTCCGCTGGGTGGCCACCAGTACATAGACCAGCGCGATGATGACCACGCCGCCCACCAGCGGCGGGGCCCAGGCCAGCAGGAGCGAGGCCATGATGCCCATGTAGAGGTCGCCGAGGCGCGGACCGCCGGTCACCACCACGGTGAACAGGCCCTGGAGTCGTCCCCGGACCCCGTCGGGCACCGCCGACTGGAGCAGCGTGCTGCGGAAGATCGCCGAAACATTGTCGGCGGCACCGGATCCGGCCAGCGCTAGCGCGGCGAAAACCAGCCCCGGGATGTAGGCATCCGCGAACAGGTCGCCCACGCGCGCGTTGCCGGTCCAGGTCACCACACCGAGCACCAGCCCGAACAGACCGATACAGGCACCGTAGGCGGCGACGGCCCAGGCGATCGCGCGCCCCTGATAGCGCACACGCCCCAGCGGTCCCGAGAACACGCTGCTGATCAGCGTTCCCACCGCGGACGCCGCGGTCAGCACACCCACGGTGATCGGTCCGCCACCCAGCAGGAACGCGCCCACCGCGGGGAAGATCACGCGCGGCTGGCCAAAGGTCATCGCGATGATGTCGATCACAAACGAGGCGCGGACGTTCGGGGCCGTACGCAGGAAGTTCCATCCGTCCACCAGGCTCGACAGCCCCGGCAGCCGGCGCGAGGCTCCATCGGGCACGATCGCCGGAAGCGAGGCAATGCCCCAGAACGCGGCGAGGAACAGCACCAGATCCAGCGTGTAGGTCCACGGCACCCCGACGGTCGCGACCAGCACGCCCGCGAGCATCGGCCCCACGGTCACCGCGGCCCCCATCGAGATACCGCCGAGCGCCGAGGCCGCGGGCAGTAGTCGGGCGGGCAGGATGCGGGGGAGGATCGCCGCCCGCGAGGTGCCCACCACGGTCGAGGAGACCGCGTTGAGGGTGGTGAGGACGTACAGCGGCCACACGGTGGTCGAACCGGTCCAGGCGAGAATCGCGATGATCGCGGTGGACACCCACGTCACCGAGGCTGCGGCGAGCGCGAGTTTACGGCGGTCCACCGCGTCGGCGAGCATGCCGCCGTAGAGCCCAAAGATGATCATCGGAACCAGCGCCACCACACCCACCAGGGCCACCGCGAAGGTGTCGTGGGTCAGATCGAAGATGTGCAGGCCCACGGCAACGATGGTCAGCTGACCGCCGATGGCGGTGATCGCCGAGCCCGCCCAGAGCCGGGCGAACGCCGGGCTGAAGCGCAGCGGTTCCAGGTCCAGGAAGATGCCGCGGTGCTTATGTGGGGCATCTTCGTGGGGGTCGTTGGGGGAGCCGGGGGTGTGCGGCAGCGGATCCTGACCGGTTTCGGTGGGCAGGGGGATGGGGGAGGTCTGTGGATCCGCGGGCATGGGGTAAGCCTAGTCCGCTGCCCGGACACACCGCGGTGGCGTGTCACGGTGGATATCGCGGCGGCTTTGCCCAACCGGGAATTTCGGGTGCAAGCCCCGGCTTATACCGAGGGTGTGGTTCGCGAGGGTCGCGCACATACGAAGGGACGGCAGTGAAACTTTCAATTCTGGATCTGGTGGCGGTACGCACGGGTCAGACCACCTCTCAGGCACTTCGAGCCGTGGGATCGGTGGCCCGCTGGGCCGACGCCGCGGGCTTTACCCGCTACTGGCTGGCCGAACACCACAACATGCCCTCGGTGGCATCCACCAATCCGCCGGTGCTGATCGGCCTGATCGCCGCGCAGACCGAGCGCATCCGGGTCGGCTCGGGCGGCGTGATGCTGCCCAACCACGCACCGCTCGTGGTGGCCGAGCAGTTTGCCCTGCTGGAGGCCGCCTATCCGAACCGGATCGACCTGGGCATCGGCCGGGCGCCCGGCAGCGACCCGGTGGTCACCGCCGTACTCAACCGCTCGGGTGCAACCAGCGATGTGAACACGTTCCCGCGTTCGATCCAGGAGATTCAGGGCCTGCTGGAGCGCGACGGCATCGAGGTATCGCTCTCCAGCGGCCGCGAGTACGGGCTGCGTTCGACCCCGGATGCTGCCAGTAGTCCGGACCTCTGGCTGCTCGGCTCCTCCGACTACTCCGCCCGCCTCGCCGCCGCCCAGGGCTTGCCCTACGTGTTTGCCAACCACTTCGGGGGAACCGTCCCGGACCAGGCGATGCAGGTGTACCGCAGCGAGTTCCGTCCCGGTGCCGAGGAGGCCCCGCGCACCTTCATGACCGTGACCGCGGTGGCCGCCGACACCGCCCAGGAGGCGGAGGAGCGCGCGCTGTCGCAGATGATCATGATGGCGCGGATGCGCACCAATAAGCCCATGACCAAGGGGCTCACCCGTGACGAGGCGATCGCCGTGGAGCTCGATCCGATCGAGCAGAGCGTGGTCGAGGGCATGCGTCAGAACTGGATCATCGGCGACGCCGACACTGTGGCGTCCCGCATCCAGGCCCTCGCCGACCGCTTCGGCGTGGACGAGGTCATGATCGCCCCGGCCACCGCCGAGGACTCGGCCACCGACCTTGAGAGCGCCCCGGCGCGGATTCGCACACTCGAACTGCTGGCGGATCGTCTGCTGGATCGCTAGCGCACACCCCGTGCGACACGCCGAGGCGAGCACGGGCGCGAGTTATTGTTGAGATGACTTTAACTAGTGCAGGGGTGACACTAAGTCACCACTCGCCCGGCGTGATCACCCGCAATTCGCGGCATAAGTGAGGAACGGCCCCGTTGTGGTCCGAGTGACACTAACTCGGTGCGGGGCCGTTTTTGCGCGCGAAAACCGCGAAAAACCGCGCATAAATGCGAGCAAAATGGCCTGCATGACTCGATTAGACCGCCTCGACGCGCTCCCCTTCACCCGTGAACACCGCAAGCTCCTCTATGGATCGGGCGTGGGCTGGGCGCTGGATGCGATGGATGTGGGACTGTTCTCGTTTGTGATCGTCGCACTCACCCAGCAGTGGAAGCTGGAATCCGGTGAGCAGGGCATCATCGCCTCGGTGGGGTTCCTGGGAATGGCGATCGGTGCCAGCGTGGGCGGGCTGCTGGCCGACCGGTTCGGTCGACGCCAGGTCTTCGCGATCACCCTGCTGATCTTCGGCCTGGCCACCGGAGCCTCGGCACTGGTGTGGTCGGTGGGCGCGCTGATCGCGCTGCGCTTCCTGGTGGGTCTCGGCCTCGGTGCCGAGCTGCCGGTGGCCTCGACCCTGGTGAGTGAGTTTGCGCCGCCGCGCATTCGCGGCCGCATCATCGTGCTGCTGGAAGCCTTCTGGGCGGTGGGATGGATCGCCGCCGCCGTGATCGGCTACTTCGTGGTCAAGGCCGGGGATGATGGCTGGCGCTGGGCGCTGCTGATCGGTGCGGTCCCGGCAATCTACGCGGCCGTGATTCGCTTCGGAATGCCCGAATCGGTGCGCTTCCTCCAGTCCCGCGGCAAGAACCTGCAGGCCGAGAACACCGTGCGCCGCTTCGAGCGTTCGGCGGGGATCGATGCCCCGCACCTGAGCGCGCTGGCGGCCGCGTCCGAAAGCGATGCCGCCGAAACCGCGACCGTGGAGCCTGCCGTTCCCGCCCGAGAGCGACTTGCGGCACTGTTTGCCCCGGTTCGACGCGGGCAGACCATCGCCCTCTGGACCGTCTGGTTCTGCGTGAATTTCTCCTACTACGGAGCCTTCGTCTGGATCCCCACGCTGCTGGTGAACTCCGGTTTCTCGCTGGTTCAGTCCTTCACCTACACGCTGATCATCACCCTCGCCCAGCTGCCCGGCTACGCCGTCTCGGCCTACCTGGTGGAGAAGTGGGGGCGTAACCGCACCCTGGCGATCTTCTTGATCGGTTCGGCCATCGCCGCGACCCTGTTCGGTCTGGCCACGGTTGAATGGCAGATCATCGCCGCCGGGATGCTGCTGTCCTTCTTCAACCTCGGTGCGTGGGGTGCGCTGTATGCGATCACCCCGGAGCTCTATCCGACCAAGCTGCGCGGAACCGGGGCGGGCTGGGCCGCAGGCTTTGGGCGGATCGCGTCGATCATCGCCCCGCTGATCGTCCCGACCCTTGCCAAGACCGCGGGCCTGCCCACGGTGTTTATCGTGCTGGCCACCGCGTTTGTGATCGCGGCCATCGCGGCCTTCCAGCTGCATGATCGTCGTGGCCAGTCTATCGATGACTTTGCCGAGGAGCCCGCGCAGGTTCCCGCCCCCGCCGCCTAGCGCGGAGCGTCGTCACAGCACAGCAGCCCGTTCCGATTCCTCGGAACGGGCTGCTTTTATGGGTGGGGCTAGGCCTGGTTGATGCGGATGAGGTTGCCGGCCGGGTCACGGAACGCCGCATCTCGCACCCCGTAGGGCTGGTCGGTGGGCTCCTGAATGACGTCGGCCCCGGCGGCGGCGAGGCGTTCGAACAGGGCGTCGAGATCATCGCTGGACAGGGTGATCGCGGTATACACGCCCTTGGCGATGAGCTCCAGGACCACCCGTCGCTCCTCCTCGGTGACGCCGGGGTCGGCCACGGGCGGGTGCAGCACGATCGAGGTGCCTGGCTGGTTTGCCGGTCCGACGGTGATCCAGCGCAGGTCGTTGTAGCCGACGTCTTGACGAACCTCGAAACCGAGGAGGTCGCGGTAGAAGCCGAGGGCGGCTTCGCCGTCGGTGTGGGGCAGGAATGCGTTCTGAATGGTGAGGGTCATAACGCCATGCTAGTTAGGCGTTCTCGCCACGCGCTTCTTGATTCCTGACCGGTCTGGTGATCAGCTTGGCCAGGCAGTGCGGGATGCCCGCGGCCGCCTGCGACTGGTCGCGGCGATACACGCTGGGAGCCACCCCGACCAGCTCGGTGAAGCGGGTGCTGAAGGTTCCCAGTGACGTAAATCCCACGGCAAAGCACACCTCGGTGACGCTCTGATCCCCGCGGCGCAGCAGGGTCATCGCCCGTTCGATCCGCCGGGTCATCAGATACGAGTACGGCGATTCGCCGTACACTCGACGAAACTCGCGGCTGAGGTGTCCGGCGGACATATGCTCGCCGCGGGCGAGTTCCTCGACGTTGAGCGGCTGGGCGTGCTCGCGGTCGATGCGGTCGCGCACCCGGCGCATCGTGACGATGTCACGCAGCCGCTTCTGCTCCTCGGGTGTGCCGCTCATACCGTCATCCTCGCACGCCCACATATCGAACGTCATAAAAACCCGGGCGTTTCGGTTGCGGACCTGGCGCACTTCCCGCCAAAATTCAGCTATCCCGCGCACGGGCGCGGATGGAAATGGTGGGCTGAATCGTGGGGGACCGGAGCATGCAGCAGCAGGTGGCTTCGATTTGGCGACCCACGGCCGAGTATCCGCGCGGTCCGTTGGGCCTGGGCGTTCGCGTTCCCGGAACCGGGAATCCCGCCCGACTGTGTCTTGCGTTCCTGTTTGTCCCGTTGACCGGGGCGAGCGCGCTGCTCTGGTTCTTCGCCGAGGAGCCTGGAAATCCGCTGGCCTTTCTCGGGACCCACTGGATCGGTGTGGTCTGGGTGGCCATGCTGCTCCTTGTGCTGCGTGCACTGATCGGTGGCGTGTGGGTCCGCGGGGACCTGGTCCTGGTGCGCTCCTGGTGGCTCACCCGTCGCTTCGCTCGGATCGATATCACCCGGGTGTCGGTGATCGGCGGGGCCTCCGTGCGGCTGGCCGCGCTGGAATTTGGGTTGGGGGCGGCGCAGAACGCACGGCCGATGGTGGGGACCGTCCTGTTCGGTGGTCGCATCCCCGAGGCACTTTTCTTCCTCGCCGAAGCGTGTGATCTGCCGCCGCTGATCGCGAGTTTTCCCGATCCGGTGCGCGAGCGTGCGGTGGCTCAAAACGTGCGCGGGGTTCTGGATGGGCCTCGGGCCGCGGAGAGCAGGCTTGTTCGTCCCCGTCCGGCCGGCCCGGCACGCTGGCATCGGGTGCGCGGCACCGGCACGCTCTCGGGCCTGCAAACCCTACCGCTGGCCGGACTCCTGATCCTGTTGGGCTGGGGGACGCTTTCCGATAGCGGAACGAGGGAGGTGACGCCCGGTGCCACACTCTTCGTTGCTTGGTTGTGGTTTGCCCCCGCGATCTTCCTGGTGGTGCGCTTTTTCACCACCGGGCTCTTCGTTCGCGGCGACACCGTGCTGATGATCCGGCTGGGGTTCCCCACGCTCATTCGCTTTGGCGAGGCGACCCGGGTGGATATCGCACCTTCTGATTTGCCCTGGGGACAGACCCTGTCCATCACCCGGTCGGGTCGCGCGATCACCCTGCTGCGGCACGCGCACTTTCCCGCGCACTCGGCGCGGATTCGGGACGAGGTGAGCGCGGCGCTCGGACTCCCACTGAGCACCGACCCAGACGCGGAGACCGCGGCCGACACTACCGCGTCTCGCGGCACCGAACCGTCTGTCGGCTCCCACCCGGATGGAGTATCCGGATGAGCCCCGTCGCGGCGCCGTCGCGCGGTCCCGGCTACGTTCCCCATGTTGTGCGAATCCAGGGCACCGGTGCCCTCTATCGAATTCTCCTCACCCTGGCCCTGCTTGGGCTGATCATCAGCTTCGTGGTTGTCCCGCGGGGAACCTGGTTCCTGCCCGACTGGGCGGCCATTCTCTGCGTGCTCGCGGGAGTGTGGGTGCTCGCTCGCGGGGTCTGGATCACCCGCTCTCACGTGGTGCTGGTGAACATCTGGGGCGTCTTGGTGTTTAGGCGTTCGCACATTCGCCGGGTGTACGTGGATACGCGGGTGATCTGGGTGTCTCGATTCGCCCAGGAGCGGACCTTCCTCGGGTTTGAGATCGAGGGACGCCGGCGTCCGGTGCGGGTCGAAGCGGCCTTCGTGGAGGAAGACTCGGTGCTCGACGCCTATCAGGAGCTGGTCTGGCGACTGACCGACGACCTCGGCGACCCGATGTTTGGACGTAATGATGCCGGAAAACCGGTACTCCTGAGCTTCGCACCGCTCGCGGCATTGACCACCCAGGACGGGTGGGAACAGGATCCGCCGGTGCTGCCCGTGGATGTCGACACCGCCCGCGCGCTTATCCCACTGCACGTCGAGTTGTCTTCCTCCGCCTGGACGGATCCGGAAGCGGGGGTTCAGACGCATCGAATCGCGAGTCTTCCCCGGGTCCGTCCGCTCATCATCCAGCACCGAGACCTCGCGCTCGCCGTGGTCCGGACACTGCTGCCGGGATATTTTGATGCGGCCAGCGTGGCGAGCGCCACGGAGATTCTTGAATTTGAGCCCAGTCTGACCGCGGTGGAGCGGGCATTGGCCAGCCGCGGCCTCGGCCTGAGGGTTGTTCCCTCGGGCTGGGTGCTGTGCCCGGCGGACACCCAGGGGTCCGTGCGGATTCCGACCTCCCCGGCGCCTGAGACGCTGATCGCCGAGCTGCACGCGGAGCGACTGGCCCGGATCGATAGGCTCAGCCCGATCTGGGAAGAGACCGAGGTGACGGCGATCGAGGCAACCAGCGCGCTGCTGCGCCCGATCCCGCAGGCCGAACAGGGCCTGATTGCCGCGACGTTCCTGCTGACCGAGCGTGACGACCTGGACCGCTTTCGCCTGGCGATTGTTGATGCCGACACCGCGATCATCGAACGGGAGCGCGACGAGGACTGGGTGCTCAACGCCCTGACCGACGAGGGCTATGCGGCCCCCACTCTCTGGGACTTTGTGTCCACGCTCGGTGCCGAGGCCGTGCCCGTGGCGATGTCCCGCCCCCGCCCTTCACCTATCCCGCGCGCTGTCGCGGAACCTCAGGAGGACTAGTACACGTGGTTAACGACCTGTCCGCACCGCCGAGCATCGCGCGCACGCCGCGCGGGGTCGCCTGGCTGGGGCGTCGAATTCCGGGGACCGGTGCGCCGGCGCGGCTGGGTCTGTTGGTGACCTATCTGTTTTTTGTGGTCATCGTCAGTCTCATCGCCCTGGACTATGAGGATCCCGAGACGATCCTTGACACGCTCCAGGGTGGGGCATTCGCGCTCCTCCCGGTGTTTGCGCCGTTGATCCTGCGCGCTCCGTTTGTCGGGGTATGGGATGCCGGCGACCTGATCCTGGTGCGTTCATGGTTCTCCACCCAGCGGTTCGCCAAGGCGGATATCGTCCGTGTCTCAACCACGGCGCACTCGGCCTGGCGGGTGCTGGCCTGGGGCTCCCCACGCGATCGGGTGCGCTCGCTCACCCTGGGGCTGGGCGTTTCGAATGCGCGGCTGATCTTCCCCACGGCGGCCGTGCGGCGAGGACGTGCCCACACCGCGTTGAGCGCGCTCGCCGCGGCACTGGGGCTACCGTCCCGGGTGATGGAATTTCCCGGAGCCCTCGATGATCTGGTCATCGGCACGGACGTGCGCGAAACCAGCCACGCCGTCGACACCGCCCCGGCCACTCACCTGATGAGCCCGCCGCCGGTGGGCTCGCACTGGCGGCGGGTGAGCGGGACCGGGCTCATGTCACTGTGCTTCGCCCTGCCGCTGTCGGCGCTGGCGGGAGTCCTGGCCTGGAGCACGATCGTGGGGGATCCCAACGTGCTTGATGAGTATGGCGACGTTCTTGTCTCCTACCCCCTGGGTATTTTCTTCCTGTTCTGGATGGTCGCGTGTGCCCTCTCCGTCCTGGGTAGCGGGATCTTTGTGCGCGGGGGCAGCGTGCTGCTACTGCGCTTTGGTTTCCCCACGATCATCAACCATGGTGAGGCCACCCGGGTGGACCGGGTAGGCAGCATGTTGCCGTGGGGTGATTCGATCCGAATCACCACCCGCACCGGCCCGATCCGGATGTGGATGCTCACGAGCTTTAGCGGCGATACCCGGCGCATCCGCACCGAGATTAGTCGGGCCCTGGGCCTGCTGGCCACCGATTCCACCCGAGAGGACCGAGCATGAGTGAGGGGACAAACGGCACGCACCGTGGGCCCGCCTTTGAGCAGCGGATTGTGCGCATTCGCCGCTCGGGATCCTTTTTCCGGCCCCTCGTGATCGCGATTCCCATTTGCGTGGCGATTGGTGTCCAGAACTCCGACGGAGTGCCCGGCTGGTGGACCTTTGTCGCGGTATTGGTCGCGCTGATCCTGCTCCTGCGGGGTGTGTGGGTGACTCGGACACACGTGATCATCATGAACCTCTGGGGTCCGCGGATTGTGCGCCGATCACGCGTTCGCGGCGTCGGGATCGAGAATCGTCAGGTGTTGCTCGCCAACCCGCTAGTGCAGTTTTCCGACAGGCCGGTGTACACGCGTCCGATGCTTGTGCTCGCCCTGGAAGGACGCACCAGCCCGGTCGGCGGTGAGGGCGGATTTGTTCCCGTGCGCGAGGCGCAGGCGGCCCTCGATGAGCTGCGCTGGCGTCTCGGGGCGCACCTGGGAGACCCGATCGTGGCGGTCCCCGAATCCGGCACCGCACAGCGGCGTGGGCTGCGTGTGCTCCCGGCGGATCTTCCGCTTCCCTCGGGTCTCACCCCGGTGGAGAATCCCGCGGTGCTCCTGCCATACCGCTATGAGAATCCGGCCGCGCGCGTCTCCACCCAGGGCGTCGTGGCCAACGAACTGGTGTACCTCGGCGACTATTACAATGTGGCCGTGACGCAGACTGAGGCGCCCGGGGAGGCCTGGGTGAAATCCGATGAGCTCCTGGACTCCTCACGCATCCCGCGGCTTCCGGTGCTTCTCCCACTCGCGATCCGGCACCGGGACATGGCACTCGCCGTGACCCGCACCCTGATTCCCGGACGGCTGGATGGTGCGGGACCGCTCGGTTCCGAAGACCTCTTTGATCTTGAACCGCGCGGAATCGAGGTGGACCGTGCCCTCGCCGGAACCGGGCTGACCCTCGCCCTGGTGCCGGAGGGGTGGGAGCTAGCCCAGCGCGAACACCCGGCTGCCGTGGATCCCGAGAATCTGCGTGAGCCCGAACCGATCCTCCTGGAGACGCTGCATCGCGAGCTTGCCGATGAGTGGGCACGCGGCCTGGCGGCGGATCCACGTGCGGTGTTTCGGTCGGATCGGGATGAGTTCTCCCAGCTGCCGGTGGAGGCCCGTGGACTGGTGGCCGCGGCCCATTTGATGCGCAACCAGTCGCGGTATCTCGCGCTGGTCTCGAGTGAGACCGTGCTGCGTCGACAGGACACCGGCGACGCCTGGGTGCTGGAGCGTCTGGCCGCCTCGGGATTCGCCGCGGACGCACTCTGGGACTATGCGAGAGCCCGGGAACCCCGCCGCGAAAGGGTTGGGGAATAAACTCGGGAGGGGTGCAGTTGACCCATATATCTATTCAAATGGATATACTTAGGGTGATTGAGAGCAGAGGGACACACCATGCAGTTTGGAATCTTCAGCGTCGGTGACGTGACCACCGACCCCACGACCGGCAAGACCCCCACCGAGCATGAGCGGATCCAGGCGATCCTCGCCATCGCCCGCAAGGCCGAAGAGGTGGGCCTGGACGTGTTCGCGACCGGTGAGCACCACAACCCACCGTTTGTGCCCTCAAGCCCCACCACGATGCTCGGGTTCCTGGCCGCGCAGACCAACCGCATCCTGCTGAGCACCTCGACCACGCTGATCACCACCAACGATCCGGTGAAGATCGCCGAGGACTTCGCGATGCTTCAGCACATCAGCGGCGGCCGGGTGGACCTGATGATGGGTCGCGGAAACACCGGCCCGGTCTATCCCTGGTTCGGCAAGGACATCCGCGACGGCATCTCTCTGGCCATCGAAAACTACGCGCTGCTGCACCGCCTGTGGCGTGAGGACTTCGTGGACTGGGAGGGGAAGTTCCGCACCCCGCTGCAGGGCTTCCAGTCGACCCCGCGTCCGCTGGATGGGATCGCGCCCTTCGTCTGGCACGGCTCGATCCGCAGCCCCCAGATCGCCGAGCAGGCCGCCTACTACGGCGACGGATTCTTCCACAACAACATCTTCTGGCCGCAGCAGCACACGGCTCAGATGATCAACCTGTACCGCGAGCGCTATGAGCACTACGGTCACGGTCCCGCGGCCCACGCGATTGTGGGTGTGGGTGGTCAGGTGTTCATGCGTAAGAACTCGCAGGCGGCCAAGGACGAGTTCCGTCCCTACTTCAATAACGCCCCGGTCTATGGCCATGGCCCCTCGATGGAGGAGTTCACCGAGCAGACCCCGCTGACCGTGGGATCCCCGCAGGAGGTCATCGACCGCTATGCCGCCCAGCAGGAGCTCTACGGCGACTACCAGCGCCAGCTGTTCCTGATGGACCACGCGGGTCTGCCGCTGAAGACCGTGCTCGAGCAGCTCGACCTGCTGGGCGAGGAGGTTGTGCCGGTGCTGCGCCGCGAGTTCGCCGCCAAGCGGGCGCCGGGTGTCCCCGATGCGCCGACCCACGCGAGTTTGCTCGCCGCCAGCGGTGCCGTCTCCCAGGCGATCGCACCGCAGAACGACCCGACCTATGACACCGGGTTTGGTGTCACCGGTATCGCCCCGGGTGCCGCGACCCTGGCCTCGCTGGATGCCGAGTCGGGCCGTTGAGCACGCTCATCGCACCCGTCGCACCTGTCGCACCCCGAGAACTGGAAGTTTGATCATGACCACGCGTCGCATTGCCGTCATTAGTGCCGGGCTCAGCGAGCCCTCCTCGACCCGTCAGCTGGCCGATGCCCTCGCCCGCGCGAGCGCAATCGAACTGGAGCGCGGGGGAGAGGTGGCCGAGATCGAGATCATCGAGCTGCGCCATATCGCCCCCGACGTGCTGAACGGTCTGCTCACCGGAACCCACGCCGCACCCCTCGCCCATGCCCTGCGTGTGGTTGAGGAGGCCGACGCGGTGATCGCGGTCACGCCGATTTTCAGCACCAGCTACTCGGGCCTGTTCAAGATGTTTGTGGACCTGATTGACCGCGACGCCCTGACCGGCACGCCGGTGATCCTCGGTGCCACCGCCGGTACGCCCCGGCACTCGCTGGCGATCGACTATGCGATCCGTCCGATCTTCGCCTACCTGCACGCCGACGTGGTCCCCACCGGGGTCTTCGCGGCAACCGCCGACTGGGGCGGGCAGGGGACCGATGCCGAGGGGGTGCCGGGCCGCATCGCCCGCGCCGCCCGCGAGCTGGCGGGCAAGCTCACCGGCACCGCCCGTGACGGCGATTCCTCCTCCGCCACGCGACCCACGGCGCCGCTCGGTGGCGCGGCCTCCCGCGCCTTCGATGGGGGCTTTGTCCCGATGGGGGATCTGCTGCCGCGCTAGATTCCTCCCGCTCTCACACCCCGCGCCGGGGTATCCCTCTGGGGTACCCCGGCGTTGTGTGTATCCGCGTGGTCCTGCTATGGTCATCCCACATAGTCGGGATGTCGTCCCGATTATCGGTACCGTCGCCGAAAGGGCCCCGCAATGACCGTTTCCCCCGCTCGCACCCCGCTGTCTCCGATCCTCACGGAAACCCCGATTGTGGCCGTCCTGCGTGCCCGGCACGCGCGCGAATACGCGCCGGTGATCGAGGCCCTGGTGGCCGGTGGGGTGCGCTCGATCGAGCTGACCCTCAGCACCGACGGTGTGTTTGAGCACCTGCCCGAGCTGATCCAAAACTTTGGCGAGCGCGCCGAGATCGGGGTGGGCACCATCACCTCCCGTGATCAGGCCAGGCGTGCCCTGGACGGTGGTGCCGCGTATCTGGTTACCCCGATCACCGACCTCAACATCATCGCCGCCGCCACCGCACGCCGCGTGCCCGTGTTCCCCGGCGGGCTCACCCCCACCGAGCTGTTCTCGGCCTGGGATGCCGGGGCCGCCGCGGTGAAGCTGTTCCCCGCGAGCACGGTTGGACCCGGCTATATCGCGCAGCTGCGCGGTCCGTTCCCGGGCATTCGGGTGGTCCCCTCGGGGGGAATCGGCGTGGATGACGCGGCCGCCTGGATCCGTGCCGGCGCCTCGGCCGTGAGTCTCGGAGGCCCGCTGCTCGGTGACGCCTTCGCCGGAGGCGACCTTGCCGCGCTCACCGATCGCGCCCGTCGCCTGGTGGACAGCGTGGCCGATGCCCGCGGGGATGCCCGTGTCGGCACCGGTTCGACTGAGGATCGTGTGGCCGCCGGGATCGCCCGATGAGTCGCATTGACGCGGGCATCGCCCCCACCGAGGTGCTGACCTTCGGCGAGACGATGGCGCTGATGCGCACCGATTCGCCGGGGCCCCTGGCCACCGCCCATCAGCTTGCCCTGGGCATCGGTGGAGCCGAAACCAACGTGGCCATCGCGCTGCGCCGGCTCGGGACCGACGTGACCTGGATCGGCCGGGTAGGCGACGACGGCCTCGGCGAAAAGGTGCTGCGCGAGGTCGCCGCCGAGGGGGTACGGGTGGTGCCGATCCTCGATCCGCATGCCCCGACCGGGTTGATGATCAAGGAGCGCCGTACCGGCGACCACACCCGGGTCACCTACTACCGTGCGAGCAGCGCGGCCTCCCGGCTCACACCCGAGGATGTGCCCGCCGAGCGGATCGCCGCCGCTCGACTACTCCACGTCACCGGCATTACCCCCGCGCTTTCGGCGAGCGCCCGCGAGACGGTGTTTGCCGCGGTGGATATCGCCCGCGAACACGGCGTGACCGTGGCCCTGGACCTCAACTATCGTGCGGCGCTGTGGTCGGCGGAGGAAGCCGGGGAGGTGCTGCGCGAGCTAGTCACCCGGGCGGACATCGTGTTTGCCGGGGATGATGAGGCCGCGCTGGTTGTCGGTACGGGTGAGTGCGCCGATCTGGCGCGCGGGCTCGCCGCGCTGGGTCCCGCGCAGGTCATCATCAAGCGCGGGGACAAGGGTGCCCACGCGCTGATCGAGGGCGAGGTACTCGATGTGGAGGCCGTGCCCATCCGCCCGGTCGACACCGTGGGGGCCGGGGATGCGTTTGTGGCCGGATACCTGGCCGAGTATCTGGCCGGCGAGGATCCCGCCCGCCGCCTGCACACGGCCGTGCGCACCGGTGCATTCGCCTGCCTGGTCGCGGGGGACTGGGAGGGCATGCCGACCCGCCGCGAACTCTCGCTGCTCGACTCGACCGATCCGGTCCAGCGCTAGTCGCCCGCCGGGTCTCCGCCGGGGCTTCCTCCGCGGTCGGGTGGAATGTCCGGAATCCCCTGAAGATCGGCGGGGCCTTCCCGGAATGCTGTCGGGCCCTTGGGACTTTTTGGCGGCACCCTGTTTTGACACGTCAATGACGAGTCAAAACACCCTCGGTCCACAAAGGGGTGTGTGCCCCGGCGCGCCAACCAGGTTCCAGGGGCGGGGTTGTTCCTGAAGGCCGCCGGGCCGGGGGTGCTTTTGGCTGCACGCTGTTTTGACTCGTCAATGACTAGTCAAAATGCCCTCAGTGCAAAAGGGTGAGCGTCCCGGCGCACCAACCGTGGGGGCCAGGCTGGCGATCGGGGTGCAAGCAGGCGGTACGCCCCGTGCCCGGTTCCGCGCGAGTGCCGGGGCTAGAGCCAGTGCTCGGCGAAGTCCGGGGTGAGGTGCGCGCCGATCTCCGGGGCGGCGGCGCTCAGGACTGCGGCCACCTCGGCGATCCGGGCGGGTGTCATAAACACGCTCGGTGCCGAGACTGACACCGCCGCGCGATACTTCCCGGTTACATCCGCGACGGCCACCGCAACACACGTGATGCCCAGCTCGTTTTCCTGATCGTCCAGCGCGAACCCGCGGGTGGTGACCTCGCCGAGCGCCGCGGCAAACGCGTCGACATTGGCGAGAGAGCGCTCGGTGCGGCGTTCGGCCGGGTTGAAATAGGTCGCGGCTACGGCGGACTCGGCGTGGGCGAGCAGGGCCTTACCCATCGCCGTGTGCTGGGCTCGAAAGCGTGCGCCGGGACGCGAGGCCATGTCGATGCCGCGGCGTCCGCGGGCCTTGGCCAGGTAGAGAATGTCGGTCCCGTCCAGAATGCCCAGGTGGGTCGCATCGCCCAGCTCGGCGGCGATTCCGGCCAGGAGCTGCTGGACGCGGCTGGGGAGATCCATCTCGCGTTCGGCCAGGCTGCCGAGCTCGAGCAGCGCCACGCCCAGGCGGTAGCGCCCATCCGAACTCAGGGTGAGAAAACGGGTGGTCACCAGCGAGGTCAGCATGCGGTGGGTGGCTGAGCGGCTCAGGCCGCTGGCGGCGGCCAGCTCATCCAGGCGAACCGTGCCGTGCGCGACCAGGCGTAGCAGGCCCAGCCCGCGCTCGAGGGTCAGGGCACCGGATGTGGGCGTAGTCATGCCCCCAGTATCGCAGCAGGCGGACCGCCACGCGGTTCGGCGGGGGCCCGCGAAGCTGTTATAGTTGAGAGGTTGCCGTTAGATCGGCCGCGGATTAAGAGAGCCCACACATCCCGTGTGCGGCACCGCGCAGCGAACAGAAAGGGGATCACCACTATGGCTATTACTGACGAAGTCAAGAAGGCGATCATCGAAGAATACGCGACTCAGCCCGGTGACACCGGATCCCCTGAGGTCCAGGTTGCTCTGCTGAGCGCCCGGATCAAGGATCTGACCGAGCACCTCAAGGAGCACAAGCACGACCACCACTCGCGTCGTGGCCTGCTGCTCATGGTGGGTAAGCGTCGTCGTCTGCTGGGTTACCTGCAGGACGTGGACATCAACCGCTACCGTTCGCTCATCGAGCGCCTCGGCCTGCGCCGCTAGTCCGCGACACAGTTCTTCGCGTTTTCAACGCTCTCGTCGGGCCGTCGATCTTCCTTTGGGAATGATCGGCGGCCCCTCGTCTTTTCCCCGCAGAATTTTGAGGATGATCCCGGTATGACCACCCCGACCACGCCCCGTCCGCGCCGCGCCCTGACCCAGTGGGTGGGATATCCGGTGCTGGTTCTGCTTGTGTACTTTGTGGCCGGATCGGTGCTGCTGCCGCTGGTGGACGGTGTCGCGCATATCGTCGCCGTGGCGGTCCTGGTTGCGATCGGGCTCTACCTGCTGGTGTGGCTCTGGCGCTGGGGGAGCGGTCCCAGGGCCGCCCGTAAGCCGCTCACCTCGCTGCGCGACGTTACCGTGCGTGCCCTGGGTCGCGACGCGGATACCGTGGGTGATGTGACCGTCCTCGCCTCGCGCACCCCGGTGCCCGAGAGCCGTTTCTTCCGCAGCCCGCTGACCACCGTGCGGGCGTGGCGCGGGGATTTCCCGGCCGCGATCCTGGTGCCCGGTATCACCAGCGGGGTCTCCCGCAACCTGCGCGTGGGCGTGCAGATGGAGGGCGGCGGCAAGGTCTATCTGGTGGGATTCATCGCCCCCGAGCAGGACCGTGAGCTGCTGGAGCGCCTCGAACCCCTCGCCGCGCGCGGCGAGTATGTCAGCGTGCCTGCCCAGATCCTCAAGAGCACGCTCGGCCACAACCTCACCATCGACCTGGATCTCTCGGTCATTCCCGCCGAACTCGGCTAGCGCCACCGCCCGTTTCGCGCCGTTGCATACGCCGAGGCGAATGGTTGCGCGGTACTCTGGAACGTACAACGGGTATGTCACCCGATACATATAACGGGGAGAGAATGCATGGCCGAGCGCGGAATCGCCTCCAGTCTGGTGCGATTTGCCCCGGGTGGCCCCCGCTGGCCGGCCGCCGTTCAGGCGGGCATCGCGATGTTCCTGCCGATCACCATCGGCACAGCCCTCGGCGCACCCCAGCTTGGACTGCTCGCCGGAACCGGCGCATTTGCGGCGATGTACGGCGGTGGAATCTCGCGCCTGGACCGGGTGCGGGCGCTGCCCTTTGTGGTAATCGCACTGATCCTTTCGGCGGGTCTCGGGGTCCTCGGATCGGGCTCGCACGCCACCGCGCTAATCGTGGTTCTGATCTCGGGAATCCTCTCCTCGATTCTCTCTGCGGGATATAACGTCGGTGCCCCCGGTGCGTTCATGTTCACCCTGGTGACCGGTATCGGCGTGCAGCTGGCCGCCCCGCACTCGAGCGGAGGCGCGGGCCTGCCCGGGTGGGAGGTCATTTCACTGGTGGCTGCCGGGGCAATCCTGGCCTACCTCGTGGTGATTGCCCCGCTGATCGTGCCGCGGATTCGCCGCGCCCAGCCCACACGCACCCCGGTCGCGGGAATCTTTGGGCGCTTCGGGTTTGACGACAACAGCTACCTGGCCACCGTACGCATGGTGGTGGCCGTGGTGCTGGGAACCCTGGTGGGAATCGGAATCGATAGCCATCGCGGGTACTGGATCGTGTGCACGGCCATGGCGATCCTCAGCGTGGGCCACAGCCGGCGGCTGACCCTGGAACGCGGAACCCACCGGGTGCTGGGAACCCTGCTGGGCGCCGGGGTTTTCCTGCTGCTTGCGCTGATGCAGCCGCACGGTTTTGTGCTGGCCATCATCCTGGGAATCTTCCAGGGCGTCACCCAGCTGGTCATCTCGCGCCACTATGGGCTGGCCCTGACCCTGATCACCCCGCTCGCGCTGCTGATCGCCGGAAACTCCCATGTCAACGCCGAGGCCGTGGCCTTCGAGCGGGTGCTCGACACCGTGATCGGGGCGATCATCGCCGCCGGCGTGCTGCTGGTGACCGTGCCCCGCCCCCGCCGCCGCTCGTCAGAGGCTCCGGTCGAGCCGGCCTAGCGCGAATCCCGCCGCCACGCCAGGATGGGTGATTCCAGCGAAATGGGTTAGTGTGTACCGTTGTTATTTTCGCCGGAAAGGGAACCTGGATGGGTCTGTGGAAGCGTCGTGAACGTTCCAGCAGCATGGAGGAGCTCACCGCCGCGTATGAGCGTGCGGAAGCCGAAGCCAACACCCCGGCCATGGTCGAGGCACTGATCGATATCGCCTGCGCCTGCGAGGCTCGTTCGGCCGGTCGCGGGGTGCGCCACGCGATCGATACCGCCGCCGCGCTGGCCGCCGAGACCGAGGATCCCGCGCTGATCGAGCGGGTACGCAGCATGGATGCGGCCCTGGACTGCGCGGCTCACCGCGCCTAGACGGCCCCCGGTTGTGGTCGATCCGATCACGCCACACCCTCCCTCTGAACGGGCCCCTCTGGTAGTGTTGAGGTGGCCTCCCGCTTCGGGAAGCCACTAACTCCGCGTGGGATAGGCCGGCAGGAAGCTGGTCCTCGGTGGTAGGTTCCTCTCGAATAATACGGTTCGCAGGGTGACTTTCTACTGGAGATCAGCCAGACCCAGGTCGTGGTCTGAGCAAGTACCGTCGCCCGAGCCTTCGCGGGCCAACGAGCGTGCGCCCGGCGCGCGCTCAGACGCGAATGGAGATGTGACCTATGGAGGGTCCCGAAATCAAGTTTGCCGAGGCCGTTCTCGATAACGGTAAGTTCGGTAAGCGCACCGTCCGGTTCGAAACCGGACGTCTGGCACAGCAGGCACAGGGTGCCGTTGCCGCCTACCTCGACGAAGAAACCATGCTGCTGTCGGCTACCAGCGCCAGCAAGCACCCGAAGGACAACTTCGACTTCTTCCCGCTGACCGTTGACGTTGAAGAGCGCAGCTACGCAGCCGGCAAGATCCCCGGTTCGTTCTTCCGCCGCGAGGGTCGCCCCTCGACCGAGGCCATCCTGGTCTGCCGCCTGATCGACCGCCCGCTGCGCCCGTCCTTCGTGACCGGCCTGCGCAACGAGGTTCAGATCGTGATCACCGTGCTGTCGATCGCACCGGGTGAGTTCTACGACGCCCTCGCCATCAACGCCGCTTCGGCCTCGACCCAGATCTCGGGTCTGCCCTTCTCGGGTCCGATCGCCGGTGTGCGCCTGGCCCTGATCCCGGGTGCCAACAGCGCGGATGACCAGTGGATCGTCTTCCCGACCGCCGCTCAGGTGGAAGACGCCGTCTTCGACCTGACCGTCGCCGGCCGGGTTGTGACCGACGCCAACGGCAAGCAGGACGTCGCCATCATGATGGTGGAGGCCGAGGCTACCGAGAACAGCTGGAACCTGATCAAGGGTGGCGCCACCAAGCCGAACGAGGCCGTTGTGGCCGCCGGTCTTGAGGCATCTAAGCCCTTCATCAAGCAGCTCGTTGAGGCTCAGGCTTCGCTGGCCGCTCAGGCAGCCAAGGAAATCGCCGACTACCCGGTCTTCCTGCCCTACACCGAGGCCGGCAAGGCCCTGGTTTCCGAGCTGGCTCTTGAGGAGCTGACCTCGGTGTACCAGATCGCCGACAAGACCGAGCGTCAGAACGCCGACGACGAGCTCAAGGACCGTACCAAGGCAGCCGTGGCCGCCAAGGTTGAGGCCGAAGAGGTCGAGCAGATCGTTCTGGACCAGTTCTCCGCCGCCTACAAGGCCGTGACCAAGGACGTTGTCCGCGGTCGCATCCTGCGTGACGGTGTCCGTATCGACGGCCGTGGCGCAGCGGACATCCGCGCGCTCGACGCCGAGGTTCAGGTCATCCCGCGCGTGCACGGTTCGGCTATCTTCCAGCGCGGCGAGACCCAGATCCTGGGTGTCACCACGCTGAACATGCTCAAGATGGAGCAGCAGATCGACTCGCTGAGCCCCAACAAGAGCAAGCGTTACCTGCACCACTACAACTTCCCGCCCTACTCCACCGGTGAGACCGGTCGCGTGGGTAGCCCGAAGCGTCGCGAGATCGGGCACGGCTTCCTGGCCGAGCGCGCCCTCGTGCCGGTGCTGCCGAGCCGCGAGGAGTTCCCCTACGCGATCCGTCAGGTATCCGAGGCGCTGGGCTCGAACGGTTCGACCTCGATGGGTTCGGTTTGTGCCTCGACCCTGTCGCTGCTGAACGCCGGTGTGCCGCTGCGCGCACCCGTCGCCGGTATCGCCATGGGCCTCGTGTCGGATGAGGTGGACGGCCAGACCCGTTACGCCGCACTGACCGACATCCTGGGTGCCGAGGACGCACTGGGCGACATGGACTTCAAGGTCGCCGGTACCTCCGAGTTCATCACCGCCATCCAGCTGGACACCAAGCTGGACGGTCTGCCCGCATCGGTGCTGACCGCAGCCCTGGCCCAGGCCAAGGATGCCCGCACCAAGATCCTCGACGTGATCAACGCCGCGATCGACACCCCCGACGAGATGGCTCCGACCGCGCCCCGCGTGATCAGCGTCAACATCCCGGTGGACAAGATCGGTGAGCTGATCGGCCCCAAGGGCAAGACGATCAACGCGATCCAGGACGAGACCGGCGCGGACATCTCGATCGAAGAGGACGGCACCGTGTACATCGGCGCCGTGGACGGTCCGTCGGCCGAGGCTGCGCGTGCGCAGGTCAACGCCATCGCGAACCCGACCAACCCGGAGATCGGCGAGCAGTTCCTCGGAACCGTCGTGAAGCTGGCCGCCTTCGGTGCGTTTGTGTCGCTGCTGCCCGGTAAGGACGGCCTGCTGCACATCTCCGAGGTGCGCAAGCTTGCCGGTGGCAAGCGCGTGGAGAACGTCGAAGACGTGCTCGGCGTGGGCCAGAAGATCCTGGTGGAGATCACCAAGATCGACGACCGCGGCAAGCTGTCGCTGTCGCCGGTGATCGCAGATGAGGCTGGCACCGAGGCTCCGGCCGAGGACTAATCCTCAGGTTTCACACCACACCGCCGCCCGTCCCGTTTTCGGGGCGGGCGGCGGTGTTTTGTGGGTACGTGTCCGGATCCACTTGACCTGGAGTGCACTCCAGGGTCTATCGTGGCGTCTATGAGCGCCACTACCACCGACCTCTCGATCTCCGCCCTGGCGGAGCTTTCCGGGGTCACCATCGATACGCTGCGCTACTACGAGCGTGCCAACCTGTTTGTGCGTCCGGTTCGCCGGGACGAGGCGGGCCGGCGACGCTACGGGGAGCGCGACGTGATCTGGGTCCAGTTTGTGACCCGGCTGCGTGCCACCGGGATGGGGATCACCACCATCGCCGAGTACACCCGGCTGGCGCGCCTCGGGGAGAGTACAAACTCCGCCCGACTTGCGCTGCTGGAGGCTCATCGGGAACACGTGGTGGAAAAGCTCAGGGAGACTCAGGCGAGCCTCGACGCGATCTCATACAAGATCGCCGAATATCAACGAAAGGTAGCCGACCTATGAAAACCACCACACTGGGCAGCGAGAACACCCCCGGCGGCGCGCTGAGCGTCGGAAGACTGGGGTTGGGCTGCATGGGCATGTCCGCGTTTTACTCGGGCGCGGGCCTGGATGATGCCGCCTCGATCCGCACGATTCACCGCGCTCTGGATCTGGGTGTCACCCTGATTGACACCGCCGAAATCTACGGCCCGCACACCAACGAGGTGCTGGTGGGCAAGGCTCTCGCGGGTCGCCGTGAAGAGGTCACCCTCGCCACCAAGTTCGGGATTGTGCCCACCGGTGAGGGCGAGCGCCGATTCGATGGCAGCCCCGAAAATGTGCACCGCTCGATCGACGGATCCCTGCAGCGCCTCGGTACGGACTATGTGGACCTCTACTACCTGCACCGCGTCGACCCCAACGTGGCCATCGAGGACACCGTGGGCGCGCTGGCGGAGCTGGTGGCGGCGGGAAAGATCCGGCACATCGGTCTCTCCGAGGCCGCAGCGGACACCATTCGCCGAGCGCACGCCGTGCACCCGATCACCGCGGTTCAGACCGAATACTCGCTCTGGACTCGCGATCCCGAAGCCGAGATTCTGCCGGTAGTGCGTGAACTCGGTATCGGTTTCGTGCCGTATTCGCCGCTGGGTCGAGGCTTTTTGACCGGAACCATCCGCAGCCTGGATGGACTGGACGAGAACGACTTCCGCCGCTTCAACCCGCGCTTTGCCGGAGATAGCCTGGAGGCCAATATTCGCATCGTCGAGCAGGTGGATGCGGTCGCCCGTGAACTGGACGCGACTCCCGGCCAGGTTGCGCTCGCGTGGCTGCTGGCTCAGGGTGAGCACATCGCCCCGATCCCCGGCACCCGCAAGATCACCAACCTCGAGCAGAACGTGGCGGCCGACGCCCTGGTGCTGAGCGCCGCGCAGCTCGACGCCCTGGACGCGGTTGCCGCTCCGGTGGGTGAGCGCTACCCGGACATGTCCTCGCTGAACCGCTAGGCCCCACACCACGCAACGCCCGTCGAATCCGACGGGCGTTGCGTGCGTTAACCCCGCTCGGGATACCAGAGGTCGGGGCCGAACATTTCGTAGTGGATCTGTCGGGCGGGCACACCCTGGTCGATCAGCTGTCCGCGGGCCATCTGCATGAAGGGAAGCGGACCGCAGAGGACCACCTCGGCGTCGCGGGGGATGTCCATGAAGGTTAGGTCCATGTCGCCGGTGAAGTTCGAGCTGTCTCCGCCCTCCTGGAACCACAGCTCCAGGGTGGCATTGGGCAGGGAGTGCACATCCTCGGTGATGCGTTCGCGCAGCGCCCAGTGTGCGGGGGAGCGGTCGGCGTGGAACACCTGTACCTGACGGTCGCTGCCGGCTTCGGCGAGCGCCCGCACAATCGCGGCGGTGGGGGTCGCGCCGATTCCGGCGGTGATCAGCGCGAGCGGCGCATCGCTCGGGGTCAGGACCACATTGCCGTAGGGGTTGGAGAGTTCCACCATGTCGCCCACCGCGAGGGTGTCGTTCAGCACGGGGGAGACTAGGCCGGCGTCGTTGCGGCGCACGGCAATCTGGCGTGCGGTGCCGCCGCCGCTGATCAGTGTGTACTGTCGGGCCTGCTTGCGACCCGAGGGGGTTGCCACCCGCACGCTGACATACTGTCCGGGAGTGGCGAGGGAGACCGGGGTATCGGTCACCGGTTCAAAGCTCAGAAACACCGTGTCGCCGTGTTCCTCACGTCCGGTAACCCACCAGAAAGCCCAGCGGGCAAAGCTCGCCTGGGCGTCGTAGAGGTCGCATTCGACCCGCAGGAGGACGTTGCTCAGCAGCCAGTACACGTCGTTCCAGGCGCGGCGCAGTTCGGGAGTGAACTCCGCACCCAGCACAATTTCCAACGCCTCAAACAGGTGGTCGTGCACGATGTCATACTGGCTGGCGCTAACGCCAAGAGCGGTGTGGCGGTGGGCGATGCGGGTGAGCATCGCATCCACCTCCTCGTTTTCATCCTCGGCCATCCGCGCCGCCATCGAAATGAATCCCAGCGCAAATGCCGAGTGCTGGATGCCGCTTTTGTGGTTGGCCTCATTGAAGAGACCGTCCAGGAATTCGGGGTGTGCGGTAAACATTCGCTCGTAAAAGATGGGGGTGATCTGCTCGATTTTTGAGCGAACCAGCGGGAGGCTGGCCACGACGGCAGAGCGGGAGGTTGCGGAGAGCATGCGGAGATCCAGACGGGAGCGGGCGCGGCACGGGCGCGTGCCACTGGCTAGGCTCTCAGATGATCGGGCGGGGTGCGCGGATCGCTGCGGGTTTTAGAACATTCGCTGTCGGACGCGTGTGGCGTGCACAACGCCCGCCGGAGCAGGGGCACCGGCGGGCGTGTGGGTCACGGGATTAGCCGGCGACGTAGATGAAACCCAGCACCGCGCTGGCCAGGCTCAGCAGGGTCAGCACAACCACGGGGATGACCGGCTCGGAGTGACGTGCGTGGATCACGATCGCTCCGATCATGATGATCGCCAGACCCACGGCGGCGATCGGGGTGAGGATCGGGGCGATACCGGTAACCACGGGCAGGATCAGGCCGAGACCACCGAGGACCTCGACGATGCCGATGAAGCGGGTGAATGCGGTCGGGAAGCGGTCCACGAAGGTCATACCGCGCTCGCTCAGCCGGGGGATCGGGGTCACCGTCTTCATTCCGCCGGAGCCGATGAAGGCCAGGGCCAGCAGGGCGTTGAGGATGATCAGGGCAATAAACACGGGTGTCTCCTTGGGGAAGTGGGGCCCTGAAAGCGGGCAGAACATCACCGTAGCGGCAATTAGTTGAACTCGCAAGTATTGAAGCTTCACGGAATTTCGATAGGGTGGAGACATGGATACCCCGCGCTGGCTCAATGACGAAGAAATCGCCCTGTGGAAGCGACTCCAAGCAATCAGCGAGATCCTGCCGGCCACCGTGGATGCCCAGCTGCGCGCGGATGTGGAACTCACCCGGTATGAGTACTACGTCCTGGCGATGCTCTCCGAAGCCCCCGAACGCAAACTCCCGATGAGCACCCTGGCGCTGGTCACCAATGGCTCACTCTCACGGCTGTCGCACGCGGCCCGGCGGCTTGAACAGGAGGGGTGGATTGTGCGCGAGCGTGTTCCCACCGACCGTCGCGCGATGATCGCAACCCTGACCGATGCGGGCTTTGCAAAGATCGTGGATGCCGCGCCCGGGCACGTCGAGCGGGTGCGCGAGGTGCTCTTCGACCATCTCGATGCCGATCAGGTCGCCGCGCTCAATGCCGCGCTGGCCCCGGTGCTCGCCGCCCTGCTGCCCGAAATCGGTGACCCGGCGGAGTGCCCAGGCGGAGCCTGATTCGCTCGTGGGGGTGAGCCTCGGATCGACACACTCGCCGAAACCACATCACATGTCGTATCCAAATTGTTATCGGTTCGTCAAAAAACGTTCGCGTCGGGGTGAGGTTGAGGGTGAAACCCGGCATAGACTACGTCTCAGGTGGCGAAAACTCGGCAAAATTCGCCATCGCGTCGGATGACGAGGGGAGAGCCGGTGCTGAAGCAGATGACGGTTGGACTGGAGTCGATCCCGCTCACCCTGCCCGGACTCATTCCCGTGGGCGCCCCCGAGAACTCCCAAACCGACGAGCGTCGAGACCTCGCTCAGACGGGCCTGCGTGTACATCCAATCGCGCTGGGCACCTCGGTGTTTGGCTGGACCGCGCAGACCGCCGATTGCGAACTGATTCTGGACCGCTACGCCGAGCTGGGTGGAAACTTCCTGGACACTGCGGATAGCTACTCCGCCGGGCGCAGCGAACACATCATCGGCTCCTGGGTGTCGCGCCGCGGGGTGCGCGATCAGACGGTGATCGCCACCAAGATCGGACGCCACCCGGACAACCCGGGCCTGGGCTCGGTCAGCATCGTGCGCGCGGTGGAGGCGAGCCTGGAGCGCCTGCAAACCGACTACATCGATGTCCTGTACTTCCACGACGACGACCCTACGGTTCCCCTGGAGGATGCCCTCGGAACGGCCGAATGGCTGATCGAGAGCGGCAAGGTGCGCCACCTCGCGGTGTCCGCCTACCGTCCCGAGCGCCTGGTTCAGGCACGCATCCTGGCAGCCTCGGGCTACCCGCGGATCGCCGCGGTGGGCACCCACTACTCGCTGCTGCACCGCAGCAGCTATGAGGGGACCCTGGAACTGGTCTCGCGGGGGCAAAACCTCGCGGTGATTCCCTACCTGACCCTGGAAAACGGCTTCCTCAGCGGCAAGTATCGCTCCCGCGCCCAGCTGGACACCACCGCACGAGGCACCCGAGTAAGCAGCCTGGTCAACCGCCAGGGCCTGCGCGCGCTGCAGGTGCTGGACCGGGTCGCCGAGGAGCAGGGGGTGACCCCGACCACGATCGCGCTGGCCTGGGTGCTGTCGCGTCCCGGCATCACCGCACCCGTGGTGAGCGCCAACGACCCCGAGCAGGTGGATGCGCTAATGGCAGCACCGGCCGTTTCGCTGACCCGCACGCAGAGCGCCGAACTGGAAAAAGTGTGGCACTCCTAGTGGTGATGGTCCGCTGCGTCGGGGTGCTAATTTGGCCCCGCGCCGGACAAACCCATCGGAATGTGAGCGTCCTGGCTTAGGGTGGAGCCGATGATTCCCCCGAGAGCGTTCCCCCTCACCGAGCCCAGTATCGACTTTGAAACCGCGGCCGGCTCGCGGATTCGGCGCACCGTTTTGCCCACAGGCCTGCGTATTCTCAGCGAGGAGATGCCCGCAGCCCAGAGCGCCACGATCGGGTTTTGGGTGGGTGTTGGTTCCCGCGATGAGCTGGCCACCGAGTCTGCCGTGGGCGCCTCGGGGTTTGGATCCACCCACTTCCTGGAACACCTGCTGTTCAAGGGCACCCCGAGCCGCAGCGCGCTGGATATCGCCATCGCGTTTGACGCGGTGGGCGGCGAACACAACGCCCTGACCGCCAAGGAGTACACCTGCTACTACGCCAAGGTTCGGGACCAGGACCTGGGCATGGCCACCTCGGTCCTTGCCGACATGATCGCCGCCTCGCTGATTGATCCCGAAGAGTTCGAGCGCGAACGTCAGGTCATCATCGAGGAACTGGCGATGCGCGAGGATGATCCCGGAACCGCCGTCTGGGAGCTCCTGTTTGAGGCGGTGCTCGGCGAGCATCCGCTGGCCCGCCCGATCGGCGGTACCGCCGAGACCATCGAGGCGTGCACCCGCGAGGCCGTGATGGAGCACTACGCCCGCAACTACCGTGCCGCCGACGTGGTGATCTCGGTCGCCGGTGCCGTGCGTCACGATGAACTGGTCGCCGATGTTGTGGCCGCGCTGACCGAGGCTGGCTGGGATCCCACCATCCAGGCGGATCCGGTCCCGCGTCGTCCGCTGGTTCCGGTCAACACCCTGCCCGCACGCTCGCTCGTGGTGGAAAACCGCCCGATCGAGCAGGTGCACCTGCTGCTGGGCTGCACCGGCATTGCGATGCGGGATGAGCGCTGGCCGGTCATGAGCATCCTGAACTCGATCCTCGGCGGTGGCATGTCCTCACGCCTGTTCCAGGAGATTCGCGAGAAGCGCGGGCTGGCCTACTCGGTCTATTCGTTCTCCAGCGCGTTCTCGGACACCGGGGTGTTTGGGCTGGGGGCCGCATGCACCCCGGCACGCGCCCGCGAGGTCACCGACCTGATGTATGCGGAACTGATCACGATGGCCACCGACGGGGTCACCGAGGAGGAGATGAGCCGTGCGCTGGGTCAGCTCTCCGGCGCCTCCGCCCTGTCCCTCGAGGACTCCGATTCGCGCATGTCCCGATTGGGTCGAGCGGACCTGATTCTCGGCGAGTTCCAGGAATTAGACACCATCCTGGAAATGCTTGCCGCCGTCACCGCCGAGGACGTGCGAGCACTCGCGCGCGAGCTTGCGGACCGGCGATTTACGGTTGCCGCGGTGGGGGCAATCGACGAGAGTGTATTTGACGGCTTCGGTGAGTCCTTAGAAGGGAAACGATCATGAGCCAGTATCTGTACCTCGTGCGTCATGGTGAACAGCAGGATGCCGAACACGGCATGCCCGATGGCCCGCTCTCCCCGCGTGGGCGACGCCAGGCTCGGCTGATCGCCGAACGTCTGAGCGGCCTTCCGCTCACCGCCGCCTACCATTCGCCGCTGCAGCGTGCGGCCGAAACGGCCGAGCTGATCGCCGAGCGGCTGCCCTCGATCGCGCTGGAGTCCTCGGCCCTGCTCTTTGACTGCGTGCCGACCGGCAAAACCCCGGACACCCCGAGTGCCTTCGATTCGTTCTTCGGCGGCATCACCGATGCCGAAACTGAGGCTGGTGCCGCCCAGATGAATGATGCGGTAGCCGAGTTCCTGGCTCCCAAGAGCGGCGAGCGCCACGACCTGATCATCAGCCACAACTTTGTGATCGCCTGGTTTGTGCGGGAGGTTCTGGGTGCCCCCGACTGGCGCTGGATGACCCTGGACCAGGCCAACTGCGGGCTCACGGTGATTCACCGCAAGCCTGGGCGTCCCTGGACCCTGCTCACGCACAACGATTTGGCGCACCTGCCGATGGAGCTGCGTACCGGGCTGCCGGATCCGCTGCCGGTCTAACCGCACGCCGTCTCCACGCAAAAGACACCCCACCTGAGTGGGGTGTCTTTTGGGTTACCGGGGTGAGTCGGTGAGTTTCTTCCCATACCAGTGGTTGGCGTTGGGGTTGGTGTTATAGGGCTCGATCTCCACGTAGCCCGAGCTGCGGTATAGACCCCCGGCGGCGGCCAGGGTCGCGTTGGTATCCAAGACCAGCTCGCGCGCGCCGAGTGCGCGCGCCTCGGACTCAAGGGTTTCCAGCAGGCGTCGACCCCATCCGGCACCGCGGGCCGCGGGGCGCAGGAAGACGTGCTTGATTTCAAACCGGGTGGGGCTGAGCGCGCGGACGCCGCCGCAGCCGACCGGGGTGTCTCCGTCCAGGAGCACCACAAAGGCACCGTCGGGGTCGACAAACCGGGCGGGATCGGGGTGGGTCACGATGTAGTCCCCGCCTTCGAAGCCAACCGCGCGCTCGGCGAAGTACTCGTCCAGGAGGTCGCGGGAGCGCGGATCCGTGGTGCTCAGACGAACAAATGTGTGCATGTTCCCATGCTACGCCGACGTTTTTGGACACGTGCACGGTGCCGGGCGAACGTGCGACATCCGGTGGCCTCGGGGTTGCTAGATTAGGGGTATGACTACACGGGTTGCGATCGTTGGTGCCAGCGGAAAAATGGGACGGCTGTTTAGCCGACTGTTGGAGGCGAGCCCCGACTATGAGGTGCACGCGTCCCTGACCTCGCGCAGCGACCTCACCGAGATGGATGGTGCCGACCTGGTGGTGGATGTCAGCACCCCGGCGATCAGCGCCGAGGTGGTTGCCCACGCGCTGGCCGCGGGCGCCAACGTGCTGGTGGGAACCTCGGGCTGGTCCCGGGAGAAGCTGGACGCGCTGGAGCGCACCATCCCCACCGGACGCGGCGTGCTGATCATCCCCAACTTCTCGGTGGGATCGGCGCTGGGCACCGCACTCTCGATCCTCGCCTCCAAGTTTTATGAGTCGATCGAGATCATCGAGTCTCACGCCTCCACCAAGATTGATTCCCCGAGCGGGACGGCCGTGCGCACGGCCGAACTGATCGACCGTGCCCGGGCCGAGCTCGGTCCGGTGGAGGCCCCGCACGTGGATCAGCGCGCCCGCGGCGAGCTGATCGCCGGGATTCCGGTGCACAGCCTGCGCCAGCGCGGCATTGTTGCCCAGCAGCGGGTGATCCTGGGTGGCCCGGGGGAGACCCTGACCATCGCCCATGACACCATCGACCAGAGCGCCTATGAGCACGGCATCACGCTGGCGCTCGCTCGCGCACAGCATGTGACTGGCCTCGTGGTGGGTCTGGAAAACGTGATCGACCTGGGCCTGGGCGGCCAGGCCTGATGCGCGCCCGCACCGATCGAGCGGAGGCACGCTAGTGCGCGCCCGGCTGCCCGCCATCCTGGTCTCGGCCTTCCTGGTGATCTGCCTGATCCTGGTGGGGCAGAAGGCCCTGGTGGCAATCGGCACCGGTGAGCCCATCGCCATCGTAATCGGCATCGCCCTGGTGGTGCTGCTGCTCGCCGGTGTCTGGGCGCTGTGGCGGGAGCTGCGCTTCGGGTCGGCATCCAGCCGTCTGGGCCGGCTGCTGGAGGAGCGCGGCCTGGTCCCCGAGGACGAGGTCCCGGTGCGCCCCAGCGGACGCCCCGAGCGTGCAGCCGTGGATGAGCTTTTCCCCGCCTACCGCGCGGCCGTCGAGGCCGAACCCGAGAGCTGGACCGCCTGGTTCCGGCTGGGCATCGTCTATGACGGGGCCGGGGATCGCATTCGCGCGCGTCAGGCGATCCGCGAGGCGATCCGGCTGGAGCGCGCCACCCGCTAACCGCGGGCAATACGTCGGTCGTTGTAAGCCGCCGCCGTTGCCTTCTCGCCGTCAACCGATCGGTTGACCCCGGGGTCACTCAATCGTGCCTCCCTGAGGAAGCGCGCGGCCGCCAGCATGGAGGTATGACGGTTGCACTCCATATACACGACCTCCGGAAACAGTATTCCGGAACCACCGCGGTAGCCGGCCTGAGCTTCGATGTGGAGGCCGGGAGCCTCTGCGCGTTGCTCGGCGCCAACGGGGCCGGGAAGTCCACCACCATCGCCTGCATCTCAACCCTGTTGGGCTTTGACTCGGGGGTGATCGAGGTCCTGGGCGACCGGGTGGGGGCGGGCCCCGCGGCCACCGCGCGTATTCGCGGCCGGATCGGGGTGGTGTTCCAGACCTCGGTGCTGGATCCACTGCTCAGCGTGCGCGAAAACCTTACCGTGCGTGCCCGGCTCTACGGGCTCGACGCGGCACGGACGAGCGCCCGCATCATCGAGCTGGCCGACATGACCGACCTCACCGGATTTCTGGATCGCCGCTACGGCACCCTCTCCGGTGGGCAGAAACGGCGCGCGGATATCGCCCGGGCGCTGATCCACTCGCCCGAGATCCTGATCCTCGATGAGCCCACCGCGGGCCTCGACCCCGCCAGCCGGGAACGCATCTGGGAGGCGATTCACACCCTGCGCCGCGCCACCGGCATGACCGTGCTGCTGACCACCCACTATCTGGCCGAAACCGAGCTTGCCGATGACGTAATCATCATCGCCGGGGGTGCCCTGGTTGAGCGCGGATCCGCCGCCGATTTGCGGGCCCGGCTCGGGGCCAGCCGGCTGAGCATCACACCGCGTCCCGATGCCTCTGCGCTGATCGCCGCCTGCGCGGCGCTGCCCGGCACCCGCGAGGGCGACCGCTTCGATCTGCGCCTGCCCGGAAGCGCCGTGGCGCTGGATCTGCTGACCGCCCACCACTCAGACATACTCGACTTCGAATTCCGGCACGGCACGATGGACGACGTGTTCCTGACCGTGACCGGCGACACCCCCAAGGACCCCGCATGAGCACCCTCTGGACCCTGACCCGGCGCAACCTCCGCCTGTTTTTTCGCGACCGCATGCGGGTGTTTTTCTCGCTGCTGTCGGCACTGATCCTGGTTGCCCTGTACGTGTTTTTCCTGGGCAATCAGATCACCTCCTCGGTCACCGCGCAGCTCCCCGGAGCCCCCGCGGAGGATGTGGACCGGTTCATTCGGGCGTGGGTGTTTGCCGGGGTTATCATGATCACCTCGCTCACCGCGAGCCTGGGCGCGATGGCCGTGTTTGTGGATGATCGGGTGGCCCATCGCTTCGATGATTTCCTGGTCGCCCCTCCGCGGCGTGGATATCTGACCCTCGGCTACCTGCTGGCAGCCTTCCTGGTGGCCGCGCTGATCTCCCTGCTGTTGCTGGCCGCCGCTCAGATCACGCTGGCGATCACCGGGGGCGGGATGACCCTGGGCGAACTGGCCTCAGCCGCGGGCATCACCCTCCTGTGCTGCCTGGTGTTTGCCGCGCTGTCGGCCCTGGCGGCCTCGTTTATCGCCTCGGCCGGGGCGTTTGCGGCGCTGTCAACCATCGTGGGAACCGGGGTCGGGTTCCTCGCCGGAGCCTATGTGCCGCTGGGCACCCTGCCCGCGGGCGTCGCCAAGGTCCTCACCCTGCTGCCGTTTGCCCAGGCCGCGAGCCTGGTGCGCGGACCCCTCACCGCGGGGCCGCTGGACGCGTTGGATGCCGCCCAGCCGGGTGCCGGCGAGAGCCTGGCCACCTACTTCGGCGTGCACGCGATGGTGGGGGACACCGAGCTGGGTGTGCCGCTGCTGATCGCGATCCTCTCGGGGCTGGGAATCCTCTTCCTGCTGCTGGCGATCGGCCGGTTCGGACGGCGTCTGCGCACCGTATGAGCCGCTGTGTCAGAATGAGGGACATGACTCTCAGACGTGGGTGGGACCTTGCTGTTTCCGCCTGCATGGTGCTGCTGATTCTGCTGGCCTTCGTCTCGGTGACCCACGAGGGAGCCTCGCGTTTGGACGTGGGCACCCGAGTGGTCCTGATCACCGTAGGTCTGGGGGCGCTGCTTGCCTACTATCTGCTGTGGGCGCGCCCCCGCAACGAGACCAATGCGGTGGGTTGGGGTGCCGCCTGGGTGATCCCGATCGGTGCGCTGCTGACCTTCGCCAGCCCCTCGATGTTCACCGCGCAGGTGATCCTGTATCCGATGATCTGGGAGGGCAATGCCCGTCCGCGCCGGCCGCTGATCCTCTCGGGGATTGCCGCCATCGCGATGACCACCACCTCGATCCTCGGCACTGAGGGATCGGACTGGCCGGGGAACGCCCTGGTCATCGGCGCCGTGTCCTATGCGTTCAACCTGGCGATGGGTCTGTGGATCTCGGGCATCTCCCGGGTGAGCGCCGAGAATGCGCGCCTCTACGACCAGCTGCGGCTGCGTCAGGAGGAGATCGCCGCGCTCAACCGCGATGCCGGGGCCATGCACGAGCGGGGGCGTCTCTCCCGGGACCTGCACGATACGGTGGCCCAGACCCTGACCGGCGTGGTGATGCTCTCGCGTAGCGCGCGGCGTCAGGCGGAGGCGGGATCCCCCAAGCTTGTGGACACCGTCCGGCTGATCGAGTCCAGCGCCGCCGAGGCGCTGGCCGAAACCCGGGCGATGGTCGCGACAGCCTCCTCGCTCGAGGAATCGACCTTCGCCGAAACCCTGGAGCGCTTCTGCACCCGGTTTGCCCGGGAAACCGGGATCGCCGTCGACCTCGAATTCTCGCTGAATCCAGGGACGTTGCTCTCCCGCGCCGAGGAGGTCATCCTGCTGCGCTGCGTCCAGGAGGGCCTGGCCAACGTGCGCAAACACTCGGGGGCCAATACCGCGCGGGTGAGCGTCGTCTCGGATCGGGCGGGCGTGCGGCTCGGGATCGCGGATAACGGTCGCGGTCCGACCGCCGCCGCCCCCGAATCGGCGGCATCGGGGGAGCGGAACGCCACTGCTCAGCCGACCGGCGGGCAGTTTGGGCTCGCCGGTCTGGCCGAACGCCTGGGTGGGGTGGGCGGCACGGTCGCTCTGACCGCGGGCACCGAGGGTGGGGCGCTGCTGAGCGTTGAGCTTCCGCTGAGTACCGAACCGAGCGCCCCGCCGAGTGCCGGTCCGGGCGTCCCGCCGAGTACCGATTTCACCACTCATCCGAGTACCGATCCCGGCACTCATCCGAGCACTCATCCGAGCACCAAGGAGCAATCATGACCGCCGAGCTACGGGTTTTTGTGGTGGATGATCACCCGATCGTGCGTGCCGGAATCTCGGCCACCCTGGAGGACGCCGCGGGCATCATCGTGGTGGGCACCGCCTCAAGCGGACCCGAGGCGGTCGCGCGGGTGCGCGCGATCCCCACCGATGTGGTGCTGATGGATCTGCGCATGCCCGGCGGAGATGGGGTCGCGGCGACCGCAGAAATCCTCGCCCACTGCCCGGACACCCGCGTGCTGATCCTCACCACGTATGAGAGTGATGATGCGATCCTCGACGCGATCGAGGCGGGGGCCGCCGGCTACCTACTCAAGGCCGCACCCGAGGAGGAGATCATCGCCGGTGTGCGCGCAGTCGCCGCCGGGAAAACGGTGCTGGCCCCGGAGATCGCCGCGGCCCTGGTGTCGCGGATGCGTCAGCCAGCTCAACCCACCGGCCCCACCCTCACCCCGCGCGAGCGCGAGGTGCTCGCCCTCGTTGCCCAGGGACGCACCAACGGACAGATCGCCCTGGGGTTGCACGTCTCCGAGGCCACGGTCAAAACCCACCTGGTGCGCATCTTCGACAAGCTCGGCGTGGGCGATCGCACCCGCGCGGTGACCCTGGCGCTGGAACTCGGCCTCCTCCGCGAGTCCTCGGAACGGCCGTGACTATTACATACGCTATGGTTTGACCACATACCCCTCGGAACGGCCGCCGCCGGCATCGCGGGACTGACACGGAAGCAACCGCTTCCGTACCATCGTTCGAACAGAGTGGATTTCACAATGACCGCGCCCAACCTTGCCTGGCACAAGATTCAGTTTTTCCGCGACTTTGCCTTCGGAATGGGAGCGGCGGTGATCGCCTTTATCGTGCTGAGCGCGATTGATGGTGGGAATGTGACCTATATCGTTCCGGCAATTGTGTTGGTGCTGGGTGCCGTCATCGCCTATGTGCGTTATCGTCGTCGCCTCGCTCGCGATATCGCGCAGCATGACGAAGAATCGGGCGCGCAGACGCGCTAATGGGAGCGCCGTTCCTGAGCGTTTGGGGATAGTCTCCGGAGTTTGCACGGATGTTTTTCTATATTGGATATATGCACACGCCTATCCCGGACTACCTGCACGAAGTACTCGAGAATACGCGGGACGACGGGGAGGTTGCGACCTATATCCCCGAGCTCGCACGGGCGAATCCCGATCTGCTGGCCAGCGCGCTGTGCATGTCGGACGGCAAGATCTATGCGGCCGGGGACATCCACGAGCGCTTCACCATCCAGTCGATCTCCAAGCCCTTCGTGTACGCCCTCGCCCTCCAAGAGCGCGGGTTTGAGACCGTGCTGGACAAGATCGGGGTGGAGCCCAGCGGCGAGAGTTTCAACTCCGCCTCCCTGGATCCCAGAACCCAGCGTCCCGAAAACCCGATGGTGAACATCGGCGCCATCGCGACCCACGCGCTGGTGCGTCCCGAGGCCAGCCGAGACGAGCGGTTTGAGGCGGTCCGCGCCGGTCTCTCGGCCTTTGCCGGCCGCGAGCTGGACGTGGATGAGGCCGTCTATGCCTCGGAGATGGGCACCGCTTTTCGGAACATGTCCCTGGCCTACCTGGTGCGTTCGGTAGACGGCTTCACTCAGGACCCCGCGGACATCGTCGAGGGGTACACCCGCCAGTGCTCGATCCTGGTGGACGTACGCGACCTCGCGGTCATGGCGATGACCCTGGCCAACGCGGGGATCAACCCGATCACCCAGGAGCGGGTGGTGGATGAGCATGTGGCCCAGCAGGTGCTCTCGGTGATGACCACCTGTGGCATGTACGACGCGGCCGGCGACTGGATGACCCAGGTGGGTATCCCCGCCAAATCCGGGGTGGCCGGGGGCATCATCGGAGCACTACCCGGGCAGGTGGGTGCGGCCGTATTCTCGCCGCGGCTGGATCCGGTGGGTAACTCGGTGCGCGGGGTGCAGGCCTTTGAACGCTTCTCCGGCGACATGGGCATGCACCTGCTGAAGTCCCCGCCGCTCTCCCGGGATGTGATTCGGCACGCCAATCGGCGGGTGTCCGGGCAGGGGGAATTCCACGTGATCGAGTTGCAGGGTCCGCTGCGTTTCTCGAGCGCCGAACGAGTGATGCGCGAGCTGGAGCAGATCCCCAACGACCGCAAGACCATCGCGCTGGATCTGGCCCGCGTCTCCTCGGTGGATGATGTGAGCCGGCGGATGCTGATGGAGGGGCTGCGCCGACTGATCCTCGAGGGGCACGCGGTGTACCTGGTGGATCCGCGCTCCTCGATTCCCAACCGCGATCTCGGCGACGGAACCTTCCCCGCCGATGCTGCATCCCTGGAAACGCTGGGTCTCGCGCTTACCGAGGGCAGCTAGCCGCCCGGGCCCACTCGTCCGGGCCACCCGTGCGCCGAGTGCACGCGCGGGCGCGGAAACCGGCACCCTAGTCCGCCTTGAGCGCCACCTTCAGCGCCGAGGCAGCATCGGGATAGCTGAACTCGAAGCCCTCACCCTGCAGGACCGCGGGCCGGATGTGCTGGTCAACCAGCAGCAGATCCTCGGCCGCGTTCTGCAACAGCAGGCGCAGCGCAAACGCGGGGGCGGGTAGCCAGTAGGGACGGCCCAGGTTTTCGGCGAGCGCCCGTCCGATCTCACCGGAGGTGGCCGGCACCGGACCGGTGATGTTGACCGGGCCGGACAGGGTCGAGGTCAGCAGGAACTCCAGTGCGCGCACCTCGTCCTCCAGTGACACCCAGGGCCACAGGTTTTTGCCCGAGCCGAGCGGGCCGCCGAGGCCCAGCTTGGCGAGGGTCAGCATGGGGCCGATGGCACCGGCCGGATCCAGCACGATGCCGGTGCGAGCAAGCACCACGGTGCAGTGATCCGAGGCCTCCAGCGCGGCGGCCTCCCAGCGCTGGGTCAGCTCGGCGAGGAATCCGGTACCGCCACTGCTGGATTCATCCAGGTCGATCCCGGGGCGGGATCCGTAGAATCCCGAGGCGGACGCGTTGATCAGGATCCGCGGGGGAGCGGTGCTGGTACGAATGGCGCGCACGATGGTCTGCGTCCCGTTGAGGCGGGAGGAGAGCAGGGTGCGCTGATAGCTCGGGGTCCAGGGGAGCTTGCCGATGCTGGCCCCACCGAGGTTGATCACGGCTTCGATGCCATCCAGGGCATCGGCGGGCAGGAAGTGCGCGTCGGGATCCCAGCGCACCTCGTTCTCGGCGGCGGGCTCGCGCCGCACGAGCACCCGGAGGGAGTGCCCGGCGGCGCGCAGCCGTGTCTGCAGGGCGGAACCGATCAGACCGGAGGCACCGGCCAACAGAATGTTCATGTTCACACCCCGCTTTCCGGCTAGGCCAGGCTTGCTTCGAGGGTGATCTCGATACCGGCCAGGGCAGCCGATACCGGGCAGCCGGCCTTGGCCTCGGCGGCGATACGGTCGAAGTCCTCGGCCGAGATACCCGGCACAGTCGCGTTGACCAGCAGGTGGCTGCCGGTGATGCCGGTGCCCGGGACGAAGGTGACGGCGGCGGTCACGTGCAGACGCTCGGGGGTAAAACCGGCCTCGGTGAGCATGTTCGAGAAGGCCATCGAGTAGCAGGCCGAGTGGGCGGCGCCGATGAGTTCTTCGGGGGTGGTGACCTTGTCCGAACCCTCGGAACGGGCCTTCCAGTTCACCGGAAGGTTCGCCGCGGAGGACGAATCCAGGTTCACGGTGCCCGAACCCTCAAACAGGGACCCGGTCCAGACGGTGGTTGCTTCGCTGGTAATTGCCATGGTGTCCTCCACAGGTAGCTGATGGTGGCCGTCGAGCCGAATGCCCGGCAGGCCTCGTGTATGCCGAGCCTAACGCGTTCACGGCGGGCACGCACCTTCCTTTCTGGCGTTTTTCAGGGACCGTCCGGAGTGAAATGTCACATCCGTTCTCGCCGCGCCCGAGACAAAAAATGTGGGGGCCGGCTGGATGCCGGTCAAACTTCCCGAAGGAGGGGACAATCCGAGGGTGAAGTCCCGCCTGCTTCGATCCCAAAGTGGATCGCACGCGATAGGCTGGAGCCGTGTCAGAGATCGAATTCCGCAGCGAAATGACGGTGGAACTGGTTCGTTCAAACGCCAGTGACGCCGATGTCCTGTTTGCCGCCCGGGTGTCCACCCAGGGTGAGCAGACCCTCGAATCCGCCCAGAGCGGTGACGAGGCCACGAGCCGCGACCGCGGTCTCATCAACTACCTCATGCGGGACCGTCACGGTTCCCCGTTTGAGCACAACTCGATGACCTTCTACGTGCAGGCACCGATCTTCGTGTTCCGCGAGTTCATGCGTCACCGCATGGCCTCCTATAACGAAGAGTCGGGTCGCTACCGTCAGCTGAACCCCACCTTCTACGTGCCCAACGAGAAGCGCAACCTGGTCCAGGAGGGTAAGCCCGGCGCCTACAACTTCCTGCCCGGTACCCCCGAACAGACCGCGCTGGTGCAGGCCGAGGCTGAGGCCCAGTCGATCGCCGCCTACGAGTCCTACCAGCGCATGCTGGAGGCCGGAGTGGCCCGCGAGGTTGCCCGGATCGTGCTGCCGCTGAACCTGTACTCCTCGATGTATGTGACCGTCAACGCGCGCTCGCTGATGAACTTCCTCAGCCTGCGCACCAAGCGTGAGGGCACCCACTTCCCCTCGTTCCCGCAGCGCGAGATCGAGATGTGTGCCGAGCAGATGGAGAACTTCTTCGCCGAGCTCATGCCGCTCACCTATGAGGCGTTCAACAAGAACGGCCGCGTCGCCCCGTAATCGGTGACGATGTGTGCGACCCCCGGGCCCTGGCCCGGGGGTCGCTTGTGTCTGTGGGCACCGCCGGTGGCGCGAACGTGGGCATCCTCGGTGGCGCACATACAGGTATCGCTCTCGGCGCACACGCGCGGGTCGGTGGCGGACGCGTCCCGGCGACGCCGCGCGGAAACACGCTAGGGTATCGGCATGAGCACGCCCGAGTCTTCGCCACGTGATTTTGGTGCGTTTGAGTGGTGCCCCACGCGGGGCGACCGGGCCGAGTTTTCCCGCGCACTGACGGCCGGTGCCGAGGGGCCGCATCCGCTGGCCGTCTCGCGCGGAATGAAACGACGATTGGGCATCCTGCTGGCGATCCCGGTGGCCGTGGTTTTTGTGCTCACGGTGGCGCGACCGGTGGCCGCGTTGTTGCGCGGCGAGCACGACCCGGCGTTGACGCTGATCCAGGCGGGGTTTTTTCTGACCATCGTGCTGGGGCTCACCCTGGTTCTCCTGCTGCTGAACCGAAACACCCGCCGAGCCCTGACCGTTGCGCTGCAACTACGTCGTTTCGCCCGGGACAACGATCTGGGCACCGCGCCGGCGAGCCTCAACCCGCGCCTTCCGGGCATGCCGTTTACCGAAGGCACCGGTGTGGTGGCCTCGGACCGGCTGCTGGCCGGCCGCGGACAACGCTATTTTGAACTCGCCAATCTGCGGTTCACCACCGGCACCGGACGCAGCGCGCGGATTCACCACTGGGCCTTCCTCGCCGTGCGGCTGAGCGCACACCTGCCCCATATCGTGCTGGATGCCCGGGCGAATAATCGGCTGGGTACCACGCTGCCACTGTCCCTGGCCCGCGATCAGATCCTCTCACTGGAGGGCGATTTTGATCGTCACTTCACGCTGTACTGCCCGCGCGCCTATGAGCGGGATGCGCTGCAGCTTCTCACCCCGGATCTCATGGCTCTGCTGATTGATCATGCGGCCCCGTTTGATGTGGAGATCATCGACGACTACCTGTTTGTCTATGCGACCCGACCGCTGGATGCCCACATCCTGGAGCGTTTGCTCGACGTGGGCGACACGGTTGCCGTGCCCGCGGCCGCGCAGGGCGCACACTATCGGGATGAGCGCAGCACGGTACCCGCCGCGGGCCTGGTGGATCTGCCCGGTCGGAGGCTGCGCGTGGCACGGACCTGGAGCCTGATCGCGATGCTGATTGTGGCCGCCGTGCTGGTCACCCTGATGCTGCTGACCTAGCATCCCGCGGCCGCCACACCGGGTGGATAACGTCATCGATAGCAACGCTGCGTCATACGGCGTCATGCCATCATGACCCCCGGGCGAGGGGCTGCTACCGTAACGCTATGACCCCGCAGAACCTGATGCCAGCACGAGCGCTGCCGCGCCTCTGTCGCCCGGCATTGATGCCGTAGCGGGATCGCCCCGCTCCATCGTCCCGAGTCTGCTCCGGGCACCCGTCTCTGCGGTTTCCCCACCGCCGTCGCAGCACCGCCCCTCCCCGGGCTCTGCGCTGCACCACCCAGTCGCTCGCGTGAACACACCGCGAAACCGCTGATTTGTGCACCCTGCCGCGCCCCCTTCGCGACGCCCTGGAACACCCTCATCCCCAGAAAGTATCCCGATGTCTCGACGTACCACCCTCCTCGCCCTGCCCGCGCTGATCGCGGTGTCGGCGCTGGCCCTGACCGGCTGCTCGGCTCCGAGCGATGCCGCGCCGGTCGACGGCGGCTCGATCACCTACGCAACCGGCAAGGACATCACCTGCCTGGACCCACACGTGGGAGGCGACATGCCTCAGGCCTCGATTGCCGCCCAGTACCTCGACTCCCTGGTGGCTCAGGACGATAAGGGCGCGATTCACCCGTGGCTCGCCACGAGCTGGGAGACCAGCGCCGATGGTCTGACCTGGACCTTCCACCTGCGTGATGATGTGAAGTTCACCGACGGCACCCCGTTTGATGCGGCCGCGGTCAAGGCGAACCTCGACCACATGGTCAACCCGGCCACCCAGTCCGGCACCGCCGGGGGCTACCTGCGTCAGTATGTCAAGACCGACGTGGAAAACCCGACCACCGCCGTGGTGACCCTGAACAAGCCCTATCAGGCGTTCCTCGAGGTGCTGGCCCAGCCCTTCCTCGGGATCGAATCGCCTACCGCTCTGGCCCGTCCGCAGGCGGAGAACTGCGCCTCACCGGTGGGTTCCGGACCCTTCAAGATTGTGGGCTACACCCCGCAGCAGGAGGTTAAGCTGGTGCGCAACGACGGGTACAACAGCCCGCCGCCGTTTGCCAAGAATAAGGGTCCGGCGAAGATCGCGAACATCACCTGGAAGATCATTCCCGAAAACGCCACCCGCTACGGGGCACTGCGCACCGGCGAGGCCGACATCATCGATTTCCTGCCGCCGGAGAACTTCGCCGAGGCCAAGGCCGATAGCTCGCTTGCACTGAGCCTGACCGACCGTCCCGGCAACCCGACCTCGCTCCAGCTCAACACCACCCGCGCCCCGTTCAACGATGAGGCCGTGCGCCGCGCATTCCTCACCGCCTCCAACACCGAGGCCAGCGTCAAGAGCGCGTTCCTGGGAACTGCCTCCTACGCCGGTGGTCCGCTGAGCTCGGTCACCCGGTTCTATGACAAGGACTATGAGAAGACCTATGCGTTCGATCTGAAAAAAGCCAGCGATCTGCTGGATCAGGCCGGCTGGACCGAGCGCGACTCCGCCGGATACCGCACCAAGAACGGCACCCGCCTGACCGCAATCCTCCCGCTGACCCCGACCAGCTGGCCCGCCGCCACGGTGGAACTGCTGACCCAGATTCAGGCCAATGAGAAGAAGGCGGGCATCGAGGTCAAGATCGAAAACGTGGATGATGCCACCTCGAATAAGCGCAACAACACCTTCGACTACGACCTGCGGGTGAACTACTGGAACACCAACACCGCCGATGTGCTGCGGATCGTGTTCTCCAGCGCGGCCCGCGAATCGGCAGGATTTGTGCCCAACGGTGCAGGCTATGCCAACCCGGACCTCGACAGCATCCTGGATCAGGCCCTGGCCACCTCGGATGACACCACCCGCGCCGAGCTGTACAACAAGGCGCAGAAGATCATCGACGATGCGGCGATCAGCCTCTCGCTCTACAACCAGAGCACCCAGCTGGCCAGCCGCAAGGATCGGGTCACACACGTGGATGTTGAGCCCTCGCTCAAGCTGCCCTACCTCTACGACGCCCAGGCAGTGGCGAAGTAGTGTCCGGCACCGTTTCGCCGGTCCCGGACGCTGCGGACACCGTGGACACCGGAGCGGGCATTCGAGAAGCGCGGACCCCGGTCGCGGAATCGATCCGGCCCGCCTCGGGCAGCGCCGCACGTCCGAACCTGGTCTGGCGAATCGGTGCCCAGCTGCTCGGGGCCATCGTCGTCCTGTTTGCCGTGGTCACCCTCACCTACTTCGCCCTGAAGCTGGTGCCGGGTGACCCGGTGCTGGCGATCCTCGGCGGGGGAGGGGCTGCCCCGAGCGACGCCACCGTCGCCGCGGTACGCGCCCAGTACGGCCTGGACCTGCCGGTGTATCAGCAGTACCTCAACTATCTGGCCGGCGTCTTCCGGGGCGACCTCGGCACCTCCTATATCTTCAAGCGCCCGGTGCTCGACTATCTGGGCCCCCAGGTGTGGCCCACCCTCCAGCTGACCCTCGCCTCGGTTGCGCTGGCCTGGCTGATCTCGCTCGCACTGACCCTGCTCACGGTGCGCCGCGGGCGGGTGGCCGACGCGATCGGTAACGCGGTGGAGGTGCTGTTTGCGGCGATCCCACCGTTCTGGATCGGCATCATCCTGCTGGTGGTCTTCTCCTTCACCCTGGGCTGGTTCCCGGTCGCCGGGAACGCCGACCTGCGGGCGCTGGTGCTGCCGGCCCTCGCCCTGGCGATTCCACTCGCCGGGTTCCTCGCCCAGGTCACCCGATCCTCGTTCGCCGAGGCGCTGGATCAGCCCTTTGTCCTCTCGGCCCGCGCCCGCGGCGCCAGCACCACCGGGGTGCGGATCCGGCACGCGCTGCGCCACGCCCTGCTGCCGGGCCTGGAACTCTCGGGCTGGGCCGTCGGCTCGCTGATCAGCGGTGCCGTGGTCGCCGAGGTCATCTTCTCCCGGCAGGGACTCGGACGCTCCCTGGTGGATGCGATCGTCGCCCGCGATACCCCGGTGGTCCTGGCCGTGGTGTTTTTCATCGCGCTGGTCTACGTGGTGGTCAACATCCTGGTGGAACTCCTGGTGCGCGTGGTGGACCCGCGCCTGATTCGAAAGCGAGCCGCAGCATGAGTGTCCTCAGCGTCCCGGTGACCGCGCGTTCGCGGAACCGATTCCTCGGTGAGCTGACGCGCACCCCGATCACCGCGATCGTTGCAGCGGTGATCCTCGCGTTCATCCTGCTCGCGGCGATCTGGCCGAGCCTGCTGCAGAGCCACGATCCCTTCGGCGTGGATCCGCAGGCGGGTCTGCTGCCGCCGAGCCCGCAGCACCTGTTTGGGACCGACCAGTCCGGCCGTGACATCTTCTCCCGCATCATCGAGGGCACCCGCCAGTCACTCGTGGTGGGCGTCGGGGCGACCCTGGTGGGCCTGATCATCGGTGGCCTACTGGGAATTACCGCGGCCCTGTCCGGCCCGCGCACCGACGCGGTGATCAGCCGGGTCATCGAGGTTCTCTACGCCTTCCCGAGCCTGCTACTGGCGCTGCTGTTTATCGCGATTGCCGGGACCGGCGTGACCACGCTGGTGTTTGCGGTGGGGATCGGCACCGCGCCGGGCTACGCGCGGATCCTGCGGGTCCAGACGGTCAAGGTGGCCGGATCCGGCTATCTGGAAGCCAGCCTGGCGCTGGGCTGGGGACCCCGGCATCGGCTGTGGCACACGATTGTGCCCAACGTGGTGCGCCCGCTGCTGATCCTGGCGACCCTCGGCGTGGGCCAGGCGATCGTCTGGGCTTCGGCGCTGAGCTTCCTCGGGCTAGGGGCCGCGCCGCCCGCCGCTGAGTGGGGAACCATGCTGGCCGACGGTCGGAACTTCATTCAGCTGGCCTGGTGGATCGCCGTGTTCCCGGGCCTCGCGATCACCGTGACCGCCCTGGTCACCACCGTACTGGGACGCTACATTCAGCGCCGGACCGACGGAGTAACTCGATGACTCAGATCCTGGCCCCGACCGATATCCCGGCCGAGACCCCCGCGGCCTCCCCGCTACTGCGGGTCGAGAACCTGAACATCTCCTTCGCGGTGGGCCGCGGACGCGTGGACGTGGTGCACGATGTTTCGCTGAGCCTGGATCGCGGACGCAGCCTCGCGCTGGTGGGCGAATCCGGCTCGGGCAAAACGGTGACCGCGCGCAGCCTGCTGGGCCTCAGTGGCGACGGTGCCCGGGTGCTCGCCGACCGACGCGAGATTCTCGGCCGCGACGTGCGCAAGCTGAACGATAAGCAGTGGCGCGGGATCCGTGGCAAGCACGTGGGGTTTGTGCTGCAGGATGCGCTGGTGTCCCTCGACCCGCTTCGCACGGTCGGGGCCGAAATCGAGGAGCTGCTCAAGCTGCACCGTTTCGGCGACAAGGCCGAGCGGCATGCCCGGGTGATCGAGGCGCTGACCCGCGCCGGGGTTCCCGAGCCCAAACTGCGCGCCCGGCAGCGTTCGGGGGAGCTCTCCGGCGGCCTGCGTCAGCGTGCGCTGATTGCTCAGGCCACCGCGCTGAATCCCGAACTGATCATCGCAGACGAGCCCACCACCGCGCTGGATGCGACCGTGCAGGCGCAGATTCTCGACCTGCTCGCCTCGCTCAAGGCCGACGGCGCCGGGGTCCTGCTGATCTCCCACGACCTCGCCGTGGTCTCGGCCGTGGCCGATGAGGTGGCGGTCATGAAGGAGGGGCGGATCGTCGAATCCGGACCCGTGGAGCAGGTGTTCGGCGATCCGCAACACGCGTACACCAAGGCGCTGCTCGCCGCGGTCCCACGCGCCCATGCCAAGGGCACCCGGCTTTCCGCCGCGGCCCCGGTGAGCGCGATCGCGCGGACCGAGCGGGCGGCGAAGCTCGACCCGAACGCCCCGGCCATCGAGGCCGTGGGCCTGCGCAAGGACTACACCGGGCCCGACGGGACCACCCGCACCGTGGTCAACAACGTCTCCTTCACCCTGGAAACCGGCACGACCCTGGGCATCGTGGGGGAGTCGGGATCGGGTAAGTCCACCACCGCGCGGATCGCGCTGGGCCTCACCGAACCCACGGCGGGCACCGTCTCGATTGGCGGCCACGCCTGGACCGGACTGAGCGAGCGCGAACGGGCACCGTTCCGCCGCGAGATCCAGGTGGTGCATCAGGATCCGCTGAGCTCCTTTGACCCGCGCTTCACCGTGCAGAAGATCCTGCGTGATGCGTTGCGGGCCGCCGGAACCGACCGGGCTGGTCATCCGGCGCGCATCGCCGAGCTGGCCGAGCAGGTGGGCCTGGCCTCGGCCGTGCTCGACCGGCATCCGCTCACGCTCTCCGGTGGGCAGCGGCAGCGCGTGGCGATTGCTCGCGCTCTCGCCCTGGAACCGCGTATCCTGGTGCTCGATGAGCCGGTCTCGGCGCTCGACGTCTCGATCCAGGCGCAGGTCCTCGACCTGCTCGCCGATCTGCAGACGGCTTTCGGGCTGAGCTACCTGTTCATCAGTCACGATCTGGGTGTGATCCACCACGTGAGTGATCGGGTTCTGGTTCTGAGTGACGGCGAAGTGGTCGAAACCGGCAGCGCCCACGAGGTCTTCACAAACCCCCGACAGACCTACACGCAGACCCTGCTCGCCTCCGTTCCGAGCCTGCCCCCGCACACCCGCTAGATCCCCGATCCCCGCAAGGAAGCTTTTCTATGTCCAAGCAGCTGCACTTTAACGCCTTCGAAATGAACACCGTGAGCCACATCAATCACGGTCTCTGGGTGCACCCCGACAACCGCCGTCACGAGTACACCGACATCGAGTACTGGGTTGAGACCGCCCAGCTGCTTGAGCGCGGCCTGTTTGATGCGATGTTCATCGCCGACGTGGTGGGCACCTATAACGTGTACCGCGGAAGCCGGGATGCGGCGGTTGAGCGCGGCATCCAGATCCCCAATAACGATCCCTACCTGATCGTGCCGGCCATGGCCGCGGCTACCAGGGACCTGGGCTTCGCGGTGACCTTCGCGACCACCTATGAGTCGCCCTTTGCCAACGCCCGCCGCCTCTCGACCCTCGACCACCTGACCAAGGGCCGCCTGGCCTGGAACGTGGTCACCGGGTATCTGCCCGATGCGGCCAAGAACTTCGGGCTGAGCGAGCAGGTCACCCACGACGTGCGCTACGAGGTGGCCGAGGAATTCCTCGACGTGTCCTACAAGCTGTGGGAGGGTTCCTGGGACCGGGATGCGGTCATCCGCGATCGCGAGCGGGCGGTCTACACCAACCCGCGCGGGGTCCACGAGATCGGCCACGTGGGCAAGTACTTCACCGTGGATGGTCCGCACCTGTCCGAGCCGAGCCCGCAGGGCACCCCGGTGATCTACCAGGCCGGATCCTCCGGCGCCGGCAAGCTGTTTGCCGCCAACAATGCCGAGGGTGTGTTTGTGTCCTCGCGCACGCTCGCCGAGGTCGCCAAGAACGTGGCCGACCTGCGCGAGCTGACCGAGCAGGTGGGCCGGGGACGCGACGCGATCAAGGCGCTCGCCTCGATCAACATCGTGCTGGGCGAAACCGAGGCCGAGGCCAAGCGCAAAACCGAGGAGGTGCTGGCACTGCGCGACGTGCACGGGTACCTGGTGCACCTCGGCGGGGGCACCGGCATCGACTTCTCGGCCGTGGCCAACAACGAAAAGCTCGAATATAAGGGACGCGGACACATCGAGTCCGCCGAGGCCGAGCACACCCGTGACGCCAAGGCCAACGGTGCCACCTCGGTGATCGACAAGCTCAACGATCCCCGCGGCGACGAATTCTTCGTCTCGGGCACCGTGGAGCAGGTTGCCGACCGGATCGAGGAGATCGCCGAGGTCACCGGCGTGGACGGGTTCAACCTGGTGCAGTACCTCTCCCCGGGAACCTTCACCGACGTGGTTGAGCTGCTGGTCCCCGAGCTGCAAAAGCGCGGCCGTTACCGCACCGAGTACACCGAGCACACCCTGCGCGAGCGCCTGTTCCCGGGCCAGGGAAGCCAGCTGCCGGACACCCACCCCGCCGCCGCCTACCGCGGTGCCTTCGGGGACAAATAGTGAGTATCGAGCATGCGGCCGCGCGCCTGGCCGCCGCGGAACATCGGCGCGACCTGCACGCGCGTTTCGCACCGGTGTTCGCCCGGATCGCCGCCGAGTCGGCGACCCGCGAGGCCGAGCGCACCCTGCCGTTCGACCAGGTCGAGTGGCTGCGGGAAACGGGGTTCCTGGCGGTTCAGGTCCCCGTGGAGTTCGGCGGGCTGGGGGCCACCACGGTGGAGTTCTTCGAGCTGCTGATCGCGCTCGCCGAGGCCGATTCCAACCTGCCCCAGCTGCTGCGTGCTCACTTCACCACGGTGGAATCCTGGCTGGTGCGCGAACCCGGCGAGCGCCGCGAGTTCTGGCTGCGACAGATCGCCGGCGGCGCGATGTTTGGGAACGCGACCCACGAGCGCTCCGCCGCCGCGGTGGGCACCTATCAGACGGCCCTGAGCCGCGAGAACGGGCGGGCACGGCTGGACGGCACCAAGCACTACAGCACCGGCTCGATCTATGCCGACTGGATCCTGGTGACCGCGACCGACGCCGAAACCGGCGAGCAGGTTTCGGTCACGGTTGCCGCCGACGCCGTGGGTGTGGATCGCCGCGACGACTGGGACGGGTTCGGCCAGCGCCTCACCGGGAGCGGGACCACGGTGTTCACGGACGTGACGATCGATCCCGAGCATATCGATGTGGCCCACGCGTCGACCCCCAGCCACATCACCGGATTCTTGGAACTCGTGCTGCTGGCGAGCATCGCCGGGGTGGGCCGGGCAGCCCTGCGGGATGCCCGGGACTTCGTCGCCTCCCGTACCCGCGTCTACAGCCAGGGGGTGGGCACCAGCGCCCGCGAAGATCCGCTGGTACAGCAGGTAATCGGGCAGATCTCCGGCCTGGTGTTCGCCGCCGAATCGGCGGTGCTCGCGGCGGCCGCGGTGGTGGGGGAGGCGTCGGATCTGGCCCAGCTCGAGGCTGCCCGCGGTACGGCGACCGCCCCCGAGCTCACGCCCGAGTCTGTCCGGGAGTCCACCCGGGCCATCCGAGCCGCCGAGACCGCTGCGGTTCGTGCCCAGCTCCAGGTCCCCGACCTGGTGCTGCGTGCAACCACCGCACTGTTTGAGGTGGGTGGTGCCTCGGCCACTGCGCGTGAGCGAAACCTGGACCGGCACTGGCGCAACGCCCGCGTGCTGTCCTCCCACAATCCGGTGATCTACCAGGCCCGAGCCCTGGGCGATGATCTCCTGAATGGCGACGGACTGCTCTTCACCTGGGCAACCGGCGAGGGCACCCCGACCACCACAACCTAGCGATCGGTATCAATTCGGTGTGGGGACAGTGAATACGACAGGCCCCCGAAATATGACCGCACGAGTGCGTATCTCGGGTTAGCCTTGCGATATGAGCATGCCCCACACCGATCCGTTCGGCCGAAACTATGCTGCCCTGAGCTGGCAGCCCTCCGTGCGCGACAAGGTCAAGTTCCGGGACTATCTCAAGCGCACCTACAATATTCGTTACTTCGCCAAGGCCTCGGATAATGTGGCGATCTTTGGAATCGCCGCCGGGCTGGGGGCCCTGCTTCTGATGCCGCTGCTCGGCATCATGCTGGGGACGATGAGCGGCGAGAACGTGGGCGGCCGGTGGGTCGGCTTCTTCATCCAGCTGGTGATCTCGGTGGGTTTCGTCTGGGGACTCTGGGCTCTGTTTCGTGCGATGCGTAATCGCGGGGATAACAACCCCATTCGGATGTTCACCTTTGCCCGGGACAACGGGTTTGGCTACACCCCGGCCACCAACAACATCAACTATCCGGGCATGATCTTCAACACCGGTTACGACCGCGTGGCCTTCGACCGGGTGCATGCGCTCCCCGGCCAGCGCTACTTCGATATCGGCAACTTCCGATTCAAGTTTGGGAACCAGTACGTCAACCCGGGGTTGAGCCGAGCGGGGAGCCCTGCCGGGCGCAACGAACTCTGGAGTACCTGGGGCTACATGGTGTTCCAGCTGGATCGCCGTCTTCCGCACATCGTGCTTGATGCTCATGCCAACAACAAACTGGGCTTCTCCAACCTGCCCTACACACCAAACTCGAGTCAGCGGCTCTCCCTGGAGGGGGATTTTGATCGCTACTTCACGCTGTACGGCCCGGTGGGCTATGAGCGGGACGTCTTGCAGATCCTCACGCCGGACGTGATGGCCCTGCTGATCGACAACGCGGCTTCGTTTGATGTGGAGATCATCGATGACCTGATGTTCATCTATTCGGCGGCCACATTCGTTCAGGGTGACCGCAGCCCGTTTGTGCGCATGTGGCAGGTGATGGACACCGTCGGCAGCCAGACCGCGCGTCAGACCGCCCGTTATCAGGACCCGCGCGTGCCCGGCCCGCAGCCCGGACCCGTGCCGGGGTACGTGCCGCCCGCCGCCGCACAGCCCGGTCCGCCGCCGGCACCCGGCTTCGGCCTGTCCGCACCGGGGTATCCGCAACCCGCCCAGGGATACTCACAACCCACCCCGGGGTATCCGCAACCCACCCAGGGATACTCACAACCTGCCCCGGGATATTCGCAACCCACCCAGGGATACTCACAACCTGCCCCGGGATATTCGCAACCCACCCAGGGATACTCACAACCTGCCCCGGGATATTCGCAACCCACCCAGGGATACTCACAACCCACCCCGGGGTATCCCCAGCCCGTTGCCGGGTACGGCCAGACCGCCCAGGGGTATGGTCAGTCGGGAGCCGGCAACAACCAGGTCGCCCCGGCCGGACGGCGTCTGCGTGGGCGCACCAGCATCATCGCCATTGTGCTCGGTGTGATCGTGATTGTGCCCGGCGTGATTCGCCTGTTTACGCTGCTCGCCGGCTAGCGAATTCCCCGCACGCTGAACGTACGGGAATGTCCCGGCTAGCATCCAGGCGCCGGGGTTACCCTAGTGTTCATGCCCGAGATCTCCGCCCCCGGTTTCGCCTCTCGCGCGACCCCCGGGGACACCGGATCGGGCCCCCTCGATCTCGTGCCGGATCCGCGTGAACTTGCCCGATTCGACCGTGAAGTAGCCCTGCGTGCGGCGGCAATTGCCGCACTCGCCGCGGTGGTCCTCGCGGGCGCGCTGATTGGACTCGACCTCTTCCTGGTGGAGCCCAACGCCCCCTTCCCCGATAACGCCGGGAACACCATCGTGTTGATCCCCGCGACCGTGCTGGGGGCCATCATCAGCGTATGGGGTGCGCGCAGCGTGGAACGCCGCCGCGGCGGGTTCACTCCGCTGGTGCCGCTGACCACGCTCGCGCTCGGTCTGGCCGTCTCCACCCCGTACCTGGTGCTTCCGGTGGTCACCACCGTGGGGGCGGGACATCCGAGCCGGCGGGCGATCGTCTCGCTGGTCATCGCCGTGGTGATCTGGACCCTCGTGGGTCTGGCCTATCGCCGCGCGACCCGGCTTCCCGACACCGCCACGCGGCGCATTGCCGGACGTTCGATCCTGGTTCTGGTTGCCCTCCTGGTGGCGGCCCTGCTGTGCACCACGCTCGCCGCACCGATGTCGTTTTATGCATTCCTGCTGCTGACACCCGGGTACGCGATCGCGCCCTTCCTGTTTGTGGGACTGTTTGCCTGGGCGGGGATTCTCGCCGGGCGTGATCGTCGTGGCGCGGTCCCCGGTCTCGCGGTGCGCACCTTCGCCTCGGGCACCCTGATCTTCCTGGCGCTGCTCTGTGGGGCGGCCGCCTGGGTTGGATTCCAACGGGTGGCCACGCGCGAGCTGGTGGGTCTGGATCTGATCGACACGACGCCCGCGACGGTGCCGCTGATAGATCTGAGCCCGGTGCGAATGCTGGCGCTGATCGTGCTGGTGGCCGCCCTGCTGGCGCTGCTGGCCCGCCGGACCGCCGGAACCGCGGCATTCCTGGTGATGTCGGCCCTGCTGGCGCTGATCATCGTTCCGCTGAGCTTCCACACCGAACCCTCCGCGCGCCAGAGTGCCCCGGCCATGTTCTCGGCGGGAAGCGCGCCGGGGGTCTACGACGAACAATCCACACCCGCCCCGTCCGCAGACCCGGAAAACATCTCGGGCTCGCGCTCCAGTGTGCTCAGCGAGGCTCAGTCCAAGCCGGGAACCGAGCGGCACTATGACGAGGCGCAGGTTGCCGATGGCACCCTGGTTCCGGGAATCGATCCCGATGACCTGCATACCCGGTTTGCCGATCTGGTGCAGTCCAGCGCCCGGGCCGTGGATCCGGCGGCGGATCCGAAACCCGATATCCAGACGGTGTCCTGTGCCGAGGGCAAGGGCGTCAGCTACGTCTGGAACTCCGACACCCTGAGCGCCGGTGCCGATAATCTGCGGGCCAATGCGCTGGCCCTGGTCAAGGTGGGCCAGGTGTGGAATGCCGCCGGGCACAACCTGCACGTCTTCAAGGTGGATCATCTCTACGGTGTGCGCTCGAACGTGGGAATCGGCCAGAACCTGCGCGCCCAGCAGCTCTACGACCACGTGCTGTTGGGGATGAGTAGCATCTGCGTGTCCGCCCGCTAGCTGAGTAATTCGTGCCGACGTATGTCGCCAATGGTGCATACAGCGCCCAGTTGCCGGTACTCTGGAGGGGTGTCTAACGTTGAAAACCCCTTCGGTCAGGTCCTCGTCGCGCTCGTCACCCCGTTCACCGCAGACGGTGAGGTCGACTGGCCCGGTGTCGAAAAGCACATCGACGATGTGATCACCGCGGGTGCCGACGGCATCGTGGTCACCGGCACCACGGGGGAGACCTCCACGCTGACCGACGCCGAGAAGCTGCGCCTGGTGGAGGTTGCCCGCTCGGTATCGAACGGCCGCGCGAAGATCATCACCGGTGGTGGCTCCAACGAGACCGCCCACGCGATCGAGCTCTACAAGGCCAGCGAGAAGGCCGGCGCAGACGGTGTCATGATCGTGACCCCGTACTACAACAAGCCCACCCAGGCCGGTGTGCTCACCCACTTCCGGATGATCGCCGACGCCACCGACCTCCCGGTTATCCTGTACGACATTCCCGGCCGTACCGGCATCCAGATCACCTATGACACGATCCTGCGGGCCGCCAAGCACCCCAACATCCTCGCCGTCAAGGACGCCAAGGGCGACTTCTCCGAGGTCAGCCGGGTACTGAACCAGACCGACCTGCTCTACTTCTCCGGAGACGATGCCAACGCGCTGCCGCACCTCTCGATCGGCGCCTCGGGCCTGATCGGTGTGACCGCGAACATCGCCGCCACCCCCTACCGTCAGATCGTCGATGCCGTCAACGCCGGCGACCTGGCCACCGCAACCGCCGCACACAAGAGCCTGGAACCGCTCGTGCGCGCCGTGATGACCCACGTGCCCGGCACCGTTGCGGCCAAGTACATCCTGCAGGGACTCGGACGCATCGACAGCGCCCGCGTCCGCCTGCCCCTGGTGGGCCCCGAAGACTTCGAGGCCGCCAAGATCGAAGACGACCTCGCTCTGGTGGGCACCATTCCCGGTGTTGACCTGAGCAACTTCCGCCCCGACCGTAATGCTGCGGCCGGTGGCGCACTCCCGAAGGTGCACGGCACGACGCGCTAGTTCGCCAAGCTGCACTGCATCGCAATACACAACATGGCCGCGGAATAACACCGCTGCCCGATAAGGAGGGCGTATGCCCGTAACCGCCTACACCCCGCCGAAGCTCAAGAAGGGGACCCTGCGGGTCACCCCGATCGGCGGACTTGGTGAGGTCGGTCGCAACATGACCACCTTCGAAATCGATGGCAAGCTTCTGATCGTCGACTGTGGCGTGCTCTTCCCCGAGGAGCACCAGCCCGGTGTTGACGTCATCCTGCCCGATTTTGGCCCGATCAAGGACCGTCTTCAGGACGTGGTGGGCGTTGTGCTCACCCACGGCCACGAGGACCACATCGGTGCCGTCCCCTACCTGCTGCGTCTGCGTCAGGACATCCCGCTGATCGGCTCCGGCCTGACCCTCGCCCTGGTTGAGGCGAAGCTCAAGGAACACCGGATCAAGCCCTACACCCTGACCGTCAAGGAGGGTGAGACCGAGAAGCTGGGTCCGTTCGGCCTGGAGTTTGTCGCGGTCAACCACTCGATTCCCGACGCCCTCGCGGTCTTCATCCGCACCGTCGCCGGTAACGTCCTGGTGACCGGTGACTTCAAGATGGACCAGCTGCCGCTGGATGGCCGCATCACCGACCTCCGTGCCTTCGCTCGTCTGGGTGAGGAGGGTGTGGACCTGTTCCTGCCCGACTCCACCAACGCCGAGGTTCCCGGTTTCACCTCGCCCGAGCGCGAGATCGGTCCGGTCCTCGCCTCGGTCATGGCCAAGACCCCCGGCAAGGTGGTTGTGGCCAGCTTCTCGAGCCATGTGCACCGCGTGCAGCAGGTTCTGGATGCCGCACACCAGAATGGCCGTCGCGTCGCTCTGCTGGGTCGCTCGATGGTGCGTAACATGACCATCGCCGCCGAGCTCGGTTACCTCAAGGTGCCGGATGGCGTGCTGATCGACTTCAAGAAGACCGCCGGCGTGCCGGACAACAAGATCGTCTTCATGTCCACCGGTTCGCAGGGCGAGCCGATGGCCGTCCTCAGCCGCATGGTCAACCGTGACCACCAGGTCGAGCCGCGCGAGGGCGACACCGTGATCCTGGCCTCGAGCCTGATCCCGGGTAACGAGAACGCCGTCTACCGCATCATCGACGGGCTGACCAAGCTCGGTGCCAACGTCGTCCACAAGGGCAACGCCCGCGTGCACGTCTCGGGTCACGCCTCGGCCGGGGAGCTGCTGTACTGCTACAACATCCTCAAGCCCAAGAACGTGCTGCCCGTTCACGGTGAGCACCGTCACCTGTTTGCCAACGGCAAGCTGGCCAACCAGACCGGTGTGCCCGAGAAGAACACCATCCTCGGTGAGGATGGCACGGTCGTTGACCTGCGCGACGGAGTCGCCCGGGTGGTCGGCCAGCTCGACCTCAAGTTTGTCTACGTGGACGGCAAGACCGTCGGCGAGATCACCGAGGACGACCTGCATGACCGTCGCGTGCTCGGCGAGGAGGGCTTCATCTCCATCGTGGTGGCCGTGGACCTGAAGAACGGAAAGATCCTTTCCGGACCGCAGATCTCCGCTCGCGGATTCGCCGAGGACGCCCGCGTCTTCGACAAGGTGCGTCCCAAGCTGGTTCAGGCGCTCAACGATGCCCTCTCCAACGGTACCCGCGACACGCACGCCCTGAGCCAGATCGTGCGCCGCACGACCGGGCGCTGGGTCGCAACCTCGCTGCGTCGTCGACCGATGATCGTCCCGCTGGTGGTCGACGCCGGTTCGGCGAAGTAACACCGGCTTTCTCGCCACGGGCGGGTATTCTCTGCGGAGAATACCCGCCCGTGCCGCGTTTTGGGGGTCCCATTGCGACAGCGCGGCGTTGCGTATCCGCTGCGCGACACTGCTATTTTCGACAATGAATACCAGGTATGCCATGGGGGAAAGACCGGCCGCGTAGATTAAGCCTGGCCGTCTCCCCGCAGGTGTGTGGGGCATATCTATGAGGAGTTGCCATGGGCGTTTGGCGCCGTTGGATTTTTCCGAGCCTGAGAATTGTCATCTTTGCGGTGATCGCGATCGCCCTGGTGAAGGTCGCGTTCTTCCCCGATCAGGAGGCCGGAAACGAGGCTGTGGTGCCCACCGGCAACATCGACGATCAGGTTGTCAGCGTGACCACCGGGAACATTGCCAACCAGATCGAGCTGGCAGCCACCGTGGTGGCCGACCCCGCGGTGGCCGCCAAGGCGACCCTGGTGGGCGAGGTGGCCGAACTTCACGTCAAGGAGGGTGCGCGGGTTACCGCCGGCGCGGTCATCGCGACGCTGCGGAAGGAGATCGAGCAGGAGCCGATCGTCCGCACCGACGCGGAGGGCAACACCACCACAACCACGCCTGCCGCCAAGTACCGCACCGCCCAGGTCACCGCACCCGCCGCGGGCACCGTGAGCTCGCTGCCGATGGTGGTGGGTCAGGCTGTCGCGATTGGAGATCCCGTTGCCCAGGTTGCGCCGGACACCTTCTCGGTGACCGCGACGATCGAGCCCGCACAGCGGTTCCGACTGACCGAGGAGCCCACCGAGGCCCGCGTCTCGGTAACCGGTGGACCGGATGAGTTCACCTGCACCGCCCTGCGCATCATCACCCCGCTGGAGGGACAGTCGAGCACCCCGGACAACCCGGGTTCGGGTGCGACCCCCGGCGGTCCCACCGTGCGCTGCGCGGTGCCCGGTGACGTACGCGTCTTCGCCGGTCTCGGCGGCAAGCTGATGCTGCCCGGCGGATCCGCCGAGAACGCACTGCTGCTGCCGGTCACCGCTGTCAAGGGCAGCTCTCAGGGGGGCTCCGTCTGGGTCGTAACCGCCGATGGCACCCAGGAAAAGCGTGACGTCAAGCTGGGTCTCAACGATGGACGTCAGGTTCAGATCACCGAGGGACTCGCCGAGGGTGACAGCGTGCTGGAGTTCATTCCGGTGGAGGACCCCACCAACCCGGGTGGTGGCAACGGCGGCGGCGAGGAGTGCATTGAACAGCCCGATGGTAGCGTTGTCTGCTCCTCCGTGCAGGAGGGATAGTGAGTCTTCTGCACCTGGAGCGGGTCACCCGTGCGGTGCGCCTGCCCGATGATACGGTCCTGCCGATCCTGCACGATGTGAGCCTCACGGTTAACCCGGGGGAGCGGGTCTCGATTGTGGGACGTTCCGGATCGGGAAAGTCCACCCTGCTGAACATCCTCGGTCTGCTGGACAATCCGACAACCGGAATCCTGCACTTTGACGGGGCGGATGTGTCCCGTTTGTCGCAGCGTCGCCGGGACCGGCTGCGCGGGGACAACGTGGGTTTCGTGTTTCAGCAGTTCAACCTGCTGGAGGGACGCACGGCCCTGGAAAACGTGTTGATGCCGCTGATGTACTCGCACGGAACCGAGTTTTGGCGGCGCACCCGCATCGCCTCGGAAATGCTGGAGCGGGTGGGTCTCGGGCATCGACTCGCCTCGCTGCCCGGCAGCCTGTCCGGTGGTGAGCAGCAGCGCGTCGCCATCGCCCGCGCGCTGGTTCGTCGCCCGCGGCTGATCCTCGCGGATGAGCCCACCGGTGCCCTGGATTTGGAAACCGGAAACAGTGTCATGGCCCTGATGGATGAGATCGTCCGCGAGGACGGTGCATCACTGGTGACCATCACCCATGACGCGGCCATCGCCGAGCGCAGTGACCGCCACTTCCGCCTGGATTACGGTGTGCTGCGTTCGGAAACCCTGGTGCCGGTTCCGGTTCCCGCCGCACCGGTACTCCCGGATCCTCCCACGGCGCCGGCCCTCTCGGCAGCACCCGGCGCACCCCAGGCCACGGAGGAGAACGCATGAACGGCTTTTTTGCGGGCATCGTCGGAGCTTTCTCCGATGCCGCCCAGGAGGTTCGTGTCCACCGTGGGCGGGTCCTGCTCTCCCTGGTGGGGGTTGCGGCGGCGGTTACCGCGCTGACGGTGTCGATGGCCTTTGCCGACGTCGCCCAGCGCACGGTGGTTGAACAGATGGAAACCTATATGGGGCGTCCCACCACCCTGGATCTCAACGCGATGCCCAAGGGGGAGTTGCGCCTCGATCAGGTAGAACAGATCGAAGACGCGTGGTTTGCGGTGATGGATCGATCGGGCGTGAGCTATGCCACTCGTGAGGCCAACGCCACCGCACGCATGCGATTCAGCGATGGTGCGCAGGAGGTGAGCCTGCAAATCGTTGATCAGCCGTACGCAACGATGCGGCACACACGCATACTCGAGGGCAGCTGGTTCGCCCCCGGGGATTCCCAACGGCTGGCACCGGCGATCGTGGTGAGCCGCTCGTTCCATCAGGCGCTCGGGAGCCCGGACCTGCGAACCCACCCGACCATCGTGAGCCCGGGGCTGGGCAATGCGCGCCTGGTGATCATCGGTGTGTATGACGGTCCGCTCTTCGAGGGCATGATGCCCGAGGCCATGATGCTGACATCCTCCTATCGCCAGGTGGCGTCGGAGACGGATGTGGTGAGTACGGCGAGCGGTATTCGGTATCAGATGTGGGTGCCGCAGGACATCGGTGAGGAGCTGGGCAAGCGCATCGAGCAGTCGATGAGTTCCGCCCTGGGCACCGATTTCAGCGTGAATGTGTATAACAACAACCAGGGTGGGATGGACCCCAGCCAGGATCCCACGGTGGTTTTCCGCCTGCTCTCGCTGGGGATCGGCGCGATTATCCTGATCCTCGGTGCCCTGGGGCTGGTGAACATCGCGATCGTCTCGGTGCGCCAGCGGGTGCGCGAGATCGGCGTGCGCCGCTCATTCGGGGCGAGCACCGGCCGGGTGTTCTTCTCGGTCATGATGGAGAGCGTGGTCGCCACGGTGGTGGCCGGATTTGTCGGGGTGATGATCGCGATCCTGATCATGCGCATCCCCGCCGTCTACGGGATCTTTACCGGCGGCGCGGTGGGCACCGGGGCTCCGGCCTTCCCGGTGGGGGCCGCGGTGACCGGCATGGTCGCGGCGACCATCGTCGGGGCGCTGGCCGGTCTCATTCCGGCGATCATCGCGACCCGGGTGAAGGTGATCGACGCCCTGCGCTACTAGCGCCGCTACACCGATATTTCCCCGTCGAAATCCGCGGGTCACCCGGCAAGAAACGCCGCGTGATTCCGCGGATTTCCGCGTCAATCCCGGAAAAAATCGGTGGGGCGCAGTACCGTAGAGAACATGGCTACCCGTTCCACACCCACCGGACCGCGCAAGAAGTCGACCCCCACGTCGGCCACCGCGCGGAGCGGTGGTGCGCGCACCTCCGCCGGCGCCTCGGCCAAATCTGGCAAGGGTGCGGCGGCAAAACCCGCGACCGCGACCACCAAGGTCACGCCCTCGCGCGCGTCCAAGACCGCGCAGACGCCCACCGTGGCCTTCCCCGCCGAGTCCTCCCGCAACCCGATCGCGGTGGCCTGGATGGCGCTTGCGCACGTTGTTGGCGGTGCCTTCCGTGCCTTTGGCAGCGAAAAGCTGGAGCCCGAGGAGCGCCGGGATGGCGTGCCGTTCCTGTTCTTCCTGCTCGCGGTGATCGGTGCCGCGGTGGTCTGGTTTGGCGTGAACAACCCCGTGGCCCAGAACCTCAACGCGTGGAGCTTTGGCGGCCTGGTGGGCCAGGTGGCCTTCGCGATGCCGGTGATCCTGATCCTGCTGGCGCTGTGGCTGTTCCGCAATCCCAGCTCGGTGCACGATAACGGACGTATCGGCATCGGCCTGTCCATCGCGCTGATCTCCGTGACCGGGCTCTGCCACACCTTCTCCTCGCTGCCCGATCCCAGCCAGGGCCTGCCCGCCCTGGCGGCGGCCGGTGGCCTGATCGGCTGGATGATCGGCGGTCCGCTGACCTTCCTGCTGACCCCGATCGGCTCGGGCATTTTGCTCTCGCTGGTCCTGGCGCTCAGCCTGCTGATCATCACCAAGACCCCGCCGAACCGCATCGGTTCGCGACTCAAGGAACTCTACGGCTGGCTGTTTGGTGCCGATGTGCACACCGAGCCGCGCGCGAAGGCCGACGCCTCGACCGCCTCGGCCTCAGCCGCCGGCGACTCGGACATCGAGGACGATCCGATCGCCGATCCCAACATGCTGCCCTGGTGGCGTCGCAACTCCTCCAAGCGCGAGGAGGCCCCCGAGACCAGTGCCCCCGCCGATTCCGATGCGCTCACCGAGCTGCTGGGCGGCACCACCCGCGGTGGCTTTGACAGCGCGCTGGAGCCCGAGGTTGTGGCACCGGTCCCCGATAACACCGCCGGTCAGACCGAGGCCATCGCCCACCTCGCCGCCGCCGAGGCCGCCCTGGACGGCTATGCCGCCGCCGGTGCTTCGAGCGGGCTGCGCGAGGACGATGCGACCGACCAGACCGAAATCCTGCCGGACCTCACCTCGGTTGCCCTCCGAGACGGCTCGGATACCGGGGAACTCGCCCGCGGCGGTATCCCCGATGTCCAGAGTGGTCCCTATCAGCTGCCCTCGGCCCAGGCACTCTCGGCGGGAACCCCGCCCAAGGCGCGCTCGGCCGCCAACGATGCGATTGTCGCGGCGATCACCGAGGTGTTCGCCCAGTTCAAGGTGGATGCCAAGGTCACCGGCTTTAGCCGTGGCCCGACGGTGACCCAGTACGAGATCGAGGTGGGGCCCGGCGTCAAGGTTGAGCGGATCACCGCGTTGCAGAACAATATCGCCTATGCGGTGGCCTCCAACGAGGTGCGCATCCTCGCCCCGATTCCCGGCAAGTCGGCAATTGGTGTGGAGATCCCCAACACCGACCGCGAGATCGTCTCCCTCGGCGACGTGCTGCGCTCCCCGGTGAACGTCAAGGCCACCCACCCGATGACCATCGGCGTGGGCAAGGATGTCGGCGGTGGGTTTGTGGTGGCGAACCTCGCCAAGATGCCCCACCTGCTGGTGGCCGGATCCACCGGTTCGGGTAAGTCCTCGTTTGTGAACTCGATGATCACCAGCCTCCTGATGCGCGCCACACCGCAGGAGGTCCGGATGGTCCTGATCGACCCCAAGCGCGTGGAGCTGGCGCCCTATGCGGGCATCCCGCACCTGATCACCCCGATCATCACCAACGCCAAGAAGGCCGCCGAGGCGCTGCAGTGGGTCGTCAAGGAAATGGACATGCGCTACGACGATCTGGCAAGCTTCGGCTTCCGCCACATCGACGACTTCAACCGCGCGGTCCTCGGCGGCGAGATCGTGCTGCCCGCCGGGTCCGAGCGTGTGCTCAAGCCCTACCCGTACCTCCTGGTGGTGGTGGACGAGCTCGCCGACCTGATGATGGTGGCCCCGCGCGACGTGGAAGACTCGATCGTGCGGATCACCCAGCTGGCGCGTGCCTCCGGTATCCACCTGGTGTTGGCGACCCAGCGTCCGTCGGTGGACGTGGTGACCGGTCTGATTAAGGCCAACGTGCCCTCGCGTCTCGCCTTTGCGGTGACCTCGGTGACCGACTCCCGCGTGATCCTCGACCAGCCCGGTGCCGATAAGCTCATCGGCCAGGGTGACGCCCTGTTCATGCCGATGGGTGCCTCCAAGGCGCTGCGGGTCCAGGGTGCCTGGGTCAACGAGGACGAGATCGAAAAGGTGGTGCACCACGTCACCGCCCAGGCGCGTCCCGACTACCGCAAGGACGTCGAGGCTGTGATCGAGAAGAAGGAGGTCGACGCGGATATCGGCGACGACCTCGAGCTGCTGTGTGAGGCCGTCACCCTCGTGGTCGGTACCCAGTTTGGTTCGACCTCGATGCTGCAGCGCAAGCTCCGCGTGGGCTTCGCCAAGGCCGGTCGCCTGATGGACCTGATGGAGTCCCGTGACATCGTGGGACCCTCGGAGGGATCCAAGGCCCGCGACGTCCTGGTAACCGCCGAGCAGCTGCCCGGAACCCTGGCGCTGCTGCGCGGGGAGACTCCGCCGCCCGCGGCCGCTGCCGCGCCGGTGGCTCCCGCAGCACCCGCCGCTCCGGCCGCCGCGGCTCCGGTCGGCCTGCCGCTGCCGGGCCCGGTGGATGACGATGCCCCCACCCATACCGCCGCGGCACCCGCCGTGGATGATCGCTACGCGGATGACCCGGTCGAGAAGCAGTTCGAGGGGTATCCGGTGGTCAACGCCGATGACGAAGACGGCGAAGACGCCTGGGGACTGACGGGACGAGACTGACATGACCACACCCACACCGGCCACCGTGCCCTCCAACTGGAACCTGCCCAACGCGATCACCGTGTTCCGCATCCTGCTGGCCCCCCTCTTTATCTGGTGGGTGCTGGCGGATGACGGCGCGGATGGGCCGCTGCGCTGGTGGGCCGCGGGACTGTTTATCTTTGCCATCGCGACCGACGGCATCGACGGGGCCATCGCTCGGCGCACCGGTCAGGTGACCGATCTGGGCAAGCTCCTGGATCCGATCGCCGATAAGGTCCTCACCGGTGGCGCACTGGTGGCCCTCTCGATCATCGGTGAGCTGCCGGTGTGGGTAACCGTGATCGTGCTGGTGCGTGAGATCGGGATCACCGTGCACCGGATGATCGTTGTCAGCGACCACGTGGTTGCCGCCGCCTGGATGGGCAAGCTCAAGACCGTGGCCCAGGCGGTCGCGATCTCGCTGGCACTGCTGCCCTTCCCGATGCTGCTGGGCGACTGGGTCAACGTGGTGAATATCATCACGATGACTATCGCCGTGATCCTCACCATTGCCAGCGGCATCGATTACGTCATCACCGAGATTCGCGGACGCGCCCGCCGATGACGTCGCCGCAGGTCGCTCCGGCGGGATCGTCCCAGGAACCGAGGCCGATGCCCGAGGGTGGCGCGGCTCAGGAGACTGAACGCGGGGCAGAATGGCCCGTGGAGCTGCGTGCATCCGAACTGGCCGCCGTGGTTGCGTGTGGCTACAGCATCGCGGTTGCCGAGTCCCTGACCGGCGGCCTGGTGCTCGCCTCGATCGTCTCGGTTCCCGGGGCCTCGGCGGTGTTGCGCGGGGGAGTGGTCGCCTATGACACCGAGCTTAAGCACCGTGTGCTCGGTGTCGACGCGGCGCTGATGGCCGAATTCGGGCCGGTGGATCCGCGGGTAGCCGAGCAGATGGCGCGCGGGGCCCGGCGGATCGGAACCACCGCGGCGGGCGAGGCGCAGATTGGTGTCTCGACCACGGGGGTGGCCGGCCCCACACCGGATCCGCAGACCGGAACTGCGGTGGGGACCGTCTTCATCGGGATCAGTAGCGTCCGTGGTGACCGCTCGATCGCGGTGCATGCGCACGGTGACCGGGCGCAGATTCGCGAGTGGAGCGTGCGGGCGGCGATCCGCGCGGTGCTCGATGAAGCCCGAATTCTCGGGGAACACGCCCGTTCCTGAAGATTCGCCGATAACCTGGAATAGACCCCCGGGGGGCTGGGTTATATTCGGTGTCAACAAAAGTGCGGCAAGATCTTACCGATTCCGGGGTTTCCCAGGGAACGGTGTAGTAATCTAAATCATCCCTCGGGTTAATTGATCCGAGGTTGCACGGCAGAAAGGGAGGCCCCAATGGTACTCGTACGTCAGGAAATCGGCGACGTTCTTCGTGACTTCCGCCTGCAGAAGGGACGCACTCTGCGTCAGGTTGCGGGCAAGGCCAGCGTGGCTCTCGGCTACCTCAGCGAGGTTGAACGTGGTCAGAAGGAGGCTTCCAGCGAGATCCTCGCCTCGGTAGCCGACGCGCTCGACACCCCCATCTCAGTCATCATGCGCGAGGTTGGTGATCGCCTGGCGATCATCGAGGGCCTCGCGCCGATCCCGGACACCATTCCGGAGAGCTTCACGGCCGACATCGAAGCCGAACTCGCGATTCGCTAGTCCCGCCGGCACAACACCCCGCACGAATTCGTGCGGGGTGTTTGCGTTGCGGGAAATCGTCTCCTCGGTGTGGGCCGTGGGTGTGCTGAATGAGTGCCGAGGCATGTGGGGGCAGGGTCGGGGGAGTTGGGTAGGCTGAACGGGTGAAAAATAGCGAACTGCGCCATGCGATTGCCGCCGAGTTTGGTGCCGGATACGGCGGCGTGCTGATGCGCGACCTGGCGCTGAGAGGCCTCGATGGGCGTACCGGGGATGAGGCCCTGGCGGCCGGGGTTCCTGCGCGCGACGTGTGGCTGGCGCTGTGCCGCGAGAACGAGGTGCCGCGCGAGCGCTGGGACGGCGTGCGCCTGCCCGCTCCGCGCGACTAGGTAAACGATCCGAAAACTCATTCGACACGCCGCGGGCAATATCTCGAACATTCGTTCGGATCGGCGTATGCTCCTACACAGGACGAAATCTTCGGATTGTTTTCCACAAGAGGACCACAACTCGACCCGGTGTCGGAGGGTGATCCTAGAGTCGAAGCAACCGGAGCAGATCGCTCCAGCCTTGTTCTCCGAGGGCGTGCCGGTGGTGCTGAAATCAGCATCGCGCAGGTACACGGCATCCAGATGTCGCCTCGGGACAGTATGTAGGCGCATCACCCACGAACGTAGCGCGCAGCAGCTACCGAGACGAAAGAGAGACGGCCATGGCTTCACCCACGGATCGCGAAAAAGCACTCGAAACCGCCCTTGCCCAGATTGACCGCCAGTTCGGTAAGGGCTCGGTTATGCGCCTCGGCAGCGATGAGCGCGCCCCCGTAGAAATCATCCCCACCGGTTCGATCGCCCTGGACGTTGCGCTCGGCGTGGGAGGTCTGCCCCGCGGCCGCATCATCGAGATCTACGGCCCGGAATCCTCGGGTAAGACCACGCTGACCCTGCACGCCATCGCCAACGCTCAGCGCCAGGGCGGCATCGCCGCCTTCATCGACGCCGAGCACGCCCTCGACCCCGAGTACGCCAAGAAGCTGGGTGTCGACATCGACGCGCTGCTGGTTTCCCAGCCTGACACCGGTGAGCAGGCGCTGGAAATCGCCGACATGCTGATCCGCTCGGGCTCGATCGACCTGGTTGTCATCGACTCCGTGGCCGCCCTGGTGCCCCGCGCCGAGATCGAGGGTGAGATGGGAGACTCGCACGTGGGTCTGCAGGCTCGACTGATGTCGCAGGCACTGCGAAAGATCACCGGTGGGCTCAACCAGACCAAGACCACCGCGATCTTCATCAACCAGCTGCGTGAGAAGATCGGTGTCTTCTTCGGTAGCCCGGAGACCACCTCCGGTGGTAAGGCGCTGAAGTTCTACGCCTCAGTTCGCCTCGACATCCGTCGCATCGAAACCCTCAAGGACGGCTCGGACGCCGTGGGTAACCGTACCCGTGTCAAGGTGGTCAAGAACAAGATGGCTCCGCCCTTCAAGCAGGCCGAGTTCGACATCCTCTACGGTGTGGGAATCTCCCGCGAGGGTAGCCTGATCGACTTCGGTGTCGAGCACGGTCTGGTCAAGAAGTCCGGTTCCTGGTACACCTACGACGGTGATCAGCTGGGCCAGGGTAAGGAAAATGCCCGTAACTTCCTGATCAACAACCCCGACATCGCCGCCGACATCGAGAACAAGCTGCTGGCAAAGCTCGGCATCGGCGCGGCCGGCGCTCAGGCCAAGGCCGATGCTGCCGCCGCCGAGGCTGCGGCCGAGGCTAAGGCGACCGCCGCCAAGAACGCGCCGGCCGCCCCGGCGAGCGAGGCTCCGGCGGTAGCACTCAAGCGCGGCGCGTAGTCTCATGGTCCGCTTCATCGATGAGGGGCCTTCCTCGGAAGGCTCCGAAACCGAGAACGGTGGGCCCTCACGTTTCGGCGGGGCCGCCGGCGTATCTTCCCTCGGGTCTTGGCCCTCTTCGCGTTCGCGCGGGGAGGCCTCGGCCGAGGAGCGGGACGCCGCGGCCCCGTCGGCGTCTGCCCCCACCTTTGCACCCGCCTGGGGTGTGATCCCGACATCGGCCGAACCGACCCGGGGTTCCGCCAAGGCAGGGGATCCGCGTGAGCCCCTGGACCGCTCGGAGTTCCCGGCTGAGACGTCTGCCGCCGAGACCTCGGCCGCTGAGACGCCTGCCTCCGGGACCTCGGCGGTTGAGACGCCTGCCGCCGAGACCTCGGCAGTTGAGGAGATGGCGGTCGAGGAGCCGCTGGCTCCGGTGATTTCGCTGGGCGGTCGGCGGCGGTCGGCATCCGCGCGATCGGGCGGCGGCGAATCGGGCCGCGCGGAATCGGATTCTGTCGCCGCCAGGAGTGCGTCGGCCCCTCCCGTGGCCGACAACTCGGCGGCAGCCCCGGAAGCACCCGGGATCCGCCCGGTGCGGGGAATCGTCTCCGATCTCACAACCCGGGCACGAAAAACCGTCGAGGCTGACTCGGATACCCCTGGTGATGCCGAGTCTGCATCTGTGCCTGTGCCTGTTTCCACATCGACCGTCGTGCCGGCGCACACGGCGGCCTTCGAGGAGTATCCCGACACTGAGATTCCCAGCTTCTCCGCCCGGTTCGGGCTGGATGAGGAAGACTTTGAGGACGACGGCGAGTCCGAGGAGGTCGAGGAGGAGATTGTTCCGCCCACCTTCGATGAGGCGGTAGAACTCCTTGTCCGTCGGCTTGCCCGATCGGCGCTGAGTCGTGCCGAGGTGATTACCGAGGTCGAGCGCCTAGGCCTGGAAAACGACGGTGCCGAAGCCGTGGCCGAACGTCTGGACGAGCTGGGCTATCTGGATGATGCGGTGCTGGCCGAACAGCTCAAGCACTCCCTCTACGATCGCAAGGGCAAGTCCCGCCAGGTGGTGGCCCGGGAAATGGCGCAGCGGAAGATCCCAAACGAGGTCATTCAGGACGCCCTAGCCGAGGTTGCCGATGACGACGAGCTTTCCGCCGCCACCGCGCTGGCCAAGAAGCGGGTCGGACAGATGAGCTCGATCGATGATGCTGCCGCCGAACGCCGCCTCACCGGTTTCCTTGCTCGCCGGGGATACCCCGGATCGATCGTGCGTGAGGCAGTACGGGCGGCCCTGGCCACCCGTGGTTCACGCGGTCGCGTCACGTTCCGGTAGCAGCAGGGATTTCGTGGGTCATCCGGCTCTTGATGCGTGGTGACCCGCGAACCGTTGCTGTCTGGGGTGACGTGAGAGTCGTTCCTCCACAGGCCAGAGTTATCCACCAGGTGGGTCGTGCGACCACACGGGCGGCCCGGGTTTCGTAGAATGGACACATGAGCACTTCCGTGAGTACCTCGCCCGTCAGCACCCCCACCATCATCACGCCCTTCGAGGCGGCGGTTGGTACCGGTGGTCGTCGGCGTACCTATGAGGTGCGTACCTACGGATGCCAGATGAACGTGCACGATTCCGAGCGACTGAGCGGATCGCTGGAGGCCGCCGGCTATGTTCTCGCCGCCGGTGAGGAACCTGATGTGGTGGTCATCAACACCTGCGCGGTTCGGGAAAATGCCGACAATAAGCTCTACGGCAACCTGGGCCACCTGGCGTCGGTCAAGAAGCGTCATGAGGGCATGCAGATCGCCGTGGGTGGCTGCCTCGCGCAGAAAGACAAAAACGTCATCCTGGAAAAGGCTCCCTGGGTCGATGTGGTGTTCGGAACCCACAACATGGGGGCACTGCCCAACCTGCTTGAGCGTGCACGCCATAACGATGAGGCTCAGCTGGAAATTCTTGAGTCGCTGGAGACCTTCCCCTCGACCCTGCCCACCAAGCGCGACTCCAGCTATAGCGGCTGGGTCTCGATTTCGGTGGGGTGCAACAACACCTGCACCTTCTGCATCGTGCCCGCCCTGCGTGGCAAGGAGAAGGATCGTCGCCCCGGCGAGATTCTTGCCGAAATCCAGGCCCTGGTCGACGATGGGGCCATCGAGGTCACCCTGCTCGGACAGAATGTCAACAGCTACGGCGTTGAGTTTGGCGACCGCTTCGCCTTCGGTAAGCTGCTGCGCGCGGCGGGCCAGATCGAGGGGCTTGAGCGCATTCGCTTCACCAGCCCGCACCCGGCCGCCTTCACCCAGGATGTCATCGATGCGATGGCCGAAACCCCCAACGTGATGCCGCAGCTGCACATGCCGCTGCAGTCGGGTTCGGACACGGTCCTCAAGGCCATGCGTCGGTCCTACCGCAGCAAGAAGTTCCTGGGGATTCTCGACCAGGTGCGCGAGAAGATTCCCCACGCGGCCATCTCCACTGACATCATCGTGGGCTTCCCCGGTGAGACCGAGGAGGATTTCCAGGAGACCCTGCGGGTGGTCGAGGCCTCACGTTTTGCCACCGCGTTCACCTTCCAGTACTCGGTACGTCCGGGGACCCCCGCCGGGGAAATGGAGAACCAGATCCCCAAGGCCATCGTGCAGGACCGCTACGAGCGTCTGGCCGCGCTTCAGGACCGTATCTCGCTCGAGGAAAACCAGGCGGTGGTGGGCCGCGAGGTGCGTATCCTGGTCGCCACCGGTGAGGGCAAGAAGGATGCCGCAACCCGACGGATGTCCGGTCGCGCCGAAGACTCCCGTCTGGTGCACTTCTCGGTGCCCGAGGGCTCCGAAATTCCGCGTCCGGGAGATGTGGTCACCGCGGTGGTCACCGAGGCCGCACCGTTCCACCTGATCGCCGATGCCCCCGAGGGCACCCTGCTGAACATTCGTCGCACCCGTGCGGGCGACGCGTGGGACCGCGATCAGGCCGAGTCCTGCGGAGTCCCCAGCGATCCCGCGGCCGCGTCCTCGTCGCCCGCCGGCGGGCCGGTAAACCTCGGCTTCCCGAGTCTGCGTGTGGGGCCGCCGGTCGCGGCCTCGACCAGCAGCACCGTGCCGATCTACAACACCAACGACGACCTGCGATAGGCGTGAGTATCTCGGAATATTCACGGAATCAGTCAGTCTCGGAATCAGAGGCGAGCCCGAGCCCGAGCACGAATCCGGTTTCGGATCTGAACGAGGTGAGGAGTACCAGCGCGAGTGAGCGTGAGTCGGGGCCAACCTCGTTCGAACCGCTGGTCCGGGACCTCGGGAATCCGCGACTGATCGCCGTGGTGGGCGCCACCGGCACCGGAAAGAGCGACCTCTCTCTCGAACTGGCGCGACGGCTTGCCGGCTATGGGCAGCGCGCCGAGATCATCAACGTGGACGCGATGCAGTTTTATCGAGGCATGGATATTGGCACGGCCAAACTCAGCGTCGCCGAGCGTTCGGAGTTTCCGCACCACCTGTTCGACATTCTGGATCCACACGAGGATGCGGCCGTCGCCCACTATCAGCCCGAGGCTCGCGGCATCATCCGTGACGTCCTCGACCGCGGCGCCTGGCCGATCCTGGTGGGTGGATCTGGCCTGTACGTGTCCAGCGTGCTGTTCGATTTTGAGTTCCCCGGCCAGGACCCCGAGATTCGGGCCCGGCTGGAGGCCGAGCTGAGCGCGCAGGGGCCCGGCATGCTCTTTCGCCGACTGCGGGATCTCAGCCCCGAGGCGGCCGAGAAGATCGGCCCGCACAATGGTCGCCGCATCGTGCGTGCGCTGGAGGTTGCCGAAATCACCGGGGAACCCATCGCCGGAACCCTGCCGGACGAGCCCGTGTGGTGGACGCCCACCCTGCTCATCTCGCTCACAGCGCCGCGCGAGGACCTCGTCGCCCGCCTGGATGCACGGGTGACCCGCATGTGGGAGGCCGGGCTGATCGCCGAGGCCGCCGGTCTGCTCGAGGCGGGGATCGATGCCGGGATCACCGCGAGACGGGCCATCGGGTACGGCCAGGCCGCCGCGCAGATCCGTGGGGAGATGACCGAGGCCGAGGCAATCGAGGACACCCGTCGCCTCACCCGCCGCTACGCACGTCGGCAGGTGAGCTGGTTCAAGCGCTATCAGGGTGCCCACGTGTTCGACACGGTGGCCGAGACCCTGCCCGAGATCGCCGAACACATTCTGCCCTCCGCCGAACACTTTGTGCCCTCCGCCGAACACTGACGCCTCACCACTGCCCCTGGCGCTGCCAACCGACAGACGCCCCTGTCCGCGCGGAACTGACCCACGCCGGGTCGGCTTCCCGGTGTGTGCGGAAACAGCCCACGCCGCACCGGTTTCCCGATGCGGCGTGGGCTACGGTCAGCTGCGACTACGAGCGGTGACTATGAGCGGGACGCGCCCACCGCCTCGCGCTTCTTCGCCCCGCGCCGGCGCAGCGCCTGGAACAGGGTGAAACCGATCGCGATGGCCATCAGCGAGTACAGGGTAATCGTGATCGGAGAACCCACCAGGATGCCCAGGTCGCCCTCGGAGACCGCGAGCGAGCGACGCAGCTCGGTCTCGGCCAGCGGACCGAGGATCGCGGCGATCAGCACCGGGGCCAGCGGGATCGAGAAGCGGCGCATCAGGAATCCGAGCAGCCCGATGCCCAGCACCAGCCACAGGTCCATCTCGGCCGAGGCGATTGCATACACACCGAGCATCGCAAACAGGGTGATCCCCGCGTAGAGGTAGTGCTTGGGCACCAGCAGCAGCTTGGCCCAGACGGCGGCGAAGGGCAGGTTGATGATCAACAGGATGATCAGCCCCACAAACAGGCTCGCCAGCAGCGGCCAGACCAGGTCGGCGCTGCGCTCAAACAGCAGCGGTCCGGGCTGCATACCGTACTGCTGGAAGGCCGCGATCATCATCGCTGCGGTGGCCGAGGTGGGCAGTCCCAGCGCGAGCAGCGCCCCCATCGCGGTTCCGGCGGTCGCGTTGCCCGCGGCCTCGGGGGCGGCCACACCCTGGATCGCGCCGCGGCCGCCAAAGTCGGGATCCTTGCGGCGCTGAGCGAGCTTCTTCTCGGTACCGTAGGCGAGGAAGGTCGGGACCTCCGAGCCGCCCACCGGGATCACACCGAACGGCACACCGAAGCTGGTTCCACGCAGGAACGCGGGGAAGGCCTTGCGGAATTCCGACCAGTTCAGAAACGGCGATCCGCCGGCCGAAACCCGGGTGACCGCTCCGTCGCGGTGAATCCGCGAGGCCACGTGCAGTACCTCGCCGAGCGCCAGCAGGCCCACGGTGATCACGATAATCGAGATGCCGTCAAAGAGCTGCGGAAGTCCCAGGGTGAACCGGGCCGCCCCGCTGGGGCCGTCGATGCCGACCATGGCCAGGGCCAGGCCGATCGCGAGGGCGAGCAGTCCGCGCAGCACCGATTCGGCCACAACCGAGGAGATGGCCACGAAGGCGAAGGCGGCGAGCGCGAAGTATTCGGCCGGGCCGAACAGGGTCGCCAGCTTCACCAGGTAGGGCGCGAAGAACACCACCAGCGTGGTTGCGATCATCCCGCCCAGGAACGCGCCCATGGCCGAGGTTCCCAGGGCTTTGGCGGCACGGCCGTCCTTGGCCATCCGGTGACCCTCAAACGTTGTGGCGATGGCCGAGGAGTTGCCGGGGGTGTTGAGCAGGATGCCGGCGGTGGAGTCCCCAAACAGTCCACCAAAGTAGATGCTGGCAAACATGATGAAGGCGCCGGTGGGATCCAGACTGAAGGTCACCGGGAGCAGCAGGGCCACCGCCATCGCCGAGCCCAGGCCCGGGAGCACACCCACGGCGGTACCCAGGACCGCGCCGATGAGGAGCCAGAGCAGGTTGATCGGGGTCAGCGCGACGCTGAATCCCTCAAGCAGGTGGGTTAGCTGATCCATGTCCGGACCTCCAAATTCATCGCGTCAACAAGCGGGGGACGGGTGCCTAGCCAAGCCATGAGAACACCCCCGAGAGGATGCCCGAGGGCAGGGTGAGGCCCAGGCCCGCGGAGAACGCGAGTTGAATCGCCGAGGACATCAGGATCGCGATCGCGATATCAAACACCGGCCGCTTGCTGCCCAGGGCCCGGGCGATGACCCAGAACAGCACGGCCCCCGCGAGAATCCACCCCAGCGGGACCAGCAGCAGCACAAATCCGACCAGACCGGCCAGCACAAATCCGAAGGTTTTCCAGTCGGTTCCGGTGCGCGGCACGTCGTCCCCGGTGGCCGAGGCGACCACTCGGATTTCCGAGGTGGTGTCGATGTCACCGAGCTCGCCCAGCAGGTCGGGGTCCATGCCCAGGTCATCGCTTCCCCCGGCACCCACTTCGGCCTCGGGATTGCGGATCACCTGGATGGCCAGCAGCACGCCGAGAATGCCCAGTCCGGCGCTCACGATGGTGGGGAAGAACTGCGGGCCCGGCACGCCGGATCCCGGTGGAACCTCCATTGTTGCGGTGCCGATACCGAGGAATACCCCGAGGCCCAGCACCAGGGCGGCCACCACGAGTTCGCCGCGCCCGTGCCACCAGGAGGCATCGGCCGGACGGGTCGGGGTCACGGATGTGGCGGTCATAGTCCCAGCTCCCTAATCAGATCGGACACCCGAATGGTTTCCTCCTCCAGGAAGGCGTCAAACTCGGCGCCCACCTGGAAGGAATCGGTCCAGTTGTTGCGACGCAGGGTGTCCTGCCACTCGTCGGTGGCGTGCAGTTCGGTGATGATCGCGACCATTTCGTCCCGGGCCTCATCGGAGATGCCGGGTGGGGCAACGTAGCCGCGCCAGTTGGACATTTCCACGTCGATCCCGGATTCGATGAAGGTTGGCACGGGCACACCGTCCAGACGCTCGGGGGAGGAGATGGCCAGGGCGCGCAGGGTGCCGGCTTCGATCTGGTCGCGGAACTCGTTATAGCCGGAGATCCCCGCGGCCGCGGTGTTGGAGAGCATCGAGGCAAGCACCTCTCCGCCGCCCGAGTAGGCGACGTAGTTGACGTCCCCCGGGTTGATCCCCACTGTGCGCCCGAGTAGGCCGCTCAGCAGGTGATCGATGCTGCCGAGGGATCCACCGGCGATCGAGTGCGCTCCGGGTGCCTGCTTCCAGGCCTCGGCGAACTCCTCCATCGTGGTGTAGGGGGAGGCCGCGGGGACCACGAGCACGCTGTAGTCGTCGGCGAGGCGCGCGATCGGGGTGGTGTCGGCGAGCGATTCGGGCGTCTTGGAGAGCGCACTGGCACCGATCATCACCGCCCCGGTGACCATCAGGATGTCGTCGCGTCCGTCCATCTGGACCAGCTTGCTCAGCCCGATCGTCCCGCCCGCCCCGGGCACGTTGATGACCTGGGCGTTGTTGACGATGCCGGCCATGCGCAGGCCCTGCTGGCCCTCGCGGCCGAAGCCGTCCCAGCCGCCACCGGGGGAGGCCGGCGCCATAATGGTGAGTTTGCTGCGTGCCGAGGCGGTGGACCCCGAGGCGCTGGCATCCATTGCCGCCGCCGTGAACACGCCGATCGTGAGGACGCCCACCACGATCGAAAGAATCGTTTTCTTCATGTCTGTTCCTTCCGCTTCCGCCACAACGCTGTGACGGAAGTTTGGTGATCCCACGCTAGGTGCCCGGGGCGGCGCGGTCTATTTGTGTGTTTTGTGGTCTTAAATGACCGTGCCGGGTATCCGATGGACGGTGCGGGCGCTGGTAGCCTGGCGGTGGCCCGCGGGTCGTGAGGAGGACGATGGTGTCTGGGCAGAAGACGGTGGGGCGCTCCGCGCGCTATCCCAGCGCGCCGCGCCGACTCACGCTGCTCCTGGTGCAGGTGGGGATCGTATTTGTCTGCCTGGGAATCACGGTGATCGTGGCGCTGATGGTGCAGGAGCGCCAGATTCGTGCGGCCACCGAGGAGCGGGTGATCCGGGTGGCGGAGTCCCTGTCGAACCTGCCCGTGGTGCGTGCGGGGATCACAGCCCCCTGGCCCACCGGGGAGCTCCAGCCGGTTGCCGATCTGGTGGCCGAGGCTGCGGGGATGGACTACGTGGTGATTACCGATACCGCGGGAATCCGGCTCACCCATCCCAATGAATCCCTGGTGGGGGAGCAGGTTTCAACCGATCACCGTCGGGTCCTCGCCGGGGAGCACTTTGTCGGGGTCGAGGCGGGAACCCTGGGCCCGACCCTGCGCGCCAAGATGCCCGTCTATGACACCGCGGGGACGGTGATCGGCACCGCCTCGGTGGGCATCCTGGAAAGCGCAATCGCCGAGGACATGCGTGATGGTGTCGCCGGCCTGCTGCCCTGGGCGCTGGGATCCCTCGCGGTGGGGATCGGCGCGGCTGCCCTGGTGACGATGCTGCTGGGTCGGCGCCTGGACCGGCTTGCCCGCGACGCCCGCGACCTCGTGGTGCAGCGCCGCGTGGGTGCGGCCCTGGGGGAGCAGTCCCATGAGTTCACCAACCGTCTGCACGTGCTCTACGGCCTGTTGGAGGATCGGGAAAACGATGAGGCGCTGGATTACATTCGTACCCTCGTGCCCGTGGATGCCGAGGTGGTTTCCGGCGCGGCCGCCGAGGCGGCTGCCGGGGGCGAGGCGGCATACACCGGCCCGCGCACAGCCCCCACGCCGGTGTCTCGCAGCGGCCTGCGCACCCTGATCGAGCGGCATCGAATCATCCTCACGGAACGGGGCGGAATTCTTGAATGTGACGCCGATGAGGTGGGGGTCGGTAACCTGGACACCGAGGAATTTGAGGTGATCGCCAATCTGCTGTCAAACGCCGTGGACGCGGCCGGGCCGGGCGGCCGAGTGGAGCTCCGGTTGGCACGCGGGGCCGAGGGACTCTCGATTCGGGTGAGTGATAGCGGCACCGGGATCTCCCGCGCGGATCGGGAACGCATCTTTGAACACGGCTTTAGCACCAAGGCGCGGGGGGAGCGAGACCTTCCTCGTGGATTCGGGCTGGCGCTGGTCGCCCGGGTGTTGGAGAACCGTGGTGGGTGGATCACCGTGGGAGAGCCGGTGTATGGATCCTCGGGCACCCGGATGGATGCCCTGGTGCCACCCCTGTACCCCGTGGACGCCACAACCGGGCGGGTGCAAAACCCCGTCGCGATCGATCCCGATTCGAGGGAGGAACCCCGATGATCCGCACCCTGATCGTGGACGATGACCCGGCCGTCTGCCGCATGCATATTCGCGCGCTGGAGCGGCTTCCCGGCTTTGTAGTCGCCGACACCGCGGCCACCGGCGCCGCCGCGCTGGATCGGCTCCTGGATGGCGATATCGACCTGGTGCTGCTGGACATTCACCTCCCCGATTTCAGCGGGGTCGAGGTGTTGCACCGTCTGCGCCAGCTCAGCGACGATGCGGTGGACGTGATCGTGGTGAGCTCGGCCAACGATGGGATCACCGTGTCTCAGGCGGCCTCGGCTCGGATCGCCGACTACCTCGTCAAGCCCTTCTCCCGCGCCCTGTTTGAGCAGAAGCTCGGCGCGTATCGAGACGGTTCTGCGGCGACCCGTCCGCGGGTCGACCCGGCACCGCTGGGTCAGGAGGATGTGAACGCGCTAATCGAGGCCGGCCGAAGTGGTGATCGTCGTTTGCCCAAGGGCCTCTCGGAATCCACCGCGCGTCTGGTCGAGAACGCCGTGTCCGCCGAACAGGCATCCTCGGCGATCGAGGTTGCCGCAGCCTGCGGACTCTCTCGGATTACCGCCCGGCGCTACCTCGATCACCTGGTGCGCACGGGGGTGCTGCGCAGCGAGCACCGCTATGGGCAGCGTGGTCGTCCGGAGATCCTCTATCGCCGTCGCTGACCGGGTTTTCCGATGCGGGCCGCGACGCCTAAACTGGGGCAATGGCGAACACACTCGATTTCCACAAGGGCCACGGCACCGGCAACGACTTTGTCCTGATCACCGATCCCGACGCCCGGCGCGAGCTGACCCCGGCCACCATCGCCGCCCTGTGTGATCGTCGCTTCGGGATCGGTGCCGACGGCCTGATCCGCGCCGCCCGCTCCGCCTCCCTCGAATACGGGGCCGAGAGCCTGGCCGAGGACTCCGGTGCCGAGTGGTTCATGGACTATTACAACGCCGATGGTTCGGTGGCCGAGATGTGTGGCAACGGCATCCGCGTGTTTGTGCGCTACCTGATCGAAACCGGACTGATCACCCTCGAGCGCGGCGAAACCATCGCGATCGGGACCCGCGCGGGTGTCCGCGACGTGCAGGTAACCGCCGGTGGATTCGCCGTGGACCTGGGACGCTGGCGTCTGGAGGAGGACGGCCCGCTGGTGCACACCCGCGGGGTTGAGGTCGCTCGTCCGGGTGTGGGCATCAACGTGGGAAATCCGCACGTGGTGGTTGCGCTCGCCGATGACTCCGAGCTTGACCAGGCCGACCTCACCGTCGCCCCGACCCTGGACCCGGCCCCCGAGGCCGGTGCCAATGTGGAACTCGTGGTTCCCGCCGCCCAGCTCATTCGCGACGGAGTGGGGCAGATCCGCATGCGCGTGCACGAGCGCGGCTCGGGAGAGACGCTCTCCTGCGGCACCGGGATCGCCGCGGCCGCCCTGGCCACCCGCTTCTGGGCTGGCCCCACCGCGCCCAACCAGTGGCGGGTCACCGTGCCCGGCGGTGTGTGCGCCGTGCGTATGTTCCCCACCGAGGACGGCGAGCACGTGTCCCTCTCGGGTCCCGCAGAACTGGTCTACACCGGCACCGTGGACCTGGACGCGCTGCACCAGGCGTAGACGCGATACCGAAGAAGGCCCCGGTGGATGTGAATTCCCCCGGGGCCGTTCTCGTGTGTGATCGCTACACGAAGTCGGGCAGGTCCTCATCGTCGGCGGCGGAGTGATCCACCAGGATCACCCGGAAACCCTTGGCCGTGGTGTGACGGCTCACGGTGAACTCAGCTCCCAGGGTCTCGGTGATCCAGCGCTGCAGCGAGTCGCCGCCCAGGTTCTTCTGCACTACGAGCCAGGCCTCGCCCTGCTCGACCAGCCGGGGCAGCCAGTGCTCCAGCATGCCGTGGAGGACGTCCTTGCCCACGCGAATCGGCGGGTTGGACCAGATGGCCTCAAACCGGATGTCCGCAGGGACCTCATCGGGGCGCACGGCACGGATGTTGGTGATGCCCAGGTCGGCGGCGTTCTTGCGCACCAGGTCGAGTGCACGATCGTTCACGTCCACGGCCCAGACGGTGGCCTCGGGGCTCAGCAGCGCGAGCTCGAGCGAGATTGGGCCCCAGCCGGCACCGAGGTCGAGCAGGTTGCCGTGGGTCGGCGGCTCGGGCACCTCCTCGAGCAGAATGCGGGTGCCCTCGTCGAGGTGGGCGGGGGAGAAGACCTTGTTCGCGGTGGTCAGCGTGCGCTCGACGCCGGCAATGCGCGCGATGATGGTTCGATAGACCGCATCACCCGCGGGTGTTGCATCAAAATAGTGTTCACTCGACATATTTAGACCGTATCCGATGGATACGAACTAGGGTTAACTCGATGACAAAAGACACCCCGAACACCATCACCCCCGCAGACGACCGCGATGCCGCGGTGCAGAGCGCCACGGGCACCGCCCAGGCCGCCGAGCGGGGTACCCACAATTCGACACAGACCGGCGATTCCGCCACCCATTCCCCCGCCGCGTCCGGGTACGACGCGTCCCATTCCAGTGGTGCCTCTTCCACGGGTACCTCCTCCACCGATTCCACCGGTGCTGACCATCACGGCGCTGACGATCACGGTGCGGACTCCGAGGACGCCGTCGAGCGTGTCCTGCGGGGTGCCGCCTCCCGTGCCGGCGCGGTCAACGTGTTTGCCACCGGCCGTGCCGCCGCCCTGCAGGACCACGACACCGAGGGCTCGGCGGGCGATGGCGATCAGGCCGACCGTGCCGACCGCGCGGCCCTGCGCCGCGTCGCCGGGCTCTCCACCGAGCTCGAAGACGTCACCGAGGTTGAGTATCGTCAGCTTCGCCTGGAAAACGTCGTCCTGATCGGTGTGTATCCGCAGGGCAAGCAGGAAGATGCCGAAAACTCGCTGCGGGAGCTGGCCGCGCTTGCCGAAACCGCGGGTGCCGCGGTCCTCGACGGTCTGCTGCAGCGCCGCGCCAATCCCGACGCCAGCACCTACCTCGGGAGCGGTAAGGCTGCCGAGCTCGCGGGGATCGTCAAGGCACTCGGTGCCGACACGGTGATCGCCGACACCGAACTCTCACCCAGCCAGCGCCGCGCGCTCGAGGACGTGGTGAAGGTCAAGGTGATCGACCGGACGGCCGTGATCCTCGACATCTTCAGTCAGCACGCCAAGAGCCGTGAGGGTAAGGCCCAGGTGGAGCTGGCCCAGCTTGAATACCTGCTGCCGCGTCTGCGTGGGTGGGGTGACTCGATGTCCCGTCAGGCCGGTGGTCAGGTGGGTGGTGCCGGTATGGGATCGCGTGGTCCCGGTGAAACCAAGCTCGAGCTGGACCGCCGACACATCCACATTCGGATGTCGAAGCTGCGCCGTCAGATCAAGGGCTTCCTGCCCGCCCGCGAGGCCAAGCGGGCCAACCGCCAGCGCTTCGAGGTGCCCTCGGTCGCGATTGCCGGGTACACCAACGCCGGCAAGTCCAGCCTGCTAAACCGGATCACCCGGGCCGGCGTGCTGGTCGAGAACGCGCTGTTTGCGACCCTGGACGCCACCGTCCGCAAGAGCAAAACCGAGGATGGTCGGGTCTACACCCTCACCGATACCGTCGGTTTTGTCCGCAATCTTCCGCACCAGCTGGTCGAGGCATTCCGCTCGACCCTGGAGGAGGTGGGCGACTCGGATGTGATCGTGCACGTGGTGGATGGATCGCACCCGGATCCCTCGGCCCAGCTCAAGACCGTGCGTGACGTGATCACCGATGTCGGTGCCCGGGATATCCCGGAAATCGTCGTGTTCAATAAGTCCGACCTGGTGTCCGAAGAGGACCGCCTGGTCCTGCTGGGACTCGAACCGCACGCGATCTTCGCTTCGGCGCGCACCGGCGAGGGCATCGAGGAGATCCTGGCGAAGATCGCCGAGCTGCTCCCCAGCCCGTCGGTCGAGCTGAATCTGCTGGTGCCCTACGACCGCGGCGACGTGATCTCGCTGCTGCACCGCCGTGGCCGCGTGGTCACCCTCGACTATGAGGAGGAGGGCACTCGCGTACACGCGTTTGCCTCACCCGAGGTGGCCGCGGGACTCGACGAGTTCGCGCGGTAATACTGATCGCCGAGTGACCGATGACCTGCGCCGAGCGTCACGCGACCAGCGCGGGCACGATCAAAAGCCGAAGGGGCGAGTCCTGATGGACTCGCCCCTTCGGCGTTGCTGAACGACGCAAACTCGGTGTTGTCGACTAAAACAGCCGAGCCGCGCTGGCCGCCTCGTCCTCCTCGAGTTCCAGGAGGAAGGCCTTGCGGGCGGTGCCGCCGGCGTACCCGGTGAGCGATCCGTCGGCTCCGACCACGCGATGGCACGGCACGATGATGCTCAGCGGATTGCGCCCCACCGCGCCGCCCACGGCCTGCGCACCGCCGGGCTGGCCGAGCTCGGCGGCGATATCGCCATAGCGGATGGTCCGGCCGCGCGGAATCCGTCGAATCTCGGCCCAGACGCGCCGGGCAAACTCCTCACCCTCGGGGGCGAGGGGGAGATCGAAGGTTTCGCGATCACCGGCAAAGTATTCGGCCAGTTGATCGCGGGTGTGCGTGAATACCGCACTGTCCGCGATGTCCACCCGGTCGCCGAGAGCAGCATCGGAGGGACGGCGAGCGTGCTGGGCGAAGTACACGGCGATCAGTGTGTCGCCGCGGGCGACCAGGGTCAGCTCATCCACCGGCGAGGGAATCACCGCGTGAATGAGTCGGGACGCGTTCGAGTTTTCGATGGTGTGCACGCTCTACCTCATCTCGGAGTGCGGGATGTGGGCCGCTCGACTCGGGTATCGGAACGAGGCCCGAGATTCCGGATCGATCGGATCCGCAGCGGCGACCTAGACCGCGCGCAGGACCGCGACGATCTTGCCGAGCACCTCGGCATGGTCGCCCAGGATCGGTTCGAAGTTCGAGTTGCGGGGGAGCAGCCAGGTGTGACCGTCGCGCTGACGGAATACCTTCACGGTGGCCTCATTGTCCAGCATCGCGGCCACGATGTCCCCGTTTTCCGCGTCGTGCTGCTGACGCACCACAACCCAGTCGCCGTCGCAGATGGCCGCGTCGATCATCGAGTCGCCGGACACCTTGAGCATGAACAGGTCGCCCTTACCCACGAGCTGACGCGGCAGCGGGAAGACCTCCTCCACCTGCTGCTCGGCGGTGATTGGGGAGCCCGCGGCGATCCGTCCCACCAGCGGCACCATGGCGGCGTCGCCCACCGGAGGGGTGACCGATTCGAAGCTCGCCGAGGAGACGGTGGTGCCGGGCAGATCGATCAGGATCTCCAGGGCGCGGGGACGGTTGGGGTCGCGGCGCAGGTATCCGCTGAGTTCCAGCTGATTGAGCTGGTGGGTCACGCTGGACAGCGAGGCGAGGCCCACGGCGTCGCCGATCTCGCGCATGCTCGGCGGGTATCCACGGTCGGCCACCGAACGGGAGATGTATTCGAGAATCGAACGCTGCTTCTCGCTCAGGCTCTTGCGTCGCCGAGTGCCGGTTTTGGGCGCGTCGGTGGCGTCTGCGTTCGGCTTCTTGGTGACCATGGTTTCCCGTCCTGACGGCCCTTTTGAGCCAGTGTCGGTGGTTATTGGTTGAGTAATCCCAACACTCGAAACTGTATCCAGCGACGGCTGGGAAAACAAACATTTCTTCGAGTGTGTCGGGAAAAAATCTCAAAAAGATTCGAATACCGGCTTGTGAATTCGATTATTCGAAGTTATATTCGAAACAGATGTTCTAACGCCCTTCGAAAACACCGACTCGGTACAGCAAACCCCGGTGTTGGATTTCCCCGTCTTCAGCACGCTTTCATTAAGACCGGCCACGGCTTCCACTCTCCGCCATTACTTCGCGGGGGTTGCGCCGCACGGGCACTCGCATCTGGGCAGCCCACCGGTACAGAGAGGTCAATCATGAGTACCGCAATCCTGAACCCCCGCCGTCCCGTTACCGCTCGTCCCTCCTTCGGATTCGAGCCCTCTTCTTCGGAGGCACCCGCCCGTGTCGCGGCCGCTTCCGCTGCCTCACCCGCATCCGCTGCTTCACCCGCACCCGCACCCGCATCCGGTGCCCGCCCCACGGGCAAGCTGCGTCTGACCCGTCGTGGCCGAATCGTCATCACCACCCTGGTGGCGCTGCCCCTGGTGATTGCGCTCCTGGTTGTAGGCCTGAGTGCCGGGGGAGCGGTTGCCTCCTCCACCCCGAGTGATGCCTCGTTCCACTATGTGACGGTGGAAAGTGGAGACACCCTGTGGCAGCTCGCTGTGTCGCTCGACCCCGCGGCCGACCCGCGCGATGTCATCGCCGAGATCCGTGACCTCAACCAGCTGCAGGGATCCGGGCTGGAAGCTGGTCAGCGTCTGGCCATCCCGCTGCGCTTCGACGCCCCCACGCGCTAGGCCCGCACACCCGTGCAGACTGGGCAAATGTGCGCCCTGTCGCTCGGAGTGACTGGGTAAACTTTCCCCGTGACCACTCTTGACGATCTGCCCCTCCGCGATAATCTGCGCGGCCAAGTCCCCTACGGCGCACCGCAGTTGAACGTGCCCGTTGCGCTCAACGTCAACGAGAACACCCATCGCATCCCCGAGGCGGTGGCCCACGACATCGTCGCCCGCATCGCCGAGACCGTCATCGGGCTCAACCGGTATCCGGATCGCGAGTTCAGCGGTCTGCGCGAACGTCTGGCGCGCTACCTCGGCCACGGACTGACCGCAGAGAACCTCTGGGCCGCCAACGGTTCCAATGAGGTGCTGCAGCACGTCCTCTCCGCCTTTGCCGGCCCCGGACGCACGCTGCTCGGGTTTGCCCCCACCTATTCGATGTACTCCCTCCTGGCCGCCGGTGGCGACACCACCTGGATTCCCGGTCTGCGGGACGACGAGTATGAGCTCTCCGCCGAGACCGCGGTGGCTCAGGTACGTGAACACCAGCCCAACGTGGTGTTCCTCTGTTCCCCGAACAACCCCACCGGTACCCCGATTAACCTGGAGACCATCGCGGCGATCTACGACGCCACCGATGGCGTGGTTGTTGTGGATGAGGCATATGCCGAATTCGCTCCCGACGGCACCGAGAGCGCGCTGAGCCTGCTGCCGGGCCGTCCTCGCCTGCTGATCTCCCGCACCATGAGTAAGGCCTTCGCCTTTGCCGGTGCCCGGGTGGGCTACCTGGCCGCCGATCCGGCGGCGATCGACGCGCTGCGTCTGGTGCGTTTGCCGTACCACCTCTCGGCCCTCACCCAGGCGGCCGCCGAGGCGGCTCTTGACCACACCGACGAAATGCTGGCGATGGTCGACGACATCCGCGGCCAGCGGGACCGCATCGTGGCCCGTCTGAGTGAACTCGGCTACACCCCGCACCGTACCCACTCCAACTTTGTGCTGTTCGGCGGGGTCGAGGACCCCCAGGCGCTGTTCACCGCCCTGCTGGAACGCGGCATCCTGATTCGCGATGTCGGCATCCCCGGACACCTGCGAGTGAGCGCCGGAACCGAGTCCGAAACCACCGCCTTCCTCGAGGCCCTGAGCGCGCTAAGCTCAAAGGCATGACCAGCGCACCTCGGACCGCGAAGATTACGCGGGCAACCAGTGAATCCTCGATTGAGCTCGAAATCAACCTCGACGGCACCGGCCGCAGCGAGATTGAAACCTCCGTGCCCTTCTACGACCACATGCTCACCGCATTCGCCAAGCACTCGCTGACCGATCTGCGGGTCAAGGCTACCGGCGACACCCACATCGACGTTCACCACACGGTGGAGGACATCGGCATTGCCCTGGGCTTGGCGATCCGCGAAGCCCTCGGCGACAAGGCCGGAATCGCCCGCTACGGCGATGCGCTGTGCCCGCTGGATGAGGCCCTGGCTCAGGCCGTGGTCGACATCTCCGGTCGTCCGTTCCTGGTGCACACCGGTGAGCCCGCCGGGTTTGAGTTCCACCTCATCGGTGGACACTTCACCGGATCGATGATCCGGCACGTCTTCGAGGCGATCACCTTCAACGCCGGCCTCACCGTCCACATTGATGTGCGCTCGGGTCGCGACCCGCACCACATCGCCGAAGCCGAGTTCAAGGCGTTCGCCCGCGCGTTCCGTCAGGCCAAGGCCTTCGACCCGCTGGTTGAGGGCATCCCGTCCACGAAGGGCAAGCTGTGAGCGACACCACCCCGGCAAGCAACTCCTCGGGAGGAGACGTCACCCTGGTGAGCGACACCGCGGTGGAGGAAACCCCTCCGGCCGCCCGCCGTCCCCGCGTTGTCGTCTTCGACTACGGATCGGGCAACGTCCACTCTGCGGTGAAGGCCCTGGAAAAGGCCGGCGCCGATGTCACCCTGAGTGGAGACTTCACCGAGGCCATGGCTGCCGACGGACTGTTTGTCCCCGGTGTGGGTGCGTTTGACGCGGTCATGGCCGCACTGGAATCTTCCGGTGGCGCCCGCATCATCGATAAGCGCATCACCGGTGGCAAGCCGGTACTGGGCGTGTGCGTGGGCCTGCAGGTCATGTTTGACCGGGGGACCGAGCGCGGCGTGGAAACCGAGGGCCTGGGCCAGTGGCCCGGATCGATCACCGAGCTGCCCGCCGAAGTTGTGCCGCACATGGGCTGGAACACGGTTCGGGTCCCCGAGAACTCCCGCCTGTTCCGCGGTCTCGAGGACGAGCGCTTCTACTTTGTTCACTCCTATGCGGCGCAGGAATGGCTGCTGGATGTGATTCCCCCCTTCACGGAACCGGCCCTCACCTGGGCCGACCACGGTGTTCCCTTCCTGGCCGCGATCGAAAACGGACCGCTCACGGCCACCCAGTTCCACCCCGAAAAGTCGGGGGAGGCGGGGATCACCCTGCTGCGGAACTGGCTGGACACCCTGCCCCTCCCGGAGTAGCCACACCCCGGCACCTGGTCGTCCGCGGGTATCCGCCCGGCGCACCGACCACCTCCACCCCTCTCGCGGGTCGAACACGACCGACACCGAACGTGTTCCTCTCGCACCCTCGCGGGCCGAACACCGCCGACACCGGCATCGTTCACCCACCACCCAGCGAATCCCGTCGATCCCGACGCGGATTCGCCTCTAGGACACAAGGACAACATGAGCGAGTTCAACAACACCCCGGCACTCGAACTGCTGCCGGCCGTGGACGTGGCCGACGGTAAGGCCGTCCGCCTGACCCAGGGCGAAGCCGGATCCGAAACCAACTACGGTGACCCCGTCGACGCGGCCCTGGACTGGGCCAAGCAGGGGGCCGAGTGGATCCACCTGGTCGACCTGGACGCAGCCTTCGGTCGGGGCAACAACCAGGCCGTCATCCGTCGCGTGATCAAGGCCGTGCACGGCGTGAAGATCGAACTCTCCGGTGGCATCCGCGACGACGAGAGCCTGGAAGCGGCCCTGGAAAGCGGCGTCACCCGGATCAACCTGGGCACCGCCGCCCTGGAAAACCCCGAGTGGGCCGCCAACGTCATCGGTCGCTACGGCGACGCGATCGCCGTGGGCCTCGACGTGCGCGGCACGACCCTCGCCGCCCGCGGCTGGACCCGCGATGGTGGCGACCTGTGGACCGTGCTGGAGCGCCTCGAAGAGGCCGGCTGCACCCGCTACGTGCTGACCGATGTGACCAAGGACGGCACCCTGCAGGGCCCGAACATCCAGCTGCTCCAGGACGTCATGGAGCGCACCAACCGCCCGGTTGTGGCCTCCGGTGGCATCTCCAGCCTCGACGACATCGCCGCCCTGCGCGAGCTGGTGCCGCTGGGCCTCGAGGGTGCAATCGTCGGCAAGGCACTGTACAACGGCAACTTCACCCTGCCCGAGGCCCTGGACGTGGCCTCCAACTAGGCATTCCACACAGGCCCGGTACCTCGCTCTGGGGTTCCGGGCCTGTTGTGTGCGCGCCGAATCCGACGGGCCGATAGGCTGGATATGGTCATCTGCGCGGCCCATCAGCCGCGAATTGGCCCGCCCCACACCCGGCGGCTCATCCCGCCGCACCCCACCATCCACCCGATGGTTTCGTTCCCGCGAGGAGACAGCATGACCGAGCACACCCCGGCCGACCCACACGCACACGGTGCCGGCTGCGATCACGGCACCCCCGATGATCCCACCGGGATTCGTGCCCGGATCGCTGCCCTCGCCGGCAACACCGCGGACAGCGCGGACCAGTCCTGGGAGGGACGCACCTTCCAGGCTCACGACAACGCCTACGCCGAGGATGACGGCAGCGCGCCCGCCGAGCTCGCCGAGGCCCAGCGCCGGTTCGTCGCAGGGGAGGGGAGCGCCGAGGCCATCGTGGATGCGTTCCGCACCGCGCGCCTGCTGATCCCCCTGGTTGCCCATGCCGGGGATGTGGGGCTCAATGCCCACGGCCAGGAGGTTGACAAGACTCAGGAGCTCTCAATCATCACCGTCGCCGGACCCGACGGACGCAACGTCCTGCCGGTCTTCTCCTCGGTGGACGCCATGCGGGCCTGGAACCCCAAGGCTCGGCCCGTTCCCGCCGACGGCATTCGCGTGGCCCTGGCCGCAGCCGAGGAGAATACCGACCTGGTGGTGCTGGATGCCACCACCCCGCTGGAATTTGTGATCCGCCGTCCGGCACTCTGGGCCGTGGCCCGCGAGGAATCCTGGATTCCCAGCTTCCAGGATCCCGAGGTGTTTGCCGCATTTGTATCGTCCATCGGCACCGAACTCTCGGTGCTGGACGTGGCACTGTCCACCGCCGACCCGCTCTCGCGCCTGCACGGGCCGGAGCTCGTGGTGACCCTGACCCTGGTGCAGGGTCTCGACCGAGAGATGCTTGACGCCGTGCTGCAGCGCCTCGCTCAGCGCTGGGCCCAGGATGACGTGATCGCTACGCGGGCGGATTCCCTCACCGTCCGCCTCCGCTCCTCCGAGTAGCGTGCCGATGCATTGACTCGTGCGTCCGCCTCCGCTCCTCCGAGTAGCGTGCCGATGCACTGACTCGTGCGTCCGCCTCCGCTCCTCCGAGTAGCGGGTCGATACCGTCCGCCGTGTCCGCAGAGGGGCGTCGCACGGGCTAGTCCTGTGCGAAAAACGAGTCGAAAACCCGGCGCACCCGCATTTCGTCGCGGTCTAACTCCGCTTCGTTTTCGGCCGTGAGAAAGCACAGGCCCAGGCGGAGGCTGCTGTTGAGGTCGGTCGTTCGCGCCACAAAGCTGCCGGGAGAGAGTCCCAGATCGATGGAAAAAACCGACGGGATGGTCAGGAACTTCTCACTGTCGACGGTTTCCCCGACGGTTCCGTCGCGGAGACGGTGGAAGAAAACAATCCTTCCGCAACGTGCAAGCGCATAACCATCCGGCGGGACCGTGCCGTTGGCTATGCGGGAAACTTCTCGATGAATCTGTGAGCTTCCGGTCAGCTCAAATGTCTTGGCCGGGTGCATTGCACCATGCGCCCGCGCGCCAAAATCGATGAGGCGTGGCTGGCCAGCCCGCACCATGATCTCCAGGTGGCTGCATCCGTTCTCTCGCCCCAGAGCGTCTAAGACCAATCGTGCATGGTCGATCACGAGTCTCGCCGGTGGCGCACTCTGCTCAAGCCAATCGAGCCGTGAATAGACAAACAACCCATCCGCGGAGAGTACCTTCTGATAGGCACACACGTTAGCGATCGAGTGCACTCCGTCGAAGCTGACTGTGTCCACCACGTACTCGGTGCCCGCAAAATACTCCTGTGCAAGAACGCAGGTCACGGGCGTGCCGAAGGCATCCTCCGCATCGAACAGGGTCGAGAGATGCTCACCTGCCTGCGCGATCGACGTGACGCGAGCAACGCCGATCGACCCGGCCCCGATGGAGGGTTTGAGGACCAGCGAATCCTGGGCAAAATCAACTGTGGAGACAAACGCGAGACCCTCGGCTTTGGAATGGAGCTCGCGAGAGTGCAGGGCCGGAACACCCCGGTCGGACAGTCGATGTGCGAGTGCGGCCTTGTCGAACAGCACCGATGACGTCTGTGAGGGTATCGGCGCACGGGTATCCGCCACCGCCGTCTGGAGGAGGAGAGCGACGGGCACTCCCGCTTCGGAACCGGCGATGATGTGCCGAACGCCCAGTCGAAAGAGCGAGTGCACGAGGCTCGTGATGTCTGCTCGCTCCATGGAGGGGAGGATGAGACCGCCCTGATGCGCGCAACCACGTGAGGAAGCATTTTTCTGATGCGTGGCGGCGACTCCTCTCGGGGTGGTGATGACGAGCACGTCGATGCCGTGCTCTGCCAGCAGGGGCGGGTACATTTGCCCGCTGCTCAGCGGATCTACCAGGGCGACGATTGTCATGGTGTTCCCTGTTCGGTTGTGGGAGCGGCCTGGGCGACGGGGTTTTCGGTCATGGTCGCGGAGCCGAGAGGCCGGCGAAGAAGCGCACCGAGGAGCACACTCAATCCCAGGCCGATCGCAAGAATTACCAGCCAGATGTATGCCGCCGCGGTGAAGTAGAGGGCGACCCCGGCGGCCGGACCCAGGGCAAACCCGAGGGCCTGCATCGAACTGAGATAGCCCTGGTAGCGAGCGGACTTCCCGGCCGGCGCGAGCCTGGCCGCTACAGTGTTCGCGACGGGGGCAAACATCATCTCGCCGAACGTAAAAATCAGTGCCCCGGCAACCATCACCACGGGGACTGCAACACATGCTCCCGCCAGAAAAATACCCGTGGACATCAGGGCAATCCCGAGAGTCAACGGAATCCACGGAGCGAAGCGGCGGGTGAGGATGCTGAGCGGTACCTCTCCGATGATGACGGTTGCCGAGTTGATCAGGATGAGCGTGCTGTAGATCGCCAATCCCGTGTGTTCGGCTCGAATCGCAAGGGGGAGCGTGGATTGGAACTGCGCGTAGAGTGCGGCGGTGATTCCGAGGGCACCGAGGGTAATCCCGACAACCGTGCCATGGGAGGGGCCGCCGTGAGTGTGTGTGCTTCCCGTGGCGAGGGGGTGAGGGTCGGTATTTTGAGGGATGTGACGCGGAGTGAGCAGGAGGACCAGGGCGGCGATCAGATTTGCGATGGCACTGTAGAGAAAGAGCCGGTCAAAATACGTCTCGCCTAAGATCATCGCGATCAGCGGGCTCGATGTGGTTCCGATGTTGAGGAACAGTCGAAACGTGGCAAATCGCGTGGTGAGGGTTTTCTCCGAGCGTGATGTTCGCTGAACTAGAGTCGCGGCCGGCGGAATGAATGCCGCGGTCATGCCGCTTGCAAGAATCATGCAGCCAAGCGCCACGGGAATCCCCGGATTCGCGGCGAGAACCGCGAGCACAACCGCATTGATGACGGAAACCGATATGAGGATGCTCCGCGGAGAAAACCGATCGGCTAGGCGTCCGCTCAGCACCGAACTGAGCATGGAGAATACGCCCGCCACGGTGAGAACCACGACGATGGAATTGGGGCCGAGCGTCGTGGACGTGAGGTAGATCGACCCGAATATTGAGAGAAACCCGCCCGATCTTCCCACCAGGGTGGAGAGGCCCACGACGGCCAGGGTGCGCCGAGAACGGTGCCCGGAATTCGGGGTGATGGTTTCCTCGGCGGGCTTAGCCATCGGTGAGGACAAGTTGTGTGTCCCGGGCGATCGAATGAACCAGCGCGTGGGCCTCGCGCGCATCCGGGCCGTAGCCGATCACCAGGCCGACGCGTGAAAGAAAAGCAGTGGGAGGCGGTGCCACAAAGTCCCCGGCGGTGAGCAGCTGCTCCGTCTGAATATGGACACCGGTGGGCAGTGTCACCGCGGGCCAGACGATGTTTTTGAAGAACCCGGCTTTTTGCGGGACGATGAATGCGATGGCCGCTCCGCCTTTCCCGGCTTTGTCCGGGACTACGGTTTCGAGATGATGCCCGAGTGCGAGCTGGGTGGCGATCACTGCCAGGTTGACTCCGCCGGCGAGAAACCCGATATGGGGGACGAGGTCGCCGCCGAGGCGGGCATTTGCCTCGATGAGCCTTGGGCCATGAGGAGAGAGCCGGAACTCGATGTGGGTGATGCCCTGGTCAAAACCACTGCGGGTGTGTATGTCGTGCACGATCCGTGTGATGGCGGGGTAAACATCGGTGAAGCGGGACGGGGAGTGATGCTCCACCTCCTCAAAATACGGCGCGAGTCCCAGGGTCTTGTCCGAAATAAAGTGGACCGTCGTGAGGCCGTTGCTGATCGAGGAGTCGACGCTGATCTCCTCACCCTCCACATACTCCTCGATGAGCACCCCGGCATGGGCGCTGGTCACGGTTCCCACCGTGGCCTCACTCGCGAGATTGACAGCGGCGGGTAGGGCTTCTGCCCGCGTCACCAGGGAGACACCAATGCTCCCGCCGAGCGACCGCGGCTTGACCACGACCGGGTACCCAATCTGTGCCGCGGCTTCGCGTGCTTCGGCGACGGTGTGAGCGACCCGGAATCGAATCGCATAGTCCTGATCCCACGTCAGCGCCCGCATGGACGCCTTGTCCTTCAACAAGCCCACCGCTTCGGGGGTAGCACCGGGGAGGGAGAGGGTGGCCACGAGTCGTGCCGTGAGCTCGACGTAGCGTTCGTCGACGGTCAGGATTCCCCGGACCTTGCCCGCGATGAGCGCGAGGATGGAGCCTTCGGCTGCCGCATCATTGAGCGGTAACTCGGTGATGTTTGCGCAGTATTCGTGGTGCCAGGGCTCGGCGGCAGCGTCGTCGGTAATCAGCCAGATTTCCGCGACGCTGCGCGCCGCCCGCAGGACGTATTCACGAAATGCTCGTGGGACGTGGCCCACGATTGCAATCCTCGGTGTCATCTTGTGCGCTCCTCGGGTTTTTGGTCTGAGTACAACTTCAAAGGGGTTGGGGGCTACGCTATCCCCAATGCCCCGAGGTAATCAACTAAATACCAGATCAGCATTAATTTTGACAACGATCGTAATCTCATTTGAGGTGGGTCGAGGACGGCTCGAGAGGGTCAACACGAGAGAAACCGGTGGGAAAATGAGTAACCCAAATATCCTGGTGAGCAGTGTTTCCGAAGCGCCTGACGGATGGCAACGGGATGCGATTCAGAATTTCGAGTTGCGTTTACTGGATGCGCAGAACCCATTCCCCTGCATCTTCGGAGTGGGAGCGATGGCCCAGGGAACCCTGAGATTCGGGTTCGTGGCGGACAGTGGCGGACAGGACTCCAATTTGGCACATCTCCTGACGCTGTTCACGCAGGTGTGCCGGGATCTGGGCAACCGAACGTCGCTGGTGTGCTTCTTTGAATCCTGGGCTGTGGAGCGGAATCACGACGCGTATTTTCGACATTTCTGGGCGCTGCTGCACCATACCTCGACCCACGATGACGACTCCTGGCCGGTGGAGGTAGACCGGCATCCAGAACATGCCCTGTTCGAATTCAGTTTTGGTGGCGAGGCAATGTTTGTGGTGGCAAATACTGACCTGCATACCCAGCGAAAAAGTAGGTACTTCGAACGAGTGACGCTGACGTTTCAACCACGATTTGTTTTCGACGGGCTCGAAGCGGGAGGCGCGAAGGGCGACCGTGCACGCAGCATCATTCGAGCGCGTCTCGCCACCTACGATGCGGCACCGGTCAGCGAGCAACTGGGTAACTATGGTGACTCGAATAATCGCGAATGGCGTCAGTATTACCTCGATGATGGGCAGCACGCTCAGATTCCATCGGAGTGCCCCGTGCACACCTTTTCTCCAGGGGCGGAAACGGTGGCATGATGACGATCGCACCGGAGATTTTGAGCGAGCCCGTGTTGACCATTACCGCCGCGATCGAACGCTACGCACCGACCCAGGGCGGAATCGAGTTTCAGACCGATATTGCGGGGAAGGTGCACGACTGGCACAGCCACTCGGTTTCCGAGCGCATCGTTGTCCTTACCGGGGCGCTGAGCGTGTCATGGGTGCACGGTGAGAATGGCCGAATCGGCGAGGCAGAGGCACTGACCGGCGATCGGGTTGAGCTACCCGCGCACCTTATCCATCGCTCCGTCGCGGGTGCCGACGGCTGTGCCTACCTGATCTGCCCGGAGGGGGGAGTGGCGGCGGCTACAACGCCACACATCGTCGATCATCGCTGAGAGTTCGGCTGGGTGTTGACCCTTCGGCTCCAGCGGGCAGCGTGCCTGCCGTGGGATGCACAACACCCCACCGTGCTCATACACGGCGGGGTGTTCTGCTGGACGGTCCTAGTGGTGGCGGTAGGGTGCGCCGCTGGCGTCCACCGGGAGGCGCTCACCCGCGAGTACCCGCAGCGGCAGGCGGTTATCCGGCGCGGGTAGCGGGCACACGTAGTGGTCGCTGAAGCCGCAGGGCGGGACAAACGCACGGTTGAAGTCGATCACCGTGTTGCCCTCGGCATCGGCGGCGGGGACCGTGAGAAAGCGGAACCTGTAGGTTTCATCCTCGGCACCGCGGTCGTTCCCGGTCTGATCGGCAAACACCACCGAGTAGGCGTTCCCCGCGGCGGTAGCCACGAGTGCTGCCCAGTGCCCGTTGATGTTGACGTGCAGGCGGCCCGAGAGCGGCTTGTCCTGGACAAATCCGTCCACCAGTTCGATCGCCAGGGTCTCATCCGCGGCGGCCTCGAATCGGGCCGGGAACACCCAGGCAGGGTCGGGGGTAAACGCGGCGATGTCCGTGATCGCCCGACGGGTTTCACTGCGCGGGGTGAGTACCCGCAGGGCCAGATCTTCCCCGCGGCCAAACGCCCGCAGGATGATGTCGCCATACTCGACATCGGTGCCGGGCTCGACCCGCAGGGTGGTGGCCGGGACCTCGACGTTGGTGGGGAGCAGCCCCACGATCGCCTCGCCTTCGCGCTGCCAGGTGCCCGGCAGCCCGGGAACCTCCTGAGCGTGTTCGGTGAGCCAGTGGGTCCCGATCAGCGAGGCGATGCCGTAGGGCGAGAGCGTGGCGTCGAGGCGGGCCTCGTGCCAGGCCGCCCACTCGGCGGTGAAGGCGTCACCAGCGAGGGCAGAGTCGGCGGGTGTGGTGCTGGTCTCAGACATGGGTGGAAATCCGTTCCTGTTCGGTGTGGGTGGCGGCATCGGTGGTGCCGGAGAGTACCGTGCCCGAACGCTCGTGCGCGAAGCGCTCCTGCTCGGCGCGAATCTGCTCGGGGGTGAGCGGACGGATCGCATCGGCCAGTGCCGCCTCGCGCTGCGCCGCCCAGCCCGCCTGAATCAGCGGGTAGGCCTCCTCCAGCAGGATCCGCGCCTTCTCCACCGTTTCCTCGAGGGTGTGCAGCGCCGGGTGAATGCCGAGGATCAACTCGTCGGTCAGCGCGATGGTGGGGTCGGCCAGCAGGTCGGCGGCGAGTTCCTCGGGGGTGCCCCAGATGAAGTTGTCGGAGAGTAGCTGATCGGGGATCGAGGCGGTGAGATCCACCCGGCCGATCTTCGCGGCGAACTCGTTCCAGCGGCCCGCACGCTCTCCGGCCTCGGCGAGCGCCGCGGCTGTGGAGACACCCGGATAGGCGGTGCGCGAGGTCACCACATACGGGGTGCGGGTGTCGCCCCAGGTTTCGTGGAATACCCGACGGTACTCGCGCACCGAGTACGCCTGACGCTGCTGGAATCCGGCGCGCGCCTCGGCGGTCCGCTCGCTGCCGTTGCCGAAGCGCTCCAGGATGAAGCCATCCCCGCGCACAGCCGCGGCCCGGATCGTGTTGATGTTCGAGCTGCCGTGGACCACGCGTCCGGTCAGTCCGGCGTTTGCCGGCCAGATGTGTGCGCTGCCCTCGGGCACCTGCGATCCCTCGAGCGCCCAGTGCAGCGAGTCGATCTTGTGCTCGAAGTTGGCATCACGGTCCTTCTCCCAGGCGTTGAACACGTGGAACGAGTCCGAGGGGACCCCCTTGCCCACGCCGAGGATCAGGCGTCCGCCGGAGAGGTGGTCGATGACCGCCACGTCCTCGGCGACCCGGATCGGATCGTCCAGCACGATCGGCAGCACCGCGGTGCCCAGCCCGATCTTTGAGGTTGCCACCGCCGCGGCACCGAGGAACGCGTACGGGCTCGGGAGCGCTGCCCAGCCCGAGTGGAAGTGCCGGGTCGCGATCCACGCGCTGTCATAGCCGAGCTTTTCCAGCTCCTGGAACAGCAGGATGTTCTCGCGGTAGATGGTCGTGGTGTCGGTGTTCTGATCCAGGTGGGTGATGAAACCCACCCGCAGGCGCTCACCGATCACCGTGGAGCCCAGCGGCGCGGTGGTCCCGAGCCCCGCGATCTCATTGGGTTCGGGACGACGGCTGACGGGAAAATCTGCGGTGCTCATGCGGTTACCTCCACTGGGTGTTGGACTATGCGGATGGACTCGATGTTCATACGCCCACCTCCACGGCGCTCTGATACGGTGCCAGGTTCTCGCCGCTGGGGCGGAAGGGAATGGGGCGTTCGACGTAGGGGACCGCGGTGGTCGGGGTGGATCCACGCAGCCCCGGCAGCTGGGTCGCAAACAGTTCGATGGATTCGAGGATGTGTGCGGGCTTGACGTGTGGTCCCTGGAACTGGATCGCGGTCTGCTCGGTCCCGTCGAACTGGTCGGTCCAGCGCCAGATCGAGTCCGCCACTTCCTCGGGGGTCCCGACGGCGAAGGAGAGCTTCTCGGCGATATCGTCGAAGTCAGCACTGTCCGGGCCGCCGCGCCAGTCCACCTTCAGGTAGATGGCCGCGTACTCGCGCAGGAACTCGACCGCGCGCTCGCGGGCGAGTTCCCGGGTGGGTGCCACCAGGCCCGAGCGCAGGTGAATAACCTCGCCGCCGGGGACTTTTTCCCGGTATTCGGCGTTGAGGGCCAGGCGCGCCTCGAGTGGCATCGGGCGCGGGATCATCAGCCGGTAGCCGTGGGCGGAGGCCAGCTCGATGGCGTTGCGTCCGGCGGCGGTCCAGATGACGTCGCGGGCGGGGCGCCCGGCGGGCGGGGAGATCTCCACGTTGTCAAAATCGTAGAACTCGCCGTGGAAGGTGACCCGGCCGTTGTCGATGGCCTGACGCAGGATTTCGTGCACCTCGCGGGAGCGGGCCGATCCCTCACCGGGAATCAGACCGTACACGCCCAGCAGGTGGTCGGTGCCGGCACCGCTGCCGACTCCGAGATCGAGGCGTCCACCCGAGAGCGCATCCAGCAGCAGAGCGGATTCGGCGAGCCGGATCGGGTGATAGAAGGGCGCGCACACCACCGAGGTTCCCAGGCGAATGTTGGTGGTTTTGGCGCTCAGCCGAGCGAGAAACAGCAGCGGGTCCGGAACCTCGCCGCGGGCGTTCTGGTGGTGTTCGGTGACCCAGACTCCGTTGTAGCCGAGCTGGTCGCCGAGGACCACCTGCTCCTCGATATCGCGGTAGAGGGCGGCGGGGTTTTGACCGTTGGTGACGTCACCGTAGTAGAAGAGGTCGATGCGGGGCATGATGTGTCCTTTCAGCCGGCGGGCATCCGAGGGGATGCCCGCCGATCGGGGGGGGGAAGGGTTACTTGGCGAGCCAGACGTCGTAGAACGCGTCGGTGTAGCCCACCGCATCAAACTTCCAGCCGTGCACCTTGGAAGTGGTGCCGACGATCTTCTTGGGCACGTACAGCGGAATCGCGAAGCCCTCATCGAGGATGCGCTGCTGGACCTTCTGGGCCTCGGCGATGCGCACCTTGGGATCGGAGTTGGTGCTCACGATCTTGCCCGACTCGTCGATCTGCGGGTCGGAGAGCAGACCGTAGTTGATACCCGAACCGCCACCCTCCTTGGGGATGGAGTTGGTCTGGAACGGCTGGATGGTGACCCCTACATCGGCGTAGCCGCGGGAGGAATCGGCGAGGTTGTGCTCGTTCTTGGCCAGCTGCGCGGTAAATGCGGCGGTGTCATACGGGGTGCGGATGACCTCAAAACCCGCCTTTTTCAGCGAGGAGGCGATGGCTTCGCCGAGCTGCTGGCGCTGGTCGGTCTGCACGTAGAGCGAGTCCACGGCCCAGTTGATGGTGAGGCGCTTGCCGTCCTTGGTGCGGTAGCCGTCGCTGTCGGTTTCGGTATATCCGGCCTGATCCAGCAGCTTCGCGGCGGCCTTGGGATCAAAGTTCCAGCTCTTCTCGAGCGACTTATCGTAGGAGCCCAGCGGCGGAGTGTCGGGCAGCGTGGTGGTCCAGGCCTTGGTGTACTTGCCCGCGTAGACGCTCTTGAGGAGGCCGTCCACGTCGATCGCGTCACGGAAGGCGAGGCGCACGTTCTTGTCATCGAACGGGGCGATATTGGGGTTCAGCGCCAGATAGTAGGGGGTTCCGGTGTTGTCCTTTTCCAGGATCTGGCCGCCCGCGGCGGTGACCTCGGGGATGTTTAGCGGCGGAACCTGATCGATTGCATCGGCCTGCTTGGAACCGAGCGCCCCGATGCGCGCCTGGGGTTCGGGCACAAACTGGATCGTGACCTCATCGAGGTAGGCGGGACCGGTGTGGCCCCAGGTGCTGGGTGCCCACGCGTAGTCTGGGTTCTTTTCCAGGACGATCTTGGAGCCCTTGACGTAGTCTTTGACCTTGAACGGTCCCGATCCCACCGACAGCTTGGGGTTCGCCGATAGTTCGGCGGGGGTGTGCTCGGTGAGCACCTTGCCCGAGTAGATCGGCCAGTGCGGGGTCGAGAGGGCGTGGATAAACGCGGCGTTCGGGCGCGACAGGGTCACCTTCAGGGTGCTGTCATCCAGGACCTCATTGGACACGATGCCGGTGGAGGCGGTGCCCAGCCCGGTCTCGTTGAGGGGGCGGTCGAGGTTTTGCTTGAGTACCCCGGCGTTGAATGGGCTCCCGTCCTGGAACTTCACGTCGGTGCGCAGGGTGAAGGTGTAGGTCAGGCCGTCCTCGCTGACCTCCCACTTGGTGGCCAGGCCCGGCTTATAGGTGCCGTCCTCGGCCTGCACGGTCACCGTGTCAAAGATCGAGGAGTTGATCGAGTTGAGGTTGAGGCTCGGGACGCGCTGACCGTCCCAGGTGGGCGGTTCGGTGTTGGCCAGGTAGCGCAGGGTGCCGCCGCTGACCGGGCTCGCCGAGGTACCAGCGTTGCCGGATGACCCGGGGTTCGGGGAGGCGGACGCCGAGCAGGCGGTCAGGGCGAAGGCGGTGAGCAGGGCGGTGGCGCCAAGCAGTGCCGCGTTGCGGGTGCGATTTCGCATGGGTGGTGCCTTTCAGGGGTGAGGGTGAGGAGTGAGGGCGGTGACGGTGATCAGATCGCGGGATTGGGGGTGCCGATGGTTGGGCCATGGAGGTGTCGGTGATCAGATCGCGGGATTGGGGGTGCCGATGGTGGGGATGGCGGCGATCAGATCGCGGGTATAGGGATGCTGCGGATGGTCGAAGACCTCGCCGGTTTCGCCGAACTCGACGATCCGACCGTGCTGCATGACCGCCACATCATGTGCGATGTGGCGGACCACCCCCAGGTCATGGGAGATAAAGAGGAGGGAGACGTGCAGCTGGTCCTGAAGGTCACGCAGCAGATCGAGTACCTGGGCCTGGATCGAGACGTCGAGGGCCGAGACGGGTTCGTCACACACGATGATCTCGGGGTTGGTCGCCAGCGCCTGGGCGATCGCGATGCGCTGGCGCTGCCCACCGGAGAGCTCCAGCGGATGCCGACCCAGGTGGATCGCCGAGAGCCCCACCTGTTCCAGCAGCGCGGTCGCGGCGTCGTCGCGCTCGCCGCGGGGAACCCCCACGGTGGACAGTGCCTCGCCGAGCAGCGTGCGCACGTTGGAGCGCGGGTCGAAGGAGCCCAGCGGATCCTGAGAGATCGTCTGGATGCGGTGACGCCGCCCCCGACGATCCTTTTCCCTGAGGCGTGACCACGCCTCGCCATCCAGCAGGACCTCGCCGGAATCGGCGGGGGTCAGGCCCAGCGCGATCGCCGCCGCGGTGGACTTGCCTGACCCGGATTCGCCCACGATCCCCAGCGTCTTGCCGCGTTCCAGGGCGAAGGACACGTCGTGGAGCACGGTGGTGCGGCGGCCGCGGGCGGCGGGGTAGCTCTTGACCAGGTTGCGCGCCTCGAGGATCGGAGCGGGCCGAGCCTCGCCCACCCGCTGAACACCTTCCCGCTCCGCGACCCGGGGCCGGGTAAACACCGCGGGTGGCAGCGGGGAGAGGCGCTCGCCGCGGGTGTGTGCCGAGGGCACCGCGTCGAGGAGCTGCCGGGTGTAGTCGGCCTGCGGATTGTGCAGGATCTGAGCGGGGGTGCCGCGTTCGATCACCGCCCCGGCGCGCAGCACGATGATCTCATCGGCCAGCTCGGACACCACGGCGAGGTCGTGGCTGACCAGCAGCAGCGCGGTGCCCTCGCGCTTGAGTTCGGCGAGGAGTTCCAGCACCTGCGCCTGGACGGTGACATCCAGCGCGGTGGTGGGCTCATCGGCGATCAGCACCCGCGGCCCGGCGGCCACGGCACTGGCGATCAGCGCGCGCTGACGCAGCCCGCCGGAGAGCTGGTGCGGATACTGTCCCGCGCGCTCCTCGGGATCGCGGATACCGACGCGGCGCAGCAGGCCGTGCACGATCTCGGCGGCGGGCTTTTTGGCCAGGCCGGTGTGCAGCCGCAGCGATTCGGCAACCTCGGCCCCGATGGTGTTGAGCGGGTCGAGGGACACCAGCGCATCCTGCAACACCAGGCCCACCTCGCGTCCACGCACCCCGCGCCACTGGGCGGGGGTGAGCGTGCGCAGGTCGTGGGTGCCCAGGCGCAGCTCGGTGGCCTCGATCCGGGATCCCGGACCCACCAGCCCGAGCAGCGCCCGTGCGGACACGCTCTTGCCGGAACCGGATTCGCCCACCAGAGCGACACAGCGTCCGGGGGTGAGGTCAAAGGACAACCCGGACACCGCGGTGTGCGGGCCAAAATCGATGGTCAGATCGCGCACCGAGACCAGGGCCTCGGAATTCTCGACGGTCACAGGGAGCTCCTCTTGCTGATGAAACGCTGCTGCAGCCAGCGGCCGGTTACGGTCACGCTGATCACGGTGAGGGTGATGAAGACCCCCGGCCAGATCGCGATCCACGGGGCGATACTCAGGTACTGCCTGGCCTCGGAGAGCATCAGTCCCCACTCGGGGGTGGGCGGGACGGCGCCGAGTCCGAGGAAGCTCAGGGCGGCACCAAAGATGATGCAGACACCCACGCCGATCACCGCGTGCACAAGCACCGGACCCAGGCTGTTGGGCACCACGTGGCGCAGGATCAGTCGGCTGGGGGAGAGCCCCAGCGCGATGCCCGAGCGGATGAACCCCGAGCCGCGGATCTGCAGCACCTGGGTGCGCACGAGCCGGGCGGCACCGGGGATCCGGCCGAGGCCCACGGCCCAGAGCAGACTCCACTGGCCGGGGCCGAGAATCGTGATGGTCAGCAGCGCCACCAGTACCTCGGGGAAGGCGAGGAGGACATCGAGGGCGCGGGTGATGACCCGGTCCCAGATGCCACGGGAGTAGCCGGCCAGCACACCGAGAATCACGCCGCCGATCAGACCGATCAGCGAGGCCCCCACACCCAGCGAGAGCGAGTAGACGGTGCCGTGGATGATGCGGGAGAACAGGTCGCGACCGAGCTGATCGGTGCCGAGGATATGCGCGGCACTGGAGCCGGCAAACGCGTCGGCAGGATCCCCGGCGATCGGATCCTGACTGGTGAAGATGCCCGGCCACAGCGCGGCCACAATCAGCAGCAGCACCACGAGGGCCGACAGTGCGACGCCCGGATTCAGGGCGTGGGCCGAGCGGACCCGTTCGGTGCGGGGCACCCGCGGGGGTCGGGCGGGGCGGGAGCGCAGCAGGCTCATGAGTGGCCTCCTCTCAGGCGCGGGTCCAGAAGCGGATACAGCAGGTCCACGATCGTGTTGATCACGATGAAGATCAGCGCGGCGAAGACCACAAAGCCGAGCACCACCGGGTAGTCCCGGTCCTGGATCGCCACCACGGCGACCCGGCCGAGTCCGGGCCGGGCAAACAGCGTCTCGATGATCGCGGTGCCGCTCAGCAGCGATCCGAAGATCACGCTGGTGAGGGTCAGCGCGGGCAGGCTCGCGTGACGCAGGACGTGGCGCGAGCGCAGCCGGTTTTCGCCGAGCCCGCGGGCGCGGATCGTGGTCACAAACGGCTCGTGCAGGACGTGTTCCATGCGCTCGCGCAGCACCTGGGTGATCACACCGATCAGCGGCAGGGCGAGGGTGATGACCGGCAGGACCAGCGAGCCGGGGCCGTCGGTCCCGAATGCCGGGACCCACTGGAGCGAGAAGGAAAACACGGTCATCAGGATGATGCCGAGCCAGAACGAGGGCACCGAGACGGCCACCAGTTCAAACCCCTGGGCAAATGCGCGGGCCCCGCGGCGGCGGCCCGAGGTGGCCAGCGCCAGCAGCACGGAGACGATAATCGCCACCAGGATCGCCCAGCCGGTGAGCTCGGCGGTGGGCCCGATCTCGCTGAGGATAACCTCGGTGACCGGGGAGGCGCGCTGATAGCTGATCCCGAAGTCCCCACGCAGGACCCCGGCCAGGTAGGTGAAGTACTGCACGATCAGTGGCTGATCGAGCCCGTAGTGAGCGGCGATCTGCGCGCGAATCTCCGGGGTGGCCTCCTGCATGCCCGAGAGCATCTTGTCCAGCGGGTTTCCGGGGATCAGCTGGAGCGCCACAAACGAGAGGGTGGCCGCGGCCCAGAGCACCAGGACGATGTCGAGGACGCGGTGACCCACATAGGAGGCGATCCCGCGGATCCGGCCCAGCCGTCCGATCTCCTCGGCCTGTGACGCCTCGGCGAGTAGCGAGGCGACCGTGGGGACGGCGTCCTCGCGAGACTCCGCCTCGGGAGTGGATGCCCCGGCAGGGCGCTCGGATGATGTGTCGGGCTTAGTTGATGCGCCGGCCTCGGATGATGTGCCGTGCTCCGAAATGACCGAAGCCGGAGCCGCCGCCGGGCCTACCGCCTCCGTGGGCGGCACGGTCTGATCGAGCGTGCTCACGCTAGTCCTCCCAGCGCACGCGTCCGCCGCGTGCGACAAACTCATCGGCCACGGCCGTGCGCAGGTCGGCATCCACCAGGTAGTCGGCGGCGGCCGAGCCCAGCGCGGTGGCGGCATCCGCGAGCGCGTTGAGCGCATCGGGCAGGATCGAGATGTCGGCAAATCCGGCGTTGTGCGGCACGATGGTGCCGTCCCCGCCGAGGCCCAGGGCCGGGTGGATCGCCGGAACGTACTGGCTGACGTTGCCCATATCGGTGGAAGGTCCACCCTGACGTACTACCTTCGGCTTGAGCGGCACGGTACGTCCCCGGTCGGTGAGGTGGCGCGCCCAGTGCTTGGTCAGCGCGATGTTGTTGGCCAGCGGTAGGTAGGCGGGCTCGGCATCGAGGTCGATTTCGGCGCGGGTTCCCGTGGCCAGGGCCGCGGCCTCGAGGATGTCCACCACGCGCTGGGTCAGGATCTTCAGGGTGTCGATCTCGCTCGAGCGCACCAGAATGTGGGCCTCGGTCAGCTCGGGCACCACGTTGGCCGCACTCCCGCCGTTGGTGATCACGCCGTGAATGCGATCGATCGGCAGGATGTGCTGGCGCAGCTGGGCGATCCCCTGGTAGGCGGTGACCACCGCATCGAGCGCGTTGAGCCCGAGGTAGGGGGTACCGGCGGCGTGCGCGGCGCGGCCGTGATAGGCGACCCGGATCCGGCGCACCCCGGTGGTTCCCGAACCATAGATGGGGGAGACCTCGTGGCCAACGCTCGGGTGGACCATGCCCGCGGCATCCACATCGTCAAATCCTCCGGCGCGGATGATGAGCTCCTTGCCGCCGCCACCCTCTTCCGCCGGGGTGCCGATCAGCGAGACGCGGCCGCCGGTTTCGGCCACCACGTCGCGCAGCGCCAGGAAGGCTCCGATCGCGATGCCGGCGATCACGTTGTGCCCGCAGGCGTGCCCCACACCGGGCAGCGCATCATATTCGGCGATGACCGCGAAGTGCGGTCCGTCGCCCACCTCGGAACCGGCGTGTGCCACAAACGCGGTGGGCAGTCCGAACACACCCACCTCGGTCTCCACACCCTCTTCGGCCAGCAGCTCGGCGATCTTCTGCACGCTGCGGTGCTCCTCAAAACCCAGCTCGGGGTGGTGGTAGAGGTCCACGGCAAACTCGTGCAGGCGCGGTCGCAGCCCCTCGATTCGGGCGGCGATGCGCGCGTGAATGTCTGCGCGGGCTCCGGCGAAGGCCGATTCGGCCTCTCCGATCGGGGCGGGGGTGAGTGAGCGCTGGCCGTAGGCGAGGTAGGTGTCGAGCGGATCGGTGGTCATCGGTGGAGTCCTTTGCGCGGGGTGTTCGGGAGGCGGAAATGAGTGGAAGTGTGAGCGGATCGTGGCCGTCAACCCGGGCGGTAACCCGGGGATGGATCATGCCCGCGATGTGGAGTGCGGGCTGTGCCGAGGATGAAAAACGAAGCCGTCGAGTGCCTCGGTGACCGCCGCGGAGATGCCCGTGACCTCCTCGGCGCTCAGCGTGATCGCGGTGGCCTCCAGGTTGTCGCGGAGGTGTGCCGGGTTCCGGCTGCCCACCACGGCGAGGCCGTCGGGCACGGTGTGGAAGATCCAGGCGAGGGCGATGGACTGCACGCTGGTCTGGTGCGCGCGGGCGGCGGGGTCGAGGGCCGCGAACACCCGGTCGTGGGTATCGGCGGGCAGTCCGCGGCCGATCAGCGGCCAGTAGGCGATGAACGGGATTGCCCGCTCGCCCAGACGTTCGATTATCGGGGCGTTCTGCCGAGCGGCCACGTTATAGAGGCTCTGTACGGCGGCGATGGGTTCAATCGCAAGGGCGGCATCCAGCTGTTCCAGCGTGGGTTCGCTCAGCCCGATGTGGCCGATCTTGCCCTGATCACGCAGCTCGGCGAGGGCCCCCAGCTGATCGGCGAGCGGCACCTCCGGGTCGATTCGGTGTAGAAACAGCAGGTCGATGCGCTCGCGCTGGAGCCGGTGCAGCGAGGCGTGCACGGCGTGACGCAGGTAGTCGGGCTGGCCGAGGATACCCCAGCGATCCTGCGCGGGACGCAGCATCCCGACCTTGGTCGAGACCAGGATGTCGTCCCGATTGCCCACCACATCGCCGATGATGCCCTCGCTCACGCCGGGGCCCAGCGCATCCGCGGTGTCCACATAGCGGATTCCCGCATCGAGGGCCGCGCGCAATAGCGCCCGCGGAACCTCGGGATCGGCGGGGACACCCCACCCATCACCCGCGGTCAGCCGCGCGGCACCGAGGCCCACCCGGGGCACCCGGTGTCCGGCCAGCAGGGTCTCCGCGGCGGTGGGCGTGGTCGTGCCGGATGCCTCTGACCCGGCCGCGGTGGTCGTGGCAGTGGCGGGCGCGGCGGTCTCGGTGGGGCTGGGGGCGATGGTCACGGCGAATCCCTCGAATCAAAAACACGGCTGATGGTTCGAGAAAACTAGCAACGCGTTCGGGGGTGGGCCAACGATCACGGGGACACGGGGTAACCCAGTGTCATGTGGCGAAACAGTAGGTGCACGCATCGCGCGGCTAGGCCATAATTGCGCGCAAAAAAGCACCGACACTCCGAAGAGTGCCGGTGCTTTTAGGAGGCCAGGAAGCTAGTTCACCGGACCGGTGAACTTCTCACCCGGACCCTTACCGATCGGATCCTGAATGGCCGATGCCTCGCGGAACGCGAGCTGCAGCGAACGCAGACCATCGCGCAGGCTGCGGGCGTGCATGTCGCTCACATCCGGGGCGGCGGCCGTGATCAGGCCCGCCAGGGCGTTGATCAGCTTGCGTGCCTCATCCAGGTCGGTCTGGGTTTCCGGGTCGTCGGCAAGGCCCACCTTGACCGCCGCCGCGCTGAGCAGGTGTACGCACGCGGTCGTGATTACCTCGACCGCGGGAACCTCCGCAATATCCCGCGTGGCCTCGGCAACCGCTTCGTTTTCTTCCGGGCTGGGGGACTGGTTTTCCGTCACTGTGTTCCTCTGCTAGACTGATACGCGGCTACGGAACATCTGTTCCGTTACGAAAGAGGATATTCTCCCACCCGCGTTTGACCGTAGTACTAGGTTACCGGGTAGTTACACTCCGCCAAGACCCTCCTCGGAGGGTCTGGTAGTCAGGGTGTTGGCCGGGTAGTGACCTTTGGTCACACGTATCCGGTGTGTAATTTCTCTCTCGCCTCGGTATGAATCATTTCGGACTGAGTGGCCTCGAGTATCAATCAGAGGAGTTACGCATTAGCGATCCCCGTACCAATGACCGAATCCGGGTCCCTGAAGTTCGCCTTGTTGGCCCCGCAGGCGAGCAGGTTGGTGTTGTCAAAATTGAGGTAGCGCTGCGCCTGGCGCAGGAGGCAGATCTTGACCTGGTCGAGGTTGCCCCCAATTCGAAGCCGCCGGTTGCGAAGATCATGGACTACGGCAAGTTCAAGTACGAGGCTGCGCAGAAGGCGAAGGAAGCACGCCGTAACCAGGCGAACACCGTCCTCAAAGAGGTGCGCTTCCGTCTGAAGATTGATGACCACGACTACGAGACCAAGCGCAAGCGCGCCGAGGGCTTCCTGAAGTCCGGGGACAAGGTGAAGGCAATGATCCTTTTCCGCGGCCGCGAGCAGTCTCGTCCCGACCAGGGTGTGCGTCTGCTGCATCGTTTTGCAGAAGATGTCGCCGAGTTCGGCGTGATCGAGTCCAACCCCACCATCGATGGCCGCAACATGGTCATGGTGATTGGGCCTCTCAAGAATAAGTCCGAGGCGAAAGCCGAGGCCAATGCAAATCGGGCCGCCAATAAGAGAGCGGCAAAGCAGGAGGAAAGTAATGCCTAAGCAGAAGACCCACTCGGGCGCTAAGAAGCGCTTCAAGCTCACGGGCTCCGGCAAGATCAAGAAGCAGCAGTCGGGTATGCGACACAACCTTGAGGTGAAGTCCAGCCACCGCAAGCGTCGTCTGAACCAGGACCAGCTCGTGTCCAAGGCCGACACCAAGAACATCAAGAAGCTTCTCGGTAAGTAAGCTCGACGGACATAGAGAGATAGAAGTAGAGAAATGGCAAGAGTAAAGCGGGCCGTCAACGCCCACAAGAAGCGTCGCGTAATCCTCGAGCGTGCCTCGGGTTACCGCGGACAGCGTTCGCGTCTGTACCGTAAGGCCAAGGAGCAGGTTACCCACTCCTTCGTTTACAACTACAACGACCGTAAGAAGCGTAAGAACGACTTCCGTCGCCTGTGGATCCAGCGTATCAACGCTGCATCCCGTGCAAACGGCCTCACCTACAACCGTCTGATCCAGGGTCTGGGTCTGGCCGGTATCGAGGTTGACCGTCGTATCCTCGCCGAGCTGGCAGTCAACGAGCCGGCAACCTTCGCCGCTCTGGTTGAGTCCGCCAAGAAGGCCCTCCCGGCCGACACCTCGGCTCCCAAGGCTGCGTAAGCTTTAGCTTCATTTACATTCGGCCCCATCGCTTCGGCGGTGGGGCCGTTTGTTATCTCCGGCCGCGCTGCCTCCGACGGGCTTCGGCGGTGGGGCCGTGTGTTGTTTCCGGGCCTGTTATCCAGCGGTCGGGGTGGGTTTTCCGCTGCGCTGCCCACGCGGGTAGAATGGCCAGGTGCTAGATAATCCCCGTGCCCCCCGTATCCGTGCCGTCGCAAGGCTTGGCCGTCGTGCCGTCCGTGAAGAGACCGGCCTGTTCCTGCTCGAGGGCCCGCAGGCGGTTGTCGAAGCGCTGACCTACCGTCCCGAGGTCATGCTTGAGCTGTACGTCACCCCGACCGCGCTGGAGCGTTACACCGACCTGGCCGAGGCCGCGGTGGCCGCCGGAATGGACGTCGAGTTTGTCAGCGAAGAGGTCATCAACGCGATGGCCGACACCGTCACCCCGCAGGGTGTTATCGCCGTCGCCCGCCAGTTCCCGACCTCCGCCAAGGACATCTTCCGCGACGAGCCTAAGCTCATCGCAATCCTCGAGGAGGTCCGTGACCCGGGCAACCTCGGCACCATCATCCGTGCCGCCGACGCGGCCGGCGCCGACGGCGTGATCCTCACCGGACGCAGCGTCGACCTCTACAACCCCAAGGTGGTGCGCTCCACCACCGGTTCGCTGTTCCACCTGCCCGTGGCCGTGGGCCTGGAACTGCCCGACGTGCTGCTGCTGGCCCGCGAGGCCGGTGTGTCCGTGATTGCCGCGGACATCAAGGGTGACTCGCTGCTCGATGTCCGCAACAGCGGCGTCCTGGCCGAGCCCACCGCCTGGCTGTTCGGCAACGAGGCCCGCGGGCTGACCGATGAGAACCTCGCCCGCGCCGAGCGTGCGGTGAGCGTGCCGATTTTTGGTGCTGCCGAGTCGATGAACCTGGCCACCGCCGCCTCCGTCTGCCTCTACGAGAGCGCATTCGCACAGCGTTCCTAGGGACATAACCGTCCGCCTCGGCGGAACCCATGAGCCACCCCGCGTCCACGCGGGGTGGCTCATGTGCTGTGTCCCGGGGCTCGGCGAACACATGCTTGGTATGCGTCGGGCCAGCCACCACCGTGCGACATGCTCCGCCGCCGTGCGGGGACCCACGTAACGTGAGCGTATGGAGTCAACGTCGATACCGAGAGCCCCACGCACCTCACACGCAGTCTGTGAGGTGCCCATCGTGGCGCTGACCGCCGTCAGTGCGCACACCACCGACCATCAAGGTTTTGGCGGGATCAGCCTGAGCATCCACCGTGCCGAAAGCGTCGCGATCCTCGGTCTGGACGCGGCGGGAAAATCCCTTTTCTGTCGCATCCTGAGCGGTGATGAGCCTCTATCCTCGGGCAGTTTGCGAGTGGGGGGATGCGAGGTACCCGCGCCGCCCGAATCTCGGGACCACCCGTGCCGCGACGTGGGCCTGGTTGAGTCCTCCGGGGACCTGCCGGCCCGACTCAGCGTCATCGACAACGTCACTCGGGCGCAGGTTCGAACCCGGGGTATGTCACCCATCCTCGCGACCGAGCGTGCGCGGGCACTCCTCGCCCGTGTCGAGATGCTGGCAGAAGCCCGCACCGTTGCCGGGAAGCTCTCGAATGATCAGCGTCGCCTGGTGCAGATCGCTCGCGCGCTCGCGCTCACTCCTCGTTTGCTGGTGATGGATGACCCCACTGGGGAGCTGGGCCCATCGACCGGCCGCCTGATCGCCGATGTGGTTCGGGAGGCCACCCGTGAGGGGACCGCCGTGGTCCTGGCCACAGACGATCTGACCCTGGTCAGAGAGGCCGCCTCACGCGTCATCGTGGTCGGTGCGGGACGGATCGTCGAGGATCAACCCGCCGCGGACTTCTTTCTGCGACCCGGCACGCCGCAGGCTCGTGACATTTTGGCCCGGCTCGCCCGGGCCGATGTCGAACCCGAAGCCGAACCCGAAGCCGAACCCGACGCCGTGCCCGATGCCGTGTCCGGTGTCGCCGAGGGGTGAATCTGGGCACCCAGAATCTCGTGCCACGGGACCTCGAAGTGTTCGAGGGCACTGTGACACGTAGGTGGCAGTTGGCTCCGGATTTCCGCCGTTCTGCCGCGATTGTTTCCGAAGAAACTTTCCGGATCCATTCATGCGCTTTACGGAATATATATCGGATTTCATCTCAAATATGGAAGAAGTCCGAACAAATTCAGCCTCTGATCAGCCCGTTGTATAACGGTCACAAATCGGTAACAAGCGTGTTGATTCGTGTCGTTTGAGTGGGCACACTGACTAGCGTGAGGGCATGGAACCAACGTTGATACCCCAAACCACAAGCGTTCCGATCGTCGGCCGCGGTGAACCCCTCGTGGTGCTCTCCGATGTCAATAAGCACTATGGCGATCTGCACGTTCTCAAAAACATCTCCACGTCGGTTGCACGCGGTGAGGTCGTGGTCGTGATCGGACCCTCGGGCTCCGGTAAGTCCACATTCTGCCGGGCCATCAACCGGTTGGAGACGATCGACAGCGGCACAATCACGATCGACGGCAAGCAGTTGCCGGAGGAGGGCGCGGGCCTGGCTAAGCTCCGCGCGGACGTGGGCATGGTGTTCCAGTCCTTCAACCTCTTCGCACATAAAACCGTGCTGGAAAACGTGACCCTGGGCCCCATCCGGGTGAAAAAGATGTCGACCAAACAGGCGAACGAGCGGGCAATGACGCTGCTGGAACGCGTGGGTGTGGCCAACCAGGCCAATAAGCTGCCCGCCCAGCTCTCCGGTGGTCAGCAGCAGCGCGTCGCGATCGCCCGATCGTTGGCAATGAGCCCGAAACTGATCCTGATGGACGAGCCCACCTCGGCGCTCGACCCGGAAATGATCAACGAGGTCCTCGACGTCATGGTGGAGCTCGCCAAGGAGGGCATGACGATGATCGTGGTGACCCACGAGATGGGCTTCGCCCGCAAGGCCGCCGACCGCGTGCTGTTCATGGCGGACGGCGAAATCGTCGAGGACGAAACCCCCGAAACCTTTTTCACCAACCCCTCATCCGAGCGTGCGCGCGACTTCCTCGCCAAGATTCTCGACCGGTAACACCACAGCAAAGGAGCCACTCATGAAGCGTTCGAAAGTATCTCTTGTAGCCCTCGCCGCGGCCTCGGCCCTCCTCTTTACGGCCTGTTCCAGCACCGACGGCGGTGCCGGCGGGAGCGGGGGAGGATCCGGCGACAACCCCACCGTGGTGGAAAACCCCACCTTCGAGGCCGGGACCACGATGGAAAAGCTGGCCAAGGCCGGCAAGATCACCGTTGGGGTGAAGTTTGATCAGCCGCTCTTCGGTGAGAAGGGACTCAACGGCGAGGAGGGTTTCGATGTCGAAATCGCCAAGATCATCGCCGGTCAGCTAGGCATCCCCGCCGACAAGATCGAGTGGAAGGAGGCCGTATCGGCCAACCGTGAGCCGTTCATCGAAAACGGTGAGGTCGATATGGTTGTTGCCACCTACACGATCAACGATAAGCGCAAGGAAGTCATCGACTTCGCGGGACCCTACTACATTGCCGGACAGTCGCTGCTGGTCAAGGCCGACAACAACGACATCAAGTCCGAGAAGGACACCGTGGGCAAGCCCGTGTGTTCGGTCACCGGCTCGACCCCGGCAGAGAACCTAGCCAAGCTCGGGGCGGACCCGGTCCTGACCGATACCTATAGCAACTGCCTCGAGCCGCTGCGCTCGGGCAAGGTCGTGGCGGTTTCCACCGACAACGTGATCCTCGCCGGACTCGCGGAAAAGAACGAGGGTGAGTTCAAGCTCGCCGGTGATCTCTTCACTCAGGAGCCCTACGGGATCGGTTTGAAGAAGGGGGACACCGCGTTCAAGGACTTCATCAACAAGTCCCTGGAGGAGTCCTACTCCGACGGTGCCTATAAGAAGGCCTGGGAAAAGACCGCGGGCAAGATTCTGCCCTTCGTTGATGGTCCCAAGATCACCGAGTAGTCATCCGACGCGTGTTCTGCGGGGCGCACGCTCCGCAGAACACGCGTTTCTCCCCCTCGAAAGGAGGCGGTGAATGAACGTTATTTTTGACAACCTCGATCGATATTTCTCGGGGTTTGTGCTCACCCTGCAGCTGTTTGTGGTCGCGGGTATCGCGGCACTGATTATCGGCACGATCATCGCGATCATGCGGATCTCGCCGGTGGGTGCGCTGCGCACCTTCGCGACCGTCTATACCGAACTGGTGCGTAACACCCCGCTGACCCTGATCCTGTTTTTCTTCGCGTTTGTGGCCCCGCAGCTGGGGCTCGGACTGGACTATAAGTTCCTGGCGATGATCGGTCTGAGTCTCTACACCTCACCGTTTGTGGCCGAAGCTCTGCGCTCCGGCGTGAATGGTGTGCCGATCGGTCAGGCCGAGGCGGCCCGGAGCATCGGGCTGGGCTTTGGTCAGACGGTGACCCGGGTGGTGCTCCCGCAGGCGGTGCGGATGACCATTCCGCCGCTGATCAACGTGATGATCGCGCTGGTCAAGAACACCTCGGTGGCCGGTGGATTCTTTGTGGCCGAGCTGGTCACCATCGGAAAGGAACTGGCCAACGCCAACGGAAACGCGGTGATCCCGGTCCTGCTGGGCGTGGCCACGTTCTACCTGTTGATTACGATTCCGCTGGGCATCCTGGCCGGATATTTGGAAAAGAAGTGGGCGGTGTCGCGATGAGTGGATCCTCTGTTCTGTTTGATGCGCCCGGTCCCAAGGCCAAGCGGCGTTCGCGTATCATCTCGGTGATCGTGACCCTGGTGGTCCTGGGCGGATTTGGCGGGGCCGCGTATATCCTCGGTCAGCCCCGCCAGATCTCCGGTGGCATGAGCCTGCCCGGCGTGTGGGACGCATCCCGCTGGGATGTGGTGACCAATCCGGTCCTGTGGGAACAGGTTGGCGGTGGTGTGCTCAACACGCTGAAGGCCGCACTCGTGGCGGCGGTCCTCGCGCTGATCCTCGGGGTGGTGTTTGCGCTGCTGCGCACGGCCCGCAGTCGCTGGGTTCGCATTCCGACCACGATTGTCCTGGAGTTCCTGCGGGGCATGCCGGTGCTGTTGATGATGCTGTTTATCCTGCTGGCGTTCTCCAGTGGGGCCTACCTAGCCGTGGTTCTCGGGCTGGGACTCTATAACGGTGCGATCATCGGTGAGGCACTGCGCGCCGGTATCGCCTCGCTGCCCAAGGGACAGCGTGAGGCTGGGCTGAGTATCGGGTTGACGCCCTTTGCCACCCGGATGCGAATCGAGTTCCCGCAGGCGTTCCGGCAGATGCTTCCGATTGTCGTGGCCCAACTGGTGGTGCTGCTTAAGGACACCTCGCTGGGATTCATCGTGGGCTACCCGGAGCTGATCCGTACCACGATGAACAACCTCGGAAGCGCCCTGGGTAATAAGTACCTGTTTACGCTGTTCATCATCACCCTGGTCATCTACCTGGTGATGAACCTGCTGCTCTCGGCGTTTGCCCGCTGGCTGGCGCGGCGTTCAGATCGCGCGCAGCGCGGAACGGCCGAACCCGAAAAGCCCGGTGGGGGAGATGCCCCGGGCACCGAGCCCGGTCCCGCGGCCGCCGTGCAGGCGGGGGCCACACGCGGATAGCGACGGCACTCGGCGGATCGCCCCGCCCGGATGGATCACATCCGGGCGGGGCGATCCGGCGTTCTGGCCCACGATAGATGGGTGAACCCGGGTAGAATGTGTTTTTGTGTCTGACCCTCAACTGATTACCGAAGAAAGCGTCGCCGCCGCGGTCGATGTGGCGCTCGCCGCCATCGCCGCCGCCACCGACTCCACCGCACTCAAGCAGGCGCGTTCGGCCCACATGGCCGAGGGCTCGCCGCTGGCGAACCTCAACGCCGCCCTGCGCTCCGTGCCCAACGACCAGAAGGCCGCCTTTGGCAAGCTCGTGGGCCAGGCCCGCGGGCGAGTGAACGGCGCCTATGCCGCAGCCGAGGAGCGCATCGTCGCCGCCGAGGATGCCGCCCGTCTGGCCGCCGAGACCGTGGATGTCACCGCGCTGCCCAGCCGCTACCGTGCCGGTGCGCGTCACCCGCTCGAGCTGCTGCGTGAGCGCGTGGAGGACATCTTCACCGGCATGGGCTGGGAGATTGCCGAGGGCCCCGAGGTTGAGAGCGAGTGGTTCAACTTTGACGCGCTGAACTTTGACGCCGACCACCCCGCGCGTGCGATGCAGGACACCTTCTTTGTGGAGCCCCCCGAGGCTCACCTGGTCATGCGTACCCACACCTCGCCGGTGCAGGTGCGCACCATGCTCGACCGTGAGGTGCCGATCTACGTGCTGGCCCCGGGCCGTGTGTACCGCACCGATGAGCTGGATGCCACGCACACCCCCGTGTTCACCCAGTTCGAGGGCCTCGCCGTGGACAAGGGTCTGACCATGGCTGACCTGCGGGGAACCCTGGACCACTTCGTGAAGTCGGTCTTCGGCGACGAGGCGAAGATCCGTCTGCGTCCGAGCTTCTTCCCGTTCACCGAGCCCAGCGCCGAGCTCGACTTCTGGCACCCCACCTTCAAGGGCGGCGCACGCTGGATCGAGTGGGGCGGCTGCGGCATGATCCACCCCAACGTGCTGCGTGCGGCCGGAATCGACCCGGAGATCTACTCCGGTTTCGCCTTCGGTATGGGTGTGGAGCGCGGCCTGATGCTGCGCGACGGTGTACAGGACATGCGTGAAATGGTGGAGGGCGACGTGCGCTTCTCCCAGCAATTCGGAATGGTGGTGTAGTCGTGCGGGTTCCCCTGAACTGGCTGGCTGAATACGTAGATCTCGAGCCCGGAGCGACCCCCGAGTCGGTCCAGGAGGCCCTGGTCAAGGTGGGTCTGGAAGAGGAGGACGTGCACACGTTCGACCTCACCGGACCGATCGTGGTCGGCGAGGTACTGGAGTTCACCCCCGAGGAGCAGTCCAACGGTAAAACCATCAACTGGTGCCGCGTGCGCGTGGCCGCGGATGGCGAGATTGCCGCCGATGGTGGCGACGCGATTCACGGCATCGTCTGTGGCGCCCACAACTTCCGCGTGGGTGACAAGGTAGTTGTCACCCTGCCCGGTGCCGTGCTGCCCGGAAACTTCGTCATTGCTCCGCGCAAGACCTACGGTCACGTCTCCGAGGGCATGATGGCCTCGGCACGTGAGCTGGGCCTGGGCGATGAGCACGATGGCATCATCGTGCTCTCAAAGTACGGCATCGATGCCCCCGTGGGCACCCCGGCCCTGCCGCTGCTGGGTCTGGATGACACCGCGGTGGAGATCAACGTGACCCCGGACCGTGGCTACGCGTTCTCGGTGCGCGGTGTGGCCCGCGAGTACTCGCACGCCACCGGTGCGGCCTTCCGCGACCCGGCCCTTGCGCCCGCCGCGCTGGAGGCCACCGGCTTCTCGGTCGAGATTCGCGACGACGCTCCCATCCGCGGTGTGGTGGGGGCCGACGCCTTCACGACCCGCGTGGTGCGCGGCGTGGACGCGACCCGTCCGACCCCGCCGTGGCTGGTCGCGCGCCTTTCGCTTGCGGGTGTGCGCTCGATCTCGCTGCTGGTGGACATCACCAACTACGTGATGTTCGAGCTGGGTCAGCCGATCCACGGATACGACCTGGACAAGGTTGCCGGTGGACTAGTGGTGCGTCGCGCCGAAAAGGGCGAGACCCTGGTCACCCTCGACGGGACCGAGCGCAAGCTGCACGCCGAGGACCTCGTGATCGCCGATGACTCCGGGGCCATCGGCCTGGCCGGTGTGATGGGTGGCGCGTCCACCGAGATCAGCGACACCACCACCGATGTGCTGATCGAGGCCGCGCACTTCTCGCCGGTGTCCATCGCGCGTACCGCTCGCCGTCACAAGCTGCCCTCCGAGGCATCCAAGCGCTTCGAGCGCGGGGTTGACCCGCGTCTGGGCCGTGCCGCCGCCGCGCGCGTGGCCGAGCTGCTGGTGGAGCTGGCCGGTGGAACGATCGATTCGCTCGGTCAGACCATCGCCGCCGATGAGGCCCCCGAGGCTATCCTGCTGCCCGCGGGCTACGTGAGTGGCCTGATCGGCACCGAGTACACCGTGGCCGAGGAGACCTCGGCGCTGGAGGAGATCGGCGCGGAGGTGACCGTCGTGGAGGGCGGCCTGAGCGTCGTGCGCCCCACCTGGCGCTCGGACATCACCGACCCCTGCGACCTCGCCGAGGAAATCGCGCGGATCATCGGCTACGACCGCATCCCCTCGCGTCTGCCCGTCGCCCCGCCCGGACGCGGCCTGACCCGCACCCAGCGTGCGCGTCGCCGCGTGGCCCAGACCCTGGCCGCCGCCGGATCCACCGAGGTACAGTCGTACCCGTTCGTGTCCGCCGAAACCAACAACCTGTTTGGGTCGGCGACCCCGGCAGAGGTCCCGGCGATCAAGCTCGCCAACGCCCTGGATGCACGCGAGCCGTTCCTGCGCACCTCGGTGCTGCCGGGCCTGATCGGTGTGGCCAAGCGCAACCTGGCACGCGGACTCGTGGATCTCTCGATCTACGAGACCGGTCTGGTGTTCCGTCCCGAGGCCGGAGCCTCGCTGGGCTATGCGGGCGAGCTGCCGAACGGCACCGTGCGTCCGAGCGAGGCCGAGCTGGCCGCGCTCAAGGCCGGTATCCCGCCGCAGCCGCACCACGTGGGTGTGCTCATCGTGGGTAACGTGACCCCGAAGCAGCCGGGTCAGGAGGCCGTGCCGAGTGGCCTGGCCGACGCCCTGGACGCTGTGCGTCAGGTAGCACTGGCCGCCGGTGTGGAGATTCGGATCGAGCAGGGATCGCACCAGATCTTGCACCCGGGGCGTACCGCCGCACTGTATGCGGGGGAGACCCTGGTGGGTTACGCCGGTGAGCTCCTGCCGAGCTTCGCCGCCGAGTCGGACCTGCCGCGCACCGTGGCGGTTGCCGAGATCAACCTCGACGCCGTCCTTGCCGGAGGCACCGACATCGTCGAGGCTCAGTCGATCTTTACCTTCATGGCCGCCACCCAGGACCTCTCGCTGACCGTTCCGGTCGAGGTTCCGGCAGCCGAGGTGCAGGCGGCGGTTCTCGAGGGCGCGGGTGAGCTCCTGGAGCACATCCGTCTCGTGGATGACTACCGCGGCCAGGGCCTGGCCGAGGGACACAAGTCGCTGAGCTTCGCGCTGCGCTTCCGCGCGGCCGACCGCACGCTCACCGCGGCCGAGGCCTCCGAGGCCAAGCTGGCCGGTGCGGCCCTCGCGGGCGAGCGCTTCGGCGCGGCGATCCGCGACTAGCGCGTTCGGGCGAGCGTTTCGGCGCCCTCGTCCACGCCGAGGTCCGCAGGGGCGTCCATCCATCGGGTGGGCGCCCCTGCGGCGTTCTCAGGCAGTCCCAAATCCGGCCTAGGCGGTGGTCGTCGCACGGTTCCAAATGCGACGGTGCGGTTCGGTGGGAAGCTGAGCGCTGTTAGCGTGAATGGGTTCTCATCACGGGCAATCCACGGGAGGTCGTCATGGCCGGGCTGTTTTCATATTTCAGGAAGAGCGTCGCCGCACCCACGGAGGCGAGGCACTCACGCGAGGAACTCTTCGAAGCCGCAAGATCGCGGATCTTCCCGCTGCTGCATCCGATCACCTATGCCGAGCCGATTCCCGTACGCGGCGGGCAACTGCTGTATCGCGCGCACCGCCGGTTCACCGGTGACCTGGGCGTCTTCTATCAGGTGGACGAGGGGGAGCGGTGGGACGTGGTCCTCACCGAGTATCTGCCCGAGGCGATCACCCTGGAGGACCTGCACGCCATCGCCACCGAGAACCTGCGCCGGGTATTTACCGCACAGCGGATCTCCTCCGAGCGTTTCGGCGGCTATGAGCTGCGGGCGGATCGGGAACTCGCCTCCTCGGCCCTGCTGATGACCTCGCTGTGGGAGAGTATCGCCGACGAGCTTGACGATGACCTCCTCATCGCGGTCCCGTGCCGTGACACCGTGCTCTTTATCGAGGCGGGTGCCCCGGATGCCGAGCGCGCGCTGCGCGAGGTGACACACCGGCTCTATGATGAGCAGGACCGGATGCGTAACAGCCGTCAACTCATGCGTTTCACCCGCGGCGACGGCCGGGTGGAGGCGGTTGCGCACTAGCGTGGGAGCGCTCCGGGGAGAGAGCGGAGAACACTGATGAAGCACGCCGAGGTGCGCCTGTTTACCCGATCCGGCCATAGTCTGCTCCGCGGGGTCGAGAGGGTTCCGCTGTTTTGGGTGGCGCTGTGGTCCCCGACGGTCCTGGCTCGCTCACGTGCCGTGTGGGAACTGTATCAGCAAGACATCGACCGCTACCCGGGTGGCCTGGATGAGGCCTCCGAGGAGGATCAGGACGAGTTCTACACCGGCTGGCATCCACGCCTGAACATCGAAATTGATCACGGTGAGATCGCCCGGGGGAGCGAGCGACTGCACACCTTTGTGCGCGCCCACCTGCCCGAGCTGGAACCACTCGCGGTGGATACGATGGACTTTATTTCCCGAAACCTCGAGGATCATGGGGACCGTCTCCTAACCGAAATCATCGAGTTCTCCTGGGAGTTTGAGTCGCCGGCGGCAATGTTTGACGAGCTCGATCGACTCAGTGCCGCGCTGGAACCCGGCGCGGTGGTCCCCGAGGGGGTGATTCAGGGGGTGCGCGCGGATCCGGTGGGTGCGGGGGTAGGACTCGCCACCGATGCACGGATTCGGCCCGGCCTGAGCGAGACTTCTCCTCCCTACCGGGCCCTGCTGAAGCAGTCCGGCCAGGACGCCCCCGATACTCGGCGCGGATGGCTTGTGGCACCCAAAAACCGGCCCCTTCAGCGGTCGACGGACATCGTTGTGCTCCTGGTCGGGGGATTGTTTGTCTTCATGTTGCTCAGCGCCGTCCTGCAAAACCTGTTCTGATTCGAGGTGGCCTCGGTGCGAGTTCGTGACGGCGCACGATCCAATCAATGACAGAACCCGCCCGCTTACTTCGCGGCCATCCCGCGATGCCTAAACTAGCTACAAGCCGGGGAGGGGAATCGGGGGCCGGGACCCCGATAAGAGCATGGCGAATAACGTTTATATGCGCACGGGGTCTGGACGAAGCCTGCTGAGCTCTCGCGATACGATCACCGTCCAAGACCGCGCCACCTTTCGTGCCATGCTGGACACCCTGCGCATTCGCTAGGGTGCTACAACCAACCGGGGAGAGTGACCATGCCCACGCAGAACTATCTGATTGATGGATCCGATCGGATGATTTTTCGAGCGGAAGACACGGTTCCCATGTTTTGGATGGGGCTGCTCGACCCGCAGACCGTGCGCGATGTTCGAGCCGAATGGGAAGCCTACGATCGTCGTGATGCCGAGTTGGCGGCCCGCGGGATGTCGGCGGATGACCGGTTTGACCGCTTAGAAATCGAGTGGGAAGCCCGCCTCGACTTTGTGATCAACCGGCAGCAATTTGAGCGCAGCGCACCTCGGCTGCTGGATTTTGTGCGCCAGCACCTCCCTCGGCATCGGGACCTGGCCCAGGACTTTGTGGACTACCTGGCCACCATGTACACGGGTGGTAACGAGGTGCTGCGCGTTTTTCTGGGGGAGACGTCGGCGTTCTTTCCCGATACCGCAACTTTCTTTGACACCCTCGAGGCCTGGAGCCAGTGCATTGCCCGGGAGGGTGCCGCGGACTTTGTAGATGACGTCATCGTGCAGGCAAACCACCACCTTCCCGATTCGGCGACCGGGTTCAACGAGCAGGACGACGACTCGGACTTTGCCGAGTTCTCGGAGACCTACCGGCGTGCATACGGGGGTGCGCGAGCGCCCCGACCGATGCTGAGCTTTCCCACGGGGCTCGTCGGCTTGCCGGCGCAGAAGACCGGGTGGCGGCGATGGGTGTGGCCGGTGGTGGCGATCGCGGTGTTGATCGGGGTCGTGATCGCGGTGATCGGGGTGAATAACGCCATCCGTCAGGATCGAAGTCAGCTGTCCATTGCCCAGCTCGACCGTGAGCTGATCCCCAACATCTCGGCCACCGTGGGGGAGACACGGGTGAATCTCTTCACGTACATGGTGGACAACGAGATCAGCAGCGTCGCCTCTCCCACGTCTCTTCGTGTGGTCCGGGAAACCTCGATGAACCAGAAACGCACCCTGGAGGTGGTGATCCGGGCCGCCGATTCTCCCGAAGTTGCCGAGCGCTTTTCCTGGGTGGACCTGGGCCTTGAGATGACCGCGGAAGAGCCCGAGAACATGCACGAATTCACACGTGAGATCAGGTTCACCCTGGGCGATCGCGGCCTGGCTTACCGGTTTGAGCAAGACGGGGTGATCGGGGACATCCTGTTTTTCTCCGAGAAGCCGATGACCGCTACCGACCGGTTTGAATTCAACGGCATGATCCAGTCGTTGAAGGTCGAGCCGTCCTGACGTCCTGACGTCCTGAATAAACGGTGCCCGGCACCACCTGTGGTGGTACCGGGCACCGTGTTCCAGCCGCGTGAGTTTCTAGCTGTTGGGCTTGTCCCAGCCCAGCTGCTGGGCGGTCCAGACCAGGCCGTAGGGCATCATGGTGCGCGCCGCGGTCCAGTTGTGTTCGAGGCCCGGGTAGGTGCGCAGCGTGGTGGTGAGACCGTGTTCGCGCAGGTCGCGGTTGATGACCTCGGCCGCGCGCAGGGACTCCCCGTCATCCTGACCGATAAAGAAGGTCTGGTGGGTGCCGCGAGGCAGCTCGCGCAGCAGGTGCGTGGGCGTGTTCATCCGCATGGCCTCGGGGTTGCCCACGATGCCCTTGGAATACGGCTTGGCGTAGGGCAGCAGCGAGATGGCCGAGCCGAACTCCTCGGGATAGCGCAGTGCGAACACCAGCGAGGTAAACCCGCCCGAGGACATCCCGGCAATGATGCGCTTATTGGCCTCGGGCTCGGTGCGCAGGGTTTTGTCCGCCCAGCCCACCACATCCTTGACCATGTAGTCCTCGATCTGCGGGCCGCCGGGGAAGTTCAGCGGCTCGGTGGTGCGGCGTTCGGGACCGGCGTTGAGGTCGGGAGCAACCACGATGGCGTGCGGGAACTGTCCGGTCTTCATGAGCTCTTCGAGCGTCACATCGATCCGGCCGCCGGCAAACCAGTCGGCGGCGCTGCCGGGAGACCCGTGCATCGCGTAGATGACGGGGTAGCGACGGTCGTTGCCGGGCTTGTCATAGTCCGGCGGGAGGTACACCCAGGCACCGGAGCTCGGGACGTCCTTGGCGGTGGAGGGGATCGTCGCCAGGAACGAGTAGCCCGAGGTGGAGGTGGTGACCCGACGCTCCGAGGTGGGCAGCGTGGTGGTTCCGGATCCCTGCACGGGCTTCTTATTGGACACGACAACCGGGCGCTGCGGGGTATCGCTCAGCCAGCGCTGGACCGAGGACACCGAGGGCAGGTAGCCGACCCAGGTGTTGACACCCAGCGCCAGCGTACCGACCAGAACGATCGTGATCGGAGTCCACCAGAGGAACCCACGACGCACCCGGCGGGACCGACGCTCGGGGTCGCGGCGGGCGCGCCAGATCCACAGACCGATCAGGACAACCGCGATCGCCAGCCCGATGATGCTCGGCCAGTAGGTGGCCAGCAGGTCGGTGCCGGCGGCACCGTTTTCGAGCGACGGGGGGATGTCGATGGGTTTGTCGGGATTCATTGTGGCCTCCTGGTGCGCGATCTCGTTCCGGGGAACGGAACCGCCGCTGCCGGTGACAACCGGCAAAGTGCTGTGTATACGTCAGCCTTGATTTTAGGTCCCAGCGGGGGAGGGGGAATCGTCTTAGAGGCTGATATTTCCTGGCGACGGCGTGTTTTCGCGGGTGGCCCGGATAATTCGCGGGTGTTTATCAGCTATTCATCGGCTGTTCTTCGGCGGGGCGGATCAAATCCCGGATCCGTCCGCGCTAAAAACCGCGTGTCATGTGGGGAAATCGAGGGTGCATACCATCCGTCAACGTGACAAGCTGGAGAGGTGTCCGGTCCAGTGAACTCCCATCCCGATCCCTCCGACAGCGGCGACGCCTGGGTCTATGCGCCCGATGGCCGTCAATTCTGGGGAACCTATGGTGCCTCCGGCCTGTTGGCCTTTGACCGTGTCCGCGGCGTCCTCCTCCAGCATCGCGTCGAGTGGAGCCACTTTGGTGGCACCTGGGCGCTGCCCGGGGGCGCGCGTCACCGCGGCGAGAGCGCCGTGGATGGGGCGTTCCGCGAGGCGGCCGAGGAGGCCGGGGTGCCCGATGGTGCCGTCCGTCCGCGCTTTAGCGCGGTGCTGGATCTGGGCTTCTGGTCCTATACCACCGTGGTTGGGGACGTCATCATCCCCTTCGAACCGGAGATCACCGATCCCGAGAGCCTCGAGCTGCGCTGGGTTCCCCTGGACGAAGTGGACACCCTGCCGCTGCATCCCGGATTCGAGCAATCCTGGCCCGCCCTGCGGGCGGAGCTGGAACGTTCGGAGACGATCGTTGTGGATGCCGCCAATGTAATCGGTGCCCGCCCGGATGGCTGGTGGAACGATCGCGCCGGGGCTGCCGACCGCCTGCTGCTGGCGCTGGAACGTCTGGCCGAGGAGGGGATTCCCGCCGATGCGCTGGGCCTCGGGCACTCGCACTGGTGGCCGCGCTTCCGCGTTGTCCTGGAGGGGGCCGCCCGAGAGGCCGAAACTCGTGATGCCCAGGTCCCCGAGCTCACCGTGGTGCGCGCGCCGGGCGAGGGTGATGAAACGATTGTGCACGTAGTGAAGGAGCTGGCCCAGCGCACCCCGCCGCACACGGTCTGGACGATCACCAGTGATCGCGGTCTGCGCGAGCGGGTTGAGGCCAAGGGCTCCCGGATCCTCGGATCCCGCTGGCTGTGGGATCGGATCGACGCACTTACGGACTAATCTCGGGCGCTTATTCTCCGCTCCTGCTGGCTGTGGGATCGGATCGACGCTCTCACGGACTAGCCTCAGGCGCTTTTCGGCCGGTCCGTGAGAGGATCAACGCGAAGTGTCTCGACCCCTGGGAAAGGATCATCTTGCATGTTTGGTAGCTATGTTGCGCTGGGTGATTCCTTTACCGAGGGCATGGGGGACGAGCTGCCGGACGGGCTGATTCGCGGCTGGGCCGACCTGGTTGCCCTGGGTCTCGGGCAGGCCGCAGGGGCACCGATTCGCTATGCGAACCTGGCGATCCGCGGCAAAAAGGTGAACGGCGTCCTCACCGAACAGGTGGAGCCCACCGTGCGCATGCGCCCCGAGCTGGTGAGCCTGAACGGTGGTGGCAATGACATCATGCGGGTGCGGGTGTCGATCGCTCGCACGGCGAAGCTGATGATCGACGCGGCCGAACGACTGCGCGATGCCGGATCCCACGTGCTGCTGGTGTGTCAGCCGAACCCGGGGCAGCATCTGCCGCTGGGGGCGCTGCTCTCGTCGCGGGGTCATGCGGTGGCGGCGGAGATTCGCTCGCGGGTGCCCGAGGGCGTAACCCTGATTGATAACTGGTCCGATCCGGCCCTCAGCGAGGGACGCTACTGGGCCGATGACAACCTGCACCTGAACACCCTGGGTCACACCCGGGTCGCGGCCACGGTGCTCCAGGCGCTGAACGTCCCGGTCCCGGTGGAGTGGGCGGTGGATGAGGTGGCTCGCTGGCCCGATCGGGGTGCGCGCAGGCGCGACCGTGCCTACTATCTGGAATACGTGCTGCCGTGGGTGGTGCGCCGGGTGACCGGGCGCAGCGCAGGGGATGGCAAGAGCGCCAAGCTGCCGCTGCTGGAGACGGTGCAGATTCCCGGGCCTGAGCGGCCCACCCGGCTGGCGCTGTCGTAGGTTCGTGGCTGTGCTGTGCAGAGTCACGCCGTGCGGTGCCGAGAAGCTTGTTCTGCCCAGCCCTGTCCTGTGAGGCCACATGGGAGCGGTGCGGCGCGGGTGACCACCGGTAGGAGTTTGCCCGTTGGTGCGGCGTTCCGCGGGCGGCTGTGAGAGGATTTTTGAGACGTCCCGGAGGGCGTCGTGGAGGAGCGTTGATGTATTCCAGCTATGTCGCGGTGGGCGATAGTTTCAGCGAGGGCATGGGCGATACGCTGCCCGATGGGAGCGTCCGCGGTTGGACCGACCTGGTTGCCCTGGCGCTCGGTCGAAACGCCGGTTCTCCCATTCGCTATGCGAACCTGGCGATCCGCGGGAAGAAGCTGGAACCGATCATCGCCGAGCAGGTGGAACCGGCGCTCGCGCTGGGGGCCGAGCTGGTGACCTTCAACGGTGCGGGCAACGACATCATGCGTCCCCGGGTTTCTATCGATGCGGTGGCCGCCCGCCTCGTGGACGCCGCCGAACGTCTGGGATCCGGCGGTGCCCGGGTCGTCGTGGTGAGCGGGGGAAACCCGAGTGGACATATCCCGATGGGTCGCCTGGTGTCGGGCCGTGGAGACGAGCTGGCCGCCGCGGTGCTGCACCGGCTGCCCGCGGGCATGACCTACGTGGATAACTGGTCGGATGCGGTGCTTGCCCAGGGCCGATTCTGGTCGGCGGATAACCTGCACCTGAACACGATCGGTCATATCCGCGTGGCCGCGAACGTGCTGGGAGCGCTGGGCGTCCCGGTGCCGGCAGAGTGGGCCGTGTCCGAGACCGCGGCCCTGCCGGATACCGGGGCGCGGGGGCGCGACCAGGCCTACTATCGCGAGCACGTGCTGCCGTGGATTGGACGCCGACTCACCGGACGCAGCTCGGGGGATGGGCGTCCACCCAAGTTTGCGACCCTGGCACCGGTGATCATTCCGGATCCCATCGTCCAGGCGTCGTAGTTTTCCATGTCTCGCACTGTGACGCGGGACATGGCAGCCGATCGACTCTCCCCGGTACGATCGGCGAGGAATCCCCGATGAAAAGAGGAACGAATGCTGGTTGAACCGGATATCGAGTGGGTACGCGGGTACCAGGGGGTTGCCACCGCGCCCGAGGATCTGGAGTCCTTTTGGACCCGGACGCTTGATCAGGCGGCGGCGCATCCGCTGAACGCCCGGTTTGTCCGCGTGGCCGAGCGGCTGCGCCTGGTCGACGTCTATGACGTGACCTTCGCCGGTTTTGATGGTCAGGAGGTGCGGGCCTGGCTGCGCGTTCCCGCGGGAACCGACCTGGATGCTGCCGGTGACCTGGCGGCCGTGGTGACCTATGTCGGGTACGGCGGCGGTCGCGGTGAACCCGAGGACGACCTGTTCTGGGCCAGCTCGGGCTTCGCGCACCTGCACATGGATACCCGCGGACAGGGCTCGGCCTGGAGCCGCGGCGATACCGGGGATATCGCGACCCAGGGTCCGACCGTCCCGGGACACATGACCCGCGGCATCGACGACCCGGATAACTACTACTATCGCCGCCTGATCACCGACGCGGTGCGCGCGGTGGATGTTGCGCTGGGCGTGGCGGCGATCGATTCCTCGCGGATCGCGGTGCAGGGTCACAGCCAGGGTGGCGGGCTTGCGCTTGCCGTGTCGGGGCTACGGTCGGATGTGGCGGCGGTGATCGCCCAGGAGCCGTTCCTGTCCGACTTCCCGCGCTCGGTGCGCGCGGCCACGCAGAAGCCGTATCGGGAGATCGGCGAGTACCTGGCGATCCACCGCGGCGACGCGGCCGAGGTGTTCGAGGTGCTGTCCTACTTTGACGTCTCGAACCTGGTGGGCCGCGCAAGCGCCCCGGCACTGGTGACGGTTTCGCTGATGGACCCGATCTGCCTGCCCTCGACCGTCTATGCGGCCTATAACCGCTATGCGGGCCAGAAGCGGATCATCGAGTGGGAGTTCAACTCGCATGAGGGCGGCCAGACGCTGACCTCGCGCGCGGCAATCGGATTCCTGGACGAGGTGTTCGCGGCCGAGTAGCCGTTTGGTGATCTGCCGGTGCGCGAACTCGTTTGCCGGGCTACCGGTGGTTGAGGTGAGTCCGTCTCTGCCCGCGACGTATTCGCCGCGGTATCGGTTATAAACGCAGTGTGCGGTCGGGTCCAGTGGGCCCGGCCGCACACTTTTGCAATCCGTGCACACTCCGATCCGTGGCCTCCCCGATCGGACTAGCATGGGGCAACGGTACCGCCTGCATTGCGGATGCCGCCGGCCCGCGCGTGGCCGGCCGGGTTGTGACGGCGACGGGGAGTAACCGGTGGGTGCAGAGAGCGTGGAGCGAATCGCGGTGCGGGATGGCGCGGAGCAGGGGTCCGCGGCGACCGGCGAGGCTACGGCTGCCGGTGCTGTGGTCACCGAGTCGAACGGCGCCGAAGCCCGTGTTGGTGAGGTCCGAACCTCGGAAGGTACCGAGGCTACGACCGCAAGTGAGGCGGGTTCCGTGGCCGCGTCTGTGGCTAGCCCTGTGAGCGAGCCTGGCTCTGGGGCCGAGTCCTTGAAGGATTCGGTGTCCTATCTTGGCACCGAGGTTTTGCCTGAAGCTGGTGCCGCCGTGCACCCTCACGCTGGGGCTGCCACTGGTCCTGGGCGTGATCCCGAGCGGATCGAGGCGAGCCTGGACGAGCTGGTTGAGCGCGCCCGTGCGCTGATCGTCCCCGGCGAGCGCCGCCTGCTGGGAATGGCCGGTGCGCCGGGGGCTGGAAAATCGACCCTGGCCGCGCGCATCGTCGCCGAGCTGGGGGAGGAGGCGACGCTGGTCCCGATGGACGGCTATCACCTCTCCCGCGCCGTGCTCGCCGACCTCGGCCGAACCGACCGCAAGGGTGCCCCGGACACGTTTGATGCCGCGGGTTTCGTGGCCCTGCTGGGCCGCCTGCAGGAGGCGCGGGAGACTGTGTACGTTCCAAGCTACGACCGCGACCTGCACGAGCCGGTGGCGGCGGCGCTCGCCGTGTCTCCGGTCACGCCCCTGCTGATCGTCGAGGGTAACTATCTGCTGCTGGATGATCCCGAGTGGGCCCCGGCCCGCGAATTCCTCGACGCCGCCTGGTACGTGGAGATCCCCACCGGCCTGCGCACCGAACGCCTGGTCGCCCGCCACGAGGCCCACGGCAAATCCCCTGAGCACGCCCGCGAATGGGTCTTCCGCAGTGACGAGGCCAACGCCCGCCTGATCGAGGCCTCCGCGGTCAACGCGGACCTGATCGTCACGCCGGTGCAAGACTAAACGGCTCCCCGCACGCCGCTCCGCTCCGGCGACACGCGCACCCCGCCACCCGTTTTCTCTTTCGCCCCCGTTTCGCGCTACTATAAATGAGTTGCCGGAAACGACAACGGGCTGTGGCGCAGCTTGGTAGCGCACTTGACTGGGGGTCAAGGGGTCGCAGGTTCAAATCCTGTCAGCCCGACCAAAAAAACTCTCCCAGAACCGCGAGATGTAGCGGGGCTGGGAGGGTTTTTCGTTTGACTGAAGTGGCTTCCAGCCAGGTTGGTCAAGATGGATTATTGCTCTTCCCAATTTCGAACGCGCGACTATCGGTGTCTCGTGCTGCGGATACGTCGTTCGAAACTTCGTCAAGACAATCGAGCCAGAGGTGGCCAAAAGTATTCGGTTTCTTAGCTGCGTCAACGTGAATCAACATTAGTTGCGCGAGGCTCACATCAGGACAGGCCGTATCCGAAGATGCAGTTCCGCATCCATACCCAGGAAACGAGCCGGGGATAGAAACTCCACTTCTGTTCAAGAAACCAAAAGATGACTGCACACGAGCCGAAGCTCCGTGGCGAGCGCTACGCGCTCAAATTCCCGCTTGAGCCTTCGGCAGAAGATGACCGGACGGAATTGCCACAGCTCACTCGAGCATTTCATGTGCGGGAGTTCCTGCCATTGTTTAATGTGCGCCTTTAAGATGATCGACCGGTGGCGCTGTGCAATGTTGATTGGGTGTGATTCTTCACCACCCCTGGTTATTCAACTGAGGGCAATCTACTTGCGCTTGACGAAAACGGCGAGCTGACACTGAGATTTATGGATTCTCACTCACGGGATTATGACGGGAACGCCTGAGATTGGGTTCAAACACAGAGCTACCCCTCGACCCGAACGCGTGGCAGATATGTAAGTGAAGTTCTGCACGAGTCTCGACATGTCTGACGATGTGCTGAGCGTTGGCCGATTCAACTCAAAGCGCATCAATCGCGACCGTGCATTACCTGAGAGGCAACTACTGTGAGCTATTCCCGGCTATCCATCACATAGGCTCTGATTATTCCAACCGGAGAGAACGGTTCACCGTTGTCCGTTGACCGCCGGTGCAGGTAGGCAAGATTTTCGTCATTGATCGCCACTGCGCAATAAAGACCCATCTACCTGAGCAATACTTCCAAACGAACACTCAACTCACTGTATGGCGCAGTCCAGAATTATTTCGAATTAGAACACACGTGCGCAGAAGCCAGCTCCTACAGGATGTTCCTCCACTCGGAAAACGCCCCGAGTGAGGAACTACTTGTATGGGACAGGAATACGATCAGCTTCAATCCTACTCCGCGACCAGACTGAGCGAGCCTACAACGGTCAATGATTCCCTGACATTGTCTCAAGAGCAGGATTAGGTAAAACGCCCGCTAATACCGCGATACTTGCTAGCGTCCGATACCATCGTTTGGAGCTCACCGTTTAGTGGTCTTCAACCTATTTAGAAAGCACATGTGGAAGATAAATTGCCGCTTGAAGTTCTACTAAGCATCGTTGCCTCCTTGGTCTCTATAGTGTCTGCCGTAGTCGGTGGAATTGCCTTCAATAAGGCTGGCCGAGTTGAGAGAAAACTCAAAGAGAACCGTGTCATTGGGGATGGTAATATGCAAGTTGTCGGTAATAGGAACTCTGTAGGGAAATGAGTCGCAGGCCAAACATTATCGACGGCGATCACAATATACAGATCAATGGTGACCACAATGTTGTGAACCCGATTATTATTGGCACTTCCCCCTTGTTGACGAAAACTCAAATCTACGACATTTTAGTTCTATTTACAGAGAGCGATCAAAGTGATCCTGGTGGAGTGAATGCCTCTGATCCGGCCCCGATAACAGAGAAGCTAGCTTTCAATCGAGCCCACAAATACAACATCCTTTTGCGGGGGCAGATTCCCAATTATGAGTTACTAAATGTGATCCTCGAGTCAGTCCCGAATAGTCAACTGGTAGTTGACAGTCTTCACCGGATTTACCTGGATGCAGTTGAAATTGATCAAACGAGCGGCGATATTATCGTCGGTGGCGGGGACGACAAACTCGACACCATCCGAGAGACGATTACGCAACGCATTTACAATCACAAAGGTCGAGATGTTGACACCTACAGCCTTGAACAAATCGAGGCCTTTGTGCTGGCTTTAATGCTTTATGGAGTCTGGAAATGCAAGATACTTGTAAATCCTCGTTCTCCAGAGGTTGAAAGCGGTGGGGTGAGGTGAAACGGTGATCCTGGTCGATACGAATAACAAACCACAAAAGACTGTCTACTACATCTCCGGGGTTGCCTATAGTCATGTGAAACGCAGGTCAAACCTTGCACTCGCAGAACTACTTGATTTGGTTTCGGGCGACCTGTTTCCTCAAAAAGTGGATTTTCAACTCTTTGTTTTGGCAGTGGATTTCCTGTTTCTCATTGGAAAAATAGTCTTGAACGAGGAAGGTGAGCTGTATGCAGCTGGGTAGTTTGCGTTTATTTGAAAGCGAAACACAAGTACAAATCCGAGTCGTGTATTTCAAACCGGGCGTGAACTTCGTGGTGGATGCATCGAATTCAACTCGTCATAACAAGGTCGGCAAGACTACCTTCCTTGGGTTAATTGACGTTGCTCTCGGAGCTAAGACCAGGAAGAACTTGTACGTTGATCCTGAAACAGGAGTGATCAACAGGGAGCTATCTGACCTCATCCACGATAGAAAGCTTGCCGTTGAGCTGACAGTGAATGACGAAACACGCTCGCACAGTCTTGTTGTCGAGCTTTTCACCAGAGGTAATTATACGATCGACGGAAAGGCATTATCTCAGAAGGCATACCAGGCTGAGTTAAATCAGCTCTTCTTCATGAATGCCTCGAATGTTCCGTCCTTCAGACAGTTAATCGGATCATTCTTGAGAGTGGTCGTTGGCAAAGACACTCACGGTTTTTTGAAGTATATAAGCGGCCCCACTTCAAATGCCGTGTATCGCTCTATCTACGGTTACTTGTTCGATATTGGGGACGCGAAGGATGCCAAAGAACTCTCTGAACTGCAGCAAGAGAAAAATCAAGTTGAAATAGCTTCGAAACGCTACTCGGATTTTACTAACAGTGATGATCCAGAAGTCGTTGAACAGTTCTCAGAAGAGCTTCGCCGCAATAAGAAATTCATCGAGGCAGAGCTTAACGATATTCTCGACCCAGATGTCTTTCGTGAGAATCGTGGTCTAATCTCCGAGGTTCGCAGTAACTATAGCGAGCTAATCGCAGCCCAAGGAGATATAGAGTTCGAGCTGTCCCGCATTCGGGATGCAATTAGTAGCACCGAAAGCGATTCTTTCGAGTATCCAGATCTCGCGTTGGCACGAGAACTCTTTAACGAGGTGGAGGGCTTTGCTCCCCAGCTGAACGCTACGTTTGATCAGCTCGTCGAATTTAATCGCAAGCTAACAAACAACAAGCTAGAGTACCTTCGGGAGACCGCGGAACTGCTGGAGTCCAGACTTGATGTGACAGTAGCTAACCAAGCCGAATTGCTAGCGAGTAATGGTGAGTATTTAGCTTTAGTGGGTGCGGGCAAAATTGAACAGTACAACGAGCTCCTGCAGAGAGCACAAGCCATTGACGAAAGAATTGGTGCTCAGGAGCAGATTCAACAGACTTTGACCGAGTTTAGAGAGAAAAGCCGCAAGCTCGACGAAAGAATCGCTTCGATGTCGGATGAACTTGAGAACATGAAATTGGAAGCTCGATCAGCAATGGCTGAATTTAATCAGCACTTTACTGAAACCGCGCGAAGGATCAATGGAGAGGCTCCAGTGCTCATATTTTCAACTAATGTTTCCAATTTCCCCGTGGGAATAAGGGATATGGAAGAAACGAGCACAGGAACACGGAAGTCGCTCATCGCCGCATACGACTTGGCTTACCAACTATTTGCTAGAAAGCGAAACAAATGTGTGCCTCGATTCATCGTCCACGATGTTGTTGAAACCATTGAGGGTGCCGATCTTAAACAGATTGCGCAGATTGCTACTGAAGAGAATATCCAATACGTTGTCGCAGTGCTGAAAGAAAAGCTAAGCTCCGCTCAACTCGAACCTGGATTCGTTACTGCTGCAAGTATCATCGAACTCTCGAGCAACAATAGAGTTTTTGAGCCGGCACTGCCCGACGGTTTTTAGCATCAGTGTTTTGATTTCGGTGGCGCATTTCAAGGTATTGCCGCCACTGCCAGTCGGTTCACGGCTATCTTGAAGATACCCTTCCGCTAGTGGGAGTGGTAATGGCTGAGTGTGAAAAACTGAGGATGCGGCCCTGCTGTTACTACACAGAGTCCTAGGCATAGCTGCTTCGAATCCAGGATAGCGTGAGCCCAAAACTTGATGTGCAAAGGCGTACGGGAAACTACTTCTACTCGCAAAGCACAAAATGAATGCGGCTCGATCGGCAGCGGATAGGCCGCCACTTAGGGTCCCGATACGTCGAAAAGGGAAGATGGACAGGTACTTAAGAATGGTCGTGTGATTTAACCCCGCTATCGTCGAAATCGTCTCGAATCCGGGACGTTCGACGCCTAGATTCGTTCAGATCAAGGTCTCGTCATCTGTGAAACCGGCAACCCGGCAGCGAACGTCTGCTGCTGTGAGATGTTTCATTGTCGTGCCATGGTTGCAACCGTACTTATTCGCCAGACGGTACGCTTATATCCCTGCCGTAAAAACTGCAATTATGAGTCGAAGCTTCTCCCAGGTAATACGTGCAAGGTACCGTGGAGACTATTGTAATTGCGCAGGTTTTGGGAAAGCGTTACCCGCTATCCGAGGTAGCCTCACCTTTTTGTTCCATTTAATGCGCCTATGAGGAGAACGCCCAGCCCAAACAAACCCTCCCAGAACCGCAAGATACCGCGGAGCTGGGAGGGTTCTTGGCGGGCTCATCGCCTCGGTTTCGAAGCTTTGATTATTGGCGTCCGATTCAGGCGTCCGGTGTTCATGCCGCTAGTTCGGAACGGTAAAGTGTAGAGTTTCAAACGTGAAATGAGACGCCAAGATCAAAGTCGCTTGAGTCCTTCAGCGCCGAGGCGGCTTTGACGGACGCTCGATGGATGAGCCAACTCCCACAACATGCCAGTATCCACAGTACGGACATTGCATCGCCGTCGAGGGCTTATGCGTGCGTGCGGCGTATCGAGCTGCCTCGCTCTGTGTACCGATGACTGCGCGCTTCGTTTTGCAACGAATACCGTTCATCTCATGAATTCCTTCCCCGTATGGTTTCGCAACGAATTTTAGGGGCGAGCACAGACATCGTTTAGCTATGGCATCTAACCCACAGGTTTAGAAGCGACCTAGATTCAGTAGGTTGTCGGATTCACGTCCGTTTGCAACGGTTGTAAGATACTTCACTCCGTTGGTGCGAGTGATCACGTCTGCTTGAGCTCCCGTGTAATCATTGTGAGTTCGAACACTGTTTCCGTTATCGATGTGTGCAACCATTGCAGCGCGAGTGGCAGACTGAAGGGTTCCGGCGGTGCCATCGGAGTATTGAACATCGGTGATGTGCTCATTTCTGGTGCCCGGGTGAGCGACGCGTACGCGGCGAACGTATTTCATGGTGCTCCAATCAGTGCGTGACGCGTGGGTCACGGCGACCCACACGAATCGAGATTTTATTCGAAACTCGTACGAGTTCGGTATCACCGAAATGGGGCCTTAAAAAGGCGTCGAGGGTCTGCTATGGCGGTTGAGCGAAAACTTCTCGACGATGCGGAATTTCAACCGAAGGTTCCACTCGTTAGGTGGGGCGGCAAGTTTTCAACGGAGGGACCCGATTCCCGTGTGCGTACGTGCTTCGAAGGGTGTTTTTCGGGTGACTCGGCCTGCTGGTTCGCGCGACATGACATATCAATCGCGATTCAGGTTCAACCCGTTTCAAGAGTTCCCGTACTCTTCCTGCGCATGCGCTGTGAGCCCAACAAGACGTTTGTTTTAGTTGCGGTGGAGGCGTAGCTTTGCGCAAACGCAGGAAGTTCTTGCGCGAATTCAAGAATGGAGTGAACGATGCTGAAGGATATTACCGCGGAGATCTCCGCGCAGCGTAGCGAGAGTGCTAACAAGATGCTCGCTCCGAACGGAAATCACAACAAGGTTCTTTCCGCCAGTTTCCGGTGGACCGATAAGAAGTAGTCCGAAGGGGGCTGGTGGCTTGTCCATCAGCCCCCTTTCCACTACATCTGGTGAGAAAATGACGTTCTCGTTCGAATGGGCCGACTTTGATGGCGGTATCCTGATCCGGTCGCCGGCCGGAAGATCATACAAACTCGAGTTGGACAAGGCTGCCTTCTTGCAGCTTCTTGAGCACCGAGATGGCGAACTTGCCAAAGCACTTGGAGAGGCGGGTTGTGTTGTAAGGCCAGAGACTCCGATTGAGCTTCTCCGGGTTTCCGCAGCAGCTTTCACCTCACCACAAGACTTACGTATTCATGCCGACCCGCTCTGGTCGGATGCCGCTCAATGGTTATTGGACGAATTGGTGCACGGCAACCAGCCCTCGGCAACCAAGGACGAAAAACGCCCTGTCACACACCTTGAATTGCTGGGTGCCTACGATGAGGCGAGGTTGTTGTTATTGGACCAAAAGTACGCGATTCTCGAAGAACGGTGGTGTCCTGCATACCTAATGGATGGACGAGCTTGGGTCGGACCGCTCATCACCCCCGGACGAACAGCGAAGTACTCCGATCTGGTCGACCGCCGACGCGCGGCCGTCAAAGGCGATGCTGTTGCGGAGGCCGAGCGAAATCTCAACTCATTTGACTTACATCAAGCCGGTGCCTCAGAACTTATGTGGGTCGCGGCGCAGCTCGGGATTCGACTAACCCGCAGCCTTGCAGACGCCCCGGGTGGGCTAGGGGGAGCCGAGCTTGAGTTTGACCTCCGATCACTTCAGATCTTCCAGCATCCGGTCATTCCGACTCCAGCTTCGTGGCCATCCGACTACTCGGTGGAACACGTTTCATCTGACGTGATCGATGCCCGCACCGGCATTGTGTTGGCGCTCGATGACGTCGTGCATCACCCTAGCGTTCCTCAAAGGTTGCGTACTGTGCAGAGCCGCGTGAGTGAGTATCGTGCTTTCTCTCAGTTCGCCAACAACAACACCGCTCTTGGATCTCATTTCGATGATCTTGACGCAGCGCGCGGTGCGGCCATCGGTGAAGCGGTAGAGCGGATATGTGGAAACTATGTACAGGAAAGGGCGACCTTTATCGCGAGCGTAAGCGAACTCGAACAAAAAGAAATCGACTGTCTGCGACCGAGTGACTTGGAACTGTTCAGCGCCTCGCAATACGGTGAAGCTGGGTTTCCGTTTGTGCCGTGGGAAGAGGATGAGGAAATCTCGTGGGTCAACTTCATCGAACTGGGCAGCCAGAAAACCGTCGCAGTGCCGGCGTTTGCTACGTACGTCAACTGGTTTGGAGACATAGCGTTCGCCTCTGAACGGCCGCATCAGTTCATGTCATACCCGGGGATCGCCGCGGGGCAAGATTTTGCTTCGGCCGTGGTCTCCGGAATCGAAGAAATTGTCGAGCGTGACGCAACGATGATCTGGTGGCTAAACAATCAGACGCTTCCGCGCCTTGATCTGTCTGAGCCACTATCGTCCCTTTGGGAGGGTGCTCCGATTTCGCTGGGGCAACAGGCTTCGCTCATCAGCCTTCCCAACCGATTCGGCATCCCTGTTATCGGAGGTATCCTCAAAAATTCCGAAGAGGAATTGCTCAACATCGGTTTCGCGGCACGGCCTACGGCAGAGGGTGCGGCGAAAAAAGCCTGGGCCGAAGCGCTTACCCTCCAAGACGGTAGCCGAGACCTCCTCCGAGAGGACGGCCTGTGGTACAAGGACCAGCGGGAGGGGCCCTTCCCGATGGAGAACTTCAAGCCCTGGCGGGCCGACCGTCAATACCTTGATGACTATCGAGACGATTGCCGCGACGTAAATGACCTCATGTGCCAGCAGCAGTATCACCTTGACCCGCGTGCACACCGTGACGTTGCTCACCTGATCGACGGTCCCGAAACCATGTCGTTGGCCTCGATACCCTCGCTGGTGAGTAGGAGCCTGGAAACCTATCGGCACGCCATCGAGTCTCGAGGATTTCGTGTCCTTGTTGCCGACCTCACAACTCCGGATGTTGCCGCGTGTGGTCTCACCGTAGTTCGAGTGGTGATTCCCGGACTGGTGCCCAATACTCCGGCAGCGTTCCCTCCTTTCGGCAACGGACGTTTGCTCCGGGAACCCGTGGAACTCGGGCTACGTACGCGACCAGCCACGCTCGCGGAGCTTAACTATCGACCACTTCCTCACGCCTGAGGACCCTGTGATGCTGCGCACCTACCGAGATCTTCTCTCAAACCGGGCAATACGACGATCGCTCATTGCCTACTTCGTCAGTGAAACCGGAGACGGGTTCACCTCGGTTGCCCTTCCGCTGTTCGTCCTGATCAACGGTGGATCTGTCACGTTGGTCGCCATGACATTCGCCGTCAACGTTGCCGCGGCTACGCTCGCCGGGCTGCTCGGAGGGCCCTTCGTTGACCGCTTCGACCGACGAAAGCTCGTGGTATTTATTTTTCTGGCACGCGCCGGACTACTGGTCGTTGCCGCCCTTGTTCCCAACGTGATCGTCGTCGTAATCGTTGCAGCACTAGCAGGAGCGCTCAGTGCCCTGGACAACCCCGCAATGGAAGCAGCCGTTCTCGAAGCGTCCCGCGGCGAGGTTGAGCGTACCTCGGCCGTGCGCAATATCGGTTACTCGGGTGCCGCAGCGATCGGTCCCGCACTCGCTGGTATCGTCGTTGCCGGGTTTGGTGCCCCACTGGCATTCCTCATTGATGCCGCCAGCTTTGTGGCTGCTGCGACCCTGATTTTGGTAACTCCCGACTACGACCCGAACTCACGCGTTCGGAGAGCTCGTGCGGTGGTGTCCGGGCGTGGTCACTCGACGTTTCGAAAAATCACCGCCGGGTTTGAGCAAATCGCAACCACGCCGTCCGTTCGAAGTTACATCGCCTATAGCCTTCTGGGCATGATCGGCGTTGCCGTCGCCCTGGTAGCCTTACCGATTTACCTCGTTGACGAACTGCGATTTGGTGAAGTCACCTATGGTTTCGCCCTGGCCGCCTACGCTATCGGAAGCGCCGTAAGCCTTGTTTATTACGGAACCAAGAAGTTCCGACGACTCCACCTGGTGCTATTGATGACGGCACTGGTGTACGGAATAGCCGCTCTGGGAGTGGCCCTGTTGCCGTTTGTGGCTGCTGTGGTGGTGTTCCGGTTTCTCTGGGGATGGGCATTTGGCCCCGATCAGATAGTCGGCGATGTTCTCATCGTGGGTGCAACAGGCTCGGCCTCCCTGGGGCGTATTTTCGCTGCATATGGCGTGCTCATTCGGCTTGGAACACTTGCCGGTTCGCTTCTTGCCGCACCCATCGTCACCTCCATCGGTGCTCGGAACGCCCTTGTTTGCGCCGGGATATTCTTCGCGGTCGTGGGGATCGTGTTCTTTGTTCGGCCCGCATACCGAGAAATCATCCCGGCCCGATCGAATCGGTCTCAGACAGTATCATGAGCGGAGAATTCGACGCAGCGAAGACCACAGACGACGCGCCCGCTGCTCACTGGACCGACGTCAGAGCGCAAATGCCTGCCGAATTTCCATTATCTGATGGACGCAACGCACATTTGGTTTTCTGCGGCGGGGAACTCTCACCGGAGGACCCACGGATTCGCACGCTCATTTCGTCGGGCGTTCCGTGTCTTCCCGTGCTCAGCGATGGAACGTTCGTATTTATTGGACCCCTGTATGACGAAGTAACAGGCGTGATGCCTATCGATCATGAGGTTCGGCTTCGCGCGGCGCGACAGAATTCTCCGATTAGGGATACAACGAGGGAGCGGGCACCGGGAGATCCTGTGATCGGCCAGCTCGAGAGTCGAATGATTATCAGTGCCGTGGGGATGATTATGGACGGCCTGGCCAAACTTCCCGGTCGGTTCGTGGGGAGAGAGTTCGAGCTTGACCTCTTGGCACTCACCATTCGGATCCATCCGATGCTCCCACTGCCCAATCGAGTCGTAGCTGCGTATGCCGGTGAGCATACTTGGGGCGACCTCGTAGACGAACGGTCTGGAATCATCACGCACGTGGCGACCGCCCATGATTCCGGGGTGATAAGCGCAACTGCCCGGATAGCAGATCTCTCGATGTTCGAACCATTGTGGATTGATGATCGTCAGGGGTTCGGCATGTCGACGCGCGCCGGTAAACACGTGGAGGCGGCGGCCGTTAGCGAGATTCTGGAAGCCTACGGAGGATTCCTGTGGGAATCGACGGCGGAGCACTTGGAAAAACGCAACGGCGTTGTGAGCGTCATGGGAAAAGATTTCGTTTCCGGCAAGGCCCGTTCCGTGGCCGCATCACAGATCTACTTGAACTGGTATCGACGTGAGGGCGTAATGCCGAGCGCATCGACCTCGACCAATATCTCAGGGATTGCCGCCGGACCATCTCTCGACTTTGCCGTGGTTTCTGCCCTGCAGGAACTCATAGAGCGAGATGCTATGACAGTGTGGTGGCTGAACGGCCCGGTGCTGCCCCGCAGAGTTGCATCCCGGGAATGCTTGATTAGGTTGGGGCTGTTGAGGAGACCAGGGGTAGCGCTGCACTTTATCGATCTTCCTTCGCCAACGGGCGTGCCCACGGTGGTGGCGATTCTGGCTGGGATGACCCCGAATCCGATCCTCGGCTTCTCCACACGGCACACGACCGAGCTAGCCGAAGAGAAGGCAGCGTTGGAAGCGCTACTCCTCGTGCGTACGGTGACCGGCCTGGACGATCCCAAGAGCGAATTGTGGACAGCGATTATCGAGGGTCGCGTTGATCGCGGTGCCCTCCGCGAATGGCGTCAGGATCGTGCGTATGCGATGGATTTCGGAGGGCCCCACAACGTGACGGACCTTCTTTCTCAGCTTCAATACAATCTTGACCCTCACGCCGCCGCTGAACACAAGCACATCTTTTCCGGCCCGGTGACCGAGCAGATTGTGGGAGAGCCACTGGCCAATGCCAGCGTATCTGCGTACCGAGACCGACTCGGGGCAACCGGCATTGAGGTCGCCTGGGTTGACCTCACACCGCCGGATCTTGCGCTGTGTGGGGCCTATGTCGCACGAGTCGTGGGAGAAGAATTCGTCGGAAACGCTCCCGCAGCATTCGCTCCGGTCAAGAGCCGCCGAGTGGTGGCGGCGGGGATAGAAAATGGCTGGCGCGGTCCGAATGAGCCATTCACCCCGAACGCGGCACCGATGCCCTACGCGTAAGTAAGGGGCAATGACATATCGTTTTTGTATCCAAAACCGCATACGGGCGGGCAACGGTGCCGCTGTTTAGCTCGCAGGTATGCGAATTGTTGGCCTTGATCTCAGCTCACGTCCCGAAGCCCTGACGGCAGGCGGGACGCCGCGGCTATTGTGGCCCGATGCGGCCAAGGGGCTGCTCATTATTCTGGTGGTGTTTTGGCACACGGTGGTGAAGTCCTATTTGCAGGTGGACTGGCGGATTCCCGTACCGATTGCCGGGGCCTGGGGGATTGCGGCCGACATTACCTATCCGGTGCGCATGCCGCTGTTTTTCCTGATCTCCGGATGCTTCGCGGCGAGTGCAATAGCGCGGTCCTGGGGAGCGGTGTTCCGCAGCCGCGTGGTGCGGTTCATGTACCTCTACCTGCTCTGGACGCTGATCCACATGGCAACCATGTGGGCGTTTCCCGACTTTCCCACCCTGGTGCCGCGTTCGATTGCCGAGTTTATCGAGGCGATCACGATCAGCCCGCCCAACACCTGGTATCTCTATGCGCTCGCGCTGTACTTTGTCATCGCCAAGTCCCTGCGACGTCTGCCCCGCTGGATTCCGCTCGCCGCCGCTGCCCTGCTCTCGATCGCGGTGGGCGCGGGGCTGATCGATATCGTCAGTAACCGTGGATCCCTAATCGCCAACCTGCTCTTCTTCCTGATCGGCGCCTACTCGTCGCGCACCGTCCTCCGGTTCACCTCGCGGCCTCGTCCGATCCTCGCCGCCGGCCTTCTCCTCGGATATCTGGGGGCGTTTGCGCTGGTGCGGATGGGCTCCGTCGAATCGGTTCCCGGTGTCCTGCCCGGCCTGGCGCTGATCGGGGTCCTGATGGCGCTCGCGATCGCGCCCCTGCTCGCACGACTAACCCGCCTCGGCCATGGACTGGCCTTTCTCGGGGCGCGTACCCTCCCGATCTATCTGATCCACATGCCGATCCTCGCCCTCAGCGACGCCCTGGTTGTTGGGCCGCTCTCGGAGGCGGGCACCGCCATCCAACTCGTGGCGGCGACCTGCCTGCCGCTGGTGGTGACCGCGGTTGTCATCGCGGCGAGCCTGGGGATTGCGCGACTCATCGCCCGGGATCGTCTCGCCTGGCTGCTCGATCTTCCGGCCCGGCGCGGAGGAACGTTGCCCGCCGTCTTGCACGGGGACTCGCCTCGGCGGTGCGTGCCCGGCGACACGCCCCTCGCGACTGTGACCACTGCGGTACCTCATCGAGAGGATCAGCCGCACCCATCAACCGCCACGTCGAGCTCCGTTGCCTTTCGGAGACGAGTGCCCGGGCACACAACCGGCAGCGGCTTCGGGCGATTCCACTCGCAGAGACCCCTGATTTCGCACAAGACTCACACCGCCCTCGGCCGCACCTCAGCTCAGCGCCGTATCCCGTGGCGCACGCCCGTTGCGGTGCTCCTGCTTGTGGCACTCGGACTCTTGGCGTCCACGGCATCGGCGATCCCCGTCCCGTCCCGATCCGAGATGCCTCATCGGTCCGCGCACCGCACCGGCGAGGTGAGCATCGGTGCGGTCGGTGACATCCTGCTGTACGACGCAACGCGCGGGATTCCCGCCGACCAGGGAGCCGGATACCTTGACCGAGTGCGTCCCTGGTTCACCGAGGACATCGTGACCGGCAACCTCGAACAGGCACTCACCCCAGACTACGGCACCACCAAGTGCGCGGCGCTCAACGACTGCTTCGCCTTTCGCAGCGACCCCGCGGCCGCCGCGAGCATGCACGGATTCACCGATGTGAACCTCGCCAACAATCACAGCCGCGACTTCGGACAGCGCGGCTACGATGCGACCCGCGCGGCCCTGGAGAGTGTGGGCATCCGCCCGGTCGGGGATCGAGACGAGATCAGTTTCACCAGGGTCGGCGATCTGACCGTGGCGATGATCGGGTTCGCGCCCTACTCCACGTTCAACCGGGTGACGGACCTTCGGCACGTGCGCGCCATCGTCCGCACGGCCGCCGAGCGGGCCGACGTCGTGATCGTTCAGGCCCACATGGGGGCCGAGGGTCCGGGGGCAGACGCGGTAACGCCCGGCACCGAAACGATGTTTGGGGAGAACCGCGGCGACCCGATCGCCTTCGCCCATGCGGCAATCGACGCCGGAGCCGACCTGGTTCTGGGACACGGACCGCACATCCTGCGCGGGATGGAGTGGTATCGCGGGCGGCTCATCGCCTACAGTCTGGGGAATTTCGGCGGTGGGGGAGTGTTCGGGACCGATCCCTCCACCCGGTTCGGCGGATATCTCTCGGTACGGCTGAACGCCGAGGGCAACGTGTTGGGCGCGCGGGTGCGCTCGGTGCGCTTCGAGCAGGTGGACGGCATCCCCACGCCCGATCCCAGCGGCCAGGCCGCACAGCTGATGAATCAGCGTGGCCTCCGCGACTTCCACCGGCGCGCCGCGACCATCGGCCCGGACGGGATGCTGTCCCCACCCCAACCGGGTGACATGGGTGGTCGGTAGCCGGATTCCGCGGTGAGAATTGTGCGGAGTGGCCCTGCCTTCCCGGTGCCCGGCGTGCACGGATCCGGGGCAAATCGTGGGGGACACCGTCCTCAATCCGGGCTGCACGGTGCGCGCATGAGGCGTGCGGCCCGTGCGAGCCTTTGACACCGAGCGTGGCCGGTTTTTTCGCGGTCCGACGGGGGACAAAATACTGGTCGCGGATGTCTATGCATTCGTATACTCCGGCCGGTTGCGACCCGCTGTCCACTCTGATCGACGGTGAAAACGTTCACCCACCGCACCCGGAATGACCCTAGCGCGGCCAGCACGAGCGACACTAACATCGGGAGTATTCAGTAGCCGCGGCAGGGGAAACCCGACTACGAGAATTCGTTATGTCACCGCGGTTTCTGATCGGCAGGAGGGGCCTGCCGATGTGTACCGAAGGAGAACGAATGCGTTATACCAGCGGCAACTACGAAGCGTTTGCTCGGCCACGCAAGCCCAAGGGGGTCGAGTCCAAGCGCGCCTGGTTTGTGGGTTCGGGATTGGCGGCGCTTGCCGGGGCGGCATTTCTGATTCGTGACGGTCGGATGGAGGGTTCGAAGATCACGATCTTCGAACAGCAGGAGCTCCCGGGTGGTGCCCTAGACGGTTTGGACGTTCCCGAGAAGGGCTTTGTCATCCGCGGGGGACGCGAGATGGAGAGCAACTTTGAGTGTCTGTGGGATCTGTTCCGATCGATCCCGTCGCTGGAAATTGAAGATGCCAGTGTGCTGGATGAGTTCTTCTGGCTCAACCGCGACGACCCCAACTCCTCGCTGCGACGCACCACCAAAAACCAGGGTGAGGATGGCGGCACCAACTTCAAGTTTGACCTGAGCAAGAAGGCTCAGCAGGAGATCACCAACATCTTCACCTCGCTGCCCGAGGACCTTGAGGACAAGCGGATCGACGAGGTCTTCACCAGCGAGTTCCTGAACAGCAACTTCTGGCTGTACTGGCGCACCATGTTCGCCTTCGAGGAGTGGCACTCGGCGCTGGAAATGAAGCTGTATCTGCACCGCTTCATCCACCAGATCAAGGGCCTCCCGGATCTCTCGGCGCTGAAGTTCACCAAGTTCAACCAGTACGAATCACTCGTGCTGCCGCTGGTCACCTGGCTCACCGAGCAGGGGGTGACATTCCGCTACGGAACCGTCGTCACCGACGTCGACTTCTTCATCGACAAGCAGGGCCAGCGCAAGGAAGCGACCCGCATCCACATCGTGGAGCACGGTGAGGACAAGCAGGTGGACCTGACCACCGATGACCTGCTGTTCATGACCATCGGATCGCTCACCGAAAACTCCAGCGACGGTGACCACCACACCCCGGCACGCCTCAACACCGGTCCCGCACCCGCCTGGGACCTCTGGCGCAGGATCGCGGCCAAGGATGAGGCCTTTGGTCAGCCCGACGTGTTTGGCAATGACATCCCCAAAACCAAGTGGGAGTCGGCGACGGTCACCACCCTGGATGCCCGCATCCCCGAGTACATTCAGAGGATCTCCGAGCGCGACCCCTTCAGCGGCAAGGTCGTGACCGGCGGCATCGTCACGGTGACCGATTCGAGCTGGCTGATGTCCTGGACGGTCAACCGTCAGCCGCACTTCAAAAAGCAGCCCGCGGACCAGATCGTGGTGTGGGTGTACGGCCTGTTCCCCGAGGCGGTGGGGGACTATGTCAAGAAGCCGATGCAGGACTGCACCGGCGAGGAAATCACCCGGGAATGGCTCTACCACATGGGGGTTCCGGTGGATCAGATCGACGAGCTGGCGGCCACCGGTGCGAAGACCGTCCCGGTGATGATGCCGTATGTGACCGCGTTCTTCATGCCGCGCAAGCACAGCGATCGTCCGGCCGTGGTGCCCGAAGGTGCAACGAACTTTGCCTTCATCGGTCAGTTCTCCCAATCGCAGGAACGTGACTGCATCTTCACCACCGAGTACTCGGTGCGCACCCCGATGGAGGCCGTGTACACCCTGCTGGATATCGAGCGTGGTGTGCCCGAGGTGTTCAACTCCACCTACGACGTGCGCGCGCTGTTCTACGCGGTGAACCAGCTGCGGGATGGGGAGCAGTTCGAGATCCCCGGCGGGCCGCTCGCCCGCAAGTTCGCCCGTCACCACATCGAAAACAACGTGGTGGGGCAGCTGCTTGAGCACTACGGGCTGGTGGACAAGAAGTAGGTTCTCGCGCCGCGCGGCCGGTATCCGGGAGTCCCCGGGTGCCGGCCGTTAGCTCAGCGGGGCGATCGTGATGGGTGCGCCCAGATCGTAGAAGTGCTGGGTGTGGGTGCCCGAGGTCCCCAGGAAATCAACGGTGGCCTGGGTGCCCACCGGCAACCAGTCATCCCCAAACCACAGGATGAACTCGCTGACGGGCATCCCGTTCCAGCTAAACGCGCCGTCGCTGACGATCTTGTAGGACTCGATCGTGTCCCCTCCGGGCATGGTCACCTGGTCCCGGGCGGAATCGACCGTCCAGGCGGGCTGCGCGGCGATCAGCTCGGCGGTCTGCTGGAGATCGGAGTAGAAGCGGTAGAGCTCGCCGGTGACGGCTACCAACTGCTCGGCTGGATCATCGGAGTTGGGATCGCCCTTGACCGGCCCGGTACCCGAATCCACCCACATCTCACCATCGACATACCGCATCGAAATCGGACCGGACGGGCCCTCCAGGTGGGCGGAGAAGCTGTAGCTGGGATCGTAGGTGAACTCCACCTCCCCAAACGTGTCCGCAGTCAGATGCATCCGGCCCGAACCATAGCTGGAGAGTGCGGCCGAAACGCACTGCCCGAGGGCCCCGCCCTCAAGCTGGGCTCCGAGACTCAGGTTCAGCCCGGCGCAGGAGGTCGGGAAGGTTCGGACGCTCGTGGTGGGTGATGCGCTCGCTTCCGCGACCTTCGGAGGAGCCGAGGCGGCGGGTTCGGCCGCCTTCTCGGCGGAGCATCCGGCCAGGAGTAGGGCCGCACACGCGGCGGTGGACGCGGCCACAAGGATTCGCTGGCGGGTCTTCACGGATTTCTCCTCGGTGCGATACGTGTGATTTGTGCGATACGTGTGTTTTGAGCGATACGTGCGTTACGTGGGCTTTGCGCGACGAGCGCGACTTGTGCGCCCCAGGGGAGCGTATTCGCGCCCACACTATCGAGCACGCGGCGCAATATGCAAACACCTGTAATCCTGATGGCTGGTTTGACGGCCGTTAGGATCCGCCCATCGCCCGCTTTGTCCGTGCCGTCGCCACCGCGGTCCACGGATATCCTTGCGGACGTCCTGGTAGGGGCCGTGTCAACCGAACGGTATTTTGGACAAACAGACTGCTGACGTAAGGGCTTCTTACCGGTGCTAATCAGCGGATTTCATCTATCGTTCGTATGCTTGATCATCAGCGAAAGCTTGTTGCGGTAGTTGGAAGCAGAACCCCCCAGCTATGTAATAGCCTGCTTTCGCGTTTAGGGTCCTATCACCGGAATTCGTTTCGCAAAACTTGCGGTTGTCTAACTTGCGTAGCCAGATTCATTGGAATCACCAGGGCCTCGGAGACCTGATCAAGATAGGCCAGTAGCTCTGTATCGTTAGTTTGATTAGCGAGTACCCACCGTGCGAACATACTGGAAATCGCACATATTTGTGTTGCGGAGCGTCTGTATGGATACTGCTGATCCCAGAGGATTCCAGTTTCGCCATTCTCTAGGGTGAGTGCTGACAATACGGTTTCATGAGTGACGTGAACCTGTTGTGATAGTAGGTGATATTGCTCGATAAGAAAGCTTCCGTCATCTAGGTTTTTAAGTAAATCACTAAAGCTCCCGAGCCCAGAGCCCTCGAATACTGGGGGCATATCATTCACTGCTGAGCGAAGCTCGTCATGATCTTCCCACTCTGCCAATTGTTTGTAGTGGTTTCGAATCCTCTGTGAGGCGAACACGCGATATCGTTCGACACCGCCTTCCACTAGAAATACCCATTGGAGAGTTATCGAGTGCTCAAGGGCTGCGCGCGCTAGTGCTGTCGCTTCCACTTCAAAACCAGACTTATTGAGGAGAAGGAAGGCATCGCAATATCGAAGCGTGCGGACAATTAGGCCGTGTAGCAAAAGAAACTCGTCGCGTCGATGAGCCTCAATAGCGAAGTTCTGAGCATCACGGACACTCGAAATGCACTCCCGGATCCACTTCGTGAATTCAGCTTCGGATACTTGCGCCATGTCGACAAGGATACGAGATTCCATCGTTCAGAGCGCGTTTCAGTTCCTTACTCATTCTTGTGGAGACTATCTTTTTCCTAGCCCATCGCCCGCTTTGTCCGAGCCGTCGCAACCGCCGTCCACGGATCCTCAGGCCAGGGATGCTTGGGATAGCGTCCGCGCATCTCCTTGCGGACGTCCTGGTAGGGGCCGTTCCAGAAGGAGGCGAGATCCCCGGTGATTGCGAGCGGTTTTTGCGCGGGGGAGAGCAGGTGGAACAGGACCGGGACGCGTCCGCCCACCAGGCGCGGGGTTTCGGCCAGGCCAAACAACTCCTGTAGCTTGACCGCGACCACAGGGCGTGGGGCGGAGTTCGCAGTACCAGCACCGTTCGCGGCCGCGGGCTCGGCTTCGGCTCCGCCGGTCACGACACCGAAGTCCGCAGCGTCCGGGTAGCGAATTCGCACCCGGTTCCCCGAGGGCACCTCCAGATGCTCGGGCACAAGCGTGTCGAGCTGTGCGGCCTCGGGCCAGGGGAGGAGGCGGCGCAGTGCCTGGGTGAGGTCGATGCCGTGGAGGGAGGACTGGGCGGTGAGGCTTTCGAGATCGTGGCCGAGCCAGTCGTCGATGGTTGCGAGGAGCGTGGCATCATCCATCGCGGGCCAGGGATCCCCGAGCTCGCGGTGAAGAAGGCCCAGTCGGGCACGCAGGGATGCCGCGCCCTCGCTCCAGCGCAGCCCGTCGAGTCCCGTCTCGCGCAGGTGCGCGGCAAACGCGGGTGCGGTGTCGGCGGCGGTGGGGGCGACCGGGGTGGAGGACAACCGGATTGCGCCGATGGTACGCCGCTCCTGCACGCGCACCCGCCCATCCTGCACGCGGGCCGCGCGTTCGGATGCACGCAGGGGAGCGCCGAGTCGGAGTGCGTCGGCTTCGCCGAGGGCGGCGGCCAGGCGGATCACCGCACCGGTCCCATCCGCCACCCGTCCCTCGGCGCGCTGGACTTCGCGGACGGCAATCCACTCGCTGGACACCAGCTCGCTGCCCTCGGGCAGGGCCGCCCGGGTGCCGCTGGCCAGGAGGTAGCTGCGGGAGTGTTCGCCGGTGCGGCGGGCGATCCACTCGGGCCGGGCGATCGCCGTGATGATGCCGGGCAGGTCGGCGGGGTGCGTGGCAGCGTTGGCGGGCAGGTTTGCGGGATGCGCGGCGACGTCGCCCGGCACGTTCGCGGGATGTGCGGACGTGTTGGCTCGCAGGTTTGCGGGATGCGCGGCGACGTCATTCGGCACGTCCGCCGGGTGCGTGGCCGTGTTGGCCGGCAAGGGTGCGGGTTGCGCGCGTGCACCGGAACCCGAGCGTCCGTCTTCGGCGATCCGCGCCAGCCGCCGTGCCTCCGCCCTCCATCGCTGGGCACCCGGCGCACGGCCCGAGCGCAGGGCGCGCAGCAGGCGGGACAGGTCCGCTCCGGGATCGCGGAAGTCACCCGAGAGCGCCGCCACCACCTCGGCCACAGCGTCCGGATCGCCGATTTCGGCGGTCCCCGACAGCAGCGCCCGCGCCTCGCGCACCCCCACCGGGAGCCGCGACACCCGGCGACCCAGGGCGGTAAGTCCGCCCTCCTCGGATACCAGGCCGAGGGCAAACAGCTCGCGCTGAGCCTGCTCCATCGAGGCGGCCGGGGGCGGGGTCAGCAGGCGCAGCCCAGTGCCTCCGGGGGTTCCCCAGGCGGCCAGCAGCAGCGCGGCATCCAGCAGATCGGCGGATTGGATCTCGGGAGCCGATGCGGGAGGCATCCGGGCAAATTCGGTCTCCGAATAGGCGCGCACGGCCCGCCCCGGCCCTTGACGGGCGGCGCGACCGGCACGCTGTTCAACGCTCGCGCGCGACGCACTGACCGTCACCAGGCCCGACATATCGCGGCCACGGTCCCGGCGAATCTCACGGGTCAGGCCCGAATCGATCACCAGGCGCACGCCGGGAACCGTCAGTGAACTCTCCGCCAGCGACGTACTCACCACGATCCGCGCCGCCCCACCCGCGGACCCCCCGGACACCGCCAGATCCTGCTCCGCGGGGGAGAGTCTGCCGTGGAGGGGAAGCACGTCGATGCCGGTCGGATTCAGATCACGAATGCCGCGCACCACCTCATCCACCTCGCGCGCGCCGGGAACAAACACCAGCGCATCGTGTCCGGCCTCCCGCTGCTCGGTCACGGCGAGCGCGGCCACGTGCCGCAGGAAGTCTCGGGTCACCCCGCGCTCATCCAGGCGCGGATGGCTGCCGGGGCGGTGCGTGATTGCCAACGGGTGCAGCGGCGAGGGCACATTGACCACCGGAGCATCCAGGAGTGCGGCGATTCCGGAGGCATCCAGGGTCGCGGACATCGCGATGACCGTGAGATCCTCCCGGAGTTCGCGCACCTCGGCGAGGAATCCGAGCAGCAGGTCGCCATCAACCGAGCGCTCGTGCACCTCATCGAGGACGACCGCGTCGACACCCTCAAGCTCGGGATCCGACAGCAACCGGCGCAGCAGCACACCCGGGGTCAGCACCTCGATCCGAGTGTCGGGACCGACTCGGCGCTCGCCGCGGACGGTGAAGCCGACCGGGCCGCCCACCGCGGAGCCGTCGAGGGCTGCGAGTCGCCGGGCGGCCGCGCGCACGGCAACGCGGCGCGGCTGGCTGAGCAGGATGCGTCCAGGAGCGGGGCGCGGACTCGTGGTGCTGCTAGCGCCGGCGCCGATGCCGACGCTGGTGCGGGTACCAGCGCCGCGGCCCGCCGCCAGGAAGTTTGCCAGCAGCGGCGGCACAAACGTGGTTTTCCCGGTACCGGGCGGGGCGGTAATGACTGCAACGCCCTCCGCCACCGCGTCCTCGATTTCCGCGTGGGCTGCGGCAACGGGAAGCCCGGTGCCGATTCTGGCCAGATCAAAGAGGCGTGCGCTCACCTCCCCATCCTAGGCAGCGACCCCTCGCCGGGCGAACGGCACCCGGTGCCGACAACGACCCGGATCCGACAACAACCCGGAGTCGACAACGACCCGGAGCTAGCCGCTCCCGAGGCCGCGGCTCCCGAATGGTGACGGCGAACGAGTCTGGACCACCCGAGGATCCCCCGGGAACATGAAACGAAATTTCATAACGCGGCTCCGGATGGAACGTTCATACGTCGTTTACCAAACCGGAACGGACCCGTTCACACTCCGCTCCTATCGTCAAAGACATGAGCGAAGTTTTCACCCCCGAGACCGTATCCACCATCGCCCCGGTGCCCCCAGCGGTGCCGCTGCTGGAGCGGCTTCGGTCCCGACTGCGTTCACTCACCCCGGCCGAGCGTCGTGTGGCCGACGTGGTTCTGCGCGATCCTCTCGAGGTCATCCACCTCTCGGTTACCGAACTGGCCGCCGCCGCCGACACCTCCTCGGCCACCGTGGTTCGGCTCTGCGCTTCGATCGGGCTGCGCGGTTTTCAAGAGCTCAAAATCACCCTGGCAACCCAGTCGATCCCCTCGGAAAAGCGGGTGCTCGACAAGGTGGAGGCCGGAGACGACACCGCATCGGTGGCCCACAAGGTGCTGACCGGAACCATCAGCGCGATCGAAGCCGCCGCGGCCGCTCTTGACCATGACGCCCTCGATCGCCTAGCCAGCGCGGTACTCGCTGCCGACCGTGTGCTGTTTGGTGCCGTGGGTACCTCGGCCCCGCTCGCACAGGACGCCGCCTATCGCCTCACCACGATCGGGATTCCCGCAACCTTCATCCCCGACGTTCACACCCAGCACGTGAGTGCGCGGATGCTTCGTCCGGGGGATCTCTTCTTCGCGATCAGCCATACCGGCTCCACCGTCGAAACCTTGGCCGCCACCCGCGCCGCCCGTGATGCCGGGGCAGTCACCGTCGCGATCACCAGCTTCCGTTCCTCCCCGCTGACCGAAACCGTGGATCTGTCCCTCGTGGCCGGATCCGCCGAAACCGCCTACCGGGTCGAGGCGATGACCAGTCGAATCGTGCATTTCGCGATTCTCGACGCCCTCTATGTCACCCTCACCCTGCGCCGCGGCGACACCGTCGACGCACTCGCGCTCACCGAAGACGTGCTCATCGAGCACCGAATCTAACCCTCCCCACCCTCCTCAGAGCGACGGCCAACGGTCGTCGCGCTATCCAGCACGCCCAAGGAGTCCTCCCCATGCATGGATTTGTCACCGATACCGATGGTGCACCGCTTTCAGGTATCGCCGTCACCAACGGGCGCGACGTGGTCGCGACCGATGCCGATGGTCGCTTCGAACTTGAACCGGTAACCCCGTTTATCGTGGTCACGCGCACCGCCGAGTACACCACCGACACCTGGTGGGCCCGCGCCACCGACACCGAGGTGCGCTTCATCCTGCACCCCAATACGCAAACCCTGCCGTTCGAATTTGTACACCTGACCGACACCCACATGTCACTGCCCGCCGAAGAGGCGCCCGAACACGGCGACTTCGGCCTCTACCGCGAGGGCAGCCTGCCCGGCGAGATCACCGACTTTCTCGCCTCACTGCCCCGGCGCGCGCCCCACGCACAGGCCGTGTTCATCACCGGCGATCTGGTGGACCACGGTCTCGCCGAGGAGTTTGCCGCCTACACCTCCGCGCTGGCGACAAGCCCGCTGCCGGTGCACGTGATTCCGGGAAATCACGACCATATGAACGGCGAGCACGGCTCGGTGATCAGCCGCAACAACTATCTCACCAATGCGGGCAACCCCGCGCTCTACGAGCGGTTCATCGGGCCACGCTGGTACAGCTTTGACGTGCCCGATCTGCACGTGATCTCGCTGGACTGGCACTCCCACGAGCTCGGCCTCGACCATGAACTTCAAAATGCCTGGCTGGCTGCTGACCTGGCAACTCTCGAACCTGGAAGCCCGTGGATCCTGCTGTTTCACGATCAGCCCGGATCCTCGATCCTGGACCACGCCCCCTGGCAGCCCATCGCCGCCTTCTCCGGCCACTGGCACACCTCACGCGTGGTGGAGGCGAACGGTACGATGCACGTCAACAGTCCCACCACCTTCTTCGCCAGCCTCGACTACACTCCGCCCGCGTTCCGCCGAGTCACCTGGGATGGCACCCGCATCTCGATGCACACCGAAACCGTCCGTATCGTGCAGGACCCGGCGCCGCTCGGTGATGTGACCCGAGCAACCTTCGCCCCGGCCATCGGCGGGCCCGCCGATGCTGCCGTTCTCTGGCGCACCACGCTGCGTGGTGCCGGGCACCGGCAGAGTGTCACCGTGGACGGCGACACGATCTTTGCGGGAAGCCAGATCGAGGATGAGCCCCGAGGATATATCGAGGCGCTGGATGCCGAAACCGGCACGCCGCGCTGGAGCACCGCCGTTGGGTCCGCGGTAAAAACCGCGCCGGTAGTGGCGGGGGAGATGGTGGTAGCCGCCGAGGTGTCGGGCGATGTGCATGGACTGGATCGGGCCAGCGGTGAGGTGCGGTGGAGCGTACCCTCGAGTGATCCGCTGCGCCGCTTCGCCTGGAACGCTCCGACCGTGGCGGACGGGATTGTGTACCTCGGTGACCAATCCGATCTGCGCGCGATCGAGGCCGAAACCGGCACCGTGCTCTGGCGACGGACCGACCTTTCGCCCCACCACAACCTGGTGAACCATGCGCAGCCACTGATCATCGACGACCTGCTGGTGATGGGATTCTGGCCCACCCCGCAGCACCCGATCGGGCTGAACCGGCACACCGGTGAATCTGTCTGGAACACCGGGGAGGCCGACTCGGAACTCTTCGCCGCGCTCAAGCGTCTCCTCATCATGGGCACCGCCACCTACGATGCAGAAAACGACGCGGTGGTCATGCCAGCCTTTGGCCGCACCGCGAGTGTGGACCGCGCCACCGGCATCCCACGCTGGTCGGCCGATCACCCCGGTGCCTTTAGCCCGGCGACACCGCTGGTGACCCCGGCCGGATACCTGGTGACCGTCACCGGACACGGCATCCGGATGATTGACCCGGCCACCGGGGAGACCCGCTGGGACGTCGAGGTACAAGGCGAGGCCCCCTTCCCCATGCGCTCCTACAGCAAACGCCCGCACCCGGTGATCGCCCCGCCGAGCCTGATCGGTGACCTGATTGTACTGCCCGGTCTGGACGGACTGGTCCGCGTGTACACCCTCGAAGGTGCCCTGCGCGGCAGCGTGCAGGTGGGTACCCCACTTGCCGCCGCCCTGAGCCGGGTGGGCGAGGACCTGGTGGGGGTGGGCACCGACGGCAGCGTCCTGCGCATCTCGACCGCGGCCCTGCTGACCGCACTCGAGGACCGCGCATGACCGCGGTACGTGAACCTGTGCGAGTCCAGGAGGTGAGCACCCCCGAGCCCGGCCGCCACACCCGCTCCGCCCGACTTCGCCTCGGCGACCGGCATCCCGGCCTGATCCCGCTGCTGCTCGCCGCCCCCGCCGGCATCGGCCTGCTCTTTTTTGTGGTCATCCCCGCCCTGCTCTCACTCATTGCCAGCTTCTTCTCGGTGCCGCTGGCCGGGGGGCCGTGGTCCTTTGTGGGATTTGCTAATTTTCAACGGGTCCTCACCGACCCCGCCGTGCTCCAGGCGCTAGGCAATACCGTGCTGTACTCGGCCCTGACCATCATCCCCAGCCTGCTCATCGGCCTTGGCCTGGCACTGCTTGCCAACCGTGCAGGACGCGCACGCCCATTCGTTCGCACCGCACTGTTTCTGCCGATGACCGCCAACCTGGTGGCGATGGCCGTGGTATTTCGCTGGATGTTTGCTGCACAGGGTGGCTTTGCCAATGAACTGCTCGGGTTTTTCGGGATCGGCGCCGTCAACTGGCTGGGAAATCCGCACACCTCACTGCTCACCGTGGCCCTGGTCGGAGTCTGGCGCACGGCCTCCCTGACAATGATGATTTTCTTCGCGGGACTGGCCACCATCCCGGTCAGTATCGAGGAGGCTACCCGCTCCGAGGGTATTCGCGGGATCGTGAAACTCACCCGGATCACCCTCCCCATCATCAAACCCACCGTGGTGTTTGCGACCGTGATCGCCATCCTCACCAGCGTGCAGGTTTTTGACACCATCAACGTGATGACCCAGGGAGGTCCGCTGGGATCCAGCGAAACCGTCCTCACCATGGTCTGGAAGCTCGGTTTCAGCTACTACGACCTCGGTGCCGCATCCGCCCTCTCGCTGCTCCTGCTGATCGTCCTGATTGGCGTTGGCATCCTGCAGCGCCGAACCCTCGCCGGAGGCGAACGATGAAAACCCTGATCCGTTTCGGCACCGGGCTGCTGATCACCCTCGCCGTGGTCATCTCGCTGTTCCCCTTCTACTGGATGCTGCGCACCTCGGTGGCACCAAGCGATGAGGTGTTCTTCCAGGGCATCTCGCTGCTGCCCACCGGTATTGACCTCTCTAACTACGCGCGGGCATGGGACAAGGGCGGTCTGGGACAGGCGGTGTTTGTGGGAATCGGCACCACCGCTGGAATCCTCATCCTGCAGCTGATCACCTGCATCCCCGCCGCCTATGTGCTCGCCAAGGTGCGCCTGCGCTGGAGCGGCCTCGCGCTCGCCGTGGTCCTCGCGGCCGTGCTGATTCCCTCCCAGGTGACCCTGATTCCCACCTTTATTGGCATCAACGCGGCGGGCCTTGCGGACTCGATGTCCGGCCTGATTCTTCCCTTTATGACCAGTGCCTTCGGAATCTTCCTGTTGAGGCAGCAGATGGTGTCGATCCCCGACGCCCTGATGGAGGCCGCCCGCACCGATGGCCTCGGACACGTGCGCATCCTCACCAAAATTGTGGTGCCGATCGCCGCCCCCGGCATTGCTGCCTTCAGCGTTTTCAGTGTCTTCACCCACTGGAACGACTACCTGTGGCCGCTGCTCATCGCCCGCAGCCCCGAGCTGCGCACCCCGCCCCTGGCGCTGGCGATCTTTCAGCAGGCGGATGTCGGCTTCGACTACTCGGCCCTCGCCGCCGGTGCCGTCATCGTGACCGCTCCCGTGGTGCTGCTCTTCCTCTTCGCGCAGAAAAGGTTTGTGCAGGGCATGAGCGGTGCCGAGATCCCCGGCTAACCCCCTTCTTTCACCCCACCCTCCCCGCTTCACCCACCTCAAAGGAACATCATGAAACGCAACACCGTCCTCGCTCTCGCCGCGGTCACGCTGGGTGCCCTCGCCCTGAGCGGCTGCGCCTCGGCCAGCGGAACCACCCCGACCGCCTCGGTGGCCGCGGCCACCACCGACCTCTCCACCTGCAAGCCAGGGGAAACCACCCTCAAGGTGACCTTTGGGCAGCAGGCCACCGAGGCGATGAAGATTGCCACCGCCGCCCTGGAAAAGGAGTATCCGGGCCTGAAAATTGATGCTCAGCCGCAGGCGACCTCAAGCTACGATGACCTCACCAAAACCATCGTTGCCGATATTGCCGTGGGCAAGCGTCCCGACCTGATCATGTCGGGACTTGGTCAGCTGCGCTTCTGGGTGGACGAGTACAAGCCCGCCCCAATCGATCCGGCCGCTCTGTCCAAAACCTACCAGCACCAATTCCTCGCCGCCGGTACCGTGGGCGGTACCCCGTACCTCGCACCCGCGCAGATTTCAGCCCCCGTGCTGCTGGTCAACCAGGACCTGCTGACCAAGGCCGGTGCTGGGGATGCCAAGAAGATCAAGACCTACGCCGATTGGATTGCCGCCGCCAAAAAGGTCACCGCGCAGACCGGAGCCCCCTCGGTCACCATCGCCACCACGGCCCTCGCCGACTGGTACAGCCAGGCATTCGTGCAGGGCGCGGGTGGACAGCTGATCGCTCAGGATGGCAAGGCCGCATTTGGGGACAAAACCGGAACCGAGGCCCTGGGAATCTGGTCGCAGATGAAACAGGACGGCCTGGAAATGGGCATCGTCAACGACCAGGACAGCTTTGCGCAGTTCGCCGGGGGCAAGGCGGCGTTCATGGTCTACACAACCTCGGTGATCGCCTCCGCCCAGAAGACCATCGGTGGTGCCTTCAACTGGACACCGATCGATTTGCCCACTGTCAACGGCAAGCGCGATGCGCTGCCCGCCGGCGGCAACGGCTGGATCGTTCTAAGCGATAACGGCTGCCGTGCGGCCTACTCCAACGCCCTGGTGGGTAAGCTACTGTCCACCGAGGCCGTTATGGGTGCCTCGGGCACCTCGTACTCCTACATTCCGGTGGACACCGAGGCCGCCAAACAGCTGCTCGCGTCCTCGGCCGCGACCCCGCAGCTCACCTACGCGTGGAGCTACGACGCCCCGCTGACCCCGTGGGGTGGCTTTGCCGGGAAGGTCACCGCGCAGGTCAACGACGCGTTCCGCACCATGACCCAGCAGCTGCAGGCAGGTTCCCCGACCGAGCAGACGGTGAAGACCGCGGCCGACTCGATCAACACCCTGGTGGGTTCGGCACGATGACCACGGTCCGCCTGGAAAATCTGCGCCGTACCTTCGGGGAGGTAACCGCGCTGGACGGGATCAACCTGGAGATCGCCGCCGGGGAAAACGTGGCGATCCTCGGCCCCTCCGGCTCGGGAAAGTCGACCCTGCTGCGCGTCATTGCAGGCCTTGAAACCGCCGACAGCGGTGAGGTCTATTTTGACGGGGTCGCCCAGCGCGATACGCCGCCGCACCTGCGGGATGCGGCCATCGTGTTCCAGCACTTCGCGCTGTATCCCCACCTCAGCGCCAGGGAGAACATCACGCTGGGACTGCGCCACGGACTCGGCCTCTCTCGGGCAGAAGCGGATGAGCGGGCGCAGGACATTGCCGCCCGAATGCAGGTGGAACACCTGTTGGAGCGCAAACCCAAGCAGATGTCCGGTGGTCAGCGCCAGCGCATCGCACTGGCCCGCGCGCTCGCCAGACGCAGCGGAATCGTGCTGCTGGATGAGCCCCTCTCCGGACTCGATGCCCAGCTACACGCGGTCCTCCGGTTGGAGATTGCCTCGATGCTACGTCGGGTGGGGGCCACCGGCATCAACGTCACCCACGATCAGCTGGATGCGATGGCCATGGCCGACCGGATCGCGGTTCTCAACCACGGTCGGATCGAACAGCTTGGCACCCCCGACGAGCTGTATGCGGCCCCGGCCACGCTGTTTGTGGCCTCGTTTATTGGCACCCCACCGATGAACCTGCTCGCGGTGGGGGAGGACTGGCGATCCTCGTTCCAGGGTGGTGACTTCCGCGGGGCCGAACGTGTCACCCTGGGCGTGCGCGCCGAGGACCTGGAACCGGTGCCCGAGGGAACAACCGGGGCGCTGAGCCTCACGGGTGTGGTTGCGCTGATCGAACCCGCCGGGCGTGACCGGGTGGTACAGATGCTCACCGCCCACGGCGACACGGTGGCCTTTCGGTGTGCGGCGACTTCCTCCCCGAACCTGGGTGAGCGAGTCACCGTGGCCACCCGGCCCGAACGCGTTCACGTGTACAACACCCAGAGCGGGCTACGCGTCGGGGATCTGGTGTCCGAGGCACTGCTTGCCGAGGTTCGCCTGTGACCGGCTTTGCCGCGGATCGTGGCACGACCGTGCTGTTCGATTGGAACGGCACGGTCGTGCTGGACGCCGAGCGTGCGCGCGACGCACTGAATCGAGTGCTCGCAAGCCACGGCCTTGCGGCGCTGGATGTGCAGGGGTTCAGTCGGGAGTTTCATCTGCCAATGGCCGCGATGTTTGACCGGCTGGGCATCCCCGAATCCGCGCCGGCGGAGCGAGCGTGGAACTCCCATATGGCCGCGGCCGAAACCAGTGCCCGTGAGGGGGTTTCGGCCCTGCGCTCGCTGCACGCTGAGGGGATCCGTCTGGGGGTCATTTCGGCCGCATTCGAGCATGCGGTTCGCAGCGATATGGTGGCTCTTGATTTGCTGGGTCTCTGGGAGTCGGTGGATGCACCTGCCACCGATAAGCTCGCCGTTTTGAAGGGCCGTCGAGGCCTCGAAGAAACCGCCTACTACGTGGGCGACACCGCGTATGATATGCGCTGCGCCCTGGCCGCGGGCTTTATCCCCGTGGGGGTGGACCGCGGCTATACCCACACCGCGGCGCTGATTGAGGCGGGGGCCAAACGGATTATCTCCTCGTTTGAGGAGCTGCCGGCCATCATCGGAGCCACGGCGATCAGCGCCTAGATTTCGGGGATCATCCTTCCGAAAACTCGTGGTCATCGGTCGGCCGCGAACCCGGCGGGGCGGTCCGAGTAATCGGACAGCCCCGCCAGTGTGATGACGTGTCCGCTAGGCGGAGCCTCGCCGTGATCACGCGCACGCGCGACGGCAGTTTGCGTGGCGGGTGGTCCCGCCGAGCCTGTTTAGTCCTGCTCGCTGCGTCCGCGGATCTTGAGCACGGCGAGGGCGGTTCGAGGAATCGAACGGCCCGCCCCGAGGACCGAGCCTTAGCCGTAGATCGTCCCCATCGCCTGACGCACCTCGTCAAGAGTCCTGGCAGCCTCCGCGTTTGCCCGCTCGTTTCCACGGGCGAGCACCCGCTCAACGAACCCCGGGTCGGCGGCAAACTCGGCCCTGCGCGCACGGTGATCGGCGAGAAAGTCGTTGACCGCGTCGATGGTGAGCGCCTTGAGTGCCCCGCTGCCCGTATCCCCCAATCGATCGGCGATCTTCTCGGGAGCCTCATCCAGACACAGCCCCGCGGTAGTGAGGAGCGCCGAGACACCGGGACGGGAGGCAGGATCAAAGGTGATTCGACGGTCGGAATCGGTTACCGTGCGATTAATCGTGGCCGCCGTTTCATCGGCGCTCATCCCCAGGGCGATCGCGTTGCCGTAGCTCTTTGACATCTTGCGGCCATCGAGGCCCGGGACCTCGGGAGTCGCCGTCAGCAGGGCATCGGGCACCGGAAACACGGTGCCATAGCGCTCGTTAAAGCGTCGAGCGATGACCCGGGTGAGCTCAACATGGGGCAGATTGTCCTTGCCCACCGGGACCAGGTTGCCCTTGCAGAACAGAATGTCCGCCGCCTGATGCACCGGATAGGTGAGCAGCAGTCCGCTGAGCGCTCGTCCCGATGCGGCCAGCTCAGACTTGACCGTCGGGTTTCGGTGCAGCTCCGCCTCGGTCACCAGGCTGAGGAACGGAAGCAGCAGCTGATTGAGTGCAGGCACCGACGAATGGGTGAAGATGGTGGTGCGCTCGGGATTCATCCCCGCGGCCAGATAGTCGAGGACCGCCCCGTGAACATATTCACGCACCCGCGGCATTGAATCACGGTCGGTGATGACCTGATAGTCGGCGAGAATCACAAACGACTCGACACCCTGCCCTTGCAACCGGATGCGTTCGATGATGCTGCCGAAGTAGTGCCCGAGATGCAGCGGGCCGGTGGGGCGTTCCCCGGTGAGCATCCGAAATTCTTCGGGCGACTCGCTAATTTCTCGCGCGAGTTCGGCGGAGCGAGTGGCGGTAACCGAGAATGAATCCATGACTTTTCCTTTGATGTGAGCGGGGAGGCTGCACGATCGGCGAAGAGCGAGGATTATCGTCAACGCGGGCTGTCGTACAGCCCGCGGACATGAGTGAACCGGCTGTTAGGACAGCCACCACCAGGACGCGCGGTTGAGGTTCATGCACTCAGTATAGCCTCGGCTTTTTGGGGAATCGGGTCACCGGCCGGGACCGTATCTCACCGTGGCGGCGCGAATCAGACGCGCCGCCACGGGGGTAGGCGGGGCTGCGGGCCCCGCCGCGGGATTACTCCTGCTCGCCGCGTCCGCGGATCTTGAGCACGGCGAGGGTGCCGCCGATCAGCAGCAGGGCGAGTGCGCCGTACAGCAGGGGAGCGGGGGTGCTGCCGGTGGAGGCCAGGGTGGAGGCGGCGGGTACCGTGGCCGGATCGACCGCGGCGGTGGTCTGCTTGGTGTCTAGCACGGGGGTGGTGATGTCCGTCGGGTCCGTGGGGTCTACCGGGTTGGTCGGGTCTACCGGGTTGGTGGGATCGATCGGGTTCGTCGGGTCCACGGGGTTGGTGGGATCGACCGGGTTAGTCGGGTCTACCGGGTCTACGGGATCAACCGGGTCCACGCCATCCGCGATCGCATAGGTGTAGGTCACGCAGGCGCTCGGGCCCACTCCGCCATCCACGCTCCCCGCCATCATCAGCTGGCCGAAGCCGACTCGGTCCTGATAGTCGAGCCCGAGGCCCGAGTAGGTGCCGCCGCCCTGATTCTTGACCCCGTCCGGGGTCAGCAGGGTGAGCGCTCCGGTGCCCACAAAAGCGCTCGCCGTGGGATCGCCGGCGGCATAGGTGGCCCCGAATGTCAGGGTTTCGGGGGAGAGGATGCGGCCACTCGTGCCGGCGTAGTCGAGGACACCGTCGAACGGGGTGAGCGTGGTGACCTCGTCCTTGCGATCGAAGGTTTTGTCGAAGATGCCGTCATAGGTGGCGTCCAGCGCGAAGGTACCGCCGAGGGCGGACTCCAACTCCACGGTGAATCCGTAGCCGAATTCGCCCTGGAGCGGGGTGGCTCCGGTGTTTTCGATGCTGACATAGCCACCGTCGGTGAATTTTCCGGCCACGTCGACCGAGATCAGCGTGCCCAGACTCGGATCAAACTTCTCCACCTGAAGCGGGTGGGTCCAGGGATCCTGGATCAGGTCAATAGGGTCACCGGCGTTGTACATCCACCCACACGAGGTGGTGGTGGCGACCCTCTGGGGAGCGGTCTCGGCGCTCGCCATGAGGGGTGCGCCCAGGATGGTCGCGGGGACCAGGGCCGCGGCGACAATCGCCCCGCGCCGCAGTAGGCGTGAGGAGGAACGGGGGACAGCGTGAGTTGCGACCATGAGGTCTCCAGAGTTAGAAATGAGCGCTGGGAGCGAAGTGTGCTCCGCGGGCGCGGTGGCGACCGGGTGTCGCAGATGATCGTTCGGGCGATCAGTAACCGTGTACCATTCTAGTATTTCAGTGTCTAAAACATCAAGTCTGTCATGTTATTTTTCCGACTCTGCCCCAGGGCCATGCCCCGGTCTCTGCAAGCATGCCTTCGGTCGGGCGTGTGTGAGTGAAGATTCGACTCGTCTCACTCCCCGGTAGGGGGTATAAACCCCTCCCGGGCGTGATGCCCGCGCAAACACTCGCTTTCTACGCTTCTGTTGTCGCCAGCGAAGCGCGGCGATGAAGAGGAGTCGGGAATGTTTGACTGGTTGAACGATGCGATTATGGCCACGGCGGGTTCACCCTGGATTTACCTCATCGTCCTATTCGGAGTGTTTGCCGACGCGTTCTTCCCCCCGATTCCCTCGGAAACCATCGTGGTCGCCGCCGCGGCACTGGGTTTTGCCACCGGCACACCCAACCCCTGGATCATCATGGTGCTGGCCGCGGTGGGGGCAATTGCCGGGGACAATGTCACCTACTGGATGGGGAGCAAAATCGGGCTCACCCGGTTCCGGTGGATGCGTGCCGAACGCTCGGTCAAGGCTTTCGACTGGGCGCGCCACGGCCTGGAAAAGCGCGCGGGGGTTCTGGTGTTTACCGGACGCTATATCCCGGTGGGACGCGTCGCCGTCAATCTGGTCGCCGGAGCCACCGGGCTGCCGCGTCGCCGCTTCGTTCCGCTGTCGATCCTCTCCGGAGCCTCCTGGGCCCTGTACTCGGTGGGTATCGGCGTGTGGGCCGGAGCATGGTTCCGGGAAACCCCGCTGCTGGGTGTGGCATTCGCCGTCGGGTTCGCCCTGGTGGTGGGACTGGTGATCGACCGTATTAGTACCGCCCGGGCCACCGCCTCCCCAATCACGCGGGTCCGTGCCACAATGAGAGAAGATCATGCGCGCATCCAGTCCCAGTGAACTCGCCGGCCGTCCCGCCACGGCTCGTATCTGGGTGATTCTTGGTGGTATCGCCGTGGTTCTTGCCGCGGTATCCATCCCGGTGAATGCGGTGCTGTACGGGGTTCCGGTGATCGACGCGATCCTGCTCGGGCTGATCCAGGCCGGGCTGATCCCGTTGGCCGTGCGCAGCCCCAAGATTGCCGCCGCACTGTCGTTGATCCCCTTCGTCTTGCTGGCGCTGCTGGGGAACGGCTCGGTGGGGGCGCCCTGGCCGGTCGCGGTGACCTCGATCCTGGCCCAGATTGCGCTGATCATCACCCTCGCCTTCGCCGCCCCCTGGCGCACGGCCGCCCTGACCTGGCTGGTTTCGGTCCTCGCGGTGATCGCCCTGATCGCGGCCACCCCGCAGCGTTACGACCGGTTCACCGAGTCGCTGGCCTCCGCCATTCCCTTTGCCGCGATCTCCCTCGCGCTACTCACGATTGCTCTGCTGCTTGCCCAGCGTGCGCGCATTCGCGCCCAGCTGGAGCGTGAACGTCGGGTCACCGCATCCGAGCAGGTGCGGCGTGAACTGGTGGAGGAGCGCAACCGGATCGCCCGGGAACTCCACGATGTGGTGGCACACGGCCTCTCGATGATCCAGGTGCAGGCATCCTCGGCCAAGTATCGACTTCCCGATCTCGCCCCCGAGGCGGCGGCGGAGTTTGACAGCATTGGGGCGACCTCGCGCGGGGCGCTCGCCGAGATGCGTCAGCTGTTGGGGGTACTGCGGAACGAGGATTCCGCTGCGGGGCTGGGACCTCAGCCGGGGCTGATGGACATTCCCGAGCTGGTGAAGTCGATTCGAAAAACCGGCGTGGCGGTGGATCTGCGCTGGGCGGTGGACGATTCCGATGGCCTGCCCGCCTCGATCTCACTGACCGCCTACCGCCTGGTGCAGGAGGCCCTGAGCAACGCCGTTCGGCATGCGGCCGGGGCTTCGGCAACCGTGGTGGTGACCCGTGCATCGGGCGCGATTGACCTGATGATTGAAAATGAGGCACCGCGGGACTCCGCACGCGGGGTCGCGGGACCCCGGACGTTCGGATCCACCCACACCTCCGAGGGGCTCCGGGGCGCGGGTGCCGCCCGGGACACCGATCCTGCCTCACCCGCCGCCACGTCCCGCCCCGCCGGACACGGCCTGGTGGGCATGCGCGAGCGGGTGCAGCTGGCCGGCGGACGCATCGAGCTGGGCCCCATCGATTCCGGCGGCTTCCGGGTTGCCGCCCACCTTCCCATCCCCAACAGCACGGAGCGCGCATGAGCGACACCACCATTCTGATTGCCGACGACCAGGCCATGGTGCGGGCCGGATTTGCCGCGATCCTCGACGCGCAGGACGGCTTGCGCGTGATCGGTCAGGCCGCCGACGGGGCCGAGGCGGTCAAGCTTGGACGCGCGCTGCGCCCCGACGTGGTGCTGATGGACGTGCGGATGCCCATCATGAACGGTATCGAGGCTACCAAGGAGCTGACCACCCCGTCCCACGGGGATCCCTATACGCCGCTGGTCATGGTGCTCACCACGTTTGATATTGACGAGTATGTACACGATGCGCTGCGGGCCGGGGCCAGCGGATTCCTCCTCAAGGACGCAACGCCGGAGGACCTGGTGCAGGCGGTACGCATCGTCGCCTCGGGAGACGCCCTGATTGCCCCGCGGGTGATGAAGCGCCTGATCGAGTCGTTCACCGCGGGCCCCGGTCCCGCTCCCGCTCGGCGCGCGGTTGAGCTCAACGGTCTGACCGATCGCGAACGCGAGGTGCTGGTCCTGGTGGGAACGGGCCTGTCGAACACCGAGATCGCCGCGGCCCTGTTTATCTCCGAGCAGACGGTCAAGACCCACGTGAGCAAGATCTTCTCCAAGCTGCACCTGCGCGACCGGGTGCAGGCGGTGGTGCTCGCCTACGACACCGGTCTGGTGGAACCCGCGCGCTAGGTGAGCTCAGCCGCGCCTGTGCGCGAAGACCCGTGCCCTCGCACCCCTACCGGGGAGTGAGGGCACAATCGTTCCCGGGCGTGATGCCCGCCTCGAAACCGTCTTTTTATGCTCCTTCTGTGCCGCGGAGAGACCGCGGCGGGGAAGGGTAATAATGAGCACGCTCACCGACTTCGGGCACAAACTGCCGGGGGCACCGGGTCAGGGAGTTGAGCCGCGCCGCCCGTCGGAGAGCGAGGCGGGCGGGATCCAGACCCGGATCCACACGCGGGACCGCAGCGTCGACCTGGTGCGCACGGTCCTGCTGATCGTGGTGGTAGCGCTGCACTCGATCATGGCGGGCGTGGGCGTCGGACCGACGGGGATCGTGCTTGAAAACGCGCTGGATCATCAGGCAGGCTTCGTCCCGGCCTCCTGGGTACTCCAGGTTATGCCGCTGTTTTTCATCCTCGGTGGCTTTTCGAGTTTCACCCAGTGGACCCGGATGCGAGAGCGTGGACACTCACCCGCCGACTATGTGATCACCCGACTCCATCGGCTCCTTCTGCCGGCACTCGCGGTGATCGGTACCGTCACCGCGGCCCTGCTGGCCATGACGATCCTCGGAGTACCCGCCGATCTGATCGCAACCGCCGGATTCCGGATCAGCCAGCCCCTGTGGTTCCTCGGAGTGTACGTTCTGTGCTCGGCGCTGGTGCCGGTGCTGGTGGGTGCCCATGAGCGATTCCCGATCCTCAGTCTGGTGATGCTCGGTTCCGCCGCGCTGGGGGTGGATATCATGCGAGCAGGCACGGGAATTGTGGGCATTGGATTCATCAACCTGATGTTTGTGTGGCTTGCGGTGCAGCAGTTGGGGTTCTGGTTGGCCGATGGGCGCGGTGCTTCCTGGAGCACCCGAACCCGCATCATCGTGGGAGCTTCGGCTCTGGCCGCGCTGCTTCTGTTGAGTGTGCCGGGGCCGTATTCCCCGGACATGTATGAGAACCTCAATCCGCCCACGATCTGTCTGATCCTGCTGGGCATCGCCCAGCTGATGCTCTTCACCCTGCTGCGAAACTGGCTGCGTGAGGTGGCCGAACGTCCGCGGATCAGTTCACTGGTGAACCGGCTGGGGGCTCGATCCATGACAATCTACCTCTGGCACATGCCGGTCATTATTCTGCTGGCCGCGGGACTGCTGATCCTGAACCTGGCCGTCGCGGTGCCGCTGCCCGACCCGCTGAGTGCCGGGTGGTGGTTGACCCGACCGGTGTGGCTGGTAGCCGTGGGACTCGCGGTGATCCCGGTGGTCGGAAAATTCGGCCGGATCGAGGCGACCAAACGTCCGGCGATCTGCGAGGAGCGCACCCGTGCGATCACCCTGCGTGTAGCGGCGGCGGTTTTGCTGGGGGCCGGATCCGTCCTGGTGATCCTGGTTACCGGATTCGCGGTGACCGGTGCGCTCCTCGCGGTGGGCATGCTGGTCGCGTCGCTTCAGTTGGTGGGCATGCTCGACGTCGCCCGGCTCGTGACGCGCCTCGCTCGCCTCGTGAATGTGCCCGCTCGGCTCGATGCTCGTCTCTAGGCACGGGGTAGACCAAACGGCCCGGCACGCGTCATTCCCTGATGACGCATGCCGGGCCGCACCGGCGTCAGAGACTAGGCGGTGACGGGCACAAAGGTGCTCAGCAGGGTCGAGCCATCGGCTGTCGAACCCCACACCTCGAAGGTCACACCGACCAGGGCATAGGCGGAGTAGTCGTCGAGGTCGATGCTGAAGGATCCATCGGCGTCAACCTCTCCGAAGACGGTGGATCCAAATACATCGGCCGCAATCTCAGTGGTGCCGGCGGGGGCCTGGCCCGAGATCGTTGCGGCTCCAACGTGGATCGGGTTGACCTGAATGCTCGATGCGGCCTTCTTGGCGGCGAACGAAGCGGTCGAGGCTGCGAGGGCGGTCGAGGCAGTTGACGCGGTGGCCCCGGCGGGCTTTGCGCCGAGCTCCACGCGGAAGTTTACTGCGCCGCCAAGCGCGCCGTCGGCACCCACGGCGGTGGCGGTCAGGGTCGAGAGCGGAATCGCGCGGCTGGCGAAGGGGGCCAGGTTCACGCTGAAGCTGCCATCGGCGGCCACGGCACCCTCCTTATAGGCACCGGGGGCGAGGGCGAGGCCGGTGATCCGCACCGTCTTGGTGCCCGGGGTGGCATGGCCGGTCACGACCTTGTCGCGGGCGGCAAACCAGTTGACCGAGGTGATTCCGGCGGGGGCGGAGAGGGTCTGCGCGTGGCTGGTCGGTGCAGAAGCCGGTGTCGGTGCCGGGGCGGCAAACGCGGCGCCGGTGGGAGCGATGGCCGAAGCCGCGATGGCGAGGGCGGTGAGCGAGGTGGTGATGATGGACATGAGTCTCCTGGGTATTCGAGTTGATAACCTGACCAACTAAGCATCAGATATTTCAAAACTAACACCCGGACATCCCGAACGATCCCACCGGGAGAGAGTATGACAAAACGGTAATAAGTGACCGAGCGGGTGCCGATGACTAGTCCGGTGCCGCGATCCCGGCGTCGCGCAGGCGCCGGATGTACTCGAGGTCGGCCCGTGCTCGGGGACCGTGGGAATCGGCGACCAGCACCACGTCCTCCGCCTCGTAGTGTGCCAACTCGGAGATGGATACCCAGAGCGCAGACCCACCCCGATCGATGCTCTCCCAGGCACCGTTCGCCGTCGCCTCGGCGCTGACGACCGCATGCAGGGCCGGGTTGTACCGGATGAAGCGGGAGGGAAATCCGCGCAGGGAGAAGCTGCCGGTGGCCTCGGTGATGTCCAGCATCCACTCGGGATCCGCGAATCTGGCGCGCCGAAATCCCTCGTAGGCGGCGTCGATTTCCGGGTCACCCGCGCTCAGTTTGGTGTTCGCAACGAGCCCCTGGATGCGCCCACGCAGGGTAACCCGGGTGAACTCGACCCCAAACACAAAGCCGTCATCGCGCCCGCAGGTCAGGCCATCAATCACCACGTCCTCGAGGACTGCACCGTTGATCGAGGACCTGCGCAATTCCACATCACCGAGTGTCGCCCGCAGCAGGCGTGGGCGCCGGGAGGCGTCGGTGCTCCGGTCGCTCCGGCAGTTTTCGAGGGTGAAGTGTGAGGCGGTGAGATCGCTCAGCACGGTGCCCTCCTCGATCCGTTGGTCACGGATTATCAGGCGCGGCGGGTTCTTACGGGCGGCCGTGGCGAGCAGCCCACGGGCCGAGATCTCCGCCGCCCGAGCGAGCTCGGTCAGGGTGTGGACGCCGGGATCGGGCACGATGCTCAGCTCACCGGGGGCGGGCAGGGTTGAGGCATCACCCGGCACGGGGATCTGGCTCCATGAGGGTTCGGCCGGTTCGATGTGCCAGGGGGAATCGACGGGCAGTCCCGGTATCGCCAGCAGATTGTGCGCCCGGCCCAGATCGGCGGGGGCGATGATCACCCCGTCCAGGGTGCGAAAAGCGGAAGCCACCCCAAAGGGAATATCCATCGAAAACAGTTCGCGCTGATCGCCGGCCGCCAGGATAACCACCCGCTCGGCTCCCACACGAAAACCCTCTCCGGTGGCTCCGATGAAGAGTTCGGCATCGGAGTGCAGCACGCGCCGAACCCCGCGGCGCGCGGCAGCCTCGGGGATTGTTGGAGCCGGTTCGGTGCCGCGGCGACGCCGCCGCAGCGCGGTGAGGGTATCGAGGGACACCAGCGTTTCCATGACGCCCTTGCTGCCCACGGCAACCGTGTTCTCATCGATGCGTGTGAGCCTGAAGTTGTACTTGCCGATTTTCGCGGTGAGTTTACGAGTGACCTTGACGGCCAGCAGATCGATTTCATACAGGCCGAAATTGGTAATCACGAGCGCGCGTTCGGGGGAGAGGGCGAATCCCGCGGCGATCGGCGCACGCAAACCGGTGAGGATGCGCCACTCTCCGCTGCGCAGATCCAGCAACCCGGCCCGCGTGCTATCCCGGCCCTCAACCCAGGAGGTTAGCAAGTGCGTATCGCCGAGCATGATCGTGGCCGAATGGACCAGTTGCTGGGCGTCGCTGGGCACGGGAACGGGTATTTTCAGCGGCGCCGGGACGGCTTCTGGGGTCGTCATGCCCCGAGCCTAGCCCGGGACCTCGGACTCTGCCAGGGTGAGGGCGGATATCGTCTGTCCGCCGAAAGGTCCAGCGCTCCTAACTGACGTGCGAGCCCCCTTGACCTCAACCGCGCTTGAGGTTTTACGGTGGGTGTTATCGGCCCAATCGGGTCGTCCCGTCGAATCGAGGACCACATGAACTCCGCCGCCCTGCGTCAAGAACAACCCCGGCTTGCCGCGTTGCCTCCGCCGTCCCAAAGCAAGGCGGGGCCGTCTGCCCATTCGAGCAGACGGCCCCGCACCGTCAGCTAGACCATGCCGCCGTTGACGTACACGGTCTGACCGTTGATCCATCGACCGGGGCCCGCCAGCAGCGAAACCATTTCGGCGATGTCTTCGGGGGTTCCCAGACGTTCCAGCGGGTTCATTTTGGACATCCGCTCGATGGCTTCCGGATCCTTCCCCTCGAGGAAGAGTGCCGTGGCGGTCGGACCGGGAGCGACCGCGTTGACCGTAATGTCGCGTCCGCGCAGCTCCTTAGCCAGGACGGAGCTGATCGCATCCACCGCCCCCTTGGAGGCGGCATAGGCGGCGTAACCGGGCAGACCCAGCTTCTTCACCGACGTGGAGAAGTTGATGATCGCGCCGCCGTTACGGACACGCTTGGCTGCCTCCTGATCCATCACGAAGGTGCCGCGAATGTTGGTGCGGTGCATCCGGTCCAGATCGTCCAGATCGAACTCGGCAATCGGCCCCAGGATCATGATGCCCGCGGCGTTGACCACCACATCGACCCCACCAAATTCGCGTTCCACCTGGTCGTATGCCGCCCGAACCTGGGTTTCATCGGCGATGTCGGTCTGAATCCCGATGGCCGTGCCACCGGCCGCCTCGATCGCGTTCAGTGTTTCGGTGGCGGCCGCGGAGTTCCCCGCATAGAGAATTGCAACTGATTGGCCGTCGGCGGCGAGCCGTTCGGCCACCGCCCGACCGATGCCGCGGGAGCCGCCGGTAACGATGGCCGTGCGTTGTGATGTCATAACCACTCCTCTTTCTTGTGATGTAAAACAGTGTGAACCTGCGAACAGGCCGCACAACCCTGTGCCCAGACTACGAGAGTCCGGGCACAGGGCGGGTGAACTACTGGTTGATTCCGGACAGATCGTTCTCGCCGTAGCGGTTTCCCGCGGCGGGAATGAGATCGTTCAGCGCGGTGAGCTGGGTGTCACTCAGCACCAGGGCATCGGCACCGGCGTTCTCCTCGATTCGAGACACACGCTTGGTACCGGGGATGACCGCCAGGTTGGGGTGCCGGGTCAGCAGCCAGGCCAGGGCAACCTGCGCGGGAGTGGCATCGGCGTCGGCGGCGATTCGCTCCACCTCGGTCACCAGCGCCAGGTTCGCGGCGAAGTTCTCCTCGCTGAAACGCGGGGTGGTGAGGCGGAAGTCATCCGGTGCGAAGTCGTCGCGCGAGCGGAACTGCCCGGTCAGGAAGCCTCGGCCCAGCGGAGAATAGGCGACAAAACCAATGCCCAGCTCGGTCATCAGCGGCAGCACCTCCTCCTCAACGTCGCGGGTCCACAGCGAGTACTCGGTCTGCAGCGCGGCAATCGGGTGAATCGCGTGGGCGCGGCGGATGGTGTCCAGGCCGGCCTCGGACAGACCGATGTTGCGGATCTTGCCCTCGCTGACCAGCTCGGAAAGCACACCCATCACGTCCTCAATCGGGGTGGTGGGGTCGACACGGTGCTGGTAATACAGGTCGATGTAGTCGGTCTGCAGTCGACGAAGCGAACCCTCAACGGCAATGCGAATGTTCTCCGGACGCGAGTCCAGGCCCCGCTCGGCCGGGCCCAGGTGGGAGACAAAACCGAACTTCGTGGCGAGTACCACCTCGTCCCGGCGTCCGCGAATCGCCCGACCCACGAGCTCCTCGTTGGTGTACGGGCCGTAGATTTCGGCCGTGTCGATGAAATCGACACCGAGGTCCAGGGCGCGCTGGATGGTGCGCTCGGCCTCATCGTTGAACTCGCCGGCACCGGTGTAGTAGGCCGACATGGTCATGGCACCGAGTCCAACTCGGCTGACCTCAAGGTTTCCCAGGGTGGTTTTTTTCATGGTTTTCTCCTGTGTGAGGGGTAATTAGTTGTCCAGCAGGGTGCCGGCGATGTCGATCACCGCGCGATAGCGCACGGTGCTGTTAGCGACGCGCTCATAGGCGGCGGCGATTTCGCCGGCATCCACCAGCTCGATCTCCGCGGCAATGTTGTGTTCGGCGCAGAAGTTGAGCATCTCCTGGGTCGCGGCCGGGCCGCCGAAGTTGGAACCGACGATTGCACGCTGATGCATCACAATCGATCCGGCGTGGAACTGATACGGCTTGGCCGGGAACCCCACGTTGATGAACGCGCCGTCGATCTTGAGGGTTTCCAGGTAGGCGTCCAGTTCGATATCCGCCGAAACGGTGTTGAGGACAAAATCGAACGTGCCGTTCAGCGCGCGCAGGTTCTCCGGGTCGCTGGTGACCACATAGTGGTCGGCACCGAAGGCCAGGGCGTCCTGCTCCTTGCGCGGGGAGTGGCTGAGCAGGGTCACCGTGGCACCCATCGCGTGGGCGATCTTCACGGCCACGTGTCCCAGGCCTCCGAGTCCAATGATCGCGATGTTTTTGCCCGCGGCGGCACCGAACCGTACCAGCGGTGCGTAGACGGTCATTCCCGCGCACAGCAGCGGGGAAGCCGCGGCGAGGTCCATGCCGTCGGGGACGGACATCACAAAGTGGTCCTTGATCACGATGCTCTTGCTGTATCCGCCGGCGGTGGGGGTCCCGTCGTATTCGCGACCGTTGTAGGTGGCCACGGGGCCGTTGAGACACATCTGCTCGTCGCCGCGGAGGCAGATCTCGCAGGTACCGCAGGAGTCGACATAGCAGCCCACTCCCACACGGTCACCCACCGCAAAGGTGGTCACCTCGGATCCCACCGCACTGACCACGCCGGTGATCTCGTGTCCGGGAACCATCGGGAAGATCGCGGGCCCCCAGTCTTCGTTTACTTGGTGGATATCGGAGTGGCAGATTCCCGCGTACTTCACCTCGATTTGGACATCGTCGGGGCGCAGATCACGTCGTTGAATCGTGACCTTTTCAAAGGCCGCGCCGGGGGTAGCGGCGCTCAGCGCAAGGGTGGAAGTCATAGGACACCTTTCAATAAGGGAAGGGGATACCGCGTGGGTGCGCGGTGGTTTAGGCGGCTTCGGGTAGTTCGCTCAGCCGGCGCAGGGCAAAGGGAACCGCCAGGATCTCGTCGAGAACCTTCGCAACCTCGATGAAGTGCGGGGTCTGGAAGTGGAACTCCAGCGCCGCGGCGTCGGCCCACTCCTCGAGGCAGATCATTGCGCCGGGAACGGCCGGGTCCGAGAGCGGCCGGTAGCCGAGGCAGCCGGCCTCGGCCAGGGAGGGCTCAACCATGTTGGTCAGAGCCTCCCGGAGCCGATCCTCGTATCCGGCCTTGGCCTGGAACGCGGCCACCAGTACCAGTGAATCTTGTTGTGTCATTCGGGGTCCTTCGGGTAGAGCCGAGGCGGAATTGGTTAGGCTTCGACGCGGTTGCCGCGCAGCAGCCAGGTCGGACCCTCAACATAGGAACCGATCTCGGCGAAGAACTCGGCGAAATACTGGCCATTGGCGTGAATGTCGAATGCTTCGGCACTCTCATAGCCCTCGTTGAGGTAGAAGCGGTTTTCGTTGGTCTCGTCCTGGATCAGTTCGAAGCGCAGGGTTCCGGGCTCGTTGGCACCGGAATCGCGGCCATCCTTGATGGCTGCGTTGATGAAGTCCTGGCGGCGCTCGGGCTGAACATCGAAGTAGACGGCGACGTGGTACATGGGATCTCCTTGTGGGAATGTGTCTGTTGTGTGTCTGGCCGAATCGGCCAGCAATCAGAGTCAACACCGTGCGCAAGCTTTGGTGAGCGTCCAAACAGGCAGGGTTCTGCCTAGGAAAAACCGTCCTACCCAGACCGGGAGATCTCGGTTGATACTTGAAGGATGCAACCCTCAACCAATCTCGCCGAGTTTCTTCGGGCCGCCCGTGCCCGGGTGCAGCCTCAGGATGTGGGCCTCGGGTCCGGCGGCACCATTGCCCGCCGTGTGCCGGGGCTGCGCCGTGATGAGGTCGCGCTGCTGGCGGGTATGAGCGTGGACTACTACACCCGGATGGAGCAGGGGCGCATCAAGCACGCCTCCGATGCGATCGTCAACGGGCTGTGTAAGGCGCTGCTGCTCAACGCCACCGAACGCTCCTACCTGTTCTCGCTGTTCTCCCCGGCCACCGGACGCCAGCCTCAGCCCGTCCGCGCCACCAAGGTGCGTCCGATCGTGCGCCAGATGCTGGACCAGATGGAAAACACGGCGGCGTTTGTGCTGGGGGTAGGCATGGAGGTGCTGGCGATGAACGATCTGGCGAAAAAACTGATGCCCGACTTCACCGCGGAAACGGGCCTGGCCCGGAGCCTGGCGCGCTGGACCTTCCTGGCTCCGGAAGCGCGCACCTACTATCGGGAGTGGGATGTGGTGGCGGCCGATATGACCGCGATTCTGCGCCGAGATTCCAGTCGTCATCCCAACGATCGCGCACTCAATGAGCTCATCGGAGAGCTCACCGTCAAGAGTGAGGCATTCCAGCAGTGGTGGCCTCAGCACATGGTGTACGAGTGTTCCTTTGGAACCAAGAAACTCGCCCATCCACTGGTAGGCCCGATCGACATCGAATATGAGACCTTCCCGGTGCCCGAGGACCCCGATCAGCAGCTCTTTATTTACATGGCGAAGAAGGGCTCACCCTCCGACGATGCACTGCGGATTCTGGACACCTGGGACTCCGAGAGTGCGCTTGCCTTCACCCCTCACGAACGGTAATCACCCAGATGAACCTGTTAAAAACTACCCAGCTGCGCCGCTACTCCATCGTTCCGGGCACCCTCGACGACTTTGTCGAATGGTGGCAAACCCACGTGGTCCCGGCCCGGGAAGCGCATGGTTTTCGAATCGAATTTGCCTATGCGGTGCACGACACCAGTGAATTCGTGTGGGCGGTGTCGCTTGCCGCCACCGAGAGCGATTTTTTGCGTGTCGAAGCGATTTATCGTGATTCACCCGAGCGCGCCCGCGCCTTCAGCGTGGAACCCGGCCGCATCGGAGACCAGGTGATTACCCTGGTCTCCGATGTCTCGCCAGCGGATGAGACCCGCGCCGATCATTAGTGGCGGGCAAACGCGCCCCACGGTGCCATTTTGTTTCGGAACGGGTTACTCGGCGACGATGCTCAGCGCATCGATGAGCCCCGCCGCACCCACCTCAAACGTGTACACCAGCTGGACGCGTCCGCCGGGGAAGTTGCCCTCCAGGAGCTGCGTCACCGCGGTGGCGGCACCCAGCTCGCGGCTGGAAATCCAGGTCGAGGTGACCTCGTATTCACTGGCATCCCCGCCAAGCCAGTCGATGATTGCTGCGGTTCCGTGATGGGATTGACCGTCATCGGTGACCACCGCATCCGGTGAGAACACCTCGGCCACCAGCCATTTCTTATCACCCTCCATCAGGTCAAAGAAGCGGTCGATGATGGGGGAGTGGTGTGGTGATGTCATGAGTGTGTGCCCCTGGCCTAGATGGTTTTGATGGTGCCGCCATCCACGGTGATCTCCTGGGCCACGACCGAGGCCGCCGCATCCGACACCACAAATCCGATGACCTCGGCGATCTCCTCGGGCGGGGCGAAGCGGCCATCGGGCACGCCGCCCAGCGAGTCGAGGATGAGCTTCATCCCCGCCTCCTCGTCCACGCCGTGCGCCTCGGCGAGGCGCGCGGCCAGCGCGAAGGCTCCGGGGCTCTGGATTCCGCCGGGGGAGACGGCATTCACTCGAATGTGCTGCGCCGCAAGCTCATTGGCGAGACCCTTACTGTAGGCGCGCAGCGCCGCCTTGGCCGCCGCATATCCGAGGGTCCCGTCATAGAGCGGCATCTTGCCCTGGATCGAGGTGACGTGCACGATCGATCCCGCACCGCGCTCCTGCAGCAGCGGAATCAGGGCCCGGTCGAGACGGACCGCGGCCAGCAGGTTCAGCGCCAGCTCGTCGTGCCAGTGGGCGTCGGTCATCGAGGCGTGGCCGCCGCCGGGGGTGTTGGAGCCGCCGGTCACGTGCACCAGGATGTCCAGGCCGCCGGACTCGCGGACGGCCTCGGCGATTCGGGCGGGGGAGTCGGGTGCGGTCACATCAAACTGGAGAAAGGATTCGGCCGCGGTGTGTTCGGGGCGTGAACGGCCCACGGTGGTCACGCGGGCACCGGCGTCGGCGAGGCGCTGCACGGTCGCGGCGCCGAGGCCCTTGGTGCCGCCCACCACGAGTGCGTGGCGGCCGGCGAGGGAGAGCAGAGGGGGATACGAAATTGTCATATCCCCAGGCTCGGCATTCCCCTAGGGGGAAGGTCAAGCTCGGTTAGCGCCCGGTGCGGAAAATGGGCCAGCCGATCTCGGTCACTAGCTCCGGGGACTCGGCGGTGGCCGCCCGCAGATAGCGTTCGCGCAGCGGCCCGGGCATTCCCAGTTCGTGCTCGGCCACATACACACCCAGTGCCGCGTAGGTTTCGGCAATGGTCTCATCGGGCCCGCGGTGCACGGCCACGGCAAGCTCCACCGCAGGCAGCACCTCCACGCGAAGGCGTCCCGGATACTCGCGCTCAGCGGCTCCCTCGCGCAGCGGAAGGAAGAGGACGGCCTCGCCGTTTCCGTCTAGGAAAAGCTCGGCGGCCCATTCGCCCCCGAGCGGTCCCGCGATGTCTGCCGGATCGATGGCCAACAGCTCGTCTCGGGCGGCGGTGTACCAGTCGCCGAGATCGTCACGGTTGATCCGCTCACGAATCACCAGGGCCGGCAGCGCCGGAACACTGCGGTGCTCAATATGGGGCGGGGTTGAGCCCAGATCCACCAAGCCCCGCAGCGAGGCCACCGCGTGCTGGGTGACCCGAAGGCGCTCCTCGAGACGATTCAGGTGCTCGGTAATCAGCGCGTTGCGGCCGGCCACATCCGCGGTTGCCAGAATCTCGCGGATACTGTCCAGCGGCAAATCCAGCGCGCGAAACTCGCGGATTACCCGGGCATCGGCCACCTGCCCGGAAGAATAAAGCCGGTAGCCATTGTGCGGGTCGATCTCGGCCGGTTCCAGGATGCCCACCCGGTGATAGAACCGCAGCGACTTGGCGCTCAGCCGGGTGGCCTGCGAGAAATCGCCGATTGTCATGAGGGAAGCCATAGGGTCATTCTCTCCCATCCGCGGGCGCGCTCCCAACGGACAGGGAGCGTTCGGAAACATTCGCGTAATCCGGGCCGGTTACCCTCATTTGGGGGTCGAGTGTGCGGGCCCAATCTTTGGTTTACCGTTGATCAAATTCTCCGGGATTGATTGAATCGGCAGTGAACCACGATGCGAAACGATGTCGGGTGCGTGGGTGCCCGTCGGGTCCGGTTCGTCTCGCCCAGACAGGAGTTCAACATGACCGCGGAAAAACTCAGGATCGCGCTGGCGCAGCGCCGGCCGTACCCGATTGATGGCACCCTGGAGGGGTTTGCCCACGAGGTGGCCGAGACGCTCGCCGCCCACCCCGGTACCGAGCTGCTGGTCTACCCGGAGATGCACCTGTGCGGGACCGAACACCTCCCCGAGGAGGCGCGTCCCGCGGCCCTGCGCGCCGCCGCGGTCACGCTGGACGATGAGTATGTCACCCGACTGGGAGCGATTGCCGCCGAGCACGGGATCTGGTTCTGCCCCGGCAGTATCGGCGAGATCGGTGCGGACGGGGAGTTTTACAACACCCAGCTGATCTTCGATCCCAGCGGCACCCTGCGCGCCAGCTATCGCAAGATGTTCCCGTGGCGTCCGTTCGAGCCGCACCGTCCCGGCGATAAGTTCATCGTCGAGGGACTGAACCATGCGGAAACCTCGCATGGAACCGTGGGCCTCTCGATCTGCTATGACGCCTGGTTCCCCGAGCACGCCCGCCAGCTGGGCTGGCTGGGCGCGGATCTGGTCCTCAATATCGTCAAAACTACCTCGCCCGATCGCGAGCAGGAACTCGTGCTCGCCCGTGCCAATGCGATCGTCAACCAGTACGTGGTGGCGAGCCTGAACGCCGCCGAACCGGTGGGTCGCGGCCGCAGCATCGTGGTGGGTCCCGAGGGATTTGTGATCGCCGAGGGAGGCCTCGGTGAAGAGACCCTCACGTTCACGTTTGATCCGGACGCGGTGGCCGCGGTTCGCGAGCACGGCACGATGGGCAGCAACCGGATGTGGGCACAGTTCCACGAGGGCGATCCCACCATCGAACTGCCCATGTATCGGGGCCGTATCGACCCGCTGCACTGGTCCCCCCAAACCCCCAACGCAAGCGCCCAGTAGACCGTTTACGGCCCCTGAACGATGCGGCACACCACCCGATTGAGGATCTCACTGTGTCAAATTCTTCCCCCGCTCCCACGCTTGCACGCACGCTGAAGCTGCCCTCGCTGGTCCTGTTTGGACTGGCCTATCTGACCCCGCTGATCGTGCTGGGCATCTTCGGCGTGATCGCCTCGCAGACCGGTGGTGCCAGCGCCAGCGCTTATCTGATCGCGCTGATCGCGATGCTGTTCACCGCGAGTAGCTACGGCCGGATGGCCAAGGCCTATCCGGTGGCCGGGTCCGCCTACACGTACGTGCGACGCACGATTGGCGGCCGGATCGGCTTCCTGGTGGGCTGGTCGGTCATCCTCGACTACATGTTCCTGCCGATGGTCATCTGGCTGATCGGTGGCTCCTACCTCCAGGCGCAGTTCCCCGGGGTGCCGATGCCGGTGTGGATCCTCGGATTCATCGTGATCACCAGCGTTCTCAACGTTATCGGGCTCAAGGTGGCCGACCGTGCCAACCTGATCCTGATGTCGTTCCAGATCCTTGTCATCGTGATTTTTGTGGCCCTGTCGATCGCCTCGGTGGTGAACACCAACGGTCCCTCGGGCCTCTTCAGCGCCGAGCCCTTCACCGGCATCAACGCCGGATTCGCGGGGATCGCCGGAGGCGCGGCGGTGGCCGCCTACTCCTTCCTCGGATTCGATGCGGTGACCACGCTCACCGAGGAAACCATTGAACCGCGCCGCACGGTCCCCAAAGCGATCATGCTGGTCGCGCTGATCGGCGGCGGCATCTTTGTGATCGTGGCCTATGTGGCCCAGCTGGTGCACCCGGGCGGGACCTTCACCGATTCGGACACCGCGGCCTTCCAGATCGCCACCAAGATCGGCGGCAACCTCTTCGGCGCCGTGTTCCTGGCCGCACTGGTGGTGGCCCAGTTCACCTCGGGACTGGCCGCCCAGGCTTCGGGGAGTCGTCTGCTCTACGCGATGGGGCGTGACGGCGTGCTGCCCAAGCGCATCTTCGGGGCGCTGAGCCCGCGCTTCCGCACCCCGATGCTGAGCATCCTGGTGATCGCGATCGTGGGTCTGATCGCGATGTTCATGGATGTGTCCACCTCCACCTCGTTTATCAACTTCGGCGCGTTTGTGGCGTTCATCATGGTGAACCTGTCGGTGATCGTGTACTGGTTCAAGCAGCGCCGCGAGGGAATCACCCACAACCCGCTGGTGTATGTGGTGGTGCCGATTATCGGCATGATCGTGATCGCCTACCTGCTGACCCAGCTGGATGTGCACGCAATCACCCTGGGCGCGATCTGGTTTGTGCTGGGAGTGGTCGTGCTGGGGATCACCACGCGCGGATTCCGCCGCCAGCCGCCGGAGCTCAGCGTCGACAACGTCTAGCCCATAAGCAACGGCGCCGCGTTCCTCGGGAGGGAACGCGGCGCCGTTTTCTGCGGGGGTGACTACCACTGCGGGTGCACGGTGGCACGGAAGTAGCGGTCGTAGATCTCGTGGACCCGGGCATCCAGCTCGGGGGAGGTGCGGGGGAGATCGGCAGCCCCGGCGTTGGCGAGGGCCTGGCGGACGTTGCGGGCACCGGGGATGGCGGCGGTCACGCCCGGCTGGTCGATCAGCCAGCGCAGTGCCGCCTGCGGAACCGAAACCCCCTCGGGCAGGGCCGCGGCAAACTCCTGGGCGGCGGCCAGCCCGTCGGCAAAGTCCACGCCGCTGAAGGTTTCGCCGCGGTCGAAGGCCTCGCCGTTGCGGTTGTAGGTGCGGTGGTCGTTTTCGGGAAACACCGTGTCCGCGGTGTACTTGCCCGAAAGCAGCCCGCTGGCCAGCGGCACCCGAGCGATGATCCCCACATTGTGCGCGATCGCCGCGGGCAGAACCTCGTCCAGGGGCTTGAGCCGGAACGGGTTGAGGATGATCTGAACCGAGGACAGCCCCGGGCGTTCGATCGCGGTGAGGGCCTGCGCGCTCTCCTCGACGCTCACCCCGTACGCGGCGATGGCCTGCTTTTCGACCAGCTCATCCAGCGCATCAAACACGCGCTGGTCGGTGTAGACGGGGGAGGGCGGGCAGTGCAGCTGCACCAGGTCCAGGGTGTCCACGCCGAGGTTGGTGCGCGAGCGGTCGACCCAGGCGATGAAGTTCTCGCGCGAGTAGTTTTCGGGGAGCTGCTCCAGGCGGCGGCCGATCTTGGTGGCCACAAACACGTTCTGCTCGGGGTTGCGCTCGCGGAAGGCGCGGATGAAGCGCTCGCTGCGTCCGTCGCCGTACACGTCGGCGGTGTCAAAGAAGGTGACGCCGGCGGCGACCGACTCCTCCAACACGGCCAGCGCATCGGCCTCGCTGACCTCGCCCCAGTCGGCACCCAACTGCCAGGTGCCCAACCCGATTGCCGACACGGATCGTCCGGTTTTTCCTAGACTGCGCTGTTCCATGGGTGTGCTCCTTCTGCCGAACGCGGTGACATCGCCGGAATCCCGGGGTGCAGGTTCAATGCTAGCGAAATCGACGGTGCCAAAGTGGTGACAGATCACCCGGGCCATGACATCGTTCACTACACGGTGTGTTCAACGAAAAACATGCCACACAATAGGTATGTGTAACGATTTTTGTCGAAAAGGGAGTGAACATCATGTCGAAGTTTCCGGTTTTCCTGCGTTATCAAGACCTGGGATCATACGGTCTGACCCGACACGGATTCGACCGATTGATCAATGAGGGGGGATACGAGCGCGTTGCCCCGGGGTCATTTATGCGTCCGGGAGTTATCGACGGCACCGCCGCCGCCTGGGTCGCAATTGCCGCGAAGAAGCCGCGTTCGACGCTGTGCATGATGTCCGCCCTGTCCATTCACGGGCTGACGGACGAGATTCCCATTCACTCGGATATTGCCATTCCGCGGGGGCAGCAGCCGGTCAAGGTTGAGTTCGAACCCGTGTCTTGGCATCGATTTGATCCGATTACCTTCGATCTTGGGCGCACCGAATATCCCCTCATTGATGGGGCTACCATCGGCCTATACTCGGCGGAACGAACCCTCGTGGATCTGTTTCGTCTGCGCCATCGGTGGGGCAGCGATATCGCGCATAGCGCCCTCAAACAGTGGCTGCGCTCTCCTGCACGCAGTATCCCGGCGCTCCTCGAAATTGCGCAGGCGTTCCCCAAGGCTCGTCCCGCACTCACCACGGCACTGGAAATACTCTTATGAACGCCTCGGCTCAGCACGGCACACCTGCCGGCGATGCAACGCTTGCCATTCAGGCGCTGGCGAGAAAAACCGGTGCCAACGTGCAGGAGCTGCTCACGCTCTACGCTCTCGAAGCTCTGCTTGAGCGTATTTCCCGCTCTCCAGACGCGGACGACTTTGTGCTGAAGGGCGGAGTGCTCCTGGCAGCATTTGAGGCGCGGCGTCCCACCCAGGATATAGATGTGCAGGTGTCGGGGTTGGTGAGTCGAATGGACGTGGTTGCCGAGAAGATTCGAGCCATCGCCCGAATCGAGGTGGACGACGGGGTGGTCTTCGAGGAGGACTCAATGGTTGTCTCGGTAATACGCGATTCGGATGAGTATTCGGGCGTTCGGGTGAAACTCACCGCCAGTCTTGGGCGAGCCCGGCTCTTTGTGGGAATCGATGTCAACTTTGGAGATCCGATTTGGCCGGAGCCGCAGAGGGTGAGGATTCCCCGGCTGGTTGCGTTGGGGCAGCCGGTCCTAGAGGTTTTGGGTTACCCCATGGTGATGGTTCTGGCAGAAAAGATTTCGACGGTCATGGAACGTGGACTGGTGAATTCACGATGGCGGGACTTTGCCGATATTTATGTGCTGTCCCATCGTCACGGTATTCACGCGGGCGAATTGCGCACAGCTCTAGGCGTCGTGACTGAGTATCGCGGCATCCGATTACTCTCGGTATTCCCGTTGCTCAATGGGATGCAGGTGATCGCTCAGCCGCACTGGGTGGCATGGCGGTTTCGGACGAGCAGAACCACCGACCTTCCCGAATCATTTGCCGAGGTGCTCGAGGCGCTCTCGGCTTTTGTTGATCCCCTATTGAGTTCCGATGTGAAAGGCACATGGGATCCCGTCGGTGGGCACTGGACCAATCAAGATCTGGGCACGCACTCGCCAGCCCCGAGATTTTAGCCCCGATCTGCCAACGGTGCGCTGGCGCGGTAGAAGTTGTAATCGAGCCCCTGTGAATCGGTGAACTGGATTCCAGTGATACCACGGAATTCCGGCCCGATGAAGTTCAAGACGTTAATGCCGAGGCGCTTTACCGATTCTTTTGTCAGCTGCTCCTGAACCTTGATCTCTAGGAACCCGTCGGTGCTGCCACCCCATCCGGGCTGGATGGCGTACAGGGGGTTCACCAGCGAGTTTTCGTACCCGGGCATGCTGAGAAAATCGGTCGGGCTGCTGACGTTGTGCATTTCTAGCCAGCGCGCCTCGGCCGTTGCGGGCGAAGCTGCCGCGACGTCCGAGGCCGGGCTGCTGACTTCAGGTGTCGGTACGGGGGCTTCTGAAGCGGCGGTGGTGGGCTCGATCGAGGCTACTGGCGCGCTCGGAGCCGGCGCAGCATCGTTCTTCCCCGAACCACCATTGACAAGGTTTGAAATGGTCCCGATCACGAGAAACACCCCGACAACGATCCAAAACCACTTCTTTTTCCACACGGGCTTTTTCTGGGGAACGGTTGAATCGGCGGCGGGTGCAGTCATGAGAAATCCTTGGGATGTGAAGGCGGTGAGAATCGCGGCAGTATGAATGCCGCGACATTCGAGCAATCCTAGCGAGCATGCCGATTGGGAATTCCTGGTTGGGAGACGAACGGTGCCATGTGAGTGATTATGAACACGCTAGGGCGTTAGATTCTGGCGGTGAGTTGTGCTGGGTCGGGAGTATTCCCCCGGTCAGGGCTCGGATATCACCGGTTGCGTCGGACGCAATTTCTCGCTCTGTGTCTTTGTGATCAAGAGTGACCCCAGTTCGGGGTATTAACGCCTCTCCGCGCGTGGTTTACAGCATTATTTCGGTTCCAATCGCGCGAGCGGGGCGCGGGAGCGTAAGTTTGCTTGACCCTATCGGAAGGTCGTTAGAACTCCACCGTGATTTTATCTACGTGCTGGCGGCGTCAAAATATGCGGCGGTCCAGTAGCTGTCGGGGAGGTGTTCGCCGCAGGAATCCTCAAGGTTGAGGGTGATGCCGCCGCCGGGATGCACCTCTAAGGTGGTCAGGATCATGTCGATGGAGGCCTCTTCGAGATCGTCCGTGGAAGCGTCCATGCCTCACAGCCGCTAGACTCGCTCGGTTAGGTTCCGCATACGAGAAGGGCCCACCAATGGACGCTGTCATATCATGGGCGACGGGTGTGGGAATCGTGGTGTTTGGAATCTTCTTTTGGCGTCTACTGCGCACGGTTTATGTGGATGGCCAGCTCGATCAGGCAGCCATCAGCAGGGTCCGATCCGCGAGCATTCTTCCGGCATTCAGCACGGTCGGACTGCTGATCCTCTGCGTCCTCTCGATGGAGTGGTTTCCGAGCGCGATTTCAGCACTCGTGATCGCCATTATCGTGATCGCGTTGGGCGGGGCCATCTGGTCCATGGAGCGCGGAATCTTGGCGGTGCGCACCTCCCGACGCTAGCGCCTTGGGGATCGGCTAGTCGCGCTCCTCGGCCTGGAGGTGCGCCAGTTCGGCGGCGCTCACCGGGTACTGATGACCCTCATCATCGACCCACATATGGGTGCGTCCGGCCTCGGTTGAAAAGGGCCGTTCAAACAGAATCAGGAGCGCCCCGGTCTCCGGGTGCACTTTATGAGGAGTCACCATAGGGAGACACTAGACCCCCGCGGCAGTCACGGCAAGACCTTTTGTAGAGATCCCGCACAATCGCTAATTCTTTGATGTCACCGCCGGTAACATGGGGCCTCATGAACGCGTATCGGCAGGACGAATGGGAGGCCTTTCGGGAGCACGCCTCCACGGTGGTTCCGCCGTACCTGATGGGCACCGGGGTGGTCACTCCGGAGGATGGGCATTCGCGGCCGGTTTCTCCGCCGCACACCCATCCCGATGCGATGCTCGCCTGGTGCTATCGGGGGACCGTGTGGGTGTACCTGCAGGATGCGATGTGGCGTCTGGCACCGGGGCAGGGCGTCTGGATTCCCGCCGGAATCCCGCACACCTCCCGTCATGATCGCGATTCGACCGGCTGCTACACCTACATTCCCAACCACGCCCTGGTGGCCCCGGTCGAGGAAACCTCCCGGGTGCTCGTGCCCCGGGCGGTCCAGGAGATGCTGCTGCACCTGGGGATCAACGACATGCCCGATGACCTGCGGATCCGTATCCAGGCCGTCCTGATCGAGATGGTGCAACAGCCGGCCGCCGAAGTTGCCGAGGGGTGGGGTGAGGTGCCGCTTCCGGTGGACGAGCGAGTGCAGGCCCTCGCGCAGGCGGTGCTGTCCGACCCCGGCGATCCGCGCACGGCCGCGCAGCTGTGTGCGCTGCACGGCCTGCATGAGCGGATGGTGGCTCGGGTCTTCGCACACGACGTGGGAATGACCTTCGGGCAGTGGCGCACCGGAGTCCGGATGACCCTGGCTGCGCGCCTAATCGTGGATGGTACGCCCGTCGGAGTCGCCGCCCACCGCTGCGGATACGCGAGTACCAGCGCGTTTTCGGCGGCATTCAGGGACCGGTTCGGGATGACCCCGCGGCAGCACATCGCCCGGGTGGAGGCCGATTCGGCCCACCATCTCTACTGGCGGTAGGCGCGTTCCGAAGAGCGGGACCGCGCGATCCCGCGGGTTTCCGACCGGATGTCGGTGCCGCGGCGTGTTGCTCGATTTCCTCTGAATTGTCGAAATAAAGACATAAATCGTCGGTTTGTCGACACTCTGTGATGGGGATCCGTCCTAGCATCGACGTATTAGGTTAGCGTTACCTAATCAAGCTGCGTCGACGCGGCCACATTTCCCCCAACACTCTCAAGGAGAACCATGCCGCACGCCCTCGCGCTCCCCAAGGCCCGCCGCGTAACCACGCTGGCCGCCGTCGCGCTGGCCGCCGTCCTTGCCCTGGCCGGATGTGCCAGCGCCGATGCCAAGCCGGGCGCATCCGACGCCCCCGCCGCCACCTCCGGTGTGGTCATCAAACACGCCCACGGCGAAACCAAGATCCCCCAGAAGCCCAAGCGCGTCGTGGCGCTGAGCTGGATGACCCCCGATATTGTTGCCGCGCTCGGCGTTAACCCCGTGGGTGTGGAAAAGGTGTGGGGTGCCGGCGACAGCGGGTTTACTCCGTGGTTCGAGGACTACACCAAGAAGGAATTTGGCAAGACCCCCGAGATCATCCCCGCCGGGGACGAGGGCCCCAACTATGAGGCGATCAAGGCACTCAAGCCCGATCTGATCCTGGGCCTGTACTCGGGTATCAGCGACATCGAATACAAGCGCCTGTCTGAGATCGCCCCGACCGTGCCCTATATCGATGGTCCGTGGAACCCGGGAACCTGGGAGAGCATGACCCGCGTGGTGGGTAAGGCCATGTGGGAGGACCAGAAGGCCGAGGAGCTGATCAAGGAAACCGAGACTCAGGTAACAACCCTGGCCGGGGAACACCCCGAGTTCAAGGGCAAGTCCTTCGTCTGGGGCCTGACCCTCAACGAGGGCGGCACCGACCTCGGCGTCTACCTCAAGTACGACGGCCGCGTGCGCATCACCGAGGCGCTGGGCTTCACCTCGACCTCGGCAATGGACACCTTCCTGAAGACCGCCGAGGGTGACAACTGGTACACCGGCGTCAGCCTGGAAAAGCTCTACGATGTGCCCGCCGACCTCTTCGTGGCCTGGGGCAGCAGCCACAACGACGGTGTCTACACGGTAGAAAACAAGATCGTCTCGCGCTGGGAGCCCATCGCAGAGAAGCACTACGTGATCTACAACGAGGATGCCGAGGCTGCCGCGATCAGCGCGCCGACCGTGCTCTCGCTGAAGTACATCCTCCCCAAGTACGTCGACGATCTCGCCGCCGCGCTTGAGGGCAAGCCCACCAACACGGGCAAGTGACCTCCGAAGTAACCACCGCCCGCCCGCTCCCGGAACCTCCGGGAGCGGGCGACCGCGCGCGCAGCACGGATACGCCCCGGCGTACCGGGCTCAAGGTCATCGGGCTGTTTGTGGCCGCGGGACTCCTGGTGTGTGCGGTGATCGCCTCGCTGATGGTGGGAAACCGAGCGATCGATCCCGGGACCGTGCTGTCCGCGTTGACCGCCTACGATGAGGACAATCCGCTGCACCTCATGATCCAGCAGTTGCGTGTGCCTCGGACGATTCTGGCGATCTTCATCGGGGCCGCCCTGGCGGTGTGTGGTGCGCTGATCCAGGCGTTCACCCGCAATCCGCTGGCCGATCCGGGGATCCTCGGGGTGAACGCCGGGGCATCCTTCGCGGTGACCTTTGCCGTGGGCGTGCTGGGGTTCACCACTCCTGGAACCTACGTGCCCTTCGCTCTGGGCGGTGCGCTGCTGCTCACCCTGATGGTGTACGCGCTGGGATCGTTTGGTCCCTCGGGGGCCACCCCGATGAAATTGACCCTCGCCGGGGTTGCCCTCGGTGCTGCCTTCACCGGATTCACTACCGCGATCGTGCTACAAAACCGCAGCGCGCTGGATGTGACCCGGTTCTGGGGCGTGGGCTCGGTGGGTGGGCGCACGATGGATCAGCTCACCTGGGCGATCCCGTTGATCGTTGCCGGACTGGTGCTGGGCATGATCTGTGCCCGCTCGCTCAATGCGCTGGCCCTGGGCGACGACCTGGCTCAGTCCCTCGGTGCCCGCGTTGCCACCACCCGGGCGCTGGTCATCATCGCGGTGACCCTGCTGGCCGGGACGGCCGTGGCCGCAGCCGGACCGATCGCCTTTGTGGGCATCATGATCCCGCATATGGTCCGCTGGTTTACCGGCCCGGATCAGCGCTGGGTCCTGTCCTATTCGATGCTGGTTGGACCGATCTTCCTGATTCTTGCCGACATCCTGGGCCGCGTGGTGCTGCCCAACGGTGAGCTGCGGGTAGGCATCGTGACCGGCCTGCTGGGAGCGCCGGTGCTGATCGCACTGGTGCGTCGTAAGCGGGTGAGCACGCTGTGAGCGTCGACAAACTGTCCCGCACTGCCGGGCGTGAGCTGCCCCCGGTGGACTTTGGCCGGCGCCACTTCCGCATCGATACGGCACGCATCGCCACTCGGATCCCGCTGCGTTCGGTGGTGATCTCGCTGATTCTGCTGGCCGTCATCATCCTGGGTGGTCTCTACTCGATGACCATCGGCGCGTATGAGGTCTCTTTTGGCGAGGTCATGAACGCGCTGGTCAACCCCGCCGCCGATCCCGACATTCGACAGGTAGTGTTCGAATGGCGGCTCCCGCGCGTGCTGTTTGCGGTGCTGTGCGGGGCGGCCCTGGCACTCTCCGGCGGTATCTTCCAGTCTCTGACCCGCAATCCGCTGGGTTCCCCGGATATCATCGGCTTCGGCATCGGCGCCCAGTTCGGCGTGACCCTGCTGATGCTGGTGTTCAACCTCAACACCTACGCGTTCAAGGCCGTGGGGGCGCTTGCTGGCGGTCTGTTCACGGCGCTGTTGGTGTACGTGCTGGCAAATAAGAACACGATGTCCTCGTTCCGACTCATCATCGTGGGCATCGGAGTTTCGGCGGGCCTGGGGTCGTTGACCTCCTGGATCCTGATCACCGTGAGCGTGGAAAAGGCGATGATGGCCGCAACCTGGGGCGCCGGATCGATCGCCTCGCTCGGCTTCGATCAGCTGGTGCCCGCGGCCATCGTGTTTGTGCTGGTGACCGTGATTGCGCTGCCGCTGAACCGCACCCTCCCGGTCCTGGAAATGGGAGATGATGCGGCCACCGCCCTCGGTATTAACCCCGCCCGCACCCGACTCTCGGCCATGATCATCGGCGTTGCCCTGGTGGCGCTGGTGACCGCGGCAGCCGGCCCCATCTCCTTCATCGCGCTGGCCGCACCTCAGATCGCCCAGCGGCTGATCCGCTCCAACACCCCGATGGGGACGATCCCGGTCATGCTGACCGGTGCCGCCCTGGTTGTGGTCTCGGATGCCGTGGCCCAGCTGCTGGAGGTTCCCGTGGGTGTGGTCACGGTCTCGGTGGGTGGACTCTATCTGGCCTGGCTGCTGGCCCGGCAATACTCGCGACGCGTGTGAAAGGAACACACATGAACACCTCCCTTCTCGCCCGGGACATCACGCTCGGTTATGGCAGTGACCCGATCATTTCGGGACTCTCCCTCGAGGTGCCCGACAACTCGTTCACGATCATCATCGGCCCCAATGCGTGCGGAAAGTCGACGCTGCTGCGTGGGTTCGCGCGGCTATTGAAGCCCACCACCGGGGCGGTGCTGCTGGATGGTGCCGAGCTGCGCTCGCTCAAGCCCAAGGAGGCGGCGCGCAAGCTGGGGCTGCTGCCGCAGTCCTCGATCGCACCGGACGGGATCACCGTGGCCGATCTGGTGGGTCGCGGTCGCTTCCCACATCAGAACGCGATGCGCACCTGGAGCCGCGAGGACGAGCGGGCGGTGGCCGAGGCGCTGGACGCCACCGGAACCACCGAGCTCTCGCGCCGCCTGGTGGATGAGCTCTCCGGTGGACAGCGGCAGCGGGTGTGGGTTGCGATGGCGCTCGCCCAGCAGACCGGACACCTGCTGCTGGATGAGCCCACCACGTTCCTCGATATCGCGCACCAGATTGACCTGATGGAACTCTTCGCCGAGCTCCATCAGGGCGGCACCACGCTGGTCGCGGTGCTGCACGATCTCAACCACGCGGCACGCTACGCAACCCACCTGGTGGCGATGCGTGACGGCGCGATCGTGGCGCAGGGGGATCCACGCGAGATCATCACCGCCGAGCTGGTCGAGGCCGTGTATGACCTGCCGTGCAGCGTGATCACCGATCCGATCTCGGGCACACCGCTGGTACTGCCGCTGGGTGGGCGCCGAGCCGCAGTAGGCTGAGGGGAGTATGGATCTTGAGATTTCTCGTTCGCTCACCATTCCGGCCGCCGAGTTAGAGTGGAGTTTCTCGCGCTCTTCGGGCCCCGGCGGGCAGCACGTGAATACATCGGATTCGCAGGCTCAGCTGCGCTGGAACGTGGCCGAATCGCGGGTGTTGACCGAGCAGCAGCGCGAGCGTCTGCTGGAGCGTTTGCCGGGAATCCTGGTGGACGGGATCATCCAGATCACCGCCTCCGAGCAGCGTTCCCAGCTGCGCAATCGCGAGCGTGCGCTGGTCAAGCTTGGTGAGCGGGTGCGTACGGCCCTGCGTCCCGACGGTCCGCGCCGCCGCGCGACCAAGCCCACCCGCGGATCCCAGCAGCGTCGCCTGCAAGCCAAGGGGCAGCGCTCGCAAACCAAACAGAACCGCCGCCGGCCCGCCGCCGACTAATTTCGGGAAGCCTTGACTTGCGGCCGGCAGGTGCGAGGGCTGTGCTTTCACAACAGATAACGTTCGAAAGCTAGAAGTGGGTTTCTCGCTGGGGTATCTTAAGAAAACCGGCGCTCAGCTTGTCCTTCCAGAATCTGGTGGAACAGCATGGAGTGCCGGTTTTCTGTGCTCGGAGCTAATTATGGGCTCGGAGCTAGAGGGCTGGATATTGCAGTGTCGGTGGGTAGATCGCAAACCCGCTTCGCTCGATCGATCCGGACGTCCAGTGGATCGCCATTGCATGTTTGATTTCGGGCCAGAGAAACGACCGTTGCTCCGGCGCGATGCCGTCCAGCATGCAGCGCGTGGTTGTGTACGCGGCTATGTCGGCTAGTTGAATCAACTCCCGATCCCAGCTACTGAAATCGGTATCGACCCAGAGCGGTTTATCAACAACAAGGTCAAATTTTGGTTTCTCTCGCAGGTTCCGGGCGAGAGCGTCTCGTGCCGCGCTCATCCCTCCCGATCGGAAATAGTGTTCGTGCTGAGTTTGCTGATCCGCGATGATCACGGCGCTTTCATTGCCAAAAAGTTTCTCGATAGAGAGCGCAATGCGCTCATGGAGGAGCGCGTACGCGATGCCAAGCGGACTATCCGATTTAGTTTGCTTGAGCAGCGCAACCTTATCGATCACAATAGTAAAAATAATGGGTCGAAACTTTAAAAAAAATGCGTCCCAGATCGTTTGAGAGTTCCAGCGTTTTTGGTGTCGAATCTAGCCTCTGATAACCAGCCGGAGAATTTAGAGTGTGCCCACTGGCGACCGATCGGGCCGAGCGCATCAGGTACCTTCCCTTGATCTCGGTGTCCGACCAGGGAAGATGGATCCAGTCCGTCCCGAATGAGTGACTCTTGACGTTGATCAGCGCCCTGGCGAGCGGCCGACGTGAGCTGTCGTGAATGCCGATTGCAGACAGCACAAAGTACGGACTTAGACCCTTTTTGAGCACAAGTCCGTGCGATTCTGGCAGCGTTTCGAGGGAATGATCACCGCACTCGTCGACATAAAAAAGCAGCACGAGAACATCGTTACCCACGACCTGGATCGACGCTATTGTTTGCGTCGAAATTGGCTCTACCCGGACAACATGGTCAACTGTATACTGGCGAGTTGCCCACCGATGGACGGTGGGTCCTTCCGCCGAGTATGGCGACCATGTGAAGGGATAACGGCATGGAAAAGATTTCGAAGACGCTGATGAGCTGGGCATCGATTTTGGAGCCCCAGACACGAGAGCAGGCGCTTACCGCGTCTCGTCTGCCGTTTATCTATCCACACATTGCGTTGATGCCCGATGCCCACCTCGGCATGGGGGCAACCGTGGGCAGCGTGCTGCCCACCCTGAACGCGATCATTCCCGCGGCGGTAGGCGTGGATATCGGGTGCGGCATGATTGCCGTGCGTACCCAGCACACCGCCGAATCCATCGCGCACCTGGATCGGGCGCTCCTGCGGGAGGCTATCGAGGCGACGGTTCCGCTGTCGGCCGGGCAGTACAACACCGAGGAAACCGAGACCGCGAGGGTGCGTAACGACGCCCTGGAGGAATCGGCCAGACGCGCCGATTTTGATCCCGCCACCTACGCCCCCAACTGGCGGCTGCAGCTGGGATCTCTCGGTTCCGGCAACCACTTCATCGAGGTTTCGCTGGATGAGGCGGACCGGGTCTGGCTGTTCCTGCACTCGGGTTCGCGCGGGGTGGGCAACAAGATCGCGCAGCATCACATCCGGGTCGCCCAGGAACAGGCGGCACTCTGGTGGATTACCCTGCCTGATCCCGCCCTCGCCTACCTGCCCCAGGGCACCATGCAGTTCACCCGCTACATCAAGGAGCTGCACTGGGCTCAGGACTTCGCCCTGGCCAACCGTGAGGAAATGATGGACCGGGTCATCGCCCGGTTCGCCGAGTGGACGGGGGAGACCGTCACCGAGCACGAGCGGATCAACTGCCACCACAACTACACCGCACGAGAGAAGCACTTCGGCAAGGAGGTGTGGGTTTCCCGCAAGGGCGCGATCAATGCCGCGGCCGGTGTGCTGGGGCTTGTTCCGGGATCGATGGGCACTCGCTCCTATGTGGTGGAGGGGCTCGGGAACCCGGTCGCGCTCAAGTCCTCGCCGCACGGCGCTGGGCGTGAGTACTCGCGCAGCGCCGCCCGGAAGACGTTCACCCGGGAGCAGCTGCGGGAGGCGATGACGGGGATCGAATACCGCGACACCGATGCCTTCATCGACGAGATACCCGCCGCGTACAAGGATATTGACGTGGTGATGGAGGACTCGAAGGACCTGGTGAAGATCCTGCACACCCTGCGACAGATCATCAACGTCAAGGGGGATTAGGCGAGATCCATGCTTCGATGCGCTGAGAATGAGCGCCCCGAAGCATGGGACTCTCCTGTGCATACCGAGCCACGTATACCGTTGCACCTAGACTGGGGTCAGCAATCGGCAACCGCCCTTCGCTTCATTGCAGCCAGGTCTCTCTCCGGAGTGCTGCACATCAGAAGAACGGTGCCGATGATGGAATCGACGTACGCCGAACCCGCAACCTCCACCCTCGGACCGGTGCGCCGCACCACCGCCCGGACCAGCGATTTTCCCCCGATCGCCCACGCCTATAAGCAGGTGTCCGCCGAGGTTCGCGCCGCTGGCCTGCTCAAGCGTGCCCCGCGTTTCTATGCGCTCGTGGGTGCGGGATTAGCCGTGGCCTTCGCCGGCGCGATTGCCGGATCGATTCTGCTGGGGCACAGCTGGTTCCAGCTGATCCTCGCCGGGGTGTTTGGCATCCTGTTTACCCAGGTCGCCTTCCTGGCGCATGAGGCCGCGCACCGTCAGATCCTCGCGTCCGGTCCGGCAAATGACCGCCTGGCTCGGGTCCTCACCTCGGTGGTGGGCATGAGCTATTCCTGGTGGGATTCTAAGCACAGTCGTCACCACGCCAACCCGAATAAGGTGGGCAAGGATCCGGATATCGAGCTGGACACCATCTCGTTTATCGAGGAGGATGCGGCCACCGCAACGGGACTGCGCCGCTTCATTACCCAGCGTCAGGGCTGGCTGTTCTTCCCGCTGCTCACGCTGGAAGGTCTGAACCTGCACTTCCTGGGGTTCAAGCACCTGGCCAGCCCGGGTAAGGTGCGCGGCCGCTGGATCGAGATCGGCATGATCTCCGCCCGTTTTGCCCTGGTCCTGACCCCGCTGTTCCTGTTCCTGCCGCTCGGCATGGCCTTCGCCTTCTTCGGCGTGATGATGGCCGTGTTCGGTGTGTATATGGGCGCCTCCTTCGCCCCCAACCACAAGGGCATGCCGATTATCGATCCAGCGGCCCGTCTCGACTTCTTCTCCAAGCAGGTTCGCACCTCCCGCAACATCCACGGTGGACCGTGGGTCGCCTGGTTCATGGGTGGCCTGAACTATCAGATTGAGCACCACCTGTTCCCGAGCATGGCGCGCCCGCACCTGGCAGCCACCCGTAAGATCGTCCGCGAACACTGCAAGAACCTCGAGGTTCCCTACACCGAAACCTCGGTGCTGCGCTCCTACGCGATCGTGATCGCGTACCTCAACCGGGTGGGCCTCGCCGCCCGCGATCCCTTTGACTGCCCGGCCGCCGCGCAGATGCGCCGCGGTGGGGGACAGCTCGGGGTGTAATACCCGTTACCGCATGTGACGGGCGTGGGTTGTGCCCGCGGGATCCTGAGCCTACGCTCGCACCATGATCACTCTCACGCCCTCCGCCTCGCACGCGCGCCGTGCTCCGGCGCGGATCGGGCGGTAGCGATGTCTCCGCTGACGGGGCTGGCCTTCCTGGCCGGCCTCGTTGTGCTTTCCCTGGTGATCGGGCTCGTGCTTCGCGCCCGGAACGGTCGGATCACGCACCCCACCGCGGATGATCGCCTGGACCCGGGTCTGTTTGGTGTGGATGCCCTCGGACCTGCAGCCACGGTGGTGCAGTTCAGTACCGAGGTGTGCGCGCGCTGCCCGGGTACCAAACGGCTTCTGACCGCGCTCACCGAGGAGCGCGAGGGGGTCAATTTTGTCCACGTGGATGTGACCCATAATCCCGCCCTCGCCAGTCGGTTCAACCTGTTGCAGACCCCGACCGTGCTGGTCCTCGACGGTGCCGGACGCACCTCCGCCCGGTTGTCGGGAACCATCGCGCGGGAGAGCATGATCGCCGAACTTGATGCGGTTCAGGGGGAGTCCCATGCGCGGGGGTGAGTCCGCATTGTCGGCGCGGCTGGACGCATTCAGCGGATCCTGGCGACCATCCGATATCGAGAGTGAACCATCGACCATCCCCGTCAGTGAACCCGATCCTGGAGAAGCCCATGTCCACAGCTGAAAGCCCCGTTCGCCCCGGCCCGCCGCCCGGAACCGTCGACCCGCGTGCACCGCGTGTGGGGGCGGCCATCACGTCGGTGCTGCTGATTATCGGGGTGTTCCTCGCGCTGATCGGGACCTCGGCCGGCGGCAACCTCGGTGGGCTTTCGCTCGGGCAGCGGGTCGCCGATCCCGGATTCCTCGTGCAGCTGTTGGTCGCGGTGCTGTTTGCCTGGTCGCTGGTCGCCCCGGCCAGCCAGCCGCTGACCGTGATCTTCCGCCGCCTGGTACGCCCGCGGCTGTCGCCACCCACCGAGTGGGAGGATGCCCGGCCGCCACGATTCGCCCAGGCCGTGGGCCTCACCGTCGTGGGCATCGGACTGGTGCTGCACCTGATCGGGGTGCCCTGGGCGCTGGTGATCGCCGGATCTGCCGCATTCATCGCCGCCTTCCTCAACGCGACAATCGGGTTCTGCCTGGGCTGCGAGATCTACCTGCTGCTGGTACGGGCAGGGCTGATCGGACGCGGGGAGCGCGCGACGGCCTAGCCCGACGGAATTTTGGGGATTGCTGGCCGTCCCGACTAGAGTGAACATTGTTCAGGAGAACGCCGTTCAGGTCGGGAGGTTGTGGTGCATATCGATGAGCATGCACGTCGCTACGTCATGGGGGCTCACGCGGAGGAGCGTGCGTGAACGGGCGCATCGTCCCGTTTCGTGGTGATCTCGATGCCGTGCTCCGTGTGTTTGCCTCGGTGTGTGATGCCGGCAGTATTCCGCTGATCGGCGACGCACGCTGGCCCGATGCTCAGTGGGATGCGGTTCAGCACCGTGCCGAGACCGCCGAGGTCCCAGACGATGCCGCCTGGGCGACCACGACCTCGGGCAGTAGTGGTACCCCGCGAATACTGGTGCGCTCGACGCGGTCCTGGGCCGCATCGTTCCCCCTGATAACCGATCTGCTGGGCGGTGCCGAAACCGTGGCTCTTCCCGCACCACCCGCCTCCTCGCTCACGCTGTTTTCGCTGGCGCACGCGCGCTCGGGTGGACCCGCTCCGGCGTTTTCTCCGGCGGCGATGCGCGCGGCCACCGCAGTGCATGGAACCCCACAGGGATTCCAACGGCTGCTGGATGCCGACGCCATTCCTGCGGTGCGGACCGCCCTGATCGGCGGTTCGAGCCTTGATCCTGCCCTACGCGCTCGCGCCGAAGCCCGGGAGATTCGCGTGATCACCTATTACGGTGCCGCCGAGCTCTCGTTTGTGGCTGCCGATTATGGCCATGGGTTGCGTCCGCTGCCGGGGGTGGACATCGAGGTGCGAGCGGGCACCCTGTGGGTGCGTTCACCCTTTGCTGCGCTGGGCTACCTCGGGGAGAATGGGCCGCTGCGCCGGGCGGGTGACTGGATCACCGTGGGGGATCTGGCCACCCTCGATGCGGGTGTCCTTACCCTGCGTGGCAGGTCTGATGGTGCCATCCAGACGGCCTCGGCCACGGTCATTCCCGAGGAGGTTGAGGAGACGCTGCGCCTGGTATCCGGTATCACCGAGGCCGTGGTGTTTGCGTATCCGGCCGGTAATGTGGGGTCACTGGTCGCGGTGATTCTCGACTCCGCGAGTGGTCGCGACGCCGCCTCGATTGCGGCGCTGCGTGATCGCGCCGCCGCCCTGCTGGCACCGGCTCATCGCCCGCGGCTCTGGTTTATGGGGGAGATTCCCCGCACCGCCGCGGGGAAACCCGCTCGGGCCGAAATTGTCAGGCGAGTGCTCGCCGGAGAGGTGGAACGTGTTATCCGCTGAACCCATCATCATTGCCGCCCGGCGCACTCCGATCGGGACCCGTGGCCGTGCGCTGGCCCGACTGCGGGTTGAGGATCTGGCCGCCCCGGCGTTCACCGCCGCGCTGGCCGATGCGGCGGTCGTCTTGGAGGACGGCCTCGAGCCCCGCATCGCCGATGTGATCCTGGGCAACTGCATGGGGCCCGGAGGAAACCCCGCTCGTATTGCGGCCCTGGCCGCGGGCCTCGGCGTCGAGGTGCCGGGGGAAAGCGTCGATCGACAGTGTGGGAGCGGACTCGCGGCCATCCTGGATGCGGCCGCGGCCATCCGGGCGGGGGATGCCCGGCCGCGGATTGCCGGTGGCGTTGAAAGTGCCTCCACCGCCCCGGTGCGTTCGATCGAGGGCGTCGCCTATGAGCGGGCACCGTTTGCCCCGGAGGGGTGGGCCGATCCCGATATGGTGCGGGCGGCCGAGGACTTGGCGGTCCATGACGGTATTTCCCGCGAGCGGCAGGATGCCCACGCTGCGCGCAGCCATGCTCGGGCGCGCGCTGCCCGCGCCGCCGGACGCTTCGATGGTGAGCTGGTACCCCTGGCTGGACTCGAGTATGACGACGCGATCGGCGCGGCTGAACCCCTCTTGCGGCGCCTCCCCGCGCTGTTTCCCGGAGGGTCGCTCACGGCGGGCACCGCGACACGGATCGGGGACGGGGCCGCGGCGACGGTCATTATGCCGCGGCATCTCGCCGGCTCGGCACCGGGCCTGATCATCCGAGGGCACGCGGTGGTGGGCTGCGATCCGGCGCTGCCGGGAATTGGGGCGGCCCCGGCCGCACTGGCAGCCCTGGAGCGGGCCGGGGTTGATCGCGACCGGCTGGCGGCCATCGAAATTGTGGAGGCGTTTGCGGCCCAGTCGCTCGCGGTACTGGATCGGCTGGGCCTGGCCGAGGATGATCCGCGGATCTGCTCCGACGGGGGTGCCTTGGCGCTGGGGCATCCGTGGGGGGCGAGCGGGGCCGTGAGTATGGTGCGTCTGTTTAGCCGGCTGGTGCGTGCGGGTGCGCCGGCCGGAACCCTGGGTCTTGCCGCCGCCTCCATCGGCGGCGGAATGGGCATCGCCGCGGTGGTTGAGGTGGTGCGATGAGCCCGCGGGTGTATGGTCCGACCGTGGATGAGCAGACTCGCTGTATCCACTATGCAACCGAACTCGATGTGATTGCGATCCGTTTTATCTGCTGTGATCGTTACTATCCCTGCCACCTGTGTCATCAGGAGACGGCTGATCATGACGCGGTGCCGTGGCCCGCGGATGCCCGCGATCGCCCGGCGGTGCTGTGCGGGGTGTGCCGGAGTGAGCTTTCGGTCACCGACTATCTGGCGGTGGATTCGTGCCCGTCCTGCGCCGCACGGTTCAACCCGTCCTGTGCCCTGCACTATCCGCTGTATTTTGCCTCCTTGGGGTGAGGCTACTCAGGCCGCGGCACGCCGGGGCAAATGCCACCGCGTGTCAAAAATGATATCTTGGGGGCATGGCGACAGTACCACCGCGTGCAACCGGGAGCGGTCTTCGAGAGCGGAAGAAAGCCGATACTCGGCGTGCATTGTCATCCGCCACACAGGCATCGTTTGCTCCGAACGGCCCTACCCTGGACCGGATGTGCGCCGAGGTCGGGGTGTCGAAACGCACTTTCTTCCGCTATTTCTCGGGGCGCGAGGATGCGGCGACGTTGCCGCTACGGGACCAGTGGGAGGGTTTTGAGGCGGCGCTGAATCGTCGGTTAGGTCAGATGGAGCCCGGGATTTCGGTCTTTGCGCTGGTGCAGGAGTCCTTCGCCGAGGCCACTCGGGTCTGCGCCGAGCGCGACCCGGATTGGCTGGCCAGCATGCGCACGGCGCTCCGATTGGAGGGTGAGCATGCCTCGATCCGGGCTCACAACCTGGGGTATTGCGCGGGGATGACCGACGGCGTTGCCGCGGCCATTACCAATCACTCGGGGTCGCCCGCACTGCGTGCCCGGCTCCTGTTTGAGGTGTTTGTGGTTGCCGTGCGTGCTGCCCAGCATTCCTGGTTGGGATCACCCCATGCCGCCACGGACGTGGAGCTGTTCCTCAATCAGCTGGATCGCGCCGTTGCCACCCTGGCACCCAGTCTCGGCCTGCGGGTTCGCGTGGCCAGCGACGCCGAGGGCGTCGCCGGGCGGCCGCGCCGCTAGGCTTCGCGACGGTCGGAGCCGGCAGTCGGAAAAATCTCATCCAGGTAGGTTTTCACGATGTGTTCGGTGACGCCCAGTTCGATCGCCAACTCGGGTATCTCCTGGGTCCAACGCATGGCGTCCGCGATGGCAGCGGGAGCGATCAGTCGGCGAGCGGCGAGAACGTCGGCGAGACGCTCCTCCTTACGGGACCCGGTGGTGTGACCGTATTCGGCATGAGCAATCTCATGCGCAAGCACCGAGCGCTCGTGACGTGCGGCCATGCCCGGTCGGAGCAGGATCATTCCGATGCGTGGCACCCAGAGCCCATAGCGCTTTCCCAGGGTCTGATGTCTCACCCTGATGCCCAGCTGCTGAGCGTGCTCGTGGGGGTTGTACTGCTGCACGGTTATCCGTTCGGGAACTCGGGCTCCCCGCCGTCGTCGTGTGAGGCTACGCGGAGATCTTCTTCGGTCAGTTCGATGTACTCAGTGGATCCATAGTCGCGCAGGGGTGTGACATTGTCCGGTTGCTGCTCACGCTCGCGTGCACGATCGTGAAGCTCACTGAGGAGCTCGATATCGGAGAATTCGGCGAGTTTGCGGCGAATTCTTGAGGGCGAATCGCGACCGGATACTGGTTCAACCGCTCGGAGTGTCGCGGGCTCGAGTGAGGGCGAGGTGGCAGGGAGGTGTGTGCCGAGCGCACGGATGACGCGATACTCGGATTTCTTGGGTACCCCGCTGGCTTCCCAGTTGACGATCGTCTTTTGGTGAACACCAATCCGCCGTGCGAGTTCGCGCTGAGTGAGGCCCGCGGCGTCTCGGGCGTCCTTGAGATCCTGCCAACTAATTGCCATACCTTGACCATAGGCAAGGGTAAGCAATTTATGCAACTTTATTCGCGAGATCTGGCGGAAAGAACAGAAATGCAGCACTGCCATATTTGCTTAAGTTGCCTCTTTTGTCCTATGGTTCACGTGTGTCGGTGTTCCATGCCCGGCGCCGGGAGACCGTGAAGGGAAGAGGGGTTTTGGAAATGAATGAAATGGGGAGTGTGCGAATTCGAGATGCCGCATCGTTGCGAGAGCTGGTGGGTCGCCTGGCTTCGCCGGTGGCATCGAAGGTGATGCTTGAGCGTGGCGGCGTTCATCGAGTGGAGTTGCCGAGTCTGCTGGAGCAGTTGCAGCGGGCGGTGCGATCCTCGATGCGTGATGCGACCGGTATCAGTGGCGGGGGCGGCGGTTCCATGCGCGGTGCGGCCACGGGATCCCTCCTGGATTCGCGTGCGTTTGACGAGGTGATGTATATCCGACGCACCCTCGCCGGGTGGCGCGGTCGATGCGGGCTGGGGCATTCGGAGGCACTGTCGGAGGCTCTTTGTGAGTGGGCCGAAGCGGCCATTCGGCTGGATGCCTGGGGTGAGGGGGAGTGGGCTGAGCTGGAGTCCTGGGCCGCGAAGATTCCCCGGATCCTCGCACCTCCGCGTCGTATTGAGCTCGCGGGGGCGTGCGTGATCTGCGGTGCGGAATCGTTCCCTGGGTCCTCGGGGGAGATGCTCCCGCATCCCATTGTGGTTGAGTATCCCCGCGATATGGCTGATTTAGACGAGGCGCACGCCTTCTGTCGGGTGCCCGGCTGTGGGTGGGAGTGGCACGGTGAATCGGAGTTACGCGCCCTGCGTTTTCAAATGGCATAGAACAAAGATTCGAAAGAATAATAAAAAAGTATTGCGTTAATTCGAATATGTGTGCCATACTGATTCTGCGGCGATGAGTCGCGCCAAAAAGTGAAAGAAGCTCCGCAGCCCTCGGGCCGTGGAGCATTTTTCATTCCCCGGCGCGAGCAGCACCCACTCACCACCTGTGCACCGAGACCTTCGAAGATGCATTCATCTTCGGGCGGGTGATCACCATCACCATTGTGGGGCTGCCGCCCACCTTTCCCTGCATCACGCAGGGGAAGGTGGGGGCAAGCGGGGGAGCTTGCCCAAAGGCCCGCGCTGCGGGTGGGGCCGAGACCGAGGGGGTCTCGGCCCCGATGCAAAAAATGAAGGGAAAACATGAGCGGCTATCCGTGCCCCACCTGTGGGGCCGAGTATTCCTCCCCCTGGGCGGCGGAAGTGTGTGGCGATGATGATCGCGAACAGGACCGTCGAAACAAGGCGTGGATGAAAAACGCTCGCCTCGGACGGGTCCCGTCCGAGTACTACATGCGGTACTCCGGCCAGTCCGGATGATCCGTCCGAACAGAAAGGGGAGTCATGTCCTGGGTGTTAGCCGAAGATGTGATTGCGTCGTGGATCGGGGCGGATGCGCCCGACAATCCCGCGCTTGTCCAGACCTGGATCGACCGAGCCGAACGTGAGGTTCGATTCCGGGTACCCGATATTCAGGCGCGAATCGATGCGGAACAGCCGCCGGGAGAGCTGCGGGAGCGCACCCGAGACGTGGTGATTGCGATGGTTCTGCGGACACTGCGCAATCCCGAAGGTGTGCGCAAGATCACCATCGTGACCGGACCGTTCCGGGAAACGCGCACCTATCCCGAGGGTGTCCCGCTGGGGTTGGTGCCGAGCTCGGATGAGCTTGCCAAGCTCACCGGAACGGGGGTGAGCGCGTGACCCGACGCGTATCCGAAACGGCCGACTGGTTCCGCTTTGTCTCCGGGGGTGAGGATCCGCATGGCCAGCCCATCGGGAGCTTTGCGCCGGCCGCACCGCTGCCGGTCTTGGCGGTAGAGGAAATGACCTCGACCCAGCCACGCACCCCGGGCCATGACCGTCTGATTCGCACGGCGACCGTCTACGTCCCGGCCGATTCCGAGCTGAGCGTGCACGACCGAGTGAGTCTGCGCGGTCGAACCTACGCGGTGGAGAGCGAACCTCGTTCCTGGTGGCACCCGAGCATGGGGCCGATGGGGATGGTGGTGGACCTCCGCCACGTCCAGGGGTAACGCCGAGTGCACAACAAACGATTGACGAGGTTCACACATGGGACGAATTGAATTTCCGGAAGTGGAAGCGATGCTCGCAACCTTCCTGACCGGCCGCGTAGAGGGCCAGGTTGAGGGATTTGTGCCGGCGACCATTCCGGATCGCTTCACCCGCGTGGTGCGTATCGGTGGCGTCGCCGATAACCGTGCTCTTGAGACGGCCAGGGTGTCCTGGACCGCCTGGGGCACGTCCAAGGCCGACGCGGCCGTCGCCGCTCAGCGGGTCCGGTCCGTGCTGCTTAACGACTATATGGAGATGTCGTTGGTGCGCGGGCTGACCGAGATTTCGGGACCGTACTTCGATCCCGATCCCGATACCGGCCGGGCCCGATACTCGGGCACGGTCGAACTTCGGGTGCGCGCTCGGCGCATCTGAGTTCACACGAGGTATCACCAATAAACGTGGTCTCACCCAACCGGGTGGGGCCTTTCTTAATGCCCGAACGGGCGACATGAAGGGAAGTCATATGACTGTAAACGCTGATCTGGCACGTATTTTCGGCGGTGCCGACGCGGTGTACCTGGCACCCGTTGGAACCAAGCTTCCGACCACCATCGGCGAGGCACTGGATGCCTCCTTCCAGGACACCGGCTGGCTGCACGCGGACGGTATCACCGAAACCCCGACCGGTTCGAAGTCCGAGCTGCGCGGTCACCAGAACACCGGTGTCGTGCGGTCGCGAATCGAATCCCCCGGCACCCAGGTGAAGTTTGTGGCCCTGGAAGACAAGGCGCTCACCCGTGAGATCCGCTACGACGTCAAGAATGCGGTGACCGCCGAGGGCGTGCGCACGGAGCGTCGCGGTGCGGGTCAGCGGGTCTCGCCGCGCGCCTGCGTCATCGACAAGTTCGACACCGATGACCAGACCGTCAAGGAGCGCACCGTGATCGAGCGTCTGGAGATCGTTCCCGACGGCGACCGCGTCTACTCCAACGCCGACATCGCCGGCTTCGGCATGCTCGGCGAGATCATCGGCGAGTACACCGTGTTCTCCACCGATCTGGAGAGCCAGCTCAAGCCGTAGGCGTCACGGTAACCACCGGCGGGTGGGGCGAATTCGGCCCCGTCCCACCCGCCAACCACCGGGGCCGACAACAACATAAAACGAACTGAAGGAGAACGGGTTTTGGGCGAGGTAAAGAAGCCGCAGGATCACAAGAAAAAGGTTGAGGTTGTGGACGGTGCCTTTCGGGTGACCGTGCGCGGGATTGACCTGACGGTGTCGAAGGACGTCATGGACGACTTCGAACTGCTGGACGACCTGGCGGCGGCGCAGAAGCGCGATGCTGTCCGGCTGCCCTCGATGCTGCACCGTCTGGTCGGTGATGACTTCGATCGGGTGATGGACGGTCTGCGCGGCGAAAACGGTCGTGTTTCGCTGGAGGAGGGATCCGCATTCGTCAAGGAACTGTTTGAGGCCATCGCCCCAAACTCCTAATCCTCAGTGAGGCCGTCAACGAGCATTTCGGTGCGTTGACGGCCGCGCTGAGGGCCGAATATGGGCTGAGTCTTCCCACGATTCTGCGTGCGCGGACCATGCTCCTCACCGAGCTTGCGGACCTGGTGAGTTACCTGCCCGCCGGAAGTGCGCTGTGGCAATCGGTGGGCGGTCCGTTGGCCATTTCCGACGCGATCCGCGCCGGGCAGGCGGTAGCCCACACGATTCAGATGGTCGCCTGGTCCGAGGGCGGGCGAAAGGGCCCCAAACCCGAAATCGCTGCACCTCCGCCCTACGCCCACGAACGGCGTGAGCAGGAGCGGGTCATGACGCGTAAGGCCGAGGCATACCGCCGTCGACAGCAGCGAGAGTAGTGCCCGGGACGGGCAGAAAACGACGCGAAGAGTAAGTGCTCTTCGGTGATTCTAAGGGGGAGTATGGCCACAGGAGCTGGCATAGCAGAAAACTATTTGCAGATTAAAGCGCGGGTATCCGAGAGTGAGGTGAAATCAGAAATCGAGGCCACGCTGGGTGGCAACGAGGTGGCAACGACCGCCGAAAAGGCCGGCAGCGCCATCGGCGACAAGTATGTCGCCGCGGTGAACAAGATGGTGTCCAAGGGCATGAAGGATGTGAGTACATCAATCATGTCCGGTGCCGGCGAGTTCGTAAACCGAGGCATTGCCAAGCTCAGCGAATTGGAGGCGGCCTCGGGAGATTCGGGCGGCACCTTCAAGGACGCTGTCCAGGGAATGAACGACGCGGTGGACGGCCTCGCCGCCGATGTCATGTCGGGCGCCTTCCCGCAGCTGAAGGACCTGTTTGTCTCGGTGGGGGAATTCCTTCAGAAACTCAGCCCGATCGCCAAGGACGTGGGTGTATGGATCGGCTCGGTCCTCAAGGACATCGTCGCGGGGCTCAAGGATTTCCTCAACGGACTCTCCATGGGTTCCGGGGAGCGAGCCAAATTCGGCGATGACCTTCAGGGGTGGGTCAAGGTGGGGGCCGATGCCCGAGAAGCCATCGAAAACATGGTGAAAACCATCGGGGACCTCTTCGGCTGGATCGGTGAAAACAAGGACCTCCTGAGCACGGTGGCAGTGGGGATTGGCGTCTTCGCCGCGGCGGTGTACGTGGCTACCGCCGCACAAGCGGCGTTTGCGCTGGTGATGTCGGTCAACCCTCTCGTCCTGATTATTTCGGCGGTGCTTGCACTGGTCGCTGCGATCATCTGGTTCTTCACCCAAACCGAGACCGGCAAGGAGATTTGGCAAAACGTCACCGAGTTCATCGGAAACGCGGTGACCTGGCTCTGGGAATCGGTGATTCAGCCCGTGGTCGACTGGATCGTGGGTGCCTGGAATGGTTTGGGTGAGGCGATTGCTGCGCTCTACGAGACCTATATCAAACCCACGTTTGACCTGATCGGGGAGATCTTCCTCTGGATTTACGACAACGTGATCGCGCCGTACATCGTGCAGATGCTGCTAGGTTTCGCGGTGTTGGGTGCTATTTTCACCGGGCTGTGGGAGAACTTTGTTCAACCGATTTTCGCCCTAATCGGGGCGGTGTTCACCTGGCTGTGGGAAACGGTGATCATGCCGATCATCGGATTCATCGTCGGTGCTATTCAGGGGCTGGGGGCGATCTTTACCTGGCTCTATGAGAACGTGGTGATGCCGATATTCAACGCGATTGCGGCGGTATTTCAGTGGATTTACGAGACCATCATTCTGCCGGTTGTAGCGCTGATCTCTGCGGCGATTCAGGCGGCCGGAGCGGTGTTTTCCTGGCTCTACGCAAACGCGATCAAACCCGCGTTTGACGCGATCGGGGCGGCGTTGAGCTGGGTATGGAACTCGATTATCAAGCCCACGTTTGATCTGATCGTGTCCATCGTTAACACGGTGGGCAGCACGATTAACAACGTATTCTCGGGGATTGCGAATTTCATCGGCAACGCGTTCCAGGCGGTTTTGAACGTGGTTCGTGGTCCGCTCAACGCCCTGATCGATCTGGTCAACGGGATGATCAATGGTCTGAACTCGATCAAGGTCACCGTGCCCGATTGGATCCCACGAATCGGTGGGCAAACTTTTGGGTACAACATCCCCAAGATTCCCAGGCTTGCAGCCGGTGGCATCGTCGAGGCACGCCCCGGCGGAATCCTCGCCAACATCGGCGAGGGCCGCCACAGCGAGGCGGTCGTGCCGCTGGATCAGAAATTCTATGACGCGCTGGGTGCTGATCGTGACGCACCTCGTGGCCCGAGCGAACTCGTTGTCCGCGATTCCGATGGCGCGCTGATTGGCCGCATGCGGGTCGAGGCGAATCAGCGCCTAGCCGCATATGAAACCGAACAGGGTCGTCTTGCACGACTCGGATGGGTGGGATAACCATGTTTGAACCTGAGATTCGTGACGTTACGCCTCCGGGTGGTGCGCCAATCGCCGAGGTGTACTTTGGTTCCCTGGCTCGGGGCACCGCCACGATCACCGTCTGGGTCACCACTGGAGGGACCGTGCGGGAGTTGCGCGGCGCGATCCGTCAGCCCACGGTGGGAAGCTACGTGGGCTATGACCGTGCGGTTCCGACCGGTCCCGCGTCCTATCAGGCCGAAATGTTTGATGCACGTGGGAACTCGTTGGGCTGGACCGGATCACGCACGATCGAGCTGGGGTTTACCGATTCCTGGATCCACAATCCGCTGGATCCCGACGGGGCCGTGCGCGTTCGTCTACTCGAGGGCTCGGAGGAGAGCGTGCGACGCCCGCCACAGGGGCACCTGGTGCTCCCACTGGGACGGGCTGATTCCATCTGGGTCGGCACGGGGCGTGCCGGCGTGACCGGGGTGAAGTTCGCGATCTATACCGATACCGTGGCCGATGTTGAGCGCATGCTGGCGATGCTGGGGACACCCGATAAACCCCTCACTCCGATCGTGTGTTTCCGTTTTGGAGCGGGACAGGGGCGGCTGTTGCCCTCGCCGTTCTATGCCGCTCTGCCGGGCGGTACCGACATGCAGGAGGTGAGCGGAACCGCCGATGAACTCGGTGTCATTCACGAGATGCAGGCGACGCAGGCACTCCCGCCGGCACCGGGGATCTTTGTGCCCCTGCTGACATACGCCCACCTCAATGCGTATTACGACAGCTACGCTGCGGCCGGCTCCGACAATCAGTCGTATGCCACGCTTGCGCGCCGAATCGATATTGCGAGGAGCGCATGAGACAGGTAACCGATCAGACCGCGCAGATTCTGGAGCGCGGATCGTTTGAGACACGACTGGTGTGTGATGTTATGCACGGGTCAGAGCGTGTTGCGGCGGATGTGCCCCTGACCGATTGGCAGTGGGCCGAGGATCTGACCGCGGAGGTGAAATCCTCCGGATCCGCCACGATCATTGCCTCGGATCCGTTCGGCCGTTCCCTGCTCGCGCAGGGAACGGCCGGTATCTTTTCGGCCTTTCGCGCGTCCGTGGTGATTTCCCAGATCATTTCGGCCGGCGGATACGAGGAACGGGTACAGCTGGGCTGGGGAAAAGTAACCGAGAATCCTCGGGGCGAGGACACCGTGGTGGGGGATATTGTCGCCTCCTCACTGGTCCCGATCGTGTGGGATGGGCTTGATCGCGTCATCCACCGACACGGGTTTTCCTCACCCGAAACACCGCCTCAGCGCGGCTCCGCATGGAACGAGGTGCGTCGCATCTCGGGTCGCCCCATCGTGCAGAACGTTCCCGACGTGGTCCTGCCCGGCGGGTTGGTCTGGGAAGCGAAGAAGGGGGGACGACTCGCGGCAGTTCAGAAGCTTGCCGAGCTGTTGGGCGGCCGGATGGTGCTCACCGCGCGAGGGGAACTCACGGTCGCACCGGCTCAGCTGGGGCCCGTGGTCGGGACCCTCCGCCTCGGGGCTGAGGGCACCATCACCCAGATCGATACCGAAATCAAGACCGATGGTGTGTACAACCGGGTGGTGGGCATTTACGAGGATTCGAATCGGAACCCGATCACTGTGCCGCCGGTGGAAATCACCTCGGGCCCCCTGGCCGTGGGCGGTCCGTACGGGGTGTATACCGAATATCACTCCTCCGATGCTGTGCGCGACCGGGCGGCCGCCCTCAAGGCGATGAATGCGATTCTCGAAAACTCCGTGGGCGGGCAAAACTATCAGGTTCAGATCCAGTGTGTGACCGATCCACGGATTCAAATTAACGATCATATTCGCGTCGAGGGGGCGGGCCTTTCCGGACGGGTACTGTCTGTATCTCGTTCGGCCGCGGCCCTGATGACGGTCAAACTGGAAGTGCCGAGGGTGATGCGATGAGCATGGGAGAACGTCTGGCACGAGTGGAACGCTCGGTGCCACAGGTCGAGGCCCGTACGGCCATTTTTGTTCGGATGGACGGGCCCTTTGCGTTGGTAAATGTGGGGGACTCCACAGTCCCGGTTCGCTGTTCTGGGTATACACCACCGGTTGAGGGGATGAGCGTGCAACTGATCAACCAGGCGGGAACCTGGTTGCTGACCGGCCCCGCTGTTCCCCTGGTTTCGCGGGGCCGAATCACGGCGCTGGGCTCGACCCAGCACACGGTTTCCGTGGGGGACCAGGACTATCTGCTGGGCATGATTAGCGGGCTGTCTGTCCAGGTGGGAGATCCGGTCACCATCGATTGGGCTAACCGGGTCATCATCGGCAAGCCCACCACCGATGCACCCTCGGTGGGTACGCCCGGTATTAAACCGCCCAGTATCACGCGCTTTGATGTGACCGTTCAGGCGGTTACGTCGGCAACCTATCTTGAGTCGGAGAACCGATGGTCCGACGGTGAGCTTCTCGCCGCACCCGGACGAAGCGGCGCGTGGTTTTACGGAAGCGCCTTGGCAAACACCCTGGTGGGTGCCTCGGTCGAAACCATCTCGATCTATCTTCCGGCGATAAGGCTTGAAAACACGCTGGTTTTGGGTGTTCATACCCACGCCCAAGCGCCCACGGGGGCACCGGTGTTGACCGCTCAGATCCCCCTGGATTCGGCTCGGGATTGGGTTGTCCTCCCTAGCAGCTTGGTGTCTGCACTACAGGCCGAATCCGCACGCGGTGTGGGGATCACCTCAACAACCGGTGACAACCAGTTTGCCGGCGTGCCGGGTGATCCGCTCTCGGGCGCAATTCGTATCACCGGAACCCGATAATTTTGGGCCCGCTGGGCCCCATAACCAAAGGAGAAATAATGGCAGTTAGTTCACGAGACCCGGGAACCGGGCAGCCGATCATCCTCGACACCTCGGCTGTAACGCTGGGCGCCGACTTCAAGGCCGTCAGCGACTTCGCGGCCAAGGGCGCCACGCGCCTGCTTGGACCGCGCGACGGAATTGAAGGACGCACCCAGTGGGCGTATCACCGCGAGGGGCTGCAGTGGTACGACACCACCGAACGTCGGCTGTACGAGTCCCGGTCGGGCGCGTGGCGTCCGTACTTCGCACACGAGGAGTTCACCACCCAGGTAGGCGGGTTGGTGGACAACCGGGTGTCGGATGTCGGAGTTTTCACCCGTGATGCCGCCCGGTCCACAGCCTCCGTCGGCACGTTTTTTCGCAACGGCGAGATCCGTATTGTCGCCGATGGACTATACGCGATCAACTACTACGCGGTGTTTAGCCGGCCGATGGGCGGACGGTCGCTGCTGATGCTGCGGATCGCGGATGTTGAGCTGGGCCGCACCATGGGTATCCTCTCGGAAAGCGCGTGGTCGGTAAACGTTCCCAATGCGCGACTGCGTGCGGGGGAAATTGTGCGTGTGGACATCTATAAGAACAACGGGGATTCAAACACCACGCTCAATGGAAAGTTCAGCATCACGCGAATTGGGGATCTGTAACGCCTGAAACCGAGGTCCCCAGCTGGCTGATTCCGCTGTTGATCGCCGCGATGCCGCTCACCGGAGCGGTTGTCGCGGCGATCCTGTCCTACCGAGCGGCCCTGCGGCAGACCGGGAGCACGGCGGCGTCCGAGCTGATCTCGCAGTTGCAGAAGGAACTGTCGAGGTATCGAGAGGACGCCGACCGGCGTGCCACCGCCCAGGATGAGCGGGTGAATCGGTTGGAGCGCTACCTCGACGGATACCGCTCGTACGCGCACCAACTGCGCACCCATATTTTCGCGGGCCGTGGCGCACCGCCGCCCGAGTGGCCCAAGGACCTTCCACGATAGGAGAAACATGACTCATCAACACGCATCCCCCTCGGGGGAAATCTGGTTTCGCAATCAGCGAGTCTGGCGCACGGTGCTGGCCGTGGGAATTCCGGCGGTCATCTCGCTGGTCGCGATTGTGCCCGAGATTATTCAGGCGATCCTGGCCGAGGCGGGGGAGAGCCTGCCGGCCGGCGTACGCACGGCGCTGCTCGGGGTCGCCGCGGCGATCACCACGGTGGCGGCCGTGATCAGCCGTATTATGGCGATCCCCGCCGTGGATCGCTGGCTGCGCACGTATACACCGTTCGGGTCTTCCCCGCGCGCCGAGAATCGAGGGTAGGCATGGCCGGCAACGTTCCCCTGGTCCTCAACGGTCCCGCCGCGGCACGGGCCCTGGTCGCCCGGGGTGCCGTGCGCGCCGGCTGGTGTCTGGAGGAGGTCGACCGCGCGTTTGGAGCCCCGCGTTCGGACCGGGTGATGCCCTATCCGAACGCGGCCGCCGCACTCACCCGGGTACGGCAGTTGGGGGCGCTGCGCACGGGCCCAATCTCCGAGGCTCCCGAGGGCTCCGTCCTGTACTACACCTTTGGCAGTCTGGGGCATATCGCGCTCAAGGGTGCCGGCGGACGCGTGGCCACGATCGACTTCCCCACCCGCGGAAAATCCGCCCTGGTCGATCCCAATGACATGGCGCGCGGATGGCCCTCGGTGCGCTACGTCGGCTACGCCTGGGGGCCCGGAGCCTACCTGGGCAACACCGTATCCGTGGCCGTTCCTCGGCCGCCCCAACCCGAGCCCACACCCGAAGGAGAATTTATGCCCAAGATTGTTCACGCAACCTCGCCCAAACCGGGCACCATCGCACTGATCTCGGAGTTTAGTGCCCGTGTGTACACCGCACCCGGTGGGGATCAGGGGGCGTCGATCGCGGTAAACGGTCGTGCCTTTGGTACCGTCACCGGATTCACCGAGGCCGAGGTGGCCATCCTGGTGGCCGAAGCCGAGGCACGCGGGAGCGCGCTGGCGGCGAAGATTGCTCGCGCTCAGGGTTAGCGCACCCGGAAAAACGGGGCGGTTCCGAGAGGAACCGCCCCGTTTTTGTGGTTAACCGAGTTAGTAGCGCGCGGAGATTCCGCCGTCGGCGTGCAGGAGTTGACCCGAGATCCAGCGTCCCGCCGGGGACACCAGAAATGTCACGAAGGCGCCAATATCGGCCGGGGTTCCCAGCCGACCCTGCGGGGTGAGTCGGGTCAGTTCGGCGCGGGTGTCATCATCCATCCAACCGGTATCGATCGGGCCCGGATTGAGGACGTTGGCCGAGATGCCGCGCGGACCCAGTTCTCGGGCAGCCGAGATGACCACGCGATCCAGGATTCCCTTTGACGCGCCATAGGGGAGGTTGCCGGTCACGTGATCGCTGGTCAGCGCGATGATTGCCCCACCCGTTTCGGGTGCCTGCCGGGCGAAGGCGGTGAGGAGGAGGAAGCTGGCGCGGGCATTGACCGAGACATGGAGGTCAAAACTCTCCGCGCTGGTGTCGAAGAGTCCGGATTCCACATCGTGTGCGTGGCTGAGGATCAGCGCCTCGATCGGGCCGTGATCGCGCACCACCGCATCGATCAGGGCCTCGGGTCCGCCCGGCACGGTGAGGTCGGCGGGATAGTCGGCACCGTGCAGGTCGCTGGTGGCAACCGTCCAGCCGGCGGTGCGGAGCGCGGCGGCGATACCAGCGGCGATGCTGTTGTCGCGGGCGGCCCCGGTGATCAGAGCGAGGGACATGCCGCGAGTCTAGCGGCCCGCGGTGAGCTCGGCCAGCAGCACCTCGACCCGGGCGCGAATCTCGTCGCGGATGCCGCGGACGGTCTCGATGCCCTGCCCGGCGGGATCGGTGAGTTCCCAATCCTCATAGCGCTTGCCGGGGAAGATGGGGCAGGTGTCGCCGCAGCCCATCGTGATCACCGCGTCGGCCTGCCGGACGGCATCGGTGGTGAGGATCTTGGGGGAGTAGGCGGCGATATCGATGCCCACCTCCGCCATCGCCTCGACCGCGACCGGGTTCAGCGCTTCCCGGGGTTCGGACCCGGCCGAACGCACATCCACGCGGCCCTGGGCCAGGTGCTCCAGGAAGCCGGCGGCCATCTGGGAACGGCCGGCATTGTGCACACAAACAAACAGGACGGTGGCGATGGGGGGCATGAGACTCCTCGGGTGGATATTGATGGGGATCAATGTATAGGATGACTATACATTGATGCCCATCAATATGAATTGGAGACCTCGTGTCGCACACCCCACCCCTCACCCTGGCGCTCACCGATATCTCCGGACGCGCCGAAACCTGTGAGCCCGGGGAAGCGGCGGCCACGCTCGATCGTGCCGAGGCCGAAAAGTTCGCCGCCCGACTCCGCGTGATCGCCGATCCCACCCGCCTGCGACTCATCTCCCTGGTGTCCGCGCAGACGAACCGCGAGGCGTGCGTCTGCGATCTGACCGAACCCCTGGGCCTCACCCAGGGCACCGTCTCCCACCACCTGAAGATCCTGGTGGAGGCGGGTATCTTCACCCGCGAACAGCGCGGAACCTGGGCCTATTTTGGTCTGGTGCCCGGGGCGCTGGCCGCGTTGGGCGCCGAGGTACAGGCGCTTTAGGGCCCGTTTGGCCCCTCGCCGCCAGCCCACGGTATCGGGCCGGACACGGCTCACTCGACTCAAAATTGTTGCGCCGCGCCGAGTCTGGGGCCCCATCAGGGCGCATAATCAATTCATCCCCGCAGGCCAAGGAGCCCCCACGTGACCGTTGTTGCCATCGCCATTTTTGTCATCACCCTGGTGCTGGTGATCTGGCAACCCCGCGGACTCGGCATCGGCTGGAGCGCCCTGGGAGGTGCCGCCCTGGCGCTGCTGACCACTGTGGTGAGTCTGAGTGATATCCCCACCGTCTGGGACATTGTGGGCAATGCGACGTTCGCGTTTGTGGGGATCGTGCTGATCTCGCTCATCCTGGATGAATCCGGACTCTTCGAGTGGGCGGCCCTGCACGTGACCCGCTGGGGACGCGGCAACGGGCGCGCGCTGTTTGTCCTGGTGATCCTGCTCGGTGCGGTGATTTCGGCGCTGTTTGCCAACGACGGGGCGGCGCTGATCCTCACCCCGATCGTGATCCAGATCCTGCTCGCCCTGAAATTCTCGGCCCGCGCGTCGCTGGGCTTTGTGCTCGCCTGCGGGTTTATCGCCGACGCCGGCAGCCTGCCCCTGGTCATCTCCAACCTGGTCAACATCGTCAGCGCCGACTACTTTGGGGTGGACTTTGCGCGCTATGCGCTGGTCATGGTTCCGGTGGGGATCGTGACCGTGGCGGCGAGCCTCGGCGTCCTCTACCTGGCGTTTAGACGCTCGATTCCCCGACGCTACGATCCGGCCTCCGCGCCCGACCCACGCTCGGCGATTCGCGATCCGCTGACCTTCACCGCCGGTTTTGTGGTGCTCGGGGTGCTGCTGGTGGGCTACTTTGTGGCCGACCCGCTGCACATCCCGCTCTCCATTGTGACCGCCGTGGGTGCGCTCGCGCTGATCCTGGTGGCCGCCCGACAGCCCGCGTTCCTCTTCAGTCGGGCGAAATCCCTTGATTCGGGCGAGGGGGCGGGCACGGCCCCCGATGGGAGCGTACGACTGCGGCGCATCTCGGTCACCAAGGTCGTCCGCGAGGCACCCTGGCAGATCGTGATCTTCTCGGTGGGGATGTACCTGGTGGTGTACGGGCTGCGTAATCAGGGCCTGACCGATCACCTGGCCGGGGTGTTTGCCGAGCTCGGCAACCATGGCGTGTGGATCACCGCCCTGGGTGTCGGCGTGATCGTCGCGATCCTCGCCTCGATCATGAACAACCTGCCCACCGTCCTGATCGCGGCCCTGGCTATCGGTGCCGCCGGGGCGACCGGGCTGACCCACGAGGCGATGATCTACGCCAACGTGATCGGCTCGGACCTCGGCCCCAAGATCACCCCGATCGGCAGCCTGGCCACCCTGCTGTGGCTGCACGTGCTGGACCGCCGCGGCATCCACATCGGCTGGGGACGCTACTTCAAGACCGGCATCGTCCTGACCCTGCCGGTGCTGGTGATCTCGCTGGCGAGCCTGGCCGGCTGGCTGCTGATCATCGGATAGCGCGCCGCTACTTCTCGCGTCGGGGCAGTCCCGGCGGGTTGAGTGCCGAGGTGGGCAGGATCTCCTCGGCCACGCCCCAGGGCTCTAGGGCTCGGGCGAGCGTCCCGGTGTCGATCAGGGTTTGCAACACGGTGTGTACCGGCTGCGCCAGCCCATTGCCGCGCGCCGTGGCCGCGCCCACATCGGAGATATCCGGCCAGCCCGCCTCCACCGTGCCCACCACCCGGACCTCCTGATCGGCTGTGGCGCGGAAGATCGCGCTGGGGTTCGGGCCCAGGATGCCATCCACCCGGCCGGATTTCAGTGCCAGGAGCGAGGCGGCCTCGTCATCAAAATACTGCAGGGTGAGGGGCTTGAGCCCGGCCGCCCGGTTCGCCTGGTCCCAGTTCAGCAGGATCTGCTCCTGATTGGTGCCCGACCCCACCACCAGGGTCAGTCCGGCCACATCCTTGGCCTCGGCGATGCGGGTGATCCGCGAGTCCGCGGCAACCGTGAAGGCGTGCAGCCCGCGACGATAGGTTGCAAAGTCAAACAGGTCCTTGCGCTCCTCGGTGACCCCCACATTGGAAATCACCAGGTCGTACTTGCCCGACTCGACCCCGAGGGGCCAGTCGGCCCAGCTCACCACCACCAGGTTGAGCGTGAGACCCAGGCCGTCGGCGATGAGCTGGGCGGTATCCGGTTCGCTCCCCACGGTGGCCCCGTTTTCGGAGACATAGCCCAGCGGTGGGGTAAACGGACTGATGGCGACCGTGAGTTTTCCGGCGGTGGCCGGGGCGAAACCGCTGGCCGAGAGCTCGGCAACCGCCTCGGGGATGGCCGGGGTGCGCACGCGCTCGCGCTGCTGGTCGGGGTCGCTGTACACCCGCTCCTCGGTCGCATCCGTCTGTTGGGGGCGCAGCGGACCGGCCACCAGTCCCCAGGTGATCCCGGCCGCCAGCAGCGCCAGCACCGCTGCACCGATCACAATTCCACGCGTGTTTGCCATGAGTGTTTCCCTCCCCGATTCCCGGGGTGCGGGTGCGCGCCCGGGTGCGGATCACGGTACGCGCGTCAACGGGTCCGGGGAGGCTTCGGGGTGATCGTGCGTCACATCCAGTCACGTGGGGTCATGTGCGCGGCCCCGCACAGCGTTACAGGGAGAAGAAGGTGGGAACGCACGCCGTGTCTGGACGTCGGCCAGCCACGGCGTGCCCATTCCCAAACGTCCCCCCGCTAGCGCTGGCTGGCCACAAACGCCACCATCTCGCGCACCCGCTCCAGGGTCAGGCCCATCTTCCAGGACACCAGCTTGATGATCGGCACCTGCTCCACCATCCGCAGCAGTTCGGGGGCACCGCCGGCGGCAAACGCCTCCATTCGGTCCCGAACGCTCTGCAGCAGCGGGCCACCCACCGGGTGCGCAAACCACTCACCCACGGTGGAGTACTCGCTGAGCTCGGACACCCAGTCGTCTCCGGGCACCGCAATGGTTTCGCTCAGGTGGATGCGCCGGGAGGAGGAACCGACCTGCACGGTGTAGGCCCCGGCATCCACGCGCCAGCGGTGCTGGCCGGCATCCCAGGTGGCGAAGTCGCGGGCGTTCAGGTGCAGGGTTACCCGCTCGCTTTCCCCGGAGACCAGGTGCACCTTGGCGAATCCGCGCAGCTCCTGGGCGGGGCGGGTCGGCGTGTTCTCGGTGGTGCCCACATAGAGCTGGACCACCTCGGATCCGGCGCGCTCGCCGACGTTGGTGACGGTGGCCGACACCAACCAGGTGTGGGGATCGGTGCCCGGCACCACGGCGAGATCGTCATAGTCGAAGCGGGTGTAGCCCAGGCCGAAGCCGAACTCATAGGCGACCGGCACATCCAGCGTGTTGTAATGGCGGTAGCCCACATAGACGCCCTCGCCGTACCCCACGTGTCCGTCGCGTCCGGGGAAGTGCAGGAACGACGGGGTGTCCGAGAGGCGCAGCGGGATGGTCTCGGTCAGGCGCCCGCCGGGGGAGGCCAGACCGAACAGAACCTCGGCGGTGGCCAGACCACCGCCCTGGCCCAGCAGCCAGGTTTCCAGGATCGCCTCCACCGAGGATGCCCACTCCGCCACCTCGACCGTGGCCCCATTGGAGAGCACCACGACGATCGGGATGTTCAGGGTGGTCAGGCGCTCAAGCAGCGCGAGCTGTCCGGCGGGCAGCGCCAGGGTGTCGCGGTCAAAGCCCTCGGATTCGAAGCCGTCGGGCAGGCCCAGGAACAGCAGGATCCGGTTGGCACCGGTCGCCGCGGCCACGGCCTCCTCGGTCAGGGCTGCGGCGGTGTCCGGGTTATCGGTGAGCGAGAATCCGGGTGCAAAGGCGACGTTTTCGGGGCCGATCAGCGCGGTAATCTCCTCGAGGGCACCGGATAGTCGGGTGGGAACCACGCGGCTGGATCCGCCACCCTGATAGCGCGGGGTGCGGGCGAACTCGCCGATCACCGCGATCCGCGCGTCGGCGGCGGGATCCAGCGGCAGGAGGTCACCCTCGTTGCGCAGCAGGACCATCGCCTCGGCCGCGGCATCGGCGGCCAGGCGGTGGTGGGCATCCACATCCACCGGATCGGTCGCGAGTGCCGGGTCGGTGGTGCGCGCGGCCAGCAGGCGCAGGCGCTCCGCCACGGTGTCCAGCACGGCCTCATCGAGGGTGCCGTTGTTGACCGCGTCCACAATTTCGGCATCCGTGTCCGACGGCGGCATCTCCAGATCGAGGCCCGCGGCAACCGAGGCGACCCGGTCATTCACAGCACCCCAGTCGGACACGAGCACGCCGTCAAAGCCCCACTCGCCGCGCAGCAGGTCCGTGAGCAGCGCCGGGTCCTCGCTGGCGAAGGTGCCGTTGATGCGGTTATAGGCCGACATCAGCGCCCAGGGCTTGGCCTCGGTCACCACGTGCTCAAACGCCGGGAGGTAGATTTCGCGCAGGGTGCGCTCATCCACGTCGGCGCTCACCCGCATGCGGTCGGTCTCCTGGTTGTTGACCGCGAAGTGCTTGGGGGTTGCGGCCACACCCCGGGACTGGATGCCGCGCACCAGGGCGGCGGCGATGCGTCCGGTGATGTGCGGGTCCTCGGACACGTACTCAAAGTTGCGCCCACCCAGCGGGGAGCGCTTAATGTTCATGCCCGGACCCAGCAGCACGTGCACCCCCTGCGCGCGAGCCTCGCGGCCCAGCGCCTCGCCGATGCGGTGGGCGAGGTCCACGTTCCAGGAGGACCCGAGGCCCACGGCAGGCGGGAAGCAGGTGGCCGGGACACTGTCGCCGATGCCGAGGTTGTCGCCGCCCTCCTGCTGGCGACGCAGGCCGTGCGGCCCGTCGGTCAGCATCAGTCGCGAGATATCTCCGGCGGCGGTGGAGTACCAGGTGGCGCTGCCCGAGGTGAGCGAGGCTTTTTCTTCGAGGGTCAGCTCGGCGGGGGAGTCGGGGGAAGGGGATGTCATCGAATCGGTGTCCTTTCGGGGTGGCCCGCGGTAACGCCGGGGCGATACTCGGGAAAACTGGGAGCCGGCCGCGGGGTGATCCCCAGGGTGCGCAGAAAGACCACGAGTGAATCGTAGGTCGTGACGCGGTCCGGCGCGAGCATCCACTGCAGCTGCAGACCGTCGGCGAGGGCGACAAACTGCCGTGCGGCATCCAGTGGGGAGATGTCCACCGGGGGCGGTGACTCGGCAAAGAGCTCGGCGAAGGCGCGTCCGGCCACCGTGCACAGCAGCTCGTAGCGATCGGCGAAGAAAACGTGCGCCGGATGCTCGGGGTCGGTGGCCTCGCTGGACACCTTCACAAACAGCGAGACGATGCCCGGGCGATAGACGTTGTCGTGGATCACGTGCAGCGCCCATTCGAGCACCTCGAGTCCGTGGGCACCCTCGCGCAGCTCGGCAATATCCGAGCTGTCTCGGCGACGCAGCACCTCGAGTAGCAGCTCGTCTTTGCTGCCGAAGTGGTGCAGTAGACCCACGTGGCTGATGTGGGCGTTGGCCGCGATCTCGCGGATCGAGACGCCCTTGAAGCCCGATTCGGCAAACAGCTCAAATGCCGAGTCGATGATGCGGGTGCGGGTCTGCCCGCCCTTGCGAGTCGGTGGCGTGGGGGTCACTGGGTCCTCATCTCCTCGCTGAAATCCGGTGTGTGGCGGCGCGAATGCCCCGCTGAAAATAAAAAGTACCACATGGTAGAAAAATGTGTATAGGATGACGTACACCCCAACTGGGGACCCCCCAACCCGATCCCGATTTCGATCAGTGATCTAAGCAACGAGGTTTAGAACTATGAAACTTGGAAAGTGGAGTGGCTTTGCCGCACTCACCCTCGCCACGGGTGTTTTGCTGTCCGGATGTGCGGGCGCAGCCCAATCTCCGGCGGCATCCGACACCCTCAACATCGCCACGCTGACGGTCCCGCAGAGCCTGGACCCGATCAACGCCACCGGCAGCAACGTGCCGTTCTTCCAGGCGGTCTATGACACCCTGATCCGTCGCCAGGCCAACGGCGATTTCACCCCGATGCTCGCCACCAAGTGGGAGTACAACGCCGACAACACCCAGCTCACGCTCACCCTGCGCGACGACGTGAAGTTCCACGACGGCACACCCTTCAACGCCGAAGCGGTCAAGGCCAACATCGACCGATTCCGAGCCAGCACCGGAGCTGACTCCAAGGGTCTCAAAAACGTTTCCGAGGTCACCGTCGTAGACCCCACCCACGTCACCATCGCGCTGAGCGCCCCGGACCCCAGCCTGCTGTTCCGCCTGAGCGACTCGGCCGGACTGATGGCCAACCCCGCCGCCTTTGCCAACCCCGATTCGCTGAAGACCACCCCCGATGGCACCGGCCCCTACGACCTGGACAAGAGCAAGACGGTCATCGGCACCAAGTGGGTCTACGACCGCGACGCCAAATACTGGGGCGACAAGCTGCCGTACCAGACGCTGACCCTGAGTGTCTTCGACAATGAAAACGCGATCGTCAACGGCCTGAAGACCGGCCAGATCGACACCGCCCTGCTGCAGAGCGCCGACCAGCGCGCCGCGGCCAAGCAGGACGCACAGTTGAAGATCCAGGACTCCAACGTCGACGTGCAAAGCATCATCCTGTTCGACCGCGCCGGCGCGATGGTCCCGGCCCTCAGTGACGCCCGCGTGCGCCAGGCGCTGAACTATGCCATCGACCGCGACACCATGCTCAAGCAGATCCGTCAGGGCCTCGGCGTCACCACCAGCCAGATGTTTGGTACCGACACCCTGGGCTATGACAAATCGCTGGACAACTACTACACCCACGACCCCAAGAAGGCCAAGGAACTCCTGGCCGAGGCCGGCTACGCCAACGGGTTTGACCTGACCCTGCCGCGGATGGCGGCCATCGTGGACGATGCGCTCGCCGCCTCGCTCAAGGCCGACTTCGCCGCGGTGGGGGTCAAACTCACCTGGCAGGACGTGGATCAGGCCACCGCGCTCAAGCAGATCTTCACCGATAAGGGCTTCCCCGGCCTCGTGCTGAGCCTCGGCCAGCCGGCAAATGACTGGCTGATGATCTCCAGCCAGCTGCAGCCGGGCTCGTTCAACATCTTCGGGTACACCGATCCCGAGGCCACCGCGCTGATCACCAAGATCCAGCACGAGTCCGTGGCCGATTCGAAGGCCGATGCCCAGGCGCTCAACAAGCACATCGTCGAGCAGGGCTGGTTCATCCCCTTCTACCGCCAGACCTACGCCCTGGTCACCGATGGCAGTGTCAACGTGACCCAGCAGTCGGGTATGGCCGTGCCGTCGATCTACAACTACACCCCGGCCAAGTAACAGGTAAGGCTCGTCCCCACGACCATGATTTCCTTTCTCATTCGACGACTCCTGGCGAGCATCGTCCTGCTGTTTGTCATCTCGGCAATAGCATTCCTTCTGCTCTCGGCCCCGCACACCGATGTGGGACGCGTCCTGCTCGGTCAGGCGGCGGAGCAGAGCCTCGTTGACGCAATAAACGCGGAGCTCGGCCTCAACCAGCCGGTACTGGTGCAGTACCTCACCTGGTTGGGCAACGCGCTCCGGGGTGATCTGGGCACGTCCTGGTTCACCAGCGAGAATGTGCTTAGCGCGATCGGCAACCGGATCCCGGTCACCCTCTCCCTGATGGTGGGTGTGACCCTGATCACCGCGGTTGTGTCGTTTGCGCTGGGGATCTGGGCCGGTGTGCGCCGCGGCGCCGCCGACCGGTTTGTCCAGATCATCGGGGTCGTGGGGTACGCGCTGCCCGGCTTCCTGGTCACCCTGATCATGGTGCTGGTGTTTGCGGTTCAGCTGCGCTGGTTCCCGGCGATCGGCTATGTCGACTTCTTCACCTCCCCGGCGGGCTGGCTCTCGACCGTGACGCTGCCGATTCTGGCCCTCTCGGTGGGCTCGATCGCCGGGGTCTCCCAGCAGGTGCGGGCCTCGGTCATCGAGGTGATGCGTAAGGACTACGTGCGCACGCTGCGCTCGCGGGGGCTGAGCCCGCGCCGGATCATCTTCCGGCACGTGCTGCGAAACGCCTCGGCCCCCGCCCTCACGGTGCTCGGCATGCAGTTTGTGGGCATGCTGGGCGGCGCGGTCATCGTCGAGCAGATCTTCGGTCTGCCGGGTATTGGCAGCATGACCGTCTCCTATACAACCCGGGGTGATATCCCCATCATCATGGGCCTGGTGATGTTCACGGTGATCGGCGTGGTGGTTATTAACCTCCTCGTGGACGTCGTGGTGAGCTGGCTCAACCCGAAAGCGAGACTCGCATGAGTGATCCCATTCCGGACTCGACCGCCGCGATTGCGTTGGCCCCCACGGCCCGCCCGGTCACCGCGTTCCGCCGCTTCCTGAGCAAGCCCCTGGCCGTGGCCGCGGCGATTGTGCTGGCCATCGTGGTGCTGGTGGCGATCTTCGCGCCGCTGCTGGCCCCGTTTGATCCCGGTGCCTCCTCGCTCAAGGATGCCTTCGGTCCCGCCGACGGAACCCACCTGCTGGGTTTCGACTCGGCCGGACGCGACGTCTTTAGCCGCCTGATCTGGGGTGCCCAGAACACCATGAGCGGTGCGGGGATCGCGCTGATTGTGGCGCTGGTCCTGGGCATCCCGACCGGTCTGATCGCCGGATACTACGGGCGCTGGTTCGATTCGGCCTCGAGCTGGATCGTCAACCTGGTGATGTCCCTCCCAGCGATGGTGGTGCTGCTGGCCTCGCGGGCGATTCTCGGGCCGACCGTCTGGGTCCTGATGATCGTGATGGGTGTCCTGGTGGCCCCGAGCTTCTTCCGCCTGGTGCGCGGCATCGTGGGCAACGTCCGCAACGAGCTGTATGTGGACGCCGCCCGGGTATCGGGTCTGCGGGACTGGCGCATCATCGGTCGTCACGTCTTTATCGTGGTGCGCGCGCCGATCATCATTCAGGTGGCCCTGGTCGCCGGTGTGGCCATCGGCCTGCAGGCGGGTCTGGAGTTCCTGGGGATCACCAGCGGCGACACCCCGACCTGGGGCGCGATGCTCAACGAGGCCTTCCAGAACATTCAGCGCGCGCCGCTGCTGCTGCTCTGGCCCGGCCTGGCGCTGGGACTCACCAGCGCCTCGCTGGTACTGCTGGCCAGCGGGCTCTCCGACGTGCTGGGCGAGCGTGGTGCCCCCGCGGCCCGCCGTCGCACCCGCAAGAACGCTGCCCCCGCGGCCGTGGTTCCCAGCACCTCGGTGCCGGCCCCCGTAAGTCGCGGCGCGCTGCTCTCGATCCGCGACCTGGCCGTGAGCTACGAGCTGGCCGACGGGAGTGACCGCGAGGTTGTGCACGGCATCAACCTCGACATCGAGCCCGGGGAAATCCTCGGCCTGGTCGGGGAGTCCGGTTCGGGAAAGAGCCAGACGGCATTCTCGATCCTGGGCATCCTGCCCGAGGGTGGATCGGTCTCCCGTGGCAGCGTGACCATTCAGGGCATCGAGGTCATCGGCCTGGCCGAGAAGAAGCACCGCGAGCTGCGCGGCACCGTGGTGGCCTATGTGCCGCAGGAGCCGATGAGTAACCTCGATCCGTCCTTCACGATCGGCGATCAGCTCGCCGAACCGTTGCGCGTGCGCCTGGGACTCTCCAAGCAGGCGGCCAAGGCGCGCGTGCTGGAGCTGCTGCAGATGGTGGAGATCGCCGATCCCGCCCGCACCTTCGCCGCCTACCCGCATGAAATCTCCGGTGGCATGGCGCAGCGGGTGCTGATCGCCGGGGCCATGTCCTGCGACCCCGACCTGCTGGTGGCCGATGAGCCCACAACCGCGCTGGATGTGACCGTGCAGGCCGAGGTGCTCAGCCTGCTGCGTCGCCTGCGCGCGGACCGCGGCATCGGCGTGCTGATCGTGACCCACAACCTCGGCGTGGTTGCCGACCTCTGCGATCGCGTGGCGGTCATGCAGCAGGGTCGGATCGTCGAACAGGGCACGACCGAGCAGATCCTGGTCACCCCCGAACACCCCTATACCCGCCAGCTGCTGGGGGCCGCGCTCGACGGTGTCGACGCGCGTCCCGAATGGCAGCCCCGATCCACGGAGGTCTCCGCATGACCCGGGAAAACTCGCTCCTTGAGGTCAACAACGTGCGCGTCGCGTTTGGCAGCACGGGGTTCCGGAAGTCCCCCAACGAGGTGCTGCACGGCGTCTCCCTCGACGTCCGTGAGGGCGAGACGATGGGGCTGGTGGGGGAGTCGGGCTCCGGCAAAACCACCATCGGCCGGGCGATCCTCGGACTGGCTCCGGTCTCCGGGGGCGAAATCCTCTTCCAGGGGAAGCGGATCGACAACCTCTCGGCCCGGCACCGTCGCTCGCTCAGTCGCGATATCCAGGTGGTGTTCCAGGACCCCTACACCTCGCTGAACCCGGCGATCTCGATCGGTGACACCCTCTCCGAGCCGCTGCTTGCCCAGGGCTACACCTCGCGCGATGCCAAGCGCCGGGTGGGCCAGCTCCTGGATCGGGTGTCCTTGCCCGCGGATGCGCTTGAGCGGCTGCCGCGGGAGTTCTCCGGCGGTCAGCGCCAGCGGGTCGCGATCGCCCGGGCGCTGGCGATCAGCCCCAAGCTGATCGTGTGCGACGAGGCCGTGTCGGCGCTCGACCTCACGACCCAGCGCACGGTGCTGGAACTGCTGCTGGAGATCCAGGAGCAGACCGGGGTGTCCTACCTCTTTATCTCGCACGACCTGGCGGTGGTGCGCTATATGAGCCACCGCATCTCGGTGATCTACCGCGGCGACATCGTCGAGACCGGCACCGCGCGGGAGGTCACCGACAACCCGCAGAACCCCTATACCCGCAAGCTCCTGCTCTCGGCCCCGATCGCGCAGCCCGCCGAGCAGGCCGCGCGCCGGGCCGCCTATGAGCGCGAGTTTGCGTCCACCCCGCGATAATCCAGACGGTAAGGAAGCCCTCCCCTGATGACACACACAACCCCCTCACCCCTGGTTCCGCTGCCCGCCTCGGTGCACCTGGGCGACCCGATTGCGCTGGGTGAGACCCTGCGGATCGAGGCCGCGCCCGGGCTCGACGCGGTCCTGGACACGTTTGCCACGCTGGCCCGGCGCACCCGCGGGGTGGAGGTCGAGCCCGTTGCCGTGGGGATCGACGCCCGGATCCGGGTCGAGCTGGGCCTCGACCCGGAGTCCACTGGGATCGCCCCGGCCGCGGGTTTTGACCCGCGGCCGGTCCCCGCCGACGAGCGCTTCACTATCGACACCCACGAGGGCCTTGTTCTGCTGCGCGCGGCCTCGCCCGAGGGGGCGTTCCGCGGCCTGGTCACCATTCTGCAGGCGCTGGACACCTCGGGTCCCGGACTCGTGCTGCCCGCGCTCACGATCGTGGACGGCCCCGCCTTTGCCTGGCGGGGACTCTCCTTCGACACCGTGCGGCACCTCTACCCGACCGCCGAGATCGAGGCGGTGATCGACCTGCTGGCCTATCACCGCATCAGCGTTCTGCACCTGCATCTGAGCGACACCCAGGGTTGGCGACTGGAATCCACGGCCTATCCGCGGGCCGCCTCGGTCTCGGCCGCGGGGGAGCGTGAGCACTGGACCCGGGAGGAATTCCGGGCGCTGATCACCTTCGCCGCCGCGCGGTTTATCACGATCATCCCCGAGCTGGATCTGCCCGGGCACACGGCCGCGGCGATTGCCGCCTATCCCGAGCTGGATACCCCCGGCACCTTCGATCACCCCCAGGTGAAGTTCCTCTCGCCCGAGAACCCGGAGGCCGTGACCTTTGCAACCACGGTTCTGAGCGAGCTGGCCGAGATCAGCCCCGGTCCGTACCTCCACATCGGTGGGGACGAGGCCTTCGGGATGCCGGATGAGCAGTACGCGGACTTTGTCCGCCTGCTGCACGCCCACGTTCGGAGCCTCGGCAAGCGGGTCATCGGCTGGCAGGAGGCGGCGCGAGCCGAGGTCTTTGAGTCGAGCGACGTGCTGCAATTCTGGATCGCCGAGAAGGACGCCTTCGACGCCGACGCCATGCGCGCCAGCGTCCCCGAAGAGTACCTGCCGCTGGTCGAGCTGGCCGCGAAAACCTTCGCCCATGCCCCCGGAGATATTAGCCTGGCGACAGGCCGGGAGACCCCGATCCTGGTGTCCTCCTCCTCGCCGCTGTATCTGGACCGTCGGCACGCCGAGGGCCGCGTGGATGCTGATGGCACCCCGCTCGCCGAGGCACCGGGTGAGCCCGGGTTCCCGCACTATGCGGCCGAACCGACCTCGGGCCTGAACGACTGGGATCCCGCCGCCCACGCCCGCACCGCGCTGAACGATGCCCGGGTGGTGGGGGTCGAGGCGGCGATCTGGGCCGAGACGATCGAGTCGATTGACGACCTGGCCTTCCTGCTGCTGCCGCGCCTTCCGCTGGTGGCCGAGCGGATGTGGCGGGCCGAGTCTCGCGAGTGGGCCGACACCGCCGCGCGCCTGCGCGCACAGACCCCGGTGTGGGACGCGCTCGGATTCGGTGGCTACTATCGCTCGGCCGAGGTCTTCGGCACCGCCGAGGCTCAGGCATGAGTATCCCGGCCGCCGCGCGCTTAGCCGCGAGCCCCGAGCAGATCGCGCTGGCGATCGATATCGGCGGCACCACGATCAAGGGTGCCGCGCTCACGCGATCCGGTGAGGTGTGCGCCGAGTTCACGGTCCCCACCCGGGAGCAGCAGCGCGGCCCGCTGGACGGCGTCCGCCTGGTTGTCACCGAGCTGCAACGACGCCTGGGGGAGCACGGGCGCGAGGCGCACCGGGTGGGCCTCGCCTCGCCGGGACTGATCGACACCCCCACCGGCACCGTCGGCTATTCGGCGAACCTCGGCTGGCGCGACCTCGCCCTCACCGACATCATCGCCGCGGAGTTCGGCCTGCCCGCGGTCCTGCTGCACGATGCCCGCGCGGGTGCGGTGGCCGAGCGTTCGGCGCTGGCGGCGGCCGGGGAATCCGATGCCTCGCTGGCCTTCGTGCCGATCGGTACCGGAATCGCCGCCGCGCTCGTGGACGGCGGCCGGTTTGTGGCCGGCGGGGCCGGCGGCGCGGGGGAGTTTGGGCACATCGTGGTGGTGCCCGGCGGCGAGGCCTGCCCGTGTGGGCTCGCCGGATGCGTGGAAATCTACGCGTCGGCCGCCAACATCGTCCGCCGCTATCGAGAGCGCGGCGGCGTGGCCTCCGGGGCCGATCAGGTGGCCGCGCGGATCCCCACCGATCCCCGGGCCGCCGAGGTGTGGAGCGACGCTGTGGATGCGCTGGCTCGTGGACTCGCCGCGCTGACCGCGATCCTCGATCCCGCCCGCATCGTCATCGGCGGCGGGCTGGGCCTGGCCGGGGACACCCTGCTGATCCCGCTGCGCGCGCGCACCCGCACCCTGCTGCCGTGGCGGCCGGTCCCGCCGATTGGAGCGTCGGCCACCGGGGCACGAGCCGGTCTGGTTGGGGCGGGCGTGGCCGCCTGGGGCGAGGAGGGTCCCGATGCGGGGTTTGTCGCCGCGGCGATCCGTCACCTGGAGGCCGCCTCGCGAGCGCACGGAGAGCACGACCAGCGCGCCAGCTAGCGCGTTGTGGTCTCCACCGGCAGCCCGATCGCGCCCAGATAGGTGAGGATCGAGCGCTCCAGATTCACCGTCTCGGGGGCATACTCCCACTGAATCTGTAGGCCGTCGGAGAGGGCCACCATGTGCTGGGCCGCCTGATCGGCGGGAACCAGCGGGGAGGTCATGCCCAGGCGTGCATAGGTGCGGGAAATCGAGTCGCTGATCAGGTCCTGGGCGGTCTGATAGCGCGCCACGAAGTGTTCATGGGCAGGATGGCCGGGATCGGTGGCCTCGCTGGAAATCTTCACATACAGCGGGATCATATGCGGCTGGGTGGTAATGCGGTGCAGGTGATCCAGGTACCAGCGCAGATCAATCAGCGGATCCGCGGAGCTCTTCTGCGCCTCGTGCAGCACCGTGAGCTGCTCGCGCAGGCTGTGCTCATCGGTGATGTCTCGGGACACCATGATCCGCATCAGGATCTCGTCCTTATTGGCAAAGTGGTGCAGCAGTCCCACATGGGTGATCTCGGCGCGGGCGGCAATCTCCCGTAGGGACACCGCGTTGAACCCCGACTCGGCAAACAGCTCGAGGGCCGCATCGAGAATGCGCTGCTGGGTGCGAGCTCCCTTGGAGCCCTTTTTGGGGATCCGGGCACGCGATTGTGCCATCGTCAGAACGGCCGGGGCGGTGCCGGGATCGGGTCGTTCCGAGGTGCTCATGACCCCCAAGTTTACGGGCTTTCGGTCGCCGCGAGTGTCTATTCCACGCGTGTGTTTGAGGGGAACTGGGGATGAGTATCGGGGGACCCCACACGCACAACCGGCCGGGTTCTCACGCGGAGAACTCGGCCGGTTGTCGTGACGGGTGACGCGGTGCCTACTCCGCTGCCCGGCGACGTCGAGCACCCAGCAGGAGGGTGGTTCCCACGGCCGCCAGCAGACCCATCGACAGGGCCAGCGCGCCGAAATCGCCACCGGTGGTGGGCAGACCGGCAGTGCCGCGGGCGATGGCGGGGGTGCCGCTCGGGGTGGCGCCAACCGGGGGAGCGCCGGCATCGGTCGGGGTGGCGGTGACGGTGCTTCCCGGTGTTTCGGCGGGAGCGGTCGGGGTGGGCGACTCATTGCTCGCCCGCGGTGCCACGGTGACCTTCAGCGTGGTATCCAGCGGGTAGAGGCCAACGGGTTCGGGGAAGGGGAGCTCTTCTCCGTCGGGCGCTCCGGGGAATGCACCGTCGGGGAGTGCGAGGTAGATGGTGACCGGGACCGTGTACACACCCGGAGTCGTCGCGGTTCCGCTCAGGCGGAAGGAGATCGGAGCCTCCTCGGCCTCATCGGCGGCGACCTGGGTGTCGAGGGCCAGCAGCGGAACGGGGAGGACTTCCTCTCCCTCCTCCGGCCAGGTCACCTCGGGCTCGGTCTCCTCCTCGGCGGAGGGCTTGTCCCCCAGAATCGTGGTGAGTGTCAGGCCGGCGGGCAGCCCGGTGGCGCGGGTGGTGGCGTCGAATCCGGGGATCATGAAGTACCCCATGTCGAGCAGTTCCTGGCCGATTGTGGTGGTGAGTTCGGTGTCCACGGGAGTGCCCTCAATCACCGACGCGTCCCGGAAATCCACCGGGGCACCGGGAGCCACGTGGGTCTCGCCAAAGTGCGCATCGATGTTTGCCAGCAGCGGGCGGGTGAATGCCAGCGCGGCATCCAGTGCGCTGGGGATTCTGACCGGATAGTCAACCACCAGGGCGGTCACCTCAAACAGACTCGCTCCCGTGGTGGTGGCCGAGAAGGCGCCGGAATCGGAATCCGTCGTCAGGGTCGGAGCCGAGCCGTCGGACTTTACCGAGACCCCGGAGAGTGCGGCGGGTGGTTCGGAGGGATCCACGTTGTGGGCGAGCAGGGTGTGGGAGGTGGACTCGACCACCGAGGTGTGTCGGGCGGCGAAGGCGCCGTCAACGGTCGCGGTGAGGGTATCGGCCTTCTCGCCCGCGATCGAATAGGTCCAGCGCGCGTAGTTGCCCTCGATGGTCAGGGTCAGGGCCACCGTGTAGGCCTCGGTAAAGGCATCGCCCGTGTTCCCCGTGAGCGTGATGACGCTCTTCCCACCGGAGCGGGGGTTCACCGAGCGTGTGTCCGCGGAAAAGTTCCAGGAGCTTCCGCCCTGGCTGAGCGTCAGGGCGCCAATCTCGCTAAAGGCGGGGAAGCTCCAGCCCACCAGGCCGGGATCGGCGCGGAACCCGAACCCACTGCGGAGGGTGCCGGTCGTGGTATTGGCCGGGCCCCAGATGGTTGAGGATGTGTTGATGGTCTGCAGGGCCTGTACATCGGCCTGGGCCGGCTGGAGGGCCGAGGCGCCCAGCAGGGATCCGCCCACCAGGGCGAGGCTGATACCGGCCGCGCCGAGGCGGCGGGAGGCAGAATTATGACGCAGGATTGAGGCTCTCACGGGGTCCAATCGGGTGTGCGCATGGTTTTCGCCTGGCCGGGTGCCCGCGGCGATGCGGCTTTAGCTAGGAATCGTAGTGGAACAGGAGTGTCAAGGCGAGGGTTCGGAGCGCCCGGATCACGTTTGTGCCGAGGACTGGGGGTATCCAGGCGTGTGTACCGCCAGGCTCGGCATGCCGACGTCGTGGTTGTCTTGTCCTCGTCCCTGTCAGCCTCCCGGAGTAGGCTGAAGGAAGCGTCGGGCTAGGGGCCCGCGCCTGGCGAGGGGACACTCATGGCCGCAGCGGAATCCGTCAATAACGGCCTCGAAGATACCGATGGTCAGGGCGGCCTGCGCGATTTTGGGTCGACCACACTGACCGAGCTGGACCTCGACATCACCGGTGTCGAGCGCCTGAACCCGCGCATGCGGATCGTGATCGGCGCGGAGGAGACCCGATGAGTGGGCGGCAGTCGCTGAACATCGAGGTGCGCGGCGGCCGCGTGCACAACCTCAAAAACGTAGACGTGGACGTGCCGCTGGGAGAAATGGTCGCGATCGCCGGGGTTTCGGGTTCGGGGAAGTCCTCGCTGGCCATGGGGATCCTCTACGCCGAGGGATCCCGCCGATATGTGGAGGCCCTGTCCACCTATACCCGCCGGCGCATGTCACATGCGACCCGGGCGGCGGTGGATTCGGTCCGCCACATCCCCGCGGCCCTGGCGCTTCGCCAGCGTCCCGGCGTGCCCGGGGTGCGCTCCACCTTCGGGACCTCGACCGAGCTGCTGAACGTGCTCCGGGTGATGTTCTCGCGTCTCGCCTCACACTCCTGCCCCAACGGCCACCGCCACGTTCCCACAATCGACGTGGCCGCCGACCTGCCGCTCACCTGTGCGACCTGCTCGGCCGTGTTCCGCGCGCCCGGGGCCGAATCGCTCGCGTTCAACTCCGACGGTGCCTGCCCCACCTGCTCGGGCACCGGCATCGTCCGCGACGTGGATGATGCCTCCCTGGTTCCTGACCCCTCCAAAACCATCGCCGAGGGTGCGGTGACCCCGTGGGGCATGGCGGGCCTGTCGGTGATGCCGCAGGTGGTGGCCGAGTTTGGGGTGCGGATCGACGTGCCCTACTCCGAGCTGAGTGAGCGGGAACGCCAGATCGTGCTGGACGGTCCCGACGAGAAGCGGCACATCACCGTCGCCTCGAAAAACGGCAAGGTGTTCTCGATGGACTTCACCTTCCGCAGCGCCCGACGGGCGGTCCGCGAGGCCCTGAATAATGCGACCAGCGAGAAGGGGCTGGCCCGGGTGAACCGCTACATCACCGCGGGAACCTGCCGCAACTGCCACGGTACCCGGCTCAGCGTGGCGGCCCGGGATCCGCTGATCGAGGGGATGAACCTCGCCGAGGCGACCGCGCTTTCACTGGACCGGATCACCGAGTGGGCTCCCACCGTGGAGGCGACGTTGCCGCCCGAGATGCGGGCGATGGCGCGCCTGCTCGCCGATCAGCTGACCGACATGGGCCGTCGCCTGCGTGAACTGGGCCTCGGCTATCTGACCCTGGACCGTGCCGGATACACCCTGTCCACCGGGGAGCGGCAGCGTGTGCAGCTCGCCCGCGCGGTTCGCAACCAAACTACCGGTGTGCTCTACGTGCTGGACGAACCCTCAATCGGGCTGCATCCGGCGAACCTCGACGGGCTGATCGGCGTGATTCGGGACCTGCTGGCCGAGGGGAACTCGGTGGTCCTGGTGGACCATGATGTGCAGGTTCTGCGCGAGGCCGACCGGATTATCGAGATCGGCCCGGGCTCGGGGGTGGATGGCGGAACCGTGGTCGCCAACGATACCCTCGCCGAGATCGTGAACAACCCCGACTCGGTGATCGGCGGTTTCATCGCCGGAACCGAACCGGTGGTGGTGCGCCCGCGCCTGGGCACCGAGGACGTGTTTGCGCACGGCGGAATCGAGATCGAGACCGCCCCGCTGCACACCGTACACGCGCTCCGGGCACGGTTCCCCCGGGGACGCCTGACCGCGGTCACCGGGATGTCGGGCTCGGGCAAAACCACCCTGGTGTTGGAAAGCCTGGTTCCCGCGCTCGCCGCCGAGGGAAGGATTCCGGCACACGTGACCCGCATCGAGGCCGACGGCATCAGCCGTGCCGACGTGGTGGATGCGACCCCGATCGGCACCAATATCCGCTCCACCGTGGCCACCTACAGCGGGGTCCTCGACGTGCTGCGGCGCGAGTTTGGCGGTCTGCCCGCGGCGGCCTCGCGTGGGCTCGGGGCCGCAGATTTCTCCTATAACACCGGCTCGCTGCGCTGCCCGCGCTGCGAGGGGACCGGGCAGATCGTGCTGGATGTCCAGTTCCTTCCCGACGTGGATATTGACTGCCCCGACTGCGCGGGCACCCGCTACGCGCCGCTGGCTCAGGAGATTCGCCGCCCCGGTCCCGACGGCACCGAGTATTCCCTGCCGGATCTGCTGGCCCTCACCGTCACCCAGGCCGTGGACGCACTCGCCGACCTGCCCCGGGTGCGCAAGAAGCTCGCCACCCTGGTTGACCTGGGCCTCGGCTACCTGACCCTGGGGGAGGATACCCCGGCCCTTTCCGGCGGCGAGGCGCAGCGCCTCAAGCTCGCGTCCGAGCTGGGCCGCGATCAGCACAGCGCGGTGTTTGTGCTGGATGAGCCGAGCGTGGGCCTGCATCCGCGCGATATTCGGGTGCTGCTGCGGGTGCTGGACGGGCTGCTGGAGCGCGGGGCCACGGTCATCGTGATCGAGCACGACCTCGACATGATCGCCAACGCCGACTATGTGATCGACCTGGGTCCCGGTGGCGGAAGCGATGGGGGACGCATCGTCGCGACCGGAACGCCGGAGGAGGTGGCGGCCCGACCCGAGAGTGTCACCGGCGCGCACCTGCGGGACTACCTCGCGCATTCCGTCTAAACTTTTTTCTCGATTGTCGGAATACCCTCTGGGGGTATATCGTTGGCTCAGATGTGATACCTAGGAGGGGTATCCCTCGAGAGGAGAAAATCATGGCAACCACCGAGTACCGCGTCACCGGAATGACCTGCGGACACTGTGAGTCTTCGGTTCGCGAAGAGGTCGAGCAGATCGCCGGCGTCGAGGACATCCGCGTGCGTGCGCAGACCGGCGAACTGGTCATCACCTCCGCCGCCGAGCTCGACGATGCCGCCGTGCTGGCAGCCGTCACCGAGGCGGGCTACTCCGCCGTCCGAGCCTAGGCCCCACCCCACCTCACGCCGTTGCATGCCGGTCCCTCCCACGGGAGGGACCGGAAAAAGGAAGAGAAGATGAGTACCTCAACACCCGTGGCCGGTGGCCCCCACGTCGAACTGGAAATCGGCGGGATGACCTGCGCATCCTGTGCGATGCGGATCGAGAAAAAGCTCAATAAACTCGACGGCGTCGAGGCCACGGTGAACTACGCCACCGAGAAGGCCCGGGTCGCGATCCCCGAGGGATACGATCCCGCCCTGCTGATCGCCGAGGTCGAGAAGGCCGGCTATGCGGCCACTCTGCCCGCCCCTGTGAAGCCCAACGATGTCGCGGACCCGGATGCCGAGGACGCCGATCCCGAACTGATTGCGCTGCGTCAGCGCCTGATCGGGTCGATCGTGCTGAGCGTCCCGGTCATCCTGATGGCGATGATCCCCGCCCTCCAGTTCACCTACTGGCAGTGGGCCTCGCTCGCGCTCGCCGCCCCGGTGATTATCTGGGGTGCCTGGCCCTTCCACCGCGCCGCCTGGGTCAACCTCAAGCACGGCGCGGCCACGATGGACACCCTGATTTCGATGGGCACCGGTGCCGCCCTGCTGTGGTCGATCTATGCGCTGTTCTGGGGCACCGCGGGCATGCCCGGGATGACCCACCCGTTCGAATTCACCATCGGCCCCTCCGATGGGGCCTCCAATATCTACCTCGAGGTGGGTGCCGGGGTCACGATGTTCATCCTGGCCGGGCGTTACTTCGAGAAGCGCTCCAAGCGTCAGGCCGGTGCCGCACTGCGCGCGCTGATGGAACTCGGTGCCAAGGAGGTGTCGGTGCTGCGCGGCGGCGTCGAAACCAAGATCGACGTGGCCGAGCTGCGCGTCGGGGACGAATTCATTGTGCGTCCGGGGGAGAAGATCGCCACCGACGGCGTGGTGACCTCGGGTACCTCGGCGGTGGATGCGTCGATGCTCACCGGCGAATCCGTCCCGGTGGAGGTTGAACCCGGTGACACCGTGACCGGCGCGACCGTCAACGCCGGTGGACGCCTGGTTGTGCGCGCCACCCGGATCGGCTCGGACACCCAGCTTGCGCAGATGGCCAAGCTGGTGGAGGAGGCGCAGACCGGCAAGGCCGAGGTGCAGCGCCTGGCGGATAAAATCTCCGAGGTGTTTGTGCCGATCGTGATCGTGATTGCCCTGGTCACCCTGGCTGGCTGGCTGATCGCCGGATTCCCCGCGGCCGCCGCGTTCACCGCCGCCGTGGCCGTGCTGGTGATTGCCTGCCCGTGTGCGCTGGGCCTGGCGACCCCGACCGCGCTGCTGGTGGGAACCGGTCGAGGCGCCCAGATGGGCATCCTGATCAAGGGACCGGAGATTCTGGAATCCACCCGCCGGGTCGACACCGTGGTGCTGGATAAGACCGGCACCGTGACCACCGGCAAGATGACCCTGGCTCAGGCAATCACCGAACCCGGCACCGAGCGTGGCGAGCTGCTGCGCCTGGCCGGTGCGCTGGAGGATGCCTCCGAGCACCCGATCGCGCAGGCCATCGCCGCCGGTGCGACGGCCGAGAACATCGAGCTGCCCGCGGTCGAGGGTTTCACCAACATCGAGGGCAAGGGTGTGCAGGGTGTGGTGGACGGTCATGCGGTTCTGGTGGGACGCGAGTCCCTGCTGGCCGAGTGGTCGATCACGCTGAGTGCTCGGGTTTCCGCCGCCAAGGTCGAGGCCGAGGAGGCCGGAAAGACCGTGGTGGCGGTGGCCTGGGATGGGGAGGCTCGCGGAATCCTGGTGGTCGCCGATGCGGTCAAGCCCACCAGTCGCGAGGCGATCACCGCGCTCAAGGCGCTCGGGCTGACCCCGATTCTGCTGACCGGAGACAATACCGCGGTGGCCCGGCGGATTGCCGCCGAGGTGGGCATCGAGACGGTGATCGCCGAGGTGCTGCCCGCGGATAAGGTGGCCGAGGTAATCCGGTTGCAGGAGTCCGGCCGGGTGGTCGCGATGGTGGGCGACGGTGTGAATGATGCGCCAGCCCTGGCCCAGGCCGACCTGGGTTTGGCGATGGGCACGGGCACCGATGTGGCCATCGAGGCGTCGGATATCACCCTGGTGCGCGGGGATCTGCGTGGCGTGGTGGATGCGATCCGGCTCTCCCGCACAACCCTGGGCACCATCAAAACCAACCTGTTCTGGGCCTTCGCCTATAACGTGGCGGCGATTCCGGTCGCGGCGCTGGGCATGCTCAACCCGATGCTGGCCGGAGCCGCGATGGCCCTGTCGAGCGTGTTTGTGGTGGGGAACAGCCTCAGACTGCGCGGATTCCGCAGCATCGTCAAAAACTAGTCTCCCGTGCGGGCCCGGAGTATCGGGCCCACGTCGCCGCCGAGGTGCGGTGCCCGATATCCTGGATGCAGCAGTCCCGGCCCCGGCCGATCGATCAAAGGAGCCATCATGGCGACCACCGCAGCACACGGCACCGACACCGGAGCCGACACTATCGGTACCGAATCCGAGGGGCACTCGGGCGATTTCTGCGCCACCGAGGGGCACCACCACGGCTACATCAGCGATAAGACCGGCTACCAGAAGCGGATGCGCCGGATCGAGGGTCAGGCGCGTGGGATCTCCAAGATGATCGACGACGAGAAGTACTGCATCGACATTCTCACCCAGATCAGTGCCCTCACCAGCGCGCTGGAATCGGTGGCGATCGGTCTGGTGGATGACCACCTCAAGCACTGCGTGATGGACGCCGCCCGTCTGGGCAACGCCGAGGAGGCCGCCGCCAAACTCAAGGAAGCCACCGACGCGATCGCGCGCCTGGTCCGCTCTTAGACCGCCCACCCGCACACCGAGGGCCGCACGGATTCCCGTGCGGCCCTCGGTGTTTTCATCATTTTAGAATGCCGCGAGGCGCAGCAGTTCCGCCGTATCGGTGAAGCCATATCGAAGCTCCAGGTGGCTAATTATCTGCTCCGACGTGGTTTCTGGACCATAGAGTCCGCTGCGCTGAGAAATCTCCTCGAGCGCCGATAAAGCCCTCAGCGGACTATCGCTTACGATGTCAAAAGCAAACTTACGAGCCGATACCGGGGTGATGCTCACTGGAAGCAGAGCCACGGGAAAATCCTTGAGGTTATCGGTCACGATAAAACCCGCTCCGGCCACCTGCGCGGCGGCGACCACGTGCTCATCATCTCGATCCGGAAGTCCAAACGTTCCATCCAATGGCTCCCAGCCGTGAACGAGCGCCTCCGGGAAGACGTGACGCATTCGATCTGTCAGACGCATGGCCGAAAGCTGGGCGCGGATTGGAGTGAGGCGGCGTCTCGCGATGAGCTTCCGCGTCTCGCTTTCTTCAAGCTCATCAAGAATCGCTTCGCTCCATACGGGTCGGAAGCTTCCCTCGATGGCAAGAGAGAGGAAAAAGTCGCGCTGCAGGCTGGGCCAGAGAATATTGGTGTCGAGCAGCGCGGTGAACATGTGTGGGACCGACTTTAGGGCAGCTCGATGTCTTGCCGACGGCGTTCCGATACAACCCGACGCGCCTTCTTCAATTCGGCGAGGACTTCGTTGAGGGGAGCATCGTCATCGATATCCGTTGAGAGTCTGGCCAGGGTCGCATACTGCTCCTCGCGGCGGCGCTTGCGATACTCCAGCACGTTAGTCAGTGTAACGCGGCGGTGTGTGCCGACGCGCTCGAACGGGATTCTTCCCTCGTCGAGCAGCTTGATGACCGTGGGACGGCTCACTCCCAGAAGATCAGCCGCCTGCTGTGTGGTGAGGGTTTTACCTCGGGGAGAAACGGTGACCGAGAGTCCGCGTCGCATCGCATCGACCACCTGCACAAGCACGTGATAGATCTCTGCGGGGAGTTCAACCTGATCATCAGTGGCATCGCCGGACAACACATACCTGGGGGCGGTGCGACCGGACTGGACCTTCCTATGCGTGACGAAGAAATCGTGCACTCGTGCGATACCGGGTTCGTCGGAAACATCGTAGGTTTCCGAGACGAGCGGTGTGTTGGGGGACATGTCCTACCTCCTTACAAGTGCAAGAAACGTAACACACTTCGAATATTTTGTTTAGGTAATTCTCCTGACTCCCGGGTTGTGCTCAGTCTCGTGGGCCAAAGCTGGCCACAAAGTCGATGGCTCCCTCTAGGGCGGTGGCGAGGGGGTCGATGCTGTGCTGGGCCTGCGCCAGGAGCATGCCGCCCTGGAATGCGGCGAGCAGGATCGTGGCGAGGGTGGCCGGTTGTGCGTCGGCGCGCAGGTCGCCGCGCTCGCGCATCGTGGTCAGGCCGGATTCAAAGACGGCGTGCCAGCGGTCAAACCCGTCGGTGACGTCCGCCGTGAGGTTCAGATCGGATTTGAGGACGTCGCCGGCGAGGGATCCGAACCGGCAGCCGCCCTCCCAGGAGTTCGGGCGCTCGGTGTAAAAGGCCGCCCAGGATCGCAGGGCGGCGATACTGTCGAGGTCGCCGTGGGCGGTGGTGTGGAGGAGGTCGATGACCTGATCTCCGCGCCGAGCGAGAACCGCACGTACCAGGCTCTCCTTGTCAGGGAAGTAGAGCGAGAGCTGGGAGCCGCTGACCTTCGCCGCCGCGCGAATCTCGGGATTGGTCGCCCCCTGGACCCCGTGCGCGAGCATCAGATCGGCCGCGGCGTCCACGATCCGGTCGCGGGTTGCGCGGCCCTTGGCGGTGGCGGGCAGGAGCTCTTCGGCTGAAGTCATGCGGTCAGCCTATCAGGGAATGGGCTTGACAGCCCATTATTAAGCGCTAAGAATGGGCTAACGAGCCCATTTTGGTTTCGCGTCGAAAGGACCCCCATGAACACCTCCGCCCCCACGCCCACCACGTCCGCCGCGCTTGACGACCTCACGGCGCGGATCCGCGGCACTCGGCTGATCGCCAACCCGTGGGCGGGGGATTCCGCGCGCGGCATTCCGGGTGAGCGGTTTGCCCGTCTCCTGCGCACCTGGTCCGAGGACTTCGATTGGCGCGCACACGAGCGCCGCATCCGCGCCTATCCCTGGGAGATTGTGGGTGTGGGGGAACGCGCGCTGCGGGTGATCCATCGGCGCTCGACCACGCCGGATGCCCCGACCGTGGTGCTCCTGCACGGCTGGCCCGACTCGGTGTTGCGCTTCGAGCGGGTGCTGCCGCTGCTGGAGGACGTCAATGTGGTCATTCCGGCCCTGCCCGGATTCCCGTTTGCCCCGCCGCTGGAAGGCGCTCCGGTTTCGACCGCCGATATTGCCGGGATGGTGGCCGAGGCTATGACCGCCCTCGGCTATGCGCGCTTTGTGATCTCGGCCGGGGACGTGGGTGGCACCGTGGCCGAGCTGCTGGCGGCGGCCCATCCCGAGCGCGTCTCGGCGCTGCACCTGACGAACCTGGCGGCGGCCAGGGCTGGGATGATTGACCCGACCACTGCGACTCCCGAGGAGCTGGCGTTTGCCGCCGTCGCGGGTGGCTGGCGGCAGGCGCACGGCGGGTTTGTGGCCGAGCAGGCGACCCGTCCCGGCACGGTGACCACGATACTGGGCGATTCTCCGGCGGCCCTGCTGGCCTGGATGGGGGAGAAGTTGATCGACTGGGCCGGGTCTGCCGGCTCTTTCACTTACGACGATCTGCTGACCTGGGTTAGTGCCGTCTGGCATACGGGCACCGCGGGCACCGCACTCTCGACGTATACCGTGCCCGTGGTGCTGCCCGCGCGGATCGAGACTCCGACGGTCTACTCGGCCTTCGCCGGGGACTTCATGCACGCCCCGCGCGCGTTTGTGGAGCGGTTTGTGAACCTGACCGCGTTGATCGAGCATCCCGCGGGTGGACACTTCGCCGCCTGGGAGGCACCCGCTGCATACGTGGAGGATCTGCGCCGAGCGCTCGCCCTGGGCTAGGCGGGCAGTGCGGGTCGGCGGCGGGCTCGATGGTGCAGGGCCGCGGCCGAACCTCGTGGCCGTGTCTTTTCGCCCGGTCGCGCCGACTTGACTAACCGATTCGGCTTGCCCGCACCACCACGTCCCGTCGGTGGGTGGGCGCATCGGCGTGGACCGAGGCGAGGTTGACCTCCTCGGCGGCCACGATGCTCCACTCCTCGGCGGGAAGCAGTGCGATGATCCCCTCGATAGTCGCGGTGGCCTCGATCGGATGGGCGTTGGCGTCGGGGTGATTACCGTGGTGTCCGGTGGCATGGCCGGCGATGAAGAGGGTGCCGCCCGGGGCAACCCACTCGGCGATCCGGCGGTAGAAATTCAGCTGCGGCATCGCCGGGTGGGCAAAGTGGGTACTCACCAGATCGAACCCGGTTTCCGGAGCCCAGGTGCCCAGGTCTGCTTCGATCCAGGTGGCTCGGTTCGCCACTCCGGCGGCGCGTGCCCGCTCGGCAGCCACCGCGAGGGCGCCGGCCGAGATATCGGCCCCGGTGACCCGCCATCCGTGCTCGGCCAGCCAGAGCGCCTCGGCACCTGTGCCGCAGCCCGCTTCCAGGGCGATGCCCGGCGCGAGATCGCTCAGAAAGGTCTCGAGGTGCGGGTGGGGCGGGGTTCGGTGGCTGCCGCGCAGGATCGACTCATCCCAGTGCTGCTCCCAGTAGGCGCGGTCGAAGGTGTGGTGTGAGGATGTGGTCATGGGAGGCCTTTCGATGGGGATATCCCAGTCTGCGCCGCGCCCGGCGAGAACTGCAATAACTTTTGCCAAATGGAAAACGGCCCCTTCCCGCAGGAAGGGGCCGTCGGTCGAAAATCAGAGGGACCAGGTATCGGTTCCCTCACCCAGCGCGATCCGGGCGAAGCGCTCGCCCATGATCTGGTGGGACTCGGCGCCCGGGTGCAGGGCGTCGGGCAGCGGGTGGGTTTCGGCGTCCGCCTCGCCGTAGAGCTCCTGGCCATCCAGATAGAACAGGTTCGGATCGGTGGCGCGGCGCTCGGTGATGATGCGCTCAAGCTCGGCGCGAATCACGCGCAGGGTCAGCTTGCCAGCCCTGACCTCATCGGGCTTGCCGGTGGCGATAAAGCGCAGCTGACCCGTGACCAGTGCCTCTAGATCAAACATGCCGGGCCCCGGGGTGTCCTCGTGGATGCCGCAGTAGATCGGGGAGATCACCAGCAGCGGGGTGTCCGGGTGGCCCTCCCGGATCGTGTCGAGGAAGCCGTGTATGGCCGGGCCGAATGCGCGCACCCGCATCAGGTCGAGATTGGTGAGGTTGATTCCGAGCTTGAGGCTAATCAGGTCGGCGGGGGTATCCCGAATTTTGCGGGCGGTGAAGGGATCCAGCAGGGCGCTGCCGCCAAAGCCCAGGTTCACCAGCTCCAGGTCCGCGCCGCGAGCGGCCACCACGGGCCAGATGCCGGTGGGCCGCACCGCGTTGGAGCCGTGGCTGATCGAGGATCCGTGGTGTACCCACACCGGGCGCGCATCCGCGGCAATCGGGGTGACCGGGGCGTCGGTGCGCAGTGCGGCAATCGCGATCTGCTCGTTGTGCGGCAGCCAGATCTCCACGAGTTTCGACGCGGCAGACAGTCCCTCAAAACGCAGGGTGGCGACCGGACCCACCTCGGTCGTGGGCACGCCGGTGGCCATATCGATCGTGGTGGTGGACCCGCCCGAGGTGACCATCTGGGTGATCCGCTCCCCATCGATCGTGAGCTCCACGATCCCGTCCGGGCGTGCGGGCACGCCGCTATAGGTGGTGCGCGAGCGGAACAGGTCCAGCTCAATCACGGTGGCGGCGCTGAAAAATGCCAGCCGCACACCCGAGGGCTGCGCCTCAACCATGCTCAGCTGCGGATCGGTGTTCTGCGCGCGAGCCCAGGCGGGCAAGCGGTGTGGCAGCAGTCCGTGTTCGGTGGATTCGAGCTGGGCGGCCCCGCGGATGAGGGTGTCGTTCAGTGGCACGGGGGTGGGGGTGGTGGTCATGAGGCGATCCTTTCCGAATCGGGGGAGGTGGGCCAGTGGGTGAGGAGGGCATCGAGGGCGTCGATGATCGCGATCCAGCTGTCGGAGGCGGGCGGCGCGCTGTGTGCGAATCCGCCGGCGGCCTCGAGGGTGATGAATCCGCGCACGGTGCTGCCGATCAGGCGCACCGCGTGCGGATGGGTCTCGGGGGAGAGAGTGTAGCCCGCTAGCACGGCCTCGGTGAGGTGGACGTGGCGCGGGCCGTCACTCGCGGCGGCGGCCTCCGAGCTCAGCGGAACAAGCGTTGCGGCGAAGCGGCCGGGGTGGGCGTGTGCATAGTCGCGGTAGGTGTTGGCGAGTCCGGCGAGGGCGTCGCGTCCAGCCTTGCCCGCGGTCGCGATGGCCAGGCGGTCGGCCATTTCGGTGAGTGCGAGCAGCGCGATTCCCTCACTCAGGGCCGCGGTGTTTGCCACGTGGGAGTAGAGGCTCGCGGTCTTGACGTCGAAGCGTCGCGCCACCTCGGCCAGGGTGACCCGTTCGATGCCCACCTCATCGGCGAGCTCCGCGCCCACTCCGATCAGGCGCTCGGGGGTAATGCCGGCGCGTGCCATGATGCCTCCTTAAACAACAAACCTACACATATTAGGAAAAATCCTAACACGTGTAGGTTTGGAGTCAAGAACTACTTTTTGGAGTTCTGACGCGGGATCCACACCTGCTTGATAATCAGCAGGATCGAGGCGGTCACCGGAATCGCCACCAGCGCACCCAGCAGTCCCAGCAGTGTGCCTCCGATCAGGGCACCGATGACCACGAGGGATCCGGGGATCGAAATGGCCCGGCTCATCACCCGCGGGGTCAGTACGTAGGCCTCGACCTGCACGTAGGCGATGTAGATCAGCGCAAACAGCAGCGCCGAGAGCGGGCTGGTGAACAGCGCGAGAACGCTCGCCACGGCCCAGAACAGGACCGAACCGACCAGCGGGATCAGCGTGATACAGAAGGCGACCACGCTCATCAGCAGCGGGAACGGCAGGCCGAGGATCGCGTAGAGCACACCCGAGAAGACCGCGTTGAAGAAGGCCAGCACCACCATGCCGCCCAGGTAGCCACCGATCGAATCGGTGATCTGGTCGGTCAGGTCGGAGATGCGGGCGCGGTTGCGGGCCGGAGCCAGCTCGTACATGGCCGACTTGATCTGCGGCAGCGAGGCCACGAAGTACAGGGTCAGCACCAGGACGATCAGCACACCGGACAGACCCGAGAAGATCGTGGCACCCACCTGGAACGCGCCGCCACCGATCGCCGCGATGTTGCCCGGGTCGGAGAGGAACTTCTGAATGTCACCGATCAGCGATTCGAAGCCCTCACCAAACATCCCCTCCAGGCGGTGGAAGAGGTCGCTGTGCATGAAGTCCTTGATCATCGAGGGGACCGACTGCACAAACTGGGTGACCTGATCCACCACGGTCGGGATCACCAGCCACATCATGCCCACGATAATCGCCAGCAGACCAACGATGGTGATCACGATCGACCAGGTGCGGCTGAGCCCGCGCCCGGAGAGCCAGCGCACCACCGGGTCGATGCCCAGCGCGATAAAGAGGGCAAACACGATGTAGATGATCACCGTGGAGATGTTGGTGATCGCGGCACCCAGGCTGAAGGCTGCCAGGCCGCCCAGGGTGAGGAGGAAGCCGGCAACAAACGGGTTGTCGAGTCGGGTCCAGAAGCGACGTGACGGCGGCACGTTGACCGGGGCCGAGGCGGCGTCGGGATCACGCGGGGCTTCTTCCGAAACCTCGACGTCCGTGGTGGTGGTCTCGGCGGTGCTGTCCGGGGTGGATTTCTCGGGCATGGTTTCCTCTGAGTTTTCGGGTGTGTGAGTTAGGGCTTGAGCCAGGCCAGCGCCGCGGCGCTCAGGGCGGCGATACCCAGCGGCAGGGTCGGGATGATCGCCGGGGCGAACAGCGGCGAGTGGTTGGAGGGCAGCGCGGATACCCGGGCGACGAGGTCCTGCTGGCTGGTCACGTTAGCAAAGGGCGCGGGATCGGCGCCGCCGAGCAGCCAGTACATGCACGGCACTCCGGCGGCCTCGGCGAGCATGCCCACGTCCTCGCTGCCGGTCACTAGGCCCGGGTCGATGACCTGCACGCCGGGAATGGCGGCGGTCAGGGCCGCGTGGACGCGTGCGGTCGCGGCCTCATCGTTGACCACCGCGGGGTAGGAGTGGGCGTGCACAATGGTGGGTTCGCGATCGGCACCGGAGGTCAGGGCCTCGCCGCGGACGATGCGCTCGATCGCCGCGATCACCCGGGCGCGCACCGCGGGGTCCACGCTGCGCAGGCTGATCTTGAGCTCGGCGCTGTCGGGGATGATGTTGGGAGCCGAGCCTGCATGCACCGAGCCGATGGTCAGCACGGCGGTTTCGGTTCCGGCAACCTCGCGGGACACGATGGTCTGCAGGCGCAGGATGACCGAGGCTGCCAGCACGATCGGGTCCACGGTGGTTTCGGGCCGGGAGCCGTGCCCGCCGCGTCCGAACAGGGTGATCACAAAGGAGTCGGAGGCGGCAAAGGCCGCACCGGATCGCAGCCCAAACGCACCGGCGGGGAACGGCGCCACGTGCTGACCGAGCACCACATCGGGGGTTCCGAAGCGCTCAAACAGGCCGTCCTCGATCATGGTGCGGGCACCCGATCCCTGCTCCTCGGCGGGCTGGAAGACCAGCATCAGGCGTCCGGTCCAGGTGGGATCCGCGGCCAGAGCCGAGGCGGCACCGAGCAGGGCGGTGGTGTGCATGTCGTGGCCACACGCGTGCATCAGCGGGACCTCGACACCCTCGGCGTTGATGGTCGAGTCGGTGCTCGCATAGGGGAGCCCGGTTTCCTCGCGCACGGGCAGTGCGTCCATGTCCGCGCGCAGCAGCACGGTGGCACCGGGACCGCGATCCAGGATGCCCACCACGCCGGTGATGCCCACGCCCTCGGTGACCTCGTATCCGACCGAGCGCAGGTGCTCGGCGACGATTCCCGCGGTGCGCACCTCCTGGAACCCCAGCTCCGGATGGGTGTGCAGATCGCGGTAAACGGCCTCAAAATCGGTGCTGGTGTGCGGCGACATTCGAACTCCTGGCTCGGCGAATACTAATTGATATCCACCGTAGTGCCGTGGCCGAAGAAAACGGGGGAGTACCGCGCCGTGGCCGGGGTTTCCGACCGATGGTCACCCCGTATGAGGGCTACGGCTTCAACCAGGCCCCGGCCGCGCTCACCAGGGTGCGAATCCCCAGCGGCAGCGTGGCCTCGATCTTTGGGGCGAACTTTGAGGAGTGGTTGGAGGGCTGCTGCGCGACCCGGGCCATGATCTCGGCCGAGCGTGATAGTCCGGCGAAGAGCTGCGGATCCGCCCCGCCCAGCACCCAGTACATGCACGGGGCACCGGCGGCCGTGGCGAGGATTCCGATGTCCTCACTGCCGGTCACCACGCCGGGATCCACCAGCACCAGATCGGGCAGATCGGCGGTGAAGGCGGCGCGCACCCGCTCGGTGGCCGCCGGGTCGTTACTCACCAGAGGGAACGCGTGCAGGGTTTCGATCTCGGGTTCGCGCTCGGTCCCGGCGGTCTGGGCCTCGCCGCGCACAATCCGGGTGATCGCCGAGAGGATGGTGGCCCGGACCTCGCGGTCGAAGGTGCGGATGTTGATCAGCAGTTCGGCGCTGTCGGGGATGATGTTGGGGGCCGAGCCCGCGTGCACCGCGCCCACGGTGAGGACCGCGGTCTCGGTGCCGGCGATCTCCCGGGACACGATCGTCTGCAGGCGCAGGATGACCGCGGCCGCCAGCACAATCGGGTCCACGGTGGTTTCGGGGCGCGAGCCGTGGCCGCCGCGCCCAAACAGGGTCACCCGCAGCGCATCCGAGGCGGCGAAGGCCGGTCCCGAACGCAGCCCCAGCGTGCCCGCGGGCAGCGGTGCCACGTGCTGGCCGAGCACCACATCGGGGGTTCCGAATCGCTCAAACAGGTGATCATCCACCATAGCCTGTGCCCCCGCGCCCTGTTCCTCGGCCGGCTGGAACACCAGCAGCAGACGCCCGGACCAGGTGGGATCGGCGGCGAGCTCGGCGGCGGCACCGAGCATGGCGGTGATGTGGACGTCGTGCCCGCACGCGTGCATGACCGGCACCTCAATGCCCGCATCGTTTGTGGCGGTTGCCACCGAGGCATAGTCCAGACCGGTGTCCTCGCGCACCGGGAGCGCGTCCATGTCCGCTCGCAGCAGCACGGTGGATCCGACACCTCGATCCAGCACCCCAACCACACCGGTCTGGCCCACACCCTCGGTCACCGCATAGCCGAGGCCGCGCAGTCTCGCGGCAACGATGCCGGCGGTGCGGGTCTCGGCGAAACTCAGTTCCGGATGTGCGTGTAAATCACGATAGATATCAAAAAGTTCGGAAATATCCTGTTTTGTCATAACGACCGCTCCCCAAACATCGATAGTGTTCTCTTATTACCGTAGCGCTGGCTCCGTGGGGACGGGAGGGGGAAGCTCATGACGCACGTCGTGTTCAAGAATTTTGCGCTGACGCGTCGCGCCATACTGGGGGCGTTGATTCTGGTGGGGTCGGCCGCGGTATTGCTCGCGGCCCTCTATGGATTCATCGGACCGCACACCGCCCAGGCCGGCTATCTGGCCATCATGTTCCTCCTTTCCCCGTCCCGGGCACTGCTGCCCAGGTGGCGGGTGATGGCGGCACTGTGGGCTGTGATCGTGGCAATGCTGGGCTTTACGCTGGGTTCGCTGGGTACCTTCCCGGTCCTGGTCGCCCTGGTGGGGGTGTGTCTGGTGCAGGGCCTGTTCCGGATCGGGGACATCTCCTCGATGACCCGCTCGCCGGTCAACCTGATCGTTTTTGCCTCGCTGTCCAACACCGACGTGCAGTTCTGGCAGGTGCTTTTAGGGTCGAGTCTGGGGGCCGCATTTATGCTCGCGTTTGCGACACTGATGCCGACCAAACACGACTCTCTGCCGACCCCGCAGCCGGTCAAGGAGCGGCTTGGCTATGGGGTGCTGCTCGCGGTGGGATCCCTGGGCATCGTTGCCATCGGCGAGGCCGTGGACTTCCCCTACGTCAGTTGGACCCTGCTGTCCTACTGCATGATTCTCGCGGTCGGCGTTGATAACCGCACCAGCCGTGCCCGAGACCGCGTGGTGGGTACCGCGATCGGTGCGGTGTTTGCCACGCTGGTCTCGCTGCTCCCCGCGCCGGTGCCGATCCTCGTGGCGCTGGTCTGCACGCTGCTGTGTGTGGCCTATATTCTCTCCGGCAACTATCCGATGTTTGTGACCCTGCTCACCCCGGTGGTGCTGCTCACCACGTCCTCCGATCAGCCCGCCCACCTGGTGGGCCTCGGGCGGATCGAATCCGTGGCCATCGCCGCCGTGTTGGCCATCGTGGTCAACGTGATCGCCCATACAATCCTGCATGACCGCCATGCGCGGATTGTGCCGCGCCCCCAAGCCTCAACCCTCAACCCCTAAGGAAAACCATGACTCAGGAACCCTCCCTTTCCCGCACCCTCACCAACGGTGTGCGCACGGCCCTCGGCATCGCCGGAATCATCGCGATCATCATCGGTATCTTGATCCTGGTGGCACCGCTGAAGACCGCCTCGGTCATCACCGCGTTCATCGCGATCTACGCGGTTGTGGCCGGCGTGATCTACGCGGCCCTGGGCATCTTTGCCAAGAGTGCCTCGACCTGGGGACGGATCGGCAACGTGCTGCTCGGTGTGCTGTTTGTGATTGCCGGTATCGTGGCCTTCACCGACCTCGGCAACGTCACCACCGTGCTCGCGGTCTTCACCGCGATCTTCATCGGTGTGAGCTGGATCTTTGAGGGTGTTCTCGCCTTCGCGAGCCTGCGCAGCGTCGCTAATAAGGTGTGGGGCGTGGTCTTCGCCGTGCTGAGCATCATCGCCGGTATCCTCGTGATCACCGCGCCGTTCGCCTTCGCCGCCCTGCTGTGGCTGATCCTGGGTGTTGCCCTGGTGGTGCTGGGTATCCTGCAGATCGTGCGTGCGTTCAGCTACCGGGGACCCGCAAACGGTGCCACCCTCCGCGTGGACGAAGCCCGCATCTAGTTTTTCTGCCAACGCCCCCATCTGGTAGTACCGGATGGGGGCGTTTTCTGTTGGCCCGGTGCGTGGGGACGGTGCGTGGGAGCGGGCTGTTGACGCGTGGTTTAGTCGGCGGGGAGGGCTCGCAGCAGCGGCGTGGTCGAATCGGCACGGCGCACATCCACCGAGCGGATACCCTCAAGCGGTGTGGTGGTGGTGACCTCGACCCGCGCCGGGCTGCCCGGCGCCGCGACCCAGGTGGAGACCGCGCGTTCCCGCCCGGCGTTGTCGGTGAGTACCAGCGAGTAGTCCACCGGTTCGGCCCCGGGATAGGGGGCGGCGGGGGATGTGTAGGAGCAGTCCATCGTGACCCGGGTTCCGCCGGGGATGTCTCGCAGGGTGACCACCGCGTCGATCGGTGCCAGCTCGGGACCCACCTGGGCGAGGGTGAGGCGCTCGGTCTTGGGTTCCAACACGTGCAGGGTGAGGGGGATCGCGGCCCCGACAACCAGCACGGCGGCGGCCGCGGCGATGGCCCATCCGCGAGCGCGGCGGCTCAGGCGGCGGCGTCGCGGGTGGGGGAGGTGCGCGGCGGTGATGTCCGGCGTGAGTCTCGGGGCTTCGGGCACGGGCCGCTCGTCTCCGGGCATCTCCCGCTCGTTTGGCGGGGTGATTCGCGAGAGCAGCCCGGGCAGCGAGGCCAGCTCGGACATGTGCAGGCGACACCGCTCGCACTCGGCCAGGTGCTCCTCGTAGGCGCGTCGATCGGCAGGTCCCAGTGCACCCAAGACATAGGCGGCATCCCACTCGTCAAAGCGGGTGTGGATATCGGTCACCGGGTGACCCCCTTTTCCTGAAGCGCAAGCTTGAGTGCGCGCAGTCCATAGTGCAGCCGTGACTTGACCGTGCCCTCGGGGATCCCCAGATCTGCCGAGAGCTCCACCGTGCTGCGCCCGCCGAAGTACGCACCGGTGACCACCGCCCGATGCTCGTCGCTCAGGGCCGCCAGGGCCTCGGCTACCAGGATCGAATCAAACAGGGCGTCGGTGTGGTCATCGGAGCGTCCCTCGGGCATCTCCTCGACCCCGATTTCGTGGCGGCGGCGGGCGCTGCGCGCCTCATCCACCACCAGGTTGCGGGCCACCGTATACAGCCAGGAGCGTGCGCTTTCGGGATCATCGGACATGATCCGCGGATTGCGCCAGGCGCGCAGCAGGGTTTCCTGCACGATGTCGTCGGCCCCGGCAAAATCGCCGGTGAGGCGCACCACAAAACGCCAGATCACCGCGCCATGCTGCTCATGCAGCTCGCGCAGAACCCGCGCCTCATGCTCGGTGGACATCACGCCCTCGTTTCCTTGCTCACTCCCGGTACACGATATTCGAGGCCCGATGGTTCAAAGCTGAGTTTTTTCTGTAGAAAACCCGATTGGCTGAACCGGGCCGCCGCCTACCTCGTGTGACCGTTGTCTCGAACCACCACGGAAGGTAACACCATGGATATGCTTCGCACCCCCGGCGCCGTTCGCACCAGCGCCCTGATCGGTATCGGCGTCGCCGCCATCGCCGCACTCTCCGGCTGCGCAACCGGCGACCTGACCAAGAGCGGATCGGATGCGGGTTCCTCCACAAACCCCAGCGCTCCCGCGGCCCAGTCTCAGGCCGACCCCGGCGCGTCACCCGCGGCCACCGCGCTCAAGGACGGCACCTACTCCGCCGACGGTACCTACACCTCGCCCGGCGGGCAGGAATCGATCGGTGTCACGGTCACGCTCAAGGGTGGCGTGGTTAGCGATGTCAAGGTGGTCCCCAAGGGGGAAAACCCCACCGCTAAGCAGTTTGAAACCCAGTTTGCCTCGGGTATCGCCGGTCAGGTGGTGGGTAAAAACATCTCCGACCTTAACGTGGGCACCGTCTCGGGCTCCTCGCTGACCGGTGCGGGCTTCAACGACGCCATCAACAACATCATTTCCCAGGCGAAGTAGTGTCTCCAGCTCCCGCCCCTTGGCGTTTTGAGGCGATCGGAACCGGCTGGCAGATCACCACGGAGAACGAGATTTCTCCCGGTGACCGGGCGGCCGTGTCCACGCTGATCGATGCCTATGACGCGGTGTATTCACGCTTTCGCGCCGACTCGTCGGTGCGTGATTTCGCACGCACCGGCGGCAGCGTGGACCTGGGGCCGCACTGGCCGGAACTCTGGGACACGTATGTGAACCTGGAGGATCTCACCGCCGGTGCGGTCACCCCGCTGGTGGGGCGGGCGCTGGAAACCCTGGGGTATGACCCGGCCTACTCGCTGGTTCCCTCGGGGGTCCCAAGCCCGGTCCCGGCACTCGGCGACACCCTGCACAGCACGGGGACGATCCTCAGCGCAACCGAACCGGTGCTCCTGGACGTGGGTGCCGTGGGCAAGGGGCAGCTGGTGGACCTGGTCGCCGGGCTGCTGATGGCTCGCGGCTACACGGCCCTCACTGTTGATGCCGGGGGCGACATTCGCCACGCCGGGCAGCCCGGGCTGCGGGTTGCGCTGGAACACCCCTTTGATCGCACCCGGGCGATCGGCGTGATCGAGCTGGACGCGTCCGGGCCGCGTGGCGCGATTGCCGGATCGGCGACCAACCGTCGCGCATGGGGCGAGGGACTCCACCACGTGTTGGATGGACGCACCGGAAAACCGGTGGACTCGATCGTGGCCACCTGGGCGATCGGGGAGTCGGCGCTGATCGCCGACGCCGCCGCGACCGCCCTGTTTTTTGCCGGACCCGAGGCTGTGGCGACGCGGCTGGAGATCGACTGGGTTCGGATGTTTAGCAATGGACGCGTGGAGTATTCCCGCACGCTTCCCGGAGAGGTTTTTACCGCATGATTACCCGATTGGACCGCCTTCTTGGCCGTGTGACGATGTATCGCCTGGTGCTGCTGGTGTTGCTGGCACTCTGGGTGATTGCGGCGGTACTCTCACTGATCGGTGTGCTCTCCTTCCCGATCCTGGGGCTCGTGTTGAGCCTCGTGGTCGCGGTGGTGGCTGGCTGGGTATCCAATCGAATCTTTGCGCTGATTTGGCGGGTCTCCCCACACGGGGAATCCTCGCTGGTGACCGCGCTGATCCTGGTATTTCTCTTTTTCCCCCTGCCCACGATGGAGAGCCAGGGGATGCTCGCGCTCGCCGTGGTTGCGGCGAATCTGAGCAAGTATCTGCTGGCCTGGCGGGGACGCCACCTCTTCAATCCGGTGGCCGCCGGGGCGATGGTGGTCGCCGCCACCGGCATCGGCGGTGCCGTCTGGTGGATCGCGACCCCGGCACTGTTTGTTCCGCTGGTCCTCGGCGCGGCCCTGGTGCTGCACCGGGCGCGGGCCTGGGATATCGCGCTGCCGGTGATCGTAATCGGGGTGGTGGGCACGCTGCTCAAGCTGGTGTCCACCGGCGCGGATCCACTCGGTGCCGGCTGGATCGCCCTGGCCTCCTACCCCTACCTCTTCCTCGGGGCCTTCATGATGAGTGAGCCGCTGACGGCCCCGCCGCGGCGTCGCTGGCGGATGCTGGTCAGCGCCATTGTTGGCCTGATCTCGCTGATCCCGCTGAACCTGGGTGCGCTGGCGATGTCGCCGGAACTCGCGCTGCTGGTGGGAAACGCGGTCGCGTTCGGGTTTGGTCCGCGTTCGCGGGTGCGGCTGACGCTGGAGGCCCGCGAGGAGCATGCGGGCGGAATCGCCGACCTGTCCTTCGTCCCCGAGCGTCCGCTGCGCCTGCGTCCCGGCCAGTATCTGGAGCTCTCCATCCCACACCGGGGTGCCGATGGGCGCGGCCTGCGCCGGGTGTTTAGCGTGGCCTCGGCACCGGGGGCCTCCTCGGTGCGCATCATTACGCGGGTCGAGGAGCGGGCCAGCTCGTTTAAGCAGGCACTGCTCGCCCTGAAACCTGGGACCCACGTGGCCGTGAGCGCCGTGGGTGGCGATTTTACGGTGCGTGGCGGAGCGGATGAGCTGTGGCTGGCCAACGGCGTGGGGCTCACCCCGTTCCTCGCCGCGGCCGATGCGCGCACGGCTCGTCCGGCGTCGGGACCCACCCTGATCTGGGCCCTGCGCGCGGGTGAAGATCCGGTCTGGGCGGAGCCCGTGCTGCGACGCGGAGGCGTACGGGTGTTGATTGTTGGGCCGGAGTCTCTGGCTCGGCAGGGCGCGCTGCCCGCGGGATGGCTGTACGCGGGCACGCGGGTGGATGAGCATGCGCTGGAGATCGCGCGGCCCGCCGGGCGTCCAACCCACGCCTATGTGGCCGGTTCCCCGGCATTTGTCGCGTCGGCATCGCGCGCGGCTCGCTCACACGGCGTGCACCGCGTCCGCACAGATCGGTTTATCGGCTACTAGCGGGGCCCTGCGCACGGGCGGGATCGGGATGCCTCAGCCGCGGTGACGCCGTGGGCAGCGTGGTTTCGTCGCGCTTTCGAGTCCCGATTCCGCCTAGCGGGTGGGTCGTGTGCTGACGCGTGCTCGGGCTGCGTGTCGGGAGACGCGCGCACGATTTCCGCAGCCCGCGGCGGTGCACCAGCGACGCTTGGCGTTGGTTGCGATGAACATCTGCGAGCAGTCCTCGGCCGGGCAGTGGCGCAGGCGTCCGGCGGCCGCCGCATCACTCAGTTCCAGGGCCGACAGAATCAGCTTGGCGCGGGTGGCCTCCTCGGCGGTGCGTGCGGTTGTGGTGTATTCGACGTGCAGGTGCCCGTCACGCACGCTCAGGTAGCTCTGCACCGGGGCGGCGTGCAGGATGGTGTTGGCGGCGGTGAGGACCGGTGTTTCCGGGGCGCTCCCCTCGTCGATCGCCTGGATCAGCGCCCCCACGAGCGTGCGGAGGCTCCGGGTGTCCTCGGCGTTTAGCGCGGTGATCGAGGGGTCGCGTTCGGATTGAAAGCGCCAAAACTCGGCGAGGGCACCGGGCGCATCGAGCTGATCCACCGCCGGGGTATGCGCGGTCTTGAGTGTATTGAGCAGATCGATAGCCGCGGGCTCGCCCAGAAGCGTGAAGGTCATGCGCCCAGTCTAGGACTAATGGATTAACTAGGCAATAATGCATTAGTATCCCACTATGACTGCACAACGTATCCCCATGATCACCTTCGCCATCGGCTTTGGCCTTGCCGGTCTTGCCCAGACCTGGAGCGCCGCCGACGCGGTGTGGGGGCTGAGCCCGATGATCGGCGACGTCCTCTGGGGGATTGCCGCGCTTGCCTGGATCTGGCTGCTGGTGGCCCACACTGTACGCGGATTCGCCGCCGAGCAGAGCCTGATCAGCCAGCTCCGCCATCCGGCCCAGGGTCCGGTCGCCGCACTGGCCCCCGCGCTGGGCATGTTCCTGGGGGCTCGCCTGTATCCGATGGTTCCCTGGGCGGGAACGACGCTGGTGCTGGCCTCGATTGCCGTCGGCGCGGTGTTTGCCGGTTGGATCCTGGGACGCTGGGCACGTGGCAATATCGAGATCGACCTGGTGCACGGAGGCTATCTCCTGCCCACGGTGGCGGCGGGCTATATCGCCGCGGGATCGGCCGCCAAGATCGGCTGGATCGGACTCGGCTGGGGTGCCTTCGGAGTGGCCACGCTGTTCTGGGTGCTGGTCTTCACGCTGATTCTGGCTCGCCTTGCCCTGCGGCCGGCCCTGCCCGCACCCCTGGTGCCCTCGCTGGCAATCCTGATGGCACCGCCCGCCGTGGGTGGCGGGGCATGGATCGCGCTGACCGGCACCCATGTGGGAATCGGCGTCGAGATTCTGCTGGGCCTGACTGCGATTCTGGTGCTCCTGCAGCTGGGTCTGATGCCCCTGTATCGACGCACCCCGTTCACGCTCGGCGCCTGGTCCTATACCTTCCCGCTGGGTGCGGTCGCGGCGTTTGTCATCAGCGCCACGACGAACCCCATCTGGGCCGGCATCGGTGTGCTCGTGGTGACCGCGGTGATCCTCACGGTGGCCACCCTTTCGGTCCGGGCCGTGCTGATCGCGCGCGCGAGCCTCACGGTGGCGGCCGCCGCCTAGGTGGCATCGGGTGGGCCAATCACGGTGAGTATTTGCCGAGTTTCCGGCGCGCGCGGTGCGCGTCACCGTACCGTGGTGCGGAGACGAAGGGACTCCGATGACCAGACGACCGATGGTGCGAGGCGCGATGGTGTTTGATCCCGCCCGGCGCACGGAGATCGAGGGGATCCTGCGTCGACTGCGGCGGCCCACCCTGCTGCTGGTGCCGGATGTGGACGCGCAGGGGCGTTCGGATCCGGTGGGTGCGATGGCGCAGGCGTGGAGCATCCTGACCGAGGATGAGGCCCGCAGCGTGTTTGTGATTCGGGATATCGCTCAACCGCTGCCGGGTGGTGTCGCCCGCGCGGTATCAGCGCTGCGCCGGGTGCCTCCAGGGTCAGGCATTGCGCTGCACACCGCGGCGGATTCGCCGCATAACGCCTATCGTGTCCGGCTGGCCGCGCTCACCGGGCACGGCCTAGTTGAACTCCAGCCGCAGGAGCGAGCGCCGACCCTGTTTCTGCTATTTGACGGCGTGGATGCGGCTCGGATCGCGCGGATCCTCGGCGGTCGAGGCGGCGGTTATGTCGAGGCCGAGCGCATCATGGCCGACACCCTGCACACACTGGGGATCCGGGTATTTGCCGTGGTGCCACACCCGATGGATCGGCGTGAAAGTGCCGAGGCAGAGGGGGTCGGGGCGGAGTGTGCGCGTGCCACCCTGGCCGCGGTGGCGGCGGATCGACCCGACTGGGCAGTGCTCTCCGCGAGCACAATCGAGGGCATCGGTCACGGGTGGATTCCGGTATACCGCGAGGGACGTACGCAGCTGGAGCGCTTCGTGGGGACCCCCGAGGGTACCCACGTTCGCCAGAATGCGCACTGGAGTCGCGCGGCCGAGCTGCTGGGTGATGCTGAGCTGCCGGGGCTGACCGCGCATCGGCCGGGGGTCAGTGCCGACCATGAGGCGTTTGTGGCCGGGGCTCTGCTGGGATGGGGTGTGGAGCGGGTGCCGCGGGCGGGACTCGCGCTGCGTGAGGATCGTCTCCGGGCGCTCACCCGAGCCTGGGCTCAGGCCGCGGCCGGCGCGGAGTCGACGGCCCGAATCGAGGAGCTCGCGGCCAGGATCCGCGCGGGGATCGCCGCCATCACCGACGCGCACTGAGATGGTGTCCGTCCTGGCGCACACGTTCGCCACCCGAGGCATCCTCGGCCCTGGTGGTCACCACCTGCCCGAACCTTGATGCCGGGTATGTCCGCCGGGAGCCCCTGGTTGCCGCCGAGTACTTCGCGAGCGTTGGGCTGACCGGCCCGTTCTGGGGTACTCCCGCACTCACAGCGAACCCCTAGTCCATTCACTCGACTCTCGTTCCCCTCCGCCGTAGCGTTGCCGCACAGGGGGAAACGATGAACTCGCAGAAAAGTACCACAGCCACGGCCTGGCCCGCGCATGAGACGGTGGCGCGCCCGTGGCGGCAGCGCCAGCGCGGGGGCACACGGGCCGACCGGGTGCTCTCCGAGGTGATCGCACACGTGCCGCCGCTCATCGCCGAGCGCACGGTGATTCCGACACCCGAAACGGTGCTCGTCGGCGAGCGAGCATTGGTTGCTGCGGCGCGCTCGGATGCGCGCAGCCGTGGTCGGTCCGCGGCCCTGGGGCGTTTCATGGTGCGCTGTGAATCGGTGGCATCATCCAAGATCGAACGGATTGCCCCGAGTACCGAGTCGCTGGCTCGCGCAATGGCGGGGCAAAACGCAAGCACCGAGGCGCTCAGTGTGGTGGCAGCCATGGAGGCGATTCACACGCTGCTGTTGCGTGCCGGGCGCTCGGGGCGGATCGCGCTCGCCGACATCATCGACGCCCATGCGGCCCTGATGCGGAGGGATGCCGACCTGGGGGATCGGGCCTGGGCGGGCAGATTTAGGGCCGAGCAGAACTGGTTGGGCGGGAGTGACTTCAGCCCGCGCGGTGCTGTCTATGTTCCCCCGCCGCCCGATTTTGTTCCCGGGCTCATGGAAGACCTCATCCGTTTCGTCAATCGGGATGATGTTCCCGTGCTCGCCCAGGCGGCAATCGCGCACGCACAGTTTGAGTCGATCCACCCCTTCACCGACGGAAATGGTCGCATCGGACGCGCCCTGATCGGGGCTCTCCTGCAGCGCCGCGGGGTGACCCTCCACGCAACCCTGCCCGTGGCCAGTGGTTTGGGGGCGCTACGTTCCGGATATTTTGACGCACTGGCCGCGTATCGGCGGGGTGAGACGGATCCGCTGACTCAGATCATCGTGGCGGCGATCACCGTCGCCGCGGACGAAGCCGGAGAGACCTTTAGCCGGCTCGCCGCGCTCCCTGCGCGCTGGCGCGGGGTGATTGATGCGCGACCAGATACTCCCGGTGGGCGGATCTGCGACTACGTGTGCGATCAGACGACCCTGATGGTGTCCGATCTTGAGGCTCTTACCGGCGTACGAGCGGACACGCGTGACGCGGTGGTTGAGGCTCTGGAGCGGGCGGGGACCCTGCGCGAGGTGGGTGGGCGTCGCGGTGAGCGCATCTGGGTTGTTACCGACGTCATCGATGAGCTCAACGATCTGGAGTCTCGGATCCACGCCGCGCTGTCCGCCGGTGGGCCGACCTACCCGCGCTAGCTGGCGATCACGTGTTCGTGGACGCGCAGACGCAGGGTCGCCAGGTCTATCCGCGGGGTGTCCACGTGCAGCTCGCGGGCGGTATCCAGGAACGTGCCCAGCATCGCCTCCACTTCGGTGTGCACCCCGGCTCGCATGTTGCGGTACACCGAGGTGGTCATCGGGGAGGCGGAATCGGTGGCCGTGGCGACCAGGCTCGCGTGAGTGTCAGCGGATACCGGGTGTCCGGCGGCCGCGCTGACGGCGGCGGCTTCATCGACCACCGCGCGGGCAAACGCCGCCCCCTCCCGCGTGCCGGAAACCGCGCCAATGGGCGCGCCCATGAGCACGGTGATCGAGGTGAGAGAGACGATAAACACCCACTTATCCCACATGTCCTGCACGATGTCTTCGCGGGTCCGCACGGTGATCCCCGGGACGTCCAGGAGCTCATGGATGTGGGTGACGACGTTCTCATCCGCCGTCAGCGAGCCAAAGTCAATCGCCGCGCCCGGGGTAACCTGCACGATGGTTCCCGCCTCATCGAGCGATGTCGATACCTTGGCCACCCCGCCGAATACGTGGGCGTCGGGGAAGCGGTTCCGCAGAGTATCGAGGTGACGGGTGCCGTTGAGGAAGGGGATGATCGCGGTATCCGGGCCCACCGCCGGGGCGAGATCCTCGAGGGCAGCGTCCAGGGCGTCGGCACGCACGCCGAGCAGGATCAGGTCGAAGGGGGCCGTGCGATCCAGGGTGTCCCGGGTCAGCACGGCGGGATGCGAGACCAGGTCTCCGTCCAGGGCCGAAACGCGCAGCCCAAGTTCGCGGACCCGCGCGGCCCGCGATTCGCGCAGCAGGAAGCTGACGTCGCGTCCGGCCTGGAGCAGCCGTGTGCCGAAGTAGCCGCCGGTTGCGCCGGCACCCACGATCAGGATGCGTGCGGGGGAGTTGGTCATGGTGTTCTCCAATCGCTCGGGTGCGGTGCGTGATGCGCACAGGATGGCACACCCGTTTCGCCTAGCGAAAGCCTAGGGCTCGATTCTGAGAGTGCCCCGCCGAGACTCGCGGGTTAGCGCGCCCGGGCGGCGGCAATCACGGTGTCAACCAGCGTTTCAACCAGGGCGTCGAGGTGCGGGCGGTCCACCGCGAAGCGCTTGATTCCCTGCAAACTCAGGGTGATCATCTCGGTCAGGCGTGCGGGGGAGTTTTCGCCGGGGAGGAGGTCCTCGAGGTAGCGCTCAAATCGCGCATTACTCGTGGTGACGGCGGTGAATTTCGGATTAAACAGGTCGGCCGCCTCGGGGTTTTCCTGGATCAGATCATAGCCCGACCCAACCCAGCTCAGGCATGCGTGCAGGAGGCGGTCCCGCGGGGTGGTGATCGTCGCGAGTTCGGAGTCGAGGCGGGCGAACAGTTCGTCGGCCAGGGATTTGATGACCGCGCTAAAGAGTGCGTCCTTATCGGCAAATTCCGCGTAGAGGGTGGGGCGGGAGATTCCGTTGTGTCGGGCCACATCGGCGAGGGTCGTCCGGGTGTATCCGTAGCGAGAAAACAGCGCGGTTGCGTCGCGCAGGATCTGCGTGCGGCGCGGTTCTTTCGGGTCCATGTCTCCAGGGTATCCAGTCGGTGGGGAATTTTTTACCCATTCGATGCTTTACATATTTACGTTAAGTGTAAAGTTGACAACACATCAACGAAAGGGTGGTCAGCATGACCAGCAACAAAACGTGGTTCATTACCGGTGCCGGACGCGGGTTCGGCCGGATCTGGGCCCAGGCGGCGCTCGAGCGTGGCGATCGTGTCGCCCTGACCCTGCGCAATCCCGCCCAGGCTGCCGATCTGGTGGAGCGCTTCCCCGATACCGCCCTGGCTCTGCAGCTGGATGTCACCGACCGTGCGGCCGTATTCGCCGCGGTCAAGGCCGCGCACGATCACTTCGGTCGCCTCGACGTCATCGTCAACAATGCGGGTTTTGGTCAGATGGGCGCCATCGAAGAGGTGGATGAGGCCAGCACTCGAGCTAACTTTGAGACAAACGTCTTTGGAACCCTCTCGGTCATCCAGGCCGCGCTTCCGCTGCTGCGCGCTCAGGGATCCGGTCACATCATCAACCTCTCCAGCGTCGCCGGTATTGTCGCCGTGCCCACCGCTGGAATCTACGAGGGTGCCAAGTTTGCGGTGGAGGGCATCTCCGAGGCGCTGGCCGCCGAGGTTGCCCAGTTCGGAATCCGCGTGAGCATCGTCGAGCCCAGCGGCTACGCCACCGAGTTCCTGAGCACCAACTCGATCGGATCCGCCCCGACCATGAGTGAGTATGACGCGCTGCGCGAGGAACTCGCGGCGTCCCTCGGCGAGGGCGATCTGGGTGATCCGGCGGCCAGTGCCGGCGCGATTCTGGCGCTGGTGGATGCCGAAGAGCCGCCGCTGCGCCTCATGCTGGGCAACCTGCTGCCGTTTGTGAAGGACGTGTATGCCCAGCGCATTGCCACCTGGGAGGCGTGGGACCACGTGGCCCTCGCCGCTCACGGAAACACCGGATCGGGGAAGTAGCCATGCGCCTTCAGGGCTCAACGGTTTTTGTTGCCGGTGCCACCTCGGGTCTTGGCCTGGCCACCGCTCGGTATTTTGCCGAGCGCGGAGCGAATGTCGTGGTGGGTGGGCGTCGCGGGGATACCGCCCGCGAGATCGCCGCCACGCTGCCCAGTGCCATCGGAGTCGAGCTGGACATTGCAGACCTGGCCTCGGTAGAGGCCGCGGTGGCGCTGACCTTGGAAACCTATGGGTCGATCGATGCCAACGTCAACACCGCCGGAGTAAACAACACCGTGCCGCTGGTGGATGCCGACGGTCGGGCCACCATCCGCCAGGACAACTATCGTTCGCTGCTGACCCAGATGATCGATACCAACCTGCTGGGTACCTTTACCGTGATGTCCATGGTGGCCGAGGCGATGCTGGCAAACACCCCGAACGCCGAGGGGGAGCGTGGTGTGATCGTGAACACCTCCTCCGCCGCGGGTGTGGAGGGATCGGCCTCGATGACCGGCTATGCGGGAACCAAGGCCGGAATCATCGGTCTGACTCTGCCCGCCGCGCGCGATCTCGCCGGTCGGGGAATCCGCGTCAACACGGTCATCGCCGGTGGGTTTGATACCCCGATGCTCGGCGTGAGTGGAGAGGTGCTGGCCGCGATTTCCCAGGGCATCCCCAACCCGCAGCGTGTGGGTCGTCCGGATGAGTTTGCCGCACTGGCCGCTCATATCGTGGAGAACACCTACCTCAACGGGGAGTCCATTCGCCTCGATGGCGGCCTGCGTTTGAGCTAGTTTCCCCCGCCTCCGCACCCCGTTTCCGCCGCGCGGAGGCGGGGTGTGTGCGTTCCGGGGCGGCCGCTACTCGCGACCGAATCGGGGTGCGTGCGTACCGGGGGTGCCGCTACTCGCGAAAGGTGAGCACTCCCGCTAGGTCGAGGTCGGATCCGGACCCGCTCACACCCGCCTGGGCGAGAAGGACCGCGCCGAGTGCCGTGCTCCAAAACGTGCGCACCTCGACGCCAACCGGGCGCTCGATGCTCCAGCCGTTACGGCGAAGGAGGCGTTCCAGGTAGCGCTCGGAGCGGCGAAACAGTAGGTCGAGGTGGGTGTCCACGGTGGATGCCAGCTCGGGTTTGGCGATGCCGGCCGCCAGGGCCCGGGAGACCGCGGGGAGCGCGGGCAGCGCCAGGGTGGTGCGGGCAATTTTGCGGCGGATTGCCGCCGCGTCTCCGGCCGAGTCGCCGACTCGCGAGAGTCGTTCGGAGTCGTGTAGCAGGGCGTAAAACGCCGCGTGGACAAGCAGCGAATCCTTGGATCCGAAGTGGTAGGTGACCTGGTTGGGGAAGACGCCCGCGCCGGCGGCGATCTCGGCCACGCTGATATCCCCGCCGCCGCGTTCGAGGCAGAGCGCGGCGGTCGCCTCGATCAATCGGTGCCGGGTCGAGACTGCACGGGTGCCCGCCTGGGAGTTCTTCTGCTGTGTACTCACGACTCAATTGTATGTGATACAAATTAACACTGAATTGTATGACGTACAAAAGTTGAGAGAGGTGCCCTCATGCGCGAATTAGATGATGTGGTTGTGACCGGTCTGGGCGCGATCACCCCGCTGGGTACCGGCGTGGCCGAAACCTGGGAGGCGCTACTGGCCGGGAAGTCCGGTATTCGTGCGGCCGATCACATCGTGGAGGGGCTTGTAGCGGGCACCCTGGCAACCGATCCGGCCGCGAGTCTAACGCCGGTGCAGGCGAAGCGCCTGGATCGTTCCCAGCAGTCGGCCGCGGTGGCCGCCGCCGAAGCCTGGATGGATGCGGGACTGGTGGATCCGGATCCCGAACGATTGGCCGTGGCGATCGGAACCGGAATCGGCGGGGTCGAGTCTCTGCTGCACGAACACGACGTGCTGGCAGCGTCAGGGGTGCGCCGGGTGTCTCCGCGCACGGTCCCGATGCTGATGCCCAATGCGGCGGCCGCCGTGGTGAGTATCGAATACGGGGCGCAGGCGGGTGTCTACACCCCGGTGTCCGCATGTTCCTCGGGTGCGGAGGCGATCGCGCTGGGGGCTCGGCTGATCCGTGCGGGGGAGGCCGATGTGGTGATCGTGGGTGGAACCGAGGCCGCGATCACCCCGATCACCGTTGCCGGGTTCACCCAGGCGCGCGCCCTGGCGAAGTCCACCGGAGATGCTGCGGATGCCTCGCGTCCGTTTGCTACCGACCGCAACGGGTTTGTGATCGGAGAGGGCGCGGCGGTCCTAATCCTGGAGAGTGCGGAGCACGCTGCGGCGCGTGAGGCCCGAGTGTACGCGGTTCTAGCGGGCGCGGGGATCGCCTCGGATGCGCACCATATGACCGCCCCGGCCCCGGATGGTCGCGGTCAGATCCAGGCGATGCGCCGGGCCCTCGGTCAGGCAGGCCTGGATCCGGCGGGCATTGCACACGTCAACGCCCATGCCACGGGCACCCCTGTGGGCGATGTCGCCGAGGCCCGTGCGATCGCCTCGGTGTTCGGCACGGACATGGCGGTGACCGCGCCGAAGGGCGCCATCGGGCACCTGTTTGGTGGTGCCGGGGCAATCGAGGCCCTGCTGAGCGTCCTCGCGATCCGCGACGGCGTGATCCCGCCCACCCGTAACCTCACCCTCGAAACCGTGGACCCGGACATCGGCCTTGACGTTGTCACCACACGCCGCGACCTGCCGCAGCCCGCCGTCCTCAGCAACTCCTTCGGCTTCGGCGGCCAAAACGTGTCCCTGGTATTCACGAGGCCCTAGCGGGTTCTACCCCGCCCCGGAACTCCGGGGCGGGGTAGCGGTGGCGACCCGTGCTACTTGATCTTCTTCAGCGCCGCCTCGATCGAGTCGATGATGCCCAGCGAGTCGGAGTAGGAACCCGAGAGGAAGTCCGGGGTGCCGATGCTCAGTCCCGCCTTGACGGCCGGCAGCTCCTGGTAGCCCGGGAGGGCAAACAGCTTGGCGATGTTATTGGCCGGGGTGCCGTCGTTGTTTTCGTAGTAGATGATCGCATCGGCGTCACTCAGTAAATCGGTGCGCTCATAGGACACCGACTGGTTCTGGCCTGCCGGGGTGCCCGCGGTGGCCGAGGCGAATTTTGCGCCGAGGGCGCTCAGTACGGTGCCCACCTGGGTCTTGTCCGAGTAGATCCAGTAGTTGCCGTCGTCAAAGCCGCCCTGGATGATGTCCCACTTGGTTTTTGCCAGCTGGTCCGCATACTTCTTGGAGACCTCGGCAATGCGGTCATCGTAGCGCTTTTTGAGCTCGGTCAGCTTGGGCTCGGCGTTGATGTAGTCGGCGGTGTAGGCGGGATAAGTCGCCCAGGTGCTCTTCTCGTCAAAGGGTGCAAACACGGTCGGGGCGATCGCCTCAAGCTTGGGATACACATCGCGCAGGTAGGGGACGTCCACGCCAATAATCAGGTCGGGCTTGAGAGCGGCAATCTTTTCCAGGTTGACCTTTCCGCCCTGAACCACCTTTTCGATCGGCTCCCAGCGCTTGAGGTAGCGCTGGGGAACATACTCAGCGCCGGTGTCCTCCACGCCCACCGGGGTGACACCAAAGTCCAACAGCGATTCGGTGCTGAACGAGTGGATCGAGACGATCCGTTTCGGATGCGCGGGAATCTTCACCGAACCATTGGCGGTACTCACCGAGCGGGTGGCGGCGGACGCCGAGGCGTCCTCGCCGCCGGGGGCGCTGGTGCTGCAGGCGGCGAGAGCGAGGGCGAGAGCCGCACCGCCGAGCGCGAGCAGCGTTTTTTGGAATCGGAACTGTGTGTTCATGGGTCCTTCGATCGGGGGTAGGGGGATAAAAATCTTGGGATTAGCGGCGACGGCCCTCGGTCACCAGCAGCCACAGGAAGTAGCCGCCGCCGAGAATCACGGTCACCAGCCCGACCGGTACCGGGTCGGGGAGTGCGTGCTGGGCGATCGCATCGGCGCTGAGCAGGAGAACCGCGCCGGTCAGCGCGGAGGGAAGAAACGCGATACCGGCGGCACCGGCGAGCCGACGGGCAATCTGCGGGGCCGCCAGTGCCACAAACGCGATCGGCCCGGAAAAGGAGGTCACCAGGGCGCTCAAGCCGACACCGATGATGATCGCCAGCAGCCGCGTGCGTTCCACCGCGACACCGAGCTGGGCACCCGCATCATCGCCGAGTTCCAGCAGGCCGAGTGCCGGGGTGATCAGGACCGCCGCGAGAAACAGCACCAGCAGCGGGATGATCGCGATGCTCAGCTGATCCATCCCGGATTTATCCAGCGATCCCGCGCCCCAGAAGCCGGCGTTCACTGCCTGCTGGGTATCGGCGTGCAGAATCAGCCAGGTATTGACCGAGGTCAGCATCGCGGTGACGCCGATGCCCACCACGATCAGCCGAAATCCCACCATCCCGTTGCGATATGCCAGTACGTACACGGCGGCGGCGGTTAGCAGCCCTCCGATGACCGCGCCCGCGGCGGTGGTGACCCCACCGGGGAGATTCAGGACCAGCATCACGATCAGCGCGCCGGTATAGGCGCCGGTGTCGAACCCGATGATGTCCGGGCTGCCCAGCGGATTGCGGGTGAGGGACTGGAAGATCGCGCCGGCAAGGCCCAGCGCCGCCCCGAAGAGCAGCGCAGTGAGAACGCGGGGGAGACGCCACTCCAGTACGATCGTGGATTCGATCCCGTGTGCGTGCCCAAACAGTGCGCCGGCGACCTGTCCGATACTCAGGACGTAGTCTCCGGTGGCCAGCGAGTAGACGCCCACCGTGATGGCGGCCAGAAGAAGCCCGGCGACCGCGATCAGCGTGCGTCGCGGCACCCGCATCGAGAGTCCTCGGGTGCGCCAAACCACGTGCACGAGAGGGCGCGGTGCCCGCGCGGACCGGCGCCGGTTCCGCCCCGCCACTCGCGCGGGTGCGCGCCGTGTCTCGGCCCGGGTCACAGTGCGGCCATTCGGGCGCGCCGTGCCAGCAGGATGAGGGCGGGTGCCCCCACAAACGCGGTCACCAGGCCAACCGGCAGCTCGGCCGGCTGCATGAGAACGCGTCCGGCGACATCCGCGGTGAGGAGGAGACAGGGGCCGAGCACCACCGAGTACGCGAGAATCCAGCCCTGGGAGGGCCCCACGATGGCCCGGGCGACGTGCGGAATCATGAGTCCCACAAAGGCGATGGATCCCACCAGAGCGGTCGCGGACCCCGCCAGCAGGGTGACCGCGAGGATGGCCAGGGTGCGGGTCACGGTTGCCCGTGTGCCGAGCGCGGTGGCTACATCGTCTCCGAGGGCGAGGGCGTTGAGCCCACGGGATGCGATGATCGCCAGCACGATACCCACCAGGATGACCGGTCCCACGACCGCCGCCGCCGAGAGTGGCTGGGCGAGCAGACTGCCCGAACCCCAGCCGGCCATCTTCTGGAATGTTGAGGGATGGTTCAGCTGGATTGACGAGGAGATGCCGCCGAGGACCGCGGCCACGCCCACCCCCGCGAGGGTCATCCGCAGCGCGGTGGCACCCTCGCGGGCGCTGGCACCGATCATCCACACCACCACGGTCGCGATAATCGCGCCGAGCAGGGCGAGCCAGAGGTATTCTCCGATCGCGCTCATCCCGAAATAGGCGACGCCGATCGTCACGGCCAGCGCGGCCCCGGCGTTCACCCCGAGAATACCCGGGTCGGCTAGAGGGTTACGGGTGAAGGCCTGGATTACGCCGCCGGCGACTCCGAGGGCAGCCCCGGCCAGTAGACCGAGCACGGTGCGCGGAACACGCAGCCCGGTGATGATCGCGCCGTCATCGAAACGGTCGGGATCGATCAGCGCCGGCAGAATATGGGCGAGGGGGACCGGTTTGGCTCCCACCGCGATACTCGCCGCGCACAGCAGCATCAGCACGCAGGCGATCAGGATCAGCCAGCCGAGGCGTCGGCTCAGGCGGCCGCGGGTACGCGCGGTCGGCGCGGATGCGGGGGTCGCCGAACGAGCGGGAGAATCGAACAACACAAACAGCTTTCTGCGTGGTGAGGATGCCGAAGCACACGAAGTGGCTAAGGCTAGCCTTGCCTTGCTGATTTAACGATATTTCCCCGCTCTCACGCTGACAAGAGTGTCGAGAGCCAATGTGTGTTGTTGATCCGCCGCGAGCTGGCGGATCCGCGATATACCACCGAGCGGATGCCGCGTCCGAGGGGCCCCGAGGGCGCAAAACGCCCCTGCCCGGTGCGGATAACCGACCGGGCAGGGGCGAAGTGATCTACGGCTTGACCAGGACCTTGAGCGCGCGGCGCTCGTCCATCGCCACGTAACCCGAGGGCACGTCCTCAATCGAGACGGTCATGTCAAAGACCCGACCCGGGTTGACGGTGCCATCCAGGACCAGTGGCAGCAGCGTATCGATGTACTTGCGGACCGGCGCGACGCCGCCGGTCAGCGTGACGTTGGGCCGGAACAGTACGCGACCCGCAGGTGCCTCGACGTACTGGGGCACCCCCACGCGGCTGATTGCGCCGCCGGGACGGACCACTCCGAGCGCCTGCTCGTACGCGGGCAGGAATCCCACGGCCTCCAGCACACGGTGCGCGCCGTGACCGCCGGAAAGCTCGCGCACCTGGGCGATGCCCTCCTCACCGCGGGCAGACACCACGTCGGTGGCTCCGAACTCGCGCCCCAGGTTGGTGCGGGCCTCGTGGCGACCCATCAGGATGATCTTCTCAGCACCCAGCTGCTTGGCCGAGAGGACCGCGAGCAGTCCGACCGCGCCGTCACCGATGACCACAACGGTCTCGCCCGGGCGCACGCCCGCGGTGATCGCCGCGTGATAGCCGGTGCCGTACACATCGGACAGGGTGAGCAGCGAGGGCAGAAGCTCGGAGTCCTCGGTGATACCGGGAACCGGAATCAGGGTGCCATCGGCCTGGGGGACCCGGGTGGCCTCGCCCTGACCGCCGCCCACATTCTCATCGCCCCAGTCACCGCCGTGCAGGCACGAGGTAAACAGGCCCTCGCGGCAGAATTCGCAGGTGCCGTCAGACCAGACAAACGGGGCGATCACGAAGTCACCGCGGGATACGGTGCGCACGGCCGAACCGGTGTCCTCAACCACGCCGATGAATTCGTGGCCGATCGCGCGCGGGTCGCTCCCCGCGGGCTTGTTGTGGAACGGGTGCAGGTCCGAACCGCAGATGCAGGCGCGGACGATCCGGACAATCGCGTCGGTGGGTTCGAGGATGACGGGGTCGGGAACGGTTTCGATTCGGACATCGCCGGCTCCGTGAATAATCGTTGCGCGCAAGATTGCTCCTTTTTTATCGCGGTCTCCTGGCGGGAGGCACATCTTCCATTAGACCGCGAACCCGAGCAAACACGAAGTTTGTCCTCAATGTCCGCAACCGGATGTGACCCAATTTGGGCGAGATTTTCCCGAAACCCCGGGGGAGAACCGGGTCGGATAACACCGCCCAGCTATACCGCAAATCGGGATTTTTATAGTGTCGCCCGCAGGGTCGTGACACGAAACTCGCCGCCCCATCCAGCAAAGACGCTCGAGAGAAGAGGGACCGTCCATGTCGTTACGACGCAGAAGGAAGTTCGCAGCCCTGGTGGCCGGACTGGCCGCGGCAGCACTGGTATTGACCGGGTGCGCCGATGGTGGTGGGAAGGTGGGGGCCGAGCGACCCCTGCGCGTGTGGTCGGGGGCCACCTCTCCGATCACCAATAATTTCAACCCGTTTGCGCCGGGCACGGCCGCCCACTTTACCTACGGGGTGATCTACGAACCCCTGTTTTTCTTCAACCAGCTCGCCGATGAAAAACCCACCGGACTGATCGGGGACTCGTATGAGTACAACGCCGACGGAACCGTCCTGACGGTGGCCATTAAGCCCAATCAGAAGTGGTCCGACGGCACCCCACTCACCACCCAGGATGTTGCATTCTCGTTTGGTTATGGTTCAAACAAGCCGGACGATCTGGTGTCCGCGGTGGCCACTGACGACACCACCGTGGTGCTCACCTTCGCGGTCCCCAAGTTCACCGCGGCGTCGCAGATTCTGGGGGCGACCTGGATCATCCCCGAGCGGATCTGGTCGGGCATCACCGACTCCGCCACCGAAACCAATCAGAAGCCGATCGGGTCGGGACCCTACGTGTTGAAGAACGTGACCGACGCCTCGTACACCGTCGAGGCCAATCCCAACTTCCGTGACGGGGCACCCGCGGTCAAGACCGTGCAGAACATCGCGATCGACTCCAATCAGTCGGCCGAAGACCTGCTCAAAACGGGCAAGATCGACTGGGCTGGGCAGTTCATCGCCAATCCGGACACGATCACCTCGGGAGGGAGCATCTCTACCCTCAATCAGCAGCAGGATCCGACCGTTCTGCTGACCTGCTCCTCGACCGCGCTGGGATGTACCGGACCGCAAACCGATCCGGCCGTGCGCCAGGCGATCAACGTGGCCATCGACCGTGGGGCCATCGGATCCAAGGCGTTTGCCGGCCAGTCGGGTGTTGCCTCGCCCTCGTTCGCGTTGCTGCCGCGGGACAAGAAGTGGGTGACGGACTCGAAGCTTGAAGCCAGCCCGCAGAAGGCCAACGTGGCCGAGGCCGGATCGATTCTGGAGGCAGCCGGTTATTCCCGGGGTGCCGACGGGCTGTTTGCCAAGGACGGGAAGCCGATCGAAATCGAGCTGTTCTCCCCGGATGGATGGACCGACTATAACGATGCGGCCAAGCTGATCAGCGAGCAGGCGGCGGCCGCCGGAATCCGGATCAAGAATCGTACGGTTTCCTTGGCCGAGTACTGGACCCCGACCACCAACGGAAGCTTCCAGATGGCGCTGTATGGCGCGTCGCAGTCGCTGGTTGCCGACCCGTATTCGAACTATGAGCGCTTCTTCGCGACCGCCTCCACGGCACCGGTGGGTCAGCCGCCAGCCAAAGGTCTGAACCTCGCGCGCTACAGCAACCCGATCGTGGACGCCGCGGTGGCGGAGGCCGGGGCCACCGAGGATGAGGGTGCCAAGAAGGCCGCGTATGCCCGGATCCAGACCGAGATTGCGCGGGACCTGCCCTATATTCCGGTGGTTCTCAACGCGAGCATGTCCTTTTTCAATTCCCGGGATTTCACCGGCTGGCCCGGTGAGTCCAACCTCTACGCGGCACCCTTGCCGTACCTGGCAACCGCGTCGGGTGTGGTGCTCTCGCGCCTGAGCCCGGTGAAGTAGCGGGTGGCCCCGCACCTCGGGTGCGGGGCCCATCCCGAAACATGGTGAACATACAAGGACGGATTGGAAACATAATCGTGACCAAAAATAAACAAGAAAGTGCTTTACTGGAAACCTCTTTTCCTATAATCTCCTGAGAACAGACAGCAAGGATGCTGTCGAGCAACACCTTTCACCATCCAGCTCTAACGCTCATGAGAAGAGGTTTTACTATGGCCACGAGTCGACGCAAACGACTAGGCATGATGTTCGCCGCCGGTGCGGCAGCACTCGCACTCACCCTGACCGGGTGCGCCAGCAACGGAGAGGGCGGATCCGGCGGATCCGACCGACCGCTGCGGGTCTGGTCGGGATCAATGACCCCCATCAACAACAACTTCAACCCGTTCTCCGTGGACACCGCCGCCCACTTCACCTTCGGGCCGATTTACGAGCCCCTGTTCTTCTTCAACCAGCTCTCCGCAGACCCGGCCACCGGCCTGATCGGCGACAAGTATGAGTACAGCGAAGATGGCACCGTCCTGACGATCAAGATCAAAGCCGATCAGAAGTGGTCCGATGGAACAGCCCTCACCGCCAAGGACGTCGCCTTCACCTTCGGTTACGGCCCGAACAAGGACCCCGAGATGGTGTCGGTAGAAGCCACCGATGACACCACCGTTGTCCTCACCTACTCGGTCCCCAAGTTCACCGCCGCCTCGCTGATCCTCGGATCCACCTGGATTATTCCGGAGCACATCTGGAAGGACATCAAGGACTACACCACCGAGACCAACCCCAAGCCCGTGGGTTCGGGTCCGTACGTGCTGAAGTCCTTCAGCGACGCGGCCTACACGGTCGAAGCAAACCCCGAGTACCGTGACGGTGCCCCGGCGGTCAAGACCGTGCAGGTTATCGGTATCGACTCCAACCAGTCCTCCGAGGACCTGCTGAAGACCGGAAAGATCGACTGGGTAGGTCAGTTCATCGCCAACCCCGACGCGATCACCAAGGACGGTCGCATCTCGACCCTCAACCAGCAGCAGGACCCCACCACGATGCTCACCTGCTCCTCGGTGGAGCTGGGCTGCACCGGCGCGCAGACCGACCCGGCCGTGCGTCAGGCGATCAACCTGGCCATCGACCGCACCGCTATCGGTGACAAGGCCTTCGCCGGACTCTCCGGCATCGCCTCACCCTCGTTCGCGCTGCTGCCGCGCGATGAGAAGTGGCTCTCCAACCCGGACCTCGCCAAGAGCCCGCAGGAGCCCAACATCACCGAGGCTGACGGCATCCTTGAGGCTGCCGGCTATACCAAGGGATCCGACGGATTCTACGGGAAGGACGGCAAGGCGTTCGAGATCGACCTGTTCTCCCCGGACGGCTGGACCGACTACAACGACGCGGCCAAGCTGATCAGCGAGCAGGCCGCCAAGGCTGGCATTCGCATCAACAACCGCACCGTCTCCGAGGCCGAGTACTGGACCCCGCTGGCTAACGGTAACTTCCAGATGGCACTCTACGGCGTGACCCAGTCGCTGGTGGCGGACCCGTACTCGACCTACGACCGTTACTTCTCGACCCCGGCCACCGCCAAGGTGGGGGAGCAGCCGGTTAAGGGTGTCAACTACGCCCGCTACAGCAACCCGATCGTGGATGCCGAGGTGAAGGTGGCCGCCGCCACCGAGGACGAGGCCATTAAGAAGGAGGCCTACGCCAAGATCCAGACCGAGATCGCCCGCGATCTGCCGTACATCCCCGTGGTCCTGAACGCCAGCCAGGCGTTCTTCAACACCAAGGACTACACCGGATGGCCGAGTGAGAAGGACCTGTACGCGGCACCGCTGCCCTACCTGTCCACCGCCTCGGCTATCGTTCTCACCCACCTGAAGCCCGCGAAGTAGGAATGGGTCCCATGGCCATCACCACACAAGTAAAGGGGGGTTGAACGTGGTTTTTTATGTTCGACGAATCCTGTTCTACGTCATCACGCTCTGGGCTGCGGTTTCGCTCAACTTCCTTCTGCCACGGTTGTTGCCGGGTGACCCGGCCGCGATCATGCTGGGGAAGCTCCGGCGTGCAAACGGAGGCAGGCCCCTCTCCGAGGAAACCATTCGGGGGATCACCTCGATGCTCGGTGCTGAAAAGGGGATGAGCTTCTGGGACCAGTACATCGCGTACTGGGGTCGGATTCTGCAGGGAGATTTGGGGATCTCCTCGACGCGGTATCCGGCCCCGGTTATCGAGCTGATCGGGGCGGCGCTGCCCTGGACCGTTATTCTGGTCGGCGTCGCCACCGTGCTCTCCTTTGTCCTCGGCATCGTCGCCGGTGCCTGGGTGGGCTGGAAGCGTGGAACCTGGGTGGACCACCTGGTTCCGGCCACCACCTTCCTGCAGTCCATCCCGTATTTCTGGCTGGCACTCGTGCTGGTCGCCGTCCTCTCCGTCCAGTTGGGTGTGTTGCCCATCATCGGCGGATACGACGTCTTTGACTTCCCCGGCGGGCCCGAATGGAGCTGGGCCTTCTTCGGCAGCACCGTGGTCCATGCGATCCTGCCCGCCATCACCATCGTGATTTCCTCGGTGGGTGGCTGGCTGCTGGGCATGCGCAACATGATGGTCCAGACCATGTCCGAGGACTATGTGGTCACCGCCGAGGCCAAGGGCCTTACCCCGAGCCGGATCCGCACCCGCTACGCCGCCCGCAACGCGGTGATTCCGAGCCTGGCCGGCTTCGGAATCGCGCTGGGCTTCGTGGTGGCCGGATCCATCGTGACCGAGCAGGTGTTCAGCTACCCGGGTATCGGCAAGCTGATGATCCAGTCGGTTCAGGGCCTGGACTATTCGCTGATGCAGGGCGTGTTCCTGGTGATCACCCTGGCGGTGCTCGCGGCGAACTTCCTGATGGAAATGATTTACGGATTTATTGACCCGAGAGTGAGACACCGTGGCTGACAACACGACGCCCGAGGTCCCGGTTCGTACCGGACCCACCCCCACCTCCACCCTCGCGACGATTCGGATCGCCAAGAACGACCGCAAGCGTCGGCCGCTGCCGCGGATCTCCGGCAAGCTGCTGACCGGCATCATCATCGTGGTGGTCATCGCACTGTTCGGAATCCTGGCACCGTTCTTTGTGCAGGACCCGCGCTTCTCCGGTAACGACGCGTTGCTGCCACCGGGGGATGGACACATCCTCGGTACCACCAAGCTCGGCTACGACGTCTTCGCCCAGCTCGCCTGGGGTACCCGCGGCTCGCTGTTTGTGGGTGTGGTTGCCGGGGCGCTGGCGCTGCTGCTGGCCATCCTGTTTGGTGTGCTGGCCGGATACTTCGGCGGGGTGGTGGATGAGATCCTGACCCTGCTCACCAACATCATGCTGGTGATCCCCGGTCTGCCGCTGGTCATGGTTATCGCCGCCTACGTGCAGAACACCGAGGGGCTGGGGCCGTTTGCCCGAAGCTCGTTCCTGGTGGCCATCGTGCTGGGCATCACCGGCTGGGCCGGATCCGCCGTGGTGCTGCGAGCCACCGCCAAGTCGCTGCGGATGCGTGACTATGTCGCCGCCTCCCGGGTGGCCGGCGAGCGTCCGCTGCGGGTCATCTTTGTGGAGATCCTGCCGAACCTGGTCCCGCTGCTGGCGGCCCAGCTGATATTCGGTGTGATCTTCGCGATCCTCGGTGAGGCCGGCCTGTCCTACCTGGGACTGGGTCCGACCGGATCAATCACCCTGGGCACCATGCTCAACGATGCCCAGACCGGGCAGGCCGTGGGCAGTCAGGCCTGGTGGTGGTTCATTCCGCCGGGGGCGTTGATCGCCCTGCTGGGTACCGGACTGTCCCTGATTAACTTCGCGATCGATGAGATCGTCAACCCCAAGCTGCGCCTCGCGCCGCAGGCCGCGCGCAACCAGCGCAAGGCCAACCGCGAGGGTCGTAGCGTCAGCGAAAACGGAGCGATCGCATGAGTGCCACCCCGGTCCTCACCGCCCACGGCGTGAGTATTACCTATGAGGTTGACCCGCCCGTGCAGGCCGTCAAGGATGTGTCCCTGACCCTGCACCGCGGGGAAATCCTCGGGCTTGCCGGAGAATCCGGCTGCGGAAAAACCACGTTCGCCTACGGGCTAAACCGCCTGCTCAAGGCACCCGCGGTCATGACCGGCGGCGATGTGGAATTCCACGACGTGGACGGCACCGACATCAACGTGGTGGGTCTCTCTGGTGAGGGGCTGCGCCGCTTCCGCTGGGACAAGGTCTCGATGGTGTTCCAGGGTTCGATGAACTCACTGAACCCGGTGATGACCGTTCAGGCCCAGCTGGAGGATGTGTTCATCACCCACCGTCCGGGCATGCGCAAGGCCCAGCGCCGCGAGCGCTCGGCGGAACTGCTTGAGCTGGTCGGGGTGGACCCGAACCGACTCGGGGCGTTCCCGCACGAGCTCTCCGGCGGTATGCGTCAGCGCATCATGATCGCGATGGCCCTGGCGCTCAACCCGCAGGTCATGATCATGGACGAGCCCACCACCGCACTGGATGTGGTGGTGCAGCGCGGGATCATCCGCGAGATCATGCGGCTGCGCGAGCGGCTGGGCTTCGCGGTGATCTTCATCACCCACGACCTGCCGCTGCTGATCGAGATCAGCGACCGGATCGCGATCATGCGGGACGGGGCGATCGTGGAACTCGACGACGCCGAGAAGATCTATCACGACCCGCAGCACGAGTACACCCAGAAACTGCTGGCCAGCTTCCCCAGCCTGCGTGGCGAGCGGGGCGACTTTGTTCGCCTCGGCCACGGGGAAACGCCCGTTTCAGCTCCCACCCCGTCCGGAGGTATCGCATGAGTCACGCCAAGCCCCACGGTCCCTCGACCCTGGAAGTCAGAAACCTCAAGCGCGACTACACGCTGCGCTCGGGTTTCAAGCGCAACGTGCTGCACGCGGTCTCGGATGTGTCCTTCACCCTCGAGCCCGGGCGTACCATCGCCCTGGTGGGGGAGAGCGGATCGGGCAAGTCCACGGTTGCGCGGATCATCTCACGGCTGGAAAACGCCACCGGAGGGCAGGTTCTGCTTGACGGAGCCCCCGCTCCCACGCGGGGCCGCGCCCTCGAGCGCTACCGCTCGAAGGTGCAGATGGTTTTCCAGGACCCGTTTGCCTCGCTCAACCCGTTCCACACGATCCTGCACCACGTGGAGCGTCCGCTGCGCATCCACCACCCGCACCTCTCCTCCAAGCAGATCAAGGAGCGGGCGTATGAGCTGCTGGAGCGGGTGCAGCTGACCCCGGCTTCGCGGTATGCCGACCGCCGTCCGCATGAGCTCTCCGGTGGACAGCGTCAGCGGGTGGCCATCGCCCGGGCCCTGGCCCCGGGGGCGACCTACATCGTGGCCGATGAGCCGGTATCGATGCTCGACGTTTCGATCCGACTGGGCGTGCTGAACCTGCTCGCCGAACTGCAGCGCAGCGAGGGGCTGGGTGTGCTCTACATCACCCACGACCTGGCCACCGCCCGGCACTTCTCCGACGAGATCATGGTCATGTATCGCGGCAAGATTGTGGAGCGCGGCGAGCCCGACTCCGTCATTTTGAACCCCCAGCACGAATACACGCGTACCCTGCTAGAAGCCGCCGCTGATCCCGATCGACTCGGGCAGCTGCGCGCCGAGGTTCGTGCGGAGGGGATAACGACATGACACAGACACACATCGATCCGGGAACATCCACCTGGCTGCGGGTGCAGAACGACCGCACCGCGCTGCACCTGCTGCTGACCCACGGTCCGCTCACGCGGGCGCAGCTGGGGGAGCTGTCGGGGATGTCCAAGCCCACCGCGGGGCAGATGCTGGCGCGCCTGGAGGGCGCCGAGCTGATCGCCCCGGTCGGGGAGGTCTCGGGGAGCCGCGGCCCGACCGCCGTGTCCTACGGGGTGCGGGCGGATCGGATCACCGGCGTTGCGGTGAGCATGCACGCGGGCTTCCTGGAGGCCGTGCTGGTGGATGCCATCGGCACCGAGCATCCCATCGCCAAGATTCCCCTGGCCGGGCGGAAACGCTCGCCCGAGGGAGACATTCGCGCGGCGATCGACGCGGCCTGTGCGGCCGCCGAGGTCTCGGTGGATGCCGTGGCCGCGGTCGCGGTCGGGGTACAGGCGGCGGTGTGGCGCGAACGCGACCGACTCTCGCTGAGCGACACCCTGCCGGGCTGGCCCGCAACCGGTTCGCGGGAGCGGATCGAGACGGCGCTGGGCATCGACATCACCCTGGAAAACGATGTGAACCTGGCCACGATGGCCGAACGCGCCGCCGGTGCCGCACAGGACGCGAGTAGTTTCGCGCTGCTGTGGCTCGGCGAGGGCCTCGGTGTCGGGGTCGACCTGGGCGGTGTGTTGCACCGCGGCGCGGCCGGCGGGGCGGGGGAGATCGGCTACCTGGCGGCGACCCGCCCGGACACCGGAGAACCCGCCGACACCACCGACCTGCTGGGTGGCCCCGCGGTGCTCGAACTGCTGGGGCAGTCGCGCACCGGCGACTATGCCGAGGCGGTCCAGGGTCTGGGTGAAAACCCGGCGGCGCTGGAGGCCCTGGCCGATCGCGTGGCCCTCGCCCTGGACCCAGTGCTCGCGGTCCTGGACCCGGCACTCGTGGTCCTCGGCGGACCCACCGGCGTGGCCGGCGGAGACGCGTTTGCCACCCGGGTAGCACGGGGCATCACGAGTGATGCCCACCCCGAACTCGCCGTACGCACGAGCCTCACCGGACCCTCGGCGGTGCTCTGGGGCGCACGGCAACTCCTTGTAGACCAGATCCGTCAGCGCCTCGAGGCGCGGATCCTGGTTGGTTAGACCTTTACCCTCTTTATTTAGACGAACGGAAACCTCATGAAACTCGCCATTGTTGGCGGTGGGTCGACCTACACCCCCGAACTGATCGACGGATTCTCCCGGCTGCGCGACGTCCTGCCGCTCACCGAAATTGCGCTGGTGGACACCGATCCGCGCCGCCTGGAGCTGGTCTCCGGTGTCTCGCGCCGGATGCTGGCCCGCGCCGGCCACCCGGCCAAACTGCTGGCAACCACCGACCTGATTGCCGGTGTCGAGGGTGCCGACGCGGTGCTGATCCAGCTGCGGGTGGGTGGGCAGGATGCCCGCGAATCCGATGAGACCTGGCCCCACGAGGTGGGCTGCATCGGCCAGGAGACCACCGGTCCCGGTGGCCTGGCCAAGGCGCTGCGCACGGTTCCGCTGGTGCTGAGCATCGCCGACACCGTGAAGAAGTACGCCAAGCCGGACGCCTGGATCGTCGACTTCACCAACCCCGTGGGCATCGTCACCCGGGCCCTGCTGCAGGCCGGCCACCGCGCCGTGGGTCTGTGCAACGTGGCCATCGGATTCCAGCGCCGCTTCGCCAACACCCTGGGTGTGGAGCCGGACAAGGTTGAGCTCGGCCACGTCGGCCTCAACCACCTGACCTGGGAGCGTAGCATCCGCGTGGACGGTCAGGACCGTCTGCCGGGGCTGCTCCAGAACACCGTCGGGGAGCTCGCGGACGAGGTGGAGCTCCCCGCCGCCCTCCTCAGCCAGCTCGGCGTGGTGCCCTCCTACTACCTGCGCTACTACTACGCGCACGATGCGGTACTGCACGAGCAGCTGCACAACGAGTCGCGTGCGGCCGCGGTGCGGGCCATCGAGAACGAGCTGCTGGGCATCTACGCCGATGAGAGCGTGGACACCAAGCCGGCGATCCTGGAAAAGCGCGGTGGCGCGTTCTACTCCGAGGCTGCCGTGCAGGTCCTCGCGCTGATGCGCGGTGACCAGGACATTTCGCGCGTGGTCAACCTGCGCAACGATGGCAGCCTGCCCTTCCTGCCCGATGACCACGTGATCGAGGTTCCGGCCAAGTACATCGACGGCAAGTTTGTGGCCGAGCCCATCGACGCGCTGCCGGATGACATTTCGGGTCTGATCTCGGCGGTGGCCGGCTATGAGCGTCTGGCCCTGGATGCGGCGATCAACGGTGGCCGCGACCGCGTGCTGCGGGCGATGCGCGCCCACCCGCTGGTGCTCCAGCACGATCGTGCCGAGAAGCTCACCGACCGGCTGATGGCCGCCAACGCCTCGTTCCTGGAGTGGGCGTGAGTCCCCTCTCGGCCGACCCCTCGGCCCGATATGTGGTCGCCGTAGACGGCGGCGGCTCGAAGACGGATGCGGTCCTGCTGAACCTGAAGGGCGAGCTGATTGCGCACGCCCGTCGGGGCGGGTCCAGTCCGCAGGTTGAGGGATTGGCCGCGTCCGTTCGGACCGTGGACTCGGTGATGACGGCGGTCCTGGAGGGGATCGACCCGTCCGCGCTCGTGCAGACGAGCCTGTACCTGTCGGGGCTGGATCTGCCCCAGGAGATCGCCGATTATCGCGAGGCGGTCAAGGACAAGGCCTGGGCCGGATCCAACCTGCTGCTGGATAACGACCTGTTTGCGCTGCTACGCGCGGGCAGCGATGCCCCCAACGCGGTGGCAATCGTGGTGGGTACCGGCATGAACGCGATCGGGCTGCGGGCCGACGGCGAAAGCTATCGGTTCACCGCGCTCGGCGGAATCTCGGGGGACTGGGGTGGCGGCGGAAGCCTCGGCAGCGACGTGCTCTGGCACGCCGCCCGGGCCGAGGACGGTCGCGGCCCCAAAACGCTCCTGGTGGATGCGCTGCTGGCGGCCACCGGGGCGGGCAGTGTGCGCGAGGTGACCGAGGATATTCACTTCGGGCGCCGACCGTACTCGATGCTGTCGAGCCTGTCGCCGCTGATGATGTCCACCGCCGCCGCCGGCGACCCGGTCGCCATCTCGGTGGTGGAGCGTCAGGCCGATGAGATCGTGGCCTACGCCCGGGCCTGCATCAACGACCTCGACCTGGCGGACGAGGCGGTCCAGGTGGTGATCGGCGGGGGCGTTGCCCGTTCGCGCGATCCGCTGCTGCTGGCACGCACCCGTGCGGGCCTGGCCGAAACCGCGGCCCGTGCCGAACTGGTGATCGTGGATGCGCCGCCGGTCCTCGGTGCGGGCTTACTGGCCCTGGCCGACGCCGGTGCCGACACCGCGGTGCTGGCACACGCGCGGGCACAGCTGGGGGCGGTCAAGCCGTAGTGTGTTCGATGCCCGCCCATCTTGACCTTGTCGAGATGGGCGGGCATCGTGCTGTCCGCCCTGTCCGGGGCCCCTGCGGCATATTGCACACATGGTAGCCTCGAAATCGGTCCGTGACGCAGTTTGCTCCGGACCGTGTCAGACAACACGGGGGAGTTTGGTGTGGCGTCCGGAAAACGGATCGTACAAGACAGTGACATCATGGCTGCCGCGGCCACCGGGGCGGGACAGGCCGCCGAGACGCTGCGTTCGGCGCAGTCGGCCCTGTCCTCGGCCATCCCGGGGAATGCGTTTGGGCTCGCGGGGGCGCCGGTCGCCGTCGCGGGTAATCAGCTCGGGGCGAAGATCGGGGAGACCCTGGCATCGCTGGCGAAGCTTGCCGAGTTGACCGCCCGGGGAACCACCACCACGAATGCCGAGTTCGCACGGATCGAGGATGAGGCGGCCAGGATTATCGCCCAGATTCAGATCGGACCGACCGGATGAGCGTGCTGAGTGAGACCGCGGTTCTCGATTCACTGGCCGCGCAGATTGCTGGAAACGGTTGGGCGAGCGCGGCCTCGGGCGGAACCGGCGGAGCGAACATGTGCACCTCGCCGCCGAGCTTTGTAGGACCGCTGGCCACGTTTGTGCAGCCGCTTCTGTCGCTCCTGGATCAGGTGAGCGGGCAGCCCGCGGCGGTGTATCAGGCCTCGATGCGGTGGGAGTCCACCACCGGGGATGTGGCGAGTATTCGGGATGCGCTGAAGGCTCAGGCAAATGCCGTGGAGGGGCAGCTTGAGGGTCTGACGGCGGAGGCTCTGGCTCTTGCCCTGAAGATGGTGTCGAGTGGCGCGCACTCGGTGTCGAACTGGACTAAGTCGGTGGCTCAGGCGCTGCAGCTGTGCGTGACGATTTTTGAGACCGTGCGCTCACTGGTGTGTGAGGCCCTGCTGAACCTGGCAAACTTCGCCAATACCGTGGCGGATGTGGTGTTTGGCAGCATGCCGTGGGAGCTTGAGAAGAAGGCTGAAACGATCGCGAAGTTCACCCGGAGCGTGCAACGCTTTGTGAACTCCTGCGCGGCCGCGATGAACAACGCCCTGAAGGCGGCCCGCGAGCTGGTGCGCCTGATCACCGACCTGTTCCGCGCCATCGTGCCGTTCCACGCGGCCATCGACGCGGCCATCGGCCAGATCGTCAACTCGATCCCCGGCGGAGACCCGGTTTCGGTGGCACCCGGCGGGGAACGCCGAGGTCCCAACGGCTCGATCGAGAACCCCTCACAGACGCCGTATCCGGGGTCGGAATTGCGCTTTGACCGCGAGTACGCGCGTGGGTATCAACATAGTTATGATCTTGGGCCCAGTGATTTGACCACCGAAGAATTGAATAGGTTGTTTCGTGATGAGTTTGGGCATATTTTTGTTCCTTCTCGCGTAGGAGACAATAGCCAGCTCAATTCGCAGCTTACCCATGTCAATCAGCGAATTCAGACTTCGTTGTTTGGTACTGCGATTCCGGAGGTAACTACCGGAGGCATATTTGTCAGTCAGATTACGCCTGATGGCTTCGCGGTAAGGGCCGAAGATGGGCATCCTGAAGCACCTGGTGAAGTCGCGTTTCGTTTAACTACGGAAAATGGCCGTGCAAGATTGCAAGTATCCGGTGCTTATGAGGACACCATCATTGGAAAACATGACCTTGGTGCGCCGATTGAGTCAAACCCGGCTTTCGCAGGGATCGCTGATGTGAGTATTTGGTCGGACATGCAGGGACGTCTCAAGGATCGGCTGAAATATGGTCGCTAAGAATTTACGCGTGTCTGGAGTCGTCAGCATTGGCCTGGCTATGATGATTACCCTGACTGGTTGTTTATCAAACCCGTATCCGGAGATTCCTCGGTTTGCGAAGAGTGGTGGGCAGACTCAGGCTGAGTTGGACACGAAGCTTACAACTATTCCAGGCATGGTTGTGAAACGCGCAGCCGGTTCGAAACCGAATGTAAAAGGCAATGTGGGGTACAGGTATGAAGTCGAAATCGATCCACAGTTTCGTGTAAATGATCCGGTTGGGCTCGTCGACTTTCTGGTGAAGTCGGCGTGGTCCGTAAGAGACGGCTACATGCCTAATTCGGACATCTCGATTGGAGTAACTGGTTTACCGGAGGATGATCTGGACTACGTGGCCGTCGCCGAACAAGCTGGATGGGTTCCCCCAGGCACGCAGACGCATCGTGGTGTTGCCGAGAACGGTTATTCCGGAGTTCAGGTTTGGGTGGGTACTCAGTCACCGTCTTCTGAGCGCTGGGGCGGGCCGGTCAATCGTGAGCGTTTGGGGAAATGGCCTGGGGATGCTCCTGATGTTCCCGAGAACTTGGTGGTGCCGCGCTGATGGAGCGGAACGCTAAGACTGTGAAGAGTCTCGGGGGCTTGGCGATTCTGGTGGCGGCGCTGTCGCTGACCGGTTGTGTGCCGAACGCTGATCCATATCCGGAGATTCCTCGGTTTGCGAAGAGTGGTGGCCAGACTCAGGCTGAGTTGGACGCGAAGCTTTCGTCGATTGAGGGGTTGAACTTTACCGAGGCGGCCGGGTCTCAACCCAATGTGAAAGGCAACACCGGCTACGGGTTCCGGTTTGAGTTGGATCCCGCGTATCGGATCACCGATCCCGTTGCGCTGGTGGATTTTCTGGTTGAATCTGCGTGGTCTGTGCGTGATGGGTACATGCCCAACACCACTGTAGAAATCCGATTCACTGGTGTTCATGCCGACCAAATTGATCTCGTTACGGTGGGAGAGGAAGCCGGCTGGGTTCCGCCGGGGTCGCTATCGAAGTTTGGTGTTGACGAGGGCGGCCATTCGGCACTTAGCGTGTGGATTTCGAATACGGGATCCCGCGATTCTGAGCGGGGTGGGGTGGCGAATCGTGAGCGGTTGGGGAAGTGGCCCGGGGACGCTCCTGCCGTGCCCGAGAATCTGGTGGTGCCGCGCTGATGGGGTGGAACGCTAAGTCCGTGAAGAGCCTCGGGGTTTCGGCGATTTTGGTGGCGGCGCTGTCGCTGACTGGTTGTGTGCCGAATGCTGATCCGTATCCGGAGATTCCTCGGTTTGCGAAGAGTGGTGGCCAGACTCAGGCTGAGTTGGACGCGAAGCTTTCGTCGCTTGAAGGGTTGAACTTTACCGAGGCAGCTGGGTCCAAACCCAACGTGAAAGGCAACACCGGCTTTGGGTTCCGGTTTGAGATGGATCCCGCGTATCGGATCACGGATCCGGTGGCGCTGGTTGATTTTCTGGTTGAATCTGCGTGGTCTGTGCGTGACGGGTACATGCCCAACACTACGGTCGCGATCAGATTTACCGGAGATCCGTTGGACCAGATTGATCTTGTCACCGTCGGCGAAGACGCTGGGTGGGTGCCTCCTGGCGCTCAGACCAAGTTTGGTGTTGATGAAAGCGGCCATACGTCACTTAATGTGTGGTTGACCAATACTCAGGCCCGCGATTCGGAAAAGGGCGGGCCGGTCAATCGTGAGCGGTTGGGGAAGTGGCCCGGGGATGCTCCTGATGTGCCCGAGAACCTGGTGGTGCCTCGCTGATGAGGTGGAACGCTAAGACCATGAAGAGTCTCGGGGGCTCGGTAATTTTGGTGGCGGCGCTGTCGCTGACCGGTTGTGTGCCGACCGCTGATCCGTATCCCGAGATTCCTCGGTTTGCGAAGAGTGGTGGGCAGACTCAGGCCGAGTTGGAGGCGAAGCTTGCAACCATTCCTGGGTTGAAGTTCCTAAAAGCCTCCGGTGGAAAACCAAATGTGAAGGGTAATACGGGGTTTACCTTCGACTTCGAACTGGATTCTGGATACCGGATTGCCGATCCGGCGGGTCTGGTCGACTATTTGTCTCGTTCGGCTTGGTCTGTTCGTGATGGGTACATGCCTAACTCGGTGATCTATGTTCAGTGTCTCTGCAATGTTGCTGACAATCTGGATCTGGTTGTGGCCGGTGAAGAGGCAGGCTGGGTGAAGAAGGATTCGCAGACCCATCGTGGTGCTGCGGAAAATGGATACACCGAAGTCAGTGTCTGGTTGCTGCTGAATGATTCGTACTCAAAAATTTGGGGTTCTGATGAGAACCGTGAGCGGTTGGGGAAGTGGCCTGGGGAAGCTCCGGCCGTTCCCGAGAATCTGGTGGTGCCGCGCTGATGGGGTGGAAAGCTAAGACTGTGAGGCGTGTTGGGCTGCCGGCGATTTTGTTGGCGGCGTTGTCGCTGACTGGTTGTGCGTTGAATGCTGATCCGTATCCGGAGATTCCTCGGTTTGCGAAGAGTGGTGGGCAGACTCAGGCCGAGTTGGACGCGAAGCTTTCAACGATTGAAGGGTTGAGGTTTACCGAGGCGGCCGGGTCCAAACCCAATGCGAAGGGCAATACCGGCTTTGGGTTCCGATTCGAGTTGGATCCCGCGTATCGGATCACGGATCCGGTGGCGCTGGTTGATTTTCTGGTTGAATCTGCGTGGTCCGTCCGTGACGGGTATATGCCCAACACCACGGTTGAATTCGACTTCATCGGTGTACGCTCGGACCAAATTGATCTGTTGACAGTGGGGGCGCAAGCTGGCTGGGTTCCGGTCGGATCGCAGTCGAAGTTTGGTGTTGCCGAGAACGGATACTCGTCACTCAGCGTGTGGATTTCGAATACGGGATCCCGTGATTCTGAGCGGGGTGGCGTTGCGAATCGTGAGCGGTTGGGGAAGTGGCCCGGGGATGCTCCTGATGTGCCTAAGAATCTGGTGGTGCCGCGCTGATGGGGCGGAATAGCAAGATCGTAAGGCGTGTTGGGGTTTCGGCGATTCTGGTGGCGGCGTTGTCGCTGACTGGTTGTGTGCCAAACGCTGATCCGTATCCGGAGATTCCTCGGTTTGCGAAGAGTGGTGGCCAGACTCAGGCCGAGTTGGAGGCGAAGCTTGCAACAATTTCGGGGCTCACCTTTGAGCACTCAAGTGGTACCCGCCCCAACGCGAAGGGGAATACCGGCTATGGGTATCGTTTTACCGTGGCCCCGGATCACCGCATCGCAGATCCGGTAGCGCTCGTGAACTACTTGGTTGAATCAGCCTGGTCTGTGCGTGATGGCTACATGCCCAATACGTCAGTAGAATTCACTCTCTCAGGGGCGCCAGAGGACGGGCTGGACCTCACGTCTGTTGCTCAGAATGCGGGATGGATTTCAGAGGATGCAAATAACCATCGTGGAGTTCGCGACAACGGAGTAACTTTTGCCAGCGTTTGGGTAGGCGCAGGAGCACCGAGTTCTGTGCAGGATTCGGTTGAAGCGAATCGTGAGCGGTTGGGGAAGTGGCCTGGGGATGCTCCTGATGTGCCCGAGAACCTGGTGGTGCCACGCTGATGAGTTGGAAGACTAAGACCGTGAAGAGTCTCGGGGGCTCGGTAATTTTGGTGGCGGCGCTGTCGCTGACTGGTTGTGTGCCGACTTCGAACCCGTATCCGGAGATTCCTCGGTTCGCGAAGAGCGGCGGGCAGACTCAGGCCGAGTTGAACGCGAAGCTCGCAACAATTCCTGGGCTGAAGTTTCAAAAGTCTTCCGGTGGAAAACCAAATGTGAAGGGTAATACGGGGTTTACGTTTCATTTTGAACTGGATTCTGGATACCGGATTGCCGATCCGGCGGGCCTTGTCGACTATTTGTCTCGTTCGGCTTGGTCGGTTCGTGATGGGTACATGCCCAACTCGGCGATCTATATTGAATGTCTGTGTAACGTCGCTGACAATCTGGACCTTGTGGTGGCTGGCGAAGATGCAGGCTGGGTCCCGAAAGATTCACAGCTGCATCGTGGTCCCGCTGAAAATGGTTACACCGATGTAAACGTGTGGGTGTCGGCTGACAATACGTCCTCAGAACGGCGCGGTGCAGTGGCAAATCGTGAGCGGTTAGGGACGTGGCCCGGGGATGCTCCTGCCGTGCCCGAGAACCTGGTGGTGCCGCGTTGATGCCGCAGGACAATGTAAATGACGGCGCGTGGGCGACCGGTGCCGCGCAGGGGAAACACGAGTAGGGGAGAGAATCGATGAGTCTTGAGCAGGATCCGATTGATGAGTTTGAGGCGGCTCGGGCCGAGCTGCAGGCGATTTCCGCGCAGGCGGATGCCAACGCCCAAGGTGCCGCGGCGCTCGCCGATGATGCCCGCACTCTGCAAGCCAGCGTGCGTTCGCCGCGCGGAGAGGTCACCGTCACCGCGCGGGTAGGTGGGGCGATCAGCGCCGTCCAGTTTGCCGATGCCGCACTCTCACTGCGCCCGGCGGAGCTCTCGCGGCTGGTGGAAACGACCATCGCACAGGCCCAGTTTCAGGCGGCCCAACGGTTTGCCGATCGCGCTGCCGAGGCCTTTGGCACAGATTCGGAGATTGCCGCCCAGCTGCGCGCCGACGCGCTCGCGGCGTTCCCCGAACCTGGGCCCGACACCACCGGCATCCGCTACTAGGGAGCATCATGGAACTGACCAGCACCCCGGAAAAACTCCGGGAAATGAGTCACACTTTCACCGCCCAGGCGCGTGCGTTGACGGGTGAACTCGCGACGCTGGACCGCGCGATCACCGAGCTCTCACAGTCCTGGCAGGGCGAGGCTCAGGTCGCCGCCCTGGCGATGTACAACCGGGTCCGCGCACAGCTTCAGGCTCAGGTGGCCTCGCTCACCCATGCGGCCGCGGCACTCGATCACCTAGCCGGTGCCTACGCGCGCGTTGATGCTGCCGGGGCCAAACTGATCCCGCACGAGGGATAGTCATCGCCGTGCGAGCCTGGATCGGGTAGCGGTCCGCGCGGATCACCGGGTCACACGTCCCCTCCACCTAAACTGGGTGTGGCGCAGGTTGTGCGTCCGCACCCCGAGGAGCACCCCGCATGAGCCTGGTTCGGCTAAACGACGTCCACGTCCGCTATGAAAACGCACAGATCCTGCGGGAGGCGTTCCTCAAGCTGGATGCCGGAGACCGGATCGGTCTGATCGGTCGGAACGGCTCGGGAAAAACCACGCTGCTGAAGCTCATCCTTGAGCAGGTGCATCCCGACGCGGGGACCGTGACCCTGGATCCCGACATCAAGATCGGCTACTTCTCGCAGTTCTCCGAGCTGGACGGCACCGCGACGATCACCGAGGTCCTGGATGGCCTGTTCGGCCATGTGCACGCGGTAGAGGCCGAACTGGCCGGGATCGACGCGTCCATCGCCGCAGATCCGATGGGCGATCTGGACGCCCTAATCGAGCGCCAGGCCGAACTCTTCGCCGAGATGGAACGCATCGACGGCTGGGACTACACCCGCAAGATCGAGCGGGCGCTGAGCGTGCTGGGTTTCTCCGAGGCCCACCGCAGTATCCCGATCGATTCGCTCTCCGGAGGTTGGCGCAACCGCGCGGCCCTGGCAAAGATCTTGCTCGAAGAGCCCGATGTGCTGCTGCTGGATGAGCCCACCAACTTCCTCGATGTGGCCGGTGTGGAGTGGCTGGAGACCTGGTTCCGCACCTTCCGCGGGGCGGCGATCATTGTCTCCCACGACCGCACGTTCCTTGACGCGGTGGCCACCCGCATCATCGAGGTCGAAAATTATCACCTGCACGAGTACGCGGGAAACTTCGCCGAGTACGTGGTGCAGAAGCAGTTCCGGTTGAAGACCCTGGAACAGCAGTATCAGCATGAGGCCGAGCTGCTGGCGTTTGAAGCCGAGGGGATCGCCGACCGCCGCGAGGCCGCCAAGGCCGGCGGGAAGGGGCTGGGAAAGCAGCTCGCGGGGATCAAGAAGTCGCGGGCCCCGCGCCCGGTGGATGAGATCCTCACCGACATTTACGGCGGACTGCACGTTAAGGATGTGCTGTGTCGGGTCGCCGACCTGAGCAAGTCCTACGGTGAGCGCACCCTGTTCCAGGATGTGGAGTTCGAGATTCGTCGCGGGCACCGAATCGTGGTGATCGGGGCCAACGGAAGCGGAAAATCCACCCTGCTGAAGGTCCTCACCGGTGAGGAGAAGGCCGACCGCGGCGAGGCGGCCTGGGCCGGGGGCGTGCGCACCATCTCGTACAACCGGGTGCTGGAGGAGCTTGACCCCGAGGACACCGTCGCCCACGCGGTCGGCGCAATGCCCGACAGCCTGGCACTGCGCGCAACCCGTAAGTCGGTGGGCCGCTTCCTGACCATGTTCCAATTCTCCGAGGCCGACCAGAAGAAGCGCATCCGCGAACTCTCCGGTGGTCAGCGTGCCCGCGTCGCGATGGCACAGTGCCTGCTCTCGGGGGCCTCGGTGCTGCTGCTGGATGAGCCCACCAACCACCTGGACCTGGCCAGTACCCAGGTCATGGAGCGGGCGCTGATTCATTTCCCGGGTGCCGTGGTCGTGGTGAGCCACGACCGTTTCTTCACCGATAAGGTGGCCACCCGCATGCTGGTGTTCGGTGCCGATGGGGCCGCACCGGGAACGGTCGAGGTGCGTTCGGCGTAGCGACTTGCCGCGCGGTGCACTTCCGGTGAATGTGCGCCGCCCCCTTGACCTCACACGTGTGATTGATAGCGTGGGGGTAACAGGAGGTGATCCAGACGGATCAACCCTGCGGCCCATCCGGGGCTTTGGAGTTGTTCCGTTTCTTATGAACACACATCCCACCAGCCCGCGCCGTGATAATCCCGACACCGGATCCGGCCCGGCAGAATCTCACAACCGCCACAATCCGCACGGCGACGGACCCGATGGTCGGCCAGCCGAGCCCAATGAGCACGAACTCGCCGATGCCTTCGAGGAGGACGGACAGGAGCCAAGTCGTCGCCTGGGGGAACCCGAGCGCGATGATGACGACCTGACCTCGCTGGACGCCCCGGACTAGACCCCCGGCCATCGCCCCTACCGGACGGGGTGAGGCGAGCGACCGAGCGCGCCTCACCCCGTCCCATCGCAACCGAACCGAACCGGAGGACCCGGCACCGGCCGTGCCCTCCCCGAGAAGGGAGCACCACCATGCCGAACACCGACCCTCGCGTGAAGTACCGCACCGACGCGTTTCCCACCCACGACACCACCCAACCCGGCCTCACCCACGAGATCGAACCCACCCCCGATCACGGTGAACTCACCTATCGTGGACACGGCCGGCTCGCCGGACTCACCGCGCTGATCACCGGGGGAGACTCGGGAATCGGCCGTGCGGTCGCCATCGCCTACTCCCGAGAGGGCGCAAACGTCGCCATCTCCTACCTCCCCGAGGAGCGCGCGGACGCCGAGGAAACCGCCGAACTGGTGCGCGCCACCGGGGTCAATGTGATCCTGCTCCCGGGGGATCTGCGTGAGGAGAGCTACTGCGCCTGGATTGTGGGAGAGACCATCCGCGAGCTGGGATCCCTCGATATTCTGGTCAACAATGCCGGCTATCAAAAGCATCGTCCCGGGGTGGAAAACCTCCAGCGCGAGGAACTGGTCCGGGTGTGGGAAACCAACCTCCTAGCGGGGCTGCTGGTAACTCGTGCCGCGGTCCCCAGACTCCAGCCGGGGGCAAGCATCATCTTTACCGCGTCCATTCAGGGGTATGACCCCTCGCCCTCGCTGATGGACTATGCGGCCACCAAGGCGGGCCTGGTCTCGCTCACAGCTTCCCTGGCCGAGGAGCTGGGGCCGCAGGGAATCCGGGTCAACGCGGTGGCACCGGGACCGATCTGGACCCCGCTGATCCCCGCCACCGGCTGGGGAGACGGAATCGCCGATTTCGGCCAGGATACGCCGCTGGGCCGGGCCGGACAGCCCGCCGAGGTCGCCGGCGCCTACGTGTATCTCGCCTCCGAGGACGCGTCGTATACGTCGGGCGCGGTGCTCGCGGTCACCGGCGGAAAACACCTCTGATACTCCGATCGACCGGGTGGTGCCACCTTCTCGTGGACGGTGCCACCCGGCGTTCGTCCCTCCTTCGAGGCACGTAGCCGGAGGGCATCCGGAGCGAGGAAACGCAGGTTTCGCGCGGCCCACCCGGTTTCGTGTGTGCGCCAATCTGTTGTAATACTGAACGGATGGACTTTTTTAATGAGATAGCTCGACTGGGTTCCGACGAGCTGTGGTCCTGGATCGTGGTGCCGGTTCTGATCGGCCTTGGCGTGTACTTCACTGCCCGCACCGGTGTCGTCCAGGTGCGCTGGATTCCCGAGATGTTCCGCACGCTCAAGGACAAAACCCCCACCAACGAGGACGGCACCCCGCAGTCCACCTCGGCGTTCCAGGCCTTCACCATCTCGGCCGCCTCGCGCGTGGGTGTGGGGACCATCGCCGGTGTGGGCACCGCGATCGCGATCGGTGGCCCCGGTGCCGTGTTCTGGATGTGGGCGATGGCCCTGCTGGGCGGCGCGGCAAGCTTTGTGGAGTCCACCCTCGGCCAGGTTTATAAGGTGCGCGATCACGTGGGATTCCGCGGCGGCCCCGCGTACTACATGATGTACGGCCTGCGCTCGCGCGGCCTCGGGGTGGTGTTTGCGGTCATTATGATCGCCACCTTCCCCTTCGCCTTCTCCTCGCTGCAGGCCAACACCATCAGCGCAACCGTGACCAACAGCCTGCACGTGGACCTGCCCTGGCTGCCCGCCGTGATCGGCATTGTGGTGGCGATCCTGGCTTCCCTGGTGATCTTCGGCGGGGTTCGTCGCATCGCGACCGTATCCCAGTCGGTGGTTCCGCTGATGGCGCTGCTCTACCTGCTGGTGGGCCTGGTTGTGGTGGCCCTGAACATCACCCACCTGCCTGAGGTCTTCGGGATGATCTTCAGCCAGGCATTCGGGTTCACCTCATTTGCCGGCGGCGGGCTGGGCGTCATCATCATGACCGGCATCAAGCGCGGTATGTTCTCCAACGAGGCGGGACTGGGATCCGCCCCCAACGCCGGTGCCACCGCCGCGGTCACCCACCCGGTCAAGCAGGGCCTGGTGCAGACCCTGGGTGTGTACTTTGACACCTTCCTGGTGTGCACGGTGACCGCGTTTATTATCCTGGTGGCCAACCCCAACCTGGAGGGTGCCCAGCCCGGAATCGCGCTCACCCAGCAGGCGATGGTGGACAACCTCGGGTCCTGGTCAAACATCTTGCTCACGGTCATTATCTTCCTGCTCGCGTTCACCTCGATCCTTGGCAACTACTACTACGGCGAGGCCAACATCGAGTTCATCACCTCGAGTGCGCGGGTGCTGCTGTCCTACCGGGTACTGGTCATCGTGGCCGTATTTGTGGGATCGATCGCCTCGGCGGATCTGATCTGGAACCTTGCCGACGGCATCATGGGCATCATGGCGCTCATCAACCTGGTCTCCATCGCCCTGCTCTCGGGGGTGGCCTTCAAGTTGATGAAGGACTATGCCGACCAGCGCCGGGCGGGCCTGGATCCGGTCTTCACTCGGGACCGGCTGCCGGAGATTCGCGGCATCTCCTGCTGGCAGGACGAGGCCAGCGTGACCGGCACGATCACGCTGCCGAAGACCCCCGTGCGCGACTAGCGCGCCCGATTTGACGCTCCCCGGACGGTTCTCCGTCCGGGGAGCGTATTGCTCACGGTTATTCGCGATGGGGAGGGGGACTGTGGAGCTGTGGCCCGCCGCCTTTTCGCAGGAGAACTGTTGCCCCCGTCTAAAGTTGCACAAACGTGATTGATATTGGTTGAAGTGCTCGCCAGTCATCTCCATAATCAGTGGAATGTGTGGATGGAGTGTCCACACATGAACCGCCTCGGGTCGCCGTATGGGTGGGTCGGATAATAGGGAGATTTGTGAACGAGCAGCAGGGAACCGCCGAAGTCGATCAGGCAAGTCAGGCCAAACCATGGTTCAAGATCTGGTGGGTGTGGGTGATTATTGTCTTTGCGATTGGGATTATCGGCAATGCTATTGGCATAGGAAAGAGCAATAGCGCGGATCCTACGCCCGTTCCGAGTGCAGCAACTTCTACGCCGAGCGAACCGGCCACGGCATCCGCGACGCCCAGCCCAACCGTAAGCGCCGAGCCTGAAGCGGCCGTCGTGGAGCCCGAAGAGCCAAAACCGAACGAGGGGCCAGCCTCGGAAGCGGAGGTTCTCACTCTGTTCCAGGACTTCTATAAGGAACGCTCCGATTCCGGAGTGAAAATCGCGCAGTCGATCACCAGTGTGAGCTTTGTTGACGGAGTGGTTTCTGTCACGTTTGATCCGGCGAGTATTGGCTGGACTCAGGAGCTGTTCGACTCGATCAATCCGTTTGACAACATGGCTGTTTTTGCGGGTACGGTAATGGCGTTTGAGGATGAGCCGGGAACTCGTCTGCGAACCGCAGTAACGGAGGTTCGGACCTTCCTTGCCAATGGAACGAGTCTTGGCCAGCACACGGCTGCGGAGCTTTACGAGCTTGGCACTGGAAATCCGTATCAGCCGGGTCGATAGCCCGAATTTTTTACTCGTTCATTCCTCAGGACCCAAACGATTCCCTACACGCGGGCGTAGCGCAGGATGCCGGGCAGTTCGCCATCCTCGCCCAGGTCGTCGCCGCGGGCAAATGCACCCCAGACTCTGCGGACCCGGCGGGCGGCCGTCTCGACCTCGGACCAGGTGGCACCGGTGAGGAGGGTCGCGGTGGCCCAGGTCTGCTCGTCTCCGAATAGCAGCGGCAGGTCGATCGTGTGCGCGGCACCCAGCGGATTGCCCGGGGCGCTCCAGGAGATCACATAGTGGTGCGCCCGGCCACCGGCGGCCACGTGGCGGCGTGCGAACGAACGCGACTCCGCGCCATACACTCGGCGGGTCAGGGTATTCGTGGCCGCCCTCCCCAGCAGCGGACCCACCACCGGGGTCGCCACGGCTCGCGCAAGCTTCGGGATTGCCGAGATAAACAGCCGGGTTTCCTCGGCCGTATTGCCCACCAGGACGTCGATCTTCGGGGCCGTGGAATCCCAGGCCGCCTCGATATCAGCCTCGGCGGGCAGCGGATCCAGGCCGTACTGACACCCGAACGCCATCGCGCCCTTCAGCCCAAACCCGCGGCCGACCTCGACCACCGCCGGCTGACCGGTGATCAGCTCGTCCAGCGGCGTCTCGGGAGTCAACTCCCGGGTGGCCTCGAAGAGGGCGCGACTCATCTCCTGACGTTGGTGCCGAATCCCAAACGGGGCGCTCTGCAGGATGGCCCGGGAAAACAGCTCGGGGGCCTCGGGCAGGGCCATCACGTGCGCGATCGCATCGGCTCCGGCAGACTGCCCAAACGCGGTGATCCGGCCCGTGTCCCCACCGAAGGCCGCGATGTTCCGGTGGACCCAGCGCAGCGCGGTGACGATATCCATCAGACCCAGGTTTGCCGGGCGGGCGGGATCACCGTCGGGGTCGCCGAGGAAGCCGAGGATGCCCAATCGATAGGTCACGGTGACCACGATCACACGCTGCTCGGCCACCAGTGGGCGCGGGTCCATGACCGCGATGTCGCCGCAGCCGGTGAGGTAGGAGCCGCCGTGGATCCATACCATGACCGGCACATGCTCGCCGGGCAGCAGGTCCAGCGGCATCGTGATCGAGAGGCGCTGGCAGTCCTCGTCCTGGACGCCCGGATCCGCGCCCGCTCCCAGGACCTCGTTGAGCCCCGGCGCGGGGGACTGTGGGCTGGCCGGGGCGGGCGTATCGGCGAGAAACGGCTCGGTGTGGTCCGCCGCCGCAACCGGGGCGGCAAACCGGGCGGCCGTGGCGTAGCGGATTCCTCGGGCGCGGATCACATCGTTGTCCACAATCGCCGTGATCGGGCCGCAGGGCGGGGTGAAATCGAGAATCAACGGTGCCTCCGGAAGTGTGGTGCCGGTCGGGTAACACCTACACCTTAGAACCCGGGTCCGCTCGGCGGGGGAAGGCGCGCAGCGTCCGGGGCGGTGACCCGCCGGACGCTGCCGGGCCGGGCGGCGTCGGCTAGCCCAGGAGGCCCGCCGCCCCCGCATGAACCGCGGCCTCGGTCCGCGAGGCGACCCCGAGCTTACGCAGGATCGCCGAGACGTGCACGCTCGCGGTCTTGGTGCTGATGAAGAGGCGCTCGCCGATCTGACGGTTGTTCAGCCCCTCGGCGATCAGCGTGAGAACCTGCCGTTCGCGCGCGGTCAGCTCGTCGGTTTCCCGGGTGCGGCGCACCCGCGTGTATCCGTCCACCGCGAGGCCGCCGCGATGGGCGGACTCGAGTGCGTGCTGCTCCAGAATGTGAGCACCGAGCGCCCGGGCCTCGGAGACGGCGCAATCCAGGGCTTGCTGGGCACCGGCGCGGTCGCCGTGTTCCAGCAGTACCGTGCCCAGGCGCAGCTGCGCATAGGGCAGGTAGCGGGCGGGCGCGGCCGGCGAATCGGTGGCCGCAACCAGGGCTCGCCAGGCGGCCACGTTCTCCCCGGTGCCGCCGGGCTCACCCAGCTCCGCCTCAAACGCGGTGGCCCAAAACGTCGCGGTGGGCCAGGACTCGTAGGCGGGCAGCAGCGTGCGCCACGCCCGTTCCTGACGATCTAGTTCGGCCTCGGTGATGCCCTCGGGCAGGATGCGATGCGGGTTCAGCGAAACCCCGTGTTCGGCGCGCTGACGCAGCTCCTCCCGAATGCAGGCCAATACCCGGGCGGCGATGGGAAGGAGGGGGAGATCGTAGCCGGGGATCGGGCGATGCCGCGCATCCCGCAGCACGTCCAGGCTGGCCCAGGCCTCGCGCAGATCCCCGGTGGACAGCGACACCTGGGCGATTGCCGCGGCCACCGTAATGCGCGAGTGCAGCTCCTGGCTGCCGATCAGATCCAGCTGGGGTCGCCAGCGTGCCAGCAGCGTGGCTGCACGCTCGGGGTCGCCGCGCCACAGCACCAGCAGGATCTTTGAGGTGCGCAGATACACCGAGTAGGCCAGCGCCGGGCGCAGTGCCAGGGTGTCCTCGATGATGGTGTGCGCCTCGTCCCACAGCCCCATGGCCAGCAGCGGATCCACCGCGTTAGACGCCAGGACCAGGCCCGAGCTGCGCTCCATTCCCACGGCCTTGGCATCGCGCACCCCGGCGAGGGCAAGCTCGGTGGAGAGCGCATAGTGTCCCAGCCGGAAGTGCACGTCGGACGCCGCCACCCGGTAGCGCAGCAGCGTCTCGGCATCGCCGGCGGCGACCTCCTCGGCGCGGGCAAACAGGGCAAGCCCCTCCTCGATGTCGCCGCACATGACCCGGGCCGTCCCCGCGTAGCCGGCGGCCGCCGACAGCGCATACGGTGAACCGGCCTCGGTGGCCGAGGCGATCGCGCGCTCGGCATAGTCGCGCGCCCGGTCCAGGTTGCCCGCGCTGAGTTCCTCGCCGGCCAGATCGTTGAGAACCAGGGCGTGCAGCCGGGGTTCGGTTCCCGCCGGCAGCAGCGACAGCGCCTCCTCAAGCGGTGCCCGGGTGCCCGGACGTCCGAGCCGGGACAGGTGCTGGGAGTGGGTGCGCAGGAGCTTGGCGCGCAGGGTGTCGGAGGGGATGGTGGGATCGTTCAGGGCATGGTCCACCAGGACCGCCGAACGCTCCAGATCGCCCGCGTCATTCAGCGCGCAGGCGGTTTGATACATCAGTTCCAGGCGTGAGATATCGGCCCCGGTTTCGGGATCCTCCACCCCGTCCCACAGCTCCAGCAGCCGCTCGCCAAACTGGGCCACGGCCACGTATCCCGAGGCCGTGTAGGCGTTATCCATCGCCCGCTTGGTCGCCGGGAAGGCGCGCGGAAAGTTTCGGGCGGACATCCAGTGGTTGGACACCTCGGCCCAGGCCGTGACCTCGGTGCCCAGCGCCTCGATCGCCTCGGCAAACGCCGTGTGGAAGCGGATCCGCTCACCCGGCAGCAGGTCGGCGTAGATGGCCTCGCGCACGAGCGCGTGCCGGAAGGTGTAGTAGCGCTCATCGGCCACCAGCACGTTGGCCCCGACGGCCTCGCGGGCGGCGGCATCCAGGGCATCCGCCCCACCCTCGAACACGGCGCTCACCAGGCGGTGATCTACCCGCACGCCGCCCACCGAGAGTACCCGCAGCAGGAGCTGGGTCGTCGGGTCGAGTCGATCGTAGCGGCCCAGGAGCAGCGCGCGCAGGGTGTCGGGCAGGTCCTCGGCGGTGCCGGTTTCGGCGATGCCGACCAGCTCCTCGACAAAAAACGGCACGCCCTCGGAGCGCTCGTAGACGCGCTCCAGGTCGCCGCGATCGGGGGTCGTGCCGAGGATACCCACGACCTGTTCACCCACCTGATCCAGGGAGAGCCGGGTGAGCTCATGACGCTGGATGCGGCGGGTGCGGTCCAGCTCGCCGAGGAAGGCGCGCAGCGGGTGTCCGCGCGGCACATCGTCGCTGCGGTAGCTCAGTAGAAGCAAGATCCGGTCGTGCACCAGGGCGCGCACCAGGAACCCCAGCAGTTGCAGGGTGGCCCCATCGGCCCAGTGCAGATCCTCCACCACGAGCACCAGGGGACGATCCAGCGAGAGCGTCTCGAACATCAGCGTGAGGGTTTCGTGCAGACGGCCGGCGCCGCGCGCATCGTGATCGTAGGAGTCCTCGGGCGCACTGGCCACCGGACCCAGCGAGGGCAGCAGCGAGGCCAGGGTGTCGAGTCCGGAACCGGCGGCATCACGTATCGCGTCGGGTCCGCACTGGGAGCGCAAAGACTTGAGCAGGCCGGTGATCGGGGAATACGGTGCGGGCACCGAGCCCTGATCCACCGCCTGTCCGCGCAGCACCAGGGCACCCGGACGCACCTCGTTGATGAACTCGGTCAGCAGCCGGGTCTTCCCGATTCCCGCCTCCCCGCCCACCACGACGGTGCGGGTGTCTCCGGCGGCGGCCTCGGCAAAGAGCTCGCGCAGGAGCGCGAGGTCTGCGCCGCGGCCGATCAGGCGCGCACTGGTTGCGGGTACGCTCACCTCACTATCGTGCCACGACTCGGGCCGGGCAAGATAGCGGGAGCGCCCGGGCGCGGGCCTAGTGCTCACCGCAGGCGGTGGGGGTGGTCCCGTCCGCGGCACGTGTTCGACGCTGTGCCGCACGTCGTTCCTGCACCACCCGCTCGCGCTCGAGCCGAATGATGAGCTGGCGCTCCTGGAAGCGTCGGGCCTCAGATGAACCGAATTCCCACTGCCCAAACATGATGTGTCCTCCTTGAATGACCGCCGGAAGGGGGATCTTCCGGCGATAACTCAAGCATCCGCGCTGAGGTGGGGGTGTTGCCTCGGGCAGGTGCCCTATCTTTCGTGCGGTGGGGGCCTAGGGCACCGTGCTTATCTGAGGTGGTGGGGCGGCGGGGTCGGAGTCGGCGGGGGATCGCCGGTATCGGGGGTGGGGCGCGAGAAATGCGGCGGTTGGGGCGGGGAGGCGGTGGGGTTAGAGGCCGAGGAATCCGGCGATGCGCCGGGGGATCGAGGGGGCCGAGTTCTCGGGCAGCGCGTCCACCGGCCACCAGCGCAGGTCCTCCGACTCGTCGCTCACCGCCAGGGTGGCAGCGGGATCCACGGTGACCGCGACCCCGATGTCCAGGTGCGAGCGGCACACCCCGAACCGGGAGGAGAGCTCATGATGGTCGAGGTCATAGCCGAGTACCGGGGTGTCGGGATCCGGGGTGGTGCCGGTTTCCTCGGTGAGTTCACGCAGCGCGGCGGCCTGGAGTGAGGCGTCTCCGTCGTCGAGGTGGCCGCCGGGCTGTACCCAGAACTGTCCCTTGGTGTGGAACACCAGCAGGGTCTGGGTGCGGTCGGGGCTGAAGACGAAGCAGGAGCCGGTGATGTGGCTGGGGCCGTCCTCGCGCAGCAGCGGTGCCGGATCCAAGGCGAGATACGCGGCGAAATCGGCATGGGCCGCGGCATCCGAGGTGCGCGCGGTACTCGGGTCGGCGAGGATCGCCAGGGCCGAGGCGTGAAGGGCGGGGCGGGTGCTGGTCATGGGAACCTCGGTTCGGTTGGGACGATCCGGTGGGTCGTCTGGACGGTCGTTCTGGTGCGGGAGGGCATCGTGGTCGAGATGAGGGGCTGGCTGTGGGTGCGACGGGTTGCGCCGGGTTGAATTGAACTGCGCTGGGGCCGAACCTGGTTGAGCGGTGCTCCGAGCCGGGGTATTCACGCTGCGCCGGTGGGCATGAGCGTGGGAACCTCCTGGTCCACGCGCAGGGCACCGTTCTCCAGCGTATAGCGCAGCCAGCCCGGCCGCTGATCCCCGAGCGCCGCGGTCATATCCGACCGTTCGGGAATCGCCCCGGTGAGGCTGGGAGCGGTGATCCCGCGAATATCGGATACCCGCCAGTCCAGGTGGCGATGGGTGTGGCCGGCACACACGGCGACCGGTCGATGCGGGGCAAGGAGCGCCTCCAACCGGGCCGAGGCGGCCGAGGGAATCGCCATCCAACTGTCGGATTCGCCGTCGGTTTCGGGGCGTGCATCCAGCGATTCATGGCTGAACACCAGCAGCTGCCGCCCGGCCACCGCGGGTAGCGCCTCCCGCTCCAGCCACTCCCACTGCCGCTGCTCGGCAGGCAGGCCCGACCCAAGAATCTGCGCGTTGATGCCCAGCAACACCCAGCCATCGAGCTCGCGCAGCCAAAATGAGGGTCCCCACTGGGCTTCCCAGGTGAGCACCCGGGCCTCGGACACCAGGGTTCCGTGCCAGTCGGCGGGCAGTCCCGCGCGGTGAGCATGATCGCCCACATCGTGGTTGCCCGGGACCACCAGTACCGGGGCGTCGAGGGCGGTGATGCGCGCGTGGGCCAGGGCACGGTCGGTGGGATCATCCGGGTCATCCACCACCAGATCACCGGTGATGATCACCAGGTCGGGACGCTCGCGTGCGACCGACGCATGCAGGTGGGCCCAGGCGGTTTCAGCCGCGTGGGCGCGCTGGTCGCCGCCGGAGTGGCCGAGGTGCGGATCGGAAACGTGAAACAGGGTACGGGAGGTCATGAATTCTTTTCGAAACGGGGGAGCGGGGTGGCCTCATCGAAGCCCAGGAGCGTACGCAGGGCGCGGGCGACACCGTGATCGGTGTTGGTGGCGGTGGCGCGATCGGCCGCCTGCCGGACCTCGTCCGAGGCGTTCCCCATCGCGATGCCCAGGCCCGCCGCACGCAGCAGGGGCAGGTCGTTGTGTTCGTCGCCAAAGGCCACAACCTGGGCGAGGGAGTGACCGAGGGATTCGGCCCAGACGGTGGCAGCATCGGCCTTGGTGACCCGGGCCGGGGAGATCTCCACCACGCCGCCGAGCGAGTCGGTCACCGCATAGGTGTCGCCAATCTCCCGGCGGATTGCCGCGATCAGATCCCGCGGAACCCCCTCGCCCGGAGCCAGGACCAGCTGGTGGGCGGAGGTCGTGGGGAGATCGCTCAGCCGGTCGGGGTGCGGGTCACGCAGCACCCCTCCGCGTGCGGTGAGATCCAGCAGGCGCCGGTCGCTCCCAAACGCGGTGCCCGACTCCCAGCCAAATCCGGCATCTGGATACAGCGCCCTCAGGTGGGTGATCAGTACCGCGAGTTCCTCCGGTGCCAGCGCATCCTCGTGCAGAACGTGGGTTCCGTCGGAGGAGAAAATCGCCGCCCCATTGGACACGATGACCGCGTCAAAGAGCGCCAGGGCCTCGGGATCGATGACCGCCTGGATCATCCGAAACGGCCGGGCCGAGGCGATCGCCAGGGACATGCCGTGCTCGCGGGCGAGAACCAGTGCGGCGATGGTCTCCGGGGAGACTGTTTTCTGGTTGGTGAGAAGGGTGCCATCCAGGTCGCTGACCAGCAGCGGGAACGGGGGATTACTAGGCTGCACGGCGCACCCCGCTCGCGGTGTCGAACCGGTGGATATTGGCGGCGCGGGCCACCACCGTCGTGTGCTCGTGGACGGGCAGAGCCGCATCCACCCGGGCACGCCAGAGGGTGTCCCCGGCGCGCAGGTGCAGGATGCGGTCGGTGCCCAGTAGCTCGGCAAACTCGACCCGTCCCTCGATGCGCAGGTCCCCGGATTCGGCGGTCACCCGGTCGGCGGGGAGGAAGTGCTCGGGGCGCACTCCGAGCGTGATGCCCGCCCCGGCACCGGTTTCCGATGCGGGTGCCGGGGCGAGGTTCATGTTGCCCAGGAACGCGGCCACATAGGTGGTTTCCGGCACTCGGAAAACTTCCTCGGGGGTTCCCTGCTGTTCGATCCGACCGCCGCGCATCACAACCACGCGGTCAGACATGGTCATGGCTTCGGTTTGATCGTGGGTGACGTAGAGCATGGTTGAGCCTATCCGTCGCTGCATGGAGACCAGCTCGGCTCGCATCTCGATTCGCAGCTGCGCATCGAGGTTGGACAGGGGTTCATCCATCAGCAGGATTTCGGGGTCGCGGGCCAGCGCGCGGGCGATTCCCACGCGCTGGCGCTGGCCTCCGGAGAGCTGGGCGGGCAGGCGATCCATCACGTGATCGATGTGCAGCAGCCTCGCCGCGGCCAGCGATCGGGTGTGCCGTTCCGGGATGGACAACCCGGACATCTTGAGCGGGAACTCGATGTTCTTGGCCACGGTCTTCGCCGGGTAGAGCCCGTAGTTCTGGAACACCATCGCCACTCCGCGGCGGGAGGGATGCACCGAGGTGACGTCGCGCTCGCCGATGTGTACGCTGCCGCCGGTCGCGGTTTCCAGACCCGCGACGATGCGCAGCAGGGTGGTCTTGCCGCAGCCGGACTCGCCGAGGATCGTGGTGATCTGACCGGCCGGGGCCGTGAGCGTCACCTCATTCAGGATGCGGGTGGATGCGCGCTTTGCCCCCTCGAAGGTCTTCTCGACCGCGCGGATGTGAACCGGGGCGCTCACTAGCGGGCCGCCAGAATCTGCTCGGTCTGGGTCTGCAGGTCCTTGGCCGCGGCCTTGCCATCCTGATCGCCGCGGAGCACCTTGAGCTGGGTGTCGGTGTAAAGCTTGGAGTACTCGGCGTTGGCGGTGCCGGGCAGCGAGATCCACGGCACGGTCTTCTGGTCGCGCACGGCGGCCCAGCCGGGGTTGGCCGCATAGACCGGGGCGAGCTGCTTGGGGTCGGTGATGGTGCTGGTCAGCAGCGGGATGGTCGCGGTCTTGGTCACGGTCTCGGTGACCGACTCGGGGGTCAGCAGGCTCCGCAGCGCGGTGCAGACGGCCTTCTGGCGGGAGGGATCCTTGGTGGTGATCACGAAGCCGTTGGTCGAGGTGGTGGCCACGGCCTTGCCGCCGTCGGCCGCGGGGACCGGGGCGATGCGGATGTCGGCGTTGCCGTTGGCCTTGAGCGCCGGGTAGCCCGAGGCCGAGGTGACGATCATGCCCAGCTTGCCCGAGGCGAAGGCCTCGTTGGCGTCGGCGAAGAAGTTGGTGTAGACCGGCGAGCTGCCATCCTTGGCCATGGCCGCGAAGGTGTCAAACACGCTGGCCGCGGCCGGGGTGTCCACGGTGAGCTTCTTGGAGGCCGGGGTGTAGACCTGGGACCCGAGCGAGGCGAGGTAGGACTGGAAGTTGAAGTCGTTGCCGAAGTAGGCGGTGCCGCCGGCCGCGCCGGTGGCCGCGATGGCCTTCGCCGCGGCGTGGAACTCGGCCAGCGTGGTGGGCGGGGTGTTGGGGTCCAGGCCCGCCTGGGTGAACAGCTTGGCGTTGTAGAACAGCGCGTTGGGGGTCACGTACCAGGGCACCTGATAGACGTGCTTATTGACGGTGATTCCCGAAATAAGGTCCTTATTGAGTCCGGATTCGGCGGCGAGGCAGGCGTCGGCGGGCTGGGCTACCCCGGCGTCGATCAGGGTCTGGTAGGTCGCATTGGTGACGCGCACGGCGTCGGGGCCGTGGCCGGCGGCGATATCCACCAGCGCCTTCTGCGCGGTGTCCACATCGGAGTCGGCGGTGAGGTTCAGGGTGACCTTGGCGGTGCTGGCGGAGGCGTTGTAGCGGTCGAAGATTCCGCGCAGCAGGTCGCCGTTCTGGGCCGACTGGCCCGAGACGATCGTCACATCGGCCACCGGGGTGGTCGAGGCCGAGGCATCCGGGGTCGCGGCGGCCGAGCAGCCCGCGAGCAGGGTGATCCCGGCGAGGGAGGCCGCCAGGGCGAGGGTACGGGAGGGGGAGAAGCGAGACATTTTATTCCTTAGGGAGGGCACAGCAGAAGTGGGGAGGGCGGCTGCGTTAGCCGGCCTGGCCGGCGAGGGCCAGACCGCGAATGAACTGTCGTTGAGCAAAGAGGAAGGCAATCAGGAGCGGGAGGACCGAGAGGGTGGCCATCGCCATCTGGGGGCCGTAGGCGGTGACCGCATCGGAGTTGATGAACTGCACCACCCCGAACGGGATCGTGGCGGAGGAGGAGTCGGAGAGGACAAAGGAGGGCCAGAAGTAGGCGTTCCATGCTGAGGTGATGGTGAATACCCCGAGCGAGAGCAGGGCCGGGCGGCTCGCGGGAATCACGATCTGGATCAGCGTGGCCAGCGTTCCCGCGCCATCCAGGGTCGCCGCATCAAACATCGATCCGGGCAGGGCCAGGAAGAACTGGCGCAGCAGGAAGATCGCGAAGGCCGAGCCCACAAAGGGGAGGATCAGCGCGGGTAGGGTGTTGATCAGGCCCACCTGGCGGAAGATCAGGTAGATCGGGATCGCCAACACTTGGAACGGGATCAGGATCAGCAGCCCCAGCAGCCACACGGTGATGTTTCGCCCGCGATAGCACAGCCGGGCCATCGCAAATGCCGCGGGCACACACACCAGCAGCTGGAGTACGAAGGTGGCCAGGCACACGATCAGTGAGTTGAGATAGTAGGTGCCCAGCGGCACCTGCTGGGCAACCGTCTGGAAGTTCACTAGCGTCGGATGGGCGAGGTAGCGTCCGGCGAGAATATCGGCGGTCGGGGTGAACGCCGAGGCGAGCATCAGGATAATCGGGGCGAGCATGTAGACGCCGCCGAGGGCGAGCAGCAGGTGGCGGACAATCTGGCCAAGAACCCTCATCGGGACCCTCCATTTTCCAGGCGGCGAGCATAGCCGGTGCGCTGGATCGCGGTCACCGCGACCGAGAGCACCAGCAGGGCGAGGGAGAGGACCGCGGCGCGGCCGATATCGAAGTAGTGGACACCCCGGTTCCAGATCGCGAAGGTCAGGGTTTCGGTCGAACCGAGCGGCCCGCCCTGGGTCATCGCGGCGATCACGTCATAGGCCTGCAGGGCCGAGCCCGCGGTCATGATGAACACAAAGATCGTGGTGGGTCCAAGCGCCGGCCAGGTCACGTGCCAGAAGCGGTTCCAGCCGCCCGCACCGTCGAGTGAGGCGCTGTCGTACTGGTCCTGCGGCAGGGTGCCGAGGGCGGCCAGGTAGAGGATCGCAACCAGACCAATCTGGTGCCAGTTGCCCACCACGGTGATCGCGGCGAGTGCCAGGTTGGGATCGGAGAGCCAGTCATGAATGCCGAGGATCGGGGCGATCACCGTGTCCACGACCCCGGTGTCGGCGCGGAACATCCAGCGCCAGACCGAGGACATCGCCACCAGCGTGGTCGCGACCGGGAGGAAGTAGAGGCTGCGCCAGAACCCCTGTCCACGGCGCAGCCCGTGGATCAGCAGCGCCACCAGCAGGCCGCCGACCATCGAGGGGCCGATGGTGAAGATTGCGTACAGCAGGGTGTTGCGCAGGGCCCGGGAGAATTCGGGGTGCGGGATCTCGGTGGCGAAATTCGCTCCGCCGACAAACGAGGACGTCCCGGTCACCAGGTTGAGGTTGAAAAAGGCCAGCACCAGCACGATGACCAGCGGGGCGGCTACAAACAGGACCAGGCAGATCGTGGCTGGGGCCAGCAGCAGGTGCGGGGTGAGCCGGGCGGCGCGGGTGCTCACAGCAGGTCCCGTTCGATCCGGTCGCCGATGAGTTCAAGTCGGGCCCGATACCCGGCCGGATCGGTGTTGGTCAGCGCGATCAGCAGCGCGTCGATCGTGGCCAGATACGCCAGACGGCTGCCCCAGGCGTCCATTCCCGAGCGGGCGGTGGTGCCACCCACCACGAGGGCGATGTCGGCGAGCTCGGCCAGTGGGGTGCGGGCGAACGAGGTGATCGCGATCACGCTGGCCCCGGCGGCCTTGGCCTCCCGGGCGACCTCGACCACGTGCGGGTAGGTGCCGCCGTGCAGGATTGCCACACACACGTCCCCTGGGCCGAGCTGCTGGGCACGGATCCACTGGATCTGCGCGTCGGTGGGGGCATCGGCGGGGTGGCCGAGGTGGGTCAGCCGGAATGCCAGATCCTCGGCGACCGGGCCGGTGAGGGCGGCCCCCACGGCGATCGTGTGCCGGGCACCGGAGAGTGCCCGAATGGCGCCGGCGAACGCCTCGGGATCCACCGAGTCGGCGATCGATCCCACCGCGTGCTGGGCGAGGGCCGCGACCCCGCGCAGGGTCTCGGCGGGGCTGTCGGTGGGGGACAGGGCAGGAACCGTGTCGAGGGAGGGCTCGGCCACCGCCAATGCGATTGCGAGTTCCTGATAGCCGCCAAACCCGACGTTGCGGGCGAAACGGATGACCGTGGTCGCCGAGGTGTCGGCCCGGCTGCCCAGCTGGGAGGCGGTGGAGCCGATGACGGCCCGGGGATCGGCGAGGACCACCTCGGCCACGCGGCGTTCACTGGCGACCAGGGTGCCGAGTGCGGCGCGGATCAGGGCCACCGCGCGGGCACCGGGGGCGGTGCCGAGGTCGGGGCTCGGATCGGGGGAGGAAGTGTTCATGCTGCCACGCTAAGCACGGATTCTTAACGACGTATTGCCATAACCTAACCAATCGTTAACGTGTTACGGCATAACAAACTTCGATCCCGGACCGCCTAAATACATAACAGATATTGGCTCATCTCACTTTCAGCTACCCCGTGAGAGCATGGCGCTATGTCGACGTCGCGCCCGGAAAACCCCGCCCACGCCCGCATCACCCGGGTCGCTCCCGGAATCCACTTCGTGGAGGGTCCCGCCTCCAACTGGGTGGTGCTCACCGATGGGGACAGCGTCACGCTGGTGGACACCGGCTATCCGGCCGACCTGGCCGCGGTGGAACACTCCCTGGAGACCTGTGCCCCCGGCGCGCGCCTCACCACGGTGCTGATCACCCACGGCCACTCCGACCACATCGGAACCCTGCCCGAGCTGGCCAAAAAGTATGCTCCGAGGGTGCTGGCCGCGGCCGAGGAGATCCCCAATATTCGGCGCGAGGAGCTGCACCAGATCGGGATCGGTGACATCCTGCCGCGCCTGGCCAAGCCGCGCTACGCCCGCTGGACCCTGCACGCGATCCGGGCCGGCGGGCTCGCTCCGATCGAGGTGCGCGAGGTCGAGCCGGTCGTGCCCGGCATCGCCCTGACCCTGAGCGGACACACGGTGATTCCCCGGCTCACCCCCGGACACACCCCCGGTCACCTGATCTTTGCTCTGCCCGAGGCGAACGCACTGATCACCGGTGACGCGTTGATCACCGCGCACCCCACCGTCTCAACCCGGGGTCCCCAGGCCCTCGGTGATATCTGGCACTGGGACGCCCCGGCCGCCCGACGCGTGTTTGCCGAGCTGGCCGAGGAAACCTGTGACCGGCTGATCATCCTGCCGGGGCACGGACCCTCGCACTTCCCCGCGTAGCGGGCTACTCGTTCGGCACCCGCGCGGGAGAGTCGGGCCGGAAGCGCACGGTGGCGATCAATCCGCCCCCGGTGCGAGCCTGAAGGTCCAGGGTCGCGTCGCAGCGCTCGGCGATGGCCGCGACGATGGAGAGGCCGAGACCCCGGCCGGGATCCTCGGTGCCGCGGGCGCGCCCGGCTACCCGGAAGAATGGTTCGCGCAGCGTGGCAAGCGCGGCCGGATCCAGTCGGGCACCGGTGTTTTCGACCCGCAGCATCGGGACACCGGGGGAGTCCTCGCCCACGCTCACCCAGACCTCACCGGCCGAGACGTTGTGGCGCAGGGCGTTGTGGACGAGGTTGACGGCCAGCAGGTGGACAAACCGCGAGTCCTCCACAATGGTGGTGGGCATCAGGTTTCGATTCACCTCAATGTCGCGAGATTCCGCCTCCGGGGCGGCCTCGGCCAGCACCTGAGCCAGCGCCCGGTCCAGGCGAACCTCCGCGCGGTCCTCGGTGCCCGACTCCACCTCGGACAGATCCATCAGCGCATCCACGGTGCTGATGCTGCGCTCATTCATTAGGCGCAGACGCTCAAGCAGCACGGTATTGGTGGCGGTTTCCGTGGCGCCGAGCGCCACATCCAGCATCGCCCGGGTGGTGGCCAGCGGGGTACGCAACTCATGCGAGGCGTTGGCAGCAAAGCGCCGCTGGGCCCCGAAGGATGCCTCCAGCTCGCCCATCATCCTGTCGAAGGAGTCGGCCAGCTCGGTGATTTCATCCTCGGGACCGGTGAAGGCCAGCCTGTGATCCAGCTTGCCGTCGGCGGCGAGTGTGGTCGCCTTACCGATCTCCCGAAGCGGACGCAGCATCCGTCCGGCCAGGTACCAGCCGAGCCAGGCCCCGGCGATGATCAGCAGCACAACGATGACGATGGCGGCGATCAGGAACAGCCGCTGGAGATCTGCCCGGGAGGACACCAGCAGGCTGGGGACCCCCAGGCTGTTGGCGGCCACCCCGGAATCCAGCTGGGTTGCCGTGGGGAGCTGGGTAGCCGAGGGGAGTGGGTGCACCGGTGCAACCCCGGTGATCGCGGGGGCTGAGGGTACCCCCTCCTCCACAGCAAACGAATAGCTGGGGAGCAGCCCCAGCACAACGTAGAGCACGCTCAGCATCAGGACGCCCGAGGCCGTGAGCACCGCCGAATAGGTGAGGGCCAGGCGGGTGCGGATGGTCAGGCGAAAGCGTCGGCCCGAGACCGGCCTAGTGGGTAGTCGCACTGCCGGGTTCTCCCGTCTCGATGGCGTAGCCCACACCGGGAACGGTGCGGATCAGCCAGGGCTCGCCGAGCTTTCGCCGCAGCGTGCTGATGGTGACCTTGACCGAGTTGGTAAAGGGGTTCGCGTTTTCATCCCAGGCGCGCTCGAGCAGGGCTTCGGCGCTGATCACCGTGCCGGGATCGCGCATCAGGACCTCCAAGACCGCAAACTCCTTGCGGGCGAGGCGGATGAAGCGGCCGCCGCGGGTCACCTCGAAGCGGATCGGGTCCAGGCGCAGTTCCCCGGCGTCCAGCACCGGCGGGCGGGCCGAAAAGCGGCGGCGCGACAGGGCGCGCACGCGGGCGATTAGCTCGGGAAACTCGAACGGTTTGGGCAGGTAGTCATCGGCACCGATGGCCAGACCATCCACCCGGTCGGCCAGGGCGCGGGCCGCGGTGAGCATCAGGATGGCGGGGCGTTCGGGACGCTGATTGAGGATGCGGCACACCTCATCGCCGTGAATCACCGGGATATCGCGATCCAACAGGACCACCTCGTACTCGGTGATGTCGATGGCAAACAGGGCGGCCTCGCCGTCGCTGACCACGTCCACGGCGATCGCGTTGGCCTCCAGGCCCGCACTAATCGCCTCGGCCAGGAACGGCTCGTCCTCCACCACTAACACCCGCATTGCTCTCCTCGTATCGCTCGCTACATCTCATCATGATCGCGGTTAGTAAATGGTAAACGGTTCGCCTTACGCCCTCATGACCCCGATCTCGATGGGATGGCTTCTGCCCCGCAGAGTGCGGGAACCCGTCGAAAGGACACACCATGTCGATCACACTCCTTCCCTCCCTGCGTCGCACCGGGTGGGCCGCGCTGGGTGCCGGCGCGCTCATCCTGCTGAGCGCCTGCACCGCGGGTGGCGCGCAGCCCGGCGATGCGAACCCCGGCGAGGCACAGCCCAGCCACAACGCCGAGATCAAGAGTGGGACCTTTGAACAGGAGATGGCCAAGTGGCAGGCGGATTTGTCGGCCTGCATGAAGTCCAAGGGCGTGGACCTGCCCACCCCGCCGCCGGCGAAGGAGGGTGAGGCACAGACCCTCACCGAAATCGACCCCAGCCAGGTGGACGTGCAGGCCCTGAGTAAGGCGAACCGCGAGTGCATGAAAACCATCGGCCAGCCCCCGGTCAACCCCAATGAGCCCAAGCCCGAGGAGATGCAGAAAATGCAGCTGATCTTCGCCAAGTGCATGCGTGATGCCGGCTACGATTTCCCAGACCCCGCCCCGGCCCCCGAGGGTGGCAACGCGGGCATGGCCGGTGCGGCACCGATTCGTCCCGGCGACTATGACGAGAAGACGATGGAGGCCTGCGGTACCAAGGCCGGGTTCACCAAGCAGGGGTCGAACTAGTGGCACCGGCACGCAGACGCACCAAACTCTGGATCGCCGCGGCGCTGGTGGTCACCATCGGCTGCGGCGGAACGGCGGCGCTGGTGTGGGCGGGCAATGCCGCCCCCAAACCTGCGGCGAGTGAACAGGGCCCGACACCGCAAACCGTGGTGGCCGAACGCACCGACCTGGTGGAGCGTTCCCGCGGTAATGGCCAGCTGGGGTATGACGATCCGCGTACCGTGGGTTCCACGGGCCCGGGCACGATTACCCGGATGGGTGATATCGGTGCCGTGGTGGAGCGCGGCGGCGAGCTGTTCCGGATCGATGATCTGCCGGTCAACCTGCTGATCGGTGACCTGCCGATGTGGCGCAGCTTCACTCCGGGGATGTCCGATGGGGCCGATGTGTTGATGCTCGAGGAGAACCTGCGCGACCTCGGCTTCTTTACCGATACCCCGGATAGGAAGTTCACCGAGCGCACCCAGAAGGCCATCTCGGTCTGGCAGAAAAAGCTGGGGCGGGAGCGGACCGGATCGATCGATCTGGGGCAGGTGGTGTTTGCCACCGGCGCGCTGCGGATCGCCGGGCAGAACGCAAAGATCGGCGACCCCGCCTCACCCGCGGTGCTTGCGGTCACCGGGACCACCAAGAGCGTGAGCGTGGACCTCGAACCCCAGCTTGCCTCGGCCGCTCCCAAGGACGGCGAGGTTCAGGTCCAGCTGCCCGATGGGAAAACCTTCACCGGGAAGGTCACCGCGGTGGGGGCGGCGCGGGAAACCGACGCCGGGCCCACAGGGAAGGCGCTGCGCATCCCGATCACCATTACCCCGGTGGATCAGGCCGAAACCGGCACCTACGCGGATGTCAAGGTGTCGGTGTCGTTCCAGCGCGTGGTGGCCACGGACGCCCTGCTGGTTCCCACCGCCGCCCTGCTCGCCACCCCCGGTGGCGGACACAGCATCGAGGTGCTCCGCGGGGGCAAGCGGGTTCGAGTGGCGGTCACCCCCGGGTCCTTCGCCGACGGGCGCGTCAGCATCGATGAGGGCGACGTCAAAGAGGGCGACAGGGTGGTGATTTCGTGAGTGTCCCGATGATCGAGCTGGTCGGGGTGAGTCGCGAGTACGGGTCCCCGCCCACCCGCGCCCTGGACGGGGTGAGCCTGCGCGTGGACCGCGGCGAGCTGGTGGCGATCGTCGGCCCCAGCGGCTCGGGCAAGTCCACCCTGCTCAACCTGATCGGCACCCTGGATCGGGCCAGCGGCGGACAGACTCGGGTGGCCGGATTCGCCGTGGAGAAGCTCAGCGACCGTCAGCTCAGCGCCCTGCGCGCCTACAGCATCGGGTTTGTGTTCCAGCAGTTTCAGCTCTCCGAGGGCGTGAGCGCGCTCGACAACGTGGCCTCCGGACTGCTCTACACTGGCAAGCCGGTGCGGGAGCGGCGTGCGGTGGCGACCGAGGCGCTGGAGCGGGTGGGACTCGGACACCGACTGGGTCATCGCCCGGCCCAGATGTCCGGTGGCGAGCGGCAGCGGGTGGCCATTGCACGCGCAATGGTACGCAACCCCGACCTGCTGCTGGCCGATGAGCCCACCGGGAGCCTCGATTCGCGCTCGGGGGAGATCGTGGTCGAGATCCTGCGCGAGCTTCATGCGGCGGGGACCACCGTGGTCGTCATCACCCATGATCGCGATCTGGCCGCGCGGCTACCCCGCCGGGTGTCGATCCGCGACGGCCGGATCGAGAGCGATGAGCGCGACGCCGAACCGGTGGTGGCCGCATGAGCGCGCTACCCAAGTCCCGCCTGCGCGCGGGGGACCTGGTGGCGCTGGGCCTGCACGGGGTACGCGTGCACCCGATGCGGGCGGCTCTCTCGGCCCTGGGTATCGCGATTGGCATCGCGGCGATGATCGCGGTGATCGGAATCTCCACGTCAAGCCAGGCGGCCGTGCGGGAGAAGCTTGCGGCTCTGGGCACCAACCTGCTCACCATCAGCGCGGGCAAAGACCTGCTGGGCGGCGACACCAAGCTGCCCCCGGATGCTGGCACCCGCGTGCTGCGGATCAACGGGGTCGAGTCCTCGGGATGGACCGCGAGCATCGACTATCACGTGTACCGCAATGAGCTCACCCCCGCCGGGGAAACCGGTGGACTGCGGGTGCGGGTGGCCGGGGGAGACCTGCTGAAAACCACCGGGACCGCGCTGGCTTCGGGACGCTGGTTCAACGCCGTCACCGAAAAGCAGGACCTGGTGGTGCTGGGATCTGGGGCGGCCGAGGCGCTGGGTGTCACCGAGCCCGGGGTTCAGGTGTGGCTGGGTGGTCAGAACTTCACGGTGCTGGGCATCCTGAGCCCCTCACTACTGACCCCCGAGCTGAACTCCAGCGCGCTGATCGGACCCGGGGTGGCCGCCGCCAGGTTCAACTTTGACGGGTCCCCGATGGTGCTCTACGAGCGCTCCACCGAGGACCGGGTGCCCGCGGTGCGCGAGCTGCTGCCCGCCACAATCAACCCCGAGGCTCCGAATCAGATCAGCGTGAGCCGCCCCTCGGATGCGCTCGCGGCTAAAAACACCGTGGATCAGGCCTTCACGGGTCTGCTGATCGGGGTTGGGTCGATTGCGCTGCTGGTGGGCGGGATCGGCGTGGCCAACACGATGGTGATTACCGTGCTGGAGCGTCGCCGGGAGATCGGGCTGCGTCGATCCCTGGGTGCCACTCGGGGGCACATTCGCAATCAGTTCCTGATGGAGGCGGTGCTGCTGGCGCTGCTCGGCGGGCTCGCCGGGGCCGGGGCGGGGTTCGCGGTCACCGCGATCGTGGCGGCCTCCAACGGATGGAAGCTCGAGGTTCCACTCGCGGTGCTGGCCGCCGGAGTCCTGGCCACGGTGGTGGTCGGGGCAATCGCCGGGGTGCTCCCGGCCCTGCGCGCGGCCCGCACCTCGCCCGCGGTGGCGCTGGGCGGCTAGGCCCCCACGTAGGCGGCGAGGTGCTCGCCGGTCAGGGTTGAGTGCGCGGCCACCAGGTCGGCGGGGGTGCCCTCGAACACGATCGATCCGCCGTCGTGGCCGGCACCCGGGCCCACGTCGATGATCCAGTCGGCGTGGGCCATCACGGCCTGGTGGTGCTCGATCACGATCACGGACTTGCCGGACTCAACCAGGCGATCCAGCAGCCCCAGCAGGGCCTGGACATCGGCCAGGTGCAGGCCGGTGGTGGGCTCGTCCAGCACATAGACGTCGCCATCCTCGGCCATCTGCACGGCGAGCTTGAGTCGTTGGCGCTCGCCGCCGGAGAGGGTCGTGAGCGGCTGACCCAGGCTGATGTAGCCGATGCCCACATCCACTAGTCGGTCGAGGATCTTGAGGGCCGCCGGGGTGCGCGCCTCGCCCTCGGCAAAGAAGGCGGCGGCCTCGGCGATGGGCATCGCCAGAACCTCGGCAATGTTCTTGCCTCCCAGGGTGAAGTCCAGGACCTCGGCGAGGAAGCGCTTGCCGCCACACACCTCACAGGTGCTGGCGACGCTGGCCATCATGCCCAGATCGGTATAGATCACGCCGGCACCATTACAGGTGGGGCAGGCCCCTTCCGAGTTGGCGCTGAACAGCGCGGGCTTGACCCCGTTGGCCTTGGCAAACGCCTTGCGGATCGGCTCCAGCAGCCCGGTATAGGTGGCGGGATTCGAGCGTCGCGATCCCCGAATCGCGCCCTGATCCACGGTGACCACCCCGGCATCCCGGGGGATCGAGCCGTGGATCAGCGAACTCTTGCCTGAGCCGGCCACGCCGGTGATCACGGTGAGGATGCCCAGCGGAATATCCACGTCCACGTTCTTGAGGTTGTGGGTGCTCGCCCCGCGGATCGCCAGCGCGCCGGTGGATGTCCGCACCGATTCCTTGAGGTGCGCGCGATCATCCAGGTGGTGTCCGGTGAGGGTGTCGCTCCCGCGCAGCCCCTCGACGGTCCCGGTGAAGCAGATCTGCCCGCCGGCGCTTCCTGCCCGCGGACCCATGTCCACCACGTGGTCGGCAATCGCGATGGTCTCGGGCTTATGCTCCACCACGATCACCGTGTTGCCCTTATCGCGCAGGCGCAGCAGCAGGGTGTTCATCCGGGCGATATCGTGCGGGTGCAGGCCGATGGTGGGCTCATCGAAGATGTAAGTTACATCGGTCAGCGAGGATCCCAGGTGACGAATCATCTTGGTGCGCTGCGCCTCACCGCCGGAGAGGGTGCCCGCCGGACGATCCAGGGTCAGATAGCCCAGGCCGATCTCCACAAACGAATCCAGCGCGCCGCCCAGGGTTTCCAGCAGCGGGGCGACGCTCGGGTCATCCAGCCCGCGCACCCACTCGGCGAGGTCGCTGATCTGCATCGCGCAGGCATCGGCAATGTTGATCCCGGCGATCTTTGAGGACCGCGCACCCTCGTTCAGGCGTGTGCCCAGGCAGTCGGGGCACGTGGTGAAGGTCACCGCCCGGTCCACAAACGCGCGGATATGCGGCTGCATCGCCTCACGGTCCTTGCTGAGCATGGACTTGCGGAGCTTGGGGATCAGACCCTCATAGGTCATGTTGATGTCGCCGATCTTGACCTTCACCGGATCCTTATAGAGGAACGCGGTCATCTCCTTCTCGGTGAACTCGCGAATCGGCTTATCCGGGCTGAAGAAGCCCGAACCGGTGAAAATCTTAACGCCCCAGCCGTCGGCCGTGTAGCCGGGGATGGTGAGGGCACCCTCGTTGAGGGACTTGGAGTCGTCAAAGAGCTGGGTCAGGTCGAGGTCGTTGACCTTGCCCATGCCCTCGCAACGGGGGCACATACCGCCGGTCACCGAGAATTCGCGGCGCTCCTTGACGGTGCGACCCTCCTTCTGGATGGTGACGGCACCGGCCCCGGAAACCGAGGGCACGTTGAAGGCGAAAGCCTGCGGGGAGCCGATGTGGGGCTGACCCAGGCGGCTGAACAGGATGCGCAGCATCGGGGTCGCGTCGGTTGCGGTGCCCACGGTGGAGCGCGAGTTGGATCCCATCCGCTCCTGATCCACGATGATCGCGGTGGTGATCCCCGAGAGGACGTCCACATCGGGGCGACCCACGCTGGGCATGAATCCCTGCAGGAACGCGCTGTAGGTCTCGTTAATCATGCGCTGTGATTCGGCGGCGATGGTCCCAAAAACCAGCGAGCTCTTACCCGAACCGGACACCCCGGTGAACACCGTGAGGCGGCGCTTGGGGATGTCGACGCTCACGTCTTTGAGGTTGTTTTCGCGGGCACCGATGACCCGGATCAGGTCGTGGCTGTCTGCTGCGTGGGGGACGGTGCTCATGGGGTGCCTTCCGAACGGGATCACATGCACCGCGCGCAGTCGCCAGCGAAACGCGCGGTATCTTTCGATTGTGATGGTCCACGGGTCTGCTGTCCAGCCGGTGTCGCGCGGGCGTGGGTTCAAAGCCGCCCCGGACAAGAAAAACCCCCTTGCCGTAATCCGGAGATTCGGCGAGGGGATCCTTCAAACCATTTGACGAGGGACCTTGTCCTCGTATGCCTTCAAATTATCATGGGTTCTCACCCCGTGGGTAGATTTCGCCAATTTGTCCGCTACCTGTCCGCAACTTGACGTGCAGAGCTCCCTCCGCCTCATACTTGCCTCATGCTGCCCGAGACGAAATTCGCGACCATTGTCGGTGGCCTCCACCCTGCCCGATTCGAAACCTATCTGGTGGCGGCCGATGGCCATCCGCATCGTGCTCTCGACCTGTATCTCTGGAACGTCCAACTTGCGGGTGCGTGGCACGAGACGCTCGCACTCACCGAGGTGTTTCTTCGGAACCGGATTGATCGCGAGCTTCGCAGCTGGAACGTGAGCCGGCCTCCCTCTGGCCCGGAACCGCCCTTCACGGAGCACTGGACGGAACGCGCCGCACGTCCGCTCAACACGATTCTGCGTGTACCGCTGGATCGGGTCGTGCGAAATGCTGTGCGCTCGCGCAATCGGCGGGGGCCTGATCATCCACGCGGACGTGCCCCCATCGATCATAATGACCTGGTTTCACAACTCACTTTCGGTGTCTTTGCCAATTTGCTCCCGGCTCAAAATGCGGGCTCTCGGAACTTTCTGCAGCGCGACATTCTCTGGAGGGAAGCTCTCTCATCGGGGTTTCCACACCGCGGAAGTGGAGCGACCGATGGTCGTGTTCTTGGCACCCAGGCCACCCGGCTGCACGCGCTGCGCAACCGGGTCGCGCACGCCGAGCCGCTGCTCGATGTGCGCTCGGATCGACGGCTTCGGGATGTGGGGCGGCTGCTGGCGAGCATGGATCCACGGTTTGCCGGCTGGGTGACCGGTGGGTCCCGGGTGCAGGACGTCCTGAAGCGGCGACCCGGGTGAGTTGCCGATCCCGATAGCGCTGCTGAGTGGCGGACGGTTTCGGGTTGCCGCATCGGGATGTCGTCTGCGACGACTAGCCTGGGGGCATGAAGACGGAATCCACACCCCCGGGCCCCGACGGACAGCTCATCGTGGAGGATGTGCTCGCCTGGCGCGCCTGGCTTGATGCCAACGAGGAAACCTCCGACGGGGTCTGGCTACACCTGGCCAAGAAGGGAACCGTGGAACCCACCACGCTCACCTACGGGCAGGCGCTCGAGGAGGCCCTGTGTAGCGGATGGATCGACGGCCAGAAGCGCTCCTTTAACGAGGCGACCTTCCTCCAGCGATTCACCCCGCGCCGTCGGGCCTCGATGTGGTCGGCACGCAACGTGGGCATCATCGCCGAACTGGATGCGGCCGGCCGTATCCGCCCGCGCGGCCACGCCGAGGTGGCAGCTGCCCGCGCCGATGGACGCTGGGATCGGGCATACGCGGGCTCCGCCGACGTGGAGATCCCCGAGGACCTGGCCCTGGCCCTCGCCGCCGACCCAGTGATTGCCGCGGCCTTTGAGAATCTCAGCGCCTCGGCGAGGTACTCGATCCTGCACCCGCTGATCACCGCGGCCACCCAGAAAACCCGCGACGCCCGTCTCGCCCGAGCGCTGGCAAAGCTCGCCGAGGGCTAGGGGTAGCCCGCACCGCGACGTAGCGTTCGTATCGGGGCGCGGTTGTATTCACCTGAGCGGCGCTGCGCTCGTGCACCGTGGCATGCCAAGGGCCCGGATTCCGAGCGGAATCCGGGCCCTGCATATCCGGTGAGGAGCGGGTGATTATGCCGCCCCACTCCTACTCGTCGCCGGGCAGTGCGGCGAGGAACCGGTTGGTGTCCTCGGCGATCTGGGCGGACTCGGTGTGGTGTAGGTAGTGGTCGCCCTTCATCCCGATGACCTCACCGTGGGTCGAGTGTGCAGCCTGCTCCTCGTGCAGCTTCAGCCAGTTCGGGTTGGCCGGGTTGGGGTCCTGTGCAAACAGCAGGACGGGCAGGTCCGCCGGGAAGGTGAGCTTTCGCGCCTTGGCGTCGGCGAAGTTCGCGCCGATCCGGCTCATCTCGTCCAGGTAGGTGTCCGACATCGCGTTGCGGTTCACGATCAGGGTGTTCTGCTCGCGCGCCTCCTCGGGGTAGTCCTTGGCAAACTTGGCCAGCGGATCGCTGTCGAGGGCTGTGACTGCGCGTGCAATTCCGGTGGCCTTGGCTGCCCGCATCAGGTCGATCGGGAAGGAGACGTCCATGCCGGGCTGGTCGGGCACGCTGGTGTCCACACCCACGAAGGCGATGACATCCTCGGGATACTTATTGACGTAGTTCAGCGAGTAGATGCCGGCGATCGAGTGGCCGCCGAGCACGAAGCGGTCGATGCCCTGCTGGTGCAGCGCCTCGTGCACCTCGGTCACGATATTCTCGCTGGTGCGCGGCTTCTCGGTCTGATCGCTCAGTCCGTACCCGAAGGGCTCCACCACAACCACACGGTGGGTTTCGGCGAGCTTTTCGGTGAGCGGCAGGAAGTCGATGGCCGGGGCGGAGGTGCCAAACCCGGGCAGTAGGACGATGGTCTCGGGACCGTCACCGGTGGTGACCAGGTTCATCTTCTTGCCGTCGACGGTGGAGAATTTGCCGTACGGGGTGATCCGGTCGGCTTCTTGGGAGCTGGCCACGGCGTTGACGATTGAGGTGGTGGCGAGGATCAGGGCAAAGATTGCCAGAATCACTCCGAAGACCTTCAGGGTGACCTTCAAAAACTTCTTCATTACTGCGCTCCAGGGCGGGGATCGATGGAGTGGAGGGGTAAGCCTCGACACCGGCGGTGTCCTGCCCAGAGTAACCAGCCCTCTGTTATGTATTCGGACCGAACTCCCAGACTGCGGCGGATTTGGCGCGTGTCGGGCGTTTTTGATCGGTATCCGCGAACAAACTGCGCATTCCGTAGTCGAATCGTTACGACGCCGAGGCTAGGCGAGGGCCTCGTCCCGCTTGCGGGCACGGTAGGCGGCGGCCTTTACACGGCTGCCGCAGGTCTTCATCGAGCACCATTCGCGGCGGTGTCCACGGGAGTGATCGAGATACACCTGGGTGCACTCGGGGCGGGCGCACTCGCGCAGCAGGGCGGCATCGGGGCCGCCGATGATGGCCACCGCCTGGCGAGCAATATTGCCCAGCGCCTCCGCTGCCGTGCCCCGTGGACGCCAGCCCGCGTCGTTCGCGGCCGAGGGCGCCGCCCGTAGCTCCGCCGCCAGGACCGGCGCGGATGCGTGCAGGTTCAGGAGGTCGACGGAATCCTCCGGCAAGGCCTCGCCGTGCAGTCGCGCCCAGACCAGGGCGTACATGGCCTCGCGCAGAGCCAGGGCGTCGGCAAGCACGGCGGGGTTCGCGGTGTGGGCGCCGGGCAGGAGGCCCGACTGATCCAGCCAGTCGTCGAGGTCGGTGGGGGTTTCCAGGCACTCCCGCGGCCGCTCGTTTCGGCGCGCACGCAGCGTCCCCACCAGGTCGAGGGGGAGGCAGCCGCACGGGAAGGCGTGTTTCATGTCACCATTCTGACCGGTGACCTCGGGTGTGCGCAAGCGAATCACCCAAATTCGTCACCGGTTTGACAGGTGACGATTTTACGTGTCATGATCATCACCACTTAGACCGGTGATGCCGGTCGGAATGGAGCACAGCATGGAACTCAAGCTTGAGGTGGTCGTGATTCCCGTCGCCGACGTGGACCGCGCCCTCGCCTTTTACACCGGCATCGGATTCCGCGAGGACGCCGATTTCCGCACCGAACGCGGCCTGCGGGTGGTTCAGGTCACCCCGCCGGGCTCGGCGGCATCGATCATCTTCGGCGAAAAGCTCACCGAAGCGCGTCCCGGCACCGTCCGCGGGCTGCACCTGGTGACCGCCGATATCGCCGGAGCCCGCGCCGAGCTGGCCGAGCGCGGGGTCGCGATCAGCGGGCTCTGGCACGATGCCGACGGCGTCTTTCACTGGGCGGGCAGTGTGAACCGGGTGCCCGGGGCGCATCCCGAGGCCGAGAGCTATGGCACCTTTGCCTCATTTGAGGATCCGGACGGGAACGAGTGGATCCTGCAGCAGGTGGTCACCCGTGCGCCGGGACGCTAACGCGGCACCGGGCCGGAACTCAGAAAAGATGTCTATCGTTTTTCAGGAACCTGAACCAGGATGGAAGAACAACATGGCGGTTGGCCACGAAGGGGGCACAGCATGAGTGAGGATTCGACAACAACAACGCGGCGCACGGTGGATGTCATCGTGATCGGGGCCGGTCCGGTGGGCGAAAATGCCGCCGACCGCGCGGTACGCGGCGGCTTGAGCACGGTGATCGTGGAGCGAGAACTGGTGGGCGGCGAATGCTCCTACTGGGCCTGCATGCCGTCCAAGGCGCTGCTGCGTTCGGGACAGATTTTGCGTGCGGCCAGGGCGGTCCCCGGCGCGGCCGAGGCGATCACCGGTGAACTGGACGTGCCCGCGGTGCTGGCTCGGCGCGATTCCTTCACCAGTAACTGGGACGACGCGGGACAGGTGCGTTGGCTCGAGAGCGCACACATCGACCTGGTGCGCGGACACGGTCGCCTGAGCGGCGAGCGTGAGGTGACGGTGACCGGACCGGATGGTGAGGTCACCATCCTCACCGCCAACCACGCGGTTGTGGTGGCCACCGGTTCGATCGCGACCGTCCCCAAGATCCCGGGGATCGAGGAAGCTGGTGCCTGGACCAGCCGCGAGATTACCGCGGCGCAGAGTGTGCCGCCACGTCTGGCGATCATCGGCGGCGGGGTGGTGGGAACCGAGATGGCCACGGCCTTCGCCTCCCTCGGCTCCGAGGTGACGCTGATTGCGCGGGGCACGCTGCTGGCCGGACTCGAAGACTTTGCCGGCGAGTATGTGGCCGATGGCCTGCGCGAGCTGGGCGTCACCGTGCACACGGGAACCTCGACCGACCGCATCGAACGCGCTTCCTCCGGCGAGGTCACCATCTCTACCTCCGCCGGAGAGGTGCACGCCGATGAGGTGGTGGTGGCCACCGGCCGCGGGGCGAACACCCGTGACCTCGGACTCGAAAACGTTGGTCTCACCCCGGGCGACTGGCTGTCCGTTGACGACACCCTGCTGGTCGAGGGCTTCGACTGGCTCTACGGAGTGGGCGATGTCAACCACCGGGCACTGCTCACCCACCAGGGCAAGTATCAGGCCCGCGCCGCCGGCGACGTGATCGCCGCCCGTGCGAGCGGGAGCGAGCTCTCGACCGAGCCCTGGGGGATTCACGTGGCCACCGCCGACCACGGTGCCGTCCCACAGGTGGTGTTCACCGATCCCGAGGTTGCGGCCGTGGGGCCGAGCGCCGAGCAGGCCACGAAGGCCGGATACTCGGTGCGTGTGGTCGACTACAACCTGGGCTGGGTTGCCGGGTCGAGCCTGTCCCGAGACGGATACACCGGGAAGGCCAGGCTCGTGGTGGATACCGACCGCGAGGTTATCCTGGGCGCGACCTTTGTGGGGCCCGAGGTGGCCGAGCTGGTGCAGACCGCGACCACGGCGATCGTCGGGGAGATCCCGTTGGCCAGGCTGTGGCACGCGGTCCCCGCCTACCCCACGGTGAGCGAGATCTGGCTGCGCCTGCTGGAGGAGTACGGGCGTCCCACCGCGGATTCCCGCCGATGAGCGATCCCAGCCGCGCCGATCGGGTGGCCATTGTGCGCTACCTGCGGGTTGTGCAGGACTCCCGCAACGGCCTCGATGAGCGGACGGCCGCGGCCTTCGAAAAGCTCACCCCGGCGCAGCTGGATCTGCTGGTGGAGCGGCTGACCGGCCCCGCGGCGCTGCCCGAGCCCGGTTTCACCCGGGAGTCGGCCGCGCGCTGGGTGCAGCGGCGCGTGCTCGGCGGTGCCAGCGCACGCGATGTGCGCGGCACCGCTCGGGTGACCGGGGCGGCGCTGGCGCTGTTTGCGGTGGTGATCGGGATCGGCGCGGCCATCGCGATCACCACCGAACCGCAGCCGATGGCCGGGCCCGGAAATCCGCAGCAGAGCGTCAGCACCGAACACGGTGACCCCTCGCGGGACCTGGGTGAGGTGCTGCGTCGGCAGGCCCTGGAGGATCAGCAGACCGACCTCGACTACTAGGCCGCTGTTATTGGGTCGCTGTTACTCGGGCCACTACTCCACCGCCGTGCTCGCCCAGGCCGCCCAGAGGTGGGCGTAGCGGCCCTTGGCCGCCCGGAGCTGCGCGTGGGTGCCCGATTCGATGATCCGCCCGTGCTCCATCACGATAATGCGGTCGGCACGGGCCGCCTGGTCCAAACGGTGCGCGATGATCAGGGCCGTGCGTCCCCGCAGCAGCGCCTCGGCCGCCGCGTCCAGGGTGCGGGCGGCATCGGATCCGGCCTCGGCCGTCGCCTCATCCAGGATCACGGCGGGCGGATCCACCAGGGCGATCCGGGCCAGGGCGAGGTGCTGGGATCGCTCGGCGGTCAGCGGTAATCCGCCGCCACCCACGCGGGTGTGGATTCCCTCGGGCAGCGCGCTGACCCACTCCCACGCACCCACCAGGGTCAGTGCCTCGATGAGGGCCGGGGTGGGGGAGCCCGGCCGGGCGATCACGAGGTTATCGGCGATGGAACCGGCAAACACGTGTCCCTCCTGGGTGGCCAGGGGCACCGGGATCAAGATCGGCAAGCCGCGCTCACGATCACCTTCGGCGTAGCCGTCGAGTCCGTTGCCGTTGCCGTTGCCGCCGGCCCCGCCGCCGTGCACCGGTCCCGCAAAGCCGCTCTCGGCCGCGCGCAGGCCCGCGATCACCGCGGCCAGGGTGGATTTGCCCGAACCGCTCTCTCCGACGATGGCCACATGCTCGCCCGGAGCCACCTCGAGATTCAGCCCCTCCAGGAGCGGGACGCCCGGATGGTAGCCAAAGGTGAGGTCGCGTGCCGCGAGGCCCACCCGTGCATCGCGCACCGGTGTTCCGGTGGGAATCGGAGCGGAAGCCGGCACGGGGGAGGACGAGGGCGCGCGGGTAGGGTTCGGCACGGGAGAAGGTGTCGCCACGGTGAGCACCCCAACCAGCCGGGCCAGCCCGGCACCCGCGCGCTGAAGCACCCCGAACACCCCCAGGACGGTATTGATCGGGTCAAACAGGCCGGCAAAAAACAGCGCCGCGGTCACCGCAGCCCCCAGCGGAACCGCGCCCGTGGTGACCAGCAGATACCCGGCCACGAGGATCGCCGACAGCCCGATCCACTCGGCCAGATTGAGCCGCGCATAAAACACCGTCGCGGTACGAACGGCGCGAAACTCCCAGCCCATCGAGGCACGTGAGGCCGCCTCGATCCGTGTACGTTCGCGCTCGCCCAGCCCCAGAGCACGCACGGTGGGCAGCGCGGAAAACGCTGTGAGCAGGGCACTCGCACGCACCCCATCGGCGGCGCGTCCGGCGGCAAAGATCGGCCCCGAGGCGCGCAGATAGCGACGCACCGCAAATGCCTGCACCGGAATCGCCAGGGCACCGGCGAAGGCAAAGCGCCAGTCCAGGGCGGCGAGCCCCAGCAGCGTCATGATGATCGTGATGCCCGCGCCGGCAAACGCGATAAACGCCCAGGAAGCGGCGTCGGACACCTCCTCGGCATCCCCGGAAACCCGTGAGACCAGATCGCCGGTGCCTCCGGCCTCCACCCGGTCGAGCGGCAGATTTAGTGCGGCCGCGACGGTGTCCTCGCGCAGGCTGGCGACGCCGGGCTGGATCCCCCGGGACAGGGCCACCGTCGCGATCCATCCAAACCCGGCCTGCCCCAGCCCCGCGGCCAGCAGCAACAGTCCCGGGCCCAGCAGACCCAGCGGGTCGGCACCGTCGGCGATCAGCTGGGTGATCCAGCCGATCGAGGCCGGGCCGGCCAGACCGCAGACACTCGCCAGGACTAGGCCGAACAGTGCCAGGAGCAGGGCACCGCGGTGGCGACGCAGCAGTGGCCGCACCACGGCGAATACGGTGCGGACATCGGCCACGGGCAGGAGGGTGGTGGAGGTCATCGCAGTACCGCCTCGAGGTAGCGGGCATTGGAGTCGCCGAGGGAGCCGTGGGTTCCCTCGGTGGGTGCGGTATCGGCGGGTAGGAAAATCACGCGATCACAGCGTGTCAGCCAGGCCGGGGAGGAGGTGAAGACCGCCGTGCCTCGGCCCGCGCGCAGGCTCGCCACCCGCTCGGCAATGGTCTGCTCGGTTGCCGCATCCACCGCGGTGGTGGGATCGTGCAGCACCAGGAGGTCGGGGTCGGCGGCGAGAGCCCGGGCGAGCGCGAGTCGCTGGCGTTGCCCACCGGAGAGGGCCCCGCCGCGCTCGCCGATATCGCTGTCCCATCCGGTCGGGGCCTGCGCGGCAACCTCCTCGACGTGTGCGGCGTGCGCGGCACGGGTCGCGAACGTCGCGGGGGAGTCGTGGACGGCGGGCTCGGCGGCGGGCTCAGCCTCGGATTTGGGAGCAGACTCGGCAGCATCAGCATCAGCATCAGCATCAGCATCAGCATCAGCATCGGCGGCGGACTCGGCCGCGGGGTAAGGCTCTCGGGTGGCCGCATCAGCGGCAGCGGCAGCGATACCGGCAGAGGCAGAGGCAGAGGCAGAGGCAGGGGCGGCGGCCTCGGTGAGGGCGGCGCGCAGCGAACCGGCAAACAGTGCTGCATCGTGCGGTGACACCAGGACGCGACGCCTGAGGAGGCGGGCATCCAGATCGGGGAAGGGGATGCCGCCCAGCCGAATGCTCCCGGACTCGGGATCGCTTTCCCGCGCCAGCAGTGCGATCAGTGCGTGGGCCGTGCGTGGATCCTCGGTAACGATCCCGGTGAGTTTTTGGGTATCGAGTCGCAGGCTCAGCGGGGTTGTGCGCCCCGGAAGTGGGCCTACCTGGATCAGGTCTAGGACGGGGTCGGATCCCGCATCCGCGCTGCCTAAGTTTTCGTGGGCGACGGGTGTGTTCAGGATCGCGGCGACCCGCTCGGCCGAGGCGCGGGCACGGGCAATCGCGGTCCCGGTGAAGGCCAGCGTGTCCATCGGGCCGATGACAAAGCGGGCGAGACCCAGGGCGGCGACCAGCTCTCCCGGGGTGAGGCTGCCGGTCAGCGCGAGGTAGCCACCCAGAACCGTGATCAGCGCCAGATAGGTTCCGGTGAGTGCGGCTCCGACGGCGGTCAGGCTTGCCGCCCCGGCCGTCGCATGCAGGGTCGTCTGGAGGGCCCGGGCGCTAGCCTCGGCATACTGCCGAGCACCGGCACCGCTGGCCCCGAGGCCGCGCAGCACACGCAGTCCACGTACGAGGTCTTCGGCCAGGACGATCACCCGGCCGCGATCGTCCTGTTCGATCCGGCTGCGTCGCTGCACCGGACGCGAGGCGAGACCCAGCGCGATCAGCAGCAGCACGGTGCCCACCATAATCACGATCCCCAGCGGTAGCGAGGCGATCAGCAGCATGATGGTGCTGGCGATCAACACCAGGGCGGCGGCGATGCAGGTTGCGAGCATCCCGGCAAAGGCACCGATGCGGCCGGCATCCGAATCTGCGCGGGCCAGGAGGTCTCCGGGGGCCTGATCCACCCCGCCGGCCGGATCCAACACGCGTGCACTCAGCATCATGCGTACCGAGTGTTCGCCGTGCTGCTTCGCGCGCATGCTGGCTCGGGCCCCGAGCCGGTAGGAGAAGGAGAGCAGGAGGAAGTCCGCGGCGAGAATGCCGATCCACATCAGCAGGGCACCCGGATCGGCGGCCGAGATTGCGGCACCGATCGTGGCACCGATGATCACCGGGACCAGGGCTTCGCCCAGTTGATGCAGTCCGTAGAGGATGGTCGCCAGGACAAGATCGGTTCGTCTGATGGCGAGGGTCTGGCGGATGAGGGATTGGGGTGAAACGGATGACGCGGGCACTAGATCAGATTAGGATAACCTTAGTTCTGTCGTAAAGATGGCAGCGCGCCAACCTCTGTCGTGGATCGGCCACGTCGCGGATTGGCACCGGAAATCGACGGGCGAATGGGAGCCAGAGTGGGTGCAGCAAGCGTGATCGGGCTGGAGCGATTCGAAATGGATCGTGGCCAAAAATTCCGCACCCACGTACACCGCTACCACCAGCTGGCCTGGGCCAGCTCGGGGGTGCTGATGGTTGATGTCGAGGATCACTACTGGGTGCTGCCGCCGAGCCTGGCGCTGTGGATCCCCGCGGGCACCTGGCATGCCGCCGCCGCGCTGCAGCGTTCGGTGATGGAGGGGATCTACCTGGACCCCGCGGGATGTCCCCTCGCCTGGGCGCAGCCCACGGTTCTCGAGGTGTCGCCCCTGGCCGCCCAGCTCATCGGATACCTGGCCGGGGACCTTGCCGAGGATGCGCGGATTAGTGCCGAAACCGTGCTGCTTCAGGTGCTGGCCCCGGTGGATAAGGCGACCATTGAACTCCCGCTGCCCGTGGATCCACGGGCGCGAGAGGTGGCCGCGATCCTGCTGGCCGATCCTGGGGATCAGCGCGGTTTGGACGCGCTCGCCCGGCAGGTGGGATCCAGCTCGCGTACCCTGCTGCGCCTGTTTGTCGCCGAGACCGGGTTGACCTTCACGCAGTGGCGGGTCAACGCCCGATTGCAGGCGGCGATGGCCTATCTGGCGGCGGGGGAGCCGGTGGGACGCGTGGCCGACCGGGTGGGATACGCGACCGCGAGTGCGTTTGTGGCCGCGTTTCGCCGGGTCACCGGGCATACGCCCGCCGCCTACTTTGCCGCGGCCAGCGGGGGACGCCGCGAGGGCGCCGGTGCGGCGACGGCTGAACCCGGCACCGTAGACAGCGAACGGGTGATCGACGCAGCCTAGGTGTTGTGCTCGGCGTCGATTTCCTCAGCGTCGATTTCCTCGGCGTCGATTTCACCAGGGGTGATCGGGGTGAGCAGCACGGCGCCCGCGCCCTGAGCCGCCAGAGCGTCGTTGGGGTTGATTACGCGGCAGGAGCCGAGCGACACGCAGCCACACCCAATGCACTGGTTCATCTCGGTTTCCAGGCGCTCCAGTTCCAGCTGGCGTGCGGCAAGCTGCCCGCGCCAGGACGCGTTGAGGCGGTTCCAGTCGCGCAGTGAGGGCATTCGATCCTCGGGGAGGGCCTCGAACTGTTCGGCAACTTCGGTGAGTGGGATGCCCAGCCGTTTGGCGGTCTGGATGATCGCGATGCGCCGCTCCACATGGCGCGGATACAGCCGGTGGCCGCCCGAGCTTCGCTCGGAATGGATCAGGCCGCGACGCTCATAGAAGTGCAGTGCCGAGGCCGCGACCCCGGTTCGGCGCACAATCTCACCGATCGATAGCAGATCGGTGGGGCTGCGGCGGGGTTCATCCGGCGACGCGGATTTGATCTCAACCATGGTTGAGATTTTACCCTGAAGTAATGCATACCGAGACTTCCGAAGAACACGGCACCTGGGCGGACCTTTTCCGCGGCGGCGCCGGCCCCATCTCCCTGGTTCTAGCCGGCGGCGTCGCCCTCTATGCGGTGACCGTGTACGTCACCGGCGCGTTGCTGCCCGCCCTCAGCGCCGAACTTCACGGGGTGGAGCTGTATGCGTGGGTGAACACCGCGTACCTGACCGCGTCGGTCCTGGCCTCGGCCCTGTCCGGCCGTGCGTCGACTCGGTTGGGCACACGCGGGGCGTACCTGATCGGGTTTGGCCTATTTGCACTGGGGTCGCTGATCATCATGCTGGCACCGTCGATGCTGGTGGTGGTGGCCGGACGGCTTGTGCAGGGTCTCGGCGGCGGCTTCCTCGCCGCGCTCGCCTACGTATCTATCAGTGCGCTGTTGCCGCGGCGAGTGTGGACTCGGGCAACCGTGCTGATCACCGCGATGTGGGCCATCGGTGGGATCGCCGGTCCCGCGCTCGGTGGGGCGTTTGCCTCGGCGGGGGTCTGGCGTGAAGCCTTCCTGATCCTCACCATTGCCTCGATTCTGCTCGGTGTGATGGCGCTGATTGTGATTCGCGCACCCCGCCCCGAGGGAGCCGGTGCGCCGGGCCTGGCCGTGGGCTCGCTGGTGCTGGTGGTGATCGCCGCGGTGCTCTTTAGCATCGCGACCGTGGTCACCGGCGGCTGGCAGATTTTCGCCGTGGCCCTGGGAGTGCTTGCCCTGGTGCTGTTTGTTGTGGTGGAAAAGCGTGCCGGGTCGCCCCTGCTCCCGGCGATGACGTTCCGCCGCGGCTCCAACCTCAAGTGGGTCTACCTGGTCGCGGGTATGATCGGTGGCTCGGTCATGATCGAGTCGTTTGTGCCGCTCTTCGCGCAGGAGATCGGGAACGTGCCCGCCCTCCCCGCGGGCTACCTGGGGGCCGTGCCGTCGCTGGGATGGACGGTCGCCGAGATCTTCAGTGCGATGATCGTCGGGACCCGCGCGCGACTGCGGGCACGCACCATCGCACCGTTTATCACCGTGGCCGGGCTGGCCGGGTTCGCGCTGGTGTCGGGCACGTTGGATGGGATCGGCGTACTGATTGGTTGGATCGTGACCCTGTCCCTGATCGGCATCGGCGTGGGCATCGGATTCCCGCACCTGAGTGTCGCGGCAATGTCCTCGGTGGAGGGCGAGGAGGAGCAGGCGGCGGCCGCCTCGGGCGTGGCCACCGTGCAGCTGCTGAGTAACGCGATCGTGACCGCGCTGGCCGGAATCCTGCTGGGAACCTCGGTTGCCGGACTCACCTCGGCGCAGGTCGTGTCGGGCGGATTGGCCATTCTGGTGGCCGTGTCGATCCCCGCCGCCCTGGTGGTGGCCCGCCGACTCCGGACTCGGTGATTCCGCTCGCGGTAATACCGGTTTGGCACATTGTTAACCATTCTTTCGAATGATGTGAATGATGCGTGGGATGGATGATTTTCACGGATCCGGACCCTAACGTAGGAGCATGACACGTATTCCCGCTCGGATTTTGGCCCTCGCCGGTGCCGCTTTGGCCCTGTCGATCACGGTCACCGGCTGTGCCGGTTTTGACGAGATGGTCACCCGCACCAAGGCCGCGAGCTTTCAGGACCGTGACGCCCTGATCAAATCGGGCATCACCGCCGACTGGGTTCCCGCCGATGCGCACCGTATCCGCGGGGCGCGTTCGCTGGACAACGCCGACATGTCGGTACTGATCAGTTCGAAAACCAAGCTGGATCCGCGTAAGTGCCCGCGCAAGCAGCGCCAGTCCACACCCTCGTTTGTCCTGGCCGGTGCGCCCAACGCGTATGCGGCCAAGGAGGTGTACGCCTGTGGCGAGTGGAGCGTCATTCCCACGCGTAACGGGTGGTTTGGGTGGACCCCGAACCACCCGCAGGAATCCGGGAAGAAGGATGGCCCCCGCCTGGGTCACCACCCGGTCCTGCGCACCGAATAGCGGCTACTCCGGTAGGTTTTCGGCGATCCCCAGTGGCAGCACGAGCGGGGTTTGTGGTCCCTGGATGCCGCCCCGCACATAACCCACGCGCAGGGTGATCGCCCGATCCAGGTCCGAGTAGCGCACCAGGACGGTTCCCCGCCCGCTCGCATCCAGGGTGCCGGTGAGTCCCAGTTTTGACTTCGAGGTGTCCCAGGTAGCGCCGGGCCAGCCGCGGAGGCTCCACTCGACCCCGCGCAGGGTTAGTCGCGGCGTTCCCGCCACCACCGGCGCGAAAGAGGCGTCGGTGGAAACCGGTGTGGGCGCGGATTCGCGACCGTCGGCGAGTCGCTCGGTCACGGTGATGGTGATGCCCACCGGCGTCATTCCGGCCAGCGCGGAGCTCTCCCAGGAGCCGTCGGCGGCGACCCGGGCGCTGGCAAGCAGTGTGGGGGAGACCCGCTGGAAGGTTCGCAGGGAGGCGGCATAGGAGCCGTGAACGAGGATGTCGGCACCGGGGGTGGCCGCGGTGCCGGACAGGCTCAGGCTGCCGGCCGCGGTGTCAAAGTGTGCGTCCGGCGCGGTCGGTGGCTGCGGATCCTCCGGGGTCGGCGTGGGATCCGGTGTCGGTGTGGGGTCCGGGGTCGGAGTGGGGTCCGGGGTGGGCGTGGGGTCCGGAGTGGGAGTGGGCTCGGGGGTTGGTGTGGGATCCGGAGTGGGTGTGGGTGTGGGGGTAGGTGCCGGAGTGGGCCGGGTGGGCTGCGTCGGTATCTGCGCGGGGACGTCCACAGCCGGTGCCGCGGGCACCTCCGGTGCCGGAGTCGAAACCGGGGCCTGCGCGTCGGGCCGCGTGATCCTCAGCGGAACAAAGGAGGCCTGGACTCCGAGGTGCGTGGATCCGGAGCCCGGGTCTGTCGCGGGCGCATCCGCTTCGGGATCCGGAGTCGAGGCCGACGGAGTCTCCTCATCGCGTGAGTCTTCGGTCGAGGAGCCCGGGTCTTGTGATGCCGCCGGCGACGCCGCAGGCAGAACAACCAGCCCCACCGCGAGGGCGGCCCCGGCAACGGCCACCCCGGCGCCGGCACCCGCGATCACCTGCGTGGTTTTGGAGGGGAACAGCTTGCGGGGCACCAGGGTGATCAGCCCGGTGAGTGCGAGCCCCACCGAGGCCGCCTGAATACCAAACAGGAACCACTGCTCGCGGCAGCGCTCGCACCCATCGATATGGCCGAGCAGTCCGCCGCGAATCGGGTCGGGGATCTCCGACCAGCGCAGATCCGCGAATCTTCCCACGGTCTGAGCGCAGGTGTCATCGATCACGGGGCCGGTAAACGCGGCCACGACCCAGGCCTTGCGCAGTCGGGTGCGGGCGCGGTGCAGCGCGACCCGGGACTGACCGGGATTCATCCCCTGGACGGCACCGGCGTCGGCCACGGAGGATCCGTTGATCTCCACGGCGGTGATCAGCTCGCGATCGCGTTCGGACAGGGCGCCCAGGGCATCGGCCAGGTGTGTGCGGGTTGCCAGGTCACCCAGATGGTCGCCGGGTTCCACCCGCAAGCCGGGCAGATCCTCCGCCTCGGCCACGAGGACTTGACGTCCCGCGGAACTCCAGGCCGATCGCACGGTGTTCTGGATGGTGCGGGTTAAATACCCGCGGAACTCGCCGGTGGGTCCGCCGCCCGCACGCAGCGCATCGTAGATCTTGCTGAAGGCATCGGACACGGCGTCCTCGGCGAGGTCCTGATCCATCGACCGGGCCAGGCGGAGGGCGAACTCGTGATGGCGCTGCCACAGCGTACCGATGGCCTCGGCTTGACCGGCGCGCACCTGATCACACAGGGTGCTATCGGGTACGACGGACATAGACTGCGGCCTTTCGGGTGGCGCGCACCCCCGATCTCGGTGAGGGTGCACCGAAAGGGGGACGGGTTGTGGGTGTTTCGGGCTGGGTGGGCCCGGGCTGTGGGAAAGCCGCCGTCTAGCTTACCCCAGGGGTATCTGCGGTGCGGGTTCCGCATCGTCGCGGCGGATTCGGGTCGCGCCGCGACGATGCATCCGAGCGCGCGAGAGGGTAGCTCGCCTGGCTCGGCGGGTAAGACCGGGAGGTAAATCCCGGCTGGGGGGAGGGTATGCCCACACCATGACCACTGCCCACCCCTGCCGGGTGTTACACGACGCGCCGAAACTTTTTAGTTTGTGTTCCGGAACCGATCGAGCGCCGCCGCGGCATCCTCATCCACCAGGTGTGCGTTGGCCACGGCACCGGCCCGGACCCCGGCGGCCGCCGCGGCACCGACCTGCGCACCCAGATCGGTCGCGTTGCCGGCGACCCAGACGCCGAGAACGCTCGCCTGACCGGTGGCGTCGGTCTCGATGGCACGGCCCATCGGGTTCTCGGTGATCGCGAGGTTGAGGCTCGCTACCGGATCCAGGTTCGCCACCATATGGGGTGCCACCACAACCGCCGTGCGTGGAATGAGTGTGCCATCGCTCAGTCGGATGCCGCGCAGCGTGTCCGCGTCGATATCCAGCCCGGCCACGGCACCCTCGATGATCCGGATGCCCAGTGCCGCAAACTCCTCCCGGGTGTCCGCGGCCAGTTCGGTCTCGTTGGTGAAGAAGGTGAGATCGCGACTCCACTGGTGAAACAGGCGCGCCTGGTGGACCGAGCCCGGACCGCTGGCCAGGACGCCGATGGGCTGATCGCGCACCTCCCACCCGTGGCAGTACGGGCAGTGCAGCACCTCGCGGCCCCAGCGCTCGCGGACCCCGGGGAGATCGGGGAGCTCGTCGGTCAGGCCGGTGGCGATGATGATGCGGCGGGCGCGCAGGGTCGAGGGTTCCCCCGCCGAATCGGGGGTGACGTGCACGGTAAACCCGATGCCCGTGGGGTCCGCCACCACATCGGTGACGCTGCCGAGCAGCAGTTCGCCGCCGTATCCGGCCAGTTCGGACCGGCCGCGCGCAACCAGCTCCAGCGGCGGGATTCCCTCGAGTCCCAGCAGGTTGTGGGCGCCCTCGGCGGGGGCGTTGCGCGGGACACCGGCGTCGATGACCAGGGTACGGCGGCGTGCCCGGCTGAGGGTTACGCCCGCGCCGAGGCCGGCCGCGCCGCCGCCGATGATGATCACGTCGTAGGGGGTGGTGGTGGGGTTCATGAAGGCTCCGTCTCGTGGATGTTGATTCCATCCTGAAGCGCAGCGCAATAAAACAGCAAAGAGTTTTGCTGAATGGAAAATTCACGGGTGGTGTGTAGCCACCGGCGGCCGGTCTGGTGTCAGACTGGAGCCATGACCGATGCCCGACACACCCTCGATGCCCTCGGTGCGCGACTCAACCGCCTGCGCACCGGGCGTGACCTGACCCTCGCCGAGCTCTCCGAACTCACGGACATCTCGATCAGCACCCTCTCCCGGCTGGAGAGCGGCGTGCGACGCCCGAGCCTGGAACAGCTGCTCCCGCTGGCCCGTGCCTACGGGATGACCCTGGACGAGCTGGTGGACGCCCCCGAAACCGGGGATCCGCGCATCCACGTCAAGCCTCACGTGCACCGGGACGGAACCAAAACCATTCCGCTGACGCGGCGTCCCGGCGGGATCCAGGCGTTCAAGATGGTGCTGCCGCCGGCGCGCTGCACGCCGCCCAAATCGCTCATGGTGCATGAAGGGTACGAGTGGGTGTACGTACTCTCGGGCCGGCTCAGGCTCCTGCTGGGGGAGCGCGACATGGTGTTGGAACCGGGGGAGGCGGCCGAGTTTGATACCCGGACTCCGCACTGGTTTGGTCCGGTGGCCGGGGGCACGGTGGAACTCCTCAGCCTGTTTGGCAAGCAGGGGGAGCGGGCGCACACCAAACTGGCCCCGGGACGTGAGTCCCCGGGCCAGGAGGCGGGTAATGCGTAGGGCGTTTTAGGCGGTGACGCCGGGGTTTGCGAGGACCGCACGCGAGCGCAGCGCCCCGTCGGCCAGCGAGCTCAGCACCTCGGTGGCGCGTGCCATCTCGAAGCTGTCCACCACGGTGCGGATCTTGCCCGCGGCCGCCAGTTCCAGAACCTCACGCATCTGCTCCCGGGTGCCGATCACCGAGGCCTGGATGGTCTGAGCCTTGTTGAACGGGAACTCGGCCAGGGTCAGCGGCACGCCGTTGACCAGGGTGCCACCCCACTTGAGCACGCCGAAGGCCTGCTCGGTGACCACGTCGGCCGGGGCGAAGGTGATGACCGCATCGGCCGAGTCGGCAATCGCGGCCAGGGCCTCGGGGTCGCGGGAGTCTACGGTGTCGGCGGCGCCGAGCTCGCGGGCCACCTCGAGGTGTTCGGGGGTGCGACCCACCGCGATCACCCGGGCGCCGGTGAGCGCGGCAAACTGCACGGCCATGTGGCCCACGCCGCCGAGGCCGAAGATCGCTACGGTGTCGCCGGGGCCCACAGTGAGCTTGTCCACCGCGGCAAAGGCGGTGATGCCCGGGCAGAACAGCGGCGCGCTCTCGACCAGGTCGAGGGAGGCGGGAACCGGGTAGGTGTGGGCGGCGGTCGCGATCATATATTCCGCATAACCGCCGTTGACGTGCTCGCCGGTGATCTTGCGATCGTGGCAGAGGTTTTCGCGTCCACTGGTACAGAACTCGCAGGTCTCGCAGGAGGACCACAGCGGCTGAACGCCCACCGGGTCGCCCACCTGGAAGTCGGTGACACCTTCGCCCAGGGCGCTGACGTAGCCGGTAACCTCGTGGCCGGGGATGATCGGGCTGATTGCAGGCACGCCGCCATCCACCCAGTCACCCTCGATCATGTGCAGGTTCGAGCGGCACACGCCACAGGCCACCACGTGGATTTCCAGCTGGCCCGCGGCGGGGGCGGGACGCGCGGTTTCGCGCCAGGTCAGGGGTGCCTGCGCGATCGGCGCGGGCTGGTCAAGTTCTTGTGCAAACATCGAAGTCATGTCTCAACGCTAAAACCGGACCTGAGAGCGCGTCCAATAAGAGATCCGTATGGATGGGTTTTAGCGGCCCAGCGCGGCGGCGAGTTCCCCGCGCGTGGTTTCGATCTGCGGGGTCCCCACAAAGGTCTCGGCAAACGCGCGGGCGGTCTCATCCGCGGTGTCGGAGAGGACCAGGCGGATCTCCCAGCCGAGGGAGTCATCCTCGATGATCGCGCGGGGAAGCTCCGCCGCCTCGAGCTTCGCCGCCATCGACTCGGGCACAATCGCGACCCCGCCGCCGCGGGCGACCAGGCGGATCAGCATGTGCACGTCTTCCAGGGTCATCACGCTCTGCCGGGTGATGCCCCGGCGCGCCCACGCCTCATCCAGGATGCGCCGCGCCGCCCAGGTGTCGGCGAAGTCGATCGTCGCGACCCCGTCCAGTTCCTCGGGACGAAGACTCTCGCGGGTGGCCAGCGGGTGTCCCTCCGGGCCGAGCAGTACAAAGGATTCCCGGCGCAGCGGGATCGAGGTTGCCGAGACCTCCTCGGTCAGGCCGTTGGCAAGCAGCGCCAGGTCGATCTCGCCGGTATCCAGCTGGGAGTGCAGCGACTGGGTCGAAGCCTGGGTGAAGTGCATGCTGGTGTGCGGATGGGCGCTGCCAAAGGCGGTGATCAGATCCACCAGGTCCACAAAGTCGCCCAGGCACTGTTCGGCACCGATCCGGGTGGTGCGCGGGCTCGCGCTCGCCGCGCGCAGCAGTGCCTCCTGAGCCCGGCGCGCCTCGCCCAGCAGTAGCGCCGCACGTGGACGGAACGCGTCGCCCGAGGCGGTGAGGGTGGCACCCCCGCGTCCGCGGGTGAACAGGCTCACGCCGAGTTCGCGTTCGAGCGCGCGAATCGAGGAGGACAGGCCCGGCTGGCTGACAAAGGAGCGCTCGGCGGCGCGGGTGAAGTTCTCCTCGGCGGCCACGGCCAGGAAGAATTCAAGCTGACGCAGATCCATTAGCGGGGCTCCTCGGTGGACATGGCGGTGGCGGTGGCGGTGTTGGGGCCGGCGGCGGTGGCCGTGCCGGGCGCGGCGGGCCAGTGCGAGAGGGCACCGTCTAAGACGTCGATCAGGCGCTGCCAGGACGCGGCGGTTTCGGGGTCCGAATGGGAAAACCCGCCGGTGTCATCGAGTCCGATGAACCCGCCGATGCTTGATCCGATGATTCGCACCGCGTGTGGAACCTCGGACGCCGGAAGCCCGTAGCCGCGGATCACCCCGCCCAGGATCGCCGAGACCCGCCGACCGGCGGCCACAAACTCCTCACCGGCGAAGTGTGCCCGGCTGGCCTGCCAGAGCCCCGGGTGTCGGCGGGACATCTCAAGCATCGCCTCGGCAGCCGCGGCGAGGGCTGCGCGCGTGTGTAGCCCGGCGGTCGCGCGGGTGAGGTCGGCGGCCAGCACCGCGTGGGCGCGGGTTCCGATGATCTCACGCAGCGCATCGAGCCCGCGCACGTGGGCGTAGAGGCTCGCGGGCTTGACGCCGAGTTCGCGGGCGAGGGCCGACACGGTGACCCGGTTAAAGCCGAGACGGTCGGCAAGCTCGGAGGCAACGGTGCCCACGTGTTCGAGGGTAAGCCCAACGGTCGCGGCCATGATCTCCTCGCGTTTGGTAACGGTGTCCTCTCTGGATTATAGGCGTCGGTGGCGGCCCAACGGGTGGGCCGGGCCGCCGCCGCACGCCGGGGTTTGCTAGTGGGTAGCTTCGCCCGCGGCTTCGGACACGAGGGCGGAGATGGCCGTGACCTCGTCCTTGCCGAGGACCACATCGAGGGCCGCCATGTTTTCCCGGAGGTGTGCACGGCTCGTTGTGCCGGGGATGGGAAGGATACGGTCATCGAGGTGCAGGAGCCAGGCGAGTGCCAGCTGTCCGGTCGTGATGCCATGCTCGGCGGCGATCGGGTCCAGCACCGCATAAATCGGCGTCGCATCGTCGATGCTCTTGCGCAGGCTCATCGGCCACCAGGGGGAGAAGACGCCGCCATCGGCAAGGGTCGCCCGCATGAGTGCGCCGCCGGTGCGGTTGGCGGCGTTGTACATCGCGGTGGTGGCGGCAATCGGGGCGATCTCCCGGGCGATGGCATACTGCTCGGCAGTGACGTTGGAGAGTCCGATGTTTTGGATGAGTCCCTCGTCGCGAAGATCCCGTAGCGCTCCCACCTGATCCTCAAACGGGGCATCGGTGGCATAACCATTGTGGAGGTAGTACAGCGGGAGAGAATCCAGGCCGAGTCTTCTTGCGCTCATGACCGCGCTCTGGCGCAGGTAGATCGGATTGCCGACCCATCCCAGGGTGTCGTAGTCGAAGCCTCCGCGAACAAAGCCTCCCTTGGAGGCGATGGTCAGCTCGGGGTAGGGGTGCAGGGCCTCGCGGATCAGGGTTTCATTGTGGTGTGGACCATAGACATCGGCGGTGTCGATGAAGTCCACCCCCTCTTCGCGCAGGGCGCGAAGCAGGGCCAGGCCGCCCGCATGGTCGGGGTAGGGTCCCCATACCTGTTCGCCGGTGAGCTGCATGGCACCAAAGCCAATCCGGGTCACCGTGTGGGAGGAGCCAATGGTGAGTGTTCTGCTGGTCATTGAAGCGGCTTTCTCGTAAAATGGGGAGCATCCCCGTAAAAGTGGGGAGTGTCCCCGATTCTATCTGGGGAGTGTCCCCGTTTTCAAGCGAGAGTAGTGAAATGACCGATCCACTGGTATCCAAGCGGCCGGCGCGAGCCGATGCCGCAAGAAATTTTGATGCGATCGTCGCCGCCGCTCGCGAGGTGTTTGAGCGCTCGGGTTCCCAGTCGAGCATGGATGAAATTGCGCGGATTGCCGGGGTGGGAAGCGCCACGCTCTACCGGCATTTTCCTCGCCGAGACGATCTCGTGGAGGCGCTCTATGCGCGTGAGGTCGCCCTGGTCTGTGAATATGCCGAGAGCGTCACGGGGGAGGGTGATCCCTTTGAGGCGTTGACGCTCTGGCTGCGTCGCCTGATCGTGGCAATGGGGACCAAGCGCCTCCTCATGGAGGGCTTGGCATTCGAGCCCAGTCGTTACCCCACGCTGATTGAGGCGCTGTATGCGGCCGGGCGCGTGGTTTTGGAGCCGGCCAAGGAGGCGGGTGCCGTCGCGTCCGACCTTGAGGCCGATGATGTGATGCGCCTGGCCATCGCGGTGAGCGCGGCCGTCTATCGGGATGATGCGCAACGGGAGCGCGTTTTTGCCGCCGCGCTGCGGGGTCTGCGGCCCGCGAACTGAGCGGGAATTGGGAAACGCCCCGAGGGAAATCCTCGGGGCGTTTTTGCTGCCCTCAGCAAAATGTTTGCACTGATATCAATCTAGTGTTATCGTTGCTATCAGTTCGAGGGAATCGACGATCACCACCCGGTCGCCTCCTCGACACAGACTCAATCGGGAGACATCATGACCAGCACTTCGAACACCACAGCCTCGGCGAACACCGCCACCCAGGGCCGCGTTGCCCTCGTGACCGGCGGATCCGGCGGCATCGGCCGCGCCACCGTCGAACGCCTCGTCGCCGACGGCTACTCGGTGGCCGTGCACTACTCGGGCAACCGCGCCGCCGCCGAGGAGACCGTGGCCGCCGTGACCGCCGCCGGTGGATCCGCGATTGTGGTGGGCGGGGACGTCGCCGATGAAACTGCGATGGCCACCGCGTTTGACCAGACCGAGGCGGCCTTTGGCGGGATCGACGTGGTGGTCAACACCGCCGGCATCATGATCCTCGGTCCCATCGCCACCCTGAACCTCGATGACCTCGACCGCATGCACCGCACAAACATCCGCGGCACCTTCGTGATCTCGCAGCTGGCCGCGAACCGCCTGCGCTCGGGCGGCGCGCTGATCAACTTCTCCACCTCGGTGTCCCGTACCAAGTTCCCGACCTACGGCGCCTATGTGGCCAGCAAGGCCGCGGTCGAGTCGATCAGCCTGATCCTGGCCCGCGAGCTGCGGGGCAAAAACATCACCGTGAACGTGGTGGCCCCCGGCCCCACCGCAACCCCGCTGTTCCTCAACGGTAAGGACGAGCAGACCATCGAAAACCTCTCCAAGGCCGTCCCGCTGGAGCGTCTGGGTCAGCCCGAGGACATCGCCGAAACCGTGGCCTTCCTCGCCGGTCCGGCTCGCTGGGTCAACGGCCAGGTCATCTACACCAACGGTGGACTCGCCTAAGCGCGGCCCACGGAAACACAGGGAAAAATCATGACCACCATCGTCTTGATCACCGGTGCCTCGAGCGGTTTTGGGGCACTCACCGCACGCGCACTCGCCAGCGCCGGACACACCGTCTATGCGGGCATGCGCGAAACCACCGGCCGCAACGCCCCGCAGGTTCAGGCGGCCGCGGACTTCTCCGCCGAGCACGGGGCCGATCTGCGCGCCATCGAACTCGACGTCAACAGCCAGGACTCGGTGGATGCCGCCGTGGCTCAGATTCACGCCGAGCACGGTCGGATCGACGTGCTCATCCATAACGCCGGCCACATGGTCACCGGACCCACCGAGGCGTTCACCCCCGAACAGCTGGCCGAGCTGTACAACGTCAACGTGCTCTCGACCCAGCGGGTCAACCGGGCCGCGCTGCCAAATATGCGTCATCGCGGCAACGGACTGGTAATCTGGGTATCCAGCACCTCGGTGCTCGGTGGGACCCCGCCCTACCTGGCCCCGTACTTTGCGGCCAAGGCGGGCATGGACTCGCTCGCGGTGTCCTATGCCGCCGAGCTCTCGCGCTGGGGTGTGGAGACCTCGATCGTGGTCCCCGGATCGTTCACCAACGGAACCAACCACTTTGCACACTCGGGTCGCCCGGCCGATCAGGAAACCGTGGCCGAGTATGAGACCCGCTATGCGGGGCTGATGGAGCAGGTGTCACAGAAGCTGGCCGAGCTCTCCCCACCGGATGCGAATGCCTCGATGGTCTCCGACGAGATTGCCCGCATCGTGGCGCTGCCCGCCGGGACGCGTCCGTACCGGGTTCACATCGACCCGGCAAACGATGGATCCGAGGCGGTCGCGGCACTTTCGGATGCCAATCAGCAAGCATTCCTCAACCGTGTGGGCCTCGGTGACCTGCTCACGGTGACCCCGCGGGCCTAGTTTCCCTCGAATCGAACGGAGTAGTCATGACCCCCACCCTTCCGGAACCGATTGCTCGGTTCATCGACACCACCAACGCCCAGGACTCCGCCGGCTTTGTGGCGGCCTTCACCGAGGACGCCCTGCTGGATGACTGGGGGCGCGTCTTCCGCGGGGCCGGCGGCATCGCCGACTGGAACCGCACCGACAACATCGGGGTCAACGCGCACTTCGATCTGGTGAGTGTCGAGCAGGCACCCGCCGGGGAGGAGTGGATCGTGACACTCAGGGTCAGCGGCGATGGCTATAACGGCACCGGCCCGATGCGCTTCCAACTCGCGGGCGACCGGATTTCTCGCCTGCGGATCACACCCAACTAGGTTCTAGCACAACGGGGCCCCTTCTCCCGCGGGAGAAGGGGCCCCGTTGTGTTGTTGAGCCTGCGTGTGCCGGGTACGGATCTAGCGGGCGCCGAGTTCGGCGACCAGGCCGGTGATGCGGGCGAGTAGCGCCGGTTCCTCCGTGAGCGCGGGGTCGAGAGCGCTCAGGATCTCGGGCAGGGTGCGTTCGGCGGCAGCCTCGGCGGCAGCCTCGGCGTCCGGTGCGGCGGCCGGGGCGGCGAGTTCGAAGGCTGCCCAGGCGGCCACGGCGCGGGCGGCGGCCTCGCCGGTGCGCCCGGCCTCGCGTTCGGCGCGCAGGACCGGGAGGATGCGCAGCCGGATCTTGGTCACGTTATCCAGCGCGATCTGCGCCAGGTTATGCCGGATGCGCGGGTTCTCGAATCGCTCGATCAGCTGTGCACGGTAGCGGGGGAGTTCCAGCTCGGGGGCCGTGAGGTGGCGGGCAGCCTCGTCCCAGAATGCCTCAACCCAGCCGCGGCAGGCGGGATCCGCCAGTGCCTCGGCGACGGTCTCGTGTCCGCGCAGGCGTCCGGCCGAGGCGAGCAGGGTGTGCGCGCCGTTGAGCAGCCACAGCTTGCGTGCCTCGAAGGGCTCGATGTCCTCCACGAAGCGGGCACCCGCGTGTTCCCAGGCGGGGCGTCCGGCGGGGAAGTCTCCGCTGAGAACCCAGTCGAAGAACGGCTCGGTAACCACCGGGGATGCATCAGCGAACCCGGTCAGCTCGGCGGCGGTCTCGACATCCTCGGGGGTCGTGCGCGGGGTGATCCGGTCGATTGAGGTCGAGACGCTCGACACGTGGGCGGCGATCCACTCGGCCAGGCCCGGGTCCACCGCGGCGGCGAAGTCGGCGAGCATCGCCCGCACCAGCTCGCCGTTTCCGGGCAGGTTATCGCAGGAAACGATGGCGATCGGCCCGGCACCCGCGGCTCGGCGCGCTGCCAGGCCGTGCACCAGGCGGCCGGGAGCGGTTTCGGGATCGCGGTGCCCGAAACCCTCAATGTCCGCGCGGACCGCGGGATCGGAGGTATCCAGCGCGCCATCGGCACCCAGCCGGTAGCCCGCCTCGGTAATGGTCAGGGTGATCAGGACCGTGGTATCGGCGGCAACCAGGGCACTCCAGGTCGGGATATCCGACCCCGGATACACCGCCACGATGCTGTCCACGATCTCGGCCCGGTCGCCCTCGGCGGCGCGGGTGATCAGCGTATACAGCCCGCCCTGCGGTGCCAGCTCATCGGCCACGGTGGTACTGCGCCCGGTGAAGGCGGCGATACCCCACTCGCCTGCGGTATCGGCCAGGCCGGTGAGCCACGCCTGGTGGGCGCGGGCAAACGCGCCGATGCCCAGGTGGACGATGCGCACCGGCGCCGCGGTGCCGGGGTCGCGGGTCAGACGGGGAGCGGTAGTCGTGGACACTAGAGGGCCTCCTCGGAAGACTTGGATGAGGCGGTCGAAGCGGCGGAGTCAGTCCCAGCCCCCGAGCTCTCACCCGTCTCAGCGCTCAGGCGCAGCAGCACCTTGCTGCTGCCGGTGGAGCGATCCGCGGCGGTTTCGAACGCGGCCAGGGCATCGTCGAGATCGAACTCATGGGTGAGCAGCGGCTCGACGTTCAGCCCGCCTGCCAGCAGCTCGATCGCCCGATCAAACTCCCCGGCAAAGCGGTAGGTCCCGCGGTAGTCGATCTCGCGGCTGACCAGCGCCCCGAGTCCCACCGATACGTTGCCGGTGGGCAGGTTGCCCACCTGGACCACGATGCCGCCGCGCGCGGTCGCGCCGAGCACATCGCCCACGGTGGCCGGAACCCCGGACGCCTCGAAGGCAACGTCCACATCCTCGGGCAGTGCCTCGCCCTGGGCGCGATTGATGAGCACGTGGGCACCCATCGCGCCGGCGATCTCCAGTGAGGAGGCCGCCACATCCGAGGCATAGACCGTGGCCGCGCCGGCGGAAACCGCGGCGGCCACCACCAGGGCACCGATCGGCCCGGCACCGTTGACCAGAACCCGCTTGCCCGCGAGGGAACCGGCCCGGGTGATCGCGTGCAGGGCGACCCCCAGTGGCTCGGCCACCGAGGCGGTCCGGGTGGACACGCCCGCGGGCAGCGCCCGCAGCTGATCCACCCGGACCACGCGCAGGGTCGAGAACCCACCCTGGGTGTGTGGGGTAAACGCGGCCGAACCGAAGTAGCGCACCTTCGAGTGCAGGTTGTCGCGGCCCGCGAGTTCGGGGGCCAGGGTCGATCCCTCGGCGATGCTCGCCGGGTGGATGGTGACCGGTGTACCCACGGGGATCGAGGATCCACCATCGCCAAAGGCGACCACGGTTCCGGCCACCTCATGGCCGAGAATCAGTGGTTCGGTCAGCACCGCGGTCCCCGAGATTCCCGAGCGCCAGTAGGCGATATCCGACCCGCAGATCCCGCCCCACTCCAGTCGGACCAGGGCTTCGCCCGGTCCGGGAACGGGGTCGGGCACGGTGTCGATCCGGAGGTCTCCGGCGGCGTGAACGGTAACGGCTTTCATGCTGATTCCTTGTGTAGGGCGATGGTGGATCGAGGGATCCGGGTTAGGCGGCGTCGCGCAGATCGGTCAGGTCGCGGCCACGCGTCTCGGGGGAGACGATGGCGGCAACCAGGGCCACCACCGAGTAGCCGATCATCATGGCGGCAATCGGCCACCAGGATTCGGTGAGCGCGACCAGCCAGGCGGCCACAACCGGACCGATACCGGCGGCGATGATGCCACCGAACTCCTTGGCCAGGGCCAGCTGGGTGTAGCGGTTGCGAGCACCGAACAGCTCGGGCAGGAACGAGGACTGGACCGAGAACATACCCAGCACCGACACCGAGAGGCCGATGATCAGGGCGAGCGAGATCAGGAAGGTGTCACCGGTGTTGATCATCAGCATCGCCGGGACCGCAAACAGGGCCTGGAAGATGGTGACCGCGATGTAGATCGGGCGGCGGCCGAAGCGGTCGCCGAGCCAGCCGAACAGCGGGACGGTCGCGAAACCAATGACCGAACCGATCATGATCGCGGTGGTGCCCACGGCGCGATCCACCAGGATTGCGGTGGCGATGTAACCGATCAGGTAGGTCTGGATGATGCCGGAGTTGCCCGACTCACCAAAGCGCAGACCCATCGCGATCAGGAACGAGCGGCCCTTCTTGGAGTGCAGGGCCTCACCCAGGACGTTGCGGTGTGCGGGCTCAGCCTTGAGCTCGGCCTTGGACAGGGCGACGCCATCAACCACGTCTGCGCGGCCCTCGAAGACCGGGCTTTCCTTGAGCTTGAGGCGGATCCACAGGGCGAAGAACATCACCAGGAACGAGGCGATGAAGGGGACGCGCCAGCCCCAGTCGAAGAGCATGTCCTCGGGCATGAACGCGACCAGCGCGGCCCAGATACCCGAGGCGAGCAGGGTTCCCGAGTTGGTGCCCAGGGCTACCAGCGAGGACACCAGTCCTCGACGCGAGGTGGGCGCGTACTCGGCCAGCATGACCGAGGCTCCGGCGATCTCGGCACCGGCACCGAATCCCTGTGCCAGTCGCAGGATAACCAGCATGATCGGGGCCCAGATGCCGATCACGGCATAGGTGGGCAGGAAGCCGATCAGGGTGGTGGCACCACCCATCAGGGCGATCGTGATGACCAGGACCTTGGTGCGACCGATCCGGTCACCCATCCGGCCGAAGTACCAGGCGCCCAGCGGGCGGGCGACATAGCCCACCGCGTAGGTCCCGAGGCTGGCGATCAGGGCGACGGCGGGGGAGGCGTCGGGGAAGAAGATCTTGTTAAAGACGAGGGCGGCGGCGAGGGAGTAGAGCTGGAAGTCCATGAACTCCAGTGCGGTTCCGAGCCAGCCGGAGACGGCTGCGCGACGGAGATCCGCGAAGGACCGCTTCGCCGGGGCGGCGACGGTGTGTGCCATAACGACACTCCTTACTTCGTTGTAGGGCGCTAATACGTTGGGGGTTCCACGTTGAAACCCTGCGCAGACACTAAGGTAACACAAACCTGTCAACCTGTCATATAGGTTGGATGAACAGGAGAATCAACGGCGTGTCTGCCGGGGTGGTGTGGACGGGCCGCGCCGTGTTTCGCGGGGGCGAGAATCGGCCGTTAGGCGAGACCCGGTCGTGCCTCGAGCGAGGTCACCAGCGCCATCGTCGACGCCATATGCGCCTCCATGGCCGTGCGCGCGGCGGCCGGGTCGTGGGCGCGGATCGCGTTCACGATGCCGCGGTGCTGATCCTGCTCGGAGCCCACCAGGCGGTTCTGTTCGCGATAGCTGCGCACCTCCACCATGGTCTCGAACAGCTTGGCGCCCACCGATTCGGTGAACCAGGTGAGCGCGCTGTTATTGGCGGCGCGAGCGATTTCTAGGTGCAGTAGGGCGTCCAGGCGCGGATACAGGTCGGTGTCGCCGAGGGCGAGTTCCATCCGCTCGATTAGGGCTCCGAGGATCGCGATGCTCTCCTCGCTGGCGCGCTCGGCGGCGAGGCTCGCGGCCTGCACCTCGAGCGGGACCCGCACCTCCATCAGGGCGGTCAACGGGGCGGCCTCGCGCTGCAGGGCGCGGCCGAGAAAGAGCGAGATCAGGTGACCATCCAGCTCGCGGACCACCGCGTTGCGGCCGCTGGCGATCTCCACCAGACCGATCGCCTCAAGCGCGCTCAGCGCCTCCCGAACCACCGGTCGGCTGGCCCCAAACTGCTCACCCAGCGCCGCGGTGGAGGGCAGCGAGTCGCCGGGGTTCAGCTCGTTACGCGAGATGTACAGCACCAGGGCGTCGAACATCTGCAGGCTGAGCTTATTGCGCGACACGGGTTCGAGCATGGGGGCCTCCTGGGTGCGAGGGTGCGGGGATGCGCGTGCACGGGGTACGCAGCGCCGAGAATCCGGGCCGCGGCGGTGTCCCGAGTCTATCGCCGGGGCACCGCCGGGCGGCGCAGGAGGGGCGCGTGCCGTGCGGATCTGCGCGGGTTCGCCCGGGTTAGCTGGTCGACAGAGCTTCCGTCGGGGGGAGCCGGGCGGCGCGAATCGAGGGGTAGACGCCGGCCACCGCGCCCACCAGCACCGCGCCGACCAGTCCGCCGGCCACCGACTCCGGGGGGATGACCACGGGCCAGCCCTGCAGCAGCGTATAGCCGAGTGTTCCGGCGAGCCCCAGCAGCGTCCCGATCACCCCACCGGCCCCGGCCAGGAACACGGCCTCGATCAGGAACTGCACACGAATCTGCCCGCGCGCGGCCCCCAGGGCGCGGCGCAGACCGATCTCGCGGCGGCGCTCCAACACCGAGACGATCATCGTGTTGGCCACGCCGATTCCGCCCACCACCAGGGCGACCCCGGCGAGCCCGAGAAACAGGCCCGAGAAGGTGTTCTGGGTGTGCCGCTTGGCCAGCAGGGCCTCCGAGGGGCTGCTCACCTGAATCAGTCCGGGCGTCTGCGGATCGAGGGTTGCCGGGAGGACCGCGCGTACAGCCTCGATCTGTGACTCCTCGGCGGTCAGGTACACCACGCTGGATCGGCCGTCGAACCCGAAGGTGCTGCGGGCCGCATCCCAGCCGATGAACACCGCCTGTTCCAGCTCGGGGGTCACCGGCATCGCGGCCAGGATGCCGATCACCGCAAAGCGGGTGCCGCCCACATCGATCAGCCGCGCGGGCCGATTCGGGTCCACCTCGGCGATGCCCAGCCAGCGAGCCGCCTGCGATCCCAGCACCACGGTGGGATGGGCGGCAGCGGAGGGATCGAGGAAGCGTCCCGAGGCGATCCTCCCGTGCACGGTGGTCAGCAGGTTATCGGGGGCGGCGAGGGTGGTGATGCCGGTGCTCAGGGTGTCTCCGACGTACTCGGTCCGGCGCACGGTCTGGTGCACGTTGGCCACCGCCGAGACGTGTTCCACCGGCCCGATCCGCCCGGCCATCGCCGGGGCCCCGGGGTCCAGGGTGATCGGATTATCCGGCGAGGAAGCGGGCTGCGCCACCAGAATATTGGTGCCCAGCGCCGAGATATCGTCCAGCAGTTTTTGCTGTCCGGACGCGGGAATCGCGGTCACCAGGACCAGGGTCGCGATGCCGATCGCGATCCCCAGCCCCGAGAGTGCCGCACGCCCGAGACGTCCGCGTACCCCCTCCAAGCCGAGGCTCAGCACGTCGAGCGGACTCAGCCGGGCGCGCGGACTCAGGCGGGCGCGCGGACTCGGGCGGGCGGGCGCGGCGCTCATGCGGCCACCCGCTCGCTCAGCCGGCCGTCGTGGATTTCGACCCGGCGGGGCAGCTCGGCGGCGATCTGCCGATCGTGGGTAATCAGCGCGATCGTGGCACCCTCGCGGTTGAGCTCAAGGAACAGGTCGAGAATCCGGCGCCCGGTGACCGAGTCCAGCGCGCCGGTGGGTTCATCGGCGAGGATCAGCGCGGGGGAGTTGACCAGGGCCCGGGCGATGCCCACCCGTTGCCGCTCCCCGCCGGAGAGCTCGTGGGGGCGGTGGGTAAAACGGTCGGCGAGGCCCACCCGATCCAGGGCCTCGCGGGCCAGGGCCGGACGCTGGCGACGCGGGACGCCGGCATAGAGCAGGCCCGTCGCCACGTTGTCCACGGCGGAGAGACGCTCGTTGAGGTGCGACTGCTGGAACACAAACCCCAGGGTGCTTGCCCGCAGCGTCGAGAGCTCACGGTCGTTCATCCGGGGAACCGAGCGGCCCTGCAGCAGCACCTCGCCCGAGGTCGGGCGATCCAGGGTGCCACAGATGTTGAGGAGTGTGGACTTGCCCGATCCCGAGGGGCCCACGATCGCCAGACACTCGCCCGCGTGGATGTCGAGGGAGACCCGATCCAGCGAGGTCACCCCACCCGCATAGCGCTTGGTGACCTCGCTCAGGGAGAGGACCGCAGTCGGACGTTCCGGCTGAGGCTGTCGCCGGGACTCTGCGGTCACGAGGCCACCACCACCCGGAGACCCTCAGTGACGCCGTCGCCGGAGATCTCCACGTTTCCATCGGCAAAGAGGCCGGTGGTCACGGCGATGAGTTTCCCGGCCGGGGTCTCGATGGCCTGCGCCCCACCCTGCACGGTGATCAGCGCGGTCACCGGGACGATCAGCACGCCGGGGTGAGTCTGCCCGATGAAGCGCACCCGGGCACCCCCGGTTCCCGCGGCGGTGAGCTTTTCGGCGTCGGCGGCCTCGGTGGTCAGGGTGACGGTGATGCTGGGGGTGCCGCCGCCCGAATCCCCGGCGGGCGGGTTCTGGAGTGCGGAAATGGTGCCGGTGAGGGTCGAGCCATCAGGCAGCGTGACCGGAGCCTGTGCTCCCACGGCGATCCCACCCGCGCTGCCCGCGGGTACCGGGACGGTGATGACCCGGGTGGTGTCGGTCACGGTGAGGACCGGCCCGGAGGCGGGGTCGCCCACCCGCGCGCTGATCGCGTTGATCCGCAGCGGACCGGGGTTCACCAGGAAGCGTTCGGGACTGATGATCCCGGTCTGGTCGAGCCCCTGCTTTTTCTGCCAGCGCTTAATGGCCGCCGAAAGCGCCGGGGTGAACACGCGATCCTCGCCGCCGCGCTGGGGTCCCACCGTGTAGCCCAGGGCCGCTAAATTATCGGCGACCACGGCCACGTCCTTGCCGTGCGGCGGACGCGGCGGGGTGGGGGGAGTCTGCGGCGGTGTCGCCGGGGGAGCACTCGGGTCGTCGGAGTTGCCCGTGTTGCCGGAATCGCCGGTATTAGCCGTGCCGCCGCCGGTCGTCCCTCCACTGCTGCCGCCGCCGGTCGTCCCTCCACCGCCGGAAGGCGTCCCAGCGAGCGAGAGCTCGCGGTAGAGCGGCGTGGTCCCGATCAGCAGCGTGACCGGCTCATCGTTGACCCGATACAGCTGGTCGCCCTGGTTGATCACGGTGCCGGCGGCCGGCAGCAGGGTGATGATCCCGGTGCCGGGACCGGTGACCGGATGAGCCGCCCCGAAATCGATTGTGGCCGGATAGTCGGTTCCGGTGGCAATATCGCCGCGGGTCACGGTCGCGGTGGGTCGGTGATCCACCTTCGCGGGCGGCGGCGCAGTGGGGGCCAGGGTCAGCGCGAGCCCCGTGGTCGCGGTGCCCACCAGCACAACCGCGATCCCGGAAATCCAGAGGGTGCGTTTGCCCGGGCGAAAGCGCCGCGTCACTTGCCGCTCCCGAACGCCTGCAGGGTGCACTTCTGGTCGATGTCCCCGGCGTTATCGGGGATCGAGGTCATACTGTCGTCGTAGTTGGCATCGAGGTTTTGCGCGTTCAGCAGGTGCATAAAGATTCCGTGATCGCGCAGGCAGGAGATCCACGCCACCGACTGATCGCGGAACTTCGGATTGGTGGCGGCCTCCAGCTCCTTCGGCATCAGCGGGAGGAGGTTCGTGCACGCGGCCTTGGCGGTGTCGGGCACCGGATCGGCGGCCCGCGGATAGGTGTCGGACTTGGTGCCCGACTGCCCGGCGGCCCCCGGTGCGTTGCGGCCGTTATCGGCGGTCGCACCGTGGGCGATCAGGCAGGCGTTCCACGCACCGATCAGCTGGTCGCGCCGCTCGGGGGAGTCGTCCAAACGCATCTGCGGGCGGCCCGAGCCCTCGCCATCCGCGGTGTTCCCGGTGGGTGCATTCGAGGTTCCCGCATCGGTCCCGGCACTCGAGGAGACACGCGGAAGCTCGGCGACCCGGGTGATCCCGGTGTCCGGGTCCTGGGCGCAGCCGCTGAGGACCGCGGCAAGAATCAGTGCCGGGACCAGCAGGATCCGCGGCGTCAAAAACGATCGTGAAACAGTCATGGCGGCCACGCTAGGCACATAATGTCAGGCAAATGTTAGGAACGTGTGTGCGTTTGCCCCAACGAGCGTGATCCGCCGGTTTTCCGCGGATTCCCGGGCTTAGACTACCGTCATGGCCGAACTGTTAATTGCCGAGGATGACCCCGCGCAGGCCGAGCTGATCCGGCTCTATGCGCAGAATGAGGGGCACCACGTGACCGTGGTCCCCGATGGGCGTGCGGCCCTCGACGAGGTGCGCCGGAAGACCCCGGATCTGCTGATCCTCGACGTGATGATGCCCCGGTTGGACGGCCTGGACGTGTGCCGCATCCTGCGTGCCGAATCCGCGGTCCCGATTCTCATGGTCACCGCCAAAACCTCCGAGGATGACCTGCTGCTGGGCCTCGATCTCGGCGCCGACGACTACCTCACCAAGCCCTACAGCCCGCGCGAGCTGATGGCCCGGGTCCGCGCGCTGCTGCGCCGCGACGCCCGGGGAACGGTGGCACAGGTGATCCGCGTGGGGGCGCTGGAGATTGATCCGGGCCGCCATGAGGCGCGGCTCGGGGGCACGGTTTTGGACCTGACCCCCGGTGAGTTTGCGTTTCTCGCCCAGCTCGCGCAGGCCCCGGGCCAGGTCTTTACCCGTGAGCAGTTGATCCGCAACCTGCACGGGGTGGACCGCTATATCTCCCGGCGGACAATCGATGTCCACGTGTCCAATGTGCGCAAGAAGGTTGAGCAGAACCCCGCTCATCCGCTGCTGATTCGCACGATTTACGGGGTGGGTTATAAGCTGCTGGATCCCGATGCGTAGGCCGGTGGATCCCGGCCACCGGGTGCCGTGGCCGCGCAGCCTGGTGGTGCCGCTGTTTGTGATGACCGCGGCAATCGTGGCGGTGTCCGTGGCCGCGGCCGTCTGGATGACCGTGTCGGCCACCGCGACCGCCGTGGAGCAGAAGCGCGATCAGACGGTCACCACCGATACCGCCGTCTATAACGACCTGGTGGGCTACGCGGCGACCCACACCCATTGGGATGCCGTCGGCCCGGTGCTCAGGCGACTGGCGAGCGAGAACGAGGTGACCCTGACCCTGATGGATGAGTCGGGGGACCTGATCGCCACAACCGCTAAAAAGTCGGCCCAGCTGCCCCGGCCCGACCTGGCACGCGCGATCCTCAACCCGCTGGCGCTGGATCCCTCCCTTGCCCCCTCGGCGCGGATCACCGCCCCGGAACCGGATGAGGACCCCGATCCGGGCGAGTCTGCGGCACCCAGTTCGGCCCCCACCTCGGAACCCTCCGAGAAGCCCGGGCAGGCATCCGGGGGCGCGTTCCCCGCGCCCTCCCGCGACGGGACGACGGCCGGCGGGCCGCCGAGCTTCTCGGTCATCGACCCGCGGGCGGTCGGCCCGTTCCGGCTGAACGATGAGGAACGGGATCAGAAGATCGCCGAGGCGAAAACCCTGGTCGCCTGCCTGAGTACCAACGGCGTGCCCGACGTGCTGAGCGATACCGCCCCCAATGGACGCCCGCTCGTCCAGCTGCCCACGGGCACCCAGACCCCGCGCCCCTGCCTCGAGGACGAGGGTCTTCTGCGCAAGCCCACCCAGAGCGAATACACCGCCCTCCAGGCGCTGGACACCCTGGTCAACGACTGCTTGGCCCGCTCCGGTGAGGATCCGATCATCCTGGACACCGACCTGAGCTGGACCTCGGTGGACAGCGACCGGGAATCCAACCGGGGCGTGAGCGGCTGCATCGAAACCTCGCGTCAGGAACAGCTGGCCTCGAGCGTGGCCGAACCCGCGCGCCTGTTTATTCAGGGACAGGATCCCACGGCCCGCGTGTTTTGGGACTTCTCCGGGGAGAATCAGCTGCGCCTGACCCTGCTGATCGCCGGACTCCTGGTGCTGACCCTGGGCCTCAGTCTGTACGGTGGACTGCGGCTGACCCGTCCGCTGCGCACCCTGGCGGCCGCGGCCGCCCGCGCCAGCGACGGTGATCTGCGGGCCCGTGCCGACGTGCGCCGTCGCGACGAGGTGGGCGCCGTGGCCACGGCCTTCAATACGATGGCCGAGCGCCGGGAAACCCTGGAATCCTCGCGGAACGCGATGATGAGCGACATCTCCCACGAGCTGCGCACCCCGATCGCCACGATGCGCGGATGGGTCGAGGCCGCCGAAGACAACCTGGTGACCCCGGACGCCGCGTTCCTGGCCACCCTGCACCGGGAAACCCTGGTGCTGCAGCGCCTGGTGGATGATCTGCACCAGCTCTCGCTGGCCGAGGCGGGGGAGCTGTCCCTGGAAATCGAAGATATTCCGCTGCGGGAATTCCTCGATCAGTTCGAGGCCACGGCGCGTGGACTCAGCGATCCGGCGGGCATCACCCTGACCGCAATCGCCGACCCGGCTTTGCCCGCCGACGCGGTTGTGCGCGCGGACCCCTTCCGCCTGCGTCAGGCCCTGCTCAACCTGGTGTCCAACGCGGTGCGGCACACCCCGGAGGGCGGCCGCATCACGATCTCCGCCGAGCGCCGCAGCGACGCAACGCTGGGAGAGGATCGCAGTGCCGAAGCGCGGTCGAGGGATGAGCGCCGCAGCGAGGTCCGAACGAGGGATGAGCGCCCGGGCAACGAGGTTTCGGGTGGCGTGCCCGACGGTATCGCGTTCACCGTGACCGACACCGGTTCGGGCATCCCCGCCGAGGAGGTCCCGTTCGTCTTCGACCGGTTCCGCCGCGCCGATAAGTCACGCACCCGCGCCACCGGCGGCAGCGGCCTGGGCCTGGCCATCGTGCGCGAAATCCTGCGCCTCCACGGCGGCGCCGCGACCCTGTCCAGCACCCAGGGCACCGGCACCGCGGTCACCCTCTGGTTCCCCGACGCGCCGCCCCTCTCGGACCTGGGCGTCAGGCCATCCGGATGAACCCAGGGGCCGGGCACCCACGGGCCTTTACGGAGGTGGGTCGTTTTGACACGTCAATTACGTGTCAAAACGACCCTTCGCGAAAAAGCGAGTACCCGCCAGGCCGTGCCATCTCCAGCACGCACGCTCCCGGCATTGGCATTGGAACCGAACAGCGAAAAACAGGCGGCACCCACTCACTTGAGTGGGTGCCGCCTGTTGTATCGCCCGGCACGAGGCCGGAGAGTGACTAGCGCTAGCGCCTAGTGGCGGGGCTTGCGGTCGAAGCCGCGGTCTCCGCGGTCGCCACGATCCTCGCGCGGGGCGCGGTCGCGGTTCCAGCTGCCACCGCGGTCGCCACGGTCCTCACGGTTGTCGCGCTCGAAGCGGTTCTCCCGGCGGGCGGGGGCACCGCGGTCGGCGCGGATCTCGATCAGCTGACCGCTGATGCGGGTGTTTGCCAGGCGGTCCAGGGTGTCCGCGGGCATCGAGGCGGGCAGCTCCACCAGGGAGAAGTCCGGACGGATCTGGATCGCGCCGAAGTCCTCGCGGTTCAGTCCACCCTCGTTGGCCAGGGCACCGACGATCTGACGCGGCTCGACGCGGTGACGACGACCCACGGCGATGCGGTAGGTGGTCATCGGCGCGCCCGAGTTACGCGGGCGGCGCTCCTCGCGGTCAAAGCGGTTGCCACGGTCTCCGCGGTCGTCCCGGTCAAAACGCGATCCGCCACGGGTGTCACGGTCGCGACCGCCACGCTCGTCCCGGCTGAACTCGCGTGCCTCACGCTCGCGACGACGGGCGTCACGCTCGTCCTCGGCGTTGAGCAGCAGCGGGGTCTCACCCTGGGCAACCACGGCGAGGGCCGCGGCAACGTCTGCCTCGGGAACGTCGTGGTGCTCAACGTAGTGGGCGATGATGTCGCGGAAGCGATCGATCCGGCTGGTCTGCTCGAGCGCCGCGGTGATCGAGTCATCGAAGCGGCTCAGGCGGGTGGTGTTCACATCGTCCACGCTGGGCAGCGACATCTGGGTCAGCGGCTGGCGGGTGGCCCGCTCAATCGCGGTCAGCAGACGACGCTCGCGCGGGGTGACAAACGAGATCGCGTCACCGGTACGACCGGCACGGCCGGTGCGGCCGATGCGGTGCACGTAGGACTCGGTGTCCACCGGGATGTCGAAGTTGATGACGTGGCTGATGCGCTCCACGTCCAGGCCTCGTGCGGCCACATCGGTGGCAACCAGGATGTCGAGCTTGCCCGACTTCAGCTGGTTCACGGTGCGTTCACGCTGAGCCTGAGCAATGTCACCGTTGATCGCGGCGGCGGAGAATCCGCGAGCCCGCAGCTTCTCGGCCAGGGTCTCGGTCTCGTTCTTGGTGCGGGTGAAGATGATCATGCCCTCGAAGTTCTCGGTTTCGAGAATTCGGGTCAGGGCGTCAACCTTCTGGGCGTAGGACACCACCATGTAGCGCTGGGTGATGTTGGCAGACGTGGTGGTCTTGCCCTTGATGGTGACCTCTTGGGGATCGTTCAGGTACTGTGCCGAGATGCGGCGGATTGCCTGGGGCATGGTGGCCGAGAACAGGGCCACCTGCTTGGAATCCGGAGTGTCCGCGAGGATCGTTTCCACGTCCTCGGCAAAACCCATCTTCAGCATCTCGTCGGCCTCATCGAGCACGAGGAATCGCAGCTCGGAGAGATCCAGGGTGCCCTTGTTGAGGTGATCCATGATCCGACCCGGGGTACCCACAACAACCTGTACACCGCGACGCAGCGCGGAGAGCTGAACGCCGTAGCCCTGGCCACCGTAAACGGGGAGGACGCGGACGCCGCGCTGGTGGGCGGCGTACTTTTCGAACGCCTCACACACCTGCAGCGCGAGCTCACGGGTCGGCGCAAGCACGAGTGCCTGCGGGGTTTTCTGGTCCGGGTCGAGCCGGGAAAGGATCGGCAGCGCGAACGCTGCGGTCTTTCCGGTTCCGGTCTGGGCAAGGCCTACGACGTCGCGGCCCTCGAGCAGCGGGGGAATCGTGGCGGCCTGAATTGCGGAGGGGGTTTCGTACCCGACGTCCTTCAGGGCCTTCAGGACCGAGTCACTCAGTCCGAGTTCGGAGAAGGGAATGGTATCGGAGTCGGGGGAAGTCATAACTTCCAGAGTACCCGTTTTTGCCCGTGTTAGTTGACCGAAGTTTGAACGCGTGTTAGCGTTCCGGGGTGATAATCGACGAGATCGACAGGGCCTAGCCTCCGCTTCGGTGGTCGCATGTGCGCGCAGCCCCAGGGTTGATCCCCTTTTTCTGAGGGATCCCCGGGCTCATCATCCGCGCCCGTTTGAGAATTCCAACGGGTGCGCACTCTAGGGAGTGTCGCGGGGTTTTACCCACGCTAGGGCTCCTCTTTCTCTTCTGCTGCCCGGGCGCTGTGTGTGCGCTCGGGCAAACCGAAAGGACAACGTATGTCCCAGCACCCTCAACCCGCCATCTCGCTGTTCGATCTGAACCTGACCCGGCCCGATGGGACGGTGACCCTCGACGGACTCTCGGGCACCATCGGAGTCGGCCGCACCGGGCTGATCGGCGCCAATGGGTCGGGAAAATCCACCCTGCTTCGGCTCATCGCCGGGGAACTGACCCCGACCCGGGGTCGGGTGGTGACCGGGGGAGCGGTGGGATACCTGCCGCAATCCCTGACCCTGGATACCGACGCGACTCTGGCCGACGTCCTGGGGATCGGGCCGCAGCTGCGAGCCTTCCGCGCGATCGAATCCGGGGATGTGGATCCCCACCACTTCGACATCCTCGGCGACCGCTGGGATGTTGAGGCCCAGGGTGCCCGCGCCCTGACCGAGTGTGGACTGCCCGAGACCGACCTGGACCGGAGGATTGGCACGGTGTCCGGAGGCGAGGCCATGCTCGTCGCGATTGCCGGGCTGCGCCTGGCCCGGGCCCCGATCACGCTGCTCGATGAACCCAGCAACAACTTAGACCGTGATGCCCGGCACACCCTCTATCGGATGGTCGAAACCTGGCCGGGCACCCTCGTGGTGGTCAGCCACGACACCGTGCTGCTGGATCGGATGGAGCAGACCGCCGAACTCTTCGCCGGTTCCCTCACCGTGTTTGGCGGACCCTATTCGGCCTGGCGGGCACACCATGAACAGGAGCAGGCGGCCGCGATCCAGGCCGAGCGCAGCGCCGACCTGGCGGTCAAAAAGGAGCGGCGTCAACGTCAGGAGGCCGAAACCCTGCTGGCCCGACGGCTCCGTGCGGGTAAGAAGGCCAGCGAGCAGCGCCGCGGCGACAAGATTGTGATGAATCAGCGCGCCTCCGAGGCGCAGGAGTCGGCGGGCAAGCTGCGCGGTAACCTGGAAAACCGAGTGGAGGCCGCCACCGAGGCGCGCGACCGGGCGGCCGAGCGGGTGCGCCGGGAGGAGAGCATCCACCTGGAGCTGCCCGACCCCCGGGTGGCACGGTCGCGGCGGATTGCCGAGTTCGAGCTGTCCGGGCGCACCCGGGTCATCCAGGGACCCGAGCGGGTTGCGCTGATCGGCGGCAACGGGGTGGGGAAAACCACCCTGCTGCGCGAGCTCCTGGATTCCGGTATCCGAGTCGATCCGCACGCCGCGGGCCCGCATGGCTCGGTGTCGACCGGGGTGACAGCGCCGGGGGAGCGGGCACGTCTCCTCACCGATCGCGTGGGATATCTGGCTCAGCGTCTCGACGGCCTCACCGAGGGGGCGAGCGCGCTGGAGAACCTGCGTCAGGCGGCCCCCGAGACTCCGGACGGGGAGATTCGCGGCATCCTGGCCCGGATGCTCCTGCGCGGGGACGCGGTACATCGTCCGGTGTCCACCCTCTCGGGAGGGGAACGCTTTCGCGTCTCGCTGGCGCGGCTGCTGTTTGCCGAGCCTCCCGCCCAGCTGCTGATCCTCGATGAGCCCACCAACAATCTCGATCTCGCGAGCGTGGATCGACTGGTCGAGGCGCTGAGCGAGTATCGCGGGGCGCTGCTGGTGGTGAGTCACGATGACGCCTTCCTGGCGCGGATCCACTGCGATCGGGTCTGGGAGCTGACGACCGAGGGCGAGCTGAATGAGCGGGGAGATCTCTTCGCCGACGAACCGGGAGATTTGGGATTACCCCTTGTGCGAGAGGACTGAGTCGCGTAGGCTGATCTATTGCTGCGTTATGTGAACGCGATCTACGCCCCCTCTAGCGTGATCGGCTCCATCCGGCCGGAGTCCCGTTGCAGGATCCCGCCGACGCTTTCGGATCGTGAACATTCCGATCAATCGAAATACCCGATGTATTTCCGATTGCTCCACATCCGATATCGCGAGTATTCACACCCGGCAGGCGATCCCCGACGTGATCCGCCCGACGCCGCAGCCACCGCCATTCGGCCAGCCCGCCCCCGCGAGGCTCCGCCCCGGCACACACAAATTCGGGAGGGTGCGTTGTCGCACGCCCGGCACAGACATAAAGGAAGTAATCATGAACACCAACACCCGTATTCACCAGAGCCCGCCGACCGCGTTTTTCCTGGACGGATTCCACGCGGCCACCCGTGCCCGCAGCGTTCGTCCCGGCCACTTCGCCGCTACCCGCGCCGCCGCACTGCTGGACTGGCGTAACACCCACCTGCACCTCGGTTACCCCGAGCAGACCCGCGGCCTCGCCGAGGTTCGCCGTGGTTGGGACACCGCCGTATCCCTGGGATCCGACGTCGCCCTAGCCGCCTAGACATGCAGAGCTAAAGGCCCCGTACACGCCGTACGGGGCCTTTGTTGTACCCGGGCCTAGGACTAGGCCGCGGGCACGGTCTGGATGGTCACCCGATCCTGGTTGATGACCTCGCCGGCATCGTTGACATAGGCCACATGCACGGCCTCATGGGTGTCGGTGGTGACGTTTTCCAGGGTACGGCCGGCGGGGATCGGCAGGTATTCGGTGCCCCACTCGACCAGTGCCGAGAGCACCGGGAGTAGGGCCATTCCCGCGGGGGTCAGGTGGTAGTCGTCGCGGGCGCGTTCACCGGCCTCGCGGTAGGGGCGACGCTCCATCACGCCGGCGTCCACCAGGGAGGTGAGGCGCTTGGTGAGGATGTCGCTGGGGATGCCGATCGCGCGGAAGTCGGCAAAGCGGGTTGCCCCGGCCACGGCCTCGCGGACGATCATGAGTGACCATTTTTGTCCCAGCAGATCCAGGCTGCGGGCAATCGGACACAGGCTTTCGGGGTACAGGCCGGTCGGATTCATGACTCCAGAATACATCACGGTTTGATTTTCCAACACAGCATGCTAGGTTTGGTTTTCCAAGTGAGCGAGATGGTCTCGCCCTGATGTATCGGAGAACCCCATGACCACCCTGACCAATGCCGTAGTTCTCGTGACCGGCGCCAACGGAGGCCTCGGCATCCACTTTGTTGAGCAGGCCCTCGCCCGCGGCGCCGCCAAGGTCTATGCCACCGCCCGTACCCCGCGCACCTGGGACGACGCCCGCGTGGTGCCGCTGCGTTTGGACGTGACCGATCCCGCCTCGATCGCCGACGTGCTCGCGCAGACCGGAGACACCACCGTGCTGATCAACAACGCAGGAATCGAGAAGTTCGGCACACTGCTCACCACCAGCCCCGAGGACGTTCGCGCCATTTACGAAACCAACGTGTTCGGTCCGATCGCCCTGGTCCAGGCCTATGCGCCGGTGCTCGCCGGCCACGGCGGCGGCGCGATCATCAACGTGCACTCGGCGCTGAGCTTCTTCAGCATCCCGGGCGTCTACTCGTCTACCAAGTCGGCTTTCTGGGGTGCCACCAACTCACTCCGGGTGGAGCTGGCGAGCCAGGGAACCCAGGTTCTGGGCGCGCACCTGGGCTACACCGACACCCCGATGATCCAGGCGCTGGACGTGCCCAAGGGTGACCCGCGCGACGTGGTCAACAACATCTACACGGATCTGGAGGCCGGTGCTCACGAGTCCCTTGCCGACGAGATTGCCCGTGGCGCGCACGCCAGCCTGAGTGCTCCGATCCATGAGCGCTACGCCGCTCAGGGGATCACCGCGGCCTAGGTTCGTACCCGTGCCCGGGGTGGGGCCGCGCTGGAGTCACCCCGGGCACGCTCGTGTGCTCGTGGACCGTCAAACCTGCGGGAGAATGGGGGAATGCGCAAGAACCGTTCCGAGCTGTCCCGATCCGATGCCGCCACTCGAATCTCCGCCTATGTCTACGGAAACCTGCTGGTTCTAGCCGCGCTGGTGAGCCAGCATCCCGACGAGGTTGCGCACGGACGGGCGGCGGTCATCGTGCTGGCCACCGGATTCACCACCTACCTCGCGCACACCTTTGCCGAATCGCTCGGCGAGCGGGTGCGCTACGACGCCAAACCCAGCCGCGAGATGGTTCGGCACGAGCTGCGCAACGCCCTGCCCATCGTCTCGGCGACCACAACCCCCGCACTGCTGCTTGCGGCCGCGGCCTGGGGCTGGATCTCGGCGCCGCTGGCGCTTGGTCTGGCGATCGCAGTGACCGTGGTGCGGATGGGCTTCCTCGGCCTGGTGTTGGGGCACCTCCGTAATAAGAAGGCGTCGCTGCGCTCGCTGCTGACCGGGATCGGACTCGCGGTCGCGTGTGCGGGGATCGCGATCCTCAAGGCCGTGCTGCTGCACTAGCCCGCGTGCCGAGCGGTCGGCACGGTAGTCACCTTGGGCGTCGAACCGCAGGGTCGGAACTCGCCCCGCGTGCCTCACCGCCGGCCCGACCCTAGCCCCGCGTGCCGCGGAGCCGCGCGGGGGAGTGTCCCGTCCAGCGCACGCACGCACGGCGCAGCGAGCGCTCATCCGCGAACCCCAGCTCCGCGCTGATCTGGATCAGCGGAAGCACGTTTTCCTCCAGCAGGTGCAGCGCGCGTTCGCGGCGCACCCCGTCGACAATCTCCGCGAAGGTGGTGCCGAGCTCGGCGAGTCGACGCCGAAGGGTCCGCTCGGTCAGGTGGAGCGCGCGGGCGGCCGCGCCGATTGCCGGAATGTCCGGCAGTGCGCGGGCGATTCGGGCTTCCAGGAGTCGATAGAGTTCCTGTCGATCTCCGATGCGGGTGGTCAGCTCGCTCAGCAGGGCGCGCATCTGGGCATGGACCCAGGGATCGGCACCGGGGAGCGCGCGCGAGGACCATCCGGCGGGCAGCGTCCACTCGGTGTGGGGCGCGTCGAAGGTCACCGGACAGCGAAAGAGCGCGCGATACTCGGCGGCATACGGGGGCTGTGCACAGGCAAAGCTCACCCGGGCCGGATGGAAACCGGGGTCGAGAGCCGTGCGCACCATTCGGGTGATGTTGGCGATGCCCTCCTCGATCAGAAAGCGGCCCACCGGATCGTCCGCCGAGACCGCCGTGAGCTCGGCCCGGACGTGGGTGTAGGTCCCGTCTTCGCGCACACTCCACACCACCATCGATCCGGCCAGGTTTTGAAACTCGATACCCAGCCGGATCGCGTCGATCAGCGTGGGGGCCGTCATCATCCCAAACCCCACAGGTCCCGAGGCGGCGATGTGCTGCGCGGTGCCCACCAGGAGGCCCAGGTCCGCGCGTGGGCTGCGCGTAAGCGCCGCGCGAATGACCGCGTCCCCCTGGCGAAAGGAAACCCGTAGCTCGGGACTGTCTAGGAGGTCCGGGGTGAGGCCGACGCGGTCCAGGGCGTCACCGAGGGTGACGCCGAGCTCCCCGGACACCCGAGCCAGATAGCGCAGGATATTGGGCGCGATGGCGGCCGAGATCGCGCCTGCGGGTGGGGTTGGCGTGGTGCCCCTGGAGATCAAATCGGCCATGAACAGACAATAGCACTGGCCGCTAGAGTCCGCTATTGGTCCGTCGGGGCCCGCGAAATCGAGGCATCGCGGCGATAGCGTGGCTGCAGGCGTCCACGAGGACGTGGCCGCCGGTCCGATTGGAGTCACGATGAGCACCGCAGCCCTCCCCAAGAATCTGCATAACACCTGCGTGATCGGCGCGGGCCCGGCCGGCCTGGCGGTCGCCCGGGCCCTCGCCCAGCACGGGCTCCCGTATACACAGATCGAGCGCCATACCGCCACCGGTGGGGTCTGGGATATCGATGCCCCGGGCACCCCCATGTACGAGTCGGCGCACTTTATCTCCAGCCGTACCCTCTCCGGGTTCGACGGTTTTCCGATGCCCAACACCTATGCCGACTATCCGCCCCACCGCGACATCCTCGCCTACCTGCGCGCCTTCGCCGACGCGTACGGGCTGACCGAGAGGATCGAGTTTGGGGTGACGGTGAAAAACATCACCAAGCTGGAGGACGGATCCTGGCTGGTCGAGCGCGCCGACGGCACCGCGACCAGACACGACAACGTGGTCTCCTGCACCGGTGCCCAGTGGTTCCCTAATGAGCCCGAGATCCCCGGCACCTTCAGCGGCGAGGTGCGTCACACGCTGACCTACCGCAGCCCGCACGAGTTCGAGGGCAAGCGGGTGCTGGTGGTGGGCGCGGGTAACTCCGGCTGCGATATCGCCTGCGATGCCGCCCGCAGCGCCGACCGAGCGGTGATCAGTATGCGCCGGGGCTACTGGTTTATCCCCAAGCACATCTTTGGCCAGCCGGTGGACGTGTTTGCCGAAAACGGACCGCACCTGCCCAAGCGGGTCGAGCAGGCGGTGTTTGGCACGATGCTGCGCCTGCTGATGGGCAAGCCCGAGCGGCTGGGCCTGCAAAAGCCCGACCACCGGCTGTTTGAAACCCATCCGGTGCTCAACTCGATGCTCTGGCACCACCTGCAGCACGGGGATATCGAGGCGCGGCCGGGGATCAAAACCACCGCGGGCAAAACCGTGACCTTCACCGATGGGCGCAGCGAGGACTTCGACCTGATCCTGCTGGCCACCGGCTACCGCCACCTGGTCCCGCACGGGCAGGAGTATTTTGGTGATCCCCAGCACCCCGACCTCTACCTCAGCTCGTTCTCGCGCGAGCACGCCGGGCTCTTCGGGGTCGGGTATGTGGAGACCAACAGCGGTGCCTACCAGGTGTTTGACCTGCAGGCCCAGCTGATCGCCAACTATCTGGCCGCCCGGGCGAACGGGGCCGACAGCGCCGCCCGCTTCGCGTTCCTGATCCGCACCGAACGGCCCGATCTGAGTGGCGGGGTGAAGTTTGACCGGTCCCCGCGCCACCGCGGCTATGTGGACTCCCACGCGCTGACCTCGCACCTGCGCAAGCTCTTCACCCAGATGGGATGGGACCCGAGGGCGACGACCCCGACCGGCGGATCCGCGGCGAAATCGGGGCGAACGGCCCGGGAGCAATCGGCCCGGGAACGGGTGCGCTGAGATGGCCTATAACTATGCGGGCAAGGTGATCGTGATCACCGGTGGAGCCGGGGACATCGGCATGTCCCTGGCACGCCGAATCGCGCCGCTGGGGGCCCGGGTGGTCCTGGTGGATATTCGAGCTGAACGCGCGGTGACTCAGGCGGCCACCCTCCCCGTGCATCCGGCCGCCGGGGGTACCCACGTGGGACTCGGCTGTGACCTGACCAAGCGGGACCTGGTGGAGGAGCTGATCGCGCACATCGAGGCTACCTTTGGCCGCATCGACGTGCTGGTCAACAACGCCGGGATGACCTCCTCGGAGCGCTTTGCCGAGCGCAGCGTGGAGAGCATCGAGCGCGAGCTCACCGTAAACCTCACCGCACCGCTGGTGCTCACCCGGCTGGCCATCCCGCTGCTGGAGCGTGCGGGCGACCCGCGGATCATCTCCACGGTGTCGCTCGGCGGAGTCTTCCCGCTCGGGGAAACCCCGATCTATACGGCCTCGAAGTTTGGATTGCGCGGGGCAATGCTCTCGATCGGCCTCGACCTGGCTGCCCGCGGGATCCGGGTCGGCTCGGTGCTGCCCTCGGCCACCGACACCCGGATGCTGCGCCAGGAGGCGATCGAGGGGGGCAACTCGCTCCAGTTCCAGGATCCACCCCAGCCGCCCGAACGCGTAGCCCAGGCCATGATGAGCCTGCTGGATCGGCCGCGGCTCGAAGCCTATCCGCGGATCGGTGAATCGCGACTGCTGCGCGCGGTCATGACGATGCCCAACGTGCTGCCGCGCCTGCTGCCGATGTTCCGCAAGCGCGGGGATCGGGGCATGGCCAAATTTGTCCGGGAGCTCGCCGCCCGCGGTGACATCGTCCAGACCGAGACCGGCTGGCGGCTCGCCGAGGGCGAGGCTCACCCCGAACTCACCCAGCCGTAGCGTCAGCCCGGCACCCGCACCGGCGCCCGCATCCGCACCCGTTACCCAGCCCCGGCCCGCTCCCACCAACCCGAAGGACCCCTCCGTGACTCAGCCCGCCATCCTGCCCCTTCTGCGCCCCCGCGACGGATCGACCGGCGATACCCCGATCCCCGCGGTCTCGGCCGCCGAAGTTTCCGAGCATGCCCGCGACGCCGAGCGCGTCTATGCCTCCGGAGTTTGGTCGGGCCTGGAACCTCGGGACCGGGCGGCGGTGCTGCTGCGCCTGGCCGACCTCATGCAGCGCGACGCAGACGTGCTGGCCCGGCTCGAGTGTGAGGACGCGGGCAAGCCGATCCGCGAATGCGTGGAAAACGACGTCCCCGGGGCGATCGAATCGATCCGCTGGTTCGCCGAGGCCGTGGACAAGCTCACCGGTCAGACCACCCCGGCGGGCCCGGGCGTCATCGCCCTGACCGAGCGCGAACCCTTCGGCGTGGTCGCCGCGATCCTGCCCTGGAACTATCCGTTGGCGATGGCCGCCTGGAAGATCGCCCCGGCGCTCGCGGTGGGCAACTCCCTGATCCTGAAGCCCGCCGACACCACGCCGCGCTCGGTGCTGCACGTGGAAAGGCTCGCGCTCGAGGCGGGGATCCCCGCCGGTGTGCTGCGGGTACTGCCGGGAACCGGGGCCGAAACGGGGGCGGCGCTTGCCCGGGATCCGCGCATCGGCGCGCTCTCCTTCACCGGGTCGACCCGCACCGGTCGGGTGATCCTCGCCGCGGCCGCCGAAACCAACCTCAAACGGGTCTCGCTGGAGATGGGAGGCAAGAGTCCGCAGGTTATCTTCGCCGATGCGCTGGGCTACGGGGAGGACCTGATTTCCCAGGCCATTGAGTGTGCGTTTGTGACCGCCGGGCAGAACTGCACGGCCGGATCGCGGATCCTGGTGGAGGCGTCGGTTGCCGAGGAGTTCACCCGCCGGTTTGTCGCCGCCGCGCGTGCGCTGCGGGTCGGCGACCCCGAGGACCCGAACACCGATATCGGTCCGGTGATCAACGGCGATGCCGCCCGGCGGATGCTCGCGGTGATTGAGGAGGCCCGGGCGGGCGGTGCCCGTGTGCTGCTCGGCGGCGAGGAGGTCCAGGTGATTCCGGGTGGGCATTATGTAACCCCCACCGTCTTGGACCAGGTTCCCGCGGATGCCCGCATCCTGAGTGAGGAGCTGTTCGGGCCGATCGTCACGGTCCAGACCTTCACCACCGAGGCCGAGGCGATCGCGCTGGCCAATCACACTCCCTACGGCCTGGCCGCGTCGGTCTGGTCCTCGAACATCGACCGGGCCCTGGGCGTGGCCCGCTCGATCCGCGCCGGTGTGGTCTCGATTAACTCCTACAGCGAGGGGGACCTCACCAGCCCGTTCGGTGGCTGGGGCGAGTCTGGCTTCGGCGGGGTCGAGAAGTCGCTGCGCGCGTTTGAACAGTGGACCCGGGAGAAGGCGATCTGGGTGCAGCTGCACCGCTAGCGGTCCCCTCGGCCCAGCCGCGCCGGTCGCTCACGCCCGCCGTGCAGCTTGGCTCGAACTTCCCGGCTGGCCGAGCAGCCCCTAGCGGATGCTCTTCAGCCGGGTGATCATCCACACCCCGCCGAGCGCGAACACCGCCGTGGCCGCGAACAGCAGGGTGTAGCCGCCGCTGGTGGTGATCAGGATCGCCGCGATCAGCGGCGCAATCGTGGTGGGCACCACCAGGCCGATGTTCATGATGCCCAGGTCCTTGGCCCGGTTCTCGGCGTCGGGGAGTACGCGGGTCACCACCGCCTGGCCCACCGACATCGACGCTCCGAAGCCGCCGCCGATAAACGCGGCGGCGATGATCGCCATCACAAAGCTCGGGGCGAAGACCAGCAGCGCCGCCGCGAGGGCCTGGGCCAGGCCGGCGATGATCAGGACCCCGCGTTGGCGTCCGGTCCGGTCCGAGTAGAGTCCGGCCAGGTAGGTGAAGGCGAGGGCGGCGGCCAGATACACCAGGGTCACGATGAGCAGGGCGTCCTCGGGGCTGTCCAGCTGCAGGCCGTCGGTGAGGAAAAACAGCATGTAGCAGGTGCCCAGCGAGTTGGCGAGGTTGACCAGCGTGCGGCTCCCGAACGCCCAGGCAAACTCGGGGTGCCGACGCGGGTTGACCCAGAGTCCCGAGGCGATCGCCGAGAGGGTCAGCGGGGGTGTGCGCATGCCGCGGCGCTCGCGGTGTATCCAGACAAACGGGATCGCGCACAGCACCAGGGCGATCCCCAGCAGCTGATACGCGGTGCGCAGCTGCAGGGCAAACAGGGTCACGGCGGCGATGCCGATCACCACGCCGAGGGCCTGCGGTCCATAGATCGCACTCGAGAGGATGCCGCGCTGGCGCTCGGGCACCCGGTCGGCGATGACCGCGGTGAGACCGCCCATCATCGCACTGGCCCCCGCGGTGGCCACCGCCCACCACAGGACCACCCCGCCGGTGCTCGTCTGCTCGCCCACCAGGGCCACGGCCAGGGCACCCACAAACGCGCCTCCGGCGATCCACAGGCGGCGCCGGCCAAAGCGCGAGATGGTGCGGTCGCATAGCGCTCCAAAAACCGGCAGGGTCACCAGGGCCACGACCCCGGCTACGCCGTTGGTGATGGCCAGATCGCGGACCTTGTCACCGGGGTTCAGGGCCTGAAACTGGCTGGGGAGCAGGAGCTGAAGCGGCACCAGGCTGGCCATCCAGTATCCGAACCAGGCCAGCGTGAACGCGGCGATCCATCGCCTGGAGACCGGGGCCTCGGGGATGAGTGCGCCGGGATCCGGGGCGGTGATGGGGGGATGGGGCATCATCGTCTCGCAATCGTCTTGAGCCATCTCACCGCGCGGGCGAGACCCGGTCAAGACCCCAACCGGGTGCCTACCAATTGGGGGACACCCCCGGCTAGGCCTGCACGGTGGCCAGCGCGAACTGGATCAGCAGCATCGTGATCACAAACCCGGTGAACTGATTGAGCAGCAGGAAGCGTCGCCAGCCACGGTTGGCGCTCTCGGCGGTGGCATCGGTGATGTTCCAGGAGGGCAGGGTCACGATCAGATACGGGATCACCAGGAGCGCCGAGAGCCGGCCCCAACCGGGAATGCCGAGGGCCGCGATCCCCGCCGCGAGATAGAGCAGCACGGACACCCGCGCCGCCGCCCGGGCACCCCAGGCGGTGGCCGAGGAGGAGATCCCGGCGGCGCGGTCAGCCTCCACATCCTGGACGGCCCCAAACAGGTGGCTGGCGGCCCCCCAGAGGAAAAACGCCACCAGGAGGCAGATCAGCGCCGGGGTCCACTGGGCACCGGCGAGGGCCAGACCCACGATCGCCGGGCCCACAAAGTGCAGGCTTGAGGTCACCGAGTCGGCGACCGCCCGCTCCTTGGTGCGCAGCGGCGGCACCGAGTAGGCGAGCACGCCGGCCACACACAGGATCAGGAGCAGCCCCGAGAGGGGACTGCCCACCGCGAGCAGGTACACAAAGCCCGGCAGCGCGAGCAGCGCGCCGGTCCACAGAACCGGCCGGTGTAGTCGGCGCTCGAGCACCGCGCCCTCGATGCCACCCTTGCGCGGATTACGCAGGTCGGACTCATAGTCGAAGACGTCGTTGACCCCGTACATCAGCAGGTTGTAGGGGATCAGGAAAAACAGGGTGCCCACGATGAGTTCGCCATCCACGGTGCCGCGGGTGATCAGCATGGCCGCCGCAAACGGATAGGCAGTGTTGATCCAGGACACCGGGCGGGAGGATCGCAGGATCGTGCGCCAGTCGGCGTTGCTGAGCTTTCCCAGTGCAAGCCAGACCCCGGGCAGGATCAGCAGCGCGAGCAGCGGATAGGTGAAGTCCTCGATCGGGGCGTTGCCGATGTTGAGACCGAGCAGGGTGTCCCGGTCATAGTCGAAGAGGCCCAGCGCGATCATGATGTTGTCAAAAACCGCGGTCGCCACTGTCAGCCCGGCCAGGGAAATGGCCGCCGCACCGAGTGAGACTCGGGCACCTCCGGATCGGGTGAGGGCAAACACCCCCAAGCCACCGGCCAACACGATCGCGCAGATCTGCCAGTACATCATGCGGCCGCGCTCCGACGGGTGCGGATGCGGGTGAGCAGTCTTGCGCCCAGGGTGTAGAGGATCATCGCCGAATAGCACAGCAGGGTGAGGAACAGGATCTCCTCGACCGGGAACTCGGGGGCAAGGTTCCAGTGCAGCAGCAGTGGGCTGTCACCACGGAAGAAGATGCCCGCGTGGATCGCCCACAGATCCCAGGCGATGAACGCGACCAGACCGGCGGTCAGGGTCAGCGCGGCGCGAATCGGGGAGGCCCAGAAAAACAGTTTGTGGCGCAGGTCGATCAGGGCGAGGCCGCCGATCGAGATCAGCAGCGCGAGGGCATAGCCGCCGGTCATGCGGTGTCACGATCGCCAAGTGCGGGGGCAGGCTCGGGCAGCGGGGCACTGCTACGGTCCCCGCGCAGGCGCTTGAGGACCAGCTCGGCACTGATCAGGCACATCGGCAACCCGATGCCCGGAACCGTGGTGGCGCCGGCGTAGTAGAGTCCGGAGACCTTCGAGGACACGTTTTTGCCGCGGAAGAACGCACTCTGCGCGGTGGTGTGGGCAAGGCCCAGGGCGGTTCCGCGCCACGCGTTGAAGTCCCGTTCGAAATCGCGCGGACCGATGCTGCGGCGTACCACGATTCGCTCACGCAGATCGGGGATCTTTGCCCAGGCGGCGATCTGATCGATGGCCGCATCGGTGATCCGCTCAACCTCCGCGTCGCCCTCGCCGCCCAGATCGGGATTGGAAGGCGCGGGCACCAGCACAAACAGGTTGCTGTGTCCGGGCGGTGCCACGCTCGCATCCGAGGCCGAGGGATGACACACATACAGCGAGGTCTGATCGGGCAGCCAGGGCTCCCCGGGCGCGGGTGCCGGGGCGTCGATGCGTTGGAAGTTACCCTCCCAGTCCTCGGTGAACAGCAGGGTGTGGTGCGGCAGCTCGGGAATCTCCCCGCGGATCCCGAGGAACACCAGGACCGTGCCGGGACCGGGCACCGTGCGCTTCCAGGAGCGTTCGGGTCGAGACTGCAGTGCAGGCGGGAGAAGTCGGGTTTCGGTGTGGTGCAGGTCCGCCGCCGAGACCACGATGTCCGCCTCGATCCGGGAGGTCACGCCGCAGCGCTCGGTGATCACCCCGGTCGCGCGAGCCCGGCGTCCGGCAGATTCGGTGGTGATTTCCTGCACCCGGGTTTCGGTGAGGATCGTGACTCCGGCCGAATCCGCCAGCCGGGCGAGCGCCTGCACCAGCTCGGTGAACCCGCCGCGCGGATACTGCACTCCGCCGTTCAGATCCAGGCCGCTCATCAGGTGATAGATCGCCGGGGCCCGAAACGGCGAGGACCCGAGGAACACCGCCGGGTATCCGAGGATTCGCAGGATCCGCGAGTCGGTGAAGTGGTCGCGCGCAAACGCGTGCAGGGATCGGGTCAGCAGGTGCACGAGTGTGCCCGCGCGCGCGATCACCGCGCGGCTGGAAAAGGCCGAGAGGTTTTCGAAGTTGGTATAGAGGAAGGAGCGCGTGGCGAGGTCCAGGGTTTGCTCTGCCGAGGCCAGATAGCGGTCAAACGCGGGGCCGGATCCCGGTTCCAGCTGCTCAAACAGTGCCCGGTTGGCCTCGCGTTGGGCGCGAATGTCCACGGCCTCGTGATCCTTTTCGAAGATCACCCGATAACCCGGGTCCAGGGTTTCCAGGTCGAGCTCGGCGGCGGTGCTGGACCCCATCATCGCGAAGAAGTGATCAAACACCTCGGGCATCAGATACCAGGAGGGCCCGGTGTCAAAGCGGAATCCCTCGCTGCTCCACGATCCGGCGCGTCCACCCACCTCGGGATTTTGCTCGACCAGGGTGACCCTGTAGCCGTCACGGGCCAGCAGCCCCGCGGTGGCCAACCCGGCCACGCCACCCCCGATCACCACGGCATGCTGGGGGTGCCCTGCGGAGGTGTCGGGCTGTGCGGTCTCGGACAAGAACGGATCCAATCGTTGGGTGGTGGCGGATGGCCGAGGGAAGGGGAGCGGACGGCCGCAGGGATGCCGGGCCCCGGGTACCGTGCTCGGGGCGGATGCGGCGCAACCGAGCGCCGGGGCTACCGCCCGCCGCGGGAGGGCAGGAACCTGCCGACGATCAGCGCGCGCAGGGCAATCACCACCTTGTGGGGGGTGCTCACTCGGATGCGACGGCGCAGCAGCTCCCGCGCGGGAATGGCTCCCATCTTGCGGGTCAGGGTGGCAAACAGCTCGGTCGCGCAGATCACCGCCGGGCGGCTCACCCGCGGGAGCAGGCCAATGCCCGCCCGCGCGCGGGCCAGGTCGCCATCGATATCGGCGATGATGGTGTCACGATCCCGCGCTGTCAGCAGAGCCACATTGATCCCCGGGAAATAGTTACGCCCCAGCGCGTCCAGATCACTGCCCAGATCGCGCAGGAAGTTGATCTTCTGGAAGGCAGAACCCAGCGCGCGGGCGGCATCCACAATTTCGGGGCGCTGCGGATCCACTCGGGAGTCCTGACAGAATACCGCCGTGCACATCAGCCCGATGACCTCGGCCGAACCATAAATGTAGGCATCGATACTCGCCTGATCGTGCACGTTTTGTTCCAGGTCCATGCGCATCGAGGCGAAGAACGGTCGGGTTAGTTCGGTCCCGAACCCGGCCGCGCGGGCGGTCTGGGCAAACGCGTGTACCACCAGGTTGCTGGAGAATCCGGTGGCCAGGGCGTGTTCGGTCTCGGCCTCCAGGGCGTCCAGGGTCTGCGCACACTCGGCTGTGCTGAGTCCGGCGCTCTCGCCGGGACCGTCCACAATCTCATCGGCCACCCGCACCAGCGCATAGATCGCGGCAATCCGGGTGCGCATGCGACCCGGAAGGAGAAGGCTCGCGGCACCGAAGGAGCTTGAGTAGCGGCTGAGGAGGTGCACACTGTTCTCGGTCGCGACCCGGTTGTAGAGGTCGAGCCCCGTCTCTGGGGCGCGCGCGGGCACGGACGGACGGCGGCTTCGCGGTGCCGCGGTCGAGGTCGCTGCGGGCTGAGGGCCGCTATCTGAGTGTTCGGAGGTGGGGGTCACGGGCTCAATCTGGGTGGGAACGGGCGCTGTTGCCAGGAGTCGCAGACTAAACATCACGTCCCCCGAGCTCGATAATGACGGATGTAAGGTAACTGCGCAACCGTGGCGGTAACGCGGGGGAGAGGGTTGCGGCATGGGCCCGTCGGGTGGCATCGGCCACCAGCGCATCATGACGCTCGCGCACGCCGGTGCGCACTAGCTCGGAACGCACGTGCTCCCACTGGGCGGCGCTCGCCGATTCGGGGGCGTGTTGCAGGGCGACAATCAGTGGCCAGGCGGTGCTGTCACGGGCGAGCGAGACCAGCGCGGTGTTCTTGCCCGAGGACAGATCGGCGGTGATGCTCTTGCCGGTGCGGGCGCTCTCCCCAAACACCCCGAGGTGATCATCCTGCAGCTGGAAGGCCAGGCCGAGGGCCCGCGCGACCTCATCCAGTGCGCCCAGCAGGTTTTCATCGGCCCCGGCGAGCACGGCCCCGGCCCGGAGCGGCACCGAGAAGGTGTAGCTGGCGGTCTTGTGCTCGGTCATGCTGAGGATGCGGGTGATGGTTGGGGAGCCGGATTCCAGCGCGGCGAGGCTCACATCGGCGTGCTCCCCGCCGGCGGTGATGTGTACGGCCTCGTCAAACAGATCGAGCAGGCGGTGCCGGATCCGGGTGTCCACGTCGAGGAGCGCGATGTGTCGCTGGGCGGCGCTGAGCAGTAAATCTCCGCCGATGATGGCCGAGGACTCGGCGTCGCGCCGGGCCCGCGCCGGATCGGACTCGCGCAGCGGATGCTCGGCGAGGATGGCACCGGTCAGGTTGGGCTTGCCGCGCCGCAGCAGATCGCCGTCGATGATGTCGTCATGCACCACAAATGCCCCGTGCAGCAGTTCCTGCGCGGCGGCCGTCGCCACCAGGGCGCTCAGCAGCGAGTCGGTGGCAGTGGCAGTGGCAGCGGCAGTTGCAGCGGCAGCGGCAGTGGCGGTGGCAGTGGCAGCGGCTGTGCTGGCGGCCGCGGGCCGTGTCTGGGTTGGGTCGCCGGCGACGCCGGTCTGGTGTGCTGGTTCGGCGCCCTCCGACACGGCGTCCTCTGCGGCCAGAGCCAGATAGGCACCGAGGACCAGGCGCGGGCGGATGCGCTTGCCCCCGGTGAGCGCCTGGGTGAGCCCCGCCCAGAGCGGAGGATAGGAGACGTCCATCCGGCGACTCTTGGCCAGACCATCCTGCAGGAAGGCCGAAAGAGTGGTTTCCACGCGGCGGCTCAGCTCGCTCACCCGTGGCGGGATGTCGCAGGTGCAGGCGCTGTCGAGCCCGTCCTGATCGTAGCCGGCGTCGAGCAGCGCACCCAGCTCGGAGTCCGAGGGGAGCGCGTGCTCGACGCGTGCTGCGCCATCGGTGATGGCGGTCTGGGGGGAGGGGATTCCACCGTCCACGGAAACGAGCAGTGCACGTTCATCGTGATTCTGGATCGCGCCCCCGGGGAGGTGGCTGTGTCCATGACGTACATTCGGGTCGCCAGTCACGGACCTAATCCGGGCGAGTCGATGCCGTTCGCGCGCGGACGACGCGGCGGTTGACTCCTCCTCCGTGGACGATGCCGTGGGTGCGGCCGTCCCGGCGGGTGTTGCTCGAACGAGGGTGTGACCTAGCGGTGCATTCATCGTTGTGCCTCCCGGATTAAATAACTAGCTAGGCTAGCTAATGAGTTGACGGTATCATGTGATCAGTGCATCTCGCATCCCGTCCCCAAAACTTTTGGACATCATGAACGCCCCCTACTGGTACCTGCCGGACGAGGATTCCGGTGCGCCCGGGACGGAGTCTGCGGCGACCGCCTCCGATCTGGAGATCGCGCTGGCGGCCTCGGATCTGGAGCCCGTACTGTCCCTCTCCGAGGTGGGTGCCGGTACGAATGCGGATGGGGCGGAGATCGCGCTGGCGGCCTCGGATGTGGAGGTCCGGGGGAGCGCAGCCGGGACTGATGCTCTCCCGCAGGATCAGGATGTGGAGCATCGGTCGGATGGCCCCGGCGTTGCGCCGGGAAGCCCGAGAGGCGCAGACGCGGCACACTCGTCGGAGGTGGGGCCCGTTGCGGTCCTGCGGGCGTTGCGCCGCTGGCGAGAACGGGACGAGGCGATGCGGCGAGAAACCCGACGCGAAATGGGGATGGGGGAGACCGATATGGCGGCTCTGCGATTCCTGATCGCCGCGGCCGGCCGCGATGAGCCCGTGACGGGCAAGCGCTTGGCCGATCACCTGGGGATTTCCTCCGCCTCAACCACCAAGCTCACCGACCGGCTGGTAGCCTCGGGGCATCTGCGCCGGCTGCCGCATCCGGTGGATGGCCGGGCGATCCTTCTGCAGGCGAGCCCTCAAACCCATCGTGAGGTGCGCGGTACCCTGAGCGGCCGGCATGAACGCATGCTCGCCGCCGCAGAGTCATTGAACGCCTCTGAGCGTGCAGCTGTGGTGAGCTTTCTCGATCGAATCGGGGAGAGCATTGGCCCCGATGTGACTGCGGTGGCCGCAGATGCTTTACCTGACGGCGCTGTCACTTCGACTGACAGGGCTGCGCGGAATACCGGGTTTCCTCGGCACCGTTAGTCGGCGAGGAGACCCTGGTGTTCGGGATGGTTGGCAAACCACCCGCGGACGTATCCGCAGGTCGGGGTGATCTTATGGGTGGGGTCCTGGCTGATGTCTTCGATCGCAAACTCGACCAGTTTGGCGGCGAGCCCGCGACCGCGCTGTGTGGGCTCGGTATAGCTGTAGGTCAGGAGTGTCACGCCGTTGCGCTCGGTGAAGGCAAGGGTGGCGTGCACCTCTCCTTCTTCGCGGAGTTCGTAGCGGGAATGCTCGTTTGATCGGGTGATCTCCATGCCCTCAGCCTAGACCCTGTGCGCACATCGATCAACGGGTTCGGGGCCTGAAATCCGGCATCTCGGCTCAGGAAGAAGTGCCGTGCAGCTGGTCCAGATAACGCATGATGACTCCCTCGCGCAGGGCCCAGGGTGAGACCTCGAGGGCGGATGCTCCCATGGTCCCCATGGCCTCGCGCAGCACGATTCCTCCGGCGGCAATTTGGAAGGCACGGTCCTCGGTAATGCCGGGAAGTGCGTGTCTTGCGCTGGCCGGGATCATCGCCAGGCGCGGGACCCAGTCGGTGAGTCGCTTGAGACTGAGTCGGGTGCGCCCGTCGGTGTTGTCGCCGCTGCTGCCGGCCAGTTTGGCCAGGGAACGAATGGTTTTTGACGAGCCAACGATGTGGTCGGGCGCTCCCTGCTCGGAAAACAACGGGAGGGCCTCGCCGAGAATCCGGCGTGCGTGGGCGGCCAGCTCCTCGGTCTGTTCGAGGGTGGGTGGGTCGTCATGAAGGTGGGAGACGGTGGTGCGTCCGGCGCCCAGAGGCAGGCTCACGGCCACATCGGGCATCTCATCGGACCCCTGTGAGATTTCCAGGGAGCCGCCACCGATGTCAAAGACCAAAATATTGCCCGCGGACCACCCGTACCAGCGGCGAATCGCCAGGAAGGTGAGTCGGGATTCCTCCTCCCCGCTGAGTACTTGAAGGTCCACGCCGGTGTGGGCGCGAATGAGCTCGAGGGTCTCGGGCCCGTTGGCAGCCTCACGTATGGCGGATGTGGCCATGGGCAAAAAGGCGTCCAGCCCCGCCGCATCGGCGATCCGCGCTGCCGCGCTCACCGCGTCGATCAGGGCGGCGACGCCCTCATCGCTGATGCGCCCCTCCGCGTCGATGTAGCGCATCAGGCGCAGCACCGATTTGTGATCGGTCATCGGGATGGGACCCGCGCCGGGGTGAGCATCCACCACGAGAAGATGGACGGTATTTGAGCCAACATCGAGTACACCGAGACGCATGTGATCACAGTAACCGATTTGGCCCCACTCACCAACGATCGCGGACCACTCACCTCGGCCATCGTGATGTCCTCGGTATTCCGTATAGTGCGACAGAGGCTGTGAACATCAGCCAAATGATGGACGCTAAATCGACCTAAACCGCGTTAGCATGAGTGCTCAGCGGGTTGCGTCCGCTAGAAGCTCTCTTGTTTACACTCCATACCAGGATGGATCCCATGCTCTTACGGCTCTTACTGCGATATTCGCGCCCGTATGTTCGGTGGATCGTGGCCGTTGTTATTTTGCAACTGATCGCGACTCTTGCCGCTCTTTATCTGCCCAGCCTGAACGCCCAGATCATTGATCAGGGCGTGGCTAAGGGCGACGTCAACTTCATCTGGGCCACCGGTGCCACCATGCTGTGGGTGTGCCTGGTCCAGGTCGCCGCCGCGATCGGCGGCGTTTATTTTGGTGCCAAAACCGCAATGGCCGTGGGTCGCGACCTGCGTCGCAGCGTCTACGGTCGTGTTTCTAACTTCCGCGCTCAGGAGCTGGGCCGCTTTGGTGCACCGACGCTGATTACCCGCGGAACCAATGACGTTCAGCAGGTGCAGATGCTCCTGCTGATGACCCTGAACTTTATGGTGTCTACCCCGATCATGTGCGTGGGTGGCATCGTGATGGCCCTGCGCGAAGATGCGGGCCTGTCCTGGCTGGTGTGGGTCTCGGTGCCCCTGCTGATTGCCGTTGTTGGTTACCTGGTCACCCTGTTGATGCCGCTGTTCCGGTCGATGCAGGACAAGATTGACGGTATCAACGGCGTGCTGCGTGAGCAGATCATCGGCATCCGCGTGGTGCGAGCCTTTGTGCGTGAGGATTTTGAAACCCAGCGCTTTGGCGATGCGAACCATGCGCTGACCAAGGTTTCGCTGAAGGTCGGCTCGATCTTTGTGCTGATGTTCCCGCTGATTGGAATGATCCTGCACCTGGCCACGGCCGCCGTGCTGTGGTTTGGCGGTCACCGGGTTGATACCGGTGACATGCAGGTGGGCTCGCTGACGGCATTCCTGCAGTACCTGCTGCAGATTCTGGCGGCGGTCATGATGGGGACCTTTATGGTCATGATGATTCCGCGTGCCGTGGTGTGTGCCGAGCGAATCGGTGAGGTTCTTGATGTGGAGCCGACCATGGCCGAGCCCGAGGAACCGGTGGAGGTTACCAACCCGCGCGGTGTGGTGGAGTTCCGCAACGTCGGCTTTGGCTATCCGGGTGCCGAGAACCAGGTTTTGGAAGGGCTTTCGTTTACCGCGGAGCCCGGGAAAACCACGGCCATCATCGGCTCGACCGGATCCGGTAAGTCGACCCTGCTGAACCTGATCCCGCGCCTCTACGACGCGGGCGAGGGCGAGGTTCTCCTGGACGGAGTTCCGGTTTCGCACTACACCCGCGCACAGCTTTCGGATCGGGTGGGAATGGTTCCTCAGCGTCCGTTCCTGTTCTCGGGCACGGTGGGCAGCAATCTTCGTTTCGGCGATCAGCATGCCGAAGATGACAAGCTCTGGCAGGCTCTGACGGTGGCACAGGGTGCCGGCTTTGTTCGGGAGAAGGAACACGGGCTGGATAGCCCGATCTCGCAGGGTGGCACGAACGTCTCCGGTGGACAGCGTCAGCGTTTGTGTATCGCGCGCACCCTGGTGGCAGAGCCCAAGGTGTACCTGTTTGATGACTCGTTCTCCGCCCTGGATGTGACCACGGATGCCAAACTCCGTGCGGCTCTCAAGGACGAAATCCGTGATGCCACGGTGATCATCGTGGCCCAGCGGGTCTCCACAATCACCGATGCGGATCAGATTCTGGTCATGGACGACGGCAAAATTGTGGGACGGGGCACCCATGAGGAGCTGCTTGAGTCCAACGAAACCTATCTGGAAATTGTGAATTCCCAGCTCAGTGCATCGGAGGTGGCGTAACTCATGGCGCGCAAGAAAAACGATTCCCTGGAATCTGAAACCCCCGAAGCCGTTCTGGAATTTGACGAGCGTGAGCTGGCGGCGGGTTCCAATGACGACATGTTCGGCGGCGGGGCACCGCCCAAGAAGGCTAAGGCTTTCTGGCCCTCGGCCAAGCGCCTGATGGGTCTGCTGGCACCCGAGCGGGTAGGCGTATCCATCGTTGTGGCGATGGTTGTGGTCTCCGTTGTTCTGGGCGTGATCGCACCCAAGATTCTGGGCCAGGCCATGGACGTGATCTTCGGTGGGGCCATCGGCGCAGGCATGCCCGCCGGGGCCACCAAGGAGCAGGTCATCGCTGGACTGGTCGCCTCGGGTGATCAGTCGCGTGCGGACATGCTCGAGAAGATCAACTTCACCCCCGGGCAGGGAATTGATTTCGTCAATCTGAGCCGACTGATCTTTATCGTGCTGGCCATGTATCTCATTTCCTCGTTCTTCATGTGGGCCCAGGGCTACATCCTGAACAAGCTGGTGATGAAGGTTGTGTACAACCTGCGTCGGGACATCGAAACCAAGCTCAACCGTCTGCCGCTGAACTACTTTGATACCCGTCAGCGTGGCGACCTGCTCTCGCGGGTGACCAACGACGTGGATAACATCCAAAACGCCCTCCAACAGGCGTTTGCGCAGATGATCCAGGCGGTGCTGACCATCATCGGCATCGTGGTAATGATGTTCATCGTGTCCTGGCAACTCGCGCTGATCGCGCTGATCGCCCTGCCGCTTTCGGCAATTGTGGCCGGCGTGATCGGCTCGCGCTCGCAGAAGCTGTTCGCCGCTCAGTGGAAAAACACCGGTGTGCTGAATGGGCACATTGAGGAGTCGTTCTCCGGCCACGATCTGGTAACCCTGTTCGGCCGTCAGAAGGACATGCTGGAGGGCTTCGACGAGCGCAACCAGGGGCTGTTTAAGGCATCGTTTGGTGCGCAGTTCATCTCCGGCATCATTATGCCGGCGATGCAGTTTGTGTCGTATCTCTCGTATGTCGGCATCGCGGTTGTGGGCGGGCTGCGTGTGGCCACCGGGTCGATGACCCTGGGTGATGCCACCGCGTTCATTCAGTACTCGCGTGAGTTCACCAGCCCGATCGGCCAGCTGGCCGGCATGGCAAACATGCTGCAGTCGGGTGTGGCCTCGGCCGAGCGGACCTTTGAGCTGCTCGACGCCGAGGAACAGAGCGAGGATGACACCACCGGTGCCCTGCCCGCTCACACCGATGGGCACGTGGAGTTTGAGCACGTGACCTTCTCCTACAACGAGGAGACGTCGCTGATCGAGGATCTGTCCTTCGAGGCAGAACCCGGACACACGGTGGCCATTGTGGGGCCCACCGGGGCGGGTAAATCCACCCTGGTGAACCTCGTCATGCGCTTCTACGAGCTTCAGGGTGGACGCATTCTGCTGGACGGCACGGACATCACCACGGTTCCGCGTCAGGAGCTGCGCTCCAAGGTGGGCATGGTGTTGCAGGATGCGTGGCTCTTCGAGGGCACGATTCGTGACAACATCCGCTACGGACGCCTTGATGCCACCGATGAGGAGGTCATCGCCGCGGCTCAGGCCACGTTCGTGGATCGTTTCGTGCGTCAGCTCCCCGACGGTTATGACACCATTCTGGACGATGCCGGATCCAACGTCTCGGCCGGCGAGAAGCAGCTGATCACGATTGCACGGGCATTCCTGGCATCCCCGTCGCTGCTGATTCTGGATGAGGCCACCTCCTCGGTGGATACCCGCACCGAGCTGTTGGTCCAGCAGGCGATGGCCGCGCTGCGCACCGACCGTACCTCGTTTGTGATTGCGCATCGACTCTCCACGATTCGTGATGCCAACACGATCCTGGTGATGGAGTCGGGCCGAATTGTTGAGCAGGGCTCGCATGAGTCGCTGCTCAAGCAGCGGGGCGCGTACTACAACCTGTACATGTCCCAGTTCTCGGGCGGTCATGAGCTGGAGGAGTCCTCGGACCCGCTGGCCTTTGACGCCACCGGGGCGATTCCCACTCAGCCCACCAGCTAGGAGTCGGGCTACGGTTCGTGTTTCCGGGGCCGCATGGTGTGTTTCGCACACCATGCGGCCCCTCGCCGTCTGCCCGTTCATTCGTCAAACACCCCCTCATGCGTGAGGAGGGCATGTTTGACCCAGGTCCCGGCAATATGGCCGCCCAGGCTCCCATCGGCGTGGATAACCCGATGGCAGGGAAAGATGATCGGCACCGGGTTGAGGGCACACGCGGCGCCGACCGCGCGCATGGCCAGCGGGCGCCCGGTTGCCGAGGCCACCTCGCCGTAGCTGACCGTGTGGCCGTAACGTAATCGAGGGAGAAACCCGAGTACCTCTCGATGGTAAAGCCCAAACGGCCCGAGATCGATCGGGAGATCGAAACGCCGCCGCTGATGCGCGATGTACTCGCGTAGTTGTTCGAGTGCTAGTCCAACGTGGGCACGCGAGCGCTCGGGCGCGATACGCAGACCCGCCGCCAGGTGAGCGAGCGCACCGCTGGTGCCGCCGGCTTCGGCGAAGGTAAGTCGTACCACCCCGGCGGCCGAGGCGAGCACGGTTAGGGTTCCCCAGGGCGATGGGAGCGAGGCCTCGTATGCGTCCAAAACCGTCCCCTGGCGGGCCCGCGCGGGATGCGCAGCCCGTGAGCTAATGGCCGTGGGTATACGCGGGAGTGTCGATCCCTGAGCTCCGGCAAAACCCACCGGCAGCGGACCCGGCGGGGCTGGCTCGGCCGGCGGGAATCGCACGGGGGAGCGCGAGCGCTCCCGAAACCGCACATCGCGGATCAACCGGTGGAGAACCGTGCTGTCGGGGAGATCGGTGAGCTCGGCATGCGTCCCAATCCCGGCGACATGTGCTGCCGCCCCCGCCCTCGGCACCGCTTGCGGAGGCCCCGTGGGCACAGATTCCGAGGCCGGTGCCCCGGGGTGACCGCGATCAGCGGGTGTGGGTTTCATGGCGTGCTCCCTGCTTCTGGGGGAGGCACCGGTGCACGGATGCGAGTGGTATGCGCGAGCCGACGCGTGTGACGTCGCCGTTCGGAGCCTTCCCTGGATCTGATTGGTTGGTTTCTCAGTCCATCAGGGGTACGGATTTGACGCCGTCGAGGGTTTCAAATTGTGGAGAACGTTGCGCCTCTTTGAGGCTGTGGGCAACTTCTAGGAACGGGAGTCGCGCTCCGATTCTGCATTCGGATTATCGTCCTCACGGGCGAGGCGCTCGGCGTGTGCCAGCCCGGCGGCGTGCGCCTGCTCATACTCGTCGGCGCTCAGTGCGCCCACGACCGAGTGCGAGCGGGAATACACCAGGTACCAGATCACGCCGATGATCATCCAGATCACAAAGACGATCCAGGTGTTGCTACCCAGGCTCACCATCAGCCCCACACAGCACAGGAACCCCAGGATGGGGACCACCGGGTAGAGCGGAACCCGGAAGGCGCGTGGCGCGGTGGGGCGGGTGCGGCGCAGGTAGATCACCGCGAGGTTGACCAGGGCAAAGGCGAAGAGCGTCCCGATGCTGGTGGCGTCGGCGAGCTCACCCAGTGGAATCAGTGCGGCGGTGATCGCGACGGCGATCCCGATGATCAGCGTGCCGGCCACCGGGGTGTGGCTCTTGGCGGAGATGCGCTGGAACACCCGGGGCACCATGCCATCCCGGGACATACTCATCAGGATTCGCGTCTGACCGTAGAGCACCGTGAGCACCACGCTGGCGATGGCGATAACCGCACCGATGGCCATGACCAGGGTGATCCAGGGGGTGTGGGTGATCTCATCCAGAATGGCCGCGAGCGTGGGGCCGTTCTCGGTGAACTCGGTCCAGGGGTGGGCACCGAGGGCGGCGATGGCCACCAGGATGTAGATCACGGTGACGATTCCGAGGGAGAGCAGGATCGCCCGGGGCAGATCCCGGCGCGGATTGAGCGCCTCCTCGCCCGCGGTGGAGGCCGCATCAAAGCCGATATAGGAGAAGAACAGGCGCGAGGCCGCGGCGGCGATGCCCGCGGTCCCCATCGGGGCCAGCGGCTCGAGGTTTCCGGCCTGGAATGCGGTGAATGCGATCACGATGAACAGCAGCATGGTGGCAATCTTGAGGATCACCATGATGGTGTTGACGGTGATCGATTCGCTGGTGCCGCGCACGAGCAGGAACATCGCGATCAACACCAGCGCGGCCGCGGGCAGGTTGACGATGCCACCGGCATCGGGCCCGGCCACCAGCTCGCGGGGAAGTTCAAGCCCGAACACACCCAGCGCGTCGTTCACGTATTCGCCCGCGCCGACGGCCACCGCGGCCACCGAGACCGCATATTCAAGAATCAGACACCAGCCACAGACCCAGGCGAGCCCCTCACCCAGCGTCGCGTAGGCGTAGGAGTAGCTGGATCCGGAAACCGGGACGCTGCCGGCCATCTCGGCATAGGACAGGGCGGAGAGCATCGCGGTGATTCCGGCCACGATGAAGGCGATCCAGACGGCGGGACCGGCCATCGGCACGGCGGTCCCCAGCACCACAAAGACCCCGGTTCCCAGGGTCGCACCGATGCTGATCATGGTGAGCTGCCAGAGGCCGAGACTGCGGCGCAGGGCGGGCTGGGATCCATCCGTGAGCGGGACGTCGATGGGTCGGCGGCGGGTCAGCTGAGCGGCCAGGCCGAGGGTGGGACGGGGTGTAGAACTCACAGATGTTTCCAAGCGATGAATGAATACGAAGAGGATAAGTCTCGCAGACAACGCCCCTGCGCGTGTTATTCAGTCCGACCGGGTGCGGCCGATGTGTTCGGAAACGAGCCAAAAAACACGCATCGCGTGGACATCTGAGATGTCCACGCGATGCGTGTGTGAGATCGGCGACGGGGTTAGTGGCCCATCGGAGCCCCGCCCTCGGGCATATCCGCGGGCTTACCGATGAAGGGGGCGATCACAATCAGCGCGGTGGCGATGCAGGCACCCACCAGGAATGCCTGGGACACACCACCGGCGACCGCCGCACCGGCGGTGGCGCCGCCGGCCAGCAACGCCTGGCTCTGAACCGACAGGATGGTGATAAACAGGGCCGTGCCGATGGCCCCGGCGACCTGCTGCACGGTGCCCACGATCGCACTGGCGTGGGAGTAGAGTGCGGGACGAACCGCACCCAGGCTCACTGTGAACAGCGGGGTGAACAGCAGCGCTAGGCCGAAGCTCATCACGATGTGGGTGCCCAGCAGAACCCAGATCGAGCTGCCGGCGGCGGTGCCCACGGTGGCCAGGAACCACAGAGAACCGGCGACGATAATCGAGCCCGGGATCATCAGCGGACGCGGACCCACCCGGTCAAACAGGCGGCCCACAAACGGTGCCATCAGGCCCATGACCAGCCCGCCGGGGAGCATGAACAACCCGATCTCGATGGTGTCGCGACCCATCACATTGGTCAGGTAGATCGGCAACAGGATGATCGTGCCAAACAGCGCGGCCATGGCCACAACCATCATCAGGATGCCGGCGGTGAAGGTCGGCGACTGGAAGGTACGCAGGTCCAGCAGCGCACGGTCACGACGCGACAGCAGGATCTGACGAATGATGAAGGCTGCGAGACTCAGGGCACCCACAACCAGGGAGACGATCAGCGTGACGCCACCGTCGGTGCTTTCCTCGGAGATACGGCTGATTCCGAAGATGAGTCCACCAAAACCGAGGGCGGAGAGGATCACACTGAAAACATCCAGCGGAACCACGCGCGGTTCGGTGACGTTGGAGATGCTGCGGATGCCGATGATCAGCATGATGATCGCGATCGGGAGCACCAGACCAAACATCCAGCGCCACCCCAGCGAGTGCAGGATCAGGCCCGAAATGGTGGGGCCGATGGCGGGGGCCACCGAGATGACGATGGACACCGAACCCATCATCCGGCCGCGTTTTTCGGCGGGGACGAGGGTCATCAGGGTGGTCATCAGCAGCGGCATCATGATGGCCGTGCCGCTGGCCTGGACGATGCGGCCCAGCAGAAGCAGCACAAATCCGGGTGCCACCGCGGCGATCAGGGTGCCGAGGGAGAACAGTCCCATCGCGGCGATGAAGATGGGGCGGGTATTAAAACGCTGCAGCAGGAACCCGGTAATCGGGATGACCACGGCCATGGTGAGCAGGAAGCCGGTGGTGAGCCACTGGGCTGCGGCAATGGTGATTTCGAGATCATGGGTGAGTGAGGGCAGTGCCACGCTCATGATGGTCTCGTTCAGAATCACCACAAACGCGGCGGCGATCAGCAAGCCGATGACCCGATTATTGCGTCGGGTGGTTGCGACCTCGTCGGAGACGGGTGTGGTGGTAACAGATGACAAAAAGACTCTTCCTCTGGGGACATTCAGGGATAACGTACAGAGAGCTAACGGCGTTGCCCGTGGGTTCATTCCGCAAAAGGGTAAAGCGGGGGTGAACTTTTTGGTGTGGCGAGCCGGGCATGCGGTGCGTCGGGCTCGGTATCGTAAGGGTATGAGACTACTGCACACCTCCGACTGGCACGTCGGGCGCAGCTTCCACGGGGCCAGCACGCTGGCCAATCTGGAGGCCGTGCTGGGGGAGTTTACCCGGATCGTGACCGAGGAGCGGGTCGATGTGATGGTGGTCTCCGGAGACATTTTTGACACCGGGACCCCCTCGGCTGCCGCCTATACGGTGCTCGGGAATGTCCTGCGTGACCTGCACCGCACCGGGGTGCGCATTGTGCTCACCTCGGGTAATCATGATTCGGCCCAGCGGCTGGGATTCCTGGCCGAGTTTGCGGCGACTGCCGGGGTGTATGTATGCACCGATCCCGAGACGCTGGATGTGCCGATCGAACTGACCGATGAGTATGGACCGGTCCTGATCTACGGCATTCCCTATCTGGAACCCGCGCTGCTGCGCTACCGCTATCCCGATGCCGATCTGCGCGGGCAGGAAAAAACCATGCGGTTTGCGATGGATCGCATCCGGGCGGATATCGCCACCCGGCCGCCGACCCGCACGGTGATTGCCGCCCACTGCTTTGCCTCCGGGGCCAGCGGGGGAGACGGGGAACGCGACATCACCGCGGGCGGCATCGACTCGGTCCCGCTGGATGTGTTTGACGGGGTGGACTATGCCGCCCTGGGTCATATTCACGGCCGAGCCACCCTGCGCGAGCACATTCGCTACAGCGGGGCCCCGCTGCACTATTCCTTTTCCGAGGTGAATAAGCCCCGCGGTGGGTGGATCGTGGATCTGGACGGCGCCGGCCTCTCCGAGGTGCGCTGGGTGGACCTCCCGATTCCGCGCCCGCTGGCCGTGCTGCGCGGCACCCTCGAGGAAATCCTCGCCGAGCCGGCCCATGAGGCGCTACGCGAGCACTGGGTGGCCGCGATCCTGACCGATCCGGTGCGTCCGCTGGATCCGATGCGCAGATTGCAGGAACGATTCCCGTTCGCGCTTACCCTGGAGCATGCGCCGGACACCGTCGCCGTGGATACCTCCACAAGCTATGCGACCCGGGTGCGCGAGCGTGGGGACGATGAGATCATTGCCGGGTTCCTGGAACTCGTGCGCGAGGGGGTGGGGCCAGACGCCGACGAGCGGGCGCTGATCGCCGATCTGATCCGTGCCGAACAGCGCCGAGAGCGCTCATGATTGACCCGATGAAAACGAGAGTGCAGGAGAGTGCGGCATGAGGATTCATCGTCTGAGCATCGCGGGTTTTGGGCCGTTCCTGGACACCCAGGAGGTCGACTTTGACGCGTTTGCCGCCGAGGGGCTATTCCTGATCGCCGGGAAGACCGGGGCCGGGAAGTCCAGCATCCTGGACGCGATCTGTTTCGCGCTGTACGACGGTGCCCCGCGCTACGACGGCACGCCGGGAAGGCTGCGCAGCGACCACTGCGGCCCCGGGGATCCCACGCTGGTGGAACTGGAGTTCAGCACCGGGGGTGAGCGGTATCGGGTGCGGCGCTCGCCGGGGTATGAGCGGCCCAAGTCGCGCGGTGCCGGAACCACCATGCAAAAGCCCACGGCGGAGCTGGCGATTCTTCGACCCGACGGCTGGGAGGTCCTCTTTGCTCAGCCGCGCGAGGTGGGCAAGGAGCTGGCCGAGATTGTGAAATTGCGGCGCGAACAGTTCCTGCAGGTGATCCTGCTTGCCCAGAACCGGTTTGGCGAGTTTCTCCGTGCCCAGAGTTCCGAGCGACTGGAACTGCTGCGGACGCTGTTTGGAACCGCTCGGTTTGAACACTATGAGCGGGACATCTTTGAGCGCATGCGGGAGGCCGAGGGCGAGCTTTCCTCCCGCAAGTCGGCCGCCGAGGCGCTGGCCGTGCGGGTCGGGGAGGTGCTTCCCGCCCAATCCTCCGCGGACGACTCCGGGGAGGGCTCCGCGGACAACCTTGGTGACGCCTCCGTGCAGGGCTCGGCGCTCGGCCCCGGACAGCCCGCCGACTCCTTCACGCTGCCCCCGATGCCCGCGGTTCCCGATGCCGACTGGTTTGCGCGGGCACGGGAGGTGTCGGCGGCGGAAGTCGCCCGCACCGAGAGTGCGCTGGGTGTGGCCGATGCCCGCCAGCAGGAGGCGCGGGAGGCGCTGCGAGAGCGCGAGGCGTTGGCCGACCGGCAGCGCCGGCTGACGGCCGCGCGCGCCGAGTTTGCCGCGCTGGGGGAGCGTTCGGCCGAGATCGACGGCGACCGGGTAACCCTGGAGGCCGCCGATCGGGCGGCGCAGGTTGAGCCCCTGGTGCAGCGTCTGGAAGCTGCTCGGGATGCCCGCGCGGCGATCGAGGACACCCACACCGCGCTGATCCGCGCGGCGGAAGCCGCGAAACCTGTGGACACGACCGCCGAGGACACCGACACCGCGCAGACGGAATCCGCGGACCTCAGCCTGGTTGCCGATCCCGCGACCCCCGAAGATGCCCTGACCGCGATCGCCGAGCGCCGCACCCGCCATCTGGGGCGGCTGGAAGCCGAAGCGAAGGCGGGCCGCGAGCTGCCCACCCTGAACGCCCGGGTCGCCACCCGAACGAAAGAGGAGGAGGCCGCAGCGAGTGCGCTGATCCGCGCCCAGGAGCGGGGAGCGGCACTGCCCGCCGACCTCGCCCGGGCGCGCGAGACCCGTAACGAGACCGCCGCGCGAGCCGCACGCCTGGATTCGCTGTTGGGGGAGACACAGTCTCTGAGTGCTCGGGCCGAGGCGCTGAGCGCCCTTATTGCCCTCGGTCCACGGCTCTCATCGGCCCGAGAGGTTGCCGCGCAGGCCGAGACGTCCCAGCAGGCGGCGGCCGCGCATCAGCGCGCGGTGCTCCGGCGTCGCCTGGCCGGTTTCGCCGGGGAGCTGGCGGCCGAGTTGGAATCCGGCGAGCCCTGTGCCGTCTGCGGAAGCACCACCCATCCGCATCCGGCCGAAGTCTCGGCGGACGCCGTGGGGGAGGAGGACGTGACCGCCGCCGAGGCGCGGGTCGCCGAGGCCGCCCGCGCGCTCGCCGCCGCGACCTCAACCCTGGGGGAACTGGCGCAGAACCGTTCGGCGCTGAGTGCCCGTGCCTTCGGTTCGGCCGACGTGCCCGAGGATCTTGAGGCCGCGCGGCACGCGCTGGTCGCCGATCTGGCCGAGGCCACCCGCATACGGTCCGAGGCCGAGCAGGCGGCCCGGGATCTGCCCGCGCGGGAGACCGAAATTGAGGCCCTGGAAGCCGAGCAGAATCGGGCTGATGCGGTGATCGCCGAGGGTCGGGACGCCCTGGCGGCGGCCGCGTCGGCGCGGGTGAGCGCGCATCAGGCGGCGGAGGACCTGTCCCGACGCCTGGCCCTCGCCCACGTCGGCTATCCGGATCTCCCCGCGGCCATCGAGGCGGTGACGCGCGCGCGGGATTTGGCCCGCGATCGTGCCCGGATCATGGGCGACCGGGTCCGGCTCCAGGCGGCCGTAGAGACCGCGCGGGAGGAGCGAGACCTGGCGCTCGCGGCCAACGGGTTCGCCCGCGAGGAGGACTGGGCGGCCGCCCGTCGCGCGGACCGCGAGCAGATTCGCGCCCGAGTCTCGGCCCATGACACCGCCCTGGCAGCGGTGTCCGGCCGGATCGAGTCCCCCGACCTCGTGGATCTGCCCGCCGAGCCGGTGGACCCGGGCGAGGCACGCGAAGCTGAGCACCGCGCCGGTCTGGACCGTGACACCGCCGCGAGTGCGCATCACGATCAGCGCAGCCGGCACCGGGATCTGGACACCCTCCTCACCTCGCTGGCCGATGCTCAGGCCGACATCGCCGAGGAGCTCACCACTTTCGAGCGGCTGCGCGCCCTGGCCACGGTGCTCCGCGGCGGGGAGAATAACGCCCGTCGCATGAGGCTGGAAAGCTTTGTCCTCGCCGCCGAGCTGGAGGAGATCGTGCGGGCGGCAAACCTGCGTCTGGCCGAGATGAGTGGCGGACGGTTCCACCTCGAACACGACGATACCGTGCAGCACGGACGGGGCCAGTCGGGCCTCGGCCTGAATATTTTTGACGGATTTACGGGAGTCGCTCGGGCAACCCAGTCGCTGTCGGGCGGGGAATCCTTCCTCGCCTCCCTGGCACTTGCGCTGGGACTGGCCGAGGTGGTGACCCAGCGTGCGGGCGACATCACGCTGGACACGCTGTTTATCGATGAGGGCTTCGGATCCCTGGATGCGGAGACCCTGGACACCGCGATGGCCACGCTGGACGGTCTGCGGGCCGGCGGTCGCACCGTCGGCGTCATCAGTCACGTCCCGGCCATGCAGGAGCGGATTCCCGCCAGGCTTACCGTGCACGCGAGTGGTGCCGGGCCCAGCCGGATCGAATACGCGGAGGGATGAGCGGAAACAGATTTAACCTCGGTTTAAGAATCGCGTTTCTTGACGCGCAATAAGTCGAAAAACTCCTGCGCCCCGTCGGGGCGTTCCCCTAGTCTCGGGTCATGGCCTGACTGGCCAGAACGTGGAGCTCCCACACCCAGGGTGGCTCGGAGAAGAGGAGAAGCGTGGACATCGACATCCGTGAACATCGTCGCCGCTGGTTGGCCCAGGAGGCCGCCGCCGATCGCATCGTTTCCCGGGTTGGTTCCCTCTATCGCGACCACGGAGTCGTGACCTCCCTCGGCGGTCGCCGTCTGATTGGGCTCGCATCGATCGACGTGCTCGGCACCCTGACGCGCACCGCCACCCACCCCGACGATCTCGCCGGAGTCGATCGTGAGCTTGCGGATCTGGAGCTGATCCTCGACGCGCTCGCCGAGATTGCCCCGGGCCCGGTATCGCTGGATCTCACGGCCCTGAGCGCCGGTTGGCGCGCGGCCGGGGGAGCAGATCCGGTGCGGCACCTGCGCGAAAGCCTGGATCTGCCGGTCGGGATCCCGGGCGAGGTCGGCACGGAAGCGCCCGAGGGGGTCGAGCCCCGCGATGTGGTGCTCTATGGATTTGGACGGATCGGCCGCAACCTGGCCCGTCTGCTGATCACGGCGGCCACGGGCTTCGCCTGCGGGCCATCGTGGTGCGCCCGGGTGGCCCGGGCGACCTACAGAAGCGTGCCAGCCTGCTGCGCCACGACTCGGTCCACGGGGACTTTCCGGGCACCGTGACCGTGGATCCCCAGGGCACAAGCATCCTCGCCAACGGCACCCTGATCCGGGTCATCTATGCCGCCGAGCCCGAGTCGATTGACTACACCGAGTATGGAATCACCGATGCGATCATCGTGGATAACACCGGTCGGTTCCGCGATGCTCAGGGGCTTGAACGTCACCTGGTAGCGCCGGGCGCCGAGCGGGTGCTGCTCACCGCGCCGGGCCGAGGCGACATTAAAAACATCGTTTTTGGTGTGAACGACGCCGCGATTGTGCCCGAGGACCGGATCCTCTCCGCCGCCTCCTGCACCACCAATGCGATCACCCCGGTGCTCAAGGTCATCAACGATGCCTACGGGGTGCGGCACGGACACGTGGAGACCGTGCACTCCTTCACCAACGATCAGAACCTGATCGACAATTTCCACACCGGGGATCGTCGCGGCCGCTCGGCAGCCCTGAACATGGTGCTCACCGAGACCGGTGCGGCCACCGCGGTGGCCAAGGCCCTGCCCGAGCTGACCGGGAAGCTGACCGGAAGCGCGATCCGGGTGCCCACCCCCAACGTATCGCTGGCGATCCTCAACCTTGAGCTTGAGCGTCCGGCCACCCGAGACGAGGTCAACGAGCGCCTGTTCCAGGTGGCCGCCGCCTCAACCCTGCGTCAGCAGATCGATTTTGTGGCCGAGCCGGAGCTGGTTTCCAGCGATCTGGTGGGCTCACACCGCGCGGGCATCGTGGATGGTTTGGCCACGATCTCCCGCGACACAAACCTCATCCTGTACGTCTGGTATGACAACGAGTTCGGTTACAGCTGTCAGGTGATGCGTGTGCTGGAGCGCATCGCCGGTGCGCACCCGCGGGTTCTGCCCGCCCGGGTGCCGGCGTAACCGCGCATCGCCGAAGCGCAAACGGCGACCGGGTCCCATCCTCCCGACAGAGACGGAGGGTGGGACCCGACAATTCTTGCTGGCGTGGGCGTCCCCGCACCAAATGCAGCGGGCCCCGTGCTCCTCGGGAATCGAGGAGCACGGGGCCCGCTGGCCTGGGTCTGAGCGACTAGGCGGACACCGCGGCGCGCGCGCCACCCTGCCACAGTGCGTCAAACGGGGCGTTGGAGGACACCCGGGCGGCGATCCCGGCGGTCACAAACGCCTTGGCGGTGCGGGCGGCCTCGAGCGGGGTCGCGCCCTTGGCCAGCTCGGCGGTGATCGCGGCGGCCAGCGAGCAGCCGGCACCCGAGACGGCGACCTCGCCCACCTTGGGGGCGCTGAGGATCTCGGTGACGGTGCCGTCGTAGTAGACGTCCACGGCATCGGGGCCGGCGATGCGCACCCCACCCTTGGCGAGGACCGCGGCACCGGAGATTTCATGGATGATCCGGGCGGCCTCGGTCAGGTCCTCAACCGAGGTGATGGTGATGCCCGAGAGGGACTCGGCCTCGAAGTGGTTGGGGGTCACGAAGGTGGCCAGCGGCAGGATCTCGGCCTTGAGGGCCTGGTCAGTGTCCAGCGCGTGGCCGGGCTCCTGCCCCTTGCAGATCAGTACCGGGTCCAGCACTACGTTCTTCCAGTCCTGGTTCTGCAGGGCCGAACGCACGGTGGAGATGGTGGTGGGGCTGCCGAGCATGCCAATCTTGACGGTGTCGAGGGATCCGGCGTAGCAGGTCTGGATGGCCTCAAGCTGGTCGGCGATCACACCGGCATCCACCGGCACGAAGCGGTGGTTCCAGTTGTCCTTGGGGTCGAAGGACACGATGCAGGTCAGCGCGGTGATGCCGTAAACGCCGAGTTCCTGGAAGGTCTTGAGGTCGGCCTGCGCACCGGCACCGCCGGTGGCTTCGGATCCGGCAATGGTCAGGGTGATCGCGGGACGCGGGGCGGTTTCGAAAGACATGCCCTCATCTTAGAAGGTCAGACCGAGCCAATCCTGCGGTGAATACATGCCAATTTCCACCCGGTGGACGGTCCGAAATCCGCGAAATACGCCATCCGCAGCGCCCGGGTTCAGTAAATAACGGCCGATTGTACGGCGATTCGTTACGCTAGAGCGCATGACTACCGTCGAGAAATCTCCGCCGTTTAGTCGCTGGGTCTTCTGGCCCGCAGCGATTATTGTCATTGTCTTTGTGGCGTTCGCGATGATCGCGCCGGATGTGGCCGAGTCCACGTTCGCCTCGATTCAATCCACGATCGTCAAGAACTTCAACTGGTACTACGTCCTCATCGCCGCCTTCTTTGTGGCCTTCTGTCTTTGGATGGGCTTCGGGAAGTTCGGCGACATCAAGCTGGGAAAGGATACCGACGAGCCCGAGTTCTCCCTGGGATCCTGGTTCTCGCTGCTGTTCGCGGCGGGCATGGGAATCGGCCTGGTCTTCTACGGGGTCAGTGAGCCGCTGAGCCACTTTGCCAATCCGCGTCCCGGAGTTTCCGGGACCGAGGCACAGATCGCCCAGCAGGCACTCTCGCAGACCTATCTGCACTGGGGTGTGCATGCCTGGGCCATCTACGTGGTGATCGGATTGGCCCTGGCCTACGCGATTCACCGTCGGGGCCGGCCGATCTCGATTCGCTGGGCGCTGGAACCGCTGCTGGGACGCAACGTCCGCGGCGGCTGGGGCAACCTGATCGATGTGGTTGCCCTGGTGGGAACCATGTTTGGTGTGGCCACCTCGCTGGGCTTTGGTGTGTTGCAGATCGGGGCGGGCCTGGAGCACGCGGGCCTGTTTAAGTCCACCGACTTTAGCAACGTCATTATCATCGTGGTCATCACCGGCGCCGTGCTCTTCTCGGTGCTCTCTGGTGTGACCAAGGGCATGAAGTGGCTCTCCAATACCAACCTGATTCTGGCCGCGATCCTGGTGCTGTTCATCCTGATTGTCGGGCCTACCCAGTTCCTGCTGCGCGACTTTGTCCAGTCCATCGGTAACTACCTACAGAACTTCATCGGGCTCTCCTTCAACGTCTCGGCGTTTGCCGGGGCCGAGGGTGAGGCCTGGCAGGCGTCGTGGACCACGTTCTACTGGGGCTGGTGGATCTCCTGGGCACCGTTTGTGGGTATCTTCATTGCGCGAATTTCGCGTGGTCGCACCGTCCGTGAGTTCATCACCGGTGTGATCCTGGTGCCCACGCTGATCACCTTCCTGTGGTTCAGCGTGCTCGGTGGTACCGCGATTTTCCAGGCCCTGCACGGCGGGGGCGGACTGATCGGCCCGAACAACACGGTGGATGTGGAGGGTGCGCTCTTCCAGATGCTGAATAATCTGCCCGGGGGATCGGTGCTCACCATCGGTGCCATCATCCTGATCGCGATCTTCTTTGTCACCTCGGCCGACTCCGGCGCTCTGGTGATGGGAATGATCGCGACCGGCGGCCAGGCCGAGCCCAAGCGCTGGATCCGGGTGTTCTTCGCCTGTGCCTCCTCGCTGCTGGCCATCGCGCTCCTGCTGACCGGCGGTCTGGAAGCGCTGAAAACAGCGGCGATCATCATCGCCCTGCCCTTCAGCGTGATCATGCTGGGTATTTGTTGGTCCACGGCGATCGCGTTTAGACGCGAAATCAGGCTCTACGATCGGGCTCGAAGATCGGCCTTTGTCAGTCAGATCGGCGATCACTACGGCCTGGAGGTGGATAAACCCAACGAGGAGGGTTCGCTCCCGCGGATGGGGGCACGCTTCCTGCGCCGTCGGCGTGGGCTGCCCCAGGTTCCGGTCGCGACCAGCGCGATTGACATCGTGGCGCAGAGTCCGGCCGATGCCGGGGTCACCCTGGTGGCCGGGGACAGCGCCACCACCGAGGCTGGAAGTACCGTGAGCGGTGCGGCGGCGGACGGTGCGGTGGCGGAGCTCCCCTCCGACGATACGCAACACCCGCGCGGCTAATTCCTCGCTACCCGATGCGCCGGGGACCACACGGTCCCCGGCGCATTCTTCTGCCCGGGCTCCCGGCGACGGGCTAGGCTTCAAGCAGCAGGTCACCCCGCCGGGGTGCTGGATGAGGGGCTCCCGATGGTAGACGCACGCATTCGCGCAACCCGCGCCGCGCTCGAGGCGGCGATCCTGCGCCTGGCCGAAACCGAGTCGGTGGCGGCGTTGACCGTGAGCCAGGTGACCGATGCCGCGGGGATCAACCGCGCCACGTTTTATCGCCATGCGGATTCGCCCACGGATCTACTGGCCAGCGTATTGCGCGAGGACCTTGACCGGATTCGCGCCGATGATTGGCGACGCCGGACCGAGCGGTTCGACGCCACCAGGCTCGGGTTGATCGCCGAATCGGTTGAGCAGGTCGCCGATCACGTGGAGCGGTTTGCCGCCGTCTACCGACGAGCCTTTGCCGAGCCCACCAGCGGGGCTGCGCGGTATGTCCTCATCGATCACTTCACCGAGTCCTGCGAGAAGCTGATGCTCGAAACCGAGCCCGACCGGCGGCCCGCGGTGCCCCCGAGTCTGGCGGCGCGGTATCTGGCCTATGGGTTCACGGGTGCGGTGGATGCCTGGACGGCGCAGGGGTCGACGATCACCCGCGCCGAATTTGTGGCCGGCGTACACGCGATGTATCCGGACTCGTGGAACTAGGGCAAGATCACGGCTGCGATCAACGCACAGCGTGAGTTAGCCGAAGCGCAGCGTGATTCCGGGGCTCGTGTTCTCGATGAGCACGGGGCTCGTGTTGTGGGTCCCGCGCACGGACACCCCGGTGACCGCGCGCAGGCGTGCCCAGTATTCGGCGTTCAGGAGCGCGTGATCGGTGTTCACCGAGGCGAGGAGGGCTCGCGGTTCACGCTCGGCCAGCCACTCGGGGGCGGGACCATCATCGCCGCCGTGGTGGGGGAGGATCCAGAATGCGTCGTGCAGGAGACCCGCGCGATCCCGTGCGTGGATCGCCTCCCAGTGTGACCCCTCACCCGCGTGGTCTCCGGCGAAGATGAGGGCGCCACCCAGACGGTCGGGGGAGGCCGTGGCGTGCTCTGCTGTCCCCACCCGGTGCAGGATAAACACGCCCGATTCGGCGTTTGCTCGCTCCGAGATTTCATGGATCAGGGCCGTGGTGGCCGCGGTTCCCTCGGCGGTCTGTGCGCGTTCGGGGGAGATGTCGGCGAGCGCCGCAACCAGACCCGGGGTGGTCACGGTATCGCCGGCTACCGGATACACGCGTTCCAGGGAGAAGCCGTCCGGTCCCGATATGGTCCATACCGTGGGATCGGTGCCGGGGGAGAAGGGCAGCAGGGTGGTGCCACCGACGCGCAGAAGTCGGGTCAGCTCGGCGAACTCCCGCACGGACTGGATCTGCCCGTCCGGGGAATCCACGTGGGCGTCGGGGCGGAAACGCTCCCGCCAGACATCACTGATCGCAGGCTCGCGAATCTGCGGGTACGGGAGGTGGGCGCGCAGCACCGAGACGGCCTTGGCGAGCGCAACCAGGCCCTGCACGTGGTCGCGGTGCAGGTGGGTGAGGATCAGGTCGTCGATTCGGGTGATGCCGTTCTCGCGCAGCCAGGTCACCGGATCGGTGCGCACCGCATATTCGCGCCGAGCACCCCCGTCGATCACGGTCACCCCGTCCCCGGTGCGGATGATCGCGCAGGAACCCTGGCCGACATCCAGGACGTCGACGCGCACGGGCGTGGAGGGGACGAGTGTGGTCATCGGGGGCCTTCCTTTGGACGTGAGATGGGGGCGTGGTGCGTGATGCGCCCAGTGTGACGGGTGTGGGTGGACGCCGGGTGAACGGGTCGTCCGCTGCCAAACACGTGTTTGGCAGGGCCAACCCGCTGGGCGGGACTTCGGCGTCTTTGCTGACCACTCTGCGCCGGGTACCTGTGGGCACACCGTGCGTGCAGCGGGCGTTCATATTCGCGCGTCCGGCAATTCACCGATCGGGACTGCCGGATACGTGCCCCGAACTGGTCTCCTGGGTGCAGGGCGCGACGGGCGTCCACCCACACACTCTTTGGAGAACACCGTGCAGAAAACTCGACTGCGTGCAGTCATTGCGATCGTTGCCGCAGCCACGATCGGACTCACCACCGTTCCGCAGGCCGCCTACGCAGCGACCTGGACTCGCACCGCCAAGTATGAGCGCTGGACCGGCTTCAACGCCCTCGAACGCGGTCAGGGTATCGCCAACGACGGCACCTACTTCTACTATTCGGGCCTGATGAGCATGGTCAAGACCCGCATCAGCGATGACCACGAGGTTGCCGAGAACAACTTCGCGATCCCGGCGGATCTGGCAAACACCTTCAAGTCCAACCACATCGGCGACATCGCCTACCACGATGGTCTCGTGGTGGCACCGCTGGAGGATGGCAAGAACGGCTACCAGAACCCGCTGCTGGCCCTGTATGACGCAAACAACCTCAACTACACCGGTCGCTATGTGAAGCTGCCGCTGGACTCGCTGCCCGGCGGTGTGCCGTGGGTTGCCGTGGACGCCGCGGCCGGCCTGGTCTGGGTGGCCCCGTGGACCCAGCGCGCCGAGGAGGGCACCGATCGCCTGATCGCCTACCGCCTGAACGACCTGCTGACCGCGGCGCCGGGGGCAACCCTGGCCGTAGACCACACGGTGAAGCTCTCGCGTCCGCTGAGCCGGATCCAGGGTGCCACCATGTACAACGGCGAGCTGTACGCGTCGGTGGACATTTCCGGCGACAAGTCGGTCTACTCGATCAACACCGTGACCGGTGCCGTCAACTGGCAGTTCAAGCAGGATGTGGAGCCCAAGGATGAGGTGCAGGGCATCACCGCCGTGGACCTCGGACCGACCGGTGGCCAGCTGCACGTGCTGAACGTGGGTTCGGGTCTGAAGTCGATCTTCATGTACCTGCAGCACTACACCGTCTCCGGACAGTAGGTTTCGCGGGGGACCGGTGTCCCCGCCGGCGCCCGGGTGGCTCAGCCGACGCATCCAGCGTCGGTCCGGTCACCCGGGCGTTGTGCTGTCGGCGCGGAGGTCACCCCCTGTCCGGTCGCCCGGGCGAGGCTCCCGCGTCCAGTCACCCGGGCGCCGTGGCGTCCGCGCGGAGACTACCCCCGTTTGGGGCGCATATCTTTGGCCATTCGCCCGGGAATTGGCTGAGTGTCCGGGGTGCGTGTGCGGCCAGCGCACCCGCCTGTTCGGCAGCACCGAACCCCGACCCCGGGGCTTCATTCGACGTTCATCGTGCGGATGGGAACCGTACCCGGGCCGGGTCTTGGTCCCGTGTCACTCTGTTTTGCGAAGGCGATCCCCCGTTCGCCCCTCCCGAACCAGTCACACCAGATGAGGACACCCGTGCCCGAAGTACTTCTCCGCTCGCTCAGCAAATCGTTCACCGGTACCCGCGGTGACCGCCACACGGTGCTGCACGATGTTGGGTTCACGGTCGCCGACGGTGAGTTCGCCGCGATCCTCGGCCCCAGCGGCTGTGGCAAGTCCACGACCCTGCGCATCGTTGCGGGCCTCGACCGTGCCGACAGCGGTGAGCTGCTAATCGGCGGCCGCGATGTCAGCAACGTCCCCAGCTCCGAGCGCGGCCTGGGCATGGTCTTCCAGAACTACGCCCTGTTCCCGCACCTCAGCGTCGCCGAGAACATCATCTTCGGCCTCAAGGTGCGCCGCGTGGGCAAGGCCGAGCGCAATGAGCGCCTGCTCGAGGCCGCCCGTCAGCTTCAGCTGGAGCCCTACCTGGACCGTCGCCCCGGTCAGCTCTCCGGAGGTCAGCGTCAGCGCGTGGCCCTCGGTCGGGCGCTGGTGGGCGGCTCGCGCCTGATCCTGATGGATGAGCCGCTCTCCAACCTCGACGCGCGCCTGCGTGCCGACATGCGCACCGAAATCCGCGAGCTCCAGCAGCGCCTGGGCCTCACGGTGTTGTATGTGACCCACGACCAGGTCGAGGCGATGACCATGGCCGACAAGGTCATCGTCATGCGTGAGGGTTTCGTGGATCAGATCAGCGCCCCCGAAAACCTCTACGCCCTGCCCGAGAACGCGCATGTGGCCCGCTTTATCGGCGCTCCGCCGATGAGCGTGATCGAGGCGCGTCGGGACGGCGATGCCCTGCTGATCGGTGACCAGCGCATCCCCGCCGCCCACCTGTTTGCCCGCTTCGGACACGACCTGCCCGAGGAGCTGTTGCTGGGCATCCGGCCCGAGGACCTGGTCCCCGGCCTCGGTGCCCCGTCGCGCGCCGAGAACGTGGTCGCCGGCACCGGCACCGGCTCTGCCGCGCTGAGTCTGCCCGGCGTGCTGGAGCGCCAGGAACTGCTCGGTGCCGACCGCCTGGCCACCTACTCGGTGGGGGACCAGAACCTGCGGGTTCGGGTGCGTGCGGCCAGCACCCTGCCGACCATCTCCCAGCTCGGTGCGAGCCTCGACCACGTGCACCTCTTCACCCGCGCCGATCAGATCCGTATCCCCGCGGCAATCCGCCCGGTCCTCGCCCAGGCGTCCTAGTCCGGCCCGCGCCCCAAAACTTTTCCTCCCCGCAACACCTTCAATCACAACCCATCCACAAGGTTCCAGAAAGGACCCTATTTCCCATGTCTTCCCCGATCCGCAAGAAGCTTCTTGCCACGGCCGGTGCCGCACTCGCATTCGCCGTTGTGCTGACCGGTTGCTCGGCGCCCGCACAGGCCGACGAAGAGGTAAGCATCGAGTTTTACTACCCCGACCAGGTGGGCACCCTGGGCACCCTGATCGACGGCTACCTCAAGGAATTTGCCGCCGAGCACCCCAAGATCAAGGTCAAGGGCGTCTACTCGGGCGACTACGACCAGACCCTCACCGCGGTCAACACTGCGATCGATGGCGGCAAGGCCCCCGCCCTGGCCATCATGGACCAGACCTTCGTCCTCGACCTGGTTGAGCGCGACGCGATCTCCAGCTGGGATGACTACCTCAAGGACGACGAGAGCAAGAAGTGGCTCGACGGCTTCTACCCGCAGTTCATGAAGAACTCCACCGACAGTGAGGGCCACGTGTGGGGTGTGCCCTTCGCACGCTCGACCATCGTCCAGTACTGGAACAAGGACTACTTCACCAAGGCGGGCCTCGACCCCGAGCACGGTCCGGCCACCCGCAGTGAGCTGCTGGATGCCGCCCGCGCCACCCAGGAGAAGGGCGGATCCAAGTACGGTCTGTTCATCCCCACCTCCACCGGTACCGCCTACTGGCTGTACCAGGCACTGGTCCAGCAGGCCGGTGGCGACGGCGCAATCAGCAACGCCGACGGCACCAAGGTCACCCTGGACACCCCGGAGAACGTGAAGGCTCTGGAGTTCTGGGCCTCGCTGGGTGCCGAGGGTATCGCCCCGAGCACCGAGGTCGCCTGGTCCACCTCGACCGATGACTTCCTCGCCGGCCAGACCGCCATGCTGTGGACCACCTCGGGCCGCATGGGCACCATCCAGGACAAGGCTACCTTCGACTGGGGCGTGTCCGCACTGCCCAAGGACGTTGCCGCCGGCGCACCCACCGGTGGTGGCAGCCTGATGCTCTTCAACGAGGGTGTCTCCGACAAGCAGCGCGAGGCAGCCGTCACCCTGGCGAAGTTCCTCACCACCCCCGAGCGCGCCGCCGACGTGTCCGTCAAGTCCGGCTACATCGCGACCTCGGACGCAGCCTGGAACGACCCCGCCATGGTTGCCCACGTGAAGAAGTTCCCGCAGGCTATCGCCGCTCACGACGCCGTTGCCGACGCCATCCCCGAGATGTCGACCCTGGATCGTGACCGTGTGGTCTACCAGACCCTGGCTCCGGCCCTGCAGTCGGTCCTGCTGAACGGTGCCGACGCCAAGGAAGCACTCACCAAGGCTCAGGCAGACATCACCAAGATTCTGGCCGAGCACAAGTAACACCCCACTCGCACCACCCCACACCCCGTTCGGGGCGGGCCCTCCCGGTCCGCCCCGAACACCCTCGAACCAAAGGCTGCCACCCGTCATGACCGACGCCCCCGCAGTCGCGCCTCCGACTGAACGTTCGTCGTGGAATCCCCTCCGCGCCGCCCGCAAACTCCCGGATGCCGGCTTCGCCTATTTCCTGCTCCTCCCCGCCTTCATCTTCCTGGCGCTGTTCACGGTGAAGCCACTGATCGGCTCGATCATCGCCAGCACCCAGCCCCGCCGTGGCGACGGGTTTACCCTCGATAACTACGCCCGCCTGGCCACCGATGACGTCTTCCTGAAGGCCCTGGGCAACAACTTCCTGTTCTCGCTGATCACCGTTCCGGTGTCCCTCGGCCTGGCGATGCTGCTCGCGGTCCTGCTGCACCAGAACGTGCGCGGCCGCGGCTTCCTGCGCGCTGGCGTGTTTGCCCCGGCGATCCTCCCGATGGTTGCCGTGGCGGTGATCTGGATGTACTTCTACCAGCCCAACATCGGCGTGATCAACTCGATCCTCGGTGCCGTGGGCCTGCCCACCCCCGACTGGCTGGGCGATCCCGGCCTGGTGCTGCCCTCGCTCATGGTCATGATGGTCTGGAAGGAGGCGGGATTCTTTATGCTGTTCTATCTCGCCGGACTACAGGGCATCGACCCCGAGCTCGAGGAGGCCTCGCGGCTGGAGGGCACCGGCAAGTTCCGCCACTTCTGGAAGGTCAGCTTCCCGCTGCTGATGCCCACCACGCTGTTTGCGGCGATCGTGGCGCTCTCGGATTCGATCAAGATGGTCGACTTCGTGTTTGTGATGACCCAGGGCGGCCCGGACAACGCCAGCAACCTGCTGCTGTTCTACATCTATAAGGTGGCCTTCGCCCAGCACTGGCCGCAGTTCGCCGCCGCCATTTCACTCGTGGTTGTGGCCGTGCTGGTGGCACTGGCCCTGATCCAGATCAGACTGATGGATCGCAAGATCCACTATCGCTAGGAGACATAGTGGATCGCATCCTCACCACCTCGGACCGGATCGAACGGGTTCTCGCCTGGGTCGCCGGCCTGCTCTGGATCGCCCCGCTGGCGTACGTGTTTGTGCGCTCGGTGATCGTGGAATCCCCCGAGGGGAGCCGCTTCGGCTTCGATAACCTCACAAACGCCTGGTCGGCCGCGCCGTTTGGGCAGTACTACCTCAACACCACGCTGCTGGTGGTGGGCATCACCCTGGCCCAGCTGGTGTTCGGGGCGCTCGCCGCCTACGCGTTTGCGCGGTTCACCTTCCCGTTCAAGAATGCACTCTTTGTGTTTGTTCTGATTCAGCTGATGATCTTCCCCGAAGTGTTCATGTCCGAGAACTATCGGACCGTGGCGGGCTTCGGGCTACTGGACACCATCACCGGAATCGGCCTGCCGTATGTGGCCAGCGCATTCTGTATCTTCTTCCTGCGCCAGGCGTTTATGACCGTGCCCAATGAGCTGGTCGAGGCTGCACAGGTGGAGGGCAGCTCGCGTCTGGGCATCCTCTGGAAGGTGTTTCTGCCGGCAGCCAAACCCAGCATCATCGCCTACGCGCTGGTGTCGGTCTCGACCCAGTGGAACAACTTCCTCTGGCCGATGATCGTGGCCACCTCGGATGAGACCCGGCCGATCACCGTGGGTCTGGTGCGCTTCCTGGCCCCCGAAACCGGCATGGACTTCCCCAAGATGGCCGCCGGTACCGTGATCGTGATCGGCCCGCTGCTCGCGGCCTTCCTGATAGGTCAGCGCGGATTCATCAACTCGTTCCTGCGCTCGGGTATCAAATAAGCACTCCGAAAAACACCGTGTGCCCATCCCCGGAGATGAGCACACGGTGTTTTGGGTTATGCCGAGGCTTGTGGACGGCGCGGTGTCGCGGCTACGGTGAAGACAATTGCCAGTGTTAGCGCTGTCAGTGTTAGCAGGATGCCGACCCATGGTGCTGCATCCAGCCAGGGATTTGTATGTAGTGTCCCAAACCTGCCCACGCTTTCATCGGCTGCATTTCCCGCTGCCGTCCCAAGCAGGAGAGTGCCGATCCCGAGCACGACTGTGAGGGCCCATGTAGACGCTGCTCTAATCATCTAAAAATCCGCCCTAATTGCAACTGTTCCTCACGAACCCTGCGTACCCTTTGTCTCGTGTGTACGCCTCGAGGTTCCAGCTAGATTTAAGTGAGGTCACTGGTCGGACGTCATAATGACAGAGGAACTGATTTTGTAGAGTTGCGGTGCGGGGCACCCCTTTTTCTGCAGCTTCCCCCCACGCAGCCCATCGTGCTGCAGCTCCAGCGCCAGCGCGTCCCCAGGGAGTCGGATAAACCATATAGCGAAATCCCTTGGGATCTTTGGTCTTCACCACACGCTCGATAAGGGAAATACCAAGCCAAGGGTCGGCTACAACGGGGAATGTCTCACTCCCGTCAAGAATTACAAGTTGTGTCAGGGTATCGCCGGAAACCTTATATGAGGTCTCAACGTTTGTACCATTGGCATCTTTTGCCCAGGGGGGAAGTATCCCGCCTAGAAAATCACCATCCGCGCCTTCAATCGTGACACTCCCGTCTAGTTCGTTTAAGACAAGTCGAGCGCCTACGGGAAGTTCGAACTTGTATTCAAACTTTGACGGGGCAGAAGCATCGGAGAGGACCGTTGTGATTTGAACGGAGCCGTCAGACTTAATTACGGGAACGGTCGTGGAGCCGTCGTTGTTGTTATAGCCAGGCTGGTCCCCAAATTTTTCAAGGGTTGTTTTCTCCGAAGTAGGAATTTCGACTTCAAACATGGAGTCGGAGCCATCTTTGAAAGATATTACGTTTTGCCCTGGACCTGGTAGGTCGACAGTCGTGCTGTGCTGGAGTCCTGCGGTCGCAGCAACATTTTCGTCTTCAGATGAATTACGTAGTTCGGCTGTTGACTCGAGAACTTCTGGTGCAATTTCTCGAATTGCATCAATAGCGTTCGTTGTCTCGCCGGAGTCTTCGGCGAAGGCTGGTGCGGTGGACATAGAGCAAATTAGTGCGGCAATTGCCGCTCCTCCCACAATGGAAGTAGTCCAATATCGCTTCATTGCGTTTCTCCTAGATCTCGCCTCAATTCCGCATCCGGATTGTGTTCTGGAAGCTTGTAAGCGGCGTTTTTCAGCGTAGAACTGGCCTATTAGATAAAGGCGCTTCTGTCGGTTATCGCTGTTTCCTATGGCGGAGGACGTAAGCCTTGTCGATCAGATTTTGGAGTTCTAAATGGGCGGTTTCGTGACGTTTCTTCAGCCTAAATATGCAACAGTGTGCCTTTGGAGAAAGCTGGCCTCGAAATTACATGACGTTCTCGATGCCCTTTTCAATTCATTAGCCCTGCGGGATCTCCAGCACGATCTTGCCGCGGGCACCGCCCGGGTGGCGCAGCGCGTCCACGGCGGCCACGTAGTCGGTCAGCGCGAAACGGTGGGTGACCAGCCAGCCCGCATCCAGGGTGCCGGCGTTGATCAGCTCCACCACCGAGCGCCAGGACGCCGAGGTCGAGGCGAAGCTGCCCAGCACGGTGAGGTCGGCGTTGATCAGCGCGTCCACATCCAGAGGGAAGCGGACATCCCGACCCAGATAGCCGAGGAGTGCCAGGGTGCCCCCGCGCCGGGTCGCGGCAATCGCGGCGGCGACGCCCGCGGGGGAGCCCGAGGCCTCGATCACCAGGTCGTAGCCCTTGGCCGCGCGCCGGGTGAGGAAGCGGTCCACCCCGGCGTGTTCGGCAAGGATCGCCTGCTCGGTGCGCAGGCCGCGCAGGTCTACCCGCTCGGGCTCCCAGACGCGGGCGAGGGCGGCGGCGAGTAGACCGATCGTGCCGTCTCCGATCACCAGGATGCGCGCCCCGGAGGCGGGAATCGCGCGCTCCATGGCCCGATAGACCACACTCGCGGGTTCGGCGATCACCGCGGCCAGCGGATCGATGCCCGGCGCAATCTCGTGCGCCAGGCTCCGCGGCACGGCCACGGCCGATGCGGCCGCCCCGTCCCGGGTGAAGCCCAGCTCGGCGTAGGTCGCGCACAGGTTTTCGCGGCCCTCGGCGCAGCGCACGCAGGTGCCGCAGGGGATCAGGCCCTCGGTGACCACGGTGCGTCCGGCGGGATCAAGCCCCACCCACTCGTGCCCGAGGGTCAGCGGATAGCGCACAAAGGCCGGGTCCACCAGGCCATCGATCAGGTCCAGGTCGGTTCCACACAGCCCCACCAGCTGCGGCCTGAAGATCTCCTCGCCGGGACCCGCGACGGGCTCGGCAACCTCGGCCAGGTGCAGGGTTCCGGGGTGCGGGATACGCAGCGCCCGCACTAGTCGCGCCCCCGCGGACGGCCGGCAATCTGCGCGGTGATCTGCGCGGCAAACCGGCGCAGGATCCCGCCCAGTTCGCTCGCGCGGCGCTCGGGGGAGCCGGTCTTAATGGTGGTGACCGACAGGGCACCAAAGACGCCCCCGTGCAGTCCGAATACGGGTGCGCTCAGGCAGTAAACGCCGATCTCATCCTCCTCATCATCGATGCCGAAGCCGCGCTCGCGGGTCCGGCGTAGGTCTTCCAAAAACCCGGGCACGGTGGTGATGGTGCGGCGGGTGCGTGCGGGGAGCCCGGTTTCCTCGGCGATGCGGATCGCCTCGCTCTCGGGCAGGTGGGCAAGAATCGCCTTGCCGGCGGCGGAGGAGTGGGGGAGCTCGCGCACCCCCATCGGTGCATGGAAGCGGATCACACCGGGAGCATCCACCCGGGAGATGAACATCGGATAGCCGTCATCGTTGATCGCCGCCCGCGCGGTCATCTGGGTGCGCCGGGTCAGATCGTGCAGCACGGGCTTGACCAGCTCGGTCAGCGGATGTGTCTCGACCGCCCGGTCACCCAGGCGAACCAGGGTCAGGCCCAGCCGGTAGCGGGGCCCGGGGTGCACCTCGCGGATATAGCCCGCGTCCACCAGCGTGCGCGCGATCGCAAAGCCCGCGCTTTTGGACATGCCGGACAGGCGGGCGAGTTCGGTGAGGGTCAGCCCATCGGTTCCGGCTTCGGCAACCACGTCCACCACGCGCAGTGCGCGGGCGACGCTGGCCACCGTGTAGTCACGGCGTTCGACGCCCTGGCGCGACGCGGGTTCGGACACGGTTTCCTCCTGATGGGTGCTGGGCCGAGGTCACTCTATGCCGCGGCGGTGTGCCGAGGTCCCGCCCGCGCGGGCTGATTCGAAGTGTTCACCCGGGCCCGCCGGGGCGGCGAGGATCGTTTACCGGTGCGTCTACTGGTGTCCACCTCCCGGCCACCAAACGCTGCTGCGATGGGTGTGCCGGGGCCCGACCGGTGCTGTGCCCGGTGCCGGCCCCGATGCCCACCCGAGAGAAGTGACCCGATGTATACACCGCGTAGTGCCGAGTGGTTTGTTGGCGATTCCGAAATCTCGGTCATGCACCGGGTCGCGCTACGCAACTCGGGCGTGACCGAGGACCTGGAGTCGGGTCGTCCGCTGATCGGGATCGCCGACTCCTCCTCGACGCTGAACCCGTGTAACCTCCCGCTGCGATCCCTGGTGGAGGATGCCGAGCGCGGCATCCGCGAGGCCGGTGGTATTCCCGTGGTGTTCCCGGTGATGAGCCTCGGCGAGGACCTGATGAAGCCCACGGCGATGCTCTATCGCAACCTGCTCTCAATCGAGGTGGAGGAGTACGCGCGCTCGTATCCGCTGGACGGGCTGCTCCTGCTGGCCGGCTGCGATAAGTCGCTGCCCGGTGCGCTGATGGGGGCGGCCAGCGCCAATCTGCCGACCCTCGCGGTGGTGAGCGGTCCGCGTGCCGCCGGGGTCCTTGACGATGCGCGGCTGGGAACCGGTACGGCCCTCTGGCGCGCCGACCATGATCGGCAGAGTGGCACCCGGGATTCGGCCGCCTGGAAGAGTTTTGAACGGGCGCTCGCCTGCGGTCCCGGAACCTGCAACACGATGGGGACCGCCTCGACCCTGGCGATCCTCACCGAGGTGCTCGGCTTCATGCTCCCGGGCACCGCGGGGGCCGCCGCTGGCAGTGTGGCCCGTGCCGATGCCGCCTATCGCAGTGGGATCACGCTGACCGAGACGGTGCTGCGTGCGGACCCCGCGGACACACCGCAGCGCATCCTCACCGAGTCTGCCTTCCGCAATGCGCTGGTGACGCTGTGTGCGCTGGGCGGCTCACCCAATGCGGTGATCCACCTGATTGCACTCGCCGGGCGGGTGGGAATCACCCTGGATGCGGACACCCTGGATCGCATTTCCCGGGAGGTCCCGGTCATCGCGGACATTGAACCCGCGGGGGCCGGACTGCTCGCCGACTTTGACCGCGCGGGCGGCACACCCGCCCTACTGCACACGCTGGACACTCTGGTCGACGCGGACCTGCGCGCCGCCGACGGACGCCCCTGGCGCACGCACCTGCGCGCCGCCGAAACGGTGCCGGGGCGGAGCCTGGTTGCGCCCGCCGCTGGTGCCGAGGCGCAGCGAGTATCCGGCTCGGTTGCGCCCGCAGACAGTACCGAGGCGCAGCCAGCTCCCGGCCCGGTTGTGCCCGCCGATGGTGCCGAGGCGCATCCAGTTCCCGGCTTTGATGCGCCCGCCGGTGATACCGAGCACGAGCCATCCGCCCGGCCGGGGCATCTCGCGGGAACCGCGCGGCCTATCCGCCCACTCACGGACCCCGTGGCTTCCGAGGCATTCGCCGTCCTGCGGGGCAACCTGGCCCCGCGCGGCAGCTTGATCCGCCTGGCCACCGCCCCCGACCTGCGCCGCGTACACACCGGACCGGCCCTCGTCTGGCACAGCTACGCGCAGATGCGCCGCGAGATTCATGATCCCAACCTGGCGGTCACCCCGGACACCGTGCTCGTCCTCAGTGGCGCGGGACCGGTGGGAGCCCCGGGGATGCCCGAGTGGGGTGTGATCCCCATTCCCCGGGTACTCGCCGCCCAGGGGGTCACCGACATGCTGCGGATCAGCGACGGTCGAATGTCCGGAACCGCGTTTGGGTCCTGCATCGTGCATGTGAGCCCCGAGGCCGCGATCGGCGGTCCCATCGGGCTCCTGCACACCGGTGACCTGATCGCCCTGGACCTGGACGCACGCACCCTGAACGTCGACCTCACTGAGGCGGAACTAGCCGCCCGTCTGGCGGCCCGGGTCCAGCCCGAACCCGCGGATCTGCGTGGATGGCCGCTGCTCTACCGCCGTCACGTGGGGCAGGCCGACACCGGTTGCGATTTTGATTTCCTCACCGCCCACACACCCGAACAGCGCCGGGTGGTGCAGCCCGTCGTGGGGCTGTCCTAGCCTCCGCCTCCCCAGAAAGCGAGCGCGTCCATGACCGCCACTTCCACCCCTGCTCCCGCTGACGCTATTGTCCCCGCAGACGCCGTCTTCTCCGCTGATGCCGCCGTTCTCGCTGGCCCGGCTGTCTCCACTGACCCGGCTGTCCCCACCGATCCTGCTGTCCCCACTGACCTCGCCGACCTGCGCGCGCTCGCCGAATCCGCCGCCCTGCGGGTGCGCGAGCACATCCTTGAGCGCCGACGCACGGGCATCGGTGCCGTGGATACCAAGTCCTCGGCCATCGACGTGGTGACCGAGGTGGATCGCGAGGCCGAGCACCTGCTGCGCGAAATCCTCCTGACCGCCCGTCCCGAGGACGGTTTCCTGGGCGAGGAGGGTACCGCGCACATCGCCGGTACCAGCGGCATCGTCTGGGTGGTTGACCCCATCGATGGCACCACCAACTTTGTCACCGGGGCCGGCCCCTTTGCCGTCTCGGTGGCGGCGGTCAGTGCCCCGGGCGACCCGGCGAGCTGGACCGCCTATGCCGGGGCGATCGCCCTCAGCCTGGGCGATGCCGCGACCACGCTGTTCTCCGCCCACGCGGGCGGCGGAGCCACCGCGGACGGCCGGGCCGTCAGGGTGCTGGACGGTGCCGACCTGAGCGCGGCGATCATCGCGACCGGTCTGGCCTATGACCCAACCATTCGTCGTCGCCAGGCCGCGTCCCTGGAGGCGCTGACTCCGCTGGTCCGGGATCTTCGAATCGGAGGATCGGCCGCCGCCGACCTGTGCGCGGTCGCCGCGGGACACGTATCCGCCTACGTCGAGCGAGGACTGGCACCCTGGGACTGGGCGGCCGGTGCGCTGATCGTTACCGAGGCGGGCGGGCTGGTTGAGGGCTCGGTGGTGGAGGGTGCGACGGTCGAGGGCTCAGCAGTGGAGGGTGCGACGGTGGAGGGTTCAGCGGTGGAGGGTTCAGCGGTGGAGGACGCAGTGAACCGCCGTGCCGATGCCGGACTACTGATCGCCGGAAGTGCGGGAATCGTCGCCGCACTGCGCCCCTACGTCTAGGTCGCGCACGAGCGCCCTGCCACACCGGAGACACGGGTTTCTGTCTGTCCCACCAGACGCGGGCAATACTCGGCAAACCGACGGGTTGAGGATCCCCGGCTTCGAGGCTCCGGGGGAGAACCCCGCAAAGTCGCGGATTCTGGGTGCATGCGTATCCGCTCCGGCAACAAAAGTTTCGGCCCCGTGTCTGTTGGTGGGGACGATAAACCGCGTGGTCATCCCGGAGTTTTGTGCCCCTCGGCGTGTACGCGGCGGTGCCGGGTTACGATGGACGCTGGCACGCCCCGTGGTGCCACTCGCGACGTCGCGACCCGTGAATGGACGAGAGTACCCGGGCATGTGTGCCTCCGGTGAACACATTCCACGGCTGGGGAATGGGAAAGAGTACAAAATTGAGTGAACCGCTGCCCACGAATACCATCGATCTTCCCTCGACTCGGCGTCGTACCGTGGTGCCCGCGGACCTCGCGCGCTCCTGGCTGCTGGTCAACGCCACCCAGCCCGATCTGATCGAGCAGGGCGTCCGCTCCTCGGCCGACGCGGTCATCCTGGACATTGAGGACGCCGTGGACCCGAGCCGCAAGCCGCAGGCACGTGAGGACGTTGCCCGCTGGCTGCACACCGAGGGCAACAGCGCCTGGGTGCGCATCAACGACTACACCACCGAGTTCTGGCGCGACGACCTGGAGGCCCTGCGTCACGCACCGGGTCTGCTGGGTGTGATGCTCGCCAAGACCGAGGATCCCGAGCAGGTCACCGCGACCCACCAGATCCTGGGTGGACAGCGTCCCGTGGTTGCGCTGGTTGAGTCGGCCCTGGGCATCGAGGATGCCGGCCGGATCGCCCGCGCGCCCGGCGCCTTCCGCCTGGCTTTTGGCTCCGGTGACTTCCGTCGCGACACCGGCATGAGCGCAGACCGTGAGGCAATGGCTTACCCGCGTGCCCGCCTGGTGGTGGCCAGTCGCGCGGCCGGTCTGCCCGGCCCGATCGATGGACCGACCGTGGGCGAGAGCCACCCGATCCTGCGCGAGCAGTCGGGCATCACCGTGATGATGGGGATGACCGGCAAGCTCTGCCTGAGCGCGGATCAGACCCCGGTGGTCAACGAGGTCATCAGCCCGACCCGCACCGACGTGAGCTGGGCCAACACCTTCCTGCTGGACTTCACCGCCCGCGGTGAGATCGTTCGCGACGGTTCGGACCTTCCGCGCCTTGGCCGCGCCCGCAAGATCATGGCTCTGGCGGCCGCGTTCAACGTGCGCCCCTTCGACGCCGACTAGATCGATTCGCCGCCGCCCGGTTCGTGTGCACCCCGCACAACCGGTGCGGCGTTGGTGGGTCACTCGGTTCGGTCCCACAACGCGTGCCCGGTTCCGCCTTCGCGGGGCCGGGCATTCGTGTCTGTGCCGTGGGTCCGGAGCGCCCGCTAGGCTGGTGCCACCCCAGGCTGGCCAACGAAGGCGGACCCATGCGCATCGTCATTGCGACCGATAAGTTCAAACACTCCCTCGACGCTCGCGCCGTGGGCACCCATCTGGCGCGCGGCCTGCGCGCGGCTGCCCACGCGGCGGGAGCTTCGGAACCGATCATTGACACGGTGCCGCTGGCCGACGGTGGCGAGGGCACGCTGCGCGCCGCACTGGATGCGGGCGCAGCCGAGGTCCCGGTGCGTGTGACCGGGCCAAACGGCACCGCGGTCGCCGCATCCTTCGCGCTGTTCCCACTCGCCGGAACTTCGCCGATGCCCGCATCCCGCACGGAATCCGGACGCACACACCTACCCGCGGACCCACCGGCCGGGTCTCGCACCGCACTGGTTGAGTTGGCCGCCGCCTCGGGCCTGGAATTGGTGCCGCCGGATCGCCGTGATCCCGGCGGAGCCACCACCCTGGGGACCGGCGAATTGATTCGTGCGGCCCTGGACCACGGGGCCACCCGCATCATCCTCGCGGTGGGCGGCAGCGCTACCACAGACGGTGGGGCTGGACTTCTGATGGCCCTCGGTGCCCGCCTGCAAGATCACGCCGGGGCACAGATCCCGCCCGGCGGACTGGGCCTGGAAAGACTCGCGACGGCGGACCTCTCGGCCCTCGACCCGCGAATCCTCGCCACCGAATTTATTCTCGCCTCCGATGTGGACAACCCACTGTGTGGTCTCCAGGGGGCTGCCCGGGTATTTGGAACTCAGAAGGGAGCCGACGAGGCCCTGTGCGCGCGCCTTGACGCAGCCCTGGCCGGGCTGGTGGGGGTGCTCGCCGCAGCATCGGGCACAGCGGCCGGTACGGTCCGTGATGCCGCCAATGCCCCGGGTGCCGGCGCCGCAGGTGGGGTGGGATTTGCGGCGCTGGGGATCCTGAACGCCACCCGGCGGCCCGGCATCGATGTGGTGCGGGAACTGACCGGTGTGGACCGACTCATCCGGGACGCCGACCTGGTGATCACCGGTGAGGGAAGCCTGGATGCTCAGAGCCTCGGCGGCAAGGTTCCGGTGGGCGTGGCCGAGGTGGCTCATCGCGCGGGTGTGCCGGTGGTGGCAGTCTGCGGGCGCTCCGAGCTCACCGCGGCGCAGGCACGGGACGCGCACCTGGGACGCGTCTTTCCCCTCGCCGAGATTGAGCCCGATCCCACCCGCAGCATGGCCGAGGCGGGGACTCTGCTGGAAACGCTTGCCGGTCACATCTGGGCGGCACTGCCGATTCCTCGGTCATATACAGCTGCCCGGGGCAGTAAAAAAACCCGCCGGGCGTGACGCCCGGCGGGAAAAAGGGGGAGGGGAATTAGCGAACCACAACCGCCACGATGATGTTGACTACGGTCAGCCCGGCGACGGTGGGGATCACCCAGCCGGCCAGAGGTTCCTTCTTCTTGTTGATCAGGGCGATCAACAGGATCGCCACCAGGATCAGCAGCTTGATGCCCACCTTCATGTGATCAACCGTCACGTCGGCGTTCATTTCGGCCAGGGCGACCAGTCCCAGGCCGCTGACCAGCTGCAACCACGAGCCGTGCAGGATGCCGGGAACCAGGCGGGCGGTACCGGTCTTAATGGCCTTGATCTGGGTCATTGCCCCGCCCAGAATGGCGGCCAGACCCACAAAGTGAAGGATGAGCAGAACGTTTCTCAGGATCTCCATGCTTAAAACCCTATCCGACAGATTGTCGGAATCATTACACCTTTTGGAGGATGGTGAGCGATACTTGAGTCATGCCACGTATCACCGCGCCCACCGTAGCCGAGCACCGCTCGCGTCGTCGGGATGAGCTGATCCAGGCCGCCACCGAGGAGCTCCTGGAGTCCGGTGTCGACGCCGTCACGCTTGCCCGGGTGGGCAAGCGCATCGGACTGGCACGCTCCAGCGTGTACGAGTACTTCAACTCCGCTACCGATCTGCTGGCCGAGATTGCTCTCGGATCCTTTGCCGAGTGGACCGGGGAGATCGAACGGGCGCTGGCCGGTTCGGCCACCGCGTCTGAGCGTCTGGACGGTTATATCTTCACCTCCCTGCGCCTGGTTGCCGAAGGCAAGCACGATGTGGCCGACGCACTGGGTGGAACCCGGCTGCCGGACTACCACCGTCGCGAGGTCATCGAACTGCACGTGGCACTGATGTCGCCGTTGCGCGACGCGGTAGACCAGATGGGTGTAGAAAACCCCAGCCTGATGGTGGAACTGATTCAGGGCCTGGTTGAGGCCGGCTCGCGTCGTATCGCGCGCGGGGACGACTACGTGCGTGTGGCCCGTGCAACCATCTCGCTGGTGCACTCGGGGCTGACTCCGGCTACCGGGATCGACACCGCCGAGTCCGCCGTTTCCGGCACTCTCGCCGCCGCGCACTAGTTCGCGCTCGTCGCGAACAATCCATCGCCGCAACGCGCGGTTCTGCGATATCCATTGCCGCAACGCGCCGTTCTGCGCTATCTGTACAGGCTTGGGCCGCGCACAACCTCGGCGCTAGTCGCGTTCGAACCCGCGCAGCTCATCGAGCGCGCGACGCTCGCGCTTGGTGGGCCGACCGGCTCCGCGATCGCGCAGGATCGGCGCGGCCGTTTCCAGCTTTGAGGGTCGCGGTGGTGTGTTGTCCTTCGCTGCCAGCGCGGCGGCGGGGGCGCCGACCCGCTTGGTGATGAGTCCGGTGACTTCGAGGATCGAATCGAAACCGGCGATGCGCACCCGCACCTCGTCGCCGAGTTTGACCTGGGTGGACGCCTTGACCGTGTCGCCATTGACCCGCACGTGGCCGGCGCGGCATGCGGTTGTGGCCTGGGAGCGTGTCTTATAGCGACGTACGGCCCAGAGCCAGCTGTCCAGGCGTACCGAGCCTTCCGTATTCATGAACACAGCCTACCGCCCGCCAACGACGAAACCCCCGTCGTCCGAAGGGACAACGGGGGTTTCGGGATGCGGAATTAGACGCCGCGGATGTTCTCGGCCTGCAGGCCCTTCGGACCAGCAACGGTCTCGAACTCTACACGCTGGTTCTCGTCGAGCGAGCGGAAGCCGCTCGAGGCGATTGCCGAGTAGTGAGCGAAGACGTCAGCCGAACCGTCGTCGGGGGTGATGAAGCCGAAGCCCTTTTCAGCGTTGAACCACTTCACAGTTCCAGTTGCCATGATTATCTCTTTTCTTTAGGTGACCCGGTACGAGTTTCGAACCGGTTCGTCGCGGTGTTCTGTGCTAGCTCCTGAAGAAAAGCGATCATGTCTTGCGAAGAAGACTTGACTGCCCCAAAACCTGTGCAATACAACAACGGTGCGACAACGTTCACCGAGGATCCTGACAGGTTTTGACCGAAATCAAAACCCCTCTGGGCTCGTGTGAACGAGTATGAACGCGCAACCGAGGTCCGGTCAACGCGAAGATCTGAGGATTCCCGGACGGAGACGACGGGGCGCGAGATCGCGACGGTCGTGTCGACGGGGGATGCCGGGCTGGCCGACATCGGGGTGGGGGACATGGAGTGAATCGACATGTCCGATGCACGACGCGGCATACCCGGTGCTGAATACAGCGCCATGGCACCCGCGATGCGGGTCGGCCGGCTCGGCCAAGACCCCAGGGCCGCCGTGGCCCGGGTCTGCGTGGTAATGCGTGACATCTAATTTCCGAGGAACCCCCGTGTGCTTTCTGGGGGTGCCCTGTGTTGGTGCGGAGTGTGTCAGCGGGGGACTTCCTCCTCGATGCACATCGAGGCGAACCGCTCAGACACACTGAGCTTGCTTCGTTCACAGTAGCGCAGAATCAAAAGAAACACACCGCTTTTGTGCGAAAGTGGCGGGTTATGCCGCGAATTGCCGTGATTCTGTCCCGCGGGTTGGGGGTACCGAGGGCGTGTTTCCATAGTCGGCGTTCGGAAAACACATCGAAAATGACTTCTATAAAGAGGTCCGAGCGTTGCACTCCCCACGGCACGTTCAATCCGATAGGCTGGAAAAAGGAGGTACACGGTGTCAATCCATGAAGATAAGAACCCGCACACGCAGTCGTTTGTGCGTCGTCCCGCAACAGGTGACGCGGGAGAACCCGCTGTCGATGCTACGGCTGCTTACAGCCAGGATCTCGGCACCACGGTTGCGCCCATCGATCGAGAGATTTCCGAGGCCGAGCAGTCGGCCATTAACGCGCTGCCCCCGGGCTCGGCGCTGCTGATCGTGCGTCGCGGCCCCAACACGGGTGCCCGCTTCCTGCTCGATTCGGATCTCTCCACCGTCGGGCGTCACCCCAACGCCAGCATTTTCCTTGATGATGTGACCGTGTCGCGTCGTCATGCGGAATTTGTGCGCACCCCAAACGGTTTTGAGCTGCGCGACCTCAACTCCCTCAACGGCACCTACCACGCCGGTGAGCGGATCGAGAGTGTGGAACTCTATGACGGTGCCGAGGTACAGGTGGGCAAGTTCCGCCTGACCTTCTACCCGTCGCGCCACGACCTGCGTGTCGACCAGCACGTACCGGGTGACGCCTAACAACGTGTCGGCACAACCCGCTCGTTCACAGACCGGTCACGCGTCCCAGGATCTGGGACGCGTGACCGGTCTGATCAGTATCGGGCAGGTACTCGCTCGTCTTTCGGGCGATTTTCCCGATCTGAGTAATTCCAAGCTGCGCTTCCTGGAGGAGCAGGGCCTGGTCTCACCGCAGCGCACCCGCTCGGGCTATCGGAAATTCTCGGGCGAGGACGTCGAGCGGCTGCGCCTGATTCTCTCGCTGCAGCGGGATCACTACCTTCCGTTGAAGGTGATCCGGGGCTATCTGTCGGATATGGATAACGGGATCACTCCGGTCCTCCCGGGCGGATCTACCTCGATGCTGCAGGGTGCACGGCGGTTGACCCGTGAGACGCTGCTGTCCGCGACGGGGGCACCTGCCTCGCTGCTGACCGAGGCGGTGAGTGCCGGTCTGATTCCCGCGGGGGAGAGCTACGCCGAGGATGCGGCAACGATGCTCTCCACCCTGGTTTCGCTGTCTCAGCGGGGTATTGAACCGCGCCATCTGCGCGGCTTCCATGCCCAGATCGAGCGCGAGGTGGGCCTGATCGAGCGGTCGGTCTCCTCGCTGGCGGCGCGTCCCGATGCGGCCAGTCGTGCCCGTGCGGCCGAGCAGGCCGCCGAGATCGGCGAGGGATTTGATCGGGTTCGCGCGGTGCTGCTGCGCGCCGCCCTGGATCGCCCGCGCCCCTAACCGACGATCGGCGTGACTCGCGCCCGGCCGGTTCCTTCCGGGCGGATGCTGTCGCGGGGTTCCTGCCGGGCGGTTACCGGGACCACATCCTGGCCTCATACGCCCCGCGGGGTTAGACTGAGTGTCCCCGTCCGCGACACGCCGTTCGGCTGGCTCCCTAGATCACGGAACGATTACGGATCCGTCGATTTGGCTCGACACGCCGCACCTTTTTGGGGGGCCTAAGCCGAGAAGTCCGCGGCTGCCGGTAGCGTGGGAGATATCACCCGCCGAAGACTGCAGAAGGGAGCGGGCACATGAACGAACCGGGTTCGGGCACAGGCCCGCGCTACGACCTTGATCCGCTGTTTACGGATGGCCTGCCGGAGCTGGACGCCGACGCGGGTTACCGCGGTAACGTCGCCGCTCGCGCCGCCGGGATCACCTATCGTCAGCTCGACTACTGGGCTCGTACCGGCCTGGTAGAACCCACCATTCGTGGTGCTGCCGGCTCCGGAACGCAGCGTCTCTACGGGTTCCGCGACATCCTGGTGCTCAAGCTCGTGAAGCGACTGCTCGACACCGGAATCTCGCTCCAGCAGATCCGCACGGCCGTTGAGCAGCTGCGTGAGGCCGGGGTCCATGATCTCGCCCAGACCACGCTGATGAGCGACGGAGCCTCCGTCTACCTCTGCACCTCCAACGATGAGGTCATCGACCTCGTGAGCCGCGGCCAGGGCGTGTTTGGCATCGCCGTGGGTAAGGTTCTGCGCGAGGTGGAATCCACGCTGGTGGAATTCGATCGTCAGCAGCACGAACCCTCGGATGAGCTTGCGGCCCGCCGTCGTGGACGCTCCGTTTCCTAGAGGTCCGCGTTTTCTTCGAGCCAGGGATTTTCCCTGGCTCGTTTGTTTTTCCCTGGCTCGTTTGATTTCCCCGGACCGTTTGAATTCGCCGGCTCGGGTGCATTTCCCCGGCGCTGAGAGTGTGCTGACTAATCTCTGAACTTTTCCCAAAGTGCTCGATTCTTCGGCGTGTCGCGGGGTCAGTACGGCCTGCACGTTTGCGCGAATTGCACCCCAAAATGGGGCAATTCGGAACTCGAGCGGGGGTTCCGGTGGGTGAATCTGGTGCCCTGACGAGGCCCCGGCCGCCGGGAAACCCGAAACGGCGGGTGTGGCGCTCACCTCGACGCACAAAAAAGCGGGCCCGGACCCGAAGGTCCGAGCCCGCTCTGACGGGTGTGTCCGGCTAGTCCGCCTGGATGGCGGCGGCGCGGCTGTTGGAGGGCTGGTCGGGCTCGGCGTACTCGCCCACCCGACCGGTGCGCAGCACGCGCTCCAGAAGCTGGTCGAAGTGCTTGGCCATCTCCTGAGCCGAGTCGCCGGGCCAGATGTGGAGCGGCTTGGCCGCGCCCTGGGCCTGCTGTAGCGAGGTGCGCTCGGGCAGCTGGGGGCTCAGCACCAGGGGACCAAACATGTCCCGCAGCTCCTTGATGCGGAACTGGTGCTCCATCGACTGTGAGCGAACGCGGTTGACGATGATGCCCAGCGGCTGCAAGCGCGGGCTGAGACCGCGGCGAATCTCCTCGATCGCCCGCAGCGCACGGTCGGCGGCGGCGACGGAGAAGAGCCCGGGCTCGGTCACGACACACACGCGGTCACTGGCCGCCCAGGCCGTACGGGTCAGGGCGTTGAGCGACGGGGCGCAGTCGATGATCACGAGGTCGTAATCGTCTTCGACGTAGGCCAGCGCCTCCTCGAGCTTCCAGATATCCCGGATCGAGGGGTGCGGACCGTCGAAGTTGATGGCCGACGGGCTGCCGATCATCACGTCAAGGGTTCCTGGGTGGGTTTTTGTCCAACCTGAGGGCGCGATCGCCTGACGGACGGTCTTCTCTTTGGGGGACGCCAAAACATCCGCTACATTGAGTCGACCGGCCACCGCGATGTCCATCCCCGTTGAGACGTCGGACTGGGGGTCGAGATCAACCACCAGGGTCCTAACGCCCTTAGCGAAGGCGGCGGAAGCGAGGCCGAGACTAACCGTAGTTTTCCCGACGCCGCCCTTGAGGCTAGAAACGCTAAGTACATGCACAAAAATAGATATTACCTTCACTAAGCTGTCTACACCTAAAACTCGCCTGAAAGATCAGGTAGGCCCCGCTGCCAGAAAGGGTTACATGTTCCAGAAAATTCTCGTGGCAAACCGCGGAGAGATCGCGATTCGCGCCTTCCGCGCCGCGTATGAGCTGGGTGCCAAGACCGTTGCCGTCTTCCCGTATGAGGACCGCAACTCGATGCACCGTTTGAAGGCCGATGAGGCGTACCAGATTGGTGAGAAGGGTCACCCGGTACGCGCCTACCTGAACGTGTCGGAAATTATTCGGGTCGCTCTGGAGAGCGGCGCCGATGCAATCTACCCGGGTTACGGCTTCCTGTCCGAGAACCCCGAGCTGGCCGCGCAGGCAGCCGCCCACGGCATCAAGTTCATCGGTCCGGCCAACAACGTGCTGGAGATGGCCGGCAACAAGGTCACCGCCAAGGAGCACGCGATTGCCGCGGGTGTTCCGGTACTGGTGTCGACCCCGGCCTCCCGTAACATCGAGGAGCTGCTGGCCGGTGCCGAGGGTGTGGGCTTCCCGCTGTTCGCCAAGGCCGTCGCCGGTGGTGGTGGACGCGGTATGCGCCGGGTGGAGACCCTCGCCGAGCTGCGTCCCGCGCTGGAGGAGGCCATGCACGAGGCCGACAGTGCGTTTGGTGACCCCACCATGTTCCTCGAGCAGGCGGTGCTGCGCCCCCGCCACATTGAGGTGCAGATCCTCGCGGATGAGCAGGGCAACGTGATGCACCTGTTCGAGCGCGACTGCTCGGTGCAGCGACGCAACCAGAAGGTTGTCGAGATTGCCCCGGCCCCGAACATCTCCGATGAGCTGCGCCAGGCCCTCTACCGTGACGCGGTGGCCTTCGCCAAGTCGATCAACTACGCCAACGCCGGCACCGTTGAGTTCCTGGTGGACACCGCCGGGGCGCGCGCGGGGCAGCACGTGTTCATCGAAATGAACCCGCGAATTCAGGTGGAGCACACGGTCACCGAGGAAATCACCGATGTGGACCTCGTTCAGTCGCAGATGCGAATCGCCTCGGGGGAGACCCTGAGCGACCTGGGTCTCGACCAGGACACCCTGGTGATCCGTGGTGCCGCACTGCAGTGCCGCATCACCACCGAAGACCCCACCCAGGGCTTCCGTCCCGACACCGGCAAGATCACCACCTACCGTTCGCCGGGTGGTGGCGGTATCCGCCTGGACGGTGGAACCATTAACCCCGGTGCCCAGATCAGCCCCCACTTCGACTCGATGCTCGCCAAGCTCACCTGCCGTGGCCGCGACTTCGGTGCCGCGGTGATCCGCGCCCGTCGCGCCCTGGCCGAGTTCCGGATTCGTGGTGTCTCCACCAACATTCCGTTCCTGCAGGCGGTACTGGATGACCCGTCGTTCGAGGCGGGCGACCTGAGCACCTCGTTCATCGACGAGCGTCCGCAGCTGCTCGCCGGACGCGTATCCAAGGACCGCGGAACCAAGATCCTCAACTGGCTCGCCGATGTCACCGTCAACCAGCCCTACGGCCCGCGTCCGAACACCATCGACCCGGCCGAGAAGCTGCCGGCACTGGATCTGACCATCCCCGCCCCGGCCGGATCGCGTCAGCGCCTGCTCGAGGTGGGCCCGGCAGCCTTCTCTGCCGAGCTGCGTGCCCAGACCGCACTGGGTGTGACCGACACGACCTTCCGTGACGCGCACCAGTCGCTGCTGGCGACCCGCGTGCGTACCCGCGACCTGGTCGCCGTGGCCCCGTATGTGGCCCGGATGACCCCGCAGCTGGTCTCGGTTGAGGCCTGGGGTGGCGCGACCTACGACGTCGCCCTGCGCTTCCTCGGCGAGGACCCCTGGGAGCGTCTGGTCAAGTTGCGTGAGGCTCTGCCGAACGTCGCGATCCAGATGCTGCTGCGCGGTCGGAACACCGTGGGCTACACCCCGTACCCCACCTCGGTCACCGATGCGTTTGTGCGTGAAGCCGCCGAGAGTGGTGTGGACATCTTCCGCATCTTCGACGCCCTGAACGACGTGGAGCAGATGCGTCCGGCCATCGACGCGGTCCTGGCCACCAAGACCGCCGTCGCCCAGGTTGCCCTGTGCTACACCGGCGACCTGCTGGACCCCAACGAGGACCTCTACACCCTCGACTACTACCTCAACCTGGCCCAGCAGATCGTGGATGCCGGTGCCCACCAGCTGGCGATCAAGGACATGGCGGGACTGCTGCGTCCGGCCGCCGCGACCAAGCTCGTGAGCGCCCTGCGTGAGCGCTTTGACGTCCCGGTGGTAGTCCACACCCACGACACCGCCGGCGGCCAGCTGGCGACCCTGCTGGCGGCCTCGCAGGCCGGCGCGGACGCCGTGGACGTGGCCAGTGCCCCGATGTCGGGCACCACCAGCCAGCCCTCGATCTCGGCCCTGGTGGCCGCCCTCGCTCACACCGAGCGTGACGCGGGCATCTCGCTGGCCGCGGTGAGCGACCTCGAGCCCTACTGGGAGGCCGTGCGTCACGTTTACAAGCCCTTCGAGTCCGGCCTGCCGGGCCCGACCGGTCGCGTGTACCGGCACGAGATTCCGGGTGGCCAGCTCTCCAACCTGCGCCAGCAGGCCATCGCGCTGGGCCTGGCCGATGACTTCGAGCTGATCGAGGACCTCTACGCCGAGGCCAACCGCATCCTGGGCCGCGTGCCCAAGGTGACCCCGTCCTCCAAGGTGGTGGGCGACCTCGCCCTGCACCTGGCGGCGGTCAAGGCGGACCCGGCCGACTTCGAGGCAAACCCCGAGAAGTACGACATCCCGGACTCCGTGGTGGGCTTCATGGCCGGCGAGCTGGGCGATCTGCCCGGTGGTTGGCCCGAACCCTTCCGCACCAAGGTGCTGGCCGGACGCAACGTGGACATCTCGATCGCTGAGGTTTCCGAGGCCGACGCCGCACTGCTGAACGGCACCTCCGAGGAGCGTCGTTCGACCCTGAACCGCCTGCTCTTCCCGGCTCCGACCGCGAGCTACGAGCGCAGCCGTGAGCAGTACGGTGACCTGTCGATCCTGGCCACCCTGGACTACCTGTATGGCCTGGAGCCGGGCGGGGAGCACGTGGTGGAGTTCTCCAAGGGTGTGCGTCTGTACGCGGGCCTGGAGGCTATCGGTGCACCCGACAGCAAGGGCGTGCGCACGGTCATGACGATCCTCAACGGACAGCTGCGTCCGGTGTTCGTTCGGGACCGTTCGATCACCGTGGAAACCGTGGTTGCCGAGAAGGCCGACGCGGGCAATCCCGCCCACGTTGCGGCGCCGTTCTCTGGAGTTGTTACTCTTAAGGGTCAGATTGGTGATGTTGTGGAGGCCGGAACCCCGGTCGCCTCGATTGAAGCAATGAAGATGGAGGCCGCAATTACGGCCTCGATCGCTGGCAAAATTGAGCGGCTCGCAATCTCCGGCACCCAGCAGGTAGAGGCCGGCGATCTGATCGCAGTGATCAGCGCGAGCGCTTAGGCACGAACTATTCGGTTCGTGCTCCCAGAGCTGGAGGCGAAGGACAATGGCATCACAGGCCGATAATGGCGCTGCCATGGACGAGCACGAAATTGAATTACCCCCGATCGATGAACTCGATCCCGGTGCCGTAACGCTCAGCGTTGCGGCACCGGCCACGGTATCGATCCCCGTGGGCGCTGCGCTTGCGCAGTATGCCGACGATGATGACTTTGATGAGGACGTCCTAGAGGACGACCTGGTGAGTGTGGACGGCAATTTTGCCGCCGACACCGCAGAACGACCGAGCCCGCTCTCGGTTGATGATCTGCACGCGGCCGAGGCCGCCGCCGAGGTTGCACTGGCCGAGCAGGTCGCTGCCGAACGCGAGGCCGAAGAGGCACGCGTGGCCGATGAGGCGGAGGCGGCCCGCATCGCCGAGGAGACTCGCGCGAATGACGAGGCCGAGGCTGCACGCCGAGCCGAGCAGGACGAGGCCGAGCGTCTGGAAGCCGAGCAGCGCGAGGCCGAAGAGGCCGAGGCCGCCCGTGTTGCCGAGCAGGCTCGTGCTGCCGAGCTGGCCGAAGCAGATCGCCTGGCCGAGGAGGAACGTCAGGCTGAGCAGGCCGAGGCGGATCGCCTGGCCGAGGAGCGGCGTCTGGCCGAGGAGGCCGAGGCTGAGCGTGAGGCCGAGGAGCGGCGCATCGCCGATCAGGCCGCGAGTGAGCGTGAAGCCGAAGCCGCCCGTGTGGCCGAAGAGGCCCGCGTCGCCGAGGAGGCGCGTATCGCCGAGGCTGCCGAGCAGGCCCGCCTGGACGAGGAAGCTCGCGTCGCCGAGGAGGAACGCCTCGCCGAAGAAAAGCGCGTGGCGGCCGCCGAGGCCGCCCGCCTGGCCGAGGAAAAACGCCAGGCCCGCGAGGCCGAGCAGGCGCGCATTGCCGAGCAGAAGCGCGCGGCCAAGGAAGCCAAGCTTGAGCAGAAGCGCGCGGCGCGAGAGGCCAAGGCCGCCCGCATCGCCGAGCAGAAGCAGCAGGCCGCCGAGGCTGCCCGTCTCGCCGAGGAGCAGCGCGCCGCCGAGAAGGCCGAGCGCGAGCGCCTGGCCGAAGAGGCCCGCCTTGCCGAGCAGGCCCGCCTTGCCGAGGAAGCCGAACAGGCGCGCATCGCCGAGCAAGAGCGACTGGCGGCGGAAGCCGAGGCTGCTCGTATTGCCGAGGAGGAGCGTGTTGCGGCGGAGGCCGAGGCTGCTCGTATTGCCGAGGAGGAGCGTGTTGCGGCGGAAGCCGAGGCTGCTCGTATTGCCGAGGAAGCCCGCGTTGCCGAGGAGGAGCGACTGGCGGCGGAGGCCGAAGCTGCCCGTGTGGCGGAGGAAGAGCGCGTAGCCGAGCAGGAGCGTCTCGCCGAGGAAGCCCGCGTAGCCGAGGAGGCTCGTATCGCCGAGGAAGCCGAAGCTGCGCGCGTGGCCGAGCACGCACGTATCGCCGCCGAAGCGGAAGCCGCTCGTGTAGCCGAAGAAGAGCGTGTAGCCGAAGAAGAGCGTGTTGCGGAGCAGGAGCGCCTCGCCGAGGAAGCTCGTATCGCTGAGGAAGCCGAAGCTGCTCGTGTGGCCGAGGAAGAGCGCGTTGCCGCCGAAGCCGAAGCTGCTCGTGTGGCTGAGGAAGAACGTGTTGCCGCCGAAGCCGAAGCTGCTCGTGTGGCTGAGGAAGAACGTGTTGCCGAGCAGGAGCGTCTCGCCGAGGAAGCCCGTATCGCTGAGGAAGCCGAAGCTGCTCGTGTGGCCGAGGAGGCCGAGTTCGAGCGCCTTCTGGCAGAGGAGCGCGCCGCCGAGAAGGCCGCAGAGGCCGAACCGGCCGATGCTGAACTGGTCGATGCTGACGCGGTCGACGCTGACGTGGTCGACGCCGAGGTGATTGACGCCGACGTGGTTGACGAGGGCGAACTCGCACACGGCAAGGAGACCGAGCCCGCGGATATCGCCGACGACCAGCGCACGACGAAAGCGGCGTCCGCAGACCAGGACGCCGAAATCGAGGCCGAATACGAGGAGGTCGACGATGAGCACACCAATTCGCCCGTTGACGACATCGCGGCGGCCGAAACTGACACCCCCGACGGCCTCGACCCGGCCGCAGACGTAGAGTCCGATACGGACACCATCACCGCGAGCGAGCCCGGCCCTGCCGAATCACTCGCCGCCCCCTCCGCCGACGCGGAGCCGACCGACGAAAGCCAGGACATGACCAACCCGTCTGACCGGACCAGCGCCGACACCACCACCGACAGGGCATCCGCCACCGGTGTGACCACCAGGACCGGGCAGCAGAGCACCGTGCGTCCCACCGGCGAGATCCCCGTCCCCGTGTCTTCGGCCGTGGTTTCCGCTGCCCGTCCCGGAGGCATTCAGCAGCAGGGCAAGGTGGCCGGTCCCGAATCGGCCGCGCTGCTCACCGCAGACCGCCTGCTGGAAACCCGCCCTTCCAGCCGTCCCGCTCCCGAGGGCTTCTGGCAGCACCTGCTGTACAGCGCCTCGGGTCACCTGATCAACGTGGGTGACGCCAAGGCGGTGCGTGAGCGCAAGGACCTGGACACCAAGATTGGTCGCTCCCTCGGCGGCGAGGCCCGTTTTGTGCCGGTGCTGACCCGGAAGGGTGGCGTGGGTAAAACCACCGTCACCGCCCTGCTGGGCATGGCCCTGGCCGACTCCCGCAGCGACCGCGTGATCGCCGTGGATGCCAACCCCGACCGCGGAACCCTGGCTGAGCGCATCGCCCACCAGAGCCGCTACACCGTGCGCGACGTCGTGCGCGACGCCGAAAACATCGTGGGCTACAACGAGTTCTCCGATCTGGTTGCCCGTGACGAGACCCGCCTGGACGTGCTGGCATCGGACACCGACCCGCACCTGTCCGAGGCGTTCAACGAGGACGACTACAACGTGGTGGCCGACCTGGCCGCCCGGTACTACTCGCTGATCCTCACCGACTGCGGCACCGGAATCGTGCACTCGGTCATGAAGGCGACCCTGGGCCGTGCCGACTCGATCATCATCGTCACCGGTGGCAGTGTGGACGACGCCAAGCTGGCCTCGGAAACGCTGAGCTGGCTCGAGGTCAACGGACACGAGGAGCTCGTGCGCAACGCGGTTGTGGTGGTCAACGCGCCCACCCCGAATAGCCGACTGGTTAAGATCGAGGAGATCGACCGTCACTTCGCCTCCCGCGTGCGTGCCCTGGTGCACCTGCCCTATGACCCGCGCCTGGCTGCCGGTTCGGCGATCGACTTCGCCAACCTGGCCCCGGAAACCCGTCTGGCAGCCCGTCAGCTGGCCGCCGCCGTGGTCGAGGGCCTGCCCAGCGGTCGGGAGAACCACCGGTGAGTGAACGCGAGATCCGCATCTTCGGCGACCCCGTTCTGAAGACCGTTTCGGACCCCATCACAACCATCGATGAGCGCGTGCGCGGACTGATCCGTGACCTGGTGGACTCGGTCAAGCTGCCCGGTCGCGCCGGTGTGGCCGCCGCTCAGATCGGGGTAAACCTCCGTGCGTTCAGCTACAACGTGGACGGGGTAATCGGCTACATCATCAACCCCGAGATCACCGAGCTGGCCGGCGAACTGGTCGAGGTGGGGGAGGGCTGCCTCTCGGTACCCGACCTGTGGTTCCCCACGCCCCGGTATGAGCGTGCCACCGTCACTGGTATCGACCTGGATGGTAACCCGATCACCATCTCCGGTGAGGGGCTGCTGGCCCAGGCACTGCAGCATGAGACCGACCACCTCAACGGCATGCTCTACCTGGACCGGCTGAGCAAGGAAAACCGTCGCACCGCAATGCGTGAGGTGCGCGAGAGTACCTGGTTTTAGCCTCCGCGAAAACGCCCGTGGCCCATCCTCTTCAGGATGGGCCACGGGCGTTTTGCCGTAGGGGCTAGGGCAGGGACACGCTCTGGGTGGGCGTCTTGGCGTAGATGCCGTCGATGACTCCGGCGAAGTCGTGCAGGATTTCGCCACGCTTGATGCTGAGCTTCGGGGTCAGGTGGCCACTGGCCTCGGTGAACTCGGTGCTCAGGATGACGAACTTGCGGATCGACTCGGCGCGCGACACCCGGGTGTTGGCGGCATCGATTGCGCGCTGAATCTCGGCCAGGATGGCCGGGTTCGTGGCGGCCTGGGCGATGTCCAGGCTCTCGTCCTGCCCGTTGTTCTTGAGCCAGGTGGGCAGCATGTCGCGATCCAGTGTGATCAGGGCGGAGATGAACGGGCGCTGATCGCCCACCACCACCACCTGGCCGACCAGCGGGTTGGCGCGGATCGGGTCCTCTAGCGCGGCCGGGGAGACGTTTTTGCCACCCGCGGTCACGATGATTTCCTTCTTCCGGCCGGTGATGCGCAGGAAGCCGTCCTCGTCCAGGGTGCCGAGATCGCCGGTGCGGAACCAGCCGTCGTCGAATGCGGCGGCGGTGGCCTCGGGATTGTTCCAGTAGCTCTGGAAGACACACACGCCGCGCACCTCAACCTCGCCGTCCTCGGCGATGCGGATGGCGTTACCGGGCAGCGGGGGACCGACGGTTCCGATGCGGGCCGTACGGGCACGGTTCACGGTTGCCGGGGCGGTGGTCTCGGTCAGGCCGTAGCCCTCGAGGATGGTGATCCCCAGCGCGTGGAAGAAGTGACCCAGTCGCGGACCCAGCGGGGCCGAGCCGGACACCGCGTACTTGATTCGGCCACCCATGGCCGCACGCAGCTTGCTGAAGACCAGCTTGTCAAACAGCGCAAAACGCAGCTTGAGCCCGAAGGGAACCGAGCCGGATTCCAGGGCGGTGGAGTACTCAACCGCGGTGTCGGCGGCCTTGCGGAAGATCTTGCCCTTTCCGCCGGCCTCGGCCTTTTGCTCGGCCGAGTTGTAAACCTTTTCAAACACCCGCGGCACCGCGAGCAGGAAGGTCGGGTGGAACGAACCCAGCGACTCAACCAGCTTGGAGGTGTCGGGCTGGTGCCCGGTCTTGACCCCCGAGTACACGGTGAGCACCGAGATGAACCGGGCGAACACGTGGGCAGTGGTGATGAACAGGAGCGTGGAGGCGCCGGGCATGTTGACCACCTCGGCCAGATCCACGGCCGAGTTGCGGGTGAGCTCGACGAAGTTGGAGTGGGTCAGCACACAGCCCTTGGGGCGTCCGGTGGAGCCCGAGGTGTAGATGAGCGTGGCCATGTCTTCGCCACGCGCCAGGTTGCGGCGGCGTTCGATCTCCTCGTCGGGGACCTCGGCACCGGCGACGATGAGCTTTTCGATCGCGCCCAGGTGCATCTGCCACACCTGTCCGATTTCGGGCAATTCGGGGTGTACCTCATCAAACTTGGCGAAGTGTTCGGGGCTCTCCAGAATCAGCGCGGTGGCACCCGAGTCGCTGAGGATCCACTGGATCTGACTCGGCGAGCTGGTCTCGTAGATCGGGACCAGGATGGCTCCGGCAAACCAGGTGGCGAAGTCGATCAGGGTCCACTCGTAGCGGGTCTTGGCGAGCAGGCCGATCTTCTGACCGGGCTCGATTCCGGCGGCGACCAGGCCCTTGGCCAGGGCGGTCACCCGATCTAAAAACTCGGTAGCGCTGATATCGACCCACTCGCTGTCGCCACGGGGAACGGCAAACAGCGCACGGTCTGGGGTGAGTCGCACTCGCTCAATCAGCAAATCGGTGGTGTTGGCTTCCGGATCTGCGGGGACGACGGCGGGTATCTCGATCTGAGCCACGGTATCTCCTTTGGTACCAGTTGGAATCGGGTACACCCCACCTTAGTTCGCAAAACGTGGGTTGGGTGAAAACGTAACCGAGTTCCCAGCGAGAATCATGAACGTTTTGCCGAATATCGGCGTGGTCGTGCAGGGCGCGCCGGGGGCCACTAAACTCGACCAGGGCGTTAATACCCAGACAGCCCGAGGAAAGGTTTTGCGCAGCATGCATGCAGTCGGTATCGACATTGGTGGCACGAAGATCGCGGGTGCGGTTGTAGACGAGCAGGGCAACATTGTGGCAGCCCGCCGAGTACCCACCGACGCGTCGGACGTGAAGAGCATCGAGGACGCCGTTGTCGCGATGGTAGAGGACCTGCGCCAGGAGTTTGAGGTGGCCGCCGTGGGCGTCGCCGCCGCCGGCTTCATCGACGCCGCCCAGTCGGAGATCTACTACGCACCGAACCTGGCGTGGCGCAACGAACCCTTCCGTGACAAGCTGCAGGCGCGAATCGACCTGCCCGTGATCATCGAGAACGACGCCAACGCCGCCGGCTGGGCCGAGTTTGTGCACGGCGCCGGCGCACTCACCAGCGACATGGTCATGCTGACCATCGGAACCGGCGTGGGTGGTGCGGTTGTGCTGAACGATCGCCTGCTGCGCGGCGGGTTCGGCGTGGGTGGCGAGCTGGGCCACATCCGCCTGATCCCCGACGGGATCCAGTGTGGCTGTGGTGTGCACGGCTGCTTTGAGCCCTACGGCTCGGGCCGCGCCCTGCAGCGCTACTGCGAGGAGATCGCGGACACCCAGGCCGACGGCATCGGCGCCGAGCTGGCCCGCGTGCGCGCCGAGAACGGCGGCGAGCTCAACGGCACGCTGATCTCCCAGCTGAGCCAGGCCAAGGATCCGGGTGCGCTGGAGGCCCTGCGCATCCTCGGCACCTACATCGGCACCGCGGCCGCCTCGCTGGGCGCCGTGCTGGACCCGCAGCTCTTTGTGATCGGCGGCGGCGTCGCCCAGGCCGGAGAGGACCTGCTGGGCCCGATCCGCGAGGCCTATCGCGCCCACCACCCCGCTCACGGTTTCCACCCCGAGGCCACCTTTGTGATCGCCGAGCTCGTGAACGACGCCGGTGTCGTGGGTGCCGCGGACATCGCCCGCCGCTATGCCGAGGGTATCCCGGCCTAGTCAGCGCGCGCTGCGACGTGCACCCGGGAGCAATTGCTTCCGGGTGCACGTCTGTTTTGAGCCCCACGCGCTATGCTCGAACGATCCGGCAACCGAAATAAGGTCCCCATGTTTTATCGGTTTATGAAGCTGTTCATCATCGCCCCCATCCTTAAGCCCCTCTTCCGGGTCTGGGTTGTGGGCGCCGAAAACGTGCCCACCCACGGTGCCGCGATCCTCGCCAGCAACCACCTCTCGGTGGTGGACTCGATCTTTTTGCCGCTGTATCTGCGCCGCCGGGTCACCTTCCTGGCCAAGAGTGACTACTTCACCGGGAAGGGCCTCAAGGGCTGGCTGGTGAAGCACTTCATGCTGGCTACCGGGCAGCTCCCGATTGACCGCTCGGGAGGCAAAGCGTCCGAGGCGGCGCTGAACACGGGTCTGCGTGTGCTCTCCGAGGGGGATCTGATGGCGATCTACCCCGAGGGAACCCGCAGCCCGGACGGGCGCATGTACCGCGGACGCACGGGTGTGGCCCGGATGGTCCTGGAGTCCGGAGTCCCGGTGATCCCGGTCGCGATGATCGACACCGAGAAGGCACAGCCGCTGGGTAAGGCCCTGCCGCGTCCGCGTCGGCTGGGCATCATCATCGGTGAGCCGCTGGACTTCAGCCGCTTCGAGGGAATGGCCAGCGACCGTTTTGTGTTGCGTTCGGTAACCGACGAGCTGATGAGTGAAATGCAGCGATTGAGCCGTCAGGAGTATGTAGATGTGTACGCCACGACGATGAAAAACAAGACCGCCTCAACTACCCGCTAGGCTGGGTATCGCTGGCCCCAATCGGTCGGCCAGGTAAGACATCAACAACAGATATAGGAAGTGCCGTGGGAAATCCATTAGAGCCGGTTGTGCAAGCAGATGACGCTGTGATTGCCGGGCTGGACTATTGGCGCGAACTTCCGATCAAGCAGCAGCCAAACTGGCCGGACAAGGACGCCGTCGCGCGTGCCTCGGCCACCATTTCGACCCTGCCTCCGCTGGTGTTTGCCGGCGAGGTAGACGTGCTGCGTGATCGCCTGGCCGCCGCCGCGAGCGGTCACGCCTTCCTGCTCCAGGGTGGCGACTGCGCCGAGACCTTTGCCGGGGCGACCGCCGACCAGATCCGGGACCGCGTTCGTACCCTGCTGCAGATGGCTGTTGTCCTGACCTACGGTGCCTCGATGCCCGTGGTCAAGATGGGCCGCATGGCCGGTCAGTTTGCCAAGCCGCGTTCGAGTGATGACGAGACCCGCGATGGCGTGACCCTGCCCGCCTACCGCGGCGACATCGTCAACGGGTACGACTTCACCCCGGAGTCGCGCACCGCGAACCCCGAGCGCCTGGTGCAGGGCTACCACACCGCCGCGTCCACGCTGAACCTGGTGCGCGCCTTCACTCAGGGCGGTTTCGCCGACCTGCGCGAGGTGCACCGCTGGAACCAGGGCTTCGCCGCCAACCCGGCCAACGCTCGCTACGAGAAGCTGGCCAAGGACATCGACCGGGCCATCCGGTTCATGGAGTCCGCCGGGGCTGACTTCGACTCGCTGCGCGGGGTGGAGTTCTACACCGGTCACGAGGGTCTGCTGATGGACTACGAGCGTCCGATGACCCGGATCGACTCGCGTACCGGAACCCCGTACAACACCTCCTCGCACTTCATCTGGATCGGCGAGCGAACCCGTGAGATCGATGGTGCACACGTCGACTTCCTCTCGCGCGTCCGCAACCCGATCGGTGTGAAGCTGGGACCCACCACGAGCGTGGACGACATGCTGCGCCTGGTGGACAAGCTGGACCCCAACCGCGAGCCGGGTCGTCTGACCTTCATCACCCGGATGGGTGCGGGCAAGATCCGCGACGCCCTGCCCCCGCTGCTGGAGGCCATCAAGGCCTCCGACGCGACCCCGCTGTGGGTCACCGACCCGATGCACGGCAACGGCTTCTCAACCCCCAACGGCTACAAGACCCGTCGTTTCGACGATGTGGTGGACGAGGTCAAGGGCTTCTTCGAGGCGCACCGTCAGGTGGGCACGTTCCCCGGTGGTATCCACGTGGAGCTGACCGGCGACGATGTGACCGAGTGCCTGGGTGGTGCCGAGCACATCGATGAGGCCGACCTGGCGACCCGCTACGAGTCGCTGTGTGACCCGCGTCTGAACCACAAGCAGTCCCTCGAACTCGCGTTCCTGGTGGCTGAGGAGCTGGCCGCGCGCAACGCGTAGTCCGCTCAGAAACGGCGATGGCCCACGTTCCCTCGGGAACGTGGGCCATCGCCGTTTTCGGGCCGCACACGGCCGCAGGAGCACCCCTACCGGCGGCGGTCGCGTGCCCCGCGGCGCTGGATCCACTTGGCGGCCAGTCCGCCACCGATAATAACCAGGGCGTAGCCCACCAGGATCAGCCAGGACCAGTCATCGGGCACCACGTAGGCGAGCCCCCACAGCGCCAGCAGCGCGGCCACGCCAACAATCAGGAGCGTTCGAAAGCGGCGCATGGGTGTGGCCTAGAAGTTGGCCTGGATGGTTACGGCGGCGCCGCGCTTAATCTTGGTTCCGCCGGCGGGGTCGGTTCCGGCCACGGTGAAGGAGTCGCCCAGCAGATCGGCCACGGCCTGGGGGATCCCCGACTTCACGGTCACGGTGAACCCGGCGTCCTCCAGGGCCTTCTTAGAGGCCTTGACCGGCTTACCGGTGACGTCGGGGACGGCGACCAGGTCGGGACCCAGCGAGACCACCAGGGTCACCGTGCCCCCGACATCGGGGACCACGCCGGCGCGCAGCTCGCTGACCGCGATCACATTCCCCGCGGGGACCGTGTCACTAAACTCGGTCTTATTTTCGCTGGCCACCTGGAGTCCCACCCCGGTGAGCGCGCTGCGGGCGGCATCCTCGGAGAGTCCACTCACCGGGGGAATCGGCCCGGCGGACACCGAGAAGTCGAGGGTCTGACCCCACTGGGTTTCCCCACTCTCGGTGATGTCGGTACCACCCACGCTGACTCCCAGAATGTTGCCGGCGGCAACCTTGCTGGAGTAGTGCTTGGTGATCGTGCCCTCGGTGAGGTTGTTCTCGGCGAGAACCGGGCGCAGCTCTTCGAGGGACTTGCCACCCAGCGCGCCGAGGGACACGTTCTTGAGGCCCAGGGACACGGTGATCTTCACCACCCGGTCCTTATCGATTCGGGTCGGCCCCGCGGGGTCGGTGGCAATGACGGTATCGGCGGGCACGGTGAGGGAGTATTCCTCGGCCCGCTCGGTCTTGATCTCAGCTTTTTTCAGGGTGTCGAATGCCTCCGCCGCGGGCTTACCCACGAGGTTCGGGACATCCAGCAGCCCGCCCGGGCCAAATCCGAAGTACCAGCCGGCAGTTCCGGAGCCGATGCCCAGAACGAGCACCAACAGGAGCACCCACCAGCCGCGCTTAGCGCGACGGTTGGAGCGTACGCTGAGCGCCGAGGTCTGATCGTGCGGATCCACCGGTCCGGTGCGCACGCTCGGCGAGGTGAGCACGCGGGTCACATCGGCACCATCATTGGCCCCGAGCAGAGCCGGAAACACGGTGGTGGCCACGGCGGTCGGGGTGGGGGGTGCCGGAGTCGAGTGGGACAGTCCCAGGTGGCGCTCCACCTCGCGCAGCCGTTCGAGCAGCTCCCCGGCATCGGTGGGGCGCTCCTCGGGCTCGCGCTCGGTGCACCACAGCACCAGGTCATCGAGATCCGCGGGGACCTGGGGGACCTTGGCGCTGGGCCGCGGTACCGACTCGTTGGCGTGCTGGTAGGCGATCTGCATCGGCTGCTCGCCCTGGTAGGGCTGCTCACCGGTCAGCATCTCGTACATCATGATGCCGAGCGCGTAGATGTCACTGCGGGCGTCGGCCTCACCGCGGGTCACCAGCTCGGGGGAGAGGTAGGCGATCGTACCGAGCAGGGCCTGGCCGCTGCCGGTCTGCGCGGTCACCGCCCGAGCGAGCCCGAAGTCACCGATCTTGATCCGGCCATCATCGGCCAGTAGCACGTTTTCGGGTTTGAGGTCACGGTGCACGATGCCGCTGCGATGGGCGGCAGCGAGGCCACTGGTGACCGCATCCATGATGTCGATGACCTGGCGGGCCGTGAGCCGGCCGTGATCACGCAGCAGATCGCGCAGGGTAATGCCCGGCAGATACTCCATGACCAGGTAGGCCATATCGGCATCCTGGCCCTGGTCAAACACGCTCACCACGTTGGGGTCGGCCAGCCGGGCGGCCGAGCGAGCCTCCTGAATGAAGCGGTTTTTGAAGTTGGTGTCGTCGGAGAGGTGCCCGTGCATCACCTTGAGCGCGACTCGGCGCTCCAGGCGCAGGTCGGTGGCCAGGTACACGGTGGCCATGCCGCCACGGGCGATACGCGAGCGCACCTGATAGCGGTCATCAATCAGACGACCGATCAGGGGATCGGGAAGTGGGCTGGACGTCACGGGTCAAGTTTACGGTCAGAGCTGCGTGGACCCTGTACAAAACGCCTTGTGGCGCGGTGTGGCGGCCCGAAATCGCCCTATCGGATGATGTTTCTGCGTCGCTGAACGCCGGGATTCGGGGTTTTTGGGCAAAAAGTGACCGCGTGTCGCGTTCAAAGTGGGCTCCCGGGGGCCACGCGTGTAAGACTTGTGGGGTGACCGATGTATATGCACAGCGTGAGTGGCTCGCAATGCCCGAGCTGGTAGAGATCCTTGACCAGACCCCGAGCCGGATTCGCCGGTTGATTGAGGACAAGCACCTGCTTGGAATCAAGCGAAACGGTGTCCTGAGTGTCCCCGCGGACTTCCTGAAGGACGGTGAACCGCTGGTGCACCTGCGCGGAACCCTGTTCCTGCTCGAGGATGCCGGCTTCAGCACCGAGGAGGCCATGGAGTGGCTGCTCTCCGAGGAGGAGACCCTGGGAGTGGCCCCGATTGATGCGCTGATCTCCGGTCGGAAGACCGAGGTACGGCGCATCACGCAGGCCCTGGCCTAACCCCAGACAACACACCGCCGCGCACCCCATGGTGCGCGGCGGTTTTGTGTGTGCGGGCTAGGCGGTGCGGCTGCTCATTTTGAGGGCCAGAGCATCCAGGGCCGCCGTGGCCTCCTCGCCGAGTCCGGCCTCATCCAGCACCGCGCGGCCGGTGGCGACACTCTCGGCGATGATGGTCTCCAGCGCGGCCACCGCGCCGGTCTCGTGCATCAGGGTCTGCAGGGCGAGGATTTCCTGATCGCTCAGATCCGGGTTGCCGATCTGCGCATCGAAGCGAGCCCGCTCGGCCTCGGGCAGCTCGCGCCGGGTCAGCGCCACCAGCAGGGTGCGCTTGCCCTCGCGCAGATCATCGCCGCTGGGCTTGCCGGTGACCCGAGCATCCCCGAAGACACCAAGAATGTCATCCCGCAGCTGGAAGGCCGTTCCCACGCTCAGGCCGTAGGCGCGCAGTGCGGCCAACTGGGTTTCCGACCCGCCGGCGACACTTGCCCCCAAAGCGAGGGGCACCTCGACGCTGTACTTGGCCGACTTATAGGTGAGGATCTGGCGCGCCCGGGTGATCAGCTCCTCATCGGAGTGGCCAAACCAGGCGCTCTCCTCGAGGACATCGAGATACTGTCCGGCGGTCACGTCGGTGCGCATGTTTTGGTACTCGGCTCGCGCGGCCGCATCGTTCTCGCGGGGGAGCGCGGCGAGGGTGTTGTACATCAGCTCGTCGCTCCAGCTGAGCAGCATGTCGCCAAAGAGGATCGCCGCGCCACGCCCGAACGTCGAGTGATCCCCACGCCAGTTTGCCTCGGCCGAGAGGGCTTCGAAGCGGCGGTGAATGGCCGGTTCTCCGCGGCGAGTGTCGGAGTTATCCAGGATGTCGTCGTGGACCAGGGCGGCCGCGTGGAAGATCTCAAGCGCCGCGCCCACACCCAGGATGATGTCGCGGGCGGCGGGTTCGTCCAGGATCACCGAGGGATCGCTCGCGCGGACACCGTGCCAGCCCCAGTAGGCGAAGATCGCTCGAAAACGCTTGCCTCCGCTGAGGAATTTCTGGGAGTACGTCGAGAACGTGGAGAGGTCGGGGGCAATCCGCGCCAGAATGGATTCATGCTCGATCAGAAACTGATCGATGCGGAGCTGGAGCTGGTCACGGAGGTGCTCGGTTTCGTTCACGCGTCTAGCTTAGCTTTCCCTGGGCGGCTAGAGTGAGAGGGCGCACTTGCGCATTAGGTTGATGGAGGAGGCGATCGGAATGCCGCTATCCGAGCAGGAGCAGCGTCTTCTTGACGAGATGGAGCGTAGCCTGTACGGGCATGACGCAGATTTTGTGTCGACCGCGGGCAGTAAACGTGGGCGTCCGAGTTACCGCAGCATCGCGCTGGGCGCGCTGCTGGCAATCGTCGGAATTGGCGGATTGATCGTCGCGGTAATGCTGAAACAGCCACTGTTTGGGATCGTCGGCTTCGCCGCGATGCTCGCCGGTGTGCTGGTGGCCATTACCCCCTCCAAAAAGGCGGCACCAACCGCGGCCCCCTCGGGTGAGTTCTTCGCCCAGCCGGCCAAGGCCAAGGGTGGTTCATCTTCCTCCCCGTCGAGCTCCTTTATGGATCGCTTGGGGGAACGCTGGGATCGTCGCGACGGCGGCGAGCAGTAGCTCTCAAGAATTTATTGACATGGGTCACCCTTCGGGGTGGCCCATGTTTGTTTGTGCGGTTCGTGTCGCATTGCTCCACATCCCTCCCCGTGGTTCTCCACCCTCCTCCCCGGAGCCCTCCACGCCCCTCCACTTGTGCTGTGGAGGGTATTTTTTTGCCCAAATTCCGGCCTATACCGGCACATAGACTCGCTGAGCGGATTTAACGCTCCATTTCCCTCCACTTTCACAGGTCGCGTATTTACTGGGCTCTCGGCGCGTTAAATCGAAAAATTAGGTTTGGTTCCTAGGAAAGTGGTAGGGGGTGGAGTAAAGTGGGGGCAAGCGGTGGATGTCGTCCGATCGGGGGAGGGAGCTGGAGACATGTTTCTCGGTACCTATGCCCCGAAGTTGGATGAAAAAGGCCGCCTGATCCTGCCGGCCAAGTTTCGTGAGGAACTCGCCGGCGGGGTGGTGATGACCCGTGGCCAGGAACGCTGCATCTACGTGTTCAGTACTCGAGAGTTCGAGGACATGCACACCAAGATTCGGCAGGCCCCGGTGACCAGTAAGCAGGCCCGCGACTATCTGCGTGTGTTCCTCTCGGGGGCGAGCGCGGAGACTCCGGACAAGCAGAACCGCATCACGGTTCCCTCGGCGCTGCGTAACTATGCCGGGTTGAGCCGCGAACTCACCGTCATCGGTGCGGGTAGCCGCGCCGAGATCTGGGACACCGAAGCCTGGGAGGCCTATCTGGCCGAGCAGGAAGCGGCGTTCGCCGACACCGCCGAGGAGGTGATTCCGGGACTGTTCTAGTCCCTGCACCCCGACCCCCCGCCGTTCATCCACGTGCCGACGCCCCTTCCCTGGCGGCGGGACGGAGCGGATGGGGATCAGGCCCCAGGGATTGCCCATCGGGCACCGGAAGAAAACACTATGGAACTCGACAAGATTCATACCCCCGTACTCCTCGAGCGTTGTCTCGAGCTGCTCGACCCCGCGCTGGCAAAGCCCGGGGCCTGGGCGATTGACGCGACCCTCGGCATGGGTGGGCACTCGCTCGCCATGCTGACCCGCTACCCGAACCTCAACCTGATCGGTTTGGACCGCGACCCGCAGGCGTTGGAGATTGCCGGTACCCGGCTCGCTGCCGTGGCCGACCGGGCCCACCTCGTGCACACCGTCTATGACGGCATCGAGGGCGCCCTGGAAAGCGCTGGGGTCTCCGGCGTGGACGCGATCCTGTTTGACCTCGGCGTCTCCTCGCTCCAGCTGGACCGCGCCGAGCGTGGTTTCTCCTACGCCCAGGACGCACCGCTGGACATGCGCATGGACGGCACCAGCGAACTGACCGCCGAGATCATCCTGGCGACCTATCGCGAGGGTGATCTGCGCCGCATCTTCGAAGACTTCGGTGAGGAAAAGCTCGCCGGTCGCTACGCTCGGGCGATCATCGCCGCGCGCAATGAGGCCCCGATTACCCGCTCGGGTCAGCTCGTGCAGATCCTGCAGGATGCAACCCCGGCCGCGGTCTCCCGCAACGGCCACCCGGCCAAGCGTGTGTTCCAGGCCCTGCGGATCGAGGTCAACACCGAACTCAGCGTGCTGTCCGCGGCCATTCCCGCCGCGCTGGACGCGCTGAATGTGGGAGGACGCATCGTGGTGCTGTCCTATCAGTCCCTCGAAGACCGCATCATCAAGCGTTTGTTTGCCAAGGCCACGGCGTCCACCGCGCCGGCCGGTCTGCCCATGGAGCTGCCCGAACACGCGGCACGCTTCCGGCTCCTGGTTCGTGGCGCCGAGCTTGCCTCGGACGCCGAGATCGAAGAAAACCCCCGCGCCAAGCCGGTCCGGCTGCGCGCGGCAGAACGAGTACGTGAGGGCTGATCATGAGTGAAAACCTGGCACGCAACGATTTCGCGTGGGACGTTACCGCCGCACCGGTCGAGGCACCCGAGCGCGGCCGGGAACGGCCGCTGCGCGCGGTCTCCCCGGGCACGCGTACCCGCGCTCAGGCCAAGCCCAAGCTGCTCTATGCGTTTATGGCGCTGGGAGCCATCGGCGCGATTGTGCTGACCCAGATCCTGCTCAGCGTGGGCCTCAGCCAGGGCGCCTATGAGCTCAATGCCCTGCAGAAGGAGCACCGTGAGCTGGGCTGGCAGAGCCAGTCGATCGGCACCGATCTGGCCGCGATCTCCTCGCCGCAGTACATTGCCGCCAACGCCCAGGCGCTCGGCATGACCTTCGGGGGCACCCCCGCCTATCTCTCGCTGAAGACCGGTGAGGTGACCGGCACTGCCGCGGGCACCGGTCCGGTTAAGCAGGTCCCGGCGAACTCGATTCAGAACTCGATGATCCAGGGGGCGCCCATCGCGACCGCCGGGGGAGATGTTGTGATCAACTCGGGCGCGGCAAACGCTCCCGCGGGCCCGGCCAACGTATCGTTGGACGCGGGACTTCCCTCACCGAAGACCCACTAGTTTCACGCGGCAACCTCGGTTATCGCGCGGGCCTCGCCCGCACCCACCGGTTCGCGTAGCCCACGCTGCGCGAACCGGTACCGTGTCGTCATCCTCGCCCTCCGCCTCGGGGGACGCAACTGAGGAGAAAATGTTCCAGGTGTTTGCATGACCTCATCGGCAATGTCCACCAGGCGGCGACTCGTCGCGGTCCTGATCGTGGTGGCCCTGATCCTGGCCGGGTTTGTTGCCCGGCTGGTTGATATCCAGGTGGTGCGGGCCGAGAGCCTGGTCGCCGACTCGCTGGAGAAGATGGGTGGATCCAGCACCATCTACGCGCCGCGCGGAAACATCGTGGATGCCAACGGCGCGGTGCTGGCCTCCAGCATCGCCCAGTTCGAAATCACCACCTCGCCGAAGGACGTCAAGGCCTTCGACCGTAAGGACGGCAAAAAGACCGTCAAGATTTCGACCCAGCAGGCCATTGCCGACATTGCCGGGGTCCTCGAGGTTGATCCCGCGACCCTGCAGGCCAAGATCGACGATGCCCTCGCCAAGAACAAGGACGCGGCCTATGCGCTGCTGGCCGAAAAGGTCAGCTACGATCAATTCGCCAAGATCCGCGCCATGAACATTCCCTGGCTCTACATCCGGCAGACCTTCGGCCGGGTGTACCCCAATGGGGCCGTCGCTGGAAACATCGTGGGCTTTGTGGGAGCCGACAACCAGGGCCAGGCCGGGATGGAGCTCAGCGCCGAACAGTGCCTCGAGGGCACCGATGGGCGTCAGCAGTTCCAGCAGTCCAAGGACCGTGTGCCCCTGCCTGGCACTACCGAGACGGTGACCGAGGCCAAGCCCGGTGGCACCCTCCAGCTCACCCTGGACAAGGACCTCAACTGGACCCTGCAGCAGCTAGTAGCCTCGCAGGTGGCCGACACCAAGGCCGAGTACGGTATCGCGATGGTTACCGAGGTCAAGACCGGCAAGATTCGCGCGATCGCCGAGGCCCCCAGCGTGGATCCCGGCAACGTGGATGGCACCCCGGCGGAATTCCGTGGATCCCGCGCGTTCCAGGTTCCGTTTGAGCCCGGTTCGATTTTTAAGCCGCTGACCGCCGCGATGCTCGTGGATGCCGGCCTTGCCGACCACAACTCGCAGGTTGTGGCACCCTACCGGTACCACCCCAAAAACGGCGCCAGCATCAAGGACGCCCTTCCGCATGAAGACGAGCGCCTGACCCTGAGTGGCGTTCTGCAGCAGTCCTCCAACACCGGGTTGAGCATTCTCGGGGAGAAGATGCCCGACGATCAGCGCTACGAGTACCTGAAGAAGTTCGGGATCGGTCAGTCCACCGACATCAAGTTCCCCGGACAGTCCTCGGGTGTGCTGCACCCCGTGGATAAGTGGGACAACCAGACCAAGTACGTGACCATGTTCGGTCAGGGTCTGTCTACCACCGCTGTGCAGATGGCCCAGATCTACCAGGGCATCGCCAACGACGGTGTGATGAAGCCGCTTGAACTGGTGGAGGGCTGCTCCTACCCCGACGGCACCGTAACCGATGCCCCTGCCAAGACCGACGGCGAGCGGATCCTCTCAGCGAGCGCCGCCAAAGAAACGATCGGTATGATGGAGACCGTGGTTACCGACGGATTCCTTGCCGACCAGCTGCGCATGCCCGGGTATCGGGTCGCGGCGAAGTCCGGTACCGGTGAGCAGTTCGTTGATGGCCAGCTGCAGACCACGTTCGTGGCCTCGATGGCGGGCATGTTCCCGGCGGACGACCCGCAGTATGTGGTCACCGTCCACCTGAAGTCTCCGCTGACCTACCGCTCCTCGGCCGCGGCCGCTCCGCTGTTCAAGGAGATCGTCGCCCAGGTCATCAAGAAGTACGGCATCCCGCCGTCGACCACCACCCCGCCCGGTTGGAAGGGCACCTACTAACACGCGCCGCCCGCACCCCGAGGCAAACGGGGGTGCGGGTCAGACTCAACACGGCCACACCCCGGTTCGTGTGCACGAAAGATCGTAAACACCATGATTGCTTTGACCCTCACCGAGATCACCGAAATTGTTGGAGGTGAACTCCACAGCACCCCCACCACGCTCTCGGCGTCCGACACCGTTTCGGGTCTCGTCGACACCGATTCACGGCTGATCCAGCCCGGCGATATCTTCGTGGCCAAGCCCGGGGAGGTCACCGACGGACATAACTTCGTGGGCACTGCCCTGGCTGCCGGTGCCGCACTCGCGCTGACCGAGCGCGTGGTGGATGAGGACATCGCCCAGATCGTGGTTGCCGACGTTGTGGTGGCCATCGCCGATCTCGCCCGTGCCGTGGTCGCCCGGGTGCGAGCAGCGGGGGACCTGAAGGTGGTCGGGATCACCGGCTCCAACGGCAAGACCACCACCAAGAACATGCTGAACGCGATCCTCTCGGCTCAGGCTGAGACCGTGGCCCCGCGTGCCTCCTTCAACAACCACGTGGGAGCGCCGCTGACGATCCTGCGCACCACCTATGACACCCGCTTCCTGATCATCGAGATGGGCGCGAGCCACGTGGGCGACATCGCCCGCCTGGTCTCGATTGCCAAGCCCGATGTGGGCATCGTGCTCAAGGTGGGCCTGGCCCACGCCGGCGAATTTGGTGGTGTGGAGCGCACGGTTTTGGCCAAGAGCGAAATGGTTACCGAACTGACACCTTCGGATGTGGCCATCCTGAACGCCGATGACTATCGGGTCATGGGCATGGCAGACAAGACCGTCGCCCGGGTGCGTACCTTCGCGATGGACACCGACCAGGCGACCTTTGGTGCCCGCGGTGTGGAGAGCACCCGTACCGGCACCGACTTTGTGCTGCACACCGAATCCGGTGCCGAGTATCCGGTTCACCTGCGCATCCTCGGCGAGCACCACGTGTACAACGCGCTGGCCGCGCTGAGCGCCGCCGACGCGCTCGGGATCGCACTCGAGGACGCCATTGCGGCGCTGGGTACCCTGGCCCGCGCCGAGCGCTGGCGGATGGAGGTCCTGGGTGGTCGTGACGACGTCACGATCATCAACGACGCCTATAACGCGAGCCCCGATTCGATGGCCGCCGCGATCCGGACCCTGGCCCAGATCACCCCGCGAGACCGGCGAACGGTCGCGGTTCTGGGCGTGATGACCGAACTCGGTGAAATCGCCGGAGACGAGTACGACCGTATTGCATTGCAGCTGGTCCGCCTCAATATTTCCCAGCTGGTGGTGGTGGGTCAGGCAGCACGCCGCCTGCACATAACCGCCATCAATGAGGGCTCGTGGGACGGGGAGTCGGTATATTGTGAGGAGGCAGATGCGGCGTTCGAGTATCTGTCCACCGCGATCCGGCCCGGAGACACGGTGCTTGTTAAGTCCTCCAATTCGGCGGGGCTGCGACTACTCGGCGACCGACTGGGAGAATTTTTCACGTGCTAGCACTGCTCTTGGCCGTTGTCCTATCAATGGTCTTCTCCCTCACGCTGACCCCGGTCTTTGTGAAGCTGTTCCATAAGCTCCAGTGGGGTCAGTTCATCCGCAGTGATGGACCCCAGTCGCACCACTCCAAGCGGGGAACCGCCACGATGGGTGGCATCGTCATCATCATCGGCACCCTGTTTGGCTACTTCATTGCCAAGCTGGTCACCGGGGAGGCCATTTCGGTTTCCGCCCTGCTGGTGCTCTTTATGATGGTGGGCCTCGGCCTCGTGGGCTTCACCGATGACTTCCTCAAGGTCCGCAAGCAGCAGAGCCTGGGCCTCGGTGGATGGTCCAAGATCGCCGGGCAGCTGGTGGTAGCCGTGGCCTTCGGAATCATGGCGATCAACTTCGCCAACTCCAACGGCGTCACCCCCGCGAGCACCGCGATCTCCTTCACCCGGGATCTGAACTTCGACCTGATCTTTGCCGGTCCGTTCATCGGATACGCGCTCTACCTGATCTGGACCTCCTTCCTGGTGGTGGGAACCTCCAACGGGGTGAACCTCACCGACGGCCTGGACGGTCTGGCCACCGGTGCCACCATCCTGGCACTCGGCTCCTACATCATCATCGGGTTCTGGCAGTTCAACCAGTCCTGCTTCAACCCGGCCCTCGCCGCCGACGTGGTGCACAAGTGCTACAACGTGCGGGACCCGCTGGACCTGGCCATTGTTGCCGCCGCTATTGCCGGCGCGCTGATCGGCTTCCTCTGGTGGAACACCTCGCCGGCCGACATCTTCCTGGGTGACACCGGTTCGCTCGCCCTCGGTGGTGCGGTGGTGGCCCTGGCCATCCTGACCCACACCGAGCTGCTGCTGATCCTGATCGGTGGTCTGTACGTGATTGAGGCCGGATCGGTCATCATCCAGCGGGCCTACTTTAAGGCCACCCACGGCAAGCGCATCTTCCTGATGTCTCCCATTCATCACCACTTCGAACTCAAGGGCTGGGCCGAGGTTACCGTGGTGGTCCGCTTCTGGATCGTCGCCGGACTGCTGTGCGCAGCCGGTGTCGGAGTGTTTTACCTCGAGTGGTTCTACCGCTAGGCCAAGAAAGAACGTATGACTGCATCGCTTGATTCCCTCAACAGCTGGTACTCGGACTGGAAGGGCCTGCGGGTCGCGGTCCTGGGCCTCGGTAAAACCGGATTCTCGGTGGCCGATACCCTGACCGAGCTCGGAGCCGAGGTTCTGGTACTGGCCGAGTCGGCCGAGAGTGACCTGGCCCGCCTGGTCCCGGTGATCGGGGCAACCCTGTACACCGGAGACCTCGGCTCGGTTCCCGCGGAGCTGAGTGCCCACAACGCAGACCTACTGATCGTGTCCCCGGGCTTCCGCCCGGACCACCCGCTGGTGCGCTGGGCCGCCGAGACCCACGTCCCCGTCTGGGGCGACATTGAGCTGGCCTGGCGAGTGCGCGATAAGGTCGGGACCCCGGCCGAGTGGATCCTGGTCACCGGAACCAACGGCAAGACCACCACAACCCAGCTGACGGCCTCGATGATTGCCGCCCAGGGGTTCAAGGTTGCCCCGTGTGGAAACATCGGTGTGCCGGTCCTGGACGCCGTGCGCGACCCCGAGGGATTCGACTTCTTTGTGGTGGAGCTCTCCAGCTTCCAGCTGCACTACCTGGCCGTCCAGGCAGGGAAGACCCCGCTTGAGCCGATTTCCGCGGTGTGCCTGAACATCGCCGACGATCACCTCGATTGGCACGGTGGGCTGCAGAGCTACATCGCCGCCAAGGGGTTCGTCTACGAGAACGTGGCCAACGCCTGCGTGTACAACAAGGCCGATGTGGTGACCGAGGAGATGGTTCGCGCGGCCGATGTCCGTGACGGTGCCCGCGCCATCGGATTTGACCTCGGTGTGCCCGGACCCAGCGATGTGGGTGTGGTGGAGGGGATCCTGGTGGATCGCGCCTTCCACGAGGACCGCCACCACTCGGCCCTCGAACTGATCACCGTCGAGGACCTGGCCAAGCGCGGCCTGGGTGCCCCGCACCTGGTTGAGGACGTGCTGGCCGCCAGCGCCCTAGCCCGCTCGGTGGGGATCACCCCCGAGTCGATCAACACCGCGCTGTCGACCTTCCGCGCGGACGCCCACCGGGTGGAGTCCATCCTGGAGGCCCACGGTATCCACTGGATCGATGATTCCAAGGCCACCAACGCCCACGCGGCGCGCGCCTCGCTCGGTGCCTTCGGCTCCGTGGTCTGGATTGTCGGTGGGCTGCTTAAGGGTGCCCACCTCGATGATCTGATCACCGACTTCGCCCCGCGCCTGCGCGGAGTGGTCCTGATCGGGGCCGAGCGGGACGAGTTGCGGGACGCGTTCGCGCGACACGCCCCCGAGGTGAGCCTGGTTGAGGTCACGGCAGCGGAAACTGGAGATGTCATGCCGCAGGCGGTCGAACTGGCCGCCGAACTGGCGCAGGAGGGCGACACCGTTCTGCTGGCTCCGGCCGCGGCATCGATGGACCAGTTTGTGAGCTACGCCGATCGTGGAACCCGCTTTGCGGCCGCGGTCATCGAGAAGTGGGGAGGAAGCGCCAGTGGACTCTCCGGTGAGCACACCGCAGGATAAAACCACCGCCCGGGTGAGTGTGGGCAAGCTGTTTTCCCCGCAGTCCTCCACCTACTACCTGCTGCTGGGCACCACGATCTTCCTGGTGCTGATCGGCCTGGTTATGGTCCTCTCCGCCTCGAGCGTGGACTCCTGGCTGGACGATAAGGGCTTCTTTGGGGGGTTCTGGAAGCAGGCCACCTTCGCGGTGATCGGGATTCCGCTGATGCTGATCATCAGCCGGTTCAGCCTGGAGTTCTGGAAGAAGTGGGCGTGGGTCCTGCTGGGGATCACCCTGATGCTGCAGCTGCTGGTCTTCACACCGCTGGGTATCGAAGACGGTGGTAACCGAAACTGGATCTCCCTGGGTGTCTTTACCGCTCAGCCCTCCGAAGCCGTCAAGCTCGCGCTGTGTATCTGGCTCGGCGTGGTCCTCGGCCGCAAGTACAACATGCTGGATAACTGGCGTCACGTGGTGATCCCGGTGGTTCCGGTGTCGATCGTGGCTCTCGGGCTGGTCCAGCTGGGCCACGACCTCGGTACCGTGATGATCATGGCCGTGCTGGTGTTTGGCGGCCTGTTCTTTGCCAACGTCAAGCTGCGCTACCTGGCCGTGCCGATTTTGTTGGCCGGTGTGGCCGTGATTTTCTTCGTGATGACCAGCCAGAACCGTACCGACCGCATCGGCTCGTTCCTGGAGGAGGGCTGCGCCGACTATAACGGTCTGTGCTGGCAGCCCCTGCACGGCACCTGGGCGCTGGCCAACGGTGGCGTGTTTGGGCTGGGCCTCGGTAACTCGCGGGAGAAGTTCTCCTGGCTGCCCGCGGCCTCCAACGACTACATCTTTGCCATAATCGGTGAGGAGCTCGGCCTGATCGGCGCGATCGTGGTCCTCGCCCTCTTTACCCTGCTGACCATCGGCTTCATCCGGGTGATTCGCTCGGCCACCGACCCGATGGTGCGCATCACCACGGGTGCGATCCTGGTGTGGATCGTCGGCCAGGCCCTCGTGAACATCGCGGTGGTGCTGCGTCTGTTGCCGGTTCTCGGTGTGCCACTCCCGCTGCTCTCCCAGGGTGGTACCGCGCTGATCACCTCGCTTGCCGCCATCGGAGTGGTGCTATCCTTCGCCCGGGGGCAGTCGCAAAATAACATGCGTGAGGCGTCCGTCGTCTCCGCCCAGAAATCGGAGTAATCCATGACCAACTACCTTCTCGCCGGAGGTGGAACCGCGGGCCACGTGAACCCGCTGCTCGCCACCGCGGACGCCCTGCGTGCCCGCGATCCCCAGGCTCAGATCTTTGTTCTGGGAACCAAGGAGGGACTCGAGGCGCGCCTCGTCCCCGCCCGCGGCTATGAGCTGCTGACCATCGAGCGTCTGCCCTTCCCGCGCCGCCTCAACGGTGCCGCCTTCAGCTTCCCCGCCCGCTTCCGCCGAGCCGTGGGGGATGTGGAGCGGATCATCCGCGACCGCAACATTGACGTGGTGATCGGCTACGGCGGCTATGCCTCCGCGCCCGCCTACCGCGCGGCCAAGCGCACCAAGACCCCACTGGTCATCCACGAGGCCAATGCCAAGCCGGGCCTGGCCAATAAGGCCGGTGCTCGCTACACCGATCACATCGGTGTTGCCTTCCACGGCACCCGGCTGCGGGGGAGTAGCTATGTGGGCATGCCGCTGCGCAGCGAGATCGTGAACCTCGAGCGCGACAGCGCCCGGGCCGAAGGCTATGAGCTGTTTGGTCTGGATCCGAAGCTGCGCACGCTGCTGGTCACCGGTGGTTCCACCGGTGCCCGCAAGCTCAACCAGACCATCGCCTCCTCGCAAGAGCAGATTGTGGCCGCGGGCTTCCAGATCCTGCACATCGTCGGTGGACGCTCCGACCTGCGCGACACCGGCGCCCCCAGCTACCGGGTGATCGAGTACTGCGACCGAATGGACCTGGCCCTCGCCGTGGCCGACTTCGCCGTCTCGCGTGCCGGAGCCGCGACCGTGAGTGAGATTTCGGCGCTGGGTATTCCCGCCGCCTACATTCCCTACCCGGTGGGTAACGGCGAGCAGCGCTTCAACGCGGCCGACGCCGTGCGTGCCGGCGGTGCGCTGCTGGTTAATGACGCCGACTTCACCCCCGCGTGGGTGCGCGACACGCTGATCCCGCTGCTGGGTGACCGAACTCGCGTTCAGGATATGGCTGTACAGTCGCGTCTGATGGGCAGCCTGGACGGGACCGAGCGCCTGATCGCGGTGATCGATGAGGCCGTGGCCGAGGGTTAGTCCCGGCCGCACACATATTTACAGCGCGGGGTGCACCCGCGAAGGAGGAAACACATCGTGATCAAACCGGACTTCTCGGTAGAGATTCCCGAAAACCTCGGCCGTCTGCACTTTGTGGGCATCGGCGGCTCGGGCATGAGCGGCATCGCACGCATGTACCTGCAGGCGGGCTTTGAGGTGTCGGGTTCGGACCGTGAGGACTCGCCCAAGCTGGCGAGCCTGCGTGAGCTGGGTGCCACCACCTCGGTGGGCCATGACGCCGCCAACGCGGTGGGCGCGGACACCCTGGTGGTGACGAGCGCGCTGTGGCCGGAGAACCCCGAGTACCGCTATGCGATCGACAACGGTATTCCGGTGCTGCACCGTTCGCAGGCCTTGGCCGGGCTGACCCGGGGCAAGCGCCTGGTCGCCGTCGCCGGCGCTCACGGCAAGACCACCTCGACCGGCATGCTGGTCACCGGCCTGCTGGGCCTTGGCGAGAGCCCCAGCTTTGTCAACGGCGGCGTGATCGAACCCTTCGGTGTCTCCAGCGACGGCGGCACCGGCGAGCTGTTTGTGCTGGAAGCCGACGAGTCCGACGGCTCTTTCCTGCTGTATGACACCGCGGTGGCACTGATCACCAACGTGGATACCGATCACCTGGACCACTACGGCAGTCTCGACGCGTTTGACGCGGCCTTTGTGGAGTTCGCCGAGAAGACCAGCGAGTTTGTGGCGATCTCCTCGGATGATCCCGGTGCCAAGCGGATCACCGCGCAGTTCTCCGCGGACACCCGCGTGCTGAGTTTCGGGGAGGCCGAGGATGCCACCGTGCGCGTGCACAATGTCCTCACCGACGGCAACGTGACCTTCACCCTGACCTACCAGGGAGTGGACCATGTGGCCACCCTGAAGGTTCCCGGTCACCACAATGCCCTGAATGCCGCGGGTGCGGTAACCGTGCTGATCGGCCTGGGCTTCGATCCGGCCGCCGCGCTGGCCGCCGTCGCCGAATTCGGTGGCACCCAGCGCCGCTTCGACCTGCACGGTGTGGCCTCCGGCGTGAGCGTGTATGACGACTACGCCCACCACCCGACCGAGGTTGAGGCCGCGCTGACCGCCGCCCGCGACGTGGTGGGGGAGGGGCGCATCATTGCGATCCAGCAGCCGCACCTCTTCAGCCGCACGATGGCCCTGGCGGGCGAGTTCGCCGAGGTGCTTGAGCGCGTGGCCGACCACACCGTGGTGCTGGACATCTGCGCCGCCCGCGAGGACCCGATCCCCGGCGTGACCGGAGAGATCGTCTCCTCCCGCTGGGAGGACCCCACCCGCGTGCACTATGAGGCCGACTGGCAGGCGGCCGCCGACTATGTGGCCACCGTTGCCCGTCCCGGTGACTTTGTGGTGACCCTGGGCTGTGGCGATGTGTATAAGATCATCCCGCAGGTGCTGACCTCCCTCGAGGAACACGGCAACTAGGTGAAGCGCCCGTCCGGAATCCCGCACACGCCCGCATCCGGTGAGGGAAAGAACACGCGTCGTCCCGCCCGGGACGAGGCGTCGCCGGTCGAGCCCACCGCGGATGAGGGTGCGGCTAACCGACAAACCGTCGAGTCGGCCGGGGAATCACCCGTTAGCTCGGAGTCCGGACGGCCGAGCTCGCCCGACACCTCAAGCACGCGAGATACCTCCTCGCCAACCGGGTGGGTAGCCGAGGCGCTCTCGCGTGCCCGGGCCGCGGCCGGGGCCCAGGCAGCCGATGCGACGGCGGCGGAAAACGCCAAGCCCTCCGCGCCGCGGAACGCTGCCGAACACCCCGTCTCGTCGTCGCCTGCCGACCGAGGAGGCGAAACGGTCTCCGCTCGCGGCGACGATGAGGCCACCCAGGACCTCTCGGCGCTGCGCGCACCCACGATTCCCGCGGGCCTCTCCGAACCGCGCGGCACGGATGCTCCTCGTCGCGAGGACCAGGTCGCACCGGCTCCCGAGCGTGCGGCGCAGACCGCGCGGGAGGCGCGCCGTGAGCGGAAGCGGTTCGAGCGCGCCGAGGTGCGTCGCTTCACCGTGCGGAGTCGACGTCGTCGCCGAGCCTGGCTGATCGGTCTCGGATCGGTAGCGGTCGTGGCGCTGCTCGCGTTGATCGTGAGTTATACCCCGATCCTCTCGGTGCGCAAGATCGAGGTGCGCGGCACCGATCGGCTCAGCGCCTCCGCCCTGGAACACAAGCTTTCCGGAGAGCTGGGTACCCCGTTCCCGCTGGTGGATCAGAGCGCGATCAAGGCCGTACTCACCGAGTTCCCGCTGATCGAGTCCTACCGGGTGGAATCTAGCCCGCCCTCGACGCTGATCCTGCGCATCGTGGAACGCACCCCGGTCGGGGTGGTGGCCGTGGACGGAGGGTTTGAGCTCGTGGATGCCGCCGGTGTGGTGATCGAACGCACCGGGGAAAAGCCCGCCGACTATCCGGTGATCACCGTGGATCGAGCGAAGTCAATGGACGCGTTCCGTGCCGCGGCCGCGGTACTGCGCGCGATGCCCGAAGACCTGCGGGCCAAGGTGTCCTCGATCGGTGCCACCACGCGGGACGATGTCACCTTCGGGCTCGTCGATTCGGAGACGGTGGTGCTGTGGGGCGATGCGAGCGATGGGGTGGTCAAGGCGAAGCTTTTGGAGGCCCTGATGCGAGCCCAGCCCGACGCGCAGCGCTTTAACGTGACCTCGCCGGAGATTGGTGTGGTCGGCTAGGCCAGGAAATCTGCCTGGGAAACCGCCCTGGACCACCCGGTCCGGGCGGTTTTTCCCATCTTTGCCGGGAAACTCTCGACACGCGGGCGTGTCGGCGGCGCGGGAGCGTTCGTTGGGCATACCGTCAGGGGAAGGAAATGCATACTGAGCATAACTTTAAGCCTCAAGTAGAGGTTGAAAGTTCTCACCGGAGGTCGACGTGACAGCAAACCAGAACTACCTCGCCGAGATCAAGGTCGTCGGCATCGGCGGAGGCGGCGTGAACGCCGTCAACCGCATGATCGAGCTTGGCCTCCGCGGCGTTGAATTCATCGCCATTAACACCGACGCCCAGGCGCTCTTGATGAGTGACGCCGACGTCAAGCTCGACGTCGGCCGTGAGCTGACCCGCGGCCTCGGTGCCGGCGCAGACCCCGAGGTGGGCCGCCGTGCCGCCGAGGACCACGCCGAGGAAATCGAGAACGCCCTCGCCGGCGCCGACATGGTCTTTGTGACCGCGGGAGAGGGTGGTGGAACCGGAACCGGTGGCGCCCCCGTCGTCGCACGCATCGCCAAGTCGATCGGAGCCCTGACCATCGGTGTGGTGACCAAGCCCTTCGGATTCGAGGGTCGCCGCCGTCAGGCCCAGGCCGAGCTTGGTGTGGCCAAGCTCAAGGAAGAGGTCGACACCCTCATCGTGGTGCCGAACGACCGCCTGCTGGAAATCAGCGACCGCGGCATCTCCATGGTGGAAGCCTTCGCCACCGCCGACCAGGTGCTGCTCGCCGGTGTCCAGGGCATCACCGACCTGATCACGACCCCGGGTCTGATCAACCTCGACTTCGCCGACGTCAAGTCGGTCATGCAGGGTGCGGGCTCCGCGCTGATGGGTATCGGTTCCTCGCGCGGTGCAGACCGCGCAATCAAGGCCGCCGAGCTCGCCGTGGCATCGCCGCTGCTGGAAGCCTCAATCGAGGGTGCACACGGTGTGCTGCTCTCGATTCAGGGTGGATCCAACCTGGGTATCTTCGAGATCAACGACGCCGCGCGTCTGGTCCAGGAGGCCGTCCACCCCGAGGCAAACATCATCTTCGGTACCGTGATCGACGACAGCCTCGGCGACGAGGTGCGCGTTACGGTCATCGCTGCGGGCTTTGACGGCGGCGAACCGCCGGCGAAGAACGTCGAGGCCATGAAGGACGCGAAGATCGGTGCGGGCGGGGTTCTGACCTCGACCGAGGAGGTTGCCGCGACCGAGATGATCGTCGACGAGCCGGCCTCGGGCTGGAACGTCACCGCCGAGAACCTCGACACCCCGCCGGCCACCGCCGACCCGGCATTCGCCGACTCGGCCGAGCTGGACATCCCGGACTTCCTCAAGTAACTAGAGATTTTCCGCATGACGCTCAGTGTGCCCGCCGGCGGCGAGGGAAATTCCCTCGCCGCCGCTGCGGCATCCACCCCGGTACTCACCGATCCTGGCCGCGCTATCGCGCTGGCCGAGATGACCGCACGGATCGAGTCTGCCGCCCGTACCGCGGGCCGCAGTCCCGAGGACATCACCACGATCGTGGTCACCAAGTTCCATCCGGCTGATCTCGTCCGCGACCTGTATGCCCTCGGCGTGCGGGACGTGGGGGAGAACCGCCATCAGGAGGCCCGGGACAAGGCCGAGGAAACCGTGGATCTTACCGGTTTGCGCTGGCACTTTATCGGCCAGCTCCAGTCCAAGAAGGCACGCCAGGTGCGGCGCTATGCCAGCAGCGTGCACTCGCTGGATCGAGCCAGCGTCGTGGATGCCCTCGCCCAGGTGGACCCCGAGTTCCCCGACGCACCCCCGCTGCCCGGGTTCATCCAGGTCAACCTGACCGATGATCCCGCCCGCGGCGGAGTACATCCCGACGATGTCCTCGCCCTGGCAACCCGCGTGCTCGAGGCACCCGCCCTGAGCCTGCAGGGGGTCATGGCCGTGGCACCACTGGAGGGCGACCCGCGGATCGCCTTCGAGCGTCTGCGCGAACTCTCAGATCGCGTGCGTACGCTCAAACCAGACGCCCGGTATATCTCTGCCGGGATGTCTCACGACTTTGCCGAAGCCATTGCCGAGGGTGCGACACACCTGAGAATTGGTTCCGCAATCACCGGCAATCGCCGCTGACCACGTTAACATTTTCCTAAGAACCGCGCGAAAATCGGAGGTACCAATGTCCAACCCGCTCAAGAAGACCATGGTCTATTTGGGACTGGCTGATGATGACCTCGAGTATCAGGAGGCTCAGCAGAAGGCTGCCGCACAGACGCAGGCGGCCGAACCCGCCGCGCCCGCCAGTGCCGCACCCGCTCCGGCTCCGGTAGCTCCGGTCCAGGCACCCGTGCGTGCCTCGGTCACCCCGTTGCGCCGTCCGACCGTGACCCGTCAGGCCGCGCCGAACGAGCTCAACGAGATCCTCACCGTGCACCCCAAGCAGTACAAGGATGCCCAGGTGATCGCCGAGACCTTCCGCGAGGGAGTGCCGGTCATCATCAACCTGTCGCAGATGAGCGACGGTGACGCGCGTCGCCTGATCGACTTCGCCAGTGGCCTCTCCCAGGGCCTGGGCGGAAAGATCGAGCGTGTGACCAGCAAAGTATTCCTGCTCTCGCCGCAGCACGTGGCAATCCTGGGTGACGCGGCCGAGTCCGCGGACGCCGAGAACACCTTCTTCGCTCAGCAGTAGTTGATTTCGCGGTGATTGGTCTTCTCCGGTTCATTATTGGGAACCTGCTCCTCCTCTACTTTCTGATCCTCTGGGCGCGGTTTGCGCTGGAGCTTTTCCGCTCCATCCGGCCGGGCTGGCGTCCGGGCCGAGCCCTCATGGTGATCGCGGAAATCGTGTTCACCGTGACGGATCCGCCGATTCGGTTCTTTCGGCGGATCCTCCCTCCGGTGCGAATCGGTGGGGCGATGCTCGACTTCGGGTGGAGCATCACAATGTTCTGTGTCCTCATTGCGATGACACTCGTAAACAACTTTCTCCGTATTTAGGCGCTTCACGGTAGGGTGAAGTGTCACGACCCTCGTCTTCTGGCGGGGTCATCCATAAAGTTTTTGGGTCCTCGCAACCGCGGGGATATCAAATCCGCAATCTGTCGTTACAAGTAAGGGTGAACAGCCATGGCGCTAACTCCGGAAGATGTAGTCAACAAGCAGTTCCAGCAGACCAAGTTCCGCGAGGGCTATGACCAGGATGAGGTTGATGACTTCCTGGATGAGGTCGTTGTTGAGCTGCGTCGTCTGACCCAGGAAAACCAGGAGCTCGCCGAGCGTCTGAAGGCCTACGAGAGCGGCAACGCTCCCGTGGCTGCCGCTCCGAGCACCACCCCCGTGGCCGCCGTGCCGGCACCGGTCTCCGCCGTGCCCGTGCCGGTTGCCGCCGCTCCGGCCGCTGCCGCGCCGTCCGGCGACGATGCAGAGAGCTCCTCGAGCCTGCTGCAGCTTGCCCGTCGTCTGCACGATGAGCACATCAAGGAGGGCACCGAGAAGCGCGACGCGCTGATCGCCGAGGGCCACGCCACCGCCGCCCGCCTCATCGCTGAGACCGAGGCCAAGCAGCGTGCACAGGTCGAGATCCTCGACAAGCAGAAGGTTGTCCTGGAGACCAAGATCGACGAGCTGCGCACGTTCGAGCGCGACTACCGCAAGCAGCTGCGTGGCTACATCGAGGGTCAGCTGAAGGAGCTCGACGAGCAGTCGGGCACCGGTTCCTCGAAGTAAGTTCTTGTCGCAGGAATCTCCGGCCAGAACCGGTAAGTGGGCAGTCCCGCTGTTGGCGATCATCGCCGCGGCGGGACTGTCTGCTGATCAGTTCGCCAAATATCTGGTCACCACCAACCTGACCCTGCACGAGCCGGTCCCGATCATCGGTGACTTCCTCGTGTTTTACTACATTAAAAACCCCGGTGCCGCGTTCTCGCTGGCCAGCGGAATGACCTGGATCTTCTCGATTCTGGCCTCCGCGGTGGTCATCGCGATTATCGTGTTTGCTCGCCGTGGCAAGATCCGCTCCCGTGCCTGGGCCGTGATGATCGGTCTGCTGCTGGGCGGGGTGCTGGGTAACCTCACCGACCGACTGTTCCGTGAGCCCTCCTTTGGGCTGGGACACGTCGTGGACTTCATCTCGACGCCGTGGATGCTGCCGGCCGTGTACAACGTCGCGGACATCCTGATCGTGTCCTCGATGGGCCTGTTCCTGATCCTCTCGTTCATGGGGATTAACCTGGACGGAACCCGCGCCCCCAGCCGCGCCGCCCAGCGCGCCGAGCGCGCGCGTGCGGAGGCCGAGGCGGCCGAGGCGATGACCCCGATTGAGCCCGATCTGATCGATGGCTCCCACATCTCCAAGGAGAACCCCGATGCAAAGCCGTAGCCTTCCCGTGCCCGACGGGCTCGAGGGCACCCGGGTGGACGCCGGTTTGGCTAAGCTGTTGGGATTCTCCCGCACCTTCGCCGCCGAGGTTGCCGATCTGGGCGGGGTTACCCTGGCCGGACGCACCCTGGGCAAGTCCGACCGCCTGTCGGCGGGGGACTGGCTTGAGGTGTCCTGGACGCCCAAGGCCGAACCCACGATCGTTCCGGTTGTGGTGGAGGACCTCGACGTGGTCTACGACGATGAGGACATCATCGTGGTGGCCAAGCCCTCGGGTGTGGCCGCTCACCCCTCGCTGGGCTGGACCGGTCCCACCGTGCTGGGTGCCCTGGCCGGTGCCGGGTACACGGTCTCGACCTCGGGTGCCGCCGAGCGCGCGGGCATCGTGCACCGCCTCGACGTGGGCACCAGTGGTCTGATGGTGGTGGCCAAATCCGAGCGAGCGTACACCGAGCTCAAGCGCCAGTTCCACGACCGCGAGGTGGAGAAGATCTATCACGCGGTAGTTCAGGGACACCCCGATCCGCTGGCCGGGACGATCGACGCCCCGATCGGACGCCACCCGCGTCACGACTGGAAGTTCGCGATCACCACCGACGGTAAGCACTCGATCACCCACTATGAAACCCTCGAGGCGTTCCTGCGTGGATCCCTGCTGGAGATCCACTTGGAGACCGGACGGACCCACCAGATTCGTGTGCACATGGCCGCGCAGCGTCACCCCTGCGTGGGCGACCCGCTCTATGGCGGCGACGCTCAGTTGGCCGAGCGCCTGGGCCTGACCCGGCAGTGGCTACACGCCCGTCAGCTGGCCTTTACCCACCCGGGTACCGGCGAGTGGGTCACCTTTGAGGCACCGTATCCCGAGGACCTGGAACACGCCCTGGAGATTCTGCGTAACGACTAGAGTCATCCCCGGTTTGACCCTCCAAAAACACCCCGCGATCACTCGCGGGGTGTTTTTGCGTGTGCCCCGGTCGGTGGTGAGGGGTATCCTAGAAGTTCATCCTCGGAAGAAGTAGCGGAGCAGTTTTGACCCCTTCGGATAAGCAGTTTGTCCACCTTCACGTGCACAGCGAGTACTCGATGCTCGATGGAGCGGCGCGGGTCAAACCGCTGATTGAGGCCGCCAAAGAATCGGGGATGCCCGCCGTCGCCGTGACCGACCACGGAAACGTGTTTGGTGCGTTCGACTTCTGGCGTACCGCGACCGATGCGGGGATCAAACCGATCATCGGTACCGAGGCCTATCTGACCCCGCGCACGCACCGCACCGACCGCACCCGGGTGCGCTGGGGCGACGGCTCGCGGGACGACGTCTCGGGTTCGGGTTCGTACACCCACATGACCCTGCTCTCGGAGACCACCGAGGGCATGCACAACCTGTTCCGGTTGAACTCGCTGGCCTCGATTGAGGGCTACTACTTCAAGCCGCGTATGGACCGCGAACTGCTGGAGACCTACGGCAAGGGCCTGATCGCCACCACCGGCTGCCCCTCAGGGGAGGTTCAGACCCGCCTGCGCCTGGGCCAGTATGACGAGGCGATCAAGGCGGCCGCGGAGTTCCAGGACATCTTCGGCAAGGAAAACTTCTTCTGCGAGCTGATGGATCACGGTCTCGGGATCGAGAAGCAGGTCATGGGCGACCTGATCAAGATCGCCAAGGACCTCAGCATCCCGCTGGTGGCCACCAACGACCTCCACTACACCCACGCCCACGACGCCAAGTCGCATGCGGCGCTGCTGTGTGTGCAGTCCGGTTCCACGCTGGATGACCCCAACCGCTTCAAATTCGACGCCGATGAGTTCTACCTCAAATCAGCCGAGGAAATGCGCCACCTCTTCCGCGACTACGAGGAGGCCTGCGACAACACGCTGGCCATCGCCGAGCGCTGCAACGTGGAGTTCAACACCAAGGCCAACTACATGCCGCGCTTCCCGGTGCCGGCGGGGGAGACCGAGGACAGCTGGTTCATCAAGGAGACCGAGAAGGGCCTGCACGAGCGCTACCCCAACGGTATTCCCGCGGATGTGCGTGAGCGTGCCAACTACGAGGTGGGCGTCATCATCCAGATGGGCTTCCCGGGTTACTTCCTGGTCGTGGCCGACTTCATCAACTGGTCCAAGAAGAACGGCATCCGGGTGGGGCCGGGCCGTGGTTCGGGTGCCGGTTCGATGGTCGCGTATGTGATGAAAATCACCGACCTGGACCCGATCCAGCACGGTCTCATCTTCGAGCGGTTCCTCAACCCCGAGCGTGTGTCCATGCCCGACTTCGACGTCGACTTCGATGACCGTCGCCGTGGGGAGGTCATTCAGTATGTGACCGCCAAGTACGGCGACGAGCGTGTGGCGCAGATCGTGACCTACGGCACGATTAAGGCCAAGCAGGCACTCAAGGACTCCTCCCGGGTGCTGGGTTTCCCGTTCGGGATGGGCGAGAAGCTCACCAAGGCGATGCCCCCGGCGATCATGGGTAAGGACATCCCGCTCACCGGCATCTTCGATAAGGATCACCCGCGCTATAAGGAAGCGGTGGATGTGCGCACGGTGGTCGAAACCGACCCCGAGGCCAAGCAGGTCTTCGAGACCGCGCTGGGCCTGGAAAACCTCAAGCGTCAGTGGGGTGTGCACGCCGCGGGTGTGATCATGTCCTCGGATCCGCTGATCGACATCATCCCGATCATGAAGCGCGAGCAGGATGGCCAGATCGTCACCCAGTTCGACTATCCGGCCTGTGAGAGCCTCGGGTTGATCAAGATGGACTTCCTGGGGCTGCGCAACCTCACGATCATCGATGACGCGCTGGACAACATCAAGTCCAACCGCGGCGAGACCCTGGTGCTGGAAGACCTGGACCTGAGCGATGTTGGCTCGTATGAACTGCTGGCGCGGGGCGACACCCTGGGTGTGTTCCAGCTCGATGGCGGGCCGATGCGCTCGCTGCTGCGCCTGATGAAGCCCGACAACTTCGAGGACATTTCCGCGGTGCTCGCGCTCTACCGTCCGGGCCCGATGGGTGTGAACTCGCACACCAACTACGCCCTGCGAAAAAACAAGCAGCAGGCGATCACCCCGATTCACCCCGAACTCGAGGAGCCGCTTGAGGAGATCCTCGGTGGAACCTACGGCCTGATCGTGTATCAGGAGCAGGTGATGAGTGCGGCGCAGAAACTCGCCGGCTTCAGCCTCGGACAGGCCGACGTGCTGCGCCGCGCGATGGGTAAAAAGAAGAAGTCCGAGCTGGATAAGCAGCAGGCCGACTTCTTCGCCGGAATGGCCAGCAACGGTTACTCCCAGCAGGCGATGGACGCCCTCTGGAAGGTTCTGGAATCCTTCGCCGACTACGCCTTCAACAAGGCTCACACCGCCGCCTACGGGCTGGTGTCCTACTGGACCGCGTACCTCAAGGCACACTATCCGGCCGAGTACATGGCGGCGCTGCTCACCTCGGTGGGAGACTCCAAGGACAAGCTGGCGATCTACCTCAACGAGTGTCGCCGGATGGGCATCAAGGTGCTGCCGCCGGATGTGAACGAGTCGATTGGGTTCTTTGCCGCCGTCGGCGAGGACATTCGCTTCGGTCTCGGGGCGATCCGCAACGTGGGTGGCAACGTGGTGGAGGGTATCCGTTCGGCCCGTGAGGAAAAGGGTGCCTACGCCACCCTGCCGGACTTCCTCAAGAAGGTGCCGCTGCAGGTGGCCAATAAGCGTGCGATCGAGTCGCTGATTAAGGCCGGTGCCTTCGATGAGATGGGTAATACCCGGCGCGCGCTCTCCGAGGTGTTTGAGGACCTGGTGGAGGACGCCGCGAAGACCAAGCGTAAGGAGTCCAATGGTGACTTCGCGTTTGACTTCGACAGCCTGTTCGACGACCCGCAGGAATCCGACCCGATTCCCGTGCGTCCCGAGTGGTCCAAGAAGGACAAGCTCGCCTTTGAGCGGGACATGCTGGGCCTCTACGTGTCCGACCATCCGCTTGCGGGGCTGGAACTCCAGCTGGCCAAGCATGCCTCCACCACGATCCTTGACCTGATGAGCTCCGAATCCACTCAGGACGGCGACACCGTGACCATCGCGGGTCTGGTGACCAGCGTGCAGCACCGGGTGGCCAAGCAGTCGGGCAACCAGTACGGCATGATCACCGTCGAGGACTTCAGTGGTGAGATCACCGTGATGTTTATGGGCAAGGGCTATCAGGAGTTTGGCCCGATGCTGCTGGGCGACTCGATCGTGGTGGTCCGCGGGCGCGTCTCGATGCGGGATGACGGCATGAACCTGCACGCCTACAGCCTGATGGCACCGGAGTTTGTCCAGGAGGATGGCGACACCACGCTGTTCCTGACCATGCCCGACGCCCGGGCGACCGCACCGGTGATCGCCAACCTGCGTGAGATCCTGGAGCGCCACCGCGGCGACGGCGAGCTGCGGGTGCGACTCACCCGCGGCGACGTGGCGCGGGTGTTTGAGGTGCCAAATTACCCGGTTCGGGTAAGCCCGGACCTCTTCGGCGAGCTCAAATCATTGCTCGGCCCCGGCTGCCTCGGTTAGGTTGAATCTACCCCGCACTACCCGTGTTCATGAGAGGACCCGATGAGTACACCAGAGAACCCGACCTCACCCGAGCAGCCCGCCGACGAGCAGGCCGAAACCGGGGTCTGGGAGCGTTTGGAGCGTGCGGCCGAGGCACCACAGGTTGTGGCACCCGTAGCCGACACCTTCACGCCTCCGCACGCGAGCCAGCAGGCGACGCCGCTACCCGGGTTCGCGCAGGATCCGCAGGCTGCGCCGCTTCCCGGGTTCGCGCAGGGTACGGCCGCGAGTGCGGGACACTCGGCCGCGGGTCAATCGGCCGCAGGTCATCCGGCCGCGGGGCATCCGGTGGGACAGCCCGGTGACCAGTCGGCCGCGCACTCGGCCGCGGGCCCGTTCTCGGTGGGGCAGTTCGCCGGGCAGCCCGGTGCCGAGCAGCCCGCTCGCGCCGCGCGTGAGCCGCGTCCGGTCCGAACCGTAGGGGTATTCACCCTACGCGAGGTTCTGTTTGTGATCCTCAGCGCGCTGCTGGTGCTGATCTCGTTTGTGCCGGCCTTCCACCTGGGCCAGTTTGGTGCCCCGCTGACGCTGTGGAACCTCCAGTTCGCGCCGATGCCGGTGGCCGTGTCGATTCTGCCGCTGATTGCGCTGGCCCTGGTTCTGCTGCGCCGCCTGGTTCCCCGGGTGTCCTGGCGGGTGGGTTCGCTCTCGGTGGATCAGTTCGCCTCGGTTGCCACGGTGATCGCCGCGGTCGGTTACGTCCTGTTTGTGTCGGCCTACACGGTGCTGACCGTCCCGGGGCAGATCAACTGGTCACTTCCGGTGGGCACCATCCTCGCCCTGGCGACCCTGTTCACCTCGACCTTCGCGCCGTTCCTCCCGGTCTTTAAGACCGAGTTCGGTGAGCGGGACGAAAGCCCGGCCGCACCGGCTGCTCGCGCACCCCGCGTGATCACCCCGACGCCGCGTCCGCGTGCCGCGCAGCCAACCCCGGGTGCCGCTGGTTTCGGCGCGCCCGTGGGCGCACCGGCTCAGCCCGTTCGAACCGCGCCGTTCTGGGTCTACAGCTACACCCCGCGTCCGGTGCACAGCGTGGATGGCCAGTCGGTGCTGTTCGAGATGGGACCGGGTGCCTGGGTGCTCGCCGTTGAAGATCGGGGAACCGCGCTGGTGCTGCGCACCGACGACGGTCGAATCGGAATTCTGCACGATCTGAGTAACCTCACCCGCGGATAACCGTCGCGATATATAACGAGCCGGGAATGTGCGAGAGCACGTCCCGGCTCGTTGGTGTTAATCCTGGACGGGTGTGCACCGGATTCTCGGGGGATACCCGGCCCGTCTCGCCGCGGAGATACCCGAAAACCCGCTAAACTGGGCGTCGACATGATTCAGACGATTGATCTTCGCGAGCTCCGCCCCGGCCGTGCCGAGCTCACCGCCCTCCTGCCGCGTCCCACCGTGGACATCTCCGTCGCGATGACAGCCGCGAGCACCCTCATCGATGAGGTGCGCACCGGTGGCGAGGAAGCACTGCGCGAGCATGCCCGTCGTTTCGACGGAGGCGAGCCCACCAGCGTTCGTGTGTCGGCCGAGGCCATCGCCGCCGCGGTGGAGGCGCTGGATCCCGCCGTGCGCGCGGCGCTGGAAACCGCGATCGAGCGGGTGCGTCGCGCATCTGCCGCTCAGGTCCCCGCATCCCAGGTGACCGAGCTCACCGACGATTCGCGTATCGTGCAGCGCTGGCAGCCGGTGGACCGAGTGGGTCTCTACGTGCCCGGTGGCAAGGCCGTCTACCCGTCGAGTGTGATCATGAACGTGGTTCCCGCGCAGGTTGCCGGTGTGGGGTCGCTCGCGCTGGCCTCGCCCGCGCAGCGTGACTTCGACGGCAATGTGCACCCGGTGGTCCTGGGGGCCGCGGGTCTGCTGGGGATCACCGAGGTGTACGCGATCGGTGGTGCCAGCGCGATTGGTGCGCTGGCGTACGGTGTGCCGGACATCGGTCTGGAGCCGGTGGATATCGTCACCGGTCCGGGTAACATCTACGTGGCTGCGGCCAAGCGCCTGGTCAAGGGACAGGTGGGAATCGACTCCGAGGCCGGTACCACCGAGATCCTGGTGATCGCCGATCAGCACGCCAATGCCGCCTATGTGGCCGCCGACCTGATCAGCCAGGCCGAGCACGATGAGGCGGCCGCCTCGCTGCTGGTCACCGATTCGGCCGAGTTTGCCGAACGGGTGCGTGACGAGCTTGCCCGCCAGACGGCCGAGACCACCCACTCCGCCCGCGTGGCCCAGGCCCTGGCCGGTCCGCAGTCGGCGATCGTGCTGGTTGCCGACCTGGCTGCCGCCGCCGAGTTCAGCAACGCCTACGGCCCCGAGCACCTGGAGATTCAGACCGCGCACAACACCGAGGTGCTGGGAAACATCACCAGCGCCGGCGCGATCTTCGTGGGGGAGCACTCCCCGGTCAGCCTGGGCGACTACCTCGCCGGGTCCAACCACGTGCTGCCCACCGGCGGTCAGAGCCGCTTCTCGGCGGGCCTCGGTGCCGCCACCTTCCTGCGTCCGCAGCAGATCATCGAGTATGGCCCTGCCGGGCTGACCGAGGTTGCCGCGGGCATTCGCGCGCTCTCGGATGCCGAGGCGCTGCCCGCGCATGGTGATGCCGTCGCGATCCGTTTTCTTCCGTCCGCTCAGTAGTCTGGTACCCCGATGCACTGTCCTTTTTGCCGCAACCCCGACTCTCGGGTGATCGATTCGCGCACCAGCGATGACGGCCTCTCCATTCGCCGACGCCGGCAGTGTCCCAAGTGCGGCGGTCGATTCAGCACCTCGGAGACCGCGAGCCTGAACGTGATCAAGCGCTCGGGCGTGGTGGAACCCTTTAGCCGCGACAAGGTCGTGGCGGGTGTGCGTAAGGCCTGCCAGGGCCGCCCGGTCACCGATCCGGATCTGGCGATGCTCGCGCAGACCGTGGAGGAGACCATTCGGCAGACCGGCACCAGCCAGATCAACGCCAACGAGATCGGTCTGTCCATCCTGCAGCCGCTGCGCGAACTGGATGAGGTCGCCTACCTGCGCTTTGCCAGCGTGTACCAGGCGTTTGAATCGCTTGAGGACTTCGAGTCGGCGATCGCCGCGCTGCGTGCAGGCACCGCCTAATCAGACTCCCCTTTTCCCCGTTCGCCCACGCCCAGCTTGGACCCCGCATGTACCCGTTCCTGTTCAAAACCGTTCTGACCCGCTTCTCGCCCGAGCAGGCACACCACCTCGCCGCGACCGCGATTCGGGCCATTCCTCGGGTGGGACTCGGCCGGGCCGCGCGAAAGTTCACTGCCGGGGGAGCGGATCTCTCGGTGCATACCCTGGGGATCACCTTCCCAACCCCGTTTGGGATCGCCGCCGGCTTCGATAAGGACGCCACGATGATTGAGGGCCTCGGGGTGCTCGGCTTCGGCCACATCGAGGTGGGCACGATCACCGCCCACGCGCAGCCGGGGAACCCCCAGCCGCGCCTTTACCGCCTGCCCGCCGACCGTGCGCTGATCAACCGGATGGGCTTCAACAATCACGGCGCCGCCGAGGCCGCCGAGCGCATTCGCGCCCTGCGTGCCAGCGGGAAGTCGCTGCCGGTGGTCGGGATCAACATCGGCAAGAGCCGTGTGGTGGATGTGGACAACGCGGTCGAGGACTACCTGGAGAGCGCCCGCCTCCTGGCACCGGTCGCCGACTACCTGGTCATCAACGTCAGCTCACCCAACACCCCGGGCCTGCGCGGCCTGCAGGAGTTGGACCGCCTGGAACCCCTGCTCACCGCGGTGAAGGCCGCCGCCGGCCGTACCCCGCTGCTGCTCAAGATCGCCCCGGACCTTGAGGACGATCAGGTGGCCAAGATCGCCGAGCTGGTGGTCTCCACCGGCCTGGACGGCATCATCGCGACCAACACCACGATCAGTCGTGACGGTCTGGACACCCCCGCCGACAAGGTTGCGGGCATGGGCGCCGGTGGGCTATCCGGTGCGCCGCTCAAGGCCCGCTCGCTCGAGGTGCTGCGCCTGATCCGCGCGGCCGTCCCCGCCGAACTGTGTGTGATCTCCGCCGGCGGCGTGGAGACCGCCGAGGAGCTCAACGAACGCCTGGAGGCCGGTGCCACGCTGGTGCAGGGCTATTCGGCCTTCATCTACCGCGGCCCGCTGTGGGGCCGCGAGCTCAACCGCGGCCTGGCCGAGATCCGCGCCGCGCGCCGGGTCTAGCCGTCCGCGCGAACACGCGCATAACAAAACACCCGCCGAGAAGATCTCGGCGGGTGTTTTGTGTGGTCTGGGACCGGTTACTGCGGGTACTGGCGGCGACGCACCTGCGGCTTGGGCAGACGCAGGAAGCGCATCTGCAGGGCCCGCATTGCCGCATACCAGCGCACACCCTTTTCGGCGTAGCCGTACTTGGCGGTGAGCTTGCGACGCAGACGCAGGCCGAGGAAGACGCAGTCGAGGATCGCGATCAGCAGCAGACCCCACACCACAAACAGGGAGTAGGCGGCCACGCGGGTGTCCTGAATGAAGGAGGCGATGACCACGAGCAGAAGCAGCGGCATCAGCCACTCGCCGGCGCTGAAGCGGGCATCCACGAAGTCGCGGACGAACTTCTTCTGCGGTCCGCGGTCGCGGATGGGGAGGTAGCGCTCTTCGCCGTTGGCGAGGCCCACACGGGCCTTTTCGCGCTCGACCGACATCTGGGCGCGAGCCTGCTTGGCCGCTTCCTTGCGGTCGTTCGGAACGAGGGGACGCTTATTAGCCGCCTCGCGCTCCTTGCGGGTGGGGGTGGGGCGTCCCTTGCCAGCGGACGCGTTCAGCCGCGCCTCGGTCTGCTCGAGGGATTCCATGCCCGGCTCTGCCGGCGTGCCGTTAGTCTGCTTAGTCACTTATTGATCCTTGGGTTGGCGTTACGCTCTAAGATTACCCGTATGAACGCCTCGAACCACACCATCCCGCAAAACCTGCACGATCCGATTGAGCTGAGCCTGCGCGAGACCGTGCAGAATCAGCTGCCGCGCACCCTCGCCGATCTGGGCGATCTGGTGCGGATTCCCAGCGTGGCCTGGGACGGCTTCGACCACGATCACGTCCGCAAGAGCGCCGAGGCCATCGCCGAACTCGCCCGGGACACCGGCGTTTTTGATGATGTGGTGATCTCGCAGGCACCGCTTGAGGGCTCGACCGAGCTCGGCCAGCCCGCCATTCTGGCGACCCGCAAGGCGCGCGCCGGGGCCCCCACCGTTGTGCTCTACGCGCACCACGACGTCCAGCCGCCCGGGGACGATGCCGAGTGGAACACCCCGGTCTACGAGCCCACCGTCGTGGGCGACCGCCTCTATGGGCGTGGTTCGGCCGACGATAAGGCCGGTGTGATGTCGCATATTGGTGCCATTCGTGCGCTGCGCGAGGTCGCCGGTACCGACTTCAACCTGGGCATCACCCTGTTCATCGAGGGGGAGGAGGAGTTTGGATCTCGTTCGTTTGCTAACTTCCTCGCTCAGCACCGCACCGAACTCGCCGGCGACGCGATCGTGGTGGCCGACTCGGCGAACTGGGACACCGAGACCCCCGCGCTGACCGTGGGCCTGCGTGGCAACGTCACCTTCCGTCTGACCGTGCGCACGCTGGATCACGCGTCCCACTCGGGCATGTTCGGGGGAGCGGTCCCGGATGCAATGCTGGCAACCTTCCGCCTGCTCAACACGCTGTGGGATGACGAGGGTTCGGTGGCCGTGCCCGGCCTGATTGTGCGTGAGGCCGAGACTCCCGCCTACGATGAGGCTCAGCTGCGCCTGGAAACCGGACTCACCGAGGGGGTGTCTCCGATTGGAACCGGATCGATCCTCGGCCGGATGTGGGACAAGCCCTCGATTACCGTGACCGGCATCGACGCGCCGAGCATGCAGAACGCCTCCAACACGCTGATCCCCGCGGTCACCGTGCGGGTGAGCGTGCGCATCGCTCCGGGGCAAGACCCGCAGCAGGCGGTCGAGTCCATCACCGCGCACCTGCGCGCGAACGCTCCGTTTGGTGCGCAGCTCTCGATTGATGACATCGACACCGGCAGCCCGTTCCTGGTGGACACCAGCCACCCCATCGTCACCACGGCCAAGCAGGCCATGGCCGACGCCTGGGAGGTTGCCCCGGTTGAGCTCGGTATCGGTGGCTCGATTCCGTTTGTGGCCGACCTTGTCCGCGAGTTCCCCGAGGCGGCGATCCTGATCACCGGCGTCGAAGACCCGCACTCGCGCGCCCACAGCCCGAACGAGTCCCTGCACCTGGGCGTGTTCCACCGCGCCACGCTGACCGAGGCGCTGCTGCTGGCGCGTCTGAACGGCCAGACCAAATAATTTTCTGAATTCCGGGAATCCCCGATCGATGATCGCGGTTATCCTGGTTGAAGACCGTGTCCACCGCGGTACCCGTCACGAAGGAGAAACATGAGCGACGCAACAACCCTGACCGAGGCCCCCGCCCACGGTGTGGCGCTGACCGATACCGCGGCCGACAAGGTTCGTAGCCTGCTGAACCAGGAGGGTCGCGACGACCTGCGCCTGCGCGTAGCCGTGCAGCCCGGTGGCTGCTCGGGCCTGATCTACCAGCTGTACTTTGACGAGCGTTTCCTCGATGGCGACGTCACCGTCGACTTCGACGGCGTTGAGGTCATCGTGGATGGCATGAGTGTTCCCTACCTCGATGGTGCCACCATCGACTTCGAGGACACCATCCAGAAGCAGGGCTTCACGATCGACAACCCCAACGCGGGCAGCTCCTGCGCGTGTGGAGATTCGTTCGCCTAAATCGAGATAACTTCGACACTCCGACCGAATGGGGCCCATTTTGGGCCCCATTCGGCGTTTTTTCAGTCTTTCTTGGGAAAATGAACGTACGTATGTAGAGCTTTGGGCCTGAATGGTCCCGAACGTGCCCCACATTCGGGATACACTGGACGCTGAACCAATAGTGTCTTTGCGAAAGGTCCCAGGTGCGCTCGAAACGTAGACTCCGCTGGGCTTCACTCCCGTTAGCCGCCGCGCTTGTCGCGGTGCTAGCCGGTTGTACCCAGGCCGAGCTTCACGGCTATCTCCCCGGCTTCAATAACGAGGGTGAGACCCCCGTAACCAACCACACCGAGAGGGTTGCTGCCCTCTGGACTCACTCGTGGATTGTCCTGCTCGTCGTCGGTGTTCTGACGTGGGCTCTGATCATTTGGGCAATTGTTGTCTACCGTCGCCGGAAGGGCCAGACCGGCCTGCCCGTGCAGATGCGGTACAACATGCCCATCGAGATCCTTTACACGGTGATTCCGCTGATCCTGGTGGTGGGCTTCTTCGCCTTCACCGCCCGCGATCAGGCGGCTATCGAAACCCAGTACAAAAACCCCGACGTAGAGATCCAGGTCTTTGCGAAGCAGTGGTCCTGGGACTTCGTGTACCCCAAGTCGGTAGACGGACAGGATGTCTGGACCGCCGGCGTTCAGGCCCGTCAGCTCGAGGGCGGCAAGCCCGGCGAGCTCGACCCCAAGAGCATTCCGGAGCTTTACCTCCCCGTAGGTAAGACCGTGAAGATTGCCCTGGAGTCGCGTGACGTCATCCACTCCTTCTGGGTAGTGGACTTCCTTTACAAGAAGGACATGTACCCGGGTAAGACCAACTACATGTCGTTCATCCCGCAGCGCGAAGGCGAGTTTGTGGGTAAGTGTGCGGAGCTGTGTGGTCAGGACCACTCGATGATGCTCTTCAACGTGAAGGTAGTGTCCCAGGCTGAGTACGACCAGCACCTCGCCGATCTCAAGGCCGCCGGTAACGTCGGAAACTTCGGTAGCGAGTTCAACCGTAACCAGAACCTTCCCGGCATCGACAAGCCCGCCGAGGCTGAAAAGGGAGAGGGTCACTAAACGATGTCTACTACATTGAACATCCCGGCCGGTCAGGCCAGTGTCCTCAACCGTTCGAAGGTTGAGAGCAAGGGAAACATCCTGGTCAAGTGGATCACCTCCACCGACCACAAGACCATTGGGTACATGTACCTGATCGCGTCGTTCATCTTCTTCTGCATCGGTGGCGTCATGGCGCTGCTGATCCGTGCACAGCTCTTCGAGCCCGGTCTCACCGTGATCGAGACCAAGGAACAGTACAACCAGCTGTTCACCATGCACGGCACGATCATGCTGCTGATGTTCGCAACCCCGCTGTTCTCGGGTTTCGCAAACGCCCTGATGCCGCTCCAGATCGGTGCTCCCGACGTGGCCTTCCCGCGTCTGAACGCCTTCGCTCTGTGGCTGTACGTCTTCGGTAGCCTCATCGCCGTGGGTGGATTCCTCACCCCGCAGGGTGCCGCCTCGTTCGGCTGGTTCGCGTATGCGCCACTATCGAGTCAGACATACTCACCGGGTATCGGTGGAAACCTCTGGGTTCTGGGACTGGCGATGTCCGGTTTCGGTACCATCCTCGGTGCCGTGAACTTCATCACCACGATCATCACGATGCGTGCCCCGGGTATGACGATGTGGCGTATGCCCATCTTCACCTGGAACACCCTGGTGACCTCGCTGCTGGTTCTGATGGCCTTCCCGGTGCTGGCCGCCGCACTGTTTGCGCTGGCCGCCGACCGAGTATTTGGTGCCCACATCTTCGACGCCGAAAACGGTGGCGTGATGCTGTGGCAGCACATGTTCTGGTTCTTCGGTCACCCCGAGGTGTACATCATCGCCCTGCCGTTCTTCGGTATCGTGTCCGAGATCTTCCCGGTGTTCAGCCGCAAGCCGATCTTCGGTTACAAGACCCTGGTCTACGCAACCATCGCGATCGCCGCCCTGTCGGTGACCGTGTGGGCTCACCACATGTACGTGACCGGTTCGGTCCTGCTGCCGTTCTTCGCGCTGATGACCATGCTCATCGCCGTGCCGACCGGTGTGAAGATCTTCAACTGGATCGGTACCATGTGGCGCGGTTCGGTCACCTTCGAGACCCCGATGATCTGGTCGCTCGGCTTCCTGATCACCTTCGTTTTCGGTGGTCTGACCGGTGTGATCCTGGCTTCGCCGCCGCTTGACTTCCACGTCTCCGACACCTACTTCGTGATCGCACACTTCCACTACGTGGTGTTCGGTACCGTGGTGTTCGCGATGTTCGCCGGATTCTACTTCTGGTGGCCCAAGTGGACCGGCAAGATGCTCAACGAGAAGCTGGGTTACTGGCACTTCTGGCTGCTGTTCATCGGCTTCCACACCACCTTCCTGATCCAGCACTGGATCGGTGTGATGGGCTTCCCGCGTCGTTACTACACGTACTCGCCCGCGGACAACATCACCTGGATGAACCAGCTGTCCACCATCGGCTCCTTCATCCTCGCGGTCTCGCTGATCCCGTTCTTCCTGAACGTGTACATCACCGCCCGCAAGGCACCGAAGGTCACCGTGAACGACCCCTGGGGTTACGGTGGATCGCTTGAGTGGGCCACCTCGTGCCCGCCCCCGCGTCACAACTTCACGTCGATCCCGCGGATCCGCTCCGAGCGTCCCGCGTTCGACCTGAACCACCCGGAGGCAGCCGAGTTCACCGGCCGCGACACCCCGGCAATTACGACCGTTGAAGAAGGAGGAGCGAAGTAATGAAGTCCAACATTTCGATCCTCTGGATCCTCGCCGTCTTCTGCCTGATTCTGGCGGGTGTCTACACCTTCTGGAACGTCGCCGACCCGGCCCACGGCCGTGTCGAGTGGGTGGGTACCGTGGCGCTGCTGCTCTCGGCCATCCTCTCCGGTTTCATCGCCTTCTACCTGCGTCTGGTCTACCGGGCTCAGGGCGGCGAGCTGCCCGAGGACAACGTTGCCGCGAACATCGACGACGCCGACCCGGAGCTGGGACACTTCGCTCCGTGGAGCTGGTGGCCGTTCGTTCTGGTTGGCGGTGCCTCGGTGGTCATCATCGGCATCTCGGTCGCCCAGGAGGGTAACTTCTGGCTGGCATGGTTCGGTGCCCCGATCGTCCTGGTCGCCCTGGTTGGCTGGGTATACGAGTTCTACCGCGGTCGTTTCGCACACTAAGGTTCAGTAACACAGGAGCGGGTCCGCTTCCCTTCGGGGAGGCGGACCCGCTTTGTTGTACCCGGAGCATGCGAACCCGCGCGGCCGTCTCGATGGGGAGTGGTCCGTGCGACGCCCGTCGGTGCCCGGTGCCCGGTGCCCGGTACCCGACGGTGGCAAGGGTTGGGTTAGCGCTGCTGCGTGAGGCGTCTGAGCGCGCGCAGATAGCCGTGGGAGGCATAGGACTGCCCGAGGAGCGTCAGCGGGTAGATCGGACTCCAGCGGGGCGCACGCGGCCGCCAGAACCCCCGCAGGCGGAACCAGACGGTGCCATCGGGCTCATGGGTGATCAGGAAGTGCTCCTGCCCCTCCTCGCGGTGTCGGGGGTCGGCCTCATAGCCGAAGCCGCGGTCGATCGACCCGGGCAGCAGATCAAGCCCCGGTCCCTCGGGCGGTTCGCCGGCCCAGAGGATGGCACAGTGCACGGTGGTGATGGTGATCGGGACCGTACGCCGCAGCGGGCGGTAGCGCATCCGAATGGTTTCGCCCACGATCTCCGATGCCGCCCCGTTCGCACTGACCAGCAGCCCGGACTCGTGGTGTAGCCGCCAGGAATCGACGTCTGCCATCACCTCGGCGTGCAGCGCCGCGCCCGAGCCGACACACAGGTCGTATCGGATTTCACGAAATCCCACGGGGGTGGCCGCGCCGCCGTAGTTCACCGGGGAAGCGGAGGCGGATGCTGCATCTGACGGGGACACGGTGTCTCGATTCGAGGCTGGGACAGATCCGGGGAGGTTTCGGGAAGGTGCTGGGGTGGCTCCGGCGAGGTTTCGGGGTGCATTCAGGGGCGTGCCGTGGCCGCTGAGGGCGCGTTCTAGAGCGTCTGAATCTCAGAATACCCGCCGGTTGTTATCGTCGCGCCTCGGCCGCCGAGAAACTCCGATAGGTGCGGACGTTCGGTGGGGGAGGGGAGCGCTCTACCCCAGAGCCGGCCCAACCGGCGGCCGAGGAGAGGAGGGAGCGCCGGGCAAGCGGTAGTGCGCGCCGGCGGGGTCTCGTTCCAGGAGCCCGTGATCGACCAGGTAGCGCCGCAGCAGGGCAACATCCGAGCTCCAGGCCCCCAGGCGTTCGTTGACCTCGGGCTCGGTCAGGTCGATACCCGGCTCAAACGTACGTGCAACGACCAGTTCCAGGAGTTCTCGGCGCTCATCCGGCCTGACCGGAAAGGCGAGGATCCTGCCGTCATTCAAAAATCGTTCGATTCCCACCGGGGTACTCGGTGTCGCCCGGGAGAGCGCTGCCGCGAAGACCTCGGGATGCTGTGTCCACGGCTCTGTGGAGCGGTCTAGCAGCCCCGCCCGCTCCAGTGCGGTGAGTGCGCGCTCAGCCCTCTGCGGGGGTATCGGGGACGCGCCCAGCGCCTCCTGCCCACCCACGATCAGGTGGGCCCACACCTCTCGGGTGGTGTCGTTGGCCAGCAGTGCAAGTAGCGGACGCCAGTCGGCAGACGAGCTCATGTTTCCTCCTGAGGAATCCGAGCCAGCCTAACGTACATCCGGTTAAACACCGAGTGCCGGATCCTCCAGTGGAGAATCCGGCACCCTTATGTGACGTGCTGTGTGGGGGAGCGCCTAGTGGTGCTCGTCGTCCCCGTGCGACTGGTCCAGCTCGGTCTGGGTGACCGGAGCGATCCGGTCCTCGAAGAACCAGCGGGACATCGCGGCGCGCAGGCGCATCGATCCGGTGATCTTGCCCTGAGCGTTCGGACGGAGCATGATCGGTGCCTGGTCCTTGTAGCTGACCAGTTCCCAACGCTCGTAGTCCGAGACCTGCTCGTGAACCTCGATGTACTCGCCACCGGGGAGGCGGACAATGCGTCCGGTCTCGTAACCGTGCAGCGCGATCTCGCGGTCCTTCTTCTGCAGACCCAGGCAGATGCGCTTCGTGACGAAGTACGCAATAACCGGTCCGAGGAAGAGCAGGGCCTGCAGGGTGTGAATCACACCCTCCATGGTCACCCGGAAGTGGGTGGCGATGAGGTCCGAGCTCGCGGCGGCCCACATGACCGCGTAGAAGGTCACACCGGCCGCACCGATAGCGGTACGGGTCGGGGCGTTACGCGGGCGGTCCAGCAGGTGGTGCTCACGCTTGTCGCCGCTGACCCACGCCTCGATGAAGGGGTAGATCAGGACGGTCACGATGAACAGACCCAGGATGATAACCGGCAGCAGGATTCCGAAGCTCCAGGTGCGGTCCAGCCACACAAACTCGAGGTGCGGCGGGGCCAGACGGAGCATACCGTCGGCGAATCCGATGTACCAGTCAGGCTGGGTACCCGCGGACACGGGCGAGGGGTCATACGGTCCGTAGTTCCAGATCGGGTTGATCTGGAAGAACGTCGCGCAGGCCATGATCACACCGAACACGATGAAGAAGAATCCACCGGCCTTGGCCGCGTACACGGGGAGGATCGGGAAGCCGACCACGTTCTCCTCGGTACGGCCCGGCCCGGGGTACTGAGTGTGCTTGTGCACAATCAGGAACATCAGGTGCAGGGCGATGAACACGATGACCAGCGCGGGCAGGATCATGATGTGCAGCGAGTAGAGACGACCCACGATGTCCTCACCCGGGAACTCTCCACCAAACAGGAGGAAGGAGATCCAGGTGCCGACCAGCGGGAAGGACTTGATCATGCCGTCGATGATGCGCAGACCGTTACCGGAGAGCAGGTCATCGGGGAGCGAGTAACCGGTGAAACCCTCGGCCATGGCGAGCACGAAGAGGACAAAACCGATGACCCAGTTGATCTCGCGCGGCTTGCGGAATGCACCGGTGAAGAACACGCGGAGCATGTGCAGGCCGATCGAGGCCACGAACAGCAGGGCGGCCCAGTGGTGGACCTGGCGCATCAGCAAACCACCGCGGATATCGAAGGAGATATCCAGGGTCGAAGCCATAGCGGCCGACATGTGCACACCGTTCATGGGGGCGTAGGAGCCCTCATAGGTGGTGTGGGTCATGGCTGCGTCGAAGAAGAAGGTCAGGAAGGTTCCCGACAGCAGGATCACAACGAAGCTGTAAAGCGCGACCTCACCGAGAAGGAAGGACCAGTGATCCGGGAAGATCTTGCGACCGAACTCCTTGACGGCGCCCGAGATGCTCGTGCGCTCGTCGAGGTAGTTGGCAGCCTTGCCGGTGAAACCACCGGACTGCTTAGCGGGGGCCGTCGGTGCGGCCGTTGCGGTACTCAATGACGCTCCCAGAAGCTCGGTCCGACAGGCTCGTGGAAGTCACTCTGAGCGACGAGGTAGCCCTCATCGTCCACGGTGATCGGGAGCTGCGGAAGGGGACGGGCGGCCGGACCAAAGATCACGGTCGCGTGGTTTGCCACGTCGAACTGCGACTGGTGGCAGGGGCACAGCAGGTGGTGGGTCTGCTGCTCGTACAGAGCAACCGGGCAACCCACGTGGGTGCACACCTTCGAGTAAGCAACGATGCCGTTGTACGACCAGTTCTTACGCTCGGGGAGCTCGTTCAGGTCCTCGGGCTTCAGACGCATGAGCAGAACGATGGCCTTGGCCTTCTCGTTCAGCACGTCCTTGGCGTCGTTGAGATCCTCGGGGATGACGTGGAACGCCGAACCCAGGGTCACATCGGAGGCCTTAATGGGCGCACCGGAAGGGTCACGCGCCAGGCGGGTGCCCTTCTTCCACATGGTGTGGTGCAGCAGCTCTACCGGGTCCTCGTCATACGGTGCCAGACCGCGGAACAGGGCCACGGCGGGCAGCGGGAAGACCACCAGGGCACCGATCAGCGAGTTGCGGATGAGCGAGCGACGGCCAAAGCCGGACTCCTCATTCGCCTCCTCGAAGATCTCGATGGCGCGGGCGCGGGTCTCGTCGGTACCGCGCACGGGGTGGCGGTGGTCCACGGACTCGTGGTCGGCCATCAGGGCCTTACCCCAGTGGACGGCTCCGATACCCAGGGCCATCAGAGCCAGGGTGGCACCGAGGCCGATGAAGAGGTTGTTTGACCGAACCAGTTCCATCTGACCGTCGATCGGGAACATCATGTAGGCGGCAACCGCCCACAGGCTTCCCACGGCGGAGAGGAAGAAGAGGATGAAGACAGTGCGCTCGGCCTGCTTTTCCTTCTTCGGGTTCAGGTCGGTGACGCGCTGACGGTGTTCCGGGTGACCCGGGTTCTCAACGGCGTCGGGGCTCACCACGCCTGTGCCGGTATCCACCGGCAGCAGGTCATGGGAAGAGGAGTTCGCAGCGGCGAGATCCTTGCCGCTGTTATCGTCCTGTGCCATTGTGCTCCTTACGTGATTGCAGTGTCATGATCAGGGCCGTCCTAGTTGGACTTGGCCGTGATCCAGACCGTAAGCGCCACAACGGCGCCGAGGCCAAAAATCCAGATGAACAGACCCTCGGCCACCGGGCCGAGCGATCCGAGTCCGATACCACCGGGGGAACCGACCTTCTCCTGGTACTTCAGCGCGGTGATGATGTCGCGCTTGCCCTCGGGGGAGATGTTCATGTCGTTGAACACCGGCATGTTCTGCGGGCCGGTGATCATTGCCTCGTAGATGTGAGCCGGGGTAACCCCGACCAGGCTGGGGGCGAACTTACCCTCGGTCAGTGCACCACCGGCACCGGCCACGTTGTGGCACATGGCGCAGTTGATCCGGAAGAGCTCCGCACCGTGAGCGGCGTCGCCGTCTGCATCCAGGTACTTAGCGTCCGGGATGGAGGGGCCGGGAGCGGTGCTTCCGACGTACACGGCGAGCTGGTTGATCTGCTCCTGGGTGAACTGAACGGGCTTCTTCTGAGCCTGCGGTCCGTGACCCTGCATGGGCATACGGCCGGTTCCGACCTGGAAGTCGACCGCGGCGGCACCCACACCGATCAGGCTGGGACCGTCGCTGGTGCCCTGTGCGTTGAGACCGTGGCAGGTAGCGCAGTTCGCCTGGAACAGCTTCTTGCCGTCCTCAACGTTGGACTGGCTGGCTGCGGCCGGTGCGGGCTGAGCGTTGGCGGTGGTTGCGCTCACCGCGGCGTAGGCACCGCCGGTGAACAGCAGGCCGACAGCAATAAGCGCCGCGGCGGCAGCCGGGGAACGGCGACCGGTGCGGCGGCTCTTGCCGGCGGCTGGACGTGAAGTTTTGCGTGACATGGCTTTATTAGGCTCTCGGTTGTTATCTCAGGACGTACACGACGAGGAACAGAGCGATCCACACAACGTCAACGAAGTGCCAGTAGTAGGACACAACGATGGCGCTGGAGGCTTCCTTGTGACCAAAGTTCTTCACGGCGTAGCCGCGACCAATGATCAGGAGGAAGGCGATCAGTCCGCCGATAACGTGAATGCCGTGGAATCCGGTGGTGATGTAGAAGGCGGATCCGTAGGCGTCAGAGTTCAGCGCGACTCCCTCGCTGACCAGGGTGGCGTACTCCCAGATCTGGCCGGCGACAAAGATTGCACCAAGGGCATAGGTGAGGAAGAACCACTCAACCATTCCCCACTGGCTCGGCTTAGGCCCGGTCGACCGCGGCTGGAGACGCTCGGCTGCAAACACGCCCGCCTGGCAGGCAAAGGAGGAAGATACGAGGATCAACGTGTTAATCAGCGCGAACGGCACGTTAAGTACGGACGTTCCGTGAGCCCAGATTTCGGGGGCTACGGAACGCAGGGTGAAGTAGATCGCGAACAGACCCGCGAAAAACATGACCTCTGAACCCAGCCACACAATGGTGCCCACGGCTACGTTATTGGGTCTGTTGATCTTCGGGGCTTTCGCCGCATAGTTCAAAGAAGTGCTCGTCACTCCTCCATTATGGCTGATTTGCGGGCGAGTATTGGCCATTTCCCGTCTCGCTCGACCTTCACAAGGGGTTAGGGCTACCTAAGTTTTCGCCGTGAATTCACCTTGAATGTCCGAGATTCCGCGGCTTTCCGGTCGTGGTGTCGGCAAAACGTCGGCATAAAGGTTTTTGCGGGTCGGAGCGTCGCGGATACCAATATGCTTGACCTATGTTGGATACCTTCACCTGGCCCTCCCTGTTCACCTCTCTTTTGTCTGGCGAGAACCTCAGTGTCGCCGAGGCGACCTGGGCGATGCAGCAGATTATGAGCGGAGCGGCCACTCCGGCGCAGATTGGCGCTTTCCTGGTTGCGCTGCGCTCCAAGGGTGAGACCGTGGATGAGGTTGTCGGTTTCCGTGATGCGATTCTTGAGCACGCCCTCCCGCTGCCCTTGGACTCGATGGCACTCGACATCGTGGGTACCGGCGGTGACCGCTTCGGGACCGTGAACGTCTCGACGATGGCGGCCATCGTCTCGGCCTCCACCGGAATCCCGGTGATCAAGCACGGCAACCGCGCCGCGAGCTCGGCCTCCGGTTCGAGTGATGTGCTGGCGGCCCTCGGCATTGACCTCTCGCTGGCACCGTCGGCGGTGGCGGATGTGGCCCGTGAGACCGGGGTGACCTTTGCCTACGCCTCGGCATTCCACCCCGGGTTTGCGCACGCCGGCCCGGTTCGCGCTCAGTTGGGTATCCCCACCGTCTTCAACTTCCTCGGCCCGCTGACCAACCCGGCTCGCCCCGAGGCTTCCGCCGTGGGTGTCGCACAGGCCGATCGGGTGCCGCTGATCACCGGCGTGTTCCGCACCCGTGGCGCCACCGCACTGGTGTTCCGTGGGGACGACGGCCTGGATGAGCTCACCACGACCGGCCACTCCCACATCTGGGAGATCACCCGCGGTCGGATCGCCGAGCACGATCTCGACCCGGGGGATCTGGGCATCGCCCGGGCCCGAATCGAAGACCTGGTGGGCGGGGATCCGGTGCGTAATGCCGAGATCGTCCGTGAAACCCTGGCCGGTCAGACCGGGGCTGTGCGCGATATCGTGCTACTCAACGCGGCCGCGGGGATCGTGTCCTATCGCCTCGCCGAGGATCACACCCAGATGGAGCAGCCGATTCTGGCGCGCTTCCGGGACGCCCTGGAAGTTGCCGCCGAGGCTGTTGATTCCGGGGCCGCCCTCGCTAAGCTGGATCAGTGGGTCGCCGCAACGTCGCGACGATCCGAGCACACGGCATAGCCGCCGCACCGGGCCACAAGCCTCCGCGGCGAGAGTATTGGGAGATATCGGTGAAGAAGCTGATGAACGATCCACGCGCGGTGACCGAGCAGGCCGTGGCCGGTTTTGTGCGCGCCCATGGCGCGCGACTGCGTCGGGTGGGAACCGGCTACGGGGTCGCTCGAGTTGACCCCCTGCTGCCCGGGACCGTGGCCGTGATCGGTGGCGGTGGCAGCGGGCATGAGCCGTTGCACGTGGGTTTTGTGGGTGGCGGTGCCCTGGCTGGAGCCGTGCCCGGGGAGATTTTCAGCGCGCCCACCCCTGAGTCCATCCTTGAGGTGGTTCAGGCCACCCACACCGGTGCCGGAGTCCTGTTTGTGGTGGGAAACTACTCGGGTGACCGGTTCAACTTTGAACTCGCCGCCGAACGCTGCGCCGAACTCGGTATTCCCGCCCGTCTGGTGGTGGTGTCCGATGACGTGGGTCTCGGCTCGCTAATCCCCGCCGATCGTCGTCGCGGGATCGCCGGCATGCTGGTGGCTCTGAAGATTCTCGGGGCGGCCGCCGAACGCGGTGACGACCTGGAGACGCTGGTCGCGATCGGCGATCGCCTGAACGCCGGGCTTGCCTCGATGGGTGTGGGTCTGCGCGCGGGCACCTCTCCGCTGGCCGATGTCGCCAGTTTTGACCTGGGCGAGGACGAGATGGAGGTCGGTATCGGCATCCACGGCGAGCTCGGCCGTGACCGCGTGCCCCGTGGCCGCGCCGATGAGATCGCCGAACTCCTGCTGACCGAGATTTTGGGTGAGCTGAGGGCGACGCCCGTGGACACCCTGCTGGTGTTTGTCAATGGCATGGGAGGAACGCCGCCGGGTGAACTCGCGCTGTTTTTTGACAGTGTCGCGCGCGATCTGGAGGGCCGTGGCTTCGCGGTAGGCCGTGCGCTGGTGGGCGCGTATGTGACAGCGCTTGATATGCAGGGCGTCTCGGTGAGCATCGCGCGGCTGGATCCCGAGTTACTCTCGCTGTGGGATGCCCCGTTGGACACCCCGGTGCTGCGCGCCCCGTAAGAGAACCGTGTCGCCCCGCACAACAACAGTTTTGTCAGTGAAGGAGAAAAGATGACCCTGAATGCCGAATGGGCCGCACGGTGGCTGGTTGCCGCGGGCGATGTCTGTGACCGCGACCGCGCCTACCTCAGCGAGCTTGACCGCCTCATCGGAGACGGCGATCATGGCGAGAACCTGGCACGCGGCTTTGGTGCCGTGCGTGGACAGCTGCTCTCCAGCCCGGGCGGGGAAACCCCGGCCGAGCTGTTCCGCACCGCGGCCCACACCCTGATCTCCACCGTCGGCGGTGCCTCGGGCCCGCTCTACGGCACCGCACTAATGCGCGCGGCCGACGCGCTGCAGGGCCACTCCGAACTCGACGCGCAGGGCGTGGTGGATCTGCTGGGGGCCGCGGTAGATGGTATCTCCAGTCGTGGCGGTGCCGAGGCGGGGGACAAAACCATGCTGGATTCCTGGCTTGCCGCCCAGGCAGAGGCACGCGCGGTTCAGGCTGCCGGTGGTTCGGTAGAAGAGGTCATCGAGGCCGCCGCTCGCGGTGCCGCCGCCGGTGCCGAGTCCACCGAGCCGATGATCGCCAAGCGCGGACGTGCCAGCTACCTGGGGGAGCGTTCCCGCGGTCACCGTGATCCCGGTGCGGCGTCCAGCGCCCTGCTGCTGGAGGCGGCGGCCGCGGCGGTTCGCTCGTGACCCGAGGGTGCTCGCGCGAGGAAGTGAGGGGCCGATGAGCGTGGAACAGACCCGGGTGGGCATCGTGGTGGTGTCCCACAGTGGTCGCATCGCCGAGGGTGTGCGAGAGCTTGCCGGGCAGATGGCCCCGAGCATCACCATTCTGGACGCCGGGGGAGACGCCGAGGGCGGTCTGGGTACCGACTTTGCGCGCGTGAGTGATGCCCTGATGGGTGCAGACACCGGTGGGGGAGTCCTGGTCCTGGCCGATCTGGGCTCGGCGATCATGACGGCCGAGTCGGCCATTGAGTTCCTCGACGCCGAGCGCCGCTCACGCGCCCATGTTTCCCCAGCCCCGCTGGTCGAGGGCGCGGTGGCCGCGGCGGTCGCAGCTGAACAGGGCGGTGATCTGGCCGCGGTGATCGCCGCCGCGCTGAGTGCGGGAGACGGGACCCCGGCAGCCTCGGCGAATAGCGCCGACGCGCTGGCCGCCGAGGAGCACCGCCCCGAGGTGGCGCCGCTCGGCTATGCGCGCAGCGTGGTGGTGGTGAACCCCGAGGGGCTGCACGCACGCCCGGCAGCGGAGTTTGCCAAGCTGGCCGCGACCTTCCCGGTGGCAGTGACCGTCAACGGGCGCGACGGCAAGAGCCTGCTGCAGATCATGTCGCTGGGGCTGATGCCCGGTGCCGAGGCCGAGATCGCCTCCCCGGATCCCGACGGTCGCGCCGCCGTGGATGCGTTGGCCGACCTGATCGAGTCCGGGTTTGGCGATCGAGGCAACGCCGCGCCCGGGAAGTGAATTTTTCCCCAACGAGGGCGCGCGGGCGTGTCGCGAATCAGGCTCGCGTGCCCCGTTTTGGGGTCTTCGTCACCCGGGGTAAATGACTGCGGGGCGTGGCGGGCGTGCAGTACTGTCGGAGTCGGATCGAGCGTGTTATCTAGGGGGCTCGACCATCAACCGAAAGGACTGCTATGGCTTCCAGCATCTGGGAAAACTTCTGGAACGTTTTGGCACTGCTGCTCTACATCGTGGTGTTTGTCAGCTATCTGTTTGCGCTGTTCGCGGTGATCTCGGATCTGTTCCGTGACCACAAGCTCGCCGGTGGGTGGAAGGCGCTGTGGATCGTGGGACTCATCTTCATCCCGGTCCTGACCCTGCTGGTCTACCTGATCGCTCGCGGCAGCGGCATGGCTCAGCGCTCCGCCGAGGCTCAGCGTTCGGCGCAGAACGCCGCCGACGCCTACATTCGTGAGGCCGCCGGTAAGGCGACTCCGAGCGATGAGATCGCGACCGCGAAGGCACTCTTTGACGACGGTGCAATCAGCGAGGAAGAGTTCGCGCACCTCAAGTCCAAGGCTCTCGCCCGCGCCTAGCACGTAGCGTCACGGCCCTCGGCCTCCCCTCGGGGAGGACCCGGGGGCCGTTTGGGTTTTCGGGATGGATGATCCGACACGCCGATACACAAAAAAGCGGCCCTCGCACATCCTCCCGGTTGGGAGTTTCTGCGAGGGCCGCGGTGGTGCCGGTGGTGGGACTCGAACCCACACGTCCTTTCGAACAAAGCATTTTGAGTGCTCCGCGTCTGCCATTCCGCCACACCGGCTAACGTCGATATCTGAAACTGTATCGTACAATTGAACCGTGACTGAGCAAGAAGCAACCTCTACCCCCGCCCCGCGACGCGTTGTTGTCGCCGAGGACGAATCCCTCATCCGTATGGACATCGTGGAGATCCTCCGCGACAACGGATTCGAGGTGGTAGGCGAAGCCGGTGATGGCGAGACCGCCGTCGCCCTCGCAACCGAACTGCGTCCGGACCTGGTGGTCATGGACGTGAAGATGCCCCAGCTGGATGGCATCTCGGCAGCCGAGCGCCTGCACAAGAACAACATCGCCCCGGTGGTGCTGCTCACCGCGTTTAGCCAGAAGGAACTGGTGGAGCGCGCGAGCGAGGCCGGCGCGCTGGCCTACGTGGTCAAGCCGTTCACCCCGAACGACCTGCTGCCGGCCATCGAGATCGCCCTGAGCCGCCACCAGCAGATCCTCACCCTTGAGGCCGAGGTCGCCGACATGGTTGAGCGCTTCGAGACCCGCAAGCTGGTGGACCGCGCCAAGGGCCTGCTGAACGAGAAGATGGGCCTGACCGAGCCCGAGGCATTCCGCTGGATCCAGAAGGCATCCATGGACCGCCGTCTGACCATGCACGATGTGGCCCAGGCCATCATCGAGCAGCTCAGCGCCAAGAGCTAACACACACCTTAAAAACCGCAGGCCCTCTCGACTGAGAGGGCCCGCGGTTTTGTGTTTAGCGACTCGGCTTGTCCTTGATCAGGTTGGTGATCCGGATGGTGGAGCAGCGGCGGCCGCGTTCGTCGGTCACCACGATCTCGTGCACGGTCAGGGTGCGGCCGAGATGGATGGGGGTGCAGACGCCGGTGACGATGCCCGAGGTGGCCGAGCCGGTGTGGGTGGCGTTGATGTCTACACCCACGGCCACACGGTCGGCGCCGGCATAGAGGTTGGCGGCCATCGAGCCGAGCGATTCGCCGAGCACCACGTAGGCACCGCCGTGCAGCAGGCCGATGGGCTGGGTGTTGCCCTCGACGGGCATGGTGGCCACCGAGCGTTCCACCGAAAACTCGGTGAACTCGATGTTCATTTTTTCGGCCAGCGCTCCCATGCCGCGCTCAATCAGGTAGCGCATGCCGGGATCCTCGGTGGGGGTAGTGTCGCTCATGATCTCAGCCTAGGAGAGGATTCCGAGTGCCGCCAGGGTACCCAGCAGGCTGCTGGCGACCAGCGCAAACGCGACGATGCCGGCAATCCAGGCGCGACGACGCTTGGTGCGGGCGCGCTGGGCGAGTTCGGCGGGGGTGTAGTCGGCAACGTTCCAGTCGGTCATGATTCCTCGTTTCGGGGATGGGGATCGGCGTCCCCCGATACTCCCACACTCGCCCGGGTGGGAACGGCTGCCCGGGCGGCGTGGGGGATATCCCCGTGACGGTGGTCCCTTGTAGGCTGGGGCTGTGTCGGAAAACAAGAAGCCTACCCTCCTGATCATCGACGGCCACTCGCTGGCCTTCCGGGCCTTTTACGCGCTCCCGGTAGACAGCTTTAAGACCCGTGACGGGCAGCACACGAACGCCATCCACGGCTTCATCTCGATGCTGCTTAACCTGCTGAAGAACGAGCAGCCCACCCACCTCGCGGTGGCGTTCGACATTTCCAGGTTCTCCTTCCGTACTCGTGAATACCCCGAGTACAAGGGCACCCGTGGGGAGACTCCTAGTGAGTTCATCGGTCAGATCCCGCTGCTGCAGGAGACTCTGGCGGCGATGAACATCACCACCATCACCAAGGAAGACTTCGAGGCCGACGACATCCTGGCCACGCTCTCGGTGCGCGGCACCGAGGCCGGTTACCGCGTGCTTGTGGTCTCCGGTGACCGCGACGCGATCCAGCTGGTTAACGACAACGTGACCCTGCTCTACCCCTCGCGTCAGGGCGTGTCCGACCTCACCCGCTACGATCCCGCCAAGGTGCAGGAGCGCTACGGCATCCGTCCCGAGCAGTATCCCGATGTGGCGGCGCTGGTGGGCGAGACCTCCGACAACCTGATCGGTGTGCCCAAGGTCGGCGAGAAGACCGCGGTCAAGTGGCTGGGCCTCTACGGGAGCCTGCAGGGCATCCTGGACAACGCCGACAACATCACCGGCAAGGTGGGCGAGAGCTTCCGCGAGCACAAGGAAAATGCGGTCCGTAACCGTCGTCTGAACCACCTGGTGCGCGATGTCGAGCTGCCGGTCACGGTCCAGGATCTTGAGCGCAAGCCGATCGATGCCGATGCCGTGCGCGACATGTTCGCCCGGCTGGAATTCCGCACCCTGCTGGACCGCGTGTTCAAGCTTGAGGGTGTCGTGGCCGATGCCCCGGCCGAGCCCGTAGCACCCGCCGCCGTGGCACCCGCGGTTCAGGAGCTGCTGGATGAGGAGCTGGGCGCCTGGCTTGCCCGCAACTCCGCCGCCCACCCGGGTGGCCTGGCACTGCACGTGGACGTGGCTGATGGCCTGCCGACCGCGATCGGGATCGCCTCCGAGACCGAATCCACCGTGCTTGCCTGGCACGCCGGCAGCGCCGACTATGCACCGTTCGAGACCTGGCTGGCCGGTCCCGATCCCAAGATTCTGAACGACGCCAAGCCCATCATTAAGGCATTCACCCACGCGGGCCTGGCCTTCGAGGGGCTGCGCACCGACACCCTGGTGGCCGGCTGGCTGCTGCGTCCTGCCAGCCCGGACAAGACCCTGGGCGACCTGGTCACTCGCTACCTCGACGAGCACATGCCGGTGGATGACCCCAACCAGCTAGTTCCCGAAGACAACGCGGACAACCCGGCGCTCAAGGCCTGGTACGTCGCCCGCGTGGCCGCCGCACAGATTCTGGCACTGGATGAGGGCTCGGCCCGCGTGCTGCGCGACATCGAGACCCCCTCGACCCCGATCCTCGCCCGGATGGAGGAGTTCGGTGTGGCCGTGGACCACGACCTGCTGGCCGGACTCTCCGAGTCGCTCGGCGTGACCGCCGCCGACCTGGCTGCCCGCGCCTATGCGGAGATCGGTCGCGAGGTCAACCTGGGTTCCCCCAAGCAGCTGCAGGAGGTCCTCTTCGACCAGCTGAACATGCCCAAGACCCGCGCTAACAAGACCGGCTACTCGACCGATGCCGACTCGCTGGCCGACCTCCAGGCCAAGGCACCGCACCCGTTCCTCGGGCTGCTGCTGGAGCACCGGGATGCCACCAAGCTGCGTCAGATCGTCGAAACCCTGGACAAGGCGATCGACGAGGAGGGGCGCATCCACACCTCCTATATCCAGACCGGCACCAGCACCGGTCGGCTCTCCTCGGCCGACCCGAACCTGCAGAACATTCCGGTGCGCTCCGAGGTGGGTCACCAGATCCGCTCGGCATTCACCGTGGGTGAAGGCTTCGACTCGCTGCTGACCGCCGACTACTCGCAGATCGAAATGCGGATCATGGCGCACCTCTCCGGTGATGCGGGCCTGATCGAGGCGTTCCGCAGCGGTGAAGACCTGCACCGCTTCGTGGGTGCCCGGATCTTCGGGGTCGAGCCGGCCGATGTGACCCCGCTGATGCGTACCAAGGTCAAGGCCATGTCCTACGGCCTCGCCTATGGACTCAGCGCGTTTGGTCTGTCCAAGCAGCTGCGCATCGACACCGCCGAAGCCAAGCAGCTGATGGGTGACTACTTCGCCCGCTTCGGTGCCGTGCGCGACTATCTGCGCGACGTGGTGGAGCAGGCCAAGATCGACGGTTACACCACCACGATCTTCGGTCGTCGCCGCCTCTTCCCGGACCTCGCCAGTGCCAACCGCGTGCTGCGCGACAACGCCGCCCGTGCGGCGCTGAACGCCCCGATCCAGGGCAGCGCAGCCGACATCATGAAGATCGCGATGATCAACATCGATGCCGACATGCGTGAGCAGGGTCTGGAGAGCCGGATGCTGCTGCAGGTTCATGACGAACTGATCTTCGAGGTCAAGGCCGCCGAGGCTGAAACCCTGGAGAACATCGTGCGCACCCGGATGGCCTCGGCCGCCGACCTCAGCGTGCCGCTCGAGGTCCAGGTGGGTCACGGCCAGAACTGGGACGCCGCCGCGCACTAGCTCTCTACCCTCGAAATGCCCGCTCGGGTGCCGTTTTCGGTATTCGTGCGGGCATTTTGGTGTATCGAACCGGCCGTGGAGAATTACGCTCTGGGATAACTCCGCGCGGTTCTGTCGCCCGGCGGTGGGGGAGGGATACGCTGGAGCTATGACTGAGAAAGTTTCCCGACCCCAGACCCCGATTGATCGCATCGCCGAGGAGTGGGTTGACACCCTGGTATCCCTGAGCCCGACAACCGGTACGTACATTGGACGGACCGAGGCAAACGAATTTGTGGGCGACTTCTCGCCCGCGGGTCTTGCCGCCTACCGCGCCGCAGCCGCGGCCGTGATCGAGCAGCTTGACGCCGCCGAGGTGCAGGACAAGCAGGATCGTGTGACCCTGGCCGACCTGCGCGGTTCGTTGCAGCTCGACATCGACATTTACGACGCCGGTCTGCCGCTGCGCGACCTCAACGTGATCGCCTCCCCGCCGCAGGAGATCCGCGACGCGTTCGACCTGGTTCCCACCGAAACCGCCGAAGACTGGGCGATCATCTCGCGCCGCCTGGCCCGCGTTCCCGCGGCCCTCGCCGGCTACATCGAGACCCTGCGTCTCGGTGTGGAAAAGGGCATCACCCCGGCCAAGCGTCAGGTGATCGAGGTTGCCGACCAGTCCGACCGCAACGGTGCCGTGGACGGCTTTTTCCCGTCCTACATTGCCGCCGCCGGTGAGGCCGGAGCGGCCGTTCGTGCCGAGCTGGAGGCCGGCGCCGAGGCCGCCGCCACCGCATACCGCGAGCTGGCCAGCTTCCTGCGCGATGAGCTCGCCCCGGTCGCAACCGAGGTGGACGGTGTGGGCCGCGAGGCCTACTCGTTGTTCTCGCGTCGCTTCCTTGGTGCCGAGATCGACCTGGACGAGACCTATGAGTGGGGTATCCAGGAGCTTGCCCGCATGGTTGCCGAGCAGGAGGCCATTGCCGACCAGATCCTCCCCGGTGCCACCGTGCACGAGGCCATCGCGCACCTCGAGCAGGACCCGAACATGAAGCTGCACGGCGTGGACGCCCTGCAGAAGTGGATGCAGGAGACCAGCGACCGTGCGGTTGCCGAGCTCGGTGCCACCCAGTTCGACATTCCCGAGGAAATCCGCACCCTCGAGTGCATGATCGCCCCCACTCAGGAGGGTGGCATCTACTACACCGGTCCGACCGATGACTTCTCGCGTCCGGGCCGCATGTGGTGGTCCGTTCCGCAGGGTGTCACCGAGTTTGACACCTGGCGTGAGCTCACCACCGTGTACCACGAGGGTGTTCCCGGTCACCACCTGCAGATCGGTCAGGCCGTGTACAACCGCGACCAGCTGAACTCCTGGCGTCGACTGCTGGCCGGTACCTCCGGTCACGCCGAGGGCTGGGCCCTCTACGCCGAGCGTCTGATGGATGAGCTGGGCTACCTGAGCACCCCGGCCGACCGCCTGGGCATGCTCGACGGTCAGCGCATGCGTGCTGCCCGCGTGGTTCTCGACATCGGTGTGCACCTGGGCAAGCAGCGTCCCGACGGTCAGGGTGTCTGGACCGCCGAGTACGCGTTTGAGTTCCTGGCACAGCACGTCAACATGAACGCCGGATTCGTGCGCTTCGAGGTCAACCGTTACCTCGGCTGGGCCGGGCAGGCGCCGTCCTATAAGGTCGGTCAGCGCATCTGGGAGCAGCTGCGCGATGACTACCGTGCCCGTGCCGGGGAGTCCTTCGACATCCGCGACTTCCACCGTGAGGCCCTGGGCCTGGGTGGCGTGGGTCTCGACACCCTCCGCGACGCGCTGCGCGCAGAGTAGTACCGGGGGTCTGGGGTGAGTGCACCAAAGCACGTAGTACTGGCGGGGGTATCGGGCTTTATCGGTGCGCACCTCGACTCCTATTACCGGGGGCTCGGGGCCCGGGTGAGCCGGATTGGCCGCTCGGGTCCCGATGCCCGCTGGGGGGAGCGGGAGAAAATTGCCGCGCTGCTTGAGGGCGCGGACCTGCTGATCAATATGGCGGGGAAGAGCGTGAACTGCCGCTATCACGAGGCGAATCGCCGAGAGATTCTGCGTTCCCGAGTTGAGACCACCCGTGAGCTGCGTGAGATTATGGCGGGCCTGAAGAATCCGCCGCCGATCTGGATGAACGCCTCCACCGCGACGATCTACCGCGACGCCCGGGACCGCCCGATGACCGAGTCCACCGGAGAGATTGGCTCGGGTTTCTCGGTGTCGATCGCGACCGCCTGGGAAACCGAGTTTTTCGCCGGCGACCTGCCCGGAGTGCGCCGCGTGGCGCTGCGGATGGCGATCGTCCTCGGGGACGGCAGCGCGCTGGTGCCGCTGACCCGCCTGGCCCGGCTGGGTATCGGCGGTCCGCAGCTGGATGGGCGCTGGCCCGCGAGCCGCGCCCGCCTGGCCGCCGGCACCTACCACCGCTTCGGCGGGGGAGGTGGCACGCAGAAGATGAGCTGGGTGCACATCGACGATGTGATCTCGGCGATCGAGTTCATTCGAGACCATGCGGACCTGGACGGGGCGATCAACGTGTCCTCGCCGGGGACCGTGACCAACGCCGAGTTCATGCGCGAGCTGCGCCGAAGCGTGGGGGCACCGTTTGGGATGCCCGCGTTCCGCTGGATGATCGAACCGGCCATGGCCGTCCTGCGCACCGAATCGGAGATGATCCTCAAGAGCCGCTGGGTGATCCCGGAAACACTGGAAAATGCGGGATTCACGTTCGGATACCCGACCCTGGCGCCGGCGCTGACCCAGATCGCGACATACCGCGCGATCCCGGCTTGAAGTCGGGCGAGTCGCCGGGATAAGATAGAGCGTCACGCTCGTGACAAATCTATCCGTTCTGCCGTGATGATCAACCCGTGTTACCAACCAGGTGACCCGGACACCACGGCCCGAAACCCTGTCCATTCTGGAGCAACCACTACATGACAAGCGAAACGACCGCCAAGAACCTCAAGCAGGTCGCGATCAACGACATCGGCACTGCCGAGGACTTCCTGGCTGCGGTCGAGAAGACTCTGAAGTTCTTCAACGATGGTGACCTCATCGAGGGTACCGTTGTGAAGATCGACCGCGACGAGGTCCTCCTCGACGTCGGTTACAAGACCGAGGGTGTTATCCCCTCGCGTGAACTTTCCATCAAGCACGACGTAGACCCGAGCGAGGTCGTCAATGTCGGCGACTCGGTCGAGGCCCTCGTTCTCCAGAAGGAGGACAAGGAAGGTCGTCTGATCCTGTCGAAGAAGCGCGCACAGTACGAGCGCGCATGGGGCGATGTGGAGAAGATCAAGGACACCGATGGCGTCGTGACCGGTTCGGTCATCGAGGTTGTCAAGGGTGGTCTGATCGTAGACATCGGCCTGCGCGGCTTCCTGCCCGCATCGCTGATCGAGCTGCGTCGCGTCCGCGACCTGACCCCGTACCTGGGCCAGGAGATCGAGGCCAAGATCCTCGAGCTCGACAAGAACCGCAACAACGTTGTGCTTTCGCGTCGCGCCCTGCTGGAGCAGACTCAGTCCGAGTCGCGCACCACCTTCCTCAACAACCTCCAGAAGGGACAGGTCCGCAAGGGTGTTGTCTCCTCGATCGTCAACTTCGGTGCCTTCGTGGACCTGGGTGGCGTCGACGGTCTGGTGCACGTTTCCGAGCTGAGCTGGAAGCACATTGAGCACGCCTCCGAGGTAGTCGAGGTTGGCCAGGAAGTTACCGTTGAGATCCTCGAGGTTGACCTGGACCGTGAGCGCGTGTCGCTCTCGCTCAAGGCCACCCAGGAGGACCCGTGGCAGGTCTTCGCCCGCACCCACGCCATCGGCCAGGTTGCACCGGGTAAGGTCACCAAGCTCGTTCCCTTCGGTGCGTTCGTTCGCGTCGCCGACGGTATCGAGGGCCTCGTGCACATCTCCGAGCTGTCGGGTAAGCACGTTGAGCTCGCCGAGCAGGTTGTCTCGGTTGGCGAAGAGGTCTTCGTCAAGGTCATCGACATCGACCTGGAGCGTCGCCGCATCTCGCTGAGCCTCAAGCAGGCCAACGAGGGTGTCGACCCCGAGGGTACCGAGTTCGACCCGGCACTCTACGGCATGCTGACCGAGTACGACGAGCAGGGTAACTACAAGTACCCCGAGGGCTTCGACTCCGAGACCAACGAATGGCGCGAGGGCTTCGAAGCTCAGCGCGAGAAGTGGGAGCAGGACTACGCTGCCGCTCAGGCACGTTGGGAAGCTCACAAGAAGCAGGTCGCACAGGCCGCTATCGAAGAGGCAAACGCACCCGAGGCTCCGGCCGCTGGTTCGTCCTTCTCGAGCGAGTCGACCGGCGCCGGCACCCTTGCCGACGACGAGTCGCTGGCCGCACTGCGCGAGAAGCTCTCCAGCAACAACTAATTGGCAACAACTAATTGGCAACAACTAGCCTTTAGTGGTTCGCTGAGCGTTTCGCTTCGGTAAACAAACGGGCCGTTCTCCTTCGGGAGGGCGGCCCGTTTGTTGTTCTCCGAGTTGTTGAGCGGCGTTCGGTTCGCCCGGCCGTGTTCGGGGAGTAGGGTGGAGGAGAATCAACCGCGAAAGGGCACAGCGTGTATCTGATCGGCCTGACCGGGGGCATCGCCTCGGGCAAATCCACCATTGCCAAACGTCTCAAGAAACGCGGTGCCGTGCACCTGGATGCCGACCGCCTCGCCCGCGAGGTGGTCGAGCCGGGGGAACCCGCACTGGAAAAGATCCGTGCTCGCTTTGGTGAGGGTGTGATCGCCGCAGACGGTTCACTCAACCGTCCGGCCCTGGGTTCTATCGTGTTCAGCGACCCCGAGGCCCTGACCGATCTCAACGGCATCGTTCATCCCGCCGTACAGGAGCGTACCCGCGCACTGTTTGCCGCGGCCGAGGCCGAAAACCCCAACGCGGTGGTGGTGTATGACGTGCCTCTCCTGGTGGAGGCCAAGCTTCCCTATCCGTTCGACGCGGTCGTGGTGGCCGAGGCACCCGCCGACGTGCGGATCGAGCGGATGGTGCGCCTGCGCCAGATGGAGCGCGCCGAGGCCGAGCGCCGAATTGGTGCGCAGGCCACCGACGCCGAACGCCGCGCGGTGGCGACCCACATCATCAACACCGGTGGGACCCTGGGCGAAACCCTCGACGCGGTCGATGCGTTCGCCGACGGGGTGCCGGGGCTGTCGCCGCGGCGCTAAGAAAACACAAAAGAGGCCGCCCGGATCATCCGGACGGCCTCTGCCACAACGCGAGCTAGCGAGCCAGCGCCGCCTTTTCATCCTTGTTGATCAGCGCTAGGAACACCACGGTGAGCAGCGCTATCGCGATCAGGGCGATGAACGTGATGTTCCAGCCGAAGTTTTCCACCAGGAACCCCACCCCGCTGGACGCCATGGTGGCGCCGATAACGTAGCCAAACAGCCCGGTGAATCCGGCGGCGGTTCCGGCGACGTGACGCGGGGAGAGGTCCAGAGCCTGCAGCCCGATGAGCATGACCGGACCATAAATCAGGCCACCGATCAGGGTCACCGCGACCAGCGGCATCCAGATCGGGACGCCCTCGGGCAGCAGCCAGTAGATAGCGGTCATTCCGGCCACCGCGACCATGAACGCGATCCCGGTCATCGACCGGTTGCCACGGAACACCTTGTCCGAGAGGATGCCACAGAGGATCGTGCCGCCGATGCCGGCGAGTTCAAACAGCGAGAACCCGGCAATACCCCCGGTCACGCTGGCACCACGCACCTGGGTCAGATAGATCGGTGCCCACACCAGGATGCCGTAGCGCAGGGCGTACACACAAACATTCGCCAGGGCAAGCAGAACCATCGTGCGATTCATCAGCACGTGCTCCTTGATCAGGCTCCAGGCGCTGCGGGTGGAATCCTCGGTCTCATCCGCCGCGACCTTGGCTGGGTCGTTGCGGTACTCCTCGATCGGCGGTAGACCCTGAGACTCGGGGGTATCCCGGATCAGCAGGAATGCCGCCAGGGCCACCACCAGCGCTACCACCGCGGGGAGCCAGAACGCGGTGGTCCAGTCATTGGCGGTGAGTTGCAGACCGAGGGCAACCAGCGCACCCGCGCCCACGCCACCCACATTGTGGGCGACGTTCCAGATCGAGGTCTTGATGCCGCGCTCACTGGTGGAGAACCAGTGCACCAGCACGCGTCCGCTGGGAGGCCAGCCCATGCCCTGGAACCACCCGTTGATGAACATGACCGTCGCGAAGATCGCCAGCGACGCGGTGACCGCCGGGATAAAGGCCACCGCGAGGTTGGCAACCGCCGAGAGCGCCAGGCCAAGCGGAAGGAAATACCGTGCGTTTGAGCGGTCGGAGATGATTGCCGAGAAGAACTTGGAGAACCCGTAGGAGATCAGGGTGGCGTTGGCAACCAGCCCGATGCCAGCCTTGTTGATCTGGCCGTTGTCCTCAAGGATCGCCGCAACCAGGGGCAGATTGTTGCGGATCAGATAGAACCCGGCATACCCGATGAAGATTCCGATAAACACCTGCAGGCGCAGTCGCGGATATCGTTTGGCGATCACCTCCGCCGAGAGGCGGGGAGCGGGTGGCGGGGCCGCAAGCAGTCCCTTGGCGCGCGTCTTGAGCGGCATAGATCGTGTCCTTTGTTCGATGGCACGCCATCACACTCGGGATTGGAACGGGGCGGCGTTGCCGTCGCCAACTCTAGGCAGGATCGCTGCATGCCCGGGGATCCCGGTCGCACGCGGTACGTTTGTCTGTCTGACCAGACCGTTGAGGGGCGTGAGAAGCCCGGTATCACGCGGAACTGTATGCGCTTCGTGAAACGCAACGGTGTCCGGGCGCGGCGGACAATGTGGACAGCCTGGATCCAATTCCCGCTGCATTGACGGAACAGTCAGCGCTCACTGGCGTCTGCGTGCGCTAGCGAACCGGAGCCTCCAGGAGCGCGACGCTTACCGAACCACCCTTGGTTGAGAGCGTCCCCACCTGCTCGAAGCCGAGGCGTGTGTGGAAGGCAAGGGACCCCGGGTTCGGCGGATCCGTGTTGACCTCGCAGGTCACCGTTCCCAGCCCGGCCGCGCGGGCCGCGTCAAAGACCGCCGCGTAGAGGATCGGGCCGAGACCGCGACTGCGGGCCCGCTCGGCCACGACGATCCGGTCCACGTAGAGGAAGTCGAGGCTGCGCGCCGAGAACCAGGCATAGTTCTCGCTGGCATAGTCGGCACCCGGTGCAAAGGTGATGACGGCACCCAGTATGGTGTCCGGGTCGGCGGGATCCACCACGGCCACCGCAAGGTGTGCGGTCTCGACCAGGGTGCGCAGTTCGTGTGTGTCCAGGTGATTCACCGCGGGAACCGCCACATTATTGAGGGTGAGGAGGGCGGTAAGCTCGCTCGGGTTGTTGGGATCCAGGGGGCGAGTCACTGCGGTCATTCGCCTATTCTATCGGCGGGGATGCGGCGGCGGCGGGTGTAGCCGTGCCGCGGCCCTCAGCCGGCGTGGTTGTGACGCGTCGTGATTATCGCGACGACCCGTGCGTGAGCGGTTCGAGGCCCGTCCGGGAAACGCTGAGATCCCAGATCTCGCGAGCCAGATCGCGGGTGCGCAGTTTTCTCGGCAGGCGTTCGCGGACCGGTGCCCCGCGACTGGAGAGGAACCGTGGACCCCACATCTCGCCGCCGTTTACCCGCGGGTCCAGCGCCGCGCGCACCGCCGGCCAGGCACCGGCATCCTTGCCCTGGGAGAATAGGCGCGCGGGTATCGCGCGTGGCGCCGGCCAGGGTACATAGGGGAGTGCCGGGCGGCGATCCGGGGCCAGCTGGTCCATGGCCACGCCGGGGTGGGCAATCACCGAGACTGTTGATGACCCGGCCGCGCGCAGACGGCGGTCCAATTCGAAGGCCGTGAGCATCTGCGCGTACTTGGAGGCCGTATAGAAGGGGAGCGAGCGGTAGGGCTGACCTGCATGGCCCACGTCTGCCGGATCGAGTTTGGCCAGCGTGTAGCCGAGACTCCCCATCGTCACCAGACGTGATCCTGGTGTGCGTTCCAGCACCGGCAGGGTGCGCGCGATCAGCGCGAAGTTGCCCAGCTGGTTGGTGCCAAACACCAGTTCGTCTCCGGCCACGGATGTGAGGTGTTCGGTCTGTGGCTTGAGTCCGGCGTTGAGGATCAGGCCGTCTACCCGGGTGAGCGCCGCGATCTCGGCCGCGGCGGATTCGATTGATCCGGGATCGGCCAGATCCAGGCGAATGAACCCCAGTTTTGCGTGCGGATCCCGCGCGGACAGGGTTTCCAGTGCCCGGCTCGCCCGCTCCTCGCTGCGGGCCGCAATGATCACCTCAGCACCCGTGGAGGCGAGCTGTTCGGCGATGAAATAGCCGATACCGGCCCCGCCGCCGGTCACCACAAACGTCCTGGCGTTCTGGCGAGGGAGGTTGGTGGGGTTCCAGGTGCTCATGGGCTCACGTTAGCGGACATCGTGGGTGGCATGCGAGCGTTGAGGATCAGCCTCGGGCGAACGAGCCGTGCGGTGTCGGTGGTGGTGCCTAGACTGGAGACATGGAACCCACCCGCTCCGTTCGCCCGTTTGAGGTCATCAGCCAGTACACCCCGAGTGGTGATCAGCCCACCGCGATCGCCGACCTGGCCGCGCGCATTAACGCCGGTGAGGCCGACGTGGTGCTGCTGGGAGCCACCGGTACCGGTAAATCGGCCACCACCGCGTGGCTGATCGAACAGGTTCAGCGTCCCACCCTGGTGATGGCACACAATAAGACCCTGGCCGCGCAGCTGGCCAATGAGTTCCGCGACCTGCTCCCCAACAACGCGGTGGAGTACTTCGTGTCCTACTACGACTACTACCAGCCTGAGGCCTACGTTCCGCAGACCGATACCTTCATCGAGAAGGACTCCTCGGTCAACGCCGAGGTTGAGCGCCTGCGCCACTCCACCACCAACTCGCTGCTCAGTCGGCGCGACGTCGTGGTGGTCTCCACCGTATCCTGCATCTACGGCCTGGGTGCGGCCGAGGAGTATTTAGACGCGATGGTGGCCCTGCAGGTGGGCGAAAACGTGGGGCGTGATCGCCTCATCCGTCGCTTTGTGGGCATGCAGTACAACCGCAACGACATCGACTTCTCGCGCGGAAACTTCCGTGTGCGCGGCGACACCATCGAGATTATCCCGGTGTATGAGGAGCTCGCGGTGCGAATCGAGCTGTTTGGCGACGAGATCGAGGCGATCTACTCGCTACACCCGCTGACCGGCGAGATTGTCAAGCAGCTGGATGCCGTCTCGATCTTCCCGGCTACCCACTATGCGGCCAGCCCCGAGACGATGCAGCGCGCGATGAAAACCATCGAGGAGGAGCTGGAGATCCGGCTGGCCGAGCTCGAGGGCCAGGGCAAGCTGCTCGAGGCGCAGCGCCTGCGCATGCGCACCACCTTTGACCTGGAGATGATGCAGCAGATCGGGTTCTGCTCGGGCATCGAGAACTACTCCCGCCACATCGACCAGCGTCAGGCGGGGGAGGCCCCCAACTGTCTGCTCGACTATTTCCCCGACGACTTCCTCACCGTGATCGATGAGTCCCACGTGACCGTCCCGCAGATCGGTGCGATGTTCGAGGGCGACGCCTCGCGTAAGCGCACCCTGGTGGATCACGGCTTCCGGCTGCCCAGCGCGATGGATAACCGGCCGCTGACCTTCTCCGAGTTCAAGAACCGGGTGGGCCAGACCGTCTACCTCTCCGCCACCCCGGGCAAGTACGAGATGGGGATCGCCGACGGCGTGGTGGAGCAGATCATCCGTCCGACCGGCCTGGTCGACCCCGAAATCGTGATCAAGCCCAGCGAGGGTCAGATCGACGACCTGCTTGAGGAGATCACCGCCCGCGCCGAGCGTGATGAGCGCGTGCTGGTGACCACCCTGACCAAGAAGATGGCCGAGGAGCTCACCGACTTCCTCACCGAGGCCGGGGTGCGGGTGCGCTACCTGCACTCGGATGTGGACACACTGCGCCGGGTTGAGCTGCTGACCGAGCTGCGCCAGGGTGTGTATGACGTCCTGGTGGGTATTAACCTGCTGCGTGAGGGACTCGACCTCCCCGAGGTGTCGCTGGTCGCGATCCTCGATGCGGATAAGGAGGGCTTCCTGCGCTCGGCGACCTCGCTGATTCAGACCATCGGTCGTGCGGCGCGTAACGTCTCCGGTCAGGTGCACATGTACGCCGATAAGATCACGCCCTCGATGCGCCTGGCCATCGATGAGACCGATCGCCGCCGTGAGAAGCAGGTCGCGTACAACCTCGAACACGGCATTGATCCGCAGCCGCTGCGCAAGAAGATTGCCGACATCACCGATCAGCTGCTGCGTGAGGGTGCCGATACGGCCGAGCTGCTCGCGGGTAAGCAGGGGGATAAAAAGAAGTCGCCAACCCCGCGCCTCCGTCGGGAGGGCATCGCCGCCGAGGGTGCGGCCGAGCTGGAAACGCTCATCGCCGACCTTACCGAGCAGATGCTCGCCGCCGCCTCCGAACTCAAGTTTGAGCTCGCCGGTCGTCTGCGTGATGAGGTTCAGGACCTCAAAAAGGAGCTCCGGCAGATGGAAAAGGCCGGGCACATCTAGGTGTGAGTGCCGCCCACGAGGCCCCGCGTTTAATCACAACGCGGGGCCTCGTGTTTCCCCGGATGACGGGAAGCTGTGGGGTTAATTAGTATTGCGTGTCACCCGTTCGGGTGTCGGTCGAGGTGGGCGTAGTATGGCCCCATGTTGTCCGACTTCGATGCCGCAAAACCCTCGCGGCGCGCATCCGCAGATTCACACCCCGCCGATCGGGACGGTGATCCCGGTCTGATCGTGAGCCTCGACGCACACCCCGGACGACGCCGGTCAAAGCCGAGTCGGGCCGTGCGCCGCAATCGCGCGGTCTTTGCGCTCCTGGCGGGGATGATTCCGGTGGCGCTGATCGCCCTGCTCGCGATTCCCGGAGATGACGGCGTACTCGGTGCCGTGGGCACCGATGCGCATAATTTTGAACTGTCGGTTGCCGGGGCGTTTGAGGGGAAGTCGGTGGCCCCCGCGGGGTCTAATACGAAGGTTTACATCCTGGGCGATTCCTACTCCCGGGATAGTGGTGCTACCGATCCGCAGCACGACAACATGAATCTGCTGGCCGCCCACTACGGGTGGAGCCTGGAAAACCTGGCGGTGGGTGGCGTGGGCTACGGCATGTCCATCGAGGGGGATAACAGTCAGGGAGAGTGTGGGGAGGATCGCTGCCCGTCCTATCTGGAACAGATCGCCGAGATTCCCGCCTCCGCCCAGCGCATTCTGGTCAACGGCGGGAAGAACGAGGTCAACGTGGATGAAACCGACTCGGACGCCCATATCGACACGTTCTATGCGCTGCTTCGAGCCGCGCATCCATCGGCGGACATCGTGGCCACCAGCCCGATTTGGCAGACCAACGATGAGCCCGACTCGATGGTGCACATGCGTGAACGCGTGCAGCACGATGTCCAGGCGATCGGCGGGCACTACCTTGACATCGGACAGCCGTTGGTCTCGGCGCCGGACCTGCTCTATGAAGACGGGGAGCATCCCAATGATGCGGGCCATGTGGCCGTCGCCGATGCGATGATCGCCGGGTTTACCAAGCTGGGGGATAAGGCATGGACCAGCGCCAAGGGCATTCCCGCGGCCACCGCGACGGCACGCCCATAACGCATTGCGCCGCTGGCGGAATGCAATGTCGGTGGTCGCGCGTAGACTAATCGGGTGTCGATCCAACTGCCTGATTCCCTGAATTCGCTGAGTGTCCGTGGTGCCCGTGTGCACAACCTGCGCGACGTCAACCTGGAAATTCCCCGTAACTCGCTCGTGGTGTTTACCGGCCTTTCGGGGTCGGGAAAGTCCTCGCTCGCGTTCGATACCATCTTCGCCGAGGGGCAGCGTCGCTACGTCGAGTCGCTCTCGGCGTATGCCCGCCAGTTCCTGGGCCAGGTGGATCGCCCCGACGTCGACTTCATCGAGGGCCTGAGCCCCGCGGTGTCGATCGACCAGAAGTCGACCAACCGCAACCCCCGCTCGACCGTGGGTACCATCACCGAGGTGTGGGACTACATGCGTTTGCTGTGGGCGCGCATCGGTATCGCGCACTGTCCCGAGTGTCATGAGCCGATCCAAAAGCAGACCGTGCAGCAGATTGCCGATCAGCTGATGGAGCTCGAGACGGGTACCCGCTACCTCATCATGAGCCCGGTGGTGGTGCAGAAAAAGGGCGAGTTTGTTGACCTGTTTGCCGAGCTGGTGGCCGCCGGATTCTCCCGCGCACTGGTGGACGGCGAGCAGATCCAGCTGAGCAGCCCGCCCACCCTGAAGAAGAGCTATAAGCACGACATTTCGGTGGTGGTGGACCGTCTGGTCGCCGGCCCCGAGCTGCTGGGCCGACTGACCGACTCGCTGGAGACCGCCCTGCGCCTGACCGATGGCATCGTCCAGGTGAGCTTTGTGGACCGCGAGGGGGATGACGCCCTCCGCAGCTACAGCGAGAAGCTGTCCTGCCCGAACAACCACCCGATCTCGCTCACCGAGATCGAACCGCGCACCTTCTCCTTCAACGCCCCGTTTGGTGCCTGCCCCGAGTGCTCGGGCCTGGGAACCCGGATGAGTGTGGACGAGGAACTCCTGGTGGGAGACCCGGAGGCAAGCATCAACGAGGGTGCGATCGTCCCCTGGTCCACCCAGGGCAAGGGTCTCTACCAGTACTACGAAAAGCTGCTGGTGGGCCTCGCCGACGACCTGGACTTCTCGCTCAACACCCCGTGGAATCAGCTGCCCAAGAAGATTCAGGAGGCCGTCCTCCGTGGCAATAACTTCTCGGTTAAGGTGCGCTATAAGAACCGCTTCGGGCGCGAAATGACCTACTCCTCGGGCTTCGAGGGTGTGATGCCGTATATCGAGCGTCAGTACCTGCAGGCAGAGACCGATACCCAGCGTCAGCGCTGGACCGAGTACCTGCGTGAGGTGCCCTGCCCGGTGTGTGCGGGTAAGCGGCTCAAGCCTGAGGTGCTCGCGGTGCTGATCAACGGCGAGAACATCTCCGATGTTGCCGAGCTCAGCCTGAGCGATGCCCGTGCCTTTATGGAGACCCTGACCCTCACCGGGCGTGAGGCGAAGATCGGTGCGCAGGTGCTGCGTGAGATCAAGGTGCGTCTTGACTTCCTGATTCAGGTGGGCCTGAACTATCTCAACCTGGCCCGCTCGGCCGGTTCGCTCTCCGGTGGCGAGGCGCAGCGTATTCGCCTGGCTACCCAGATCGGATCGGGCCTGACCGGCGTGCTGTACGTGCTGGATGAGCCGAGCATCGGCCTACACCAGCGCGATAACCGCCGCCTGATCGAAACCCTGGTGGCCCTGCGCGACCTCGGCAACACCCTGATCGTGGTGGAGCACGATGAGGACACCATCCGCACCGCCGACTGGATCGTCGACATCGGACCCGGCGCCGGCGTCAACGGCGGCCGCGTGGTCCACTCCGGTGGCTACAAGGAGCTGCTGGCAAACACCGAGTCGGTGACCGGAGACTACCTCTCCGGACGCCGGGCCATCGCACCGCCGAGCGTGCGCCGACCGATCGACAAGCAGCGGATGCTGCACGTGGTGGGTGCCACCGAGAACAACCTCAAAAACGTCAGCGCGGACTTCCCGCTGGGTGCCTTCGTCGCGGTGACCGGTGTGTCCGGCTCGGGCAAGTCCACCCTGGTCAACGACATCCTGTACCGGGTGCTGGCCAATAAGCTCAACGGTGCCCGCCGGGTCGCCGGTAAGCACACCCGGATCACCGGACTGGAGCACCTGGACAAGGTCATCCACGTCGACCAGGCGCCGATCGGCCGCACCCCGCGTTCGAACCCGGCCACCTACACCGGTGTGTTTGACAAGATCCGCAACCTCTTCGCCGAAACGCAGGAGGCCAAGGTTCGGGGCTACCTGGCCGGGCGGTTCTCGTTCAACGTCAAGGGTGGACGCTGCGAGGCGTGTGCCGGTGATGGAACCATCAAGATCGAGATGAACTTCCTGCCCGACGTCTATGTGGCCTGTGAGGTGTGCCAGGGTGCACGCTACAACCGCGACACCCTGGCGGTGCACTACAAGGGCAAAAACATCTCCGAGGTGCTGGACATGCCCATCGCCGAGGCCGCCGACTTCTTCGAGCCCATCTCGGCTATCCACCGCTACCTGAAGACCCTCGTGGAGGTGGGGCTGGGCTACGTCCGACTGGGACAGAGCGCGACCACGCTCTCCGGCGGTGAGGCGCAGCGCGTGAAGCTCGCGACCGAGCTGCAAAAGCGCACCAACGGACGTTCGGTTTACGTACTGGATGAGCCGACCACGGGTCTGCACTTCGAGGACGTGCGCAAGCTCCTGCTGGTGCTGGACGGTCTGGTGGACAAGGGCAACACGGTGATCACCATCGAGCACAACCTCGACGTGATCAAGTCCGCCGACTGGATCATCGACATGGGACCCGAGGGTGGTGCCGGCGGTGGAACCATCATCGCCACCGGAACCCCCGAGCAGGTGGCCGAGAACCCCGAGAGCTTCACCGGGATGTTCCTCAAGGAGATCTTTGAGCTGAACCCCGAGCGCTATGAGCGGGTGCTGCCCACCCCGATTGTGGTGGCCCCGGCCAAGGGGGCCGTCAAGAAGGCCACCGGGAAGCCGGCGGCCAAGACCGCGGCCGCCAAGAAGGCAGCGGGGGCTTCGGCCGCCGATGCCGCCGCCCCGGCCAAGCCCAAGCGTTCACGTTCCTCCAAGGTTGTGACCACGCGGGTCGCCCCCACCAAGACCCGAAAGACGGGTTCCGATAACTAAATGAGCGACGTCCTCAGCTATCGACCAAAGGCGGGGGAGATTCCCACCAGCCCCGGCGTGTATCGGTTCTCCGACGCGTCGGGGCGGGTTCTCTATGTGGGCAAGGCCAAAAACCTGCGCCAGCGCCTGAGTAACTATTTCGCGCCGCTGCGCAGCCTGCATGAGCGCACCCGGCGGATGGTCACCAGCGCCGCCAAGGTGGACTGGACCGTGGTGGGCAGTGACATCGAGGCGCTGCAGCTGGAGTACACGTGGATCAAGGAGTTTGATCCGCCCTTCAACGTCAAATTCCGCGATGACAAGACCTACCCGTACCTGTGCGTGACCCTGGGGGAGGAGTCGCCCCGGGTCATGGTGACCCGCAACCATAAGATTCGTGGGGCCCGTTATTTCGGTCCGTATCCGAAGATCTGGGCCGTGCACGAGACGATGGATCTGATGGTCAAGGCCTTCCCGATCCGCACGTGCAACGACACAAACTATAAGCGTGCCATGCAGACCGGGAAGCCCTGTTTTGCCGGGCAGATTGGCAAGTGTGGTGGGCCGTGTTCGGGCCGGGTGACCATCGCCGAGCACCGTGAACGGGTCAACGACTTTGTCTCGTTCCTGGCCGGGGGAGACCGCCGGTTTGTGACCGAGTTCACCGCCAAGATGAAGCAGGCTTCGGCCGAGCTCGACTTCGAAAATGCCGCGCGCTACCGCGACACCCTGCTCTCCCTGGAGGCCGTGCTGGAAAAGAGCGCGATGGTGCTGCGGGATTCCCTGGACGCCGACGTGTTCGGTGTGGTCCACGATGAGCTTTCGGCCGCGGTGCACCAGTTCATGGTGCGCGGAGGTCGTATTCGCGGTGTGATGAGCTGGACCGTGGACAAGGAGCTGGAGCTCTCAACCGGTGAGCTGGTGGACGGGCTGTTGCAGCGCGTCTACGCGAGCGCCGATCGGGCGGATATCCCGCGCGAAATCATCGTGCCCGAGCTGCCCGAGGACGTCAGTGAGATGGAGTCCGTGCTGGCCGAGCGTCGCGGCGCCAAGGTGCGCATCAAGACCCCGCAGCGCGGGGAGAAGGCCGCGCTGATGCAGACCGCGCAGATCAATGCGGCCGGCACACTCAAGCTCTACAAGACCCGACGGACGGCCGATTTTGCCGCCCGCTCGCAGGCTCTGGCCGATATCCAGGAGGCCATCGGGATGGACCAGGCCCCGCTGCGGATCGAATGTTATGACGCCTCGCACCTGCAGGGCACCAACATCGTGGCGTCGATGGTGGTGTTTGAGGACGGTCTGCCACGTAAGGACCAGTACCGCCGCTTTAACGTCGCCGAATCCACCGATGACACCGACTCGCTCTATCAGGTGCTCTCGCGCCGCCTGGCGTACCTGAACGAGCCCGAGGAGCCGGTGCTGGAGGCGGCCCTGGCCGCAGGAGCAGACGAGTCCACCGGCGCGGGCACCGACGCCGAGGGGGAGGCGCTGGCACTGGCCTCGGAGATCGTGGCCAAGCCCAAGAAGTTTGCCTATCCGCCGCAGCTGCTGATCGTGGACGGTGGACAGCCCCAGGTGGCCGCCGCCAAGCGGGCGCTGGAGGACTCGGGACAGACCGGAATCCAGCTCGCCGGGATCGCCAAGCGCCTTGAGGAGCTGTGGCTGCCCGATAGCGATTACCCGGTGATTCTGCCCCGCAATAGCGAGGCACTGTTCCTGATTCAGCGCCTGCGAGACGAGGCTCACCGCTTCGCAATTACCCATCAACGCTCCCGGCGCAAGCGTGATATCACCACGATCCTGGGTGAGATTCCGGGCCTTGGCCCCGCACGAATCTCGGCGCTGCTCAAGCACTTCGGATCGGTGGCGCGGCTGCGCGAGGCCGATGCCGCGGCGATCGCCGAGGTTTCCGGTGTGGGGGAGAATCTGGCTGAAACCATCGTTTCCACGCTGGCGGCGCCGCGCGAAGCATAAATTTTGGAGGCAAATCCCTGGGAGTTTCCCCACGGTTTTTCCACTTTCGAGGGCTCGTATCGGGGTGATGCGGGCCCTCGCCGCGTGTATTCACGAATGCCGGCGGCCGGATCTGTCGAGCCCCAATCGACGGTCAGGGATGACGCATTGCATCCGATATCCTGGGGTTTTTCCGGATGCACCCCGCGTGGATGGCGAGGCCTTCCCTTCGTGCGTAGTCCGGGATAAGCTCGACGCCACGCCCGACGCACACTTCCCCGGAAATCCGGGGCGACACGCCGTAGCCGCGCTCGGGCGCGTCCTGCCCCTCGAACGGGGCACGTGGGATCCCACGGAAGTGCGCCGCGCCGGATATGCTAGACGATGCCCACGAACCAAGACGGGGCAGAAAGGGCAGGTCATGAACGTCCAAGCCGAAGGAACACCCCAGCAAGAGGTGCTCATCGTTACCGGAATGTCCGGTGCGGGGCGATCGACCGTGGCCAATGCCCTCGAAGACCTCTCCTGGTACGTGGTGGACAACCTCCCGCCGCAGATGCTGCGCCCCCTGATCGACCTCGCCGAACGGGCCGAGGGGGCGATCCCCAAGATCGCCGTGATCGTCGACGTACGTGGTCGAGACTTCTTCGGCGACCTGCAGTCGATGATCCAGAGCCTGCGTGAGGGCACGCTATTGCGCGTTTTGTTCCTCGACGCGTCGGATGCGGTGCTGGTTCGGCGCTTCGAAGCGGTCCGTCGGCCGCATCCGCTGCAGGGTGGCGGCACCACTTTGGACGGAATTGCATCCGAACGTGCACGTTTGGCCACAATTCGTGAATCCAGTGACCTGGTGATCGATACCTCGGAGCTGAATGTCCACCAATTGGGCGGTAAGGTCCGCGACTATTTCGCGGCCGAAGGCACCCCCGGCGTCACGCTCACGGTAATGAGTTTTGGTTTCAAATATGGTTTACCGCCGGACGCCGATATGGTTGCAGATGCACGTTTTATTCCGAACCCCTTCTGGGTGCCGGAGCTACGCCCCCTTACCGGGCAGGATGCTGCGGTCAGCGAATACGTGCTCTCCCAGCCTGGAGTCGAGGAATTCGTCTCCGGCTACCTGAACGTGCTGGAGCCGGTACTTGCCGGCTACCAGCGTGAAAACAAGCGGCACGCCATGCTCGCGATCGGCTGTACGGGTGGTAAACACCGTTCCGTCGCCATCGCGACCAAGATTGCCGCTGCCCTGGCCGCGTCTCCGGGCGTCGCAGTGAGCCTGTCTCACCGCGACCTGGGGCGCGAGTAGTACCGGGCAGAACTTACCCTTTCAGAGATTCAACGATTGGAACACGCGTGGCATTGACCGACGAGGTCAAGAAAGAACTCACCTCGGTTGTCTCACCCAAGACAACCGTGCGCGCTGCGGAGCTCACCAGCATCCTGCGCTTTAGTGGCGGACTTCACCTGATTAACCAGCGACTGGCCATTGAGGCCGAGGTTGACACCCCCGAGCTCGTACGCCGGGTTCGTAAGGACCTGGCCGAGCTCTTCGGCATCCGCAGCGAGGCCGGCCGGATGGCCCCCTCGGGATCGCGCCGGAATGAGTTCTTCCTCATCCGCGTGCTGGACGGCGAGACCCTCGCCCGTCAGACCGGACTCATGGACCAGCGTCGCCGTCCCGTACGCGGACTGCCCAACCGGCTGACCACCGGTGGCCGCGAGGAGCTCGCCGCCATCTGGCGCGGTGCCTTCCTCGCCCGAGGAACCCTCACCGACCCGGGTCGCAGCGCGGCCCTGGAGATCACCTGCCCGACCGGCGAGTCCGCGATGGCCCTGGTGGGTGCCGCGGGTCGCCTCGGCATTCCCGCCAAGGCCCGCGAGGTGCGCGGCATCAACCGCGTGGTCATCCGCGACGGCGAGGCCATCGGTGCCATGCTGATCGCCATGGGTGCCGCGGGAACCGTGGCCGAATGGGAGGCCCTGCGCCAGCGCCGCGAGGTGCGTGCCACCGCCAACCGCCTGGTGAACTTCGACGACGCCAACCTGCGCCGTTCGGCCCAGGCCGCCGTGGCCGCCTGTGCCCGCGTGGAGCGTGCGATCGAGATCCTCGGGGATGAGATCCCCGATCACCTCAAGTACGCCGGCCAGCTGCGGCTGAGCCACCGCGAGGCCAGCCTCGACGAGCTGGGTCAGCACGCCGAGCCGCCGATGACCAAGGACGCGATTGCCGGACGCATTCGCCGCCTGCTGGCCATGGCGGACAAGCGCGCCTCGGACAAGGGCATCCCCGGTACCGAGGCCAACCTTCCGGTCGACATCGACGCGTAGTTTCGGCTTTTTTCTCGATATCGAGAAATATTCGGGGGCAACCGGCGGTTGCCCCCGATAGGCTGAGTTATGTGACTCAGTGGTTCGTCACACTGAGCACGAACCCCACACAAGAGGAGATAGGTTTATGGCTATTTACACCCTTCCCGACCTGGGCTACGACTACGGCGCTCTGGAGCCCGCAATCAGCGGTGCCATCATGGAGCTCCACCACTCGAAGCACCACCAGGCGTATGTAACCGGCGCCAACACCGCCCTGGAGCAGCTCGCCGAAGCGCGTGACTCCGGCAACCTCGCGAACGTCAACAAGCTGCAGAAGGACCTCGCGTTCAACCTCGGCGGACACATCAACCACTCGATCTTCTGGACCAACCTGTCCAAGGACGGTGGCGACAAGCCCGTTGGTGAGCTGGAGAGTGCAATCAACGACTTCTTCGGGTCGTTTGACAAGTTCCAGGCTCACTTCACCGCCGCCGCACTGGGTGTCCAGGGCTCCGGCTGGGCCGTTCTGGCCTGGGACGCCGTGGGTCAGCAGCTGATCGTTCAGCAGTTCTTCGACCAGCAGGCTAACTTCCCGGCCGGGATCATTCCGATCCTGATGCTCGACGTCTGGGAGCACGCGTACTACCTGGACTACCGCAACGTCCGCGCCGATTACGTGAAGGCGTTCTGGACCATCGTGGACTGGGAAAACGTGCAGCTGCGCTTCGAAAACGCACGCTCGAACGCAAACGGACTCCTGGTACTGTCTTAAGGGACAGAGAAGTCCCGGATAGCACTCGCTGTCCGGGGCTTTTTCGTTTGCGCACTGTTCACCACAGAAAAATAGCAGCGCTTCGGCGCTCCAGCGACAGGAGAAATCCTTTGACCGTCAAGATCGGTATCAACGGCTTTGGCCGTATTGGCCGTAACTACTTCCGCGCCGCCCTCGCAAAGGGCAGCAACATCGAGATCGTCGCCGTGAACGACCTGACCGACAACAAGACCCTCGCGCACCTCCTGAAGTACGACTCCATCACCGGTCGCCTCGACGCCGAGGTCACCTACAACGAGAACGAAATCGTTGTCAACGGCAAGGCCATCAAGTCCTTCGCCGAGCGCGACCCCGCCAACCTGCCCTGGGGCGAGCTGGGCGTGGACATCGTGATCGAGTCCACCGGCTTCTTCACCAAGGCTGAGCTGGCTCAGAAGCACATCGACGCCGGTGCCAAGAAGGTACTGATCTCGGCTCCCGCCTCGGGCGACGCCGCGACCTTCGTGATGGGTGTCAACGAGCACGAGTACAACCCGGAGACCGACCACATCATCTCCAACGCGTCCTGCACCACCAACTGCCTGGCCCCGCTGGCGAAGGTCTTCAACGACAACTTCGGCATCGAGACCGGTCTGATGACCACCGTGCACGCGTACACCGCCGACCAGAACCTCCAGGACGGCCCGCACGGCGACCTGCGTCGCGCCCGCGCCGCAGCCGTCAACATCGTTCCGACCTCGACCGGTGCCGCCAAGGCTATCGGCCTGGTTCTGCCCGAGCTGAAGGGCAAGCTGGACGGCTTCGCTCTGCGCGTTCCGGTACCCACCGGTTCGATCACCGACCTGACCGTGACCACCTCGCGTGAGCTCACCATCGACGAGATCAAGGCCGCCTACAAGGCTGCTGCCGAGTCGGGTCCGCTCAAGGGCATCCTGAAGTACACCGAGGACGAGATCGTGTCCAGCGACATCGTGACCGACCCGCACTCCTCGATCTTCGACGCCGGTCTGCTGCGCGTCCAGGGCAAGCAGGTCAAGCTGTCGTCCTGGTACGACAACGAGTGGGGCTACTCCAACCGTCTGGTAGACCTCACGGTCTTCGTCGCGGATAAGCTCTAACCACCACCTAGCAGCAAAGGAACCCCGCGAGCATGACGCTTCGTACTCTGGAATCCCTGGGAGATCTCGCCGGTAAGCGCGTGATCGTCCGCTGTGATCTGAACGTCCCCCTGTCGGAGGGCAAGATCACCGATGACGGCCGCATCCGTGCGTCCCTGCCCACGCTCAACACGCTCATCGAGCGTGGTGCGCGGGTTGTGATTGTTTCCCACCTCGGCCGCCCCAAGGGCGAGCCGGAGGACCGCTATAGCCTCGCGCCGGTGGCCGCTCGTTTGAGTGAGCTGCTGGGCCGTGAGGTGGCCTTCGCGTCGGACACCATCGGTGCCTCCGCCGCCGAGGCCGTCGCGGGCCTCGAGAACGGATCCGTTGCGCTGCTGGAAAACCTGCGCTTCAACGCCGGTGAGACCGCGAAGGACGACGCCGAGCGCGCCGCCTTCGCGGCCTCGCTGGCGCAGTTCGGAGACGCCTTTGTCTCCGATGGCTTCGGTGTTGTGCACCGTAAGCAGGCGAGCGTGTATGAGCTCGCCGGTCTGTTGCCCAGCGCGGCCGGCCTGCTGATTGCCGCCGAGCTGGATGTTCTGGATCGCCTCACCGAAACCCCCGAGCGCCCCTACGCGGTGGTGCTGGGTGGTTCGAAGGTCTCCGACAAGCTCGGCGTGATCGGCCACCTGCTCCCGCGGGTCAACCGTCTGCTGATCGGTGGCGGCATGCTCTTCACCTTCCTGGCCGCCCGCGGCTACAAGGTCGGGTCGAGCCTGCTTGAGGCCGACCAGATCGACACCGTGCTGGGCTACCTGGCCGAGGCCGAGAAGCTCGGCGTGGAGATCGTGCTGCCCACCGATGTGATCGTCGCCGAGAAGTTCGCCGCCGACGCCGCACACGAGGTTCGCCCGGTCGAGTCCATCGAGGACACCGCCTTTGGTGCCGCCGGCATCGGACTGGACATCGGTCCGGACACCGCCGCCGCATTCGCCCAGGCAATCGCCGGTTCCAAGACCGTGTTCTGGAACGGCCCGATGGGCGTCTTTGAATTTGATGCGTTCGCCGGGGGAACCCGTGCGGTCGCCGAGGCCCTCACCCAGGTGGACGGCCTCAGCGTGGTGGGTGGTGGCGACTCCGCCGCCGCCGTCCGCGCACTCGGCTTTGCTGACGATCAGTTTGGCCACATTTCAACCGGCGGTGGCGCGAGCCTCGAATTCCTCGAGGGAAAGCGCCTGCCTGGACTGGAGGTCCTCGGATGGTAGCCACCCGTACCCCGCTCATCGCGGGTAACTGGAAGATGAACCTGGATCACCTCCAGGCCATCGCGTTTGTTCAGAAGCTCGCCTGGGCCCTGGACGACGCCAAGCACAACGAGGCCGACGCCGAGGTTGCGGTATTCCCGCCCTTCACCGACCTGCGTAGTGTCCAGACCCTGATCGCCGCCGACAAGCTGAAGATCGCTTTTGGCGCGCAGGATGTGTCGACCCAGGAGTCCGGCGCGTACACCGGCGAGATCTCGGCCGCCTTCCTGGCCAAGCTCGACGCACAGTACGTGATCATCGGTCACTCCGAGCGTCGTACCCTGCACAACGAGGGTGACGACGTGGTGGCGGCCAAGACCGCCGCCGCGCTCAAGCACAACCTGGTTCCCGTAATCTGCGTCGGTGAGACCGCCGAGGACCTCGAGAAGCACGGCCCGAGCGCCGTTCCGGTTGCTCAGCTGGAGGAGGCCCTGGCCTCCGTCTCGGCCGACTCGGACATCGTGGTGGCCTATGAGCCCGTCTGGGCCATCGGCTCGGGCAAGGCCGCGACCCCGGAGCAGGCCGAGCAGGTCTGTGCCGCGCTGCGCGAGAGCCTGCGCGCCCGCCTGGGTGACGCGATCGCCGACCGCACCCGCATCCTCTACGGTGGTTCGGTCAAGGCCGCAAACATCGCCGGGTTCATGCGTGAGCCCAACGTGGATGGTGCCCTGGTTGGTGGCGCCAGCCTCGACGTGGACGAGTTCGCCGGTATCGTGCGCTTCCGCCAGCACGTCGGCAGCTAGTTCACCCACGAATTATTCGGTCCCGGCAGAAATGCCGGGACCGATTCGTATGTGAAGCGCGTCGCCTGGTCCCGAAAGGGCTCCGGAAGCGATAAGCTGATTCCGTACGACCGCGAACCTGGTTTGCGGTCACGTTATACTTGACCGGTTCGCGTGGATGCGCGTTCGGCACATGAAAGGTCCTTCGTGGAGATTCTTCAGATCGTACTGCAGGTGCTGCTGGGCATTACCAGCCTCCTGCTCACCTTCCTCATCCTGCTGCACAAGGGTCGCGGAGGCGGTCTTTCCGACATGTTCGGTGGCGGTGTTTCGTCGAACCTCGGTGCATCCGGTGTGGCCGAACGTAACCTGAACCGGATCACCGTGATCCTGGGTCTGGTCTGGTTCGTGTCGATCGTGGCCCTGGGCCTGATCACGAAGTTCCAGTCGGTTATCTAACTTTCCGCACTCTGCATTTCTAAGTCTGAGCGGTACAAGGAGTAAACATGGCTACCGGAGGTAGTGCAATTCGGGGTTCTCGCGTCGGTGCGGGCCCCATGGGTGAACAGGACCACGGCTTCCACGCCGACCGCGTGGCGGTGTCCTACTGGGACGCACTGGGCAACCAGACGGTTCGGTACTTCGCGGCAAACCTGCCCGACGAGGAGATCCCCGAGACCATCGACAGCCCCACCAGCGGCCTGCCCGCCGGCCGGGACAAGGAAAACCCGCCGGCACTGGCGAAGCTTGAGCCCTATAAGACTCACCTCGCGTACGTGAAGGAGCGTCGCACCGAGGAGGAGGCCGCCTCGCTGCTCGAGGACGCGCTGACCGCCCTGCGGGAGCGTCGCGGTACCGCGGCCCCCAAGAAGTAGTTTTATCGCCAGAAGCGCCCCGGGAGGAAACTCCCGGGGCGCTTTTGCATGCCCGCAAACGAGGGTCACGAAGCTGAGGGCACGAACGATAGCATGGCGGCAACCACCCATTTTTGTGAAAAAGGAACACATGGAACTCTTGCCGCGCCTTGCCGCCCTCGCCGAAAAGGTGCGGGATCAGCACCAGCAGATTGCGACCGAGGAAGCCACGAAGAACGCCTTCATTATGCCGTTCATCGCGACCGTTCTCGGTTATGACGTCTTCAACCCGCTCGAGGTGATTCCCGAGTTCACGGCGGACGTGGGCATCAAAAAGGGCGAGAAGATCGACTACGCGATCATGCAGGATGGGGAGATCCAGATGCTGATCGAATGCAAGAAGGCCGGTGCGCCGCTCAACCTGGAAAACGCCTCGCAGCTCTTCCGCTATTTCGCGGTGACCAGCGCCCGGATCGCGGTGCTCACCAACGGGGTCACCTACAACTTCTACTCCGACATCGACGCCCCGAACCGGATGGACGAGAAGCCGTTCCTGGTCCTGGACCTGCTTGACATCGACGAGAGCATCGTGGGGGAGCTGCAGAAGCTCACCAAAACCGATTTTGACCTCGACTCGATCATCAGCGCCGCCGGGGAGCTGAAGTACATCGGCCAGATCAAGCGGGTGATCGGACGCCAGTTCCGTGAGCCCGATGACGAGTGGGTGCGCTTCCTCACCAGCCGCGTGTACGACGGCGTGATCACCCAGAAGGTACGCGAGCAGTTCCGCGGGCTGGTCACCAAGGCCGCCGGTCAGTACCTCAACGACCAGGTGAACGAGCGCCTGAAATCGGCGCTGGGGAGCGCACGACCGCTGCCGATCACCAGGATCGAGGACGACGATCCCGAACCCACCAACGAGGTATCCGAGGCGGGCGGGGGAGAGGCCGAAGATGACGGCATCGTCACCACGCTGGAGGAGCTTGAGGGCTACCACATCGTGCGCGCGATCGTCTGCTCGGATGTGGACGTCGACCGGGTGGTGTACCGGGACGCCAAGTCGTACTTCGCGATCCTGTTCGACGACAACAATCGCAAGCCCATTGCGCGGTTGCACTTCAACCGAGCCCAGAAGTACCTGGGCCTGATTGACGCGGACAAAAACGAGACCCGCATTCCGATCGAACACCCCACCGAGATCTATACTCACGCGGATGCGCTGCGCGAGACCGTGCGCCGCTACCACGAGGTCTAGCAGCACACACAAAAACACCGCGGCCCCCGTTCCCAAAGGAACGGGGGCCGCGGTGTTGAGGGACCCTAGTAGGACTGAGCGATCAGGTCCTCGGGAACCTCCGAGGCTGCAGCCTCATCCACGAAGAAGACGGTGCGACGACGGCCCTTGACGCCCGCGATCGGCACATCCGCATAGGACGCACCGGCCAGGGCGAGACCCAGCGGCGACGCCTTCTCCGCACCGGCCAGCTCCACCCACACACGGCGGGAGGTGTTGATCGCGGTACGGGTGAGGGTCAGTCGCTCGCTCGGCGGCTTCGGCGAGTTGCGTACCGGCAGGACCGTGTGGTCCTTGTCCAGTACCTCGGTGAAACCGGGGAACAGCGAGGCGGTGTGCCCGTCGGGCCCGACACCCAGGAAGGTGATGTCGAAGCGGGGCAGGTTCGAGTCGCCATCGGCGAAACGAGCCAGCTCCTCGGCATACGCGACCGCGGCGGCATCCAGGTCGAGTCCGGCATCCGATGCGGGCATCGGATGAATGTTCTCGGCCGGGATGGTCAGGTGATCCAGCAGAGCCGAATACGCCTTCACATCGTTGCGGTCCTCGTGGCCGGCGGGCACAAAGCGCTCGTCGCTCCACCAGAAGTGAACACGAGACCAGTCAACACTGTCGCGCGCGGCGGAAGCATTGATGGATTCGAGCACCGCGATCCCCACACGGCCACCCTCCAGCACAACGTTTACACGATCGTATTCGTCGAGCAGGTCGAGGGTCTTGGTGAGGAAGCGTGCGGCCAGGGAGGCCGTCAGCGCTTCTGCATCCTTATGAATGAGGACGCGGCGTTCGTTGGTCATCGTTGATCCCTTACTTTACTTCGTGGTGGACTCGGCCAGCAGTTCGGCCAGTCCGGTGGTGATTACATCGCCGTACAGTGCGTCCGGGTCGAGCCGGCGCAGTTCCTCGGCGAGGCAGTCGCGCAGGCTGCGGCGGGGCAGAGCAATTTCGTGCTCGGGTTGACCCGGCAGCTTCAGCGTAGCCGACGTGCTGGTGAACGGACGAACGATCGACACCTCACCGCTGTCGCGCACGAGGGTCACCGAGTGGATTCCGGTGTCGTGCGAACCGCGCTCGGTCTCGACCTGCTCCACCGGAGCCTGCAGCGCACGGCGCAGCCAGGCGGCCAGCAGGATGGTCGAGGGGGAGTCGGAGGCACCCGAGACGATCACCTTGGTGACCGGCTCATACGGCGGCTGGTCCAGCGCTGCGGCGAGCTGAGCACGCCACAGGGTCAGACGGGTCCACGCGAAGTCGGTGTCACCGGCAGTGTAGGTGGTGGCACGCGTGTTCAGCGTGGCCAGCACATCCTCGCCGATCGAGGCATCGGTGATCCGGCGCTGCGCCATGCGACCCAGCGCGGTGTGCGCCACGTCGGCCGGAGCCTTGCCGGGCCACCAGGCCACAACCGGAGCGTCCGGCAGCAGCAGGCCGGTGATCAGCGATTCCTCGCTGGTCGCGACCGCGCCGAAGACGCTGAGGATGATGACCTCGCTGGCACCGGCGTCGCCACCGACACGGATTTCCGCGTCCAGACGATCCACGGTACCGGGGGTGACCTCGTTGGAGACCACGATCACACGCATCGGGTGCTCACGCGATGCCTCATTGGCAGCGTGAATTGCATCCTCTTCCTGACCGTGCTCGGAGCTGATCACCAGGGTCAGCACGCGACCCAGGGCGACGGCTCCGCCGTCTTCGCGCAGGGTTACCAGGCGCTTAGCCACCGCACTGACGGTGGTGTCGGGCAGTTCGACGATCATGGGCGTCTCCAATTCCGGCCGTCACGCTGAAGGAGTTCGTCGGCCGAAGCCGGTCCCCAGGATCCGGGCTGATACTGATCAAGCGGGCCACCCTCTGCGGCCCAGAACTCCTCGATCGGGTCGAGGATCTTCCAGGAGAGCTCAACCTCCTCGTGGCGCGGGAACAGGGGCGGGTCGCCCAGGAGAACGTCGAGAATCAGACGCTCGTAGGCCTCGGGGCTCGCCTCGGTGAACGCGTGACCGTAACCGAAGTCCATGGTCACATCGCGCACCTGAGTGCTGGCACCGGGAACCTTCGAACCGAAACGGATCGTGACACCCTCGTCCGGCTGGACGCGGATCACGAGGGCGTTCTGGCCGAGCTCGGCGGTCTGGCTCTCCTCGAACAGGTACTGCGGTGCACGCTTGAAGACAACGGCGATCTCGGTCACACGACGACCCAGACGCTTACCCGCACGCAGGTAGAAGGGCACACCGGCCCAGCGACGGGTGTTGATGTCCAGACGCATTGCGGCGTAGGTCTCGGTGATCGACTCGGGGTTCATGCCGTCCTCGTCGAGGAAGCCGGGAACCTGTTCGCCACCCTGCCATCCGCCGGCGTACTGGCCGCGGGCGGTAGCGGTTGCCAGGTCTGCGGGCAGACGCACGGCGGAGAGGACCTTCTCCTTCTCGGCACGCAGGTCTGCGGCGTCAAACGAGTTGGGCTCTTCCATCGCGGTCAGCGCGAGCAGCTGGAGCAGGTGGTTCTGGATCACGTCGCGGGCGGCACCAATACCGTCGTAATATCCGGCACGACCACCCACACCGATGTCCTCGGCCATGGTGATCTGTACGTGGTCTACGTGGTTGGCGTTCCACAGCGGCTCGAACATCTGGTTGGCGAAACGCAGCGCCAGGATGTTCTGAACGGTTTCCTTACCGAGGTAGTGGTCGATGCGGAAGACCGAGTCGGCGGGGAACACGGACTCGACCACGGCGTTGAGCTCGCGGGCGGTCTTCAGGTCCGAGCCAAACGGCTTCTCGATGACCACACGACGCCAGGACCCTTCCTTCTGGTCGGCCAGGCCCGAGCGGCGCAGCTGCTCGGTCACAACCGGGAAGGCCTTCGGCGGGATCGACAGGTAGAACGCGTAGTTGCCCATGGTGCCGCGTTCGCGGTCCAGGGTCTCCACGGTCTGCTTGAGGCGGTCAAATGCCTCGTTGTCATCGAACTCTCCGGGAACGAAGCGGATACCCTGCGCAAGCTGGTCCCACACCTCTTCCCGGAACTCGGTCCGGGAGTGCTCCCGGACCGAGTCGTGCACTACCTGCATGAAGTCCTGGTCTTCCCAATCACGGCGGGCGAACCCGACCAGGGAGAAGCCCGGGGGCAACAGCCCACGGTTCGCCAGGTCGTAAACGGCCGGCATGAGTTTCTTACGTGACAGGTCTCCGGTAACACCAAAGATGACCAGTCCGCTCGGGCCGGCGATTCGGTTCAATCGCCGGTCCGAGCTCAGCCGGAGCGGATTAAACTCCGGCGTAATATCCACGGGGGACATGGGACTCCTAGAAGGTTTTGCGAGGGGTTGTTAGCGCGCGATGGCGGCGAACAGGGTTTCGATGGTGCTGGCCGGGTCGGTCAGGGTGAGGGTTACGACGGGACGACCGTGGTCGGCCAGTACGCTTGCGTCACCCTGCGCCTGAGCGGCAATCAGCTCACCGAAGGTGAACGGACGCTCCGGGATCTCGAGGTCCGCGGGGGCGGTCTCGGTGATCTGCAGGAACACGCCCACGGCCGGTCCGCCCTTGTGGAACTGACCGGTCGAGTGCAGGAAGCGCGGGCCCCAACCGAAGGTGACCGGACGACCGGTTACCGCGGCGAACTGGTCGCGGACACCCTGCAGCTGCGGGTTGGCGACACGGTCTACGTAGGCCTGCACGGAGAAGTAGCCATCCTCGGGCAGGGTGCCGATCAGGGCATCCAGAACCTCGCGGACGGTGGTGGCGGAGCCGATGATCTCAGCCGGGCCGCGCACCTCGATACCGGCGTCCACAAATGCGGGCGCGGTGGGCTCGGGGCGAGAGTCCAGCAGACCGCGGGTAGCGATCTTGGCGGACTCCACGTCGGGCTGGTCGAAGGGGTTGATCCCCAGCAGGCGACCGGCCACAACCACCGCGTACTCCCACACCAGCAGCTGAGCGCCGAGGCTACCGCTGACGAGGATTTCACCCTCGCGTGCGTGGTTGTCGAAGTGGGTGTGGGCGTTGTCCACCAGGCGCACGATCTGGGTGTCCGCGTAGTCCGCGGTGACCTCGGTCGAGAGCGGCTCGAGCACAACCGGCAGGACGCCGGTGCCGAGCTTTCCGGTGGACTCGGCGATCAGCTGCTCAACCCAGTCGCCGAAGCCGACGATGTGGCTGCCATCGGTGACGATGCCCAGCTTGCTGCGGAATGCGATGGCCGCACCGAGCACCAGGCCCGGGTTGGTCTCGTTGTCCACGGCGAGCTCAACCGAGATGGCCTCGGCCTCGTTGAGCAGCTCGTCGATGTCCGCACCGGCGAGACCGGCGGGGACCAGACCGAAGGCGGTCAGGGCCGAGTAGCGGCCACCCACGTTGGGGTCCGCGTTGAAGACGGTGTAACCGGCCTCACGTGCGGACTTGTCCAGCGGGGAACCCGGGTCGGTGACCACGATGATGCGCTCGGTCGGGTTGATGCCCGCCGCGGTGAACGCAGCCTCGTAGGCGCGACGCTGGCTGTCGGTCTCCACGGTCGAACCCGACTTGGAGGACACCACGAGGGCGCTGGTCTCCAGGCGGTCGTTCAGCGCGGCCAGGATCTGACCGGGAGCGGTCGAGTCCAGGATGGTCAGCGGAGCGTCCAGCGTGTTGGTGATGACCTCGGGGGCCAGCGAGGACCCGCCCATGCCACCCAGCACGATGTGGTTCACACCGGCTGCGCGCAGCTTGTCGCGCAGCTCGATGATCGGGGCCACCAGCGGACGCGAGACCGAAACGGCTTCGGTCCAACCCAGGCGGATGGAGGACTCGGCCTCGGCGTCCGCGCCCCACAGGGTGGGGTTCTGGGCGGTGATACCCGAGGCGACCAGGTCGGCCACCAGGGTGGGAACGGCTTCTTCTACGGCTACCTTGACGGTGCCGGAGAGGTGGATTTCGAAGCTCACTTCGAAGCCTCCAGAGCTGCGTTCACGGTGTCCAGCAGTTCGTTCCAGGAGACGATGAACTTCTCAACGCCCTCCTTCTCGAGCTGAGCGGTGGCCTCGTCGTAGGACACGCCTGCGGCGGCTACGGCGTCCATGATCTCGTGAGCGGCGGCGTAGGCCACGGTCACGGTGTCACCGGTGATGACGCCGTGGTCGGCGGTAGCCTCGAGGGTCTTCTCCGGCATGGTGTTGACAACACCGGCGGCAACCAGCTCGGTCACGTACAGGGTGTCGGGCAGAGCGGCATCCTTGACACCGGTCGAAGCCCACAGCGGACGCTGCTTGTTTGCACCGGCGGCCAGCAGACCGGCGGCACGCTCGGAGGCGAACTCCTGCTCGAAGGCCTCGTAGGCCAGCTGAGCGTTGGCAACGCCGGCCTTCGACTTCAGGGCCACGGCCTCGGGGGTGCCCACGGCGTCCAGGCGAGCGTTGATCTCGCTGTCTACGCGCGACACGAAGAACGAGGCAACCGAGTGGATGCCCGAGATGTCGATGCCCTTGGCCTTGGCCTGCTCGAGACCGGCCAGGTAGGCGTTGACCACGGCGCGGTAGCGCTCGAGCGAGAAGATCAGGGTCACGTTGACGCTGATGCCCTCGGCGATCACGGCGGTGATGGCCTCGAGGCCCTCAACGGTCGCGGGGATCTTGATCATGGCGTTGGGGCGGTTGACCTTAGCCCACAGCTCCTTGGCCTGTGCGATGGTCGCAGCGGCGTCGTGAGCGAAGCCCGGCTCGACCTCGATCGAGACGCGGCCATCGAAGCCCTTGGAGGAGGCGTAGATGTCGGCGAAGATGTCGCTTGCGGCGGCAACGTCGTCGGTGGTGATCTCGAAGACGGCCTTCGATGCGTCAACACCGGCAGCCTTGAGCTCAGCAACCTGCTCGGCGTAGCTCTCACCGTTGCTCAGGGCACCGGCGAAGATGGTCGGGTTGGTGGTCACGCCGACAACGTTCTTCTCGGCGATCAGGGCCTGCAGGCTGCCGGACTGGATGCGTCCGCGGGACAGGTCGTCAAGCCAGATGCTGACGCCGGCCTCGGACAGGGCGGCGGTACGTTCGTTAGTCATTGAATCTTCTTCTTTCCTGTTCAACGCCTACGCGTTGAGCGAGTCCTTGGCCGCGGCCACAACGGCCTCGGTCGTGATACCAAACTTGGTGTACAGGGTCTTCTCATCTGCCGAAGCACCGAAGTGCTCCAGGGAGATGGAACGTCCACGGTCGCCAACAATTCCCCGCCAGGTGAGGGCGATACCGGCCTCAACCGAAACGCGAGCGGTGATGGCTGCCGGGAGGACCGACTCCTGGTAGGCGGCGTCCTGCTCGGCGAACCACTCAAGCGAGGGAACCGAGACGACGCGGGCCTGGATGCCCTCGGCTGCCAGTGCGGTGCGAGCCTCAACGGCCAGCTGCACCTCGGAACCGGTGGCGATCAGCAGCACCTCGGGGGTGCCGTTCGGAGCCTCCAGCAGCGTGTAAGCGCCGCGAGCGGTCAGCGATGCCGATGCGAAGGTCTCACCTTCGGCAGCACCCTCGCCACGTGCGTACACGGGGAGGTTCTGACGCGACAGGGCGATACCCTGCGGGGCGGTGTGACGCTTGAGCATCTCGAGCCACGCGTGAGCGGTCTCGTTGGCGTCGGCCGGACGGATGATGTCCAGGTTCGGGATGGCGCGGAGCGCTGCGAGGTGCTCAACCGGCTGGTGGGTCGGACCGTCTTCGCCGAGGGCGATCGAGTCGTGGGTCCAGACGAAGATCGGGGCGATGTTCATCAGGGCGGCCAGACGGACGGCGGGACGCATGTAGTCGGCGAACTGCAGGAAGGTTCCACCGAAGACGCGGGTCTTACCGTGCAGGGCGATACCGTTCATGATTGCGCCCATGGCGTGCTCACGGATACCGAAGTGCAGAACGCGACCGTAGTCGTTACCGGTCCACGCGTTGGTGGAGTGCTCGGCGGGCACGAACGAGGGGGCACCCTCGATGGTGGTGTTGTTCGAACCGGCGAGGTCGGCGGAGCCACCCCACAGCTCGGGCAGCACCGAGGCGAGGCCGTTGATGACCTTACCCGAGGCAACACGGGTCGAAACCGACGAGCCACCCTCGAAGACCGGCAGAGCGGACTCGATGTCGGCGGGCAGTTCGCCAGCCTCCAGGCGAGCCAGCAGCTCGGCGCGCTCGGGGTTTGCGGCGGCCCAGGCGTCAAAGCGAACCTGCCATGCTGCGTGCAGCTCGGCACCGCGTGCCACGGCACCGCGGGTGTGGTTGATGACGTCCTCGTCCACCTGGAAGCTCTGCTCCGGGTCGAAGCCCACAACGGTCTTCAGCGCGGCGAGTTCCTCGGCACCCAGCTTGGAGCCGTGGATGCCACCGGAGTTCTGCTTCTTGGGGGAGGGGTAACCGATGATGGTCTTGAGGATGATCAGCGAGGGCTTCTTGGTCTCAGCCTTGGCAGCCTCGATGGTGTCGTTCAGTTCCTGAACGTCCTCGACGTACTCGCCGTTCTTCTTCCAGTCGACGATGCGCACATCCCAGCCGTAGGCCTCGTAGCGCTTGGCAACGTCCTCGGTGAAGGCGATGTTGGTGTCGTCCTCGATCGAGATCTGGTTGGAGTCGTAAATGGCAATCAGGTTGCCGAGCTCCTGGTGGCCGGCCAGCGAGGAAGCCTCGCTGGTCACGCCCTCCTGCAGGTCACCGTCACCGGCAATCACGTACACGAAGTGGTCGAAGGGGCTGGTGCCGGCCTCGGCCTCGGGGTCAAACAGGCCACGCTCGTAGCGGGCGGCGTAGGCGAAGCCCACGGCCGAGGCGAGACCCTGGCCCAGCGGACCGGTGGTGATCTCGACGTGGTCGGTGTGACCAAACTCGGGGTGACCCGGGGTCTTCGAGCCCCAGGTGCGCAGTGCCTCGATGTCGGCCTTTTCCAGGCCGAATCCGCCGAGGTACAGCTGGACGTACTGAGTGAGGGAGGAGTGGCCGACCGACAGCACGAAGCGGTCGCGTCCCAGCCAATCCTGGTCGCTCGGGTCCTTGTGCATGACCTTCTGGAAGAGGAGGTAGGCGACCGGTGCGAGGCTCATTGCCGTTCCGGGGTGGCCGTTACCGACCTTTTCTACGGCATCCGCCGCGAGAACGCGAGCGGTGTTAACCGCCTTGTTGTCGATGGGATCCCACTTCAGAGCTGCCAAGATTATTGACCTTTCCTAATCGAACCCGGCGGCCTGGGTTGGCCACCGTGGCTGAGCGAACTGCGTGTCGCGCACGGCGCCGCACCCGGGGGCGGGCACTACAACGAAGTGCGGGTCCGGGGGAAAGGCGTCGCGTTATTGCGAGCGTCTACCAGTATAGGGAGTTCCGCTCCCGATAGCGGGGGAGTCCGGGCGCGCGTGCACGGTTGGTCGCCCGAAACCGATCCCGTAGGATGGGCGAGTCGAGTGAAGAGGTATATAGAACTAATGGACGTCGCAGAGTTGACCCCCGTCGCCACCGAGAAGATCGGTGCCAAGCGCAAGGTGCGTGCGTACATCGCGCTCACAAAACCCCGTGTTATGGAGCTTCTGCTGGTGACCACGGTCCCGGTAATGATCCTCGCTCAGGGTGGTCTGCCGACCCTCGGACTGGTCCTCGCCACGGTCATTGGTGGTGCGCTGAGTGCGGGTTCCGCCGGCGCGTTCAACTGCTATTTCGACCGCGATATCGACCGCGTGATGAACCGAACTCAGGGTCGACCGCTTGTGACCGGAGAGGTCAGCCCGCGCGAGGCGCTCGTGTTTTCCTGGGTTCTGGCGGTGGTTTCCACGGTGTGGCTGGCCCTCACCACCAACCTGCTGGCAGCCGCACTCTCGGTCGCGGCCATCGCTTTCTATGTGCTGATCTACACGCTGTGGCTCAAGCGTCGCACCGCTCAGAACATCATCTGGGGCGGAATTGCGGGCTGTTTCCCGGTGCTGATCGGCTGGTCGGCGGTCACCGGTTCGCTCTCCTGGGAACCCTTCATTCTCTTCGGCGTGGTATTCCTCTGGACCCCGCCGCACTACTGGCCGCTGTCGATGAAGTATCGCGAGGACTACCGCTCGGTGGGTGTCCCGATGCTCGCCGTGGTGCGCGGTCGGGCCCAGGTGGGCCTGCAGGTCATCCTGTACGCGTGGGCCACCGTGGCCTGCTCGCTGCTGCTGATTCCGGTGGGCAACATGGGCATCGTATACAGCGTGGTTGCGGTGCTGGCCGGCGGCTGGTTCATCTTTGAGACACACCGCCTGTACAACCTCGCTATCCGCGGTGCGGCGGCGAGTCCGATGCGCGTGTTCCACGGTTCCATCTCGTATCTCACGCTGGTGTTCCTCGCGGTGGGGATTGACCCGCTGCTGCACTTCTAGGGCGAATCTGCACGTTCGTGCAGCACGTTTCGCGCTTTGGGTATCGGGCGGGTCGATTTAGCTGCACATACGTTCAGCGCTCGTGAACCAACGTGAGCCCGCATCGGGACCGTGGGTACCCAGACAAAAGGGCGGTGGCCCCCTCCGAAGAGGGGGCCACCGCCCTTTCTTGCTGCCGGGTTAGGCGCGTGCTGCCTGTGGCTCTGCCGACACCTGCTCGGGCTCGGGGATCGAGGTGCGGGTATCCAGCATGACCCGGGTGGCCAGGGCGATCACAACGCCGGCCAGGACCATGTGGGTACCCACCATGATCTCCGGCAGTCCGAGGCGTGACTGGGCGATGCCCAGGACGATCTGGGCGATCTGTCCCACCAGCAGCCAGATGACCGGCTTCACCGGGTAGCGCAGGCGCAGTCCGATGATCAGGATCAGGACGGTCGAGGCAAACATCAGGTAGCCGGGCCAGGAGTGCAGGTGCTGCATGAACTCGGGGTCCAGGCCGTTGCGGGGCACGTTGGCGTCGCCGGCGTGCGGACCCGATCCGGTGGTCAGGATGCCCATGACCGCGGCCAGGGCAACCAGGAAGGTCATGATGTGGGTGAGGATCCGGTAGGGCGCCGCGCTGCGCTTGGGGCCGGCGGCTCCGCGGTACACACGGTAGACCAGCGCGGTGGTCAGTCCCACCAGCACCAGCGAGATCACAAAGTGGGCACCCACCAGGTAGGAGTTCAGGCCGGTCAGCACCACGATGCCACCGAGCACCGCCTGCAGCGGGATGCTCATGCCCTGGGCGAAGGTCAGCCAGAACAGGTCGCGGCGACGCTTACGCAGGTTCCACACCGAGAGGAAGGCACCGATGGCGATGATCACCAGCACGAAGGTGAGTGTGCGGTTACCAAACTCGATGATCCCGTGGATCCCCATCTCCGGGGTTGAGGTCAGCGATTCGGGGGTGCACTTGGGCCAGGTGGGGCAGCCGAGCCCGGACCCGGTCAGGCGCACGGCGCCGCCGGTGCCGATCAGCACCGTCTGGAAGATCAGCGAGAGCCAGGCGAAAACACGAACCGGTCGGTTCACGCTCTGCGGCAGCCAGTTTGTGATCCGCTGATAGAGGCTTGGTGTCGGCCGGGAGGTCGTGGTCACGGGAATCGGTCCCCATCCTTAGTTAACGGTGCGGCTCGCGGTAATCACCCATGCGGAAATATGCCGGAACCTATAGAATACGAAGAGTTCGAGTAGTTGTCTGCGTTTGGCACGTTGCATGCCGGCCGCGGGCCAGGTACTGAAACCCCCTTGAACTAATTGTAGAGACGCCGGAGAGCGTCTCGCGCCACCCCCCTCTCATGCCCGCGCCTGATAGCGCATCACCGTGAGGGAATGCCAGGTACGGAAATTCTGTTACCGGCAGGTAGAAAAGAGGTAGAGACATGTCAGACGTGCTCATTGACCGTCCCGAATTGGACTCCCTGGGAGTTTACGAATTCGGATGGTCCGACTCGGATGCGGCGGGTCAATCCGCCAAACGAGGAATCTCCAAAGAGGTCGTTGCCAACATCTCGAACCTCAAGAACGAGCAGGACTGGATGCTGCAGCGACGCCTGAAGGCCCTGCAGATCTTCGAACGCAAGCCGATGCCCGCCTGGGGTGCCGACCTCTCGGCCATCGACTTCGACAACATCAAGTACTTCGTCCGCTCGACCGAGAAGCAGGCCCAGACCTGGGAAGACCTGCCCGAGGACATCAAGAACACCTACGAGAAGCTGGGTATCCCCGAGGCCGAGCGTCAGCGCCTGGTCGCCGGTGTGGCCGCCCAGTACGAGTCCGAGGTGGTGTATCACCAGATCCGCGAGGACCTCGAGCAGCAGGGTGTCATCTTCCTGGACACCGACACCGCGCTCCGTGAGCACCCCGAGTTCTTCGAGGAGTACTTCGGTACCGTGATCCCCTCGGGCGACAACAAGTTCGCCGCGCTGAACACCGCCGTGTGGTCGGGTGGCTCGTTTGTGTATGTCCCCAAGGGTGTCCACGTGGAGATCCCGCTGCAGGCCTACTTCCGGATCAACACCGAGAACATGGGCCAGTTCGAGCGCACGCTGATCATTGCCGACGAGGGCTCCTACGTCCACTACATCGAGGGCTGCACCGCCCCGATCTACAAGTCGGACTCGCTGCACTCGGCCGTGGTGGAGATCATCGTGAAGAAGAACGCCCGCGTTCGCTACACGACCATCCAGAACTGGTCGACCAACGTGTACAACCTGGTCACCAAGCGCGCCATCGCCGAAGAGGGTGCCACCATGGAGTGGATCGATGGCAACATCGGCTCCAAGGTCACCATGAAGTACCCGTCGATCTACCTCACCGGTGAGCACGCCAAGGGCGAGACCCTGTCGGTGGCCTTCGCCGGCCCCGGTCAGCACCAGGACACCGGTGCCAAGATGATCCACATGGCCCCGCACACCCAGTCGACCATCCTGTCGAAGTCCATCGCCCGTGGCGGTGGCCGCGCCGGTTACCGCGGCGAGGTCCGGGTGGACGCCAACGCGCACCACTCGAAGAACACCGTGGCCTGTGACGCCCTGCTGGTGGACCGCATCTCCCGTTCGGACACCTACCCGGCGATCGACATTCGTGTGGATGACGCCGAGCTGGGTCATGAGGCAACGGTGACCAAGGTCTCCGAGGAGCAGCTGTTCTACCTGATGAGCCGCGGCCTCGAGCAGGATGAGGCCATGGCCATGATCGTGCGCGGCTTTATCGAGCCGATCGCCCGTGAGCTCCCGATGGAATACGCACTCGAACTCAACAAGCTCATCGAAATGGGCATGGAAGGATCCGTCGGCTAAATGACGACCACATCCCCTGCAACCAGCAGCACCGAAACCGAACAGCACGGGTTCAAGGCGCACAGCGACGGCGGCGACGCCTTCGTGCCGGTCCAGACCCGTTCCGAGCGCTTCGCCTCGACCGATGTGGCCGCCTTCCCGGCGGTCACCGGTCGCGAGCCCGCCTGGAAGTACACCCCGGTCGCGCAGCTTGCCGACCTGATTGATGGCGAGCTGGACGGATCCGAGTATCCGTTTGAGGCGCCCGCCGTCGACGGCGTCGCCGTGGCCTGGGTGGGTCGCGACGATAAGCGGATTGGCACCGCCGGTACCCCCGAGAACAAGGCCGCCGCGAACGCGTGGACCGCGTTTGAGAAGGCCCTGGTGATCTCGGTCACCGGCGAGGAGGAGAAGACCTTCCGCCTGCACCGCAGCGCACTGGGGAACGCCTCCCGTGCCGCGCACACCGTGATCGAGGCCGCACCGCACTCGCGCGCCCTGGTCATCCTCGAAAACGCCGGCCAGGCCGCGCTGACCGAGAACATCGAGATCATCGTTGGCGACGGCGCTCAGCTCACCGTGGTGAGCGTTCAGGAGTGGGCGGAGGATGCCCGCCACCTGGCCGAGCACCTCGCCGAGATCGGTCGCGACGCCAAGCTCAAGCACGTGGCCGTGACCCTCGGTGGCAAGATCGTCCGAGTGAACCCCTCGACCCACCTGGGCAGCCAGGGTGCCGACATTGAGTCGCTCGGTGTGTACTTCGCCGACGCTCACCAGCACCTTGAGCAGCACGTCTACGTCGACCACGACGCCGAGAACACCCGCTCCCGCGTGAGCTACAAGGGTGCACTCCAGGGTGAGGGCGCGCACACCGTGTGGATCGGCGACGTTCTGATCCGCCAGACCGGAACCGCGACCGACTCCTATGAGGAGAACCGCAACCTCGTGCTCAGCGAGGGTACCCGCGCCGACTCGGTGCCGAACCTCGAGATCGAGACCGGCGACATCGCCGGCGCCGGTCACGCCAGCGCCACCGGTCGTTTCGACGACGAGCAGCTGTTCTACCTGATGGCACGCGGCATCGCCGAGGCCGACGCCCGTCGCCTCGTGGTGCACGGCTTCCTGGTGGAGATCATCCAGCGCATCGGCGACGCCGAGCTGGGTGAGCGCATCGAGGCCGCCATCGAGCGCGAGCTTGCGGCGGGTGACCTCCAGTCGTGAGTACCCGTGTTGCTGCCCTTGCCGATCTGACCCTCAACCAGGCCCTGCGCGTGGTGGTCGACGGCACTCCGATCGCACTCGTGTTGGACGCGCAGGGTGAGGTCCACGCAATCGGAGACACCTGCACCCACGGCGATATTTCCCTCGCCGAGGGGTTTGTTGAGGGGGAGACCCTCGAGTGCTGGGCTCACGGGTCCGCATTCTCGCTGAAAACCGGCAAGCCCCTGACCCTTCCCGCCTATGAGCCCGTCCCGGTATACGCCGTGGAGCTGCGCGATGGCGACATTTTTATCGACCCGACCGTAACGAAAGAGATCTAGCGCCATGTCAGTACTTGAGATTCGCGACCTGCACGTCAGCGTGGAAACCGACCAGGGCACCAAGCCGATCCTGCGCGGAGTAGACCTGACCCTCAACTCCAACGAGACCCACGCCATCATGGGCCCCAACGGTTCGGGAAAGTCGACCCTGGCGTACACCATCGCCGGTCACCCGAAGTACACCGTGGACTCCGGCTCGATCACCCTGGACGGCGAAGACGTCCTGGAGATGAGCGTGGACGAGCGTGCCCGCGCCGGCCTGTTCCTCGCCATGCAGTACCCGGTGGAGATCCCCGGCGTGACCGTGTCGAACTTCCTGCGCACCGCCAAGACCGCCATCGATGGTGAGGCCCCCGCGATCCGTACCTGGATCAAGGAGGTGCGCACCGCCATGGACAACCTGCGCATGGACAAGGTGTTCGCCGAGCGCAACGTCAACGAGGGTTTCTCCGGTGGAGAGAAGAAGCGTCACGAGATCCTTCAGCTTGAGCTGCTCAAGCCGAAGTTCGCCGTGCTCGACGAGACCGACTCGGGCCTCGACGTTGACGCGCTGAAGATCGTCTCCGAGGGTGTCAACCGCGCCCAGGAGAACACCGACCTCGGCGTGCTGCTGATCACCCACTACACCCGCATCCTGCGCTACATCAAGCCGGACCACGTGCACGTGTTCGTGAACGGTAAGGTTGCCGAGCAGGGTGGCCCCGAGCTGGCCGACCGTCTGGAAGACGAGGGTTACGACCGCTACCTCCAGACCGCCGACCAGGCGTAGGCTAGACCCATGTCTACCACCCTGAGCCCGGCCCGTTACGACGAGGTCACCGAGGCGCTCAAGGACGTTATGGACCCCGAGCTCGGGGTGAACGTTGTTGACCTCGGCCTGATCTACGACCTCGGATGGGACGATGAGAACAACGCTCTCATCATCCACATGACCCTCACCTCGGCCGGCTGCCCGCTGACCGACGTGCTCGAAGAGCAGACTGGTGAGGCACTCGATGGCGTCGTGGAGGCGTTCCGGATCAACTGGGTCTGGATGCCGCCGTGGGGCCCCGAGCGCATCACCGACGATGGCCGCGACATGATGCGGGCCCTCGGCTTCGCGATGTAGTTTGCCTCTCAAAGCCCCGCTCACCATTTTGGTGGGCGGGGTTTTGTGCGCTCCTATGCCGGTAAACTGACAGCATGACTTCCCGTACCGGCCGCGAACAGCTGCACGACTCCATCCGCGACTATGAGGCCGGCGATTTTCCGGTAGACCGCATCATCGACTGCGTCTGTACCTGCGGCAACGAGGTCTTCGCCCTCGGCTATGACGATGAGCAGGGCGTGGCCGTGCGGCTGTGCTCGAAGTGCGACACCGAGGTCGCGCTGCTCGACTCGGCCGACCTGCTGGACCGCGCCGATTCCGACATCGAACTCGACGCCGCCGAGTGCACCTGCGACGGCACCGACTTCACCGTGGCCGTGGGCTTCGCGATCGAGGGCGAGGACGTGCGCTGGGTCAGCGTGGGCCTGCGCTGCGAGGACTGCGCGATCGCCGGCGTCTACACCGACTGGGCAATCGACTACAGCCCGAGCCTGCATCTGCTCGAGCGGGTCTAAGCGCCCATAACGTCGCCACAACACGGCAACGGCGTCGGTTGTGTTCGGGGTGATCCCGGACACAGCCGACGCCGTTGTTATTATGGCTGCCGCGTCTAGGCGGCCTTGCGCACCCAATAGACCTCGGTGATCATGGTGTGCGAAACCTCACCGTCCTCGGTGTTCGCGGCGATGGCTGCATCCAGGGCGGCCTCAAATGTGTCGCCGGCGGCGGCGAGGGCCGCCTGCATTTTGCTCGAGGAGAGCGCGCGGCCGCGGGTGTCCTCGGGGGAGCGGGTGAGGGTCCACTCGGCCTGGTACACGCCGTGATCCGAATCGGCCGGTGCGAAGGCTTCGGCCAGTTCCTGTGCGTAGGGGAAATCGCGGTAGGTGCGGGTGTAGCCGGGGGAGTAGGCCTCGGCCAGCTCCTCCCATGCCTGGGCGAAACCGCCGCGGGTGTAGTCGCGGTTGTTCTGGATGATTGCCAGCACGCCGCCGGGGCGAAGCGCCTGGATGGCCGCCGCGTAGAACCGCGGGCGATCAAACCAGTGGGCGGCCTGGCCCACGGTGATCAGCGCGAGGTCTCGGCGCTGCTCCAGATCCGGCTCGACCGGGGAGTGAACCCAGGTGGCCTCGGGCAGGCGCTCGGCGCCGGTGGCGACCATGTCCGCGGAAATATCCACGGCGGTATATTCGGCCAGCGGACCGAAGGTGGGGAGGAGATCTTCGAGGACCACGCCCGGTCCCGCACCCGCATCCAGAATCTTGAGCGGCGGCGTCGGATCCACCAGCTGCTCCAGCAGGGCGTACACGGCGTGGGGGTAGCGGGGGCGCTGCTGATTGTAGATGGTAGCCAGACCGTCAAATACCTCGGACATGGTCATTTCCTTCCGATAGGGGATCTGTGGCCAGTTTAGGTATGCGGGTGCGCGCCGCTCGGAGGCTCTCCCCAAATTCCCAGACACTCACTCTCCAACTGAGCGGCGGATATTGCGGCGCGGGGCGTCTCAGATAGGTCACGGTGGCTAAACCGCGTAGACTGGGTGACTTACCTCGACTTTTATGGCGCTATTTGTGGTGCCTGGTTAGCAAAGGACACCCGCAGTGGCTCTCTCCGTTCAGGATCTCGAAATCCGTGTTGGCGCACGGCTACTCATGGAAAACGTGAGTTTCCAGGTCGCCGCGGGCGACAAGATCGGTCTGGTGGGACGTAACGGTGCCGGCAAGACCACCCTCACCAAGACCCTGGCCGGCGAGATTCCCGCCGCGGCCGGCGCGATCAACAACCGAGGCGAGCTGGGCTATCTGCCCCAGGACCCGCGCACCGGAAACCCCGAAGACCTCGCGCGCACCCGCATTCTGGATGCCCGTGGACTCGGCCAGATCGCGCTGAGCATGGCCAAGGCCACCCAGGATATGGCGAGCACCGACCCGGCCGTGGCCGAGGCCGCGATGAAGAAGTACGGCAACCTCACCGACCGCTTCAACGCGCTGGGCGGCTACGCCGCCGAGGCCGAGGCTGCCTCGATCGCCAGCAACCTCAACCTGCCGGATCGCATCCTCGACCAGCCGCTGTCCACCCTGTCCGGTGGTCAGCGTCGCCGAATCGAACTCGCGCGGATCCTGTTCTCCGACGCGCAGACGATGATCCTCGATGAGCCCACCAACCACCTCGATGCCGACTCGGTGGTGTGGCTGCGCGAGTTCCTGAAGAACTACCGCGGCGGCTTCATCGTGATCACCCACGACATCGAGCTCGTGGGCGAAACCGTGAACCGCGTGTTCTACCTCGACGCCAACCGCCAGGTCATCGACATCTACAACATGAACTGGAAGAACTACCTGCGTCAGCGCGAGGCTGACGAGGAGCGCCGCAAGAAGGAGCGCGCCAACGCCGAGAAGAAGGCCACGACCCTGCAGCTGCAGGCGGCCCGCTTCGGTGCCAAGGCGTCCAAGGCCGCGGCTGCCCACCAGATGGTCGCGCGCGCCGAGAAGCTGCTTGCCGGCCTCGACGAGGTGCGTCAGGTCGAGCGGGTGGCAAAGCTCCGCTTCCCGGATCCCGCGCCCTGTGGCAAGACCCCGATCATGGCGAAGAACCTCTCCAAGAGCTACGGTTCGCTGGAAATCTTCACCTCGGTGGACCTGGCGATCGACCGCGGTTCCAAGGTGGTGGTGCTCGGACTCAACGGTGCCGGAAAGACCACCCTGCTGCGCATGCTCGCCGGTGTGGACAAGCCGGACACCGGTGAGATCATCCCCGGTCACGGCCTCAAGGTGGGCTACTACGCTCAGGAGCACGAGAACCTGGACGTGAAGCGCACCGTGCTGGAGAACATGCTCTCCGCCTCCCCGAACATCGGCGAGACCGAGGCGCGTAAGGTGCTGGGTTCGTTCCTGTTCACCGGTGACGACGGCCACAAGCCCGCCGGGGTGCTCTCCGGTGGTGAGAAGACCCGTCTGTCGCTGGCGATGCTGGTGGTGTCCTCGGCCAACGTGCTGCTGCTCGATGAGCCCACCAACAACCTCGACCCCGCCAGCCGCCTGGAAATCCTGGACGCCCTGGCACACTTCACCGGTGCCGTGGTCCTGGTGTCCCACGACTCGGGCGCCGTGGAGGCGCTGAACCCCGAGCGCGTGCTGATCCTGCCCGACGGCGTGGAAGACCACTGGAACAAGGACTACAACGACCTGATCGAGCTCGCCTAACCGGCACTCGAAGTGCGGCCCCGGACACCTTTTTGGTGTCCGGGGCCGCGGCGTTTTGTGGCCGGGCACGAACCGCTGGATACACTGAATTTATGACTTCCGATCCCCGGCATCCCGAAAGTGTGCCCGCGCAGAAGGCCGAGTTCCACACCTGGTTTGTGGACGCGTTTGCCGGGTTCTGGCAGGGCGGCGGCGGTACCCGGATCGGCGGGCGGATCGCCGGCTACCTGCTGCTGAGTGATGCCGACGGGGTCAGCGCCGATGAGCTTGCCCGCGAACTCGATATCAGCCGCGGTTCGGTATCCTCGCATGTGCGCAAACTTGAGCAGGGCGGCTTTGTGCACCGGGTACGCCGCCCGGGCGCGCGCACGCACTATTTTGCGATGGATGCCGATGTGTGGGGCGGATTCCTCAAGCAGGAGCAGACCTACCTCGCCAACCAGCGCGCGCTCGCCGAACGGGCCCTGGAGCATGTGGCCGCCGGGGGCCTCGCCCACGAGCGCGTGCGCAACATGCGGGACTACATGGGCTGGATGGTTGACAACCGCGCGCTGGACACCGAGTGGGCGCGCTTCAAGGCCGAGCGGGACGCCCAGGCCTAGCCGCGCGCGAGACAGGGTGCTCGAACGCGGCCACCTGCCGGCGGGACGGGAACGCCTGGACCCATCCGCGCGAGCGGCACGGGAACGCCTGGACCCATCTGCACGAGCGAGACGGGAACACACTCACGCCTAGGCGCGTGCGAGCGGCACGATCAGCGGGGAGCCGCTCTGCGGGTCGGTGGTGATTTCGGCTGGCAGCGCAAACACCTCGCGCACCAGCTCGGCGGTGAGCACCTCCGCGGGGGCGCCCTCGGCCACGATCCCGCCCTCGTGCATGACGATCAGGTGGTCGGCGTAGCGGGCCGCCTGGTTGAGGTCGTGCAGCACGGCGATCACGGTTTTCCCGGCTGTGCGCATGTCCTGGCAGCGATGCAGCAGGTCGATCTGATGGGAAATATCGAGGAACGAGGTCGGCTCATCCAGCAGCACGTACTCGGTGTCCTGGGCCAGCACCAGCGCGACCCAGGCGCGCTGCCGCTGTCCGCCGGAGAGCTCGGACACGAAGCGGTCGGCGAGGTGCGCAACCCCGGTCTGCTTGAGCGCGCGGTCCACGGCCTCGGTGTCGCCCGGTGCCCACTGCCGCAGCACCGAGTGGTACGGATGACGGCCGCGGGCCACCAGGTCGCGCACCCGGATGGTGTCCGGGGCGATCGGATCCTGGGGGAGCAGGGCCAGGCGGCGCGCAATGGCCTTGGGTCGCAGCCGGGCCAGATCGGTTCCGTCGAGGGTGACCGTGCCCGCGCGCGGGGTCATCGCCCGGCCCAGGCTCTTCAGCAGGGTGGATTTGCCGCAGCCATTGGGGCCGATTATCGCGGTGAACGCGCCGGTGGGCAGGGCCACCGAGAGATCACCCAGGATCTCGCGTGAGCCGTAGCCCACGCGCAGGTGTCGGGCGATCAGGCCGGGGGTGATGGGGGTCATAGTGTGCCTTTCCGCCATTCGCGAATCAGGAGTGCGCCCAGGTAGATGCCGCCGACCCCGGCGGTGAGGATCCCCACCGGGAGCCCACGCGCAAACGGTGCCTGCTGGGCCAGCAGGTCCGCGATCACCAGGATCAGCGCCCCGAGCAGGGCCGAGAGTCCGAGGGAGAGCGCGGGGGAGCGGGTGAGGCGCTGGGCGATTTGCGGCGCGGTGAGGGCTACAAACGAGATCGGTCCGGCCACGGTGACCGCCCCGGCCGCCGCGACCACGGCCACGACAATCGCCGCCGTGCGGGTCGCGGTGATCCGAATGCCCAGCGAGTGCGCCAGCGCATCCCCGAGCCCGATCTGGTTGAGTGAGGGGGCCAGGACCCAGGCGGCGGGCAGTGTGAGTGCAAGGGTGATCGTGATGATCCCCACCGCACTCCAGCCCACCGAGTTGATCGATCCGGCGAGATAGCCGGCGAGCTGACTGGCCTCATCGCGCAGCTTGACGCTGACCACGTACTGGGTGACCGCGTGGGCCATCGCCGAGACCCCGATCCCGGCGATGATGATGCGCGCCGGGGCGGCAAATCCGCGTCCGGTGGAGAAATACACCAGGGTGATAGCCAGGGTTGCGCCGATCAGCGCGCCCACCGGGGTGGGCAGGACGCCGGGCCAGAGCAGCGCGCAGATCGCCACGCCCGCCCCGGCCCCGGCACCCAGGCCGATGACGTCGGGGCTGCCGAGCGGATTGCGGGTCACGGCCTGGAACAGCGCGCCGGAGATGCCCAGCGCCGCGCCCACGCCGATCGCGACCAGCAGGCGCGGTCCGCGTAGCGTGGTCAGCGTGAACCCGGCGGCTCCCCGCGGCGGGTCAAACAGGGCGGCCGGGAGCGCCTGGGGCGCGATTCCCAGCTTTCCCATGCTCAGGGTTAGTACGGCCGCAATCAGGAGCAGAATGAGGGCGATGCCCGACCAGGCCAGCATGCGCGGATGCACGGGGAGCGCGACCCACGGACCGATCCGAAACACACGCGGCGGTCGGGCCGTGGCGGGAGATGAGACACGTGAGGGAGCCAGTCGGGTCATCCGCGCACCGCCCGTCCGGCCCGCACGGCAATTAGCAGGAACGGGGCACCCACAAACGCGGTCACCACCCCCACCATCAGCTCACCGGGGCGCGCGATGATTCGGCCCACAATATCGGCGGCGATCAGGACCGAGGCCCCCAGTAGGATCGCCGCGGGCATCTGCCAGCGATGATCGGTGCCCACCAGTGCCCGCACCAGGTGCGGCACCGCGAGACCCAGGAATGCAATCGGCCCCACCAGTGCGGTGGCCCCGGCACACAGCAGCGCGGCTGCCAGCAGGGCTCCGGCGCGTACCCGGGGAACCGAGACGCCGAGCGAGTGGGCGAGGTCGTCGCCGAGGGCGAGCGCGTTGAGGCCCGAGGCAAGGATCAGCGCGAGCGCCAGCCCCAGGATCAACGCGGGGGCAACCTCGGCGAGGGTGTCCAGTCGGCGTCCGGCGAGGGAACCGATGACCCAGAAGCGGAACGAGTCGAACACGGCCGGGCGGGTGAGGATCATCGCCTGGATGTACGTGCCCAGCACCGCCGAGACCACGGCACCGGCCAGGAGCAGCGGGACGATGCCGCCGCCGGTGGGGCGACCGGCCACCAGGACCACCAGGATCACCGTGACCAGGGCACCAACCAGCGCGACCCAGACGGTCCCCGCACCGATTGCGGTCCCGGTGATCGCCGTCGCGGTCACCACGGCCGCGGAGGCTCCAACACTCACGCCCAGCAATCCCGGATCGCCCAGCGGATTGCGCGTCACCCCCTGCACGATGACCCCGGAGACCGCGAGGCTTGCCCCCACCACGGCGCCGATGATCGTCCGCGGAATGCGTTCGGTGACCACGAGCTGCAGGTGCGGATCGCCGGCGCCGGTGAGTGCCTGCACAACCTCGGCGATCCCGGTGACCCGACTGCCGGCAAACAGTGACAGCACCGAGAGTACGGCCAGAAGCAGGGCCAACCCCAAAAGGATCAGCAGGTTGATCGGGGCCGAGCGAACGCCCAAGCGGCCGCGCCGGGATTCCCGGGCGGCCGCAGGCGTGGTGGAGACGGACGTCACTTACCGGCGTGCGCGAGCGCGGCGTCGATCAGCGGCACGTAGCGCTCGAGTGCCCAGGGCACGGTGAGCGGGTTGATCATCGAGGATCCGGTGACAAAGGGCTGGTCGGTCGGTGCCACCACGGCACCCTTGGCGACGGCCGGAATTGCCGCGTAGAGTGGCTGCGCCTCGATCTCGGCACGGGTCTTCTCATCGGAGTAGAAGGTGAAGATCAGGTCCGAGCCGGCGAGCTTATCGGCGTTTTCCAGGCCGATCAGCGCCGAGTCGGTACCCTCGGTTTCCTCGAATGAGTTGACCACGGGGTCCACGGTGAGGCCGAGCGCCGAGGCCATGGCCACTCGCTGCTCGCCGGGGAAGAACACGCCCAGGGTACCGGGGCCGGTGGTGTAAACGTAGGAGAAGGTCACGCCCGCGTACTCGGGACGCTTGGCGTTTTCCAGCTGGTTCTTGATGTCGCTCACCAGGTCGGCGGCCTCGGTGGACTTGCCCATGGCCTTGCCGATCGTGGTGATCTGGTCGTCCCAGGTGATGGTCCACGGCTGCTTCGGGTAGGCGATGGTCGGGGCGATCTTGGAGAGCACGTCGTACTGCTCCTGGGTCACGCCCGACCAGGGGGCGAGGATCAGGTCCGGGTCGAGGTCGGCGATGGTTTCCACATCGAGCTCGGTGTTCCCAGTGAAGGTCTTGGGCAGCTTCCCGCCCTCCTTGGTCACGGCCTCGTGGACCCAGGGGAGGTAGCCGGTGTCATCGCTACCCCACGGGTATTCCTCCATGCCCACCGGGATCGTACCGAGCGCGATGGCGGTTTCGGCGGAACCCTGGCCGAGGGTCACGATGCGCTTGGGGGTGCCGGTGATCTCGGCGGTCCCCAGTGCGTGGGTGATCGTGACGGTATCGGCCGATCCGGCGGTGTCGCCGGTGTTTCCCTGCGCGGAGCAGCCCGCGAGAACCAGGGTGGCCGCGGCGAGGGCGGCGGCAAAGAGCGTGCGGCGGGGCCGCTGGACGGGGCGTCGCATGTGAAGCCTTTCGGTGGGGGAGGATGCACCTGATCGGTGACTCGGGGATCGACGCGCGCCTCTGTCGGCGCAGATGGTGCATCTGCGGACCGGGGCATCGAACCGTGTGGTTAGTCTAGCCTTACCTCACCTGAACTTTCAAATATTTTGACACTTTGGATGTGTGGGCAGCAAAAAACCGCGGACCCCCGGCTCGGGGATCCGCGGTTTCTCGCGAAAAATCTAGCGTTCGGCGTGGATACGTACGTCCTCCACCTCGGCGTCCTCAACGTCGGCATCGGTGAGCTTTGAGGCGCGCTTCGCCGCCCGCTTGGCGGCGCGCACCTTCTCGGCCGGATCATCCGAGTTCACCCGGCGGTACTCCTCCCGCACGGCCCACCCCAGGAAGGTGAAGCCCATCAGCGCAAACAGGATCCACTGGAACGCATAGGACAGGTGCGGTCCCTCATCGGGATCGGGCTTCTTCACGGCGGCCGGACGCTGCTCGCTGGGGGCGGGATCCTCGGTGTCCAGCAGGCCATAGGCACCGGTGTAGATGCGCTCCTTGAGGATCGCCTCGGCCTCGGGCAGGTTGACCGTCGCCAGCTGCCCGGTGGGGGCGCCGCGTCCACGGATGGTGTCCTCGCTGGCCTTCAGGCGTGCCACCACGGTGACCTCGCCGCTCGGCGGGGCGGGCACGTGATCGGGACGTTCGGCGTTGTTGCCCTGCGGAACCCAGCCGCGGTTGACCAGGAACACCTTGCCGTTATCCAGGCGCAGCGGGGTGAGGATCTCATACCCCGGCGAGCCATCGTAGGGACGGTTACGCACCAGGATTTGCTTATCCTCCTCATAGCGACCGTGCATGGTCACCGGAAGCCAGCGATCGTTGATGTTGAACGCGCTCTCCGAGGGGAGGGCCTGATCGATCTGCACCGGGGTCGCGTCGAAGTTCTTGGCCACGCGGGCAATCTCGTCCTCGCGCTCGCCGCGGCGATCCAGCTGCCAGTTGGAGAGCAGCACGCAGGCGATGGCAAACACGATCGCCACGCCCAGGTAGGCAAACCAGCGCTTTTCAAACACAAACCGCCAGCGGTTCACGGGGTCTCCTCGGGGATAAAGGGGGCCACCTCAACCGGGAACCCCCGGGAGGTCAAAAACTCGGTTAGAAACCCATCGTGTTTGGCGCAGGCCAGCCATACCTTGCTGCGGGTTTCATCGTGAATCTTGGGGTTGCGCCAGGTGATCCTCACGGTGGCCTCGGCGCGGCAGCCGGCGCGGGAGCACTCGTGAATCGCGGGCTCACCAAACAGTCCGCCTAGCATGCGGCCTGCGCGTTCAACGGGGAGGAGGTCATGCGGTCTCCGGTTTGGGGGTCGGGGCGTCGGCGGGGTGCTCATAGATGACCCAGCTGTCGGGCGTGCCAGGCTCGGTATCGGCGGGGGTCTCGGCGGCCGACTCCTCGGTAAAGCTCGGCTGCGGGGCAGGCTCGGGGATGCGCACGGTCTCGGGCATCGAGGCCGTGGGGATCAGCCCGCCGGGGGATTCCCGGTGTCCCTCAACCGCCGGCCCGGGCATATTGGCCACCAGCACCGCGAAGTAGGGGATGAATACCGCGCCCAGGATGGGCACCAGCATCCACCAGCCGTGCACAAACATCAGGCTCACCAAACACACCATCCGGATAGCCATCGCGATGAAGTATTGGCGCATGCGCCGGCGACGGTCTTCCTCGGGTGATCGCGGCAGTGTGGTGATCGAGGAGTCGTTCATGTCGGTCCTAAGCCTACGCTCTTTCCCGGGACACCCTAAGCTGGAACCAGCGCGCGGCCACCGGGTGGCCCCGCAGACACGAACATTCCCTCGAATTCGCGCCGGATGCCCACGCGCCGGCGCGGCCGAGGCCCAGGTTTCAGGAGAAAACATGACCGAACCTCGTACCGTCCTTGTCACCGGTGGAAACCGCGGAATCGGCTTTGCCATCGCCGAGGAATTCCTCGCTCAGGGCCACCGCGTCGCCGTGACCGCACGCTCGGGTGAGGGCCCCGCCGGTTCGCTGACCGTGCGCGCCGACGTTACCGACGCCGCCTCGGTGGACGCCGCCTTCACCGAGATCGAGGCCGCCTACGGTCCGGTCGAGGTCCTGGTCGCCAATGCCGGCATCACCCGCGACACGCTGCTGATGCGCATGTCCGAGGAGGACTTCGACACCGTGATCGACACCAACCTGGGTGGATCCTTCCGCGTGGTCAAGCGCGCCTCCAAGGGGATGCTCAAGGCGCGCTACGGCCGCATCGTGCTGATCTCCAGTGTCGTGGGCCTCTATGGCGGTCCCGGCCAGGTCAACTACTCCGCCTCCAAGGCGGCCCTGGTGGGCATGGCCCGCTCGATCACCCGCGAGCTGGGTGCCCGCGGCATCACCGCCAACGTGGTGGCCCCCGGGTTCATCGAGACCGACATGACCGCGGCCCTGCCCGAGGACACCCAGAAGCAGTACAAGGCCAGCATCCCCGCCGCCCGCTTTGCCTCGCCCTCCGAGGTGGCCAAGGTTGTGGCGTGGATCGGCGGCGAGGACGCCGGGTACATCTCCGGTGCCGTGATCCCCGTCGACGGCGGTCTGGGTATGGGGCACTAGTCCCACACGCAAAAACGCGGGGCACCTCGATTCCGAGGTGCCCCGCGTTTTTCTGTGCCTAGCCGCGCAGGCCCAGCAGCGGCAGAATGTCCGAGAGGTTGCGGCTGCCCACGGCGACGCTCGCCTGGGCGCGCACGGCGGGCTTGGCGTCGTAGGCGACCGAGAGTCCGGCGATCGCCATCATCTTCAGGTCGTTGGCACCGTCACCCACGGCGATGGTGCGCTCAAGCGGCACTCCGAATTCGCCCGCCCACTCGCGCAGCGCCACGGCCTTGGCCTCGGCGTCGATGATGTCGCCCAGCACGTTGCCGGTCAGTGCGCCGTCGATCACCTCGAGGCGGTTGGCCCGCCAGCGGTCCAGACCCAGCGACTCCGCCAGCGGATCCAGCAGCTCGTGGAACCCACCGGACACCACGGCCACCCGGCCACCCGCCGCATGAACCCCGGCGATCAGATCGCGGGCACCATCGCTCAGCTCGATCTTTTCGCGCACCGCGTCAATCTCGGAAACACTCAGGTCTTTCAGGGTTGCGACACGCTCACGCAGACTCGCGGCAAAATCCAACTCCCCGCGCATCGCCCGCTCGGTCACCGCGGCCACGTGCTCCAGGCTCCCGGCGCGCTCGGCAATCAGCTCAATCGCCTCATTTTTGATCAGGGTGGAATCCACATCCAGGATCACCAGGAAACGGGCGGGGGAGTCGCTCATGGTCTTCTGCTCTCTGTCGCAAAACGGCTATCGCCTCATTCTGGCATCAACTCGGCGACGGATGTGTCACGCACTCCGGGTGCGGAGCGATAGGCTTAGAACATGGCGAAGGTTCTGCACGTAGAAGACGTATCGGTGCTGCGAGATGGCAGCCCCATCCTGGATTCGGCGACCTGGACGGTCGGTTCCGATGAGCGCTGGGTCATCCTCGGACCCAACGGTGCCGGGAAAACCACCCTGCTGCAGCTTGCAGCCACCCAGCTCTACCCGACCCTCGGCACCGTGGACATCCTCGGTGACCGTCTGGGCCGCACAGACGTGTTCGAGCTGCGCCCGCGGATCGGATTCGCCTCCAGCGCACTCTCCAAGCGTCTGCCGCAGGGCGAGACCGTGCTCAACGTCGTGATGACCGCCGCCTACTCGGTGACCGGTCGCTGGACCGAGGAGTACGAGAACATCGACGAGAAGCGCGCCCACCGCGTGCTGAACGAGTGGAAGCTTGACCACCTCGCCGACCGCGCATTCGGGACCCTGAGCGATGGCGAGCAGAAGCGCGTACAGATCGCCCGTGCGGTCATGACCGACCCCGAACTGCTGCTGCTCGATGAGCCCGCCTCGAGCCTCGACCTCGGTGCCCGCGAGGAGCTCGTCGCCCTGCTCGGTGGCTTCGCCCGCTCGAGTGAGGCCCCGGCCATCGTCATGGTCACCCACCACGTGGAGGAAATCCCCGTGGGCTTCACCCACGCACTGCTCATCCGCGAGGGTCGCATCGTGGCACAGGGTCCGCTCGCGGACACCGTGACCTCGGACAACCTCTCCACCACGTTTGGTCTGCCGATCAACGTGACCGAAACCGGCGGGCGCTACAACGCCCGCGCGGTCTAGGCCCAAGACCCGCCGGGGCGTGCGCGCACACCCCGGTATGAAGTCTGCTAAAGTTAGTAGCTGACTTAGCTGCGCAGGTTTCGCGCCGCGCGGCCAAATCCCAAGACGTTTATCGTTACCACCATCCACTATCAAGGAAGTCCTCATGAAGACCGACATCCACCCCACCTACGAAGCAGTTGTGTTCCGCGACCTCGCATCGGGTGAAACCTTCCTGACCCGTACCACGGTCACCAGCGACAAGACCATCGAGCTCGACGGTGTGACCTACCCGGTCATCGACGTCGAAATCTCCTCGGCTTCGCACCCCTTCTACACCGGCAAGCAGCGCATCATGGACTCCGCCGGCCGCGTGGAGAAGTTCAACCAGCGCTTCGCAGGTTTCGGCGCGTAAGCACCCAACCTCTAAGGCCGGGTCCTTCCTTCGGGAGGGGCCCGGTTTTGCTGTGCCCGGGTTCAACCAGCGCACTGTGTTGATGAACGACCGGTTTCGGCGCGTAAGCACCCGACCTCTAAGGCCGGGTCCTTCCTTCGGGAGGGGCCCGGTTTTGCGTTTCCTCCCCATTGCCGAATCGGGCCGACCGAGGCAGGATAAAACCATGGAACCTGCCGACCTGCTCGATGTGATTCTCGCGGCCCGCCCGCCGCTCGCGAGTGGTGAGGCCGTGCCCGCGGTTGGCGATCACGGGTCCGCGGCGACACGCCTGAGTATCGAGGACCCCGAAACTCCCGCCGATCTGCTCAGCAGCGTTGCCGCCGCAACCTTCGCGGCCGCCCAGATCGCCGCAGCCGACCTCGTTGCCCCGGCGGCGCGCACCCCGGTCACCGTCTCCCGGATGGGTGCATCCGCCTGGTTCCACGGCACCCTGCGCCCACTGGGGTGGCTTCCCGGCAACCCCTGGAGCCCGCTCTCGGGTGGCATCCGGACCGCCGACGGATGGATCCGCACCCACGCCAACGCCCCCGCACACCGAATCGCGATGCTGGATGCCCTGGGCCTCGCCCACGACACCACCCGCGCACGCCTGGAGGCCCGCCTGGCGCAGCTGGACTCGATCGAAGCCGAGGACCGCATCGTCGGCTTCGGGGGAGCGGCCGCCCGGTTACAGACCCGCACGGAGTGGGAGCACTCAGCCCCCGGGCAGGCGATCGCGGCGGAACCACTGATCGCCTGGGACTCTACCGGGTTTCCCGCCCTCCGACAGGGCGCCCCGGACCCCGAACAGCCCCTACGCGGGGTCCGGGTGCTCGATCTGACCCGGGTCATCGCGGGCCCGGTCGCGACCCGCACCCTGGCTCTGCTCGGTGCCGACGTGCTCCGCATCGACCCACCCGACTGGTCCGAGCCCGCCCTGGAATCCGAGATGCTGTGGGGCAAGCGTACGGCCCGGCTCGATCTGCGCCACCGGGTGGACCGCGAGCGCTTTCTCAACCTGCTGGCCGAGGCCGACATCCTGGTACACGGCTACCGCGCCGATGCCCTCGAACGTCTGGGGTTTGGCGAGCGAGAGCGCGCCCGAATCCGCCCGGGGCTCACCGAGGTCGCCCTGAATGCCTACGGGTGGAGCGGCCCCTGGCGAGGCCGCCGCGGATTCGACTCAATCGTGCAGTTCAGCACCGGCGTCGCGGCCATCCCCGCGGGAGAAACCGCGCCGGTCTCGCTGCCCGTGCAGGCCCTCGATCACGCAACCGGGATGCTCGCGGCTACCGCCGCCCTGCGCGCCTGGGCGCAATCGGTGCATCACGGAGAGGGGGTGCGGGCACGCCTGTCACTGGCCAAGACCGCGAGCCTGCTGGATTCGCGCATCGGCACCGATCCGCTCACCATCGTCACGCAGTCGCCGGCCCCCACCACCCGGATCGAACACACGTCCTGGGGTCTCGCACAGCGCCTGGCCTGGCCCGCCTCCACCGCGAGTATTCGGGTGGATTCGGAACATCCGGCGCGGGCGCTGGGTGCCGACGCTCCGCGCTGGGCACGGCGCTAGCAGGCCGGGCAGCCCTAACAGGCCGGGCAGCCCTAGCGGACCGGCCACTCCCCGGAGGCCACAAAGTTCGGGTTCTTCGAGCGGCGCATGTACTCCTGGAAGGACGCGGCCTGCTCGGCGCACCACTCCACCTGCTTGGCGTGCAGCTCGGCGGCGCTCAGCCCCTCCAGCTTGTCGGCGTGCGCGCGGATCAGTGCCTGAGCCACGTGGCCGGCGGCAATCGCGTCGGAGGCGGCATCGTGGGCATCCAGCAGCGAAACCCCGTAAAACTCGGCCGAGGCCTCCAGTGTGCGCTTGCCCTTGCGGAAGCGGTCTACCGCCTTGTCGATCACCAGCGGATCCACGATCGGGGACGGGTTCTCCAGCGGCGTGTATCCGTAGCGCAGCGCCTCGTGGTGCAGCAGACTGAGGTCATAGGGGGCGTTGTAGATGACCACCGGCACGTTGGCGGTGAGTAGCTCCCGCAGCGCCGAGATAATCTCCGCCACCACCAGGGCGGCGGGCTGACCCTCGGCGCGGGCGCGCTCGGTGGTGATGCCGTGCACCGCGGTGGCCTGCTCGGGAATCTCGACCCCGGGATCCGCGAGCCAGTCGTGGTTGCGGATCACCTCGCCTCGCGCATCAAGAATGCCCACGTGCGCGCTCACAATGCGGCTCGTGGTGACGTCGATCCCGGTGGTTTCCAGGTCGAAGACGGCGATCGGCTGGGTCCAGATGCTCGTGGTGGTATTCACGTTTCTAAGCTTAGGCCGGACCACCGATACCGGTGTGGAACACGCGCCGCCGACAACGCAAACGCGGACATCCCCGGGGATGTCCGCGTGTGCGTTATGAGCGAGTGAGGCTAGGCGCTGGGCCGGCTCACGTGCAGCCAGTAGAAGCTCTGCGAGCCCATGGTGAGGTTGAGTGTGCCATCCTCGCCGAAGGAGGGGAAGGTCGCCCCACCAAACAGGTCACGCACCCGATGTCCGGCCAGGGACGGGTCGGTGATCGTCACCGGGGTGGGGTGGTGCGCGAAGCTAAACACACACAGAACGTCCTCTGCCGGCTCGTTCTGCGGACCCACCTTGCCCTCGTAGCTGCGCCGGAAGGCCAGTACCGAGCCGTGGTTGGTGTCGATCACCTCGAGGGTGCCCAGTCCAAAGACCGGGTGGGACTTGCGAATGTGGATCACATTGCGAATCCAGTGCAGCAGCGAGGCCGACTGGGCTAGCTGCGACTCAACGTTGACGCTCTGGTAGTTGTACACCAGCGACTGCACCACCGGCAGGTAGAGCTTGCCGGGATCCGCCGCCGAGAAGCCCGCGTTGCGGTCCGGGGTCCACTGCATCGGGGTTCGGGAGGAATCGCGGTCATCCAGCCAGACGTTATCGCCCATGCCGATCTCATCCCCGTAATAGAGGAACGGGCTGCCGCCCAGCGAGAAGAGCAGCGCGTGGGCAAGCTCCAACTCGGCACGGGAGTTGTCCAGCAGCGGGGCCAGGCGTCGCCGGATGCCCACGTTGACTCGCATCCGCGGATCGTAGGCATACCAGCCGTACATGGCCTGGCGGTAGTCCTCACTCACCATCTCCAGGGTGAGCTCGTCGTGGTTGCGCAGGAACACGCCCCAGCCGGCCCAGTCGGGGATGTGCGTAACCTCGCGCAGAACCCGCTCGAGCTCCTCTGACTGCTGCGAACGCAGCGCGTAGAAGATGCGCGGCATGACCGGGAAGTCGAAGGCCATATGACACTCGGGCTCCTCGTTGGTCCCGAAGAATGCGGCGGTTTCCTTGGGCCACTGGTTCGCCTCGGCGAGCATGATGCGGCCCGGGTACTCCTCATCCAGCATCGCGCGCAGCTTCACCAGGAACTCGTGGGTTTCCGGTTCGCCCTCGCCGTTGCCCTCATCGGACTCAAAGAGGTAGGGGACCGCGTCCAGACGGAAGCCATCCACCCCGAGGTCCAGCCAGAACCGCACCACGTCAAAGATGGCCTCGTGAACCGCGGGCTCGCCGTAGTTCAGGTCCGGCTGGTGGGAGAAGAAGCGGTGGAAGTAGTACTGCTTGCGCACCGGATCAAACGCCCAGTTGGACTCCTCGGTATCGGTGAAGATGATGCGAATATTCGGGAACTTCTCATTGTCATCACTCCAGACATAGAAGTTGCCGTAGGGTCCCTCGGGATCCTCACGGGAGGCCTGGAACCAGGCGTGCTGATCCGAGGTGTGGTTCAGCGGAATGTCGATGATGACCCGCATGTTGCGCTCATGCGCACGGGTCACCAGCTCGCGGAACTCCTCGATCGTGCCAAACTCCGGCAGGATGGACCGGTAGTCGGCCACGTCGTAACCGCCGTCGCGCAGGGGCGAGGTGAAAAACGGGGGAAGCCACAGCGCATCGATTCCCAGCCACTGCAGGTAGTCGAGCTTGCTGATCAGGCCCTTCATGTCGCCGGTTCCATCGGCGTTACTATCCACGAAGGAGCGGACCATCACCTCATAGAACACCGCGCGGCGATACCAGAGCGGTTCGCGTGCGAGGCCGGGAAGCTGGATGGGCGCAGTAAAGGTCACACTGTTCCAATCTGTGGTGCACGGGCACGATCCACGAGGTGGATCGAACTGTCTTCCGAACGAGTCTAGGGGCAGCGGGCGGGAATGTGTTGTGCACAACACCTAAACTGAGGATGTGACTGCACCGATCTCCCCGTACCAGCCCCGTCTCGACCAGATTGCGACCCGCCGCGGCGAGGTGACCCTGGAGGGTGCACGGACCGCGTACTGGGAATATGGCGACCCGGATGCCGCGGTGACGATGGTGTTTGTGCACGGATTCCGCGGGGATCATCACGGGCTGGAGCCGATTGTGGCCCAGTTCCCCGACGCGCACATCATCGCCCCCGACCTGCCCGGGTTTGGTGAATCCGCGGCGTTTGTCAGCGGCCGTCACGATATCGAAGGCTATGTGCGTTGGCTGCGTGGATTCATTGCCGCACTCGATCTGGACGTGCCGCCGGTGATCCTCGGTCACTCGTTCGGATCGATTGTGGTGTCGGCCGCGGTGGCCGATGGACAGCCGGTCTCCACGCTGATCCTGGTCAACCCGATTGCCGCGCCGGCGCTGTCGGGACCGCGCGGAATCCTCACCCGACTCGCGGTCTTCTACTACTGGGCGGGCAAGTCCCTGCCCGAGGGGCTGGGCTTTGCGCTGCTGCGCTCACGGATCATCACCCGGGTCTCCAGCATCGCGATGGCGAAGACCAAGGACCCCGAGCGTCGTGCCTGGATCCACGATCAGCATGATCGCTACTTCAGCGCGTTTGCCGACCGGGCCAGCGTGATGGACGCGTTTGACACCTCGGTGCGCTACGACGTGAGCCAGTATGCCGACCGGATTCCGGTGCGCACCCTGCTGATCGCCGCCGAGAACGATGACATCACCTCGGTGCCCAAGCAGCGCGAGCTCGCCGAGAAGCTTGCGGATGCTCGCCTGGAAGTCATCCCCGAGGTGGGGCACCTGATCCACTATGAAACCCCCGAACAGGCGGCGGCCCTCATCCGCGACGAGCTGGGACTGCCGGCCTAAACACCACACCCGCACCCGGAGAGCCGGAATGCGGGTGTGATGCGTTGAGGCGCTAGTGGTTAGCCCCAGGGGTTGAAGGAAATCCCCGCGGGCTTACCGGCGTTCAGGCCGTAACCGAAGCTCTGGTCACCGATCTTGATGGTGGCCGAACCGAAGTTGGCGCTGAGCAGACGGTTACGGTAGTCCGACGGGTAGCCGTTCCATCCCACCAGGCGCGGGTAGACCCAGCCGCCGGTGACGTTTTCCACCCGGTCATCGGAGGCGTTGGCCAGGCGGAAGTAGTGGGTGAAGCCACCCTCCTTGTGGTAGACCACCTTGGCGTGGGTGCCGTCGAAGCGGACATTGGAGGCGGGATCCACCTGCCATCCCGAGTGCACCGAGCGCGAGACGTACTTCACCTGGTTGTTCTGTACCCAGATGATCACGTGCTCCCAGTCGTGACGGTGGCCGTTGCTGCCGCCGGCGATCTCCCCGACGCCGTTGGAGGACTGGTCCTTCTCGAAGTAGCTGGCGTACATGATCGCGCACCAACCGTTATTGCACTTTTCGCGGGAGTAAGTGTTGGCATTTTGCAGCTGCGGGGCATCGTGGCAGTGGCCGTTGACCGCGCCGCCGAGGCCGAGCCCCGAGTTGATCTGTCCGCTGGCGCTGATCGCGGCGGTCGCGTAGCAGCCATCGGTGTCGTAGTCATAGGCCGGCGAGAATGTCTGCTCCAGGCCGTCCGCGTTCTGCGGCAGCGGCTGGAAAACCTGGGCCTGTGCGCTGGGTGCGGCACCCAGCGCGAGGATTGCTGCGCACGCCGCTCCCAACAGGGCGAGCACAATCTTTCGGGCGACGCGGGCTGAGCGCGGCGCGGTGTTTTCGGCCGAGGCCGAGCCATCCAGGGTGATGGACATGGTTCTCCTTGAAGGTCGCGATGGGTGTCAGCTCGAGACTCATGTCGTCGCGACCCGCGACATTTCCCCCAGAGCCGGGGTGGATTCTTCGTCCCCCGAGGCTCAGTAAAGTGCACCCCCAAAACACGGGTCAAGAAGTACAAAAGTGATTGTTATCTCGGGCGTGGCTATGAGCCCGCTATGCCCCGTATTTACGCCAGCTATGCGTTTCCTCTGCGCAAAAAATTAACCCGGCGGACACATAACCGGCCGGTCAGACGGGAGTTCGAAACCCCACCCGGCCGGCCGGTTGGAATGAAGCTAGTGGGCGAGTCGCTCATCCAGCGCGTGCAGGGCCGGTGCCACCGAACCCTCCAAGACCAGGGTTGCGCGGGAGGCGCCGCCGGTGGTGCCGCGGTTGATCGTGATGATGGGGGAGCCGTCGCGACGAGCCTGATCCAGCAGCCGGATTCCGGTGTTCACGGTGAGCGAGGACCCCAGCACCAGCAGTGCGTCGGCACGGTGCACGATCGAGCGGGCGCGGGCAAAGCGGGCCGAGGGGACCGTCTCTCCGAAGAAGACCACGTCGGGCTTCAGCGGGCCGCCACAGACCGTGCAGACGGGCACGGTGAAGCCGTCCAGCTCGGGTACCTCGGCATCGCCATCAGGGTTCAGTCGGTCCGCGTCCTCGGGACCCAGCTGCGCGAGCCACGGGTTTTCCCGGGCGATCTGATCGGTGATCGCCTGCCGGGCGAAGCCCTGCTCGCAGGACAGACACACCACGCGATCCAGACCCCCGTGCAGCTCCACGAGCTTTCGGGTCCCCGCCTGACGGTGCAACCCGTCCACGTTCTGGGTTGCGATCCCCAGGGCCCGTCCCGAACGCTCCCATGCGGCCAGCAGCCGATGGGTGGGGTTGGGTTTGGCCGCCCGCATCAGGCGTCCACCGAGGAAGGCTCCGGCCCAGTAGCGTCGACGGCGCTCGGCCGACGCCCGAAACTCGGGACCGGTCATCGGCTTGCGCACCGGGGCTCCGGGACCGCGATAGTCGGGAATGCCGGAGTCGGTGGAGACCCCGGCGCCGGTCAGAATCGCCAGGCTACGGCCCCGCAGAATATCCGCCGCACGGTCGAGGTCTGCCGAATCGGGAATGGGCACGTGACGCCTCCAGGGGCCGGGGATGGAATGATGGTCTAACGGGGGATCGGATGATCCCCGCGTGGTGTTACATAACCACCGTAGTGAGTACAGGAGTATTTGGGTGCGCGTTATTCCCCTGGGGCCGGACGGGCTCGATGAACTGGCCGATTATGCACGGCTCACCGACGTGGCCCTGCGCCGGGTGACCGAGCCCGAGGGTGGGCTCTACATCGCCGAGTCGAGCAAGGTCATCACGCGTGCCATCGCCGCCGGTCACGTGCCCCGATCGGTTCTGCTGGCCGAGAAGTGGCTGGCCGAGATGGAACCCATCCTCGCCGACTTCCCGGATGTTCCGGTGTATGTGGGCGATGCGGCCACGCTGGAAAAACTCACCGGATTTCACATGCACCGGGGCGCGCTCGCCGCGATGCACCGGCCCGAGCTGCCGGATATGGCCGAGCTGATTCGAGATGCCCGCCGCATCGTGATCCTTGAGGACATCGTGGACCACACCAACGTGGGTGCCATCTTCCGTGCGGTGGCCGGGCTGGGAGCCGACGCCGTCCTGGTCTCGCCGCGCTGCGCCGACCCCCTCTACCGCCGCAGCGTGCGGGTGAGTATGGGCACGGTATTGCAGGTGCCGTGGACCCGGATGCCCGAGTGGGACGACGCGCGCGAGATCCTCAGTGCCGCAGGATTTCATGTGGCCGCGCTGGCTCTGGATGAGCGTGCGGTGACCCTGGATGAGTTCTCGGCGAACGCGCCCGAGAAGATCGCCCTGATGCTCGGCAGCGAGGGCGATGGCCTCAGTCGTCAGGCCCTGCACCATGCCGACAGTACGGTGATTATCCCGATGCTGCACGGGGTGGATTCGCTCAATGTTGCCGCGGCCAGCGCGGTTGCGCTCTGGGAGCTGCGGATTCGCGACTAGTTTCCGGCGGCGCGCACGAAACGCTCAGGGGATCGCACATAAACTGATTCGGTGACCCAATTCCCCCTTCGTCGAGACCGGCGATCCCGGGCCCGCAGCCGATCGCTGCTCCGCGCGCCCCTTGCGATCGCCATCGTATTAGCCGTTCTAGCCGCCTGTTATGGCGGGTATGCGCTGCTGCGTCCGTTGCCCGCCTCGGCCGCGACCCCCGCGGCCACGCTGGCTACCCCCACGAGCGCCAAGGAGCCCATTGCCTGGCCCGCCAACGGCGTCGCCGCGATCGGTGAGGTGGGTTACGACGGAATCCTGGCCAGCCACGGCTCGCAGGAGCGCACCTCGATTGCCAGCATGACCAAAACGATCACCGCCCTGGTGGTCCTGGAAAAGCTTCCGCTGGCCAAGGGGGAGTCCGGCCCCACCTATACGTTCACGGCGCAGGATCAGCAGATCTATCAGGACACCGTGGCCGAGGGCGGATCCCGTGCCCCGGTGGTGGTGGGCGCGCAGGTGACCGAGCGTCAGCTGCTTGAGGGCCTGATGCTGCCCAGCGGCAATAACTATGCGATCACCCTGGCGAACTGGGCCTACGGTTCGATGGAGAACTTCCTCCCGGCAGCCCGCGCCTGGCTGGATAAGCACGGCCTGACCGATACCGTATTGGCCGATGCCAGTGGGATCAACCCCGGCAGCCAGTCCTCCCCGCCGAACCTGGTGGAAATCGCCAAGCTGGTACTGGCACACCCGGTGCTCAGCACCGTCGTCTCCGAAAAGACCGCCTCGATTCCCGCCCTGGGAGAGGCCGGTAACCTCAAAAACACCAACGATCTGCTGGGAACCGGCGGGGTCATCGGCATTAAGACCGGCACCACGATTGTCGCCGGAGCCTGCCTGATGTTTGCCGCCGAGCGCGAGGTAGCCGGTAAGAAGGTCACCGTGGTGGGTGTGGTCATCGGTGCTCCGACCCATGAGGAACTGTTCGCCTCGGTGAGCAAGCTGCTGGATAGCACCTATTCGGCCTTCGGCGAGGCCACCCTGATCAAAAAGGGTGACCCGGTGGGCTTCATTCAGACCCCCTGGGGCAGCCACGCCAATGTGGTAGCCACCGAGGATGCGACCGCCGTGGTGTGGCGCGATTCCCCGATTACCCGCAAGGTCAGTATCGATCCGCTGGCCTCGGGCAAGCAGGGTGACCCGGCCGGAAAGATCACGGCTACCGAAAACGGTGTGTCCGTCGAGGTTCCGGTGGCGCTCGCCGATGATCTGGACGGTGCCTCGGTCTGGTGGCGCCTGACCAACCCGATGTAGCCGCGCAGAAACGCCCCGGACCGAGCCACATGCTGGCATGGTCCGGGGCGTTTCTGTACGCATCCGGTGGGGCCTTAGGGCTCCGGGAAGATGATCGGTGCCGCTTCGGGGCGCTTGGCGCTGACGTTATCGCCCGAGCTCTGGTGGCGCAGCCGGCGAATCACCCAGGGCACCAGGTGCTCGCGCGCCCAGGCCAGATCCTCCGAGCGTGCCTGCCGCCAGGAGGACTCGGGCATCGCCTCGGGGCGCAGTGGCTGGAGATCGTTGGGGACGTTCAGCGCGTCCAGCACCATCCGAGCCACGGTGTGGTGGCCGAGGGGGTTGAGGTGCAGGCGATCGGGGGCCCACATGCCGGGATCCTGAATCTCGGAGAGGGCCCACTGGTCGGCGACGATGCAGTCATAGCGCTGGGCGACGGCGCGCACGTTTTCGTTGTAGATCGCGACCTTGCCACGCAGGGCCCGCATGACCGGGGAGAAACCGGTGTCCACCCCGGTGAACAGGACGATCGTGGCCCCGTCCCGGGAGAGGGTGCGCACGGCACCGTCGAGCTTCTCGGCAATCTCGTCGGGATCGGTTCCGGGGCGGATGACATCGTTGCCGCCGGCGCACAGGGTGATCAGGTCAGGGTGCAGGCTGAGGGCGGGTTCGAGCTGGTCGTTGATGATCTGACCGATCAGCTTTCCTCGAACGGCCAGGTTGGCGTAGGCAAAATCCGGACAGTCGCGGGCGAGGACCTCGGCCACACGGTCGGCCCAGCCGCGGTTTCCGCCGGGAGCCCCGGGCTCGGGATCACCGATGCCCTCGGTGAAGGAGTCACCGATGGAGACCATTCGTCGCCACGGGTGAAGCTGTGATTCGGTCGCGGGTTCGGGGGTGGTCACGGGGTTCCTTCCGGTCGCTAACGAGGGTCGCCTCTAATGTACCCGGCTCGCCCGGGAAATTTTGGAGGCGGGCGCAAACTCGCCATTGGCTCGGCAGTGTCGGAGGGTATCCGGTAGTGTCTTGTTCAGTGAGCGAAGAGTTGATGACACCGGATTCTGGTTCCGGTCCACGCATCGGAACCTCCGCCGCCGAACACCTCTCACCCTCCTTCCCGGAGCGTGCGGCGTGGGGTACGGTCAGCAAGTTGCGGGCCTGGCAGGCCGAGGCGATCGAGAAGTATTTTGAAACCGAGCCGCGCGATTTTCTCGCCGCGGCTACCCCGGGCGCGGGCAAAACCACCTTCGCCCTGCGTCTGGCCGCCGAGCTGCTGGCGCGGCGCACGGTTGAGCGGGTCACCGTGGTGGCCCCGACCGAGCACCTGAAGAAGCAGTGGGCCGATGCCGCCGCGCGCGCCGGCATCCGGCTTGATCCGAACTTCTCCAATGCCGAGCGTCGCTACGCCTCGCACTATCACGGGGCCGCGGTGACCTACGCGCAGGTGGCCGTACGGGCCTCCCTGCACCGAGAGATCACCGAGTCGCGCAAGACCCTGGTGATCCTGGACGAGGTCCATCACGGCGGCGACGCCCTCAGCTGGGGCGATGCGATCCGCGACGCCTTCGAGCCCGCGACCCGCAGACTCTCGCTCACCGGAACCCCGTTCCGTTCGGACACCGCCCCGATCCCCTTTGTGCTCTACGCGCCGGATAATAAGGGCATCCGCACCTCGGTCACCGACTACAACTACGGCTACGGTCGCGCGCTCCAGGACGGCGTGGTGCGCCCGGTGATGTTTATGGTTTATGCCGGGCACATGCGCTGGCGCACCAAGGCCGGCGATGAGATGGAAGCGCGCCTGGGAGAGGGCAATACCAAGGACATCACCTCGCAGGCCTGGCGCACGGCGCTGGATCCCAAGGGGGAGTGGGTGCCGCAGGTGCTCGACTCCGCCAATAAGCGATTGACCGAGGTTCGGCACGCCATTCCCGATGCCGGTGGGCTGGTCATCGCGACCGATCACTACACGGCGCGCGCCTATGCGGCGATTCTGGCGGATCTGACCGGCGAACCGGTTACCGTCGTGCTCTCCGACGACGCCGGTGCCTCCGATCGGATCGATGAGTTCTCCCAGGGCACCAGTCGCTGGATGGTGGCCGTCCGAATGGTATCCGAGGGGGTGGACGTGCCCCGCCTTGCGGTGGGTGTGTACGCGACCTCCTCGTCCACCCCGCTGTTTTTTGCGCAGGCGATTGGCCGCTTCGTGCGGGCTCGGCGTCGAGGCGAGACCGCCTCGGTGTTCCTCCCGAACGTGCCGCCGCTGATGAATCTGGCCGCCGCGCTGGAGCTTGAGCGAGACCACGCGCTGGATCGTCCCACCAGCGACGAGGGTGACTTCTACAATCCCGAAGACGCGATGGTGGCCGCCGCCAATAAGGAGGACCGCGCCTCCGAGGAACTCGGTCAGGAATTGTTCTCGTTTGAGGCGATGGGATCCTCGGCGAACTTTGACCGGGTGGTTTTTGACGGTCAGGAGTTCGGGGGTTACGCGGAACCCGGGACCGATGAGGAGCTCGATTTTATCGGGCTGCCCGGCATCCTCGAACCCGAGCAGGTGCACGAGCTACTGACCCAGCGCCAGCAGCGTCAACAGCGCCGCCAGGATGATCGTGAGGCCGCGGGAATCGCGCCGCCGGAGACCACCCCCGAGCCGCTGTATCGAACCCTCAAGGAACAGCGCTCACTGCTGAACTCCCTGGTGGGGCTCTATGCCAAGCAGAGTGGCCAGCCGCACGGGTTGGTCCACGCCGAACTGCGCCGGGTATGCGGTGGCCCGGCGGTGCCGCAGGCCAGTGTGACCCAGCTGCAGTCACGGATCCAGTATCTGCGTCGTCAGCTGGGGAGCCAGCGGTAGGTCCGCGACCGGAGCGGGGCGCGCCGTCCGCCCCGCTCAGCCGGACTGTTGGTTGTGATAGCCCGCGTCGTGCCACCCCTCGTCGTCAGCGCGCGACGATCATCGGGGTGCCGGAGTGCGGGTCGGTGATGACGGTGCAGGGCAGGCCGAAGACGCGCTCCACGTTGTCCGCGGTGACCACATCGGCGGGGGCACCGGTGGCAACAACGTCGCCATCGCGCATCATCACGATGGTGTCGGCGAAGCGCGCCGCCTGGTTGAGGTCATGCAGGACGGCGACGATCGTGCGTCCCTCGGCATTCAGGCGCGCAAACAGCTTGAGCAAGTCGTACTGGTGCGCGATGTCGAGGAACGTGGTTGGTTCGTCGAGCAGCATGGTGGGGCTCTCCTGTGCGAGCAGCATCGCGACCCACACGCGCTGGCGTTGACCGCCGGAGAGCTCATCGACGAAGCGATTGCGCAGTGCGTCGGTGCCGGTGAGTTCCAGGGCGCTGTCCACCGCGGCGCGATCCTCGCGCGACCACTGTCGCAGCATGCTCTGGTGGGGATGCCGACCGCGCGCGACCAGATCGATCACGCGGATGCCGTCGGGGGCGATCGAGGTCTGTGGCAGCAGCCCGAGCTTCCGGGCAACCTCCTTCGGTGACTGCTGGGCGATGGCTTTACCATCGAGCAGGATCTGCCCGGCCGTCGGCTTCAGCAGCCGCGCCATCGCACGCAGTAGCGTGGACTTACCGCAGGCATTGGGGCCAACGATCACGGTGAAGGAGCCGGGGGTGATCTCCACGTCCAGGCGTTCGGCGATCACCCGCTGGTCATACGCGAGGCGCACGCCGTGTGCCGCGATGCGGGCGGGCTCTCGCCCATCTGCCTCGGAAGCCGGGGTGGTCAGGGAAGTCTGTGCGGTCATCGTCGTCTCCTTGCTTCGTGAATCAGCAACCACACCAGGTATCCGCCGCCGAGCACGACGGTGACCAGGCCCACGGGCAGCTGGGTGGGTGCGAACAGGCGCTGTGCGATCAGGTCGCTGGTCGCGAGTAGCAGCGCGCCGAATGCGGCGGCACCGGATAGTGTCACGCCGGCGCTGCGGGCCACGCGCCGGGCGATCTGAGGGGCGGCGAGTGCGATGAAGGCGATCGGGCCCGCCAGGGTGATCACGACGGCGCTGAATCCGACGCCGGCCACCAGCAGCAGTGCCCGCACGCGTCCGGTGCGGACGCCGAGGGCGGCGGCGGTGTCATCACCCATCTCAAGCAGGTGCATGCGATCCGCCATCACCGCGCACAGGACGCCGAGCGGGACGAGACACGCGACGGCGGGGAAAATCCGGTCCCACCCGGCACCGTTCAGCGTCCCCATGCCCCAGGACGCCGCCATCATCGACACCCGCAGGTCCGAGTTCAGGATCAGCCAGGACGTCACCGAGGCGAGCATCGATCCCACCGCGATGCCAACGATGATCAGGCGGAACCCCTGGAAACCGCGCCGGAACGCGAGCAGGTAGACGGCGAGGGCCGCGACCAGGCCACCGCCGAACGCGCCGAGAGCGATGGTGAGGTACCCGAACGTTCCCGAGGTGATCACGATCAGCGCGCCGGTGTAGGCACCGGCGTCGAAGCCGATGATGTCGGGGCTGCCGAGTGGGTTGCGTGTCATCGACTGGAAGATCGCACCGGCGGCACCGAGCGCCGCCCCGAGCATGAGGGCGAGCAGCGCCCGCGGGAGACGCCACTCGACCACGACCAGCGTCTGCTTGGGCGTCCCCATGCCAAACAGTGTCGCGATGACGTCTCCCGGTGCGATGACAAAGTCTCCGAGGCTGAGCGCGAGGATCGAGACCAGCAGCGCCGCGGTGAGCGCGAGAATCACGGCGAGGGCACCGCGCAGACTGATGCGTCGGGTGAGGGGGCCGCGCTCGATCTCCAGCATCCGCGGCGGGCGGGTATCGAGGGCGCTCACAGGCTACTGGCCTTTCGCGCGCGCACCAGCACGATGAGCACGGGCGCGCCGATGAACGCGGTGACCAGCGCGACCGGCAGTTCGCCCGACGGTAGGACCAGGCGGCCCACAACGTCCGACACCAGCAGGAGCAGGGGAGCGGCGAGCACGGTGCCGGCCATGATCCACACCTGGTGCGGGCCAACGAGCCAGCGCACGGCGTGCGGCACCATCAGACCGACGAAGCCGATCGGGCCCGCGGCGGCCGTCGCGGCACCGCACAGCAGAGCGACGGCGACGATTGACAGCACGCGCGTGAGTCCCACCCGGGTGCCGAGGGCCGTGGCGAGGTCATCGCCCAGCGCGAGGGCGTTCATCGACGGTGCGAGCCAGAAGGCGATGATCAGCCCGATGACGAGGAAGGGCAGCACACCGAAGACGTCGCTGGTGAGGGACTGGAGGGATCCGACGGTCCAGGTGCGGATCGTGTCAAACACGTCCGATCGCAGCAGCGCGATGCCGCCGGTGATGCCCGACAGCACCGCGCCGAGCGCGACGCCGGCGAGGGTCATGCGCAGCGGGTCCGCGTCTCCGCGTCCCGCGGCACCGATGAGGAAGACGAGCAGCGTCGCCGCGATGGCGCCGGCGAACGCGAACCAGATGTACTGGAAGACGCCGCTGGCCCCGAGGAACGCGACCGCGAAGACGACGCCGGCCGAGGCACCGGCGTTGACGCCGAGGATGCCGGGATCTGCCAGTGGATTGCGGCTGAACGCCTGGATCAGCGCGCCCGCCACGCCGAGGGCCGCGCCGACGGCGAGGGCGATCACCGTGCGCGGAATCCGCATCTCGCGCACGATCACGCCGGCCTCGGTGTCCGCGCCGAGCAGTCCGTGCCACACGTCGGTGAGCGGGAGCGACTGGGATCCAAAGATGATGCTCGCGATGATGGCGGCGACCAGGCCGCCCGCGAGCAGCGCGAGACCAACGACGCGTCGCACGGGCGGCGCGGATTCGGCGACGCGTGGTGCAGGGGTGGTGCTCATCGGGTCACAGGCCGAGCTTCTCGAGCTCCGCCTCATAGGCGTCGGTGATGCTCTCCGCATCGGTACCCTCCTCGACGTCCCAGAGTGCAGACAGGCGCGCGCGATCCTCATCCGAGAGTGCGTCAAAGCGGTCGCGCCACTCCTCGGCCCCCTCGGTCCAGTAGCCGATCACCTTATAGGCCGATGCGGGCAGGCCGAGCGTGTGGCGCAGGTGCTTGCGCACCCCGCGGGTTGCGCGCGTCTCGCCGGCGACCCAGACGTATCCGGGGCCGTCCGGAAGCTCGGCGGATGCCACGATCTCGGCGAGACGGGTCGGTCCGTGCCCGTTGCCGCCGTGCACCCAGTGCAGCTCGACGCCGGCGGGCAGGGCGAGGTGCTGCTCATCCTCCGCTGAGGCGACCTCGAGGACGATGCGTGTGCGCACGCCCGCCGGAGCGGTTTCGGCGAGGCGCGCTGCCGCGGGAAGACCGGTCGCATCGGCGACGAGAAGCTGCCACCGGATGTCGGTGGGCGGCGCATACAGCCCGCGCGGGGTGTTGACGCCGACCACATCGCCCGGCTGAGCATCCAGTGCCCATGCCGCGGCGACGCCCCCGTCGTGCACAACGAAGTCGATCGTCAGCTCGCGCGCGGCCTCGTCCCAGCCCCGCACCGTGTAGGTGCGCATCTCGGCCGGGGTGACGCCCTCGGGATAGTCCCAGTAGCCGTCATCGGTGGGGAAGGGGAGGACCGGCTCGTCGCGCTGCGCAGCGGGGAAGAACACACGCAGGTATTCGTCGCCGATGCCGGAGGACACGAACCCGTCCAGTCCCTCGCCGCCAAACACGACGCGGACCATGCCGGTGGTCAGGCGCCGCACGCGCTGCACCACGATGCGGTGAATCAGGTGCACGGTTTTTTCGGGCGCCGTGCTTTCAGATGCCGTGGTCTCAGCTGCGGCGCTCATCCGAGGAGTGCCTTCTCGACGACCTCGAGGAACGCGGTCTGGCCGCTGGGGGAGCCGTAGGCCATCTCGTAGTTGTAGCCATAGACGGTGTTGTTGGTAACGAACGGCAGACGGTTCCAGATCGCGTTACTCTTGAGCGCCTCGTCGGTGGTGAGGAGGCCGGAGCCGTCCTCGTTCGTTCCGGCGAAGACGGCGTCGATACCCTCCAGGCCACCGAGCTGCTCGAGACTGAACGCGGTCGAGTCGCCCACGGGCAGGCCCTTCGCGTCGGCGTTGGCGAGCGGGGTGATGGTCAGGCCGAGGTCGCCGAACACGAGGCAGGGCACGCCGTAGCAGCCGACGCTCACCTGCCCGTCGCGGAAGGCCATGTCGGCGACGACCGGATGGATGCCGCGCTCGTCCAGACGCTTGCGGACGTCGGCGACCTTCGCCTGATAGTCCGCGGTCCACTTGTTGTACTCGTCGGTGCGGCCGAGATCGGTGGCGAGCTGCTTGAAGGGGTCGCGCCAGTCATTGCCGGCGAACGCGTTATACGTGTACGTCGGGGCGATCTTTTGCAGCTTCGGGTCGAGGTCGGTGTTACTGCCGATGCCGTTGAGGATGAAGTCGGGGTTGACCGCGAGCACACCTTCGAAGTTGTATTCCGGGAAGTTGACGAAGGTCTTCAGGCCCTTCAGCGGTTCCTGCGGGAAATACGCGGGGAAGGTCTTGAAGTCCTCGCGCACCGGCTGGGTGTCGGCGAGGTGGAACCCCAGCGTCATGAGGATGTCGAGGTCGGTTGTGTAAAACCCGAGCGCGGCCTTCGGCTCCTTCGGCATCTCGATCGTGACGCCGGTGGGTGTCTTCAGCGAGACGGTCTCGGCGGCGGCCGCACCGCCCGAGGCCTGCGATGCGCAGGAGGTGAGCGCGAGGGCGGCGACGGCGGATGCGGCGAGGAGGGCGAGGGCACGGGAGCGCATGGCGGAGTCCTTCGAATAAGAAGCGAGGGGGAATTTCAGGCAAGGCTTGCCTAACTAACCCAGTATTACTCGCCATCATATCGGCTGACTGCCACATGCTATCGCGCAGGTGCCGAACTCCGCGGGTGGCGGCTCAGGCCGTGCGTGCCCGCGCGCTCGCAAAGGCGCCGGGCGTATGACCGATCTCGCGGCGGAACGCCTGCACGAACGCGCTCGCCGAGGCATAGCCGACCTTGGCTGCGGCGGCCGAGACCGAGTGATCTGCCGCCAAAAGCTCGATCGCGCGCCGCATCCGAGCGCGCGTGCGCCAGGTCGTAAAGGTTAGCCCCGTCTCGGCCACAAACAGGCGCGACAGGTTGCGCGCGCTGGCACCGACGGCGAAACCCCAGTCGACAAGCTCCCGATCATCCGCCGGGTCTGCCAGGATGGCCTGAGTGATCCGGAGTATGCGGTCATCAACCGGCAGCGGGAGATCCACGGTGGACACCTCCACGGGTTCCAGCAGCATCGGCACCAGCAGCTCCGCGTGTGTGCGCACCTCCTGCGACAGATACGGCGGCACCTGCAGGCGTGAAAGCAGAGCCCCGACGGTCTCGGGGATCGCGACGGCGGTGACGTCGTCGGCGGGGGAGCCGATGTGCGGTTCCAGGTGTGTGCACCGGAACGACGTATGCGCCGCCGCGACCACGCGGTGTTCCACGCCGCGGGGGATCCACAGCCCAACCGCATTGGGCACGGCGAACCAGCCGCGCTCGGTCTCCACGGTCAGCGTCCCGCGCGTCGCCCACAGCAGCTCGTTGAGGTTGTCGTGACGGTGCGCGCCCCACTCAATCCCCTCGGCGACCGTGAAGTCATCCGTGTCGATCGCCCACACGGGGTCCGCGTCGATCTGGCCGTTCAGCGACATGAGGGGAATGGGTGTGGTGCGGTGGTCATCGTGAACGCGAGTCTAGGCGGTGGATGCGGGGCGTGCAATTCCGACGTCAGGCGGCGGTTTCGTTGTGCGGCGAGGGCTGGTTGAAGATGATGTACTCAGCGACGATCCGGTTCTCGCGGATGGTCAGGTAGTTGCTCATGATGAGCACCTCCGGTAGCTGAGACCTGTCGAAAGTGCCGTCATACCGGCCGCGGATAATGATGTCGCCATAGTGCTCGATGACCTCAACGGGCTCGATTGTGACGGAGTCGCCGACGAACTCCCGGGCGAAGAACGTGCGCACAGCATCCCTGCCTCGGATTTCGCGCGAATTGTCGTTCACGAATGCGTCATCGGCGAAGACGGCCACGATGCTGTCAAGATCGAAGTTATTGATGGCTGCGAGGTGGTCGCGGACGACCTGAGGAGCTTCGGCGAGCGAGATGGTTTTCATGATGTTTCTCCTTCAATAGTGTGGGGCCGATCGCATCGGCCATCAGGATCATGGTGGGTGTTCCGCCCGCGGGAGGGTCAACATCGAAAATGCCGTGGAGTCTCCCGTAGCGGGAGACTGCATACTGGGAGGATGCCTCTGCTCTCTATTGGCGATTTCGCTCGCGCCACACACCTGAGCGTCAAGACGCTGCGCTATTATCACGACGCGGGTCTGCTGATGCCGGCTGAGATCGATGCGCATTCGGGCTATCGCCGCTACGACGTCGAGCAGATCACGACGGCACAGATCATCCGCCGTTTCCGTGATCTTGCAATGCCAATTGATGACGTGCGCGCCGTCCTCCAGGCCCCGGATCTCACCACGCGCAATGCGCTGATCGGGCACCATCTGCGCCGGCTCGAGAATGAGCTGGGGAAAACCCAGGCTGCTGTTGCAACGCTGAGAGACCTGCTCGATCCGCCTGCAGATGGAGTGCCGGTTGAGCTTCGTTTCCTGCCACCAACGAGGGTCGCGGCGATTAGCGCCGTCGTCGCTTCTGCAGACATCGGTCGCTGGGTGCAGGGCGCGCTCGGGGAGATTTATGCCTCGGTTTCCGCACAGGGGGTGTCCATTGCGGGCGTCGCCGGTGGGATCTACGGGACCGGCCTCTTTGAGGAAGACTCCGGCTTGGCAACGGTGTATCTCCCCGTCGAAAGCGTCGTGGGTCCGGTGGGTCGGGTGATGAACCAGGTATTGCCCGCCGCCGACTTTGCCATCATTGCCCACAACGGCCCGGAGGACGGAATTGATCGCGCCTACGGTCTGCTGGCGTCCTATGTCGCCCATCATGCCCTCTCCATCCCTGGACCAATCCGCGAGTTCTATCCGATCAACCGGCACCACACGGCGAACGCGCGTCACTGGCGCACGGAAATCGGCTGGCCCATTTTCCCGACCGGGACCGGGCACACTGCGCGCTAGGCTCGGAATATGTCCGCATCCTCCCCGTCTGATTTGGAGCAGTCGCGCCGTCCGTGGTGGCGTCGTGTGCTCTCTACGCCGCTCATCTGGGCGGCGCTGTGCCTGGCGCTCACGCTTCCCTGGACGCTGAATGAGCGCGGTATGGATGTCGTGCCGTTCATTCTGACGCTCATTGGTGGGTGGCTTCTCGGGGTCGCGTTTGTGAACTGGACCCTGAGAATGCAGCCGGTGCGCCGTGGCGTGATCGTGCACGTCGGGGTGGCCGCGGTCGCGACCGCCGTGATGATCGTGGGCGTGGAGGGTGGGGGCGCGCTCATTCGGGCTCTGCCCGAGGTGCTCCGTGGTCCCGTGGTCATGGGGCAGCTGGCGCTGATTCCGGCCATTTGCTGGACGCTCCTGGGAGTGCTGAGCCGGGTGACGAGCCTGGCTCGAAGGCCGTCCCGAAACCCGCGCACGGTGCCCGAGTGGGTCGAGGATCGCACCGGAGTAACCGTCACCTTTCACGCCGTTCCGATGCGCCTGCGCACGCTGTATGGCTGGGGGATCGCCCTGGCAGCGCTGGTCGCCGTCGTGATCTCGATTCCCATCGTGAACGATGCCGTGCCGCGCTGGGCAACCCAGTCACCGATGGTCTTTTTTGCCGGCGCGGTCATCGTCGCGATTCCGCCGTATCTCGTCTTCCGTGCCGTGTGTGCCCGTCTGACGCGTTCGGTTCTGTTGCGATTCACCTCGCGGGGGCTCACTCTCACGGAGGACGGCGTGAGCGTGCAAATTCCGCTGAGCCGGGTGACCCGGCTGGTGTGGTCGGCCTCGGGGGAGAGCGCACGGGTGGAAATCCAGGCACCGGGCGCGAATCGATCGCTTCTGGTGAGCGTCGCCCGTCATGGCCGTGGCACGCTCGCTCAGCTTCCTCCACTGCGGGCGCGCACGGCCAGCTGGCTCGCCGAGGCCGGGATCGCCGAGGCCGGGATCGTCGAGGCTGGGCTCGTCCCCGTGGAGCACACCGGGTCCCGGGCGAAGCGCGCCCCCGCACGAGTATTCGAACGCGTGTTCGAATAGTCGACGGCTCTAGGCGGCGGGTGCGATCGGGCCGGTTTCCGGATGCGGGTTGCGCTCGGCGCGTTCGGCCTCGCGCTCCAGGCGGCGGTCCCGTCGAGAGGCCAGCTGGGCGATCAGTGCGATGAGCGCACTCACCGCCATCAGAATGCCGTACAGTGTCGCCACGGTAGCCAGGCCCAAGACCGGTTCGAGCGCTCCACTCACGAGAACCGGCACGCCAAACGAAAGATAGCTGATCGTGTAGATCGCCGAAAGCAGACCCGCCCGGTGGTGGGGCTCGACGGTGGTGGTGAGCATCCGTAGCGGGGCCTGGAAGCCCGCACCGAATCCGATGCCGCCGACGACGCTGGCGACCAGCACCAGGGCAAACACCTCGGTGTCCACGGCGATGACGATGAGTGCAGAGCCGGCGATGAGTGCCGCCAGCCCGGCCAGCAGTGCGCGTCGCGGGGCAACGTTGCGGGTCAGGATTCCGGTGAGTGAGCCGATCAGGGTGAAAAGGCCGATCAGCAGACCCGAGAGGAGGTGATCGGTGAGTCCGAACCGGGCAACCAGGATCGAGGGGAGCATCGCCAGAAAGAGTCCGCCCAGTCCCCAGCTTGCCGCGAATGCGCCGGCTAGGGCTCCAAAGAGCGGGCGCGAGTCTCGGGGGATCGCCAGGGCCGGACGCAGGGAGGCCCATCCGCCGGGCCGCCGGGATACCGTTTCCGGTACCCAGATCAGCGCGACCGCGAGCAGGACCAGCAGGATTGCGAAGGACGCATAGACCGTTACCTCGGGGTTGGGTGCCCAACGAGCCAGTGTTCCCGACGCGATCGCTCCGAACGCCAGACCAATGCCCGGAACCGCGCCGTTGAGGGTTGCGGCGAGGGCAGCGTTGCCACGCGGGGCATTGTCGAGCATGGCCGCGCCCAGCGTGCCCATCATCAGGCCTACCGATGCACCCTGCACCACGCGCGCCAGGATGAGCGTGCCGAACCCGTTGGCAAGCATGAAAAAGCCCATCGCGATCAGCAGGCCCGCCAGACCGACCGTGATCAGAGGCTTGCGGCCGATGTAGTCGGAGAGCGCTCCGGCTGTCAGCAGCGTGATCAGGAGCCCGCCGACGTACACCGCAAAGACCGCGGTGGTCTGCAGGGAGGTGAGATGCCACTCGGCGCTGTAGATCGGGTAGAGGGGAGAGGGGGCGGAGCCGGTGGCAATGGCGGTGAGGAGGATCCCGGCGAGGATCCAGATCCCACCCCGTCGCGAAGATGCCGAGGAATTCATCGAGTTCGCCTTCCTGGGGACAATAAATACGAGAATTCTCGTACTTGAAGATAGTACTACCAAACTCGTACTAATAGGCAAACGGAGTATGCTGGTGGCCATGACTTCGCAGATTGACCAGGTGGAGAGCCTGGAGGAGCGTCTTGAGCAGCCCGAGCCGAGCGATATGAGGGCCGACGTGGTGTTTGCGGCGCTGTCGGATCCGCTGCGCATCACCATCGTCCAGCGGTTGATGAGCGAGGGTGATGACGCCTTCCGCTCGTGCACGTGGGTCGGAATCGACCGCCCCAAATCCACCCTCACCCATCACTTCCGGGTGCTGCGCGAGGCCGGCATCATCGAGCAGCGCCGCTACGGTACCGAGCGTCGCAGCCGCGTTCGCGTGGATGATCTGGCCGCCCGCTTCCCGGGGCTCCTGGACATGGTGCTCGCCGCGCCACTGGACTAGCGTCACGCAGACAAATGGCCGACTCGATTACTCGAGTCGGCCATTTTTTCTAGGAGAGCTGTCCTAGGCGGCGCTGTGGGCTCGGAGACGAGGAAAGGCCCGAACCTTGCGGTTCGAGCCTTTCAGTACTGTCTCAACACGGTGTGCTGCTGTAAATGGTGCTGCGGGAGGTGAACCCTGGAAACGAGGAAAGGCCCAGATCCGGGGATCTGAGCCTTTCTGTACTGTCTCTACACGGTGTGCTGCTGTAAATGGTGCTGCGGGAGGTGAACCCTGGAAACGAGGAAAGGCCCGAACCTTGCGGTTCGAGCCTTTCAGTACTGTCTCAACACAGTGTGCGCGGAAGGGGACTTGAACCCCTACGCCCTAATACGGGCACTAGCA
>NZ_RCUY01000004.1 GCF_003667575.1 Mycetocola lacteus | reverse complement strand
TTCCGCTTGAGGCCGGCCGCTCTAGCGAGCCGCACCTTTGGGGTGATGAGTATTACTTTACGCAGGTTCCAGGGTTCCGGCAAATCCGGCCCGCCTGATGGCGTGTCGGAACAGCACTCCCCCGGAAACATGCGGATCCCCTCGTTTCGCCCGTACGCGGGGAAAACGAGGGGATCCGAAAATGGTGCGAACTAGTGCGTGAGCGTGACCTTGTTCAGGCCGGCCGGGGAATCCGGATCGAGTCCGCGCTGGAGCGCAAGCTCGAGGGCGAGTGACTGGAGCGGGATGGTCTCCAGGATCGGCACCCCTCCCATCGGGACCTGTGGCAGGGTGATGTGCGCATCGGCGAACTCGATCACACCCGGGCCCACCTCCAGTACGTCGGCACCCAGTGCGTGGGCCTTCTCGGCAAACTCGATCACCGAGTCTCGTCCCAGTGCGGTCCCGGTCAGCACCACCGCGACCGTTCCCGGAGTCACCTGGCCGAGCGGGCCGTGGATCGCATCGGCGGCGCTCCAGCCCGACGCGGCGATCGCGTTGGTTTCCATGAGCTTGAGCGCACCCTCGCGAGCCGAGGACATCGAGACTCCGCGGCCCACCACCACGATGCGCTCCCGTCCCGAGAGCAGGGCGAGCGCCGCGGCCGATGCCGAAGGGTCCGCTAGGAAGGCCTCGGCGCTGTCGGCGAGCAGATCAACCCGCGGCAGAATCGCGTCCCACTCCTCCCCCGCCGCACGCAGCACCAGTAGCACGATGGCCAGCAGTGAGGCGGTGTAGGTCTTGGTCGCGGCCACCGAGAGCTCGGGACCGGCGGACAGGTCCACTGCGACGTCCGCGAGCTCGGCCAGCGGGCTGTCACCGTTATTGGTGAGACTGAGCACCGGGGTACCACCCGCGCGGATCGACTCCACGGTGGCGATCAGGTCCGGGGAGCGTCCCGACTGAGAGATCGCGATGGCCAGCGCATTGGGGTAGCGCAGCTGCGGGGCATTCGGGTGCACGCTGGCCGGGGTGGCCAGCGCAACCGGGATCCCCAGCACCGCGTGAATCAGATACTGCGCGTAGTTGGCGGCGTGGTCGCTAGATCCGCGGGCCACCATCACGATCAGTTCGGGCTTGCCCTCGGTGATCAGCGCGGCCGCCGCATCAATCTGTGCGCGGGATTCGCGGACCAGCTCGCGCCAGCGCACGGGTTGTTCGGCGATCTCCGCACGCATCAGCGCACCGGGCACACGCACGTCTTTGTTCGGGGCATCCAGGTTGTTCTCGGTCGACATGGCTCCCAGGCTATAGTCTGCGCCGGGCTCCGTGGGGAATTCTTTTTCGCTCATGAGGTGAGCCCGGTGATCATCGCGATCAGCTCGTTGTGGGTGACCTCGTCGATGCGCTTGGTCGCCACCTGGGTCCCGCGGCGCAGGACCGTCACCCGATCGGCCACCCGGAAGACCTGTTCCATGTTGTGGCTGACGATCAGGACCCCGGCTCCACGCTCGCGCAGGCGCATGATGATCTGCTCCACCCGGGCGGTCTCGGCCACACCGAGGGCCGCGGTGGGCTCATCCATCAGCACCAGGCTGCTCGCCCAGTTGGTGGCCCGAGCGATGGCGATGCCCTGCCGCTGACCACCGGAGAGGTCGCTCAGCGGTGCCTTGGCCGAGGGGATACGCACGTCCAGCTCGTCCACCAGAGCCTGGGTCTGCGCCGCCATCTCGCGACGGTCCAGGGTCCCAAAGGGCTTCTTGCGTAGCTCGCGCCCCAGGAACATGTTCATGTAGACGGGCTGCAGGTCCACCAGGGCCAGGTCCTGATAGACCACCTCGACACCCTTGGTGCGGGCATCCGAGGGATCGCGGAAGTTGGTGGGGGCACCGTTCAAGCGGATCTCGCCGGCGGTGGGCTGGTACATCCCCGAGATGATCTTGACCAGGGTGGATTTGCCCGCTCCGTTATCGCCGACCAGGGCGACGATCTCACCGGGTTTGATCTGCAGGTCGAAGTGCTTGATCGCGACGATGCCACCAAAGTGCTTGGTGATCCCGTCCAGCTGGAGGGCAAAGGTGTCGGTACTGGTGCTCATGAGTTGCTCCCGGCGTTGTGGGCTGCGGTGTGGGTACCCGACGTACCGGTGGCGAAACCATCGGCGGCGTGGGTGAGGGGTGCCGAACCATCGGCGGACCAGATGCCCGCGAGGACCGGGTTTCCGGTGGAGAGGCCGGAGATCCCCGCGGTCAAACCGCGGGTGACAAACACCTGGGGGCGGAATCCGAAGATGACGGTATCCCCCGGGCAGGCCCGGTGCGCGCCCGCCCCCGGGATGGTGGCGTAGTAGTCGATGGCCGAGGCGTCGGGCATATCTACCTGCTGCGGGACCGCCGTAGCCGGGTCGTCCTGGGCACCGAGCACCAGCGCCTCGGTGCGTGCCGAACCCAGGACCGGGTCCACGTAGAGTCCGCCGCCAAACACATAGGCGCGGTCGTTCCACAGGTGCGAGACCTCGGAGACGTAGGCGATGGCCGGGTCCTCGGCGAGGTCCTGGACCGCGTGCAGCGGGGTGGTCCCGGTGAGCCCGTGTCCGGGCTCCACCTGGGTCGCCCCGGCTTCGGCGAGCGCGGGGAAGATCGCCGTCGAGGTGGTGCCGGGGGCATTCACCACGATGTTGTGCCGGCCCGCCCAGTCCAGCTCGTGCAGCGCCTCGGTCAGGGTCCCCAGGTTCGGGGTGGGCTTAGCGGTGCCGGATTCGGGATCGAACAGGGTCGCCGGGAAGGTGGTAATCCCGGCGAAACGCACTCCGGGGATCGCATCCAGGCGGTCGGCCACCCGGGCAATCTGGTCGGCCTCGAACCCGCCCTCGTGTCCCGGGTAGAAGCGGTCTCCGGGGGCGAAGATGCGGGCGAGCACATCCTGCTCTCGCCCCAGCTCCAGCGCCGCGGCACCGGCCTCGCGGGCCTTCTGCTCGGAGAAAACGGTCCAGTACAGCGGGTTCAGCGCGGCGGCGGTCGCCGCGCTGTGCCGCGGGATCTGGACCAGGTGTCCGAGGTGTCCGGTGGCCAGTCCGCCCGAGGCCGCGGCCACCGCACACTCGAGGTCTACCCCCACCGCGTGGGTGATTCCCCCGGCACGGATCGCGGCCGAGGCATCGGGGTTGCGGCCGATCTGCTTGGTCATCGCAAACGGGGTGAACCCAAAGCGGGCGGCCTCGGTCGCAATGTAACCGGCATTGCGGGTGACCGCATCCAGGTCGATTACATAGGTGTTCGGCGGGATCAATCCGTCGCGGTGGAACTGGGTGGCAACCCGCAGGAGTTCGGGGTTGCGGCGGCGCAGGAGATCAAGAAACATGACGGGTCCTAACTGCTCTTCTTGGCGCGGAGGGAGAGGGAGACGGCGATCAGGATGATCACGCCGCGCACGATCATCTGCTGGGCCACGGTGAGGCCGCCGAGCAGCAGGCCGTAGTTAATCATGCTCATGAACAAACTGCCCACCAGGGCGCCGATCATCGAGGCCTTACCACCGGTGAGCGCGGTGCCGCCGACGATGACCGCCGCCAGCACACTCATCAGGTCCGATCCACCCAGGGTGTAGGTTGCACCGGCCAGACGGCCCGAGTAGAGCAGACCCGCGAGACCCGCGGTCACCCCACTCAGGGCAAACACGATGAGCTTGACCCGGTTCACCCGAATCCCGCTGACCGAGGCGGCGGCCGCGCGGTTACCCACCGCAAGCACGTGGGCACCGAAGCGGCGCTGACGCAGCACATGCCAGCCCAGGGCCACCATCACGATGCTCCAGACCACCAGGATCGGCATCCCGGCGATGTCTCCGGCACCGAAGATCCAGCTGAAGACCGGCTCGGTCACCGGAACCGACTGCAGGTTGGTGAGCTGCTGGGCGAGCCCGGCGACCAGACCCATCGTGGCCAGGGTGACCAGGAAGGAGGGCAGGCGCACCAGGGTGACAAACAGTCCGTTGACCAGACCCACCACCGCGCCGATCGCCAATCCGGCGAGCGCCGCGAGCCACCACTGTCCGGTGGCCTGGAGGGAGACCGCGGCCACCAGGGCCGAGAGCGCAACCGTGGAGCCGATCGACAGGTCGATCTCGCCGAGGCTCAGCATGAACACCGTGCCCACCGCCATCACGGTGATCGGGGTCGCCTGAGTGATGATGGTCACCAGGGTGGTGGGGTTCACAAAGTTCGCCCCCTGGGTTGCGGCGAAGTAGATAAATACAACGATAAATCCGATGTAGACGACGTACTGCCGCCAGTTCACCCGGCGGAAACGACCGCCGACGGTGAGTGTTCCGTCTGCCTGGGTCACGGTCATGATGCTTCACTTTCTCTGGGGAGGGAGGAGGGGGTGATCGCCGCGGCGAGCGCGAGGTGGACGGCACCGTGCAGCGGGGCGTCATCGCCCAGTTCGCTGCTGCGGACACGCAGTCCCGGGCGTCCCAGACGCGCCAGCCAGTGATCAAGGGGGGCGAGGAGCTCGGGTCTGGACCCGATTCCCCCGCCGAGAATGTAGAGGCCCGGATCCACCACCGCGTCGATGGCGAGCAGGGTGTGGGCGAGCCAGCGCGCCTGGGTGTCCAGTGCCCGGATCGCGAGCGGATCCCCCGCCTCGGCCGCGGCGAAAACCTCGCGGGCGGTGTGCGGGGGTTCCCCGGCGGGCTGCGGGAGGCGCTGGGCCAGCACGTTGCCGGCCACAACCTCCTCGAGGGCACCGCGGCGCTGATTGCGGGGATCGAGAGGATCGCTGCCAAACGGAAGATATCCAACCTCCCCGGCGGCGCCGCTGACCCCAGGCCAGACGGACCCCGCAAGCACCAGTCCCACGCCGATCCCGGTGCCCACCGAGACAAAGGCGAAGCTCTCGCTCTCGCGGCCGGCACCGGCGTGCAGCTCGCCGAGGGCGGCGATGTTGACGTCGTTCTCGATCACCACCGGGTGACCCAGCCGACGCCGCAGCTCGGCGACCAGCGAAACCTCGCCCAATTCGCCGAGATTCGGCGCCTGGGTGAATCCGCTCCCATCGGGCAGCGGAACCCCGGCACCGCCGATAGCCGTGCCCACCACCAGTGCATCCGGGGCCAGGACCGAAAGCCGGGTGACGATATCGGTGAGCTGGGCGATCAGCGCGATTCCCGGACGGGTGGGCTCGGTGAGCCGGTGTAGGAGTCTGCCCCGGGTATCGGCCAGGGCCGCGCGCACCTTGGTGCCACCCAGGTCGATGCCCACCACCACGGCGGGGTGTGTGGCGGCACTCACAGTCCCAACACCTCCCCGGGACCGGTGGCCAGCAGGAGTTCAAGATTGGACTCGGAGACGCCGCGCTCGATCAGCATCGGCACAAACACCTCACCCAAATAGGAGTAGCCGTGCTGGCCGTGGGTATCGGGGTTCAGCCACACCTCGGCACCGGTGAGGTCCTGGGCCAGCAGGATGCGGCCGGCCAGACCCTCGGCGGCGAGCGCGGCCACCAGGTCGGCGCGGCCCCGATCGGAGCGGTGGAACGCGCGCTTGGGATACTCCCCCTCGCCGCGCTCCCCCGCGGGGGCCGGGCCCAGGAAGAAGTCCCAGTCCTGCTTGCCGATGGTGTCGATCGCGATTCGGGCGCCGGTGTCGAGGATCCGGCGGGGCAGGTCGGGGTCGAGCTGGGTATCGAGGTGGCCGATGACCACCCGGTCCAGATCCACACCCTCCGCGCGCAGCAGGGCGATCTGCTCCAGCGCCATCGAACCGTGGGTTGTGTGGGTCATGATCGACAACCCGGTCTCCCGGTGTGCGCGGGCGATGGCCCGCAGACACTTCTCCTCATGGGCGGAGATCACATTCAGTCCGGTGGCCTGCTCGCCAAAGACGCCGGCGCGTACCCCGGAGGATCCGATTCCTTCGGTGGCGTCGCGCACCAGGCGGGTGACCAGCTCATCGAGGCTGGCCTCGCGGGCCCACCCGGGCGAATACGACTCCAGGTACAGTGCGGTGCCCGAGATGATGTGCAGTCCGCTGCGCCGGGAAACCTCGCGCAGCAGGGCCGCGTTGTCCCCCTGGGCATCGCGACCCACAACCCCGTAGGGGCTGAGATCCACCACGGTGAAGAAGCCGAGTTCGGGGAGCCGAGACAAGGCATCCACCGCGAGATCCACCGCGTTCGCGGCGGCCGCCTCGCTGCCAGGGCCACCCACCTGCCAGGGGCCGGGGGTGAGGGAGAGCAGGTGCTCGTGGGGCATGATCCGCCCCAGTTCCGAAACCGGAACCGGACCGAGAACGGTCATTGCCTGGGTCATGATGTGCTCCTAGATCACACCCGACGGTGCGGGGAGAGGGGATGACGGGGAGGAAATGATGGGTGGCCGCGCGGGGGAACACGACCACCCATCGGTCTTTGGGGCGTGTTACTTGCCCACGCTCGCGGGGAGGTCGGAGCCGTAGTCGGCCTTCCAGGCGTCCTTGAGGTTGTCGCCGGTGACCGAGGTCGGGTCCGAGGCCACCAGGGCCGGGGCCGGCTTGTTCAGGACACCGAAGGCACCGGCGAGGGCCAGGCCCTGCCCGATTCCCAGCGAACCATTGCCCACCAGGCCGGCGACCGGACCGTTCCCCACCATGGCCGCGGCCAGGGTCGTGTCGAGGTCGTTGGTGACCACCTTGATGTCGGTGCGTCCGGCGGCCCGAATGGCGGCCACCACACCCTGAGCCGCGGTGGCCCAGGAGACGTAGATCGCCTTCATGTTCGGGTGCTTGGCGATCATCGCGGCGGCGATGGTCTGGGTCGCGGTCTCGTCGGCGAAACCCTCGCTGTCGACGATCTGCATCTTCGGGTAGGAGTAGCCCAGCCAGTCCTTGAAGGCCTGGTCGCGCTGGTTGGTGAACCAGAAGTTGGCGTTGTAGGAGAGGTAGCCAACCTCACCCTCACCCTTCATCTCCTTGCCGATGATGTCGGCGTTGGCTTTGCCGGCCTTGCTGAGGTCCTCGGTGACGATCGAGACGAAGTCCTTGCCCGCCTTATATCCGGCCGGCGGGGTGGTCATAATCACGAGCTTGGTGCCCGAGTCCACCACCGGCTGGAAAGCCTTGGCGGCGGAGGTGGGGTCCACGGCGATACCCACCACGATCGAGGGGTGCAGGGCGAGCACGGTCTGGACGTTATTGGCCTGGGTGGCCGCGTTGAAGCCGGCCTGGGTGCTGGCGACCACCTTGATGCCGAGTTTTTCGAACTCCTCGCGGGCACCCTTTTCTACGGCGGTCACGAAGTCGGAGGAGGTGTGCCAGACGAAGGCGGCGGTGAAGTTACCGGCCTTAACCTTGGCGATCTCGTCGGCGGTGAGCGAGAGCGCGCTGAGGGCGTCGGGCTTTTCGCCGTTGGGGCCGGCGAAGGTCAGGGTGGGCTGGGTGGCACTGCTGGTCGGCGTGGAGGCCGGACCGGAGGTGGCGGCACAGCCGCTGAGGGTGAGCGAGAGCGCGATGGCTCCGGCAATGGCGATGCGGGCGCCGAAGCGTCGGCCGGGGCGGGTGATGTGCATGGGGTGACCTTCCAGGTGCGACTGCTGATTGAGAGGGATATCGCGATCGGTTTTGCCCCCGAATAACCTGCCCACCATCGCGAACTCGATTCTGGTTTTATTTTCATCGAGCAATCAAATCTAAACTCGCGAATGTGTCGGGCGTGTTTCCAGGCCGTAAAAACCGCGATACGCCCACCGAGAACCCGAACATGCGGTACTTTTAGATTCAGGCTGAGCACAAAAGGGAGCACCATGGTCCAGGACACTCGAGAACTCAATCGCAGCGCCGTGCTCACCACCCTGCTGCTGGAGCGACCGGCCAGCCGCAAAAAACTCGCCACCGCCGCCGGGATCTCCGCCGCCACCGTGACCCGCGCCGTGGAACAGCTGATCGGCGAGAACCTGATTACCGAGACCCAGGAGATCGTCTCCGAGCAGCGCGGACGCCGGGCGGTGCAGCTCGACCTACGTGCAGACCTGGGCATCGTGGCCGGGGTGGATCTGGGTGCCAGCAAAACCCGGATCGTGATCGGCCATATCCACGGAACCCCGCTGGCCGTGCGCGAGCTGGCCACCCCCGGCACACTTGACCTCCCGGCGCTGATCGACTGGTTCGCCGGAGTCATCCTCGACCTCTCGGCCGGATTCGCCGCCCCCCTGCGCCAGGTCGCCCTCGGGGTCCCCGGCTCGCTGGAGATCCCTGAGCAGCGCATTTCCCACGCCCCCAACCTGCCGCAGATCGAGGGCACCGAATTCCTCGCCGCCCTGCGCACGGCACTGCCCTGCGCGGTCGTCTGCGATAACGACGCCAACTTTGCCCTGCTGGGCGAGCTGCACTTCGGTGCCGCCGCCCACTCCCCCAATGCCGCCCTGCTGAGCCTCGGGTTTGGACTGGGAAGCGCGCTGGCGATGGACGGTAGGGTTTTGCGTGGAACCCGCGGCCTGGTGGGTGAGTTCGGCCAGCTTCCGATCGGTCCGATGGGTGCCCGGCTTGAACACCTGGTCACCGGCGGCGGAATCCTGCGCCAGGCGGAGCTCGCGGGGATTGCACTGGAGAGCCCGGCCGATCTCTTCGTGAGCGATCCGGCCCCGCGCATCGCCGCACTCCGTCAGCAGTTTGAACAGGGACTGATGGTGGCCCTCACCGCGGTGTCGGTGTCATGCGACCCGGATACGGTGGTGCTCAGCGGCGGCCTCTCCCGCGCCCTCGCCCCCGAGCTGGCGCGCTATCAGGAACTGCTGGGCGGCCACCTCCGGCTCGCGCCGCGCCTGGAACTGGCAACCCTGGACGACTTCTCCGGCGCCGTGGGGGCGATGGTGTCGGCCCTGCAGCACTGCTACCGCGACCTGGGCGCACTCCCCGAGGCGCTCCCCCGACTGCCCCACGGGGTGCACGTCGATCGCGCACGCCTGGCGGCCCTGAAATCGGTTGAGCCGGTGGTGCCGGTCGGATAACCGATTCGGTGTGGTGGGAATAGATTCACTCCGATCCGGTTATTGTATGCAAATGCATCGAAATCGGTCGACCCTAGGAGAGCCATCATGACCAGACCCCTCGAGCTTGGACTCGACACCTTCGGCGATGCCACCGTCGACGCCACCGGCACCCGTCTGAGCGACGCCGAGGTTATCCGCAACGTGGTCGCCCAGGGTGTCCTGGCCGACCGGGTGGGAGTGGACTTCTTTGGCATCGGCGAGCACCACCGCGACGACTTCTCGGTCAGCGCCCCCGACATGATCCTGGCCTCACTGGCCGGTCAGACCTCGCGGATCAAGCTCGGCACCGCCGTGACCGTGCTCAGCAGCGATGACCCGATCCGCGTCTATGAGCGCTTCGCAACCCTCGACGCTCTCTCCAACGGGCGCGCCGAGGTCATCCTCGGCCGCGGCTCGTTCACCGAGTCCTTCCCGCTGTTCGGCTACGACCTCGCCGACTATGAGACCCTCTTCAGCGAGAAGCTGGACCTGTTTGCCACCCTGCGCAGCGAGGGTCCGGTGACCTGGTCGGGCACCATTCGCCCGCCCCTGAAGGACCAGCGTGTGTACCCGCGCACCGAGAAGGGCGCGGTGACCGCCTGGATCGGAGTGGGCGGTTCCCCCGAGTCCGTGGTGCGCTCGGTCGAGTACGGCATCCCGATGACCCTGGCGATCATCGGCGGCGACCCCGCACGCTTTGTCCCGTATGTGGACCTCTACCGCCGCGCGCAGGAGCAGGTCGGGTCCACCGGCATGCCGCTCGGCGTGCACTCCCCCGGACACATCGCCGCGACCGACGCCCAGGCCCGCGAGGAGCTGTGGCCGCACCAGCTGGTGATGCGTAACCGCATCGGTGCCGAGCGAGGCTGGCCGGCGATGACCGAGCAGGAGTACGTGGACGAAATCGAGCACGGGTCGCTGTATGTGGGTTCCCCGGACACCGTGGCGAAGAAGATCGCCCGGACCGTCAAGCTCCTGGGAACCGACCGGTTCGACCTCAAGTACGCTAACGGAACCATGCCACATGAGCAGCTGCTCTCGAGCATCGAGCTGTATGGGACCGAGGTGATCCCGCGGGTGCGGGCGATCCTGGATCGCGACTAACACGATAGACAACGGCCCCGGCCGGGAGAGATCCCGGTCGGGGCCGTTGCCGTGTGTGGAGCTAGAGCTCGGTTTCGGATTCCTCGAGGCGACGACGACGCAGGACAAACCATCCCACGGCGAGCGCGCCGAGGAGCAGGGCGCTGCTGGCCAACAGGGCGAGCGGCATCAGGTTTTCGGCCTCGAGACCGGCGGACACCAGCGCCCCCGCGGCCGCCGGGTGAGCCGAAAGCTTCGCGGAGGACGGACCGGTGCGCACCGTATCGTTCGGTGCCACGCTGGTCGGTGCCGGAGACGCCGTCGGAACCGCGGTCGGGTCCGGCGCCGAGGTCGGGTCCGGGCTCGCGGTCGGGTCCGGGCTCGCGGTCGGGTCCACGGGCGCGGCGGCGATCCGCGGATCCTCGATCCGCTCGGCTCCGTTCAGGCAGTGCTTGAGCTCCGACACCTTGTACCAGGTCGAGCCGGCGGCCACCGGAACACACGCATCGGTGAAGCCGATCTCCTGCTCGTTGTAGAGCATCCGCACCAGCGGGGTAAACGCCCGGCCGGTGGCCGGATCGGTGCCCACCCGGCCGGATACGTCCCACTGCACGTTGGCGGCCATCGGGGTCACAGCCTCCCCGCGCCACGGGTTGTTGGTGTAGTCAAACACGTCATTCAGTGACTGCGGGTGCGCGTTATCCGGGGCCTGCCGAGTGGATCCCGGGAGCTTGAGCAGGGCAGCAAACGGGATGATCGTCTCGGCGTGGGCGAAGCGGAATGTTGCGGCCACCTTATTCCCGGCCACCCGGTCATCGATGGTTGTGAAGAAGTCATCCAGCAGCGGCTGAGCCACCCGATAGGTATCGTCGTGCCCCGCGAGCCCCGGACCCTTCTCGTAGAAGTCCTCGGCGTCCAGCAGCGAGGCGAACCACTCCAGGTCGGCATCGCGCCCGTTGAGATAGGAACCAAAATCGAAGGTGTGGTCACCGGTGTTCTCGGCGGTCATGTCCGCACCGATGATGTAGAGGTTGTAGAGCGTCATGGCGGCATCCACCGGGGTCGCGATGACCTTCTTGGGGCTCCCGCAGGCCGACTTATCCTTGGCCGGATCGGCACCGGGCGCACAGCTCACCGCGCCCTTCTTAGTGCCATCCACGGTGTTGTACCAGACGTGACCAGGAGTCCCGATCTTGGCGATGAAGTCCGGGGTGAAGATGCCCGAGAGCACATCGTCGGCGGCGCTTACCGAACGCGGCAGAGCGTTGATGTAGTCGAGGGCCGCGGAAATGGTCCCGCCCGGGGCCGTCTGCGCGGCCACATAGGCCTCATAGGCCTGGGCACGCGCAAGCTCCGGTGAGCCGGCGGGCTTGGTGGTGCCGTCGGGGTTTTGTGATTTATGGAAGTAGAGCAGATCGGGGCGCGGTTCCGGAGTGATCCCCCGGGTCAACGCGCCGGCACCGGCCTTCGCCACCCCGGCCAGAAAGTTGGTGCCCGACTCGGTGGCGCGGGCCTCCCCCGAGGTTTCGGCGATGATCCGGTCGCCGTCCTTTTCGGCCTGGGCAAACAGGGCCGCGTTGCGGGCGACCGCGCGCTCCCCGAGACCCTGGTGCTGGGTCGCGCCCTGACCGGTCAGCTGGCCATAGCCGTTCTGCACGTTGGCGGCGGTGATCCCCCGCAGATCGGCCAGGAACCGCTGCCCGATCTCGGGACTCACAAACCCGTTTTCGGCGAGCGCGGTCTCGGACAGTCGGGTCAGCAGCGCATCGTACTTATACTCGGACAGCCCCCGCGATCCATGGCGGGCCACGGATTCGGTGAGCAGCGGGGTATAGCCATCCGGGGCGTGGGTGTATCCGGCCAGGGTCGCCGCGTCGGGCTCCCGATAGGGCTGCTTTGAGCTCAGGTGAGCGCCGGTCTCGGCACCGGCACCGGCGGCGACCGCGAGGGTCAGGGCAAATACTCCCGCGCCAAGCACAAGGCGTGCGGGGGTGGAACGAAGGGAAATCACGGATGTCCTAGACGGTGAGGTGTGCACGCCCGCGACATCACTCGCGGCGTGAGGGCCGCCTGCGACGCTATGTGTCGCGAATGAATGCCCGGTGTCTAGGCGGTAACATCCCCCGGACGGGGGTGCCACTTACCGGCCCGCACCATCCGAATTTCCCGCGTATCGTACTCCCACGCCTGGGCGGCCCCATCGGGAACAAAGCCGTGCTTGCGATAGAAGCGTTGGGCACGCGGGTTGGGGTCGAGCACCCATAAGACCGCGAGGGAGTCCGGGTCAAGGACGGAATTCAGGAGCCGCGCGCCGAGACCCGTCCCGTGTTGTTCAGCAAGGACATAGAGGACTTTGAGCTCGCTCGCTCCCGGGACATCCGGCTCCTCGGCGGGCCCAGACATCGCGATGCCCACCATGGTGCCCGCGATCTCGGCCACGTTTAAGAAACGATCGGATCCGATCGGCCTCGACAGCATTTTTCCCCACATATCCGCGCGACGCCGAGGCTCCTCGGGATCATCCAGTACCGCATCCGGCACGTCCCCCCGATAGGTTTCCTGCCAGGCACGAGCGTGCACGGCACCAATGGCGGCGGCGTCCGAGGCCCGAGCGGGACGAATGAGGGCGATGGGGATCATCCCAGGAATCTAACACCACGGGTGGGGAGACCTGGATGATTCGTGCCCGCACTCACCCACAAGCCCCCGTCACCGGCCGGGTGACGGGGGCTCGGAAAAACCTAGCAGCCGACGCGGGTGATACTGGCGCTGGTGTTGACCTGCGAGCCGGCCGGAACCACCAGCACCGGGGACGAACCGTTGTATCCGAAGGCGGTTCCCGAGGAGCGGGCGTTCGCCACCGACCGAACGGCGGATCCCAGCGGGGCCACCGAGTTCGTGGCCGTGCAGCTGGTGAATGAGATCTTTGATCCGGCCCCGCCCGTGGACGTATAGGCACACATGCTGCCCGTGGCACAGTTACCAACGGCGAAGGTCGAGAGACTCCCCTCCAGCACAATATTCAGGATGGTCTCACCGCCATTCCAGGTGACCTCACCCGGTCCGGTCTGCACACCACCGGGGAACTCAACCAAAACCTGGTTGACCCGGTCTTGAACCTGGTCGGAACGGCTCGGGGTGGCCGCCTGGGCGGCGGTGGTGCCACCGATCAGCAGCGTGGCCAGGAGTGCGGCGGCGGGGAGGACGCGGGCGCTCAGTTTCATGTGATGTTTCCCTTTCTAGAACCAGGCGTTGTAGTCAATTACTGCGGGTGCCTGGAGATCAGATCGGTCGGTGCCCGTATACACGTTTTCGTATGCGATTACACCGCGTGTGGGGGTCACCACCAAAACATCGAGGGTGCGTCCCGGATCGCGGGATTCGGTGCTGATGCTGACACCGGTCCGTCCGAGTCGGTCGGTCACGGTGCCGTCCACCCGAATATCCGGCAGAGTCGCGAGGAACGCCAGCATTTCTGCCTGCTGCAGGGAGGTCAGCGCCCGCTCCACCAGGAGGTTTTTGACCGCGGTGAAGTAGTCGCCCGTGCTCGGCGTTGCCCCCAGTCCCCCGCCGGAGCGCAGGTAGGCACCCCAGTCGGTGACCCCGTCGGGGCTGCTAAACAGATAGCCGTACTGGCCGGGCTGGTAGGTGTGTCGATCCAACAGGGTTCCGGGTGCGGGCCCGTCGGATCCGGAAAGCTGATGTCCGGCGGAATCAAAGTTGCCCGCCGCACGGCGCTCGGACACCGTGGATCCATCGGGCAGGCTGATGATGTCAAAGCGCTGCGGCACGATCGACCGGGGTGGATCATCGGGGGTAAAAGCCAGCGCCCAGTTTTGGAAGCGCACGCGTTGGGCCGCGGGCTGATGAGCCCCCCGCAGCGACTCGCTCATCGACTGCAGCAGGGTTTCGGGCTGCTGGTTGTCCAGGGGAACCGCAACCAGCGGCTGAGGGGTCACCGCACGGGCCAGCGGGGTCTGCCCGGGCCAGAGCGACATCGACGTGGCCGCCACCACAAGGATGGCGATGAGGGACGCAACAACCGCGAACGTGGGCACCCGGAACCGGCGAATGCGTGCAGCGCGGCCGTGGTTGGTGCCCCGGGATCGAAGACCCGTGTGGCTGTGAATGTGTGCGCTCGTGCTCTGAACACGCTCAAGGAGCGCGAGTTCGCGTTCACCGAGTGCGGAGCCGAGAGGAGTCGTGGCCGGATCGATGCCGGACATGAGCCTCGCGAGCGCGTCATTCCCCGTATTCATTTGCGTCCCCCATCGGTCATTCCAGCAACAAACGGCTCGCCCATCAGGACACGGAGTTTCTTCCGTGCCCGGCTGAGAATCGCCCAGGCCGACGCCACGGAACAGGAGAGAGCCACCGCAACTTCTGCGGCCCCAAGGCCCTCCCAATAGGTCAGCAGGATTGCTTCCCGTTCCCTGTCCGTGAGCTTCAACAGCGAGCGCCCGAGTGCGATCTTCTCCAGCGTGTCCGCGCCCTCCTCCTGCTCCGACAGCACGCGTTCGAGGGTCTCTTCGACGGCTCGTTTACGTTCGGCGGATCGGAAGTGGTCGTTGATCTTGTTGGATGCGACCCGATACAACCAGGGCAACTCGATCGAGTCTCCCTGTTGGTATCGGACCCAGGCGGCCGTAAACGTCTCGGCCGCGATGTCTTCGGCGAGCGCCGCGCTTGGTACGCGCCGCTCCGCATAGCGTCGAACAAGGACGTAGTTCGCATGGAACACGTGCTCGAACACCGCCGATTGCTGCCTAGTCATCCACTCAGTTTTCTTGCTTGCGTTGTTGCCTCCCACCCTGTCTATCGACGCAGTGGAGGATTCCTGACATTCAACCCGAAAAAATCTTTGAACGGTTAATAGGTCTCAACTGTTTCGTCCCGGATCATCAGGTGCTGGGTGGCGAGCTCCTGGACATCGGTCAGGGACTGGGTGGCCACCACAATCGTGGTCCCCGCCGCGTGCAGGTCGCGCAGGATCCGGATGACACGCTCTCGGTTGTCTGGATCCAGGTCCGAGAAGGGCTCATCCAAAATCAGGACCCGCGGATCCTCCATCAGGGCCTGGGCCAGTGCGAGCTGCTGAACCATGGCGGGTGAGTATCCGCGTACCCGGTGTGGGTTATCGGGCTCAAGGCCCACCCGGCGCATGGTGGCAACGAGGTGTTCCTCGCTCACCACCCCGGCAATGGCCGCCAGTGTGCGCAGGTTTTCCAGGCCGGTGCGTCCGGGGATAAACCGCGGACGATCGATGGTGATCCCAAAGCGTTCGGGGAAGGTCCGCCCGTAGGGAAGGTAGGCCGGGTCGATGCGCACGCTCCCACTATCGGGGGTGGTGAATCCGCACAGCATTCGCAGCAGCATCGATTTTCCGGTGCAGTGCGAACCGGTGATCACAGTGAAGGATCCCTCGAGGATGTCAAAACTCACGTCGCGATAGAGCGTGTTTCCGCGCACACACTTCCCCACCGCGGACACGGCAATCACCGGCACGGCCGGTGTTCCCGGGCGCTGCCGGGGCACCGAGTTGAGGGTGAACACTAGAGCAGACCGTCGGCGTTTTTGGCGGAGGAGCGCCACAGCGCCGCGGCGGCGAAGATGCTGGCGGCCACCAGGGCTCCGGCCGGGGCAAAGATCGGCGCACCCACGCTGGCGCCGTCGTGCAGGGCGCTGTAGGGGGCCACGACGTTGAGCCAGCCGATATCGGCGGGGATCAGATAGCCGAGCACGGCGGCAACCAGCATGGTGATACCCCAGGCGAGGACAACCTTTCGGGTGGACCAGACCAGCATGGTCGCCAGCGCACAAAAGACCAGCAGTGAGGCAAAGAGCCCCAGCAATCCCAGGTGGAACACCGCGGATTCGGCGACAAACATCGGCATCTGGTGTTCGAGCATCGCGGATCCGGTGACCAGCACGATCCCCACGCCGATCGTGAACGCGGCGGCGTGCGGAATCTCACGCATCAGGATCGCCGCGCTCCAGCGTCGATAGCTCCCGTGACGCAGGGCGGCGTACAGCTTCAGGCCACCATCGGCATCCTCGCTGCGCGCCAAAAACGCGCTGGCGTATCCGAGGGTGAGCAGGAGGGTCATGACGTAGTTCGGAATGTCTCCGTAGGCACCGGCAAAAAAGGCTTCGGTGATCCCGATTCCTCGGGCATCGGCCCCGAGGTGCGCGGTGGCCACCGAGAGCGCGGCAATCCCCAGCAGGATGACGGTGGATCCCAGCCGACTGCTCAGCATCGTGAACAGGGCGTGACGGATGGCGGCGCCGTTCAGGCGCCGCGTCACTCCCGGAACACCGGCATCGGGTACCCCGACTCCGAGGATTGATCCCACACTCTCTGCCACCGCTGATTCCCCTGTCCGCCGGTTTCGCCCCCTGGCAAAACCTCAGGTCCACAGACCCGCATCTACCTACTTAACGTCCCAGCGGGGAAATCCTGACAAAAGATTTTTAACGTTAGTTATGTGACAACGATGGGGTCCTCGATAACGATGCTCGAGCGGGGTGGCCATGCACAAAGTATCCGGAAACGACGAAAGGCTCCCCAGCTGGGGAGCCTTTCGATCAATTGTGCGCGAGGGGGGACTTGAACCCCCACGCCCTTACGGGCACTGGCACCTGAAGCCAGCGCGTCTGCCATTCCGCCACTCGCGCAATTGACACACTTTCGTGTATTCGTTCCTCACTTCCGTGCGGACTTCATGAGATTATCACAGCCCTCATTTGGATCCCTAATCGAGGGGCATTCTTCGGCACCGATGGGCGTGTCGCCCCGGTGTTACCCGGATTTTTTCGGCGCGAGTCCCGCCCGAAAACCTCCGGGAACCGGAAAAGATTTGAACAAATTCCAGGCCCGAGCGCGCGTTCTGAGATGCCAGGTTCAGCCTCGCCGACTAACATGGGCCTAGCCGATCGGCACCTCAACCAACACCCCGGGGAGATCTGTGGGCATTCTGGACAGTTTCGAGAAGGGTCTCGAGCGCGCCGTTAATGGTGCGTTCGCGAAGACCTTCCGCTCGGGATTGCAGCCGGTGGAAATCTCCTCGGCTCTTAAGCGTGAGCTGGACACCACGGCCGCCGTGGTGAGCCGAGATCGCATCCTGGCCGCCAACAGCTTTGCCGTGTACCTGGCCCCCACCGATTTCGAACGCATGTCGAAGATGGGCAGTGCTCTGGTGGAAGAGCTGGTGGCGATCGTCAAGAAGTACGGCCGAGCCCAGGGCTACACCTTCGCCGGCGCCGTGAGCATCTCGCTGCGCCCGGATCAGGGACTCAGCGAGGGCATCATGCGGGTGGACACCGAGGATCCGCAGACCGACGTGGTGTGGCTTCCCGCGCTGGATATTGCCGGTCAGCGCTATCCGCTGGCCCGAGCCCGCACCGTGATTGGACGCGGATCCGACGCCGATATCACCATTGCCGACCCCGGAACCTCACGGAAACACGTGGAGATCCTCTGGGATGGCAAGCGCGCCCAGGTCCACGACCTCGGTTCCACCAACGGCTCCGAGCTCAACGGACAGCGTGTCAGCCAGGCCCTGCTTGAGGACGGTTCGGTCATCCAGATCGGCCGCACCCAGATCACCTATCGCCTCCTGGCTCAGTCGGCACCCAAACCGGCCGAGAAAAACAACGACGGATTCTGGGGGAACCCCGTATGAGTGATCTCACCCTCCTCGTGCTTCGGCTGGGATTCCTGATCCTGCTCTGGCTCTTTGTTTTTGGCGTGGTCTATTCGCTGCGAGCCGACCTGTTTGGTCGCTCAGCCCGCAAGGTCAAACCCCGGGTGGCCGCCGCGGCTCCCGCACCCAAACCGGTGCCGGTCGCGGTTCCGCCCGCACCGGCGCCTCGTCCGGCAGCCCCAGCCCCGGTCTCCTCGGCCACCAGCCGCACCCGCGCCAACACCCACACCTGCGACCGCCTGGTGATCCTCTCCGGCCCGCGTGCCGGCCAGGACCGTCCGCTCGGCACCGGCCCGATCAGCATCGGCCGCTCCTCGGATTCCAATGTGATCCTCAAAGACGACTACACCTCGACCCACCACGCACGTCTGCTGCTCTGGGGCGAGGACTGGATGCTCCAGGATCTCGATTCCACCAACGGCACGTTCCTCGACGGCAAGCGAATTTCGGCTCCCACCCCGATCCATCTGGGTGACGTGATCAAGGTGGGGGCAACCACCTTCGAGCTGCGGTGATCGCATGACCGTCGGCGGTAAGAGCGCGGCACTCTCCCATGTGGGACGGGTGCGCAGCAACAATCAGGATTCCGGGTACGCCGGGAACTCGCTCTTTGTGGTCGCCGACGGCATGGGAGGGCACGCGGGTGGCGATGTGGCCAGCGCCGTGGCCCTGCGCCGCATCATCGAGGCGGATATCGACTACCCCACCGCTCAGGATGCCGCCGCCGCCCTGCAAACCGCGATAATCGCGGCCAACGGTCAGCTGACCGAGGCCGTCTTTGAACACCCCGAGCTCACCGGTATGGGCACCACGGTGGACGCCCTGGTCCGCGTGGGCGATGAGGTCGCGATCGCCCATATTGGCGACTCCCGCATCTACCTGCTGCGCGATGGTGAGCTCAGCCAGATCACCACCGATCACACCTTCGTCCAGCGTCTGGTGGATGCCGGTCGGATCACCGAGGAAGAAGCGCTGGTTCACCCGCGCCGCTCGGTACTGATGCGGGTTTTGGGCGACGTGGATCAGTCCCCCGAGGTGGATACCATCGTCCTGGGAACCCAGCCCGGGGATCGCTGGCTGCTGTGCTCGGATGGCCTCTCCGGTGTGGTGGATCGCGAACTTCTGCGTGCCACACTGATGGCCGACCTCTCCCCCGCCGAGGTGGCCGACCGGCTGGTGCGCTACACCCTGGATCGCGGCGCCCCGGACAATGTCACCGTGGTGATCTACGACGTTTCCACCGAGAGCGTAGAGGGCGACGTACAGACCGTCGGTTCCGCCGCGAAGCCCCTGGCCTTTGAGATCTCGGCGCCGCGCCGCACCAGCATCCTGCCGGCCCTGCGTCTGCCCGGAACCCGCGCTACCGCCGCGGCCACCCAGCTTCCGCCGGTTCCGGCCGGTGTGGAGTCCGACGAGTTTTATGGCGAGCTTCTGGAGGAGGACGCCCGTCGTATCCGGCGCCGCCGCCTCACCTGGGGTGTGGGAGCAATGGTTGTGCTGCTCGCGCTGCTGCTGGCAGCGGTCATCGGCTATTCCTGGACCCAGTCGCGCTACTTTGTGGGCCAGAGCCCCGACCGCAGCACGGTAACCATCTATCAGGGTGTGCCGCAGGATCTCGGTTTCATCTCGCTCTCCCATGAGTATCGCGATACCGATATCAAGCTCAGCAAGCTCCCGGAGTACGACCGTAATCTGGTCCGACAGAACGTCCCGGCCGACTCCCTCGATGATGCCGACGCGATCGTGAACCGACTCCGTCAGCTCAGCAAGGAGGGCGACCAGTGAGCACCGAAGCCCTGAACACGCGTGCGCCCGCGGCCGGTGGTGTCGCCCTCCAGGCCGATACCGGCGTGATCCGGACGATGCGAAAACTACGGATGCCCAAGACGCACCGTAACCGTGAACTCGCGCTGCTGATTTTTGCCTGCGTGGTCAACGCCGGTGCCCTGATGAGTGTTCAGCTGGGTGCTCTGGGGCAGATCGAACCCGAGATTCTGGCGCTGTGTGGGGCCCTGGCCTCGCTGGTATTCGGCCTGCACATCTGCCTGCGCTTTGTCGCCCGCGATGCCGACCCGATCATCCTGCCGGTGGCCACCGTGCTTAACGGCCTGGGTCTGGCGATGATCTACCGGATCGATGTGGCTCGCAACGTGTCGGGCTGGTCGGCTGCCTCGACCCGGCAGATCGTATGGAGCTCGATCGCGATCATCGCGGCGATCATCGTGATCCTGCTAATCCGCAACCACCGCGTGCTCTTCCGCTACACCTACCTCTTTGGGCTCGGCGCCTTCATCCTGCTCCTGCTGCCCCTGGTTCCCGGCCTGGGCCGTACCGTGGGCGGCGCGACCGTGTGGATCGGCATCGGCGACGTGGTCAACTTCCAGCCCGGTGAGATCGCCAAGATTTTCCTGGCTATCTTCTTCGCCGGTTATCTGGTGCGCACCCGCGACACCCTGGCCCTGGTGGGCAAGAAGTTCCTGGGCATTCGATTCCCCCGACTGCGGGATCTCGGGCCGATCTTTGTGGTCTGGCTGATGTCGATGGGCATCATCGTGTTCCAGCACGATATGGGTACCGCACTGCTGTACTTCGGCATGTTCACGATCATGATCTACGTGGCCACCGGACGCCTGAGCTGGGTACTGCTGGGTATGGCCCTGTTCCTCGGGGGCGCGTACTTTGCCAGTCAGCGACTCTCCTATGTGAGTGGCCGTTTTGATGCCTGGCTGGATCCGTTCTCGCAGGCAAACTACGACAAGGTTGGCGGGAGCTGGCAGCTCGTGCAGGGCATCTTTGGTCTCGCCCACGGTGGATTCACCGGGACCGGGCTCGGTCAGGGTCGCCCGAACCTCACCCCGCTGGCCGAGAGTGACTTCATCGTGACCAGCCTCGGCGAGGAGCTGGGGCTCGCCGGACTGTTCGCGATCCTCGCGCTGTTCCTGATCCTGGTCGCCCGCGGCCTACGGATCGGTTTCAGCACGCGTGATGACTTCGGCAAGCTCCTGGCCATCGGCCTGGCGTTCACGATCGCCCTACAGGTGTTCATCATGGTGGGCGGGGTGACCCGGGTGATCCCGCTGACCGGATTGGCGACGCCGTTCCTGGCCGCCGGCGGTTCGGCCCTGGTGGCCAACTGGATCATCGTCGCGCTGCTGCTCAAGCTCAGCGACGGTGCCAAGCCCGAACTCGAGGAGTCTCGCGATGCATAAGGAACTCCGCCGGGTCGGCGCGGTTGTGGTGCTGATGTTTGCCGCACTGTTTGTGTCCTCCACCGTGATTCAGGGTGTGCAGAGCGACGCGCTGGGCAAGGATCCCCGCAACACGCGAACCCGCTATGACAGTTACCAGGTGGAGCGCGGCCCGATCGTGCTCGCCGACGGCACGATCATTGCGCAGTCGGTGCCCTCCAACGATGAGTTCCGCTATCAGCGCGAGTACCCACAGGGGCCGCTCTATGCGGGCGTAACCGGCTATTTCAACCCGATTCAGGGTGCCACCGGTATTGAGCAGTCCATGAACGACTATCTCACCGGCACCTCGAGCGATCAGTTCCTCGCGGACCTGGCCCGGATCGTCAACGGCCAGCCCGCGCGCGGTGCCCGGGTTGAGCTCTCGATCGAGTCCAAGGTGCAGCAGGCGGCCTCCGAGGCCCTCGGGAATCGTCGCGGCGCCGTGGTGGCTATCGAACCCAAAACCGGCAAGATCCTGGCGATGGTGACCAACCCCACCTTTGATCCCAACGGGATGGCCTCACACAACTCGGATGCGGTCACCGCACTCTATAAGGACCTACTGGCCAACCCGCTGGACCCGCTGATCAACCGGGCCATCGGCGGAAACCTGAATCCTCCGGGTTCGAGCTTCAAGGTCATCGTGGCCGCCGCCGCCCTGGCCTCGGGCGAATACACGGCCGAGAGCGAGTTCCCCAACCCGCAGTTCATCGAGCTGCCCGGGACCAGCACCAAGGTGTACAACTTCACTCGTGAGGCCTGTGGCCCGGGCGAGACCGTCACCCTGGCCGAGGCGATCCGGCAGAGCTGTAACGTGCCGATGGCCGAACTGGGTATTCGTCTGGGGGCGGACAAGATCCGCGAGCAGGCCGAGAAGTTTGGGTTCAATACCCCGCTGGATGTGCCGCTGCGCGTCGAGCCGAGCGTCTACCCCAAGGGAGGCGACGTGCCCAGCACCGCGCTCTCGGCCTTCGGCCAGTGGGATGTACGCGCCTCGCCGATGCAGATGGCGATGGTTTCGGCCGGAATTGCCAACGGGGGCGTCATGATGAAACCCAACATGGTCAATCGGGTGATCGCTCCGAACCTGGATGTGGTCAAATCGTTCGACCCGGAGAAACTGCGCACGGTGGTGACGCCGGATCAGGCGTCGGAGCTGACCAAAATGATGATCGCCGCGGTCGCTACCGGGCAGTCCAATAATGCAAGAATAGAGGGGGTCGACGTGGCCGGAAAAACGGGCACCGCTCAAAACGGTGTCGATGATCCGTATACGCTCTGGTTTACCGGGTTTGCGCCCGCGCAAAACCCCGAAGTTGCGGTAGCGGTCGTGGTGGAAAACGACGGTGACCTGGGACACCATTCCTCGGGAAATATTGTTTCTTCTCCGATTGCAAAGAAAGTTATAGAGGCGGTGCTGAATAAATGAGACCCACGGCAGGACTGACCTTCGGGGGACGCTACGAGCTGGTTTCGCGAATCGCTATCGGCGGTATGGGCGAGGTCTGGCAGGCGACCGACTCGGTGATCGGACGTACCGTCGCGATCAAGATCCTCAAGGATGAGTACCTCGGCGACCCGAGCTTCCTCGAGCGTTTCCGCTCCGAGGCACGCCACGCGGCCCTGGTCAACCATGAGGGCATCGCCAATGTCTATGACTACGGTGAGGAGGAGGGCAGCGCGTTCCTCGTCATGGAGCTGGTGCCCGGCGAGGCGCTCTCCACGGTGCTTGAGCGCGAGCGTGTGCTCCCCTCGGATCGTGTGCTCGACATCGTCGCGCAGACCGCCCTGGCTCTCCAGGCGGCCCACTCGGCCGGTCTGGTGCACCGCGACATCAAGCCCGGCAACCTGCTGATCACCCCGGACCACCGGGTCAAGATCACCGACTTCGGTATCGCCCGGATCGCCGACCAGGTGCCGCTGACGGCCACCGGTCAGGTCATGGGGACCGTGCAGTACCTTTCCCCGGAGCAGGCGTCCGGTCACCCGGCATCGCCGTCCACCGACATCTACTCACTGGGCATCGTTGCCTATGAGGCACTGGCGGGCAAGCGTCCGTTCACCGGTGAGTCTCAGGTGGCCATCGCCATGGCGCAGATTAACGAGGCACCGCCGGAGCTTCCGGCGACCGTCGCCGAGCCCGTGCGCAACCTGGTCTTCTCGATGCTCGCGAAGAACCCGGCCGACCGCCCGGCTTCCTCGGTGCATGTGGCTCGTGCTGCCCAGGCACTGCGCCGCGGAGACGTGGCCGCGGCCACCGCCGCTGTGCCCTCGATCGCCGATGGCGTCGCGATCACCGGTGCCACCCAGCTGATCGGTTCCTCCGAGGCCGCCACGACCCTACTCAACACCTCGGCTACCCAGCGCCAGCAGCTTTTCGGGCTGGAGCCCGAGGCTGCAGACGCCGCCGAGGGTGCCGCAGACGAGGAAAAGAAGAAGCGGAGCCCGTGGACCTGGCCGCTGATCGCGCTGATCACGATCCTGGCCATCGTGCTGGGCTTCACGATCTTTGCGCTGGTCAAGCCCGGTGACGGTGGAGACGGGGCCACCAACACTCCGTCCAATACCGTGAGTTCCGACCCGTCGGATACCCCGTCCACGACGCCCACCCCCACCGAAACCACGGTGCTGGTGGATCCCAATGCGTACGTGGGAAAGAACGGCGATGAGGTCGTGAATGCACTGTCGGGGCTGGGGTTGAAGCCCACCCTGGCCACCGGTAACGCGGCCACAAGTCGCGACCAGGTCAATACCGTGAGCAAGCTCTCCAAGAGCGGCAATGTTCCGGTGGGGAGCGATATCGTGGTGACCGTCTACGGTCCGATGGCCACGATTCCCGCCCCGGGCAGCGCGCCCGCCGTGGCATGTGGGCCCAACGGCTGCGTGGAAAACTCCAAGGCCACCGTGACCTGGGCTCGCTATGACCAGTGCCCGGCCGGCCTGCAGCTTGAGGGCTACCGCATCACCGTGAACGGCGCCACGCTCTCGGGTTCGGGTACCGTGCCGCGCGACCAGACCTCGGTGGAAATCACCCTGGGCGGGTTCCCCGGACCGGCAACCATCTCGTATGTGGCCCTGTGTGGGGAAAACAACGAGTCGCCCGCATCGCCCACCACCTCGGTGCCGATCATCCAAGTGACCGTGCCCTCCAGCACGCCGTCGTCCACACCAAACAACTAGTACCAACCGGTGGCGTAAATCGTCGCCCACAGCACGGTCCCCGGCGGAAACGCCGGGGACCGTGTCATGATAGAAGCGATAGTGTCGCACGGGGAATCTGGAGAGTGTTGTGGCTGAGCAAGAGCGTCGGTTAGCTGACCGATACATCGTCGGAGCGCTGATTGGACGCGGCGGAATGGCCGACGTTTACCAGGCCACCGACACCAAGCTCGGCCGTACGGTCGCGCTCAAGATCCTCAAGGCCGACCTGGCCAGCGATCCGGCATTCAGACTGCGGTTCCGCCAGGAGGCTCAGGCGGCCTCGCGCATGGCCGACCCCACAATCGTTCGTGTCTATGACGCCGGCGAGGATGAGAGCCTGGACGCCTCGGGACACCGGGTTCTCCAGCCCTTCATCGTCATGGAGTATGTTCCCGGGCGCACGCTGCGCCAGGTGATCGCCGATCAGGGTGCCCTGTCCCCCGAGCGTGCCGTTCACATTGCCAGCAAGATTCTGACGGCGCTGGAGTACTCGCACCGAGCCGGTGTGGTTCACCGCGACATCAAGCCCGGCAACATCATGCTGGGTGCCGATGACGCAGTTAAGGTGATGGACTTTGGTATCGCCCGCGCCGTCTCGGACACCTCGGCCACCGTCGCGCAGACCACCGCGATCCTCGGCACCGCGTCCTATTTCTCCCCGGAGCAGGCCAAGGGCGAGACCGTGGATGCACGCACCGACCTGTACTCCACCGGCGTGGTGCTGTTTGAGATGCTCACCGGCCGCGCACCCTTCCGCGGGGAAACCGCCGTTGCGGTTGCCTATCAGCACGTGAGTGAGGCGCCGATGCGCCCCTCCGAGCTCAACCCGGGTGTCTCAACGGCCCTGGATATGGTGGTCGCCCGCGCGCTCAGCAAGAACCGTGATGACCGCTACCAGTCGGCCGCCGAGTTCCGTGAGGAGCTCATCGCCGCCGGTCAGGGTCAGGCACCCGCCGCGCGCCCCGAGCCCGAGGCCGCCACCATGCTGTTTGGTGCCACCGGCACCACCACCTCCAATGCCGAGCAGGCCCTGCGCCAGCTCACCGATGCCTCGGTGCAGACCAAAACCCAGCGTCGCCCCCCGGTGGTGTGGATTTGGGCCGGTGCCGCCGTGGTCGCGGTGATTCTGATCGCGATCCTGGTGTGGGTGCTCTCGCTCTCAAACACCGCGGACAACACCACTAAGCAAACCCTGCCGGATCTTGCCTCGATGAGTCAGCAGAACGCCGTGGACACCCTGCATGGGCTGAACCTGGTAGATAGCGTCTTCGAGGAAAACAGCGACACCGTCGCCACTGGGACGGTGATTCGGACCGATCCCGAGTCCGGCAGCGAGGTGGCCCCGGGCAGCGTGGTTAAGCTCTACGTTTCACTGGGTGCCAAGACCGTGGCCGTACCCGAGGTGCAGAACCTGAGCCAGGCCGACGCGACCGCAAAGCTTGCCGAGGCGGGACTCGAGGTGGGCACGATCAACTCGCAGAGCTCGCCCTCGGTTGCCAAGGACACCGTCATCTCCAGCACCCCGGCCGCCGGTGCCGCGGTCTCACCCGGCTCGCGGATCGATCTGACCGTCTCGGATGGCACCGTTCAGGTGAGCGATGTCCGCGGCAACAAGCTGGATGTGGCCACCTCAATGCTCGAAGCGCTGGGTCTGAACGTGGTACCGCGCCCGGACCCCACCTGTCCCGCGCAGCAGGACTCGATCGTGAACTCGCAGTCGGTAGCCCCGGGCTCGGCGCCGCAGGGCACCGAGGTTCAGCTGGGCTACTGCACCGGAACCACGGCACCGCCGAGCACCGACCCGTCCACGCCTCCGGCCGGCGGCTAATCGACCGAAACCAAAAAACCTCCCGCACACCGAGTGTGCGGGAGGTTTTTTGTGAACTGCTTAGCGACCGCTCGGCGTTGTCGCCAGCAGCGGGCTCAGGGTGCGCGCCCGCTCGGGTGCCTCGGCCAGGCCGGCCACCTCGAGCCAGTTGGCAATCATCTGGTAGCCACCCTCGGTGAGCACGCTCTCCGGGTGGAACTGGACTCCAAAGATGGGTGAGGTCGCATGCCGCAGACCCATGATCACGCCACCGGCGGTCCGCGAGGTCACCACGAGCTCGTCGGGGACCGTGTCATCCACCACCGCGAGCGAGTGATAGCGGGTCGCGGTAAAGGGCTGCGGGACCCCACGGTAGAAGGTGCTCTCATCGTGGGTCACGGCGGAGGTTTTGCCGTGCATCAGCTCCTCTGCCACGGTCACCGTGGCACCGAAGGCCTCGGCGATGGCCTGGTGTCCCAGGCATACACCGATCAGGGGCACCTGGTGGGCGTGAGCGGCCCGAACCATGGCAATGGACACTCCGGCGTCGCCGGGCGTTCCCGGGCCGGGAGAAACCAGAATAGCGTCGTACTCGTTCACCAGCCGGTCGGCCTCGGACGCGTCAAACGCATCGTTGCGAACAACCTCGGTCTCGGCGCCCAGCTGCTGCAGGTAGCCATTGAGGGTGTATACAAAGCTGTCGTAGTTATCAATGACTAAAACGCGGGTCATGGCCTTCACTTACTGTTCAATGGTGACTTCTTGATTATCTACGATCGACTGGACCCAGGGAAAGCCCCAGGTGACCAGCGCGTACACGGCGGCGCCGATCAGTACCAGGAGCAGGATCAGTCGGAGCCAGACCGGGCCGGGCAGGATGCGCCAGAGTGCTGCGTACATGTTAGCCCTCCACGGGGTTCAGCGATTTGGGCGCCCCATCGGCGCGCGGGGTAAAGGATTCAAACAGTCCGTAGGCGATGATTCGCTCGGCCGTCGACATGATCGGGTTACAGCTGGTGAGGGTGATGACCGACTGGGTGGCGGCCACCGAGTCCTCACGCGGAACCGCATTGAGCACATCCACCGCGGTGGGCGGCACGTATTCGGAGTTGCGGTAGCGGTAGGTGAACCAGCCCTCGGGTGTTTCGATCACGATCGCATCACCCACGCGGAGGTTAGCGACCTGGTTGAGCGGGGCACCGTGGGTATTGCGGTGACCGGCCAGCGCGAAGTTTCCGGGCTGCCCGGGGAGCTGGGTGTCGGAGTAGTGACCGATACCGGCCTTATCAAGGGTCTTGGCCTTGGACACACCGCCGGCCAGCGGAGCACCGTAGGACTCACCAAAGCGCGGAATACGCAGGTTGGCGAAGGTCTCTCCGTCTACCGGGGTAGGAATCACCGGTGCCGCACCCTCAAAGGCGGGGGCGGGGTTTTCCTTGGCGTCCTTGTCCCACTGCTGGGAGAGCGAGGCCGCGGCGCCGTCCTGCTGACCGCGCTCAACCATGTCGTTGTACCAGAGCTGCCACACCAGATAGAGCAGCATCAGTACGCCGGCGGTGAGCAGAATCTCCCCGAACGCTCCGATCACGCTGAAGCCCTCGAACGGACGCTTGCGGCGCCGCTTTCCGGAGCCTGCACCGGCCGCGGCCACGGGCGCCGCGGGCATGGCAACGGTCTGCGACTCATCATGACGTGAGGCTTCGAGTGCATCCGACGCGGACTGCGCGGTGGCAGGATCGGTCAGCCCAAACAGGGTCTCGATCGAGGGTGCGGACTCCCCGTGCGCAGGGGTCGGGACTGCAGCGGCTTCCGTCATGCTCTGGGGCACGACCGGTTCCGGTGCCACGGCGGGCTCGGCCGCCGCGGAAGATTCCGGCTGCTCGGGCACTCGGGCGGTGTCGCCGGCATCAAGAGGCACGGATGCAGACTCCGGCACGTCGGGCGTCGCAGAAGGCACGGATGCAGACTCCGGCACGTCGGGCGTCGCAGAAGGCACGGCGGGCTGGCGGGCGGCGAGGGCGTCGCGCTCTGCTGCCTGTTCGGCGGCCCGTTCGGCGGCGCGGCGCGCAGCGCGGGTGGGCGGAATCGAGCCGTCGGAATCGGAAGACATGGCCGTAATTCTATCCGCAGAGGGTGAAGTTTCGGCTGGCATTCGTCGCAGAGCCTGCGATCGCTGTCGCGGCTCGGCTACAATCGGGGACATGGCACGTGCAAAATCCAAGAAAACTCAGCCCGCGCAGGGCACCGAAACCAGCGGCGAGCCGGTACCCAACGCGGTCTGGTTCAAGCCGGTGATGTTCGGCTTCATGCTCCTCGGACTCGTCTGGATCATCGTCTTTTATGTGAGCCAGGGTGTGCTCCCGGTCCCGGCACTGGGCTCCTGGAACATTCTGGTCGGCTTCGGAATCGCGTTCATCGGATTCCTGATGACCACCCAGTGGCGATAATTACACTCAGGTAATTCCATCCACAGCGTCCTCCACAGTGTGGACAATTACACCGATGTAACTATCCCCAGGCTGTGGATAACCCTGGGGGTAACCCTGTGAATCCGTGTGGACAAGCACGTGGATAACCCGCCACACGCCCACAATGCTCAAACAAAACGCCGGCTCGGCATCCTCAACAGGATGCCGAGCCGGCGTTTTTGCTCCCCGGAATGCTAGCCGTAGGTGGGCACAAACAGGCGGAACAGCGAGAGCAGCACCATTACCGCGCCCAAACCGCCAACCAGGAGCCAGAACTTTCGCTTCTTGCCCTGGCCGCGGCACTCGTAGCAGATCCATCCAAAGATGGCGCCGCCGACCAGGCCGCCCAGGTGCGCCTGCCAGGAGATTCCGGCATTCGGCAAGAATCCGATCACCAGGTTGATTCCCACCAGAACCAGCAGGCTGCGCATCTCGTTACCGAGGCGCCGCTGAATGACGATAAAGGCACCCATCAGTCCGAAAATGGCACCGGATGCACCAACCACGGGCTGGTTGATCGGAGCGAGGAACATCACACCGAGCGAGCCGGCAAACCCGGCCATCAGATACAGGGTGAGGAACCTTCCCCGGCCCAGCTGCTGCTCGAGGGCTCGGCCGAAGATCCACAGCGTGTACATGTTCAGCAGGATGTGCAGGATGAAACCGGTGGAGTGCAGGAATACGGCTGTCAGCATCCGCCAGGGCTCAAACAGCTGCGGTTCAGAAAACAGCGGGGCGTACCAGAACGCCTGGGTGAAGCCGGGAATGATCCACTGCAGGATAAAGGCAACCACCGTGACTGCAATGATCACGTTGGTGACGCTGGCAAATCGCGGGGCGACTCCCCCGCGGGCACCCCAGCGTGAGGCGCGCTTCTGGGCGGTAGACATCGCGCCGCGCTGCTCACGCAGACACTCGGGGCAGATCACCCCCACCGCGGCCGGCGTCTGGCATTCTCCACAGATCGTGCGGCCGCAACGCTGGCAGAGCACAAAGCTCTGCCGGTCGGGATGGCGATAGCAGACATCGCTGGCCCGGGCCCCAAAATTTGAACTCATATTGTGACCCGGGCGCGCAGACTAGACTGCGGCGATGTCGATGCCCTCGATGACCACGTCATCGATCGGACGGTCACGGGCGTCGGTCGGAACCGCTGCCAGCTTGTCAACGATTGCGCGGCTGGCCTCATCCTCGACGGCGCCGAAGATGGTGTGCTTGCCGTGCAGCCAGGTGGTGGGGGCGACGGTGATGAAGAACTGCGAACCGTTGGTACCACGGCCACCGATCTTGCCCGCGTTGGCCATGGCCAGGATGTAGGGCGAGTCGAAGGTCAGGTCATCAACGATCTCGTCGTCGAACTTGTAGCCGGGGCCGCCGGTTCCGTTACCGAGCGGGTCGCCGCCCTGGATCATGAAGCCGGGGATGATGCGGTGGAAAACGGTGCCCTTGTAGAGGGGGGTGTTGCGCTTTTCACCGGTGCGCTCATCGGCCCACTCCTGCTCGCCGGTGGCGAGACCTACGAAGTTGTTTACCGTCTTCGGCGCGTGGTTGCCGTAGAGGTTCACGATGATGTCACCGTAGTTGGTGTGGATGGTTGCGACAGCGGTGTGCTTTGACATGGGTCAATTCTCGCATACTTGTTTTGTCAATCACCGTCCCGTTCCAAGGATTCGGTGGCAAGATGGTTAACCGACACGTCCAAAACGAGCAATGGAGGTCCAGAGTGAATCTGTCGCGTCAGCGCAAGAAAGAAATCAAGCGCCTCAAGGGAGATGCCAGTGCCCTCTGGGCCGCCCAGCAGGAACTGCTGGAGCACGCAAACGGGGTAGCACGTGAGGCTGGCCGTCAGGTCGGTAATTATGGCCGCGAGCAGGTTGTGCCCTCCGTGGTGCAGTCCTATGAGAGCCACGTTCAGCCGGTCGTAGACCGCGGTGTCTCGATCACCCGTGATGTGGTGGATGCCGCCAAGCACGGCATCGATCACAAGGTAGTCCCCGCCCTCGGCGCCGCCGTCGGTACGGTTCTGTCCATCGGCGATGTGGCACGCGATAAGCGTGTGCAGACCGCCCTCGCCCGGGTCAACCCCAAGGCCGCCGCCAAGCGCGCCCTGGTTGTTGCCGCCCCGCAGAAGAAGAAGCGTGGCGTGGGCAGCGTCCTGGCCATCGGTGCCGGTGTTCTGGCCGCCGCCGGGGTCGCCTACGCACTGTGGCAGACCTTCCGGGCCGATGATGAGCTCTGGGTCTCCGAAGACGAGCCGGCACAGTCCGACAGCTAGTCGTCCCAGAGACGTCGAGGGGCCCCGAGCGCAAGCTCGGGGCCCCTCACTGCGTTCTAGGACTCCTGGGCCCGCCAGAGCGCCAGTGCGGCGGGGACCAGGCTGACGGTACCCAGGTTTTCGACCTCATCCAGTTCATGCCAGGCCGCCCAGTCGGTTGATCCGTTCTCCTCATAGCGCAGCTCTCCCCCGGTGATCTTCGCCCGATAGACGATGCGCAGGTTGTGCAGCGGGACACGCCGGGTGGGATCCAGTCGCCGGTGTGCGGGGGTCACCAGGGAGTCGATGCCGATCAGGCCGGTCACCTCGGCGTTGAATCCCGTCTCCTCAAAGATCTCACGGACCACAGCATCGGCCGGGTCTTCCCCCGGATCGATACCGCCGCCGGGCAGCGTCCAGCCCGAATGCCCCCGCTCGTTCCAGTGCGCAAGCAGAATCTGGGAGCCATCGGTGATGATGCCGTACGCGGCGACGCGGATATCCATTCCCCCAAACTACAGCCGCGCGGCGCCGGGCAACAGCAAACCGAATGCACGTTCGTCGCAGATTCCGGGCAAAACAAAACCGCCCCGTCTTGCGACGAGGCGGTTTTTATCCTGTGGAGCCTAGGAGAATCGAACTCCTGACCTCCTGCTTGCAAAGCAGGCGCTCTACCAATTGAGCTAAGGCCCCAATTTTCGAAGGAAGTGAAACTTCCTCAGAGTGGGGCTACCAGGACTTGAACCTGGGACCTCTTCGTTATCAGCGAAGCGCTCTAACCGCCTGAGCTATAGCCCCCTGTGGACATCAATCAGAATACCGGAGGTATGAATGAATTCTCAAATCGAGCCCGCCGGGCGGCGTGTTCCGCGCAATTCCGGGCTTTGACGCGGGCGAGATTACCCGGTTAAACGCCGGTGTCGCTGCCCCAGAGGAGGCAGCGACACCGAGCCATATGACTAGTTGTTGGTGAAGCCCACCAGTACGCCACCGGTGACCTTCACGGCGAGGTTGTACAGCGCAGCCGAGATGGCTCCCAGCGCGGTCACCACCACGAGGTTCAGGATCGCCAGAACGGCGGCGAAGCCCATGATCCGGCCCAGGTCGAAGATCGCGGTCAGGTCGTTACCGTCCTGCGCCTCCTTGCCGGCGACGGTCTTGAACAGGTTGTTGATCTGCTCAAACACGCCGGTCTGCTGGAGCACCGTGTACACCAGGAAGAAGAACACAACGGTGATGATGGCGATCGCCACGGCCGCCAGGAAGGAGAGCTTCAGGGCCGACCAGAAGTCGATGTAGACCAGCTTCAGCCGCACCTGCTTGGTGTTCTGACGCTTATTCGATTTCTTTGCGAGCTTTTCGGCAACGCTAGTACTCATGCTTATTCTTCCTTCTCGGACGATTCCGTTACCGTCGGTGCGTCGGTCTCGTCTTCCCCGTTTTGTCCGTCAAGATTGCGGTCGCTGTTACGCGCAAGCGCAATAATACGGTCGTTATCTGCGAACCGGGCGAAGACAACACCCATGGTGTCGCGACCCTTGGCCGGAACTTCGGCCACGGCAGAGCGTACCACCTTGCCGCTGGCCAGGACCACGAGGACCTCGTCCTCATCGCCCACCACCAGGGCACCGGCGAGTTCGCCGCGGTCCTCGCTGAGCTTGGCAACCTTGATTCCGAGCCCGCCACGACCCTGGACGCGGTACTGTTCCACGTCCGTTCGCTTGGCAAATCCGCCCTCAGTCACCACAAAGACGAAGCCCTCTTCGCCGGCCGGCGGGAGTACCGAGGCCGAGAGCAGGTTGTCGTCGCCGCGGAACTTCATGCCGGTCACACCCGAGGTTGAACGACCCATCGGACGCAGCGCCTCATTATCCGCTGTGAATCTAATGGACATTCCCTGGCGGGACACCAGCATCAGGTCGCTGTCCTGCTCAACAAGCATCGCCGAGACCAGTTCGTCGCCCTCGCGCAGGTTGATCGCGATGATGCCACCGGTGCGGTTGGTGTCGTACTCGGACAGCGAGGTCTTCTTGACCAGACCGCCGCGGGTAGCGAGCACCAGGAACTCGGCGGCCGCATAGTCGCGGATGTCGAGGATCTGAGCGATCTCCTCCCCCGGCTGCAGCGCAAGCAGGTTGGCCACGTGCTGACCCTTGGCGTCACGACCGGCCTCGATGACCTCATAGGCCTTGGCACGGTACACGCGTCCGGTGTTGGTGAAGAACAGCAGCCAGTGGTGGGTGGTGGTCACAAAGAAGTGCTCCACCACGTCATCGGCACGCAGCTGGGCACCCTTGACGCCCTTGCCGCCGCGGTGCTGCGAGCGGTAGTTGTCGCTGCGGGTGCGCTTGATGTATCCGCCGCGGGTGACGGTCAGAACCATCTCCTCCTCGGGGATCAGGTCCTCGATGTTCATGTCGCCATCGAAGCCGTACATAATCTCGGTGCGACGGTCATCGCCGTAGCGGTCGACGATCTCGGTCAGCTCCTCGCTGACGATTTCGCGCTGACGCACGGGGCTGTCCAGGATCGCCTTGTATTCGGCGATTTCGCGCTCGAGCTCGGCGGCCCGATCGATGATCTTCTGACGCTCCAGGGCGGCCAGACGACGCAGCTGCATCGCCAGGATCGCATCGGCCTGCAGCTGGTCTACCTTCAGCAGCTCCATCAGGCCGGTGCGGGCCTTGTCCACGTCCGGTGAGCGACGGATCAGCGCGATGACCTCGTCCAGGGCATCCAGGGCCGCCAGGTAGCCGCGCTGGATGTGCGCGTCGGCCTCGGCCTTACGCAGACGGAACTGGGTGCGACGCACGATCACGTCGACCTGGTGGGCGGTCCAGGCGGTGATGAAGCCGTCCAGGGACAGGGTGCGCGGCACTCCGTCCACGATCGCCAGCATGTTGGCACCGAAGTTTTCCTGCAGCTGGGTGTGCTTGTACAGGTTGTTCAGCACAACCTTCGCCACGGCATCGCGCTTGAGTACGATGACCAGGCGCTGACCGGTACGACCCGAGGTCTCATCGCGAATGTCGGCGATACCCGCGAGCTTGCCGTCCTTGACCAGGTCGGCGATGCGAATGGCCAGGTTATCCGGGTTGACCTGGTAGGGCAGCTCGGTAACCACGAGGCAGGTACGACCCTGAATCTCCTCGACGTTGACCACCGCGCGCATCGTGATCGAGCCACGGCCGGTGCGGTAGGCGTCCTTGATGCCGTTGACACCGAGGATCTGGGCGCCGGTCGGGAAGTCCGGTCCCTTGATGCGCTCCATCAGCGCCTCGAGGACCTCTTCCCGCGGCGCCTCGGGGTTGGCCAGGTGCCACAGGGCACCGGCGGCTACCTCGCGCAGGTTGTGCGGCGGGATGTTGGTGGCCATACCCACGGCGATACCGACCGAGCCGTTGACCAGCAGGTTCGGGAACCGAGCCGGCAGGACCGCGGGCTCCTGGGTGCGACCGTCGTAGTTGTCCTGGAAGTCGACGGTGTCCTCGTCGATGTCGCGAACCATCTCCATGGCCAGCGGGGCCATCTTGGTTTCGGTGTATCGCGGGGCCGCGGCGCCGTCGTTACCCGGGGAACCGAAGTTTCCCTGGCCGAGTGCCAGCGGGTAGCGCAGCGACCAGGGCTGCACCAGGCGAACCAGGGCGTCGTAGATCGCCGAGTCACCGTGCGGGTGGAACTGACCCATCACGTCGCCGACCACGCGGGCGCACTTGGAGAACGCCTTCTCGGGGCGGTAACCACCGTCATACATCGCGTAGATCACGCGGCGGTGCACGGGCTTCAGGCCATCGCGCACCTCGGGCAGCGCACGACCCACGATCACGCTCATCGCGTAGTCGAGGTAGCTGCGCTGCATCTCCAGGCGCAGATCAACCTGGTCGATCTTGCCGTGCACGCCGTGGTCGATCTGCTCGGCGTTTTCTTCGGAGTTAGTTTCGTCGCTCATTTTGTCCTTCGTTACCTCTCGGCGCGGGAACCGGCCGGGTTCCGGAAGTGAAAGTCGGGCTGCGGCTGGGCCGCACTCACGCTAGATGTCAAGGAAGCGCACGTCCTTGGCGTTCTGCTGGATGAAGGTGCGTCGAGCCTCGACGTCCTCCCCCATCAGGGTCGAGAAGATCTCGTCCGCGGCGGCGCCGTCATCCATGGTGACCTGACGCAGGGTGCGGGTCTCGGGTGCCATCGTGGTTTCCCACAGCTCGCGGTAGTCCATCTCACCCAGACCCTTGTAGCGCTGGATGCCGTTGTCCTTGGGGATCCGCTTTCCGGCGGCCACACCCTTGGCCAGCAGGTCGTCGCGCTCCTCATCCGAGAAGACGTACTCGTGGGCGGAGTTTGACCACTTCAGGCGGTACAGCGGCGGCATCGCCAGGTACACGTAACCCTGGTCGATCAGCGGACGCATGTAGCGGAACAGCAGGGTCAGCAGCAGCGTGGTGATGTGCTGGCCGTCCACATCGGCATCGGCCATCAGCACGATCTTGTGGTACCGAGCCTTCTCGGGGTTGAAGTCCTCGCCGATGCCCGCACCGAATGCGGTGATCATGGCCTGCACCTCGGCATTACCCAGGGCGCGGTCCAGGCGAGCCTTTTCCACGTTCAGGATCTTGCCGCGCAGCGGGAGGATCGCCTGGGTCTCGGGGTTACGACCCTGCACGGCGCTACCGCCGGCGGAGTCACCCTCGACGATGAAGATCTCGGAGACCGAAGGGTCCTTGGACTGGCAGTCCTTGAGCTTTCCGGGCATACCGCCACCCTCCAGCAGGCCCTTACGACGCGCGGTTTCGCGAGCCTTCCGGGCGGCCAGACGTGCGGTTGCCGCCGACAGTGCCTTGGTGATGATCGCCTTGGCAATAATCGGGTTGCGCTCAAACCAGTCGGAGAGCTGATCGCCCACAACCTTCTGCACGAAGGCCTTGGCCTCGGTGTTACCCAGCTTGGTTTTGGTCTGGCCCTCGAACTGCGGCTCACCCAGCTTGATCGAGATGACGGCGGTCAGGCCCTCACGCACGTCATCACCGGAGAGATTGTCATCCTTGTCCTTGAGAATGTTCTTCTCGCGGGCGTAGCGGTTGACCAGGGTGGTCAGCGCGGCGCGGAAGCCTTCCTCGTGGGTTCCACCCTCATGGGTGTTGATGGTGTTGGCGTAGGTGTGGACGCTCTCGGAGTACGAGGTGGTCCACTGCATCGCGATTTCCAGCGCGATCTTGCGCTCGGTGTCCTCCTGCTCGAACGAGATGATCTCGTCGTTGACCAGTTCGGAACGCTTGGCACGGTTGAGGTGCTCCACGTAGTCCACCAGGCCGCGCTCATAGTGGAACACGTTGTGCTTCTTGGTGGGGACGGCTGCCTCTTCGCCGTCGACGGGCTCTTCGATCTCGTCCACACGCTCGTCGATCAGCTCGATGCGCAGTCCCTTGTTCAGGAACGCCATCTGCTGGAAGCGGGTGCGCAGGGTGTCGTAGTCGAACTCGACGGTTTCGAAGATCTCGGCGTTGGGCCAGAACGTGATGGTGGTTCCGGTCTCGTCGGTGGCCTCATCCTTGGACAGCGGCGCATCGGCGACACCGTTGTGGAAGGTCGCACGGTAGACATTACCCTGGCGCTTCACCTCGACGTCCAGACGGGTCGAGAGTGCGTTCACCACCGAGCTACCCACACCGTGCAGACCACCGGAAACGGCGTATCCGCCGCCGCCGAACTTACCGCCGGCGTGCAGGATGGTGAGCACCACCTCGACGGTGGACTTGCCCTCTACCGGGTGGATATCCACCGGGATTCCGCGGCCGTTGTCGACAACGCGCACGGCGCCGTCCTCGAGGATGGTAACGATGATGTTGTCGCAGTAGCCGGCCAATGCCTCATCTACCGAGTTGTCAACAATCTCGTAGACGAGGTGGTGCAGACCGCGAGGTCCTGTGGATCCGATGTACATACCGGGCCGCTTGCGGACCGCCTCGAGACCCTCAAGAACCTGAATCTGACTTGCGCCGTAGTCGCCTGACTGTGCCGACATATTCGGTTCTGATGACATATGAAATTGGGCTCCAAACCGTCGTGAATTCGACCTCCTCAGTCTACCAAGAATTGCCGCATTTGGGCGGCTATTTTGGCTTCTACGGCGGGTTTTTTGGCCGGTCGACCACTTTTGTTGGGTTACCCGTAGGTGTCGCGCACACCACGGCCCTGAACGGATCGTGGACCACGTTTGAAGGAAGGGACGTTCGGTCCGACAAAGCGGATGCCCTCGATGCCCGCCTCGGGGTAGCGCAGGGCGATCTGTTTGAGGATCTCCAACCGCATCAAACGCAGCTGGGTGGCCCAGGCGGTGGACTCACATTGCACACTCAGCGTCCCGTTTTCCACGGCGATCGGGCTCGAGTGTTTGGCGGTCTCCTCCCCCGCCAGCGCGATCCAGTTCGCCATCAGCTCGGCCTGGGACAGGTTCGAGTCCCATCCCAGCTGAACCGTCAGCGCGCTCATCACGTCTCCGAGCCCGCGGGGCTCACGACCCGGGCTAAACGGCAAACTCTGCCCGGAATCCCGCGGATCCTGGCGCTTTTTGCGCGATCTGGGCCGGGTTCCGGTGAACAAAAACTTGAAGTGTTCGTACACCGCCATGGCCTCGGCCGGACGATTATCCTTCGGCGAAGGCATCGATCACCTCCGGATCCACCACCGTGCCCGAGCGGATATGCACGATGTGCGCGGTGAGCTCCTCGGGGATATCCTCAAGCACCGCGGCGGTAATAAACACCTGCTCATAGCGCGAGATGATGGTTGCCAGGCGGGCGCGGCGCCGCTGATCCAGCTCGGCAAACACGTCGTCAAGGATCAGCACCGGGTCTCCCAGCAGCGAATCCCGACGCAGAATCTCCGCCGAGGCGATCTTCAGCGCCAGCGCAAACGACCAGGATTCGCCGTGGCTCGCATAGCCCTTCACCGGCAGCCCGTTGAGATCAAAACGCACATCATCGCGGTGCGCGCCCACCAGGGTCACGCCACGATCAAGCTCAGAGCGCCGTTTTTCGGCCAGGGCGGCCCGGAAGGTCGCGATAATCTGCCCGCGGTCGGCGCCGCCGGAAGGATCCCACACCACGTTTTCGGGATCATCGGTCTCGGTATCGTTGCCCAGAATCGACAGCACGGGCACCAGGCCGGGCCGGTGATCGGCGCCGACAACCTCGGAGTACGCGGTGCGGATGGGCACCTGCAGGTCCGAAATCAGCGCGAGCCGCTCGGCGATAATCTCGCTACCCAGCGCAACCAGCTTGTCATCCCAGATTTCCAGGGTGGTGAGCTGAGATTCCTTGACGCCGGTGGCACGGGCGGATTTCAGCAGCGTATTGCGCTGCCGCAGCACCCGCTCATAGTCGGCCAGTACTCCGGCCAGCCGCGGGGTGCGCAGCACAAGCAGCTGATCCAGGAAGCGGCGCCGCGCGGACGGATCGCCCCGGATGATTCCGAGGTCTTCGGGGGCAAACAGCACACTCGAGAAGTAGCGCGGCAACTCACGCGGCTTAATCTGGCCGCGGTTGATCTGCGCCCGATTGGCGGCGCCCCGGTTGATCTGTACTTCGGCCAACAGATCGCGGCCATTGTGGTGCAGTTTTGCGCGGATAACCGCCGAATTCTGACCCGCACGGATCATCGGCGCGTCCCCGGAAACCCGGTGCGAACCGAGTGTGGACAGATAGCCCAGAGCCTCAACCAAATTGGTTTTACCCTGGCCATTCTTGCCCACAAACAGGTTCGCACCCGGGCTCACGGCGACATCCGCACTCGCGTAATTACGAAAATCCGCGAGATTCAGATGCGTCACGATCATGTCATCACCCCGTTAGTGGCGTGGCGGCACGAGTCGTGCCGCGGGTTATTACTCCGCGGACTTGACCGAGTGTCCACCGAACTGGTTGCGCAGTGCGGCGACGGCCTTCATCGCGGGGGAGTCTTCCTGACGCGACACGAAGCGCGCGAAGATCGACGCGGCAATGGTCGGCACGGCGACGGCGTTGTTGATGGCTTCTTCGATGGTCCAACGGCCCTCGCCGGAGTCCTCCACGTAGCCCTCGATCTCGGCCAGGGTCGGGTCTTCCTTGAGTGCCAGAACCAGCAGGTCCAGCAGCCACGAGCGCACAACGGTGCCGCGCTGCCATGCCTCGAAGGTTCCGGGAACGTCCTTGATCAGGTCCTTGCGAGCCTCAAGCAGCTCGAAACCCTCGGCGAATGCCTGCATCATGGCGTACTCGATACCGTTGTGAACCATCTTGGCGTAGTGACCGGCACCGATTTCACCGACGTGCACGAAGCCCTCTTCGCGGGGGCCCTCGGGACGCAGTGCATCAAAGACGGGCATGACGCGCTCAACCTGCTCGGCCGAGCCACCAACCATGAGGCCGTAACCGTTCTCGACACCCCAGACGCCACCGGAAACACCGGCGTCCACGTAGTCGATGCCCTTTTCGCCGAGTTCCTTGGCGTGCTCGAAGTCATCGGAGAAGCGGCTGTTACCACCGTCGATGACCAGGTCACCGGGCTCAAGCAGGCCACCCAGCTCGGTGATGACCGAGTCGGTGATCTTGCCGGCGGGAACCATGACCCACACGGTGCGAGGGGCGGGCAGAGCCGCGACCATCTCGGCCACCGAAGCAGCGTCGGAAACCTCGGGATTGCGGTCGTAACCGGTTACCTCGATGCCTCCAGCACGCAGGCGGGTGCGCATGTTTCCACCCATTTTGCCCAGGCCGATCAGTCCAATGTGCATTTCTTCTTCTTCCATCTGTGAGTCTCGGGGGAGGACTCGGGTTAGCGCAGCAGCAGGTTGGGCTGCAGCAGGTACTTGTAGCTGTCAGCACCGGGCTGGTCCTTGGAGGACTGCGCGGTGATGAGCATCGGTCCCGGCTTGTTCGTGTTCTCCGACTTGGTGAACGAGAATCGAACAAATTCGCTCCGAACGGCATTTAGGCCGTCGATCAGGAACGCGGGCTTCAGCGACAGCACGATGTCCTCGCCGGTCAGCAGCGCATCGATCTTCTCGGATGCCTGTGCCTGCTCGGAACCTACTGCCTCCATCACGAGACCGTCGATCGTGAACGTGAACCGCAGCGCCGCTTCGCGCTCCAGTACCAGCGACACACGTCGGACGGCTTCGATGAGTTCTCCGGTGTTGATCACCGCGTAGTTCTCGGTGGTCTCGGGGAAGAGGCGACGCACCGGGGGGAAGGTGCCCTTGATCAGCAGCGAGGTCACGGTCTTGTTGTCCGCAGAGAACGCGATCAGCTCGCGGTCATCCTTGCTGGTGAAGGCCACCGAGATGTTTCCCGAGTGACCGAAGGTCTTTCCGACCTCCTGGAGGGTTCGTGCGGGAACCAGTGCGGTGATGGGATCGCCACCACCGATTTCACCGGAATCCCAGTCGATCTCACGAACCGCAACGCGATAACGGTCAGTGGCAACCAGGCCGAGGTGGTTTTCGGCAACCTCAAGCTGCACACCGGTGATGACCGGGGTGACATCGTCCCGCGAAGCGGCCACGGCAACCTGTGCCACGGCGGCGGAGAACTCGTCGGCGGGAACAAGACCGGACTGACCCGAGATTTCGGGAATGCTCGGGTATTCCTCAACCGGCATCGAGAGCAGCGTGAAGCTGGCGGAGCCACAGGTCACCAGGATGCGGTTGTCCTCGGTGGCAAACTGCACCGGAGCATTGGGCAAACGGCTAGCAATGTCGGCCAGAAGACGCCCGGAAACAAGAATCGACCCTGATTCTTCAATTTCGGCAACGATCCTCGTCTGCGCGGACACCTCGTAGTCAAAACTCGAGAGAGTTAGGCCGGTGTCGTTGGTTTCAATCAGCACACCACTCAGGATCGGCAGCGTGGTTCGCTGCGGGAGCAGTTTTACCGCGAATGAGACGGCTTCGCTGAAGACATCGCGATTGACGCTAAATCGCACTTTGAGTTCCCCTGTCGTTTAGAAGCTCTGGAAACACCATGTTAGCCGTGCTTGCTGAGTTTTTGTGTTTCACGGGTAGCTACCCGTGCTTGATCACGCTCGATTTGAGCTCGGCCGAGCCGCAAAGGTTGTTGGGCCAGTAATTTCATTTAAGAATCTTTAATCGTGTTAACCGTTGTGGAAACTGTGGATAAGTCTGTTAATCCCGGGAATCCGTTGGGCAAGCGGGGGCGCCGACCCTGTGTGTGGTTTGTGTGATTCGCTGTGGGAGCCGGGAGGGCGAACCGCGTGATTTAAGGCTTTTTTCACAAGGCGCCTCGTTAAGTGAACAGGTTTCCCCGAATCTGTCCACAGGTTTCCACACAGTTATCCACATTGTGCACTTGGGGACGATCCCCCAAAATCTGTGGATAAGTGGCGTTAGGCAGCCCCTCTCCGGGGACAAAAAATTCTTAATGGGACGCCTCGTATGACCACATTTTGGGCGCGTCACATCCCAAAACAGCCTCGAAGATCGCCCAAGCGCAATGTCTTGGGTGCGCTTAAAAACGTTCTCAGAGGCTGTTTTTTCGCAAAAACCCCCGATACGGATCTCGGAGGGATCGGTATCGGGGGTCAAAAAGTGGATTTAGCCGTTAAAACGGTGTCCCTGCTTGATTCTGCTGGTGAGCTCTGTGACCTGGTTATAGATCGAACGGCGCTCCTGCATCAGGTCGCCAATCTTCTTATTCGCGTACATCACGGTGGTGTGATCCCGTCCGCCGAAGAGCTGACCGATCTTGGGCAGTGAGAGGTTGGTGAGCTCACGGCACAGATACATGGCGATCTGGCGTGAGGTGGCGATGGCCTGCGAACGGCTGGAACCGTAGAGGTCATCCACGCTGAGCTTGAAGTAGGCGGCGGTGGTGTTGATGATGTCCACCGGGGAGATCACGTTGTCCTCGTCGAGGGTGATGACATCCTTCAGCACCGTCTGCACCAGGTTCATATCCACCGGGGTGCGGTTCAGACTCGCGAATGCGGTCACCCGAATCAGGGTTCCCTCAAGCTCACGGATGTTCGAGGAAACCTTGGACGCGATGAACTCCAGCACCTCATCCGGGATCAGCAGCTTCTCGCTCAGCGCCTTCTTCCGCAGAATCGCGATTCGCGTCTCCAGGTCGGGCGCCTGGACATCGGTAATCAGACCCCATTCGAAGCGCGAGCGCATCCGATCCTCGAAACCGGTCAGGGCCTTGGGGGGCAGGTCGGAGGTGATCACGACCTGCTTGTTGTGGTCGTGCAGGGTGTTGAAGGTGTGGAAGAACGCCTCCTGGGTTTCGGCCTTGCCCTGCAGGAACTGGATGTCGTCGATCATCAGGATGTCGATGTCGCGGTAGCGCGCCTGGAAGGCGGAGCCACGGTTGTTGGCGATCGAGTTGATGAAGTCGTTGGTGAATTCTTCGCTGGAGACATAGCGGACACGGATGCCCGGGTACAGGCTCATCGCATAGTGCCCGATCGCGTGCATCAGGTGGGTCTTACCCAGACCCGATTCACCGTAGACAAAGAGCGGGTTGTACGCCTTGGCCGGTGCCTCGGCCACGGCGACGGTTGCCGCATGGGCAAAACGGTTGGACTGTCCGATCACAAAGTTGTCAAACGAGTACTTCGGGTTCAGCCGGGTGTCATTCTGTCGTGCGGGGTGAATCTGCTCCCCCACCGGGCTCGGAATCGGCGCCGCGGTTTCGGGGGTGTAGATCCCGGCTTCGGGATCGGTGGCCGGGAGCTCCACCTCGGGTTCGTCGTCAATCATCTCGGGATTGACCACCACCGCGAAGGTTTTGGCGCCGTGGGTCTGCTCGGTCTGACCGAGAGCCTGGATCAGCGGTGCCTTCATTCGGGTGTTCAGCTGCCCGGCGGTGAACTCATTGGGCACCTCCAGATAGAAGGTTCCGGCCATCACACCCTTGGGGATTACCAGGTTGAGGAAGCCGTGCAGCGGCGGAGTGACGCGGGAATCCTGCGACATTGCGTCGAGCACAAGCTGCCAGGATTGCTGGGTCTCGTCGAGCTGATTGGACATATCTCCCCAAAAGTTATTCACAGGCTTATCCACGGAATTCGTCGAAATCGCGTATCTACCGGGATTCAGGCCCCCGTATCTGGGGATAACTGACTCACTCACGCTAACCGCTTATGCACCGATCGGCCAAATCTAGCGGAAAAATCACCCCCGCGTTAGTCTGGCGCGAAGCTGTGTATCTGTGGATAATTGATGTTTTGAGCAACTTCGGTTTGACCCCGCGCGTGTTAGGCCGTAGTTTTAATTGGTTGACGTAGCCTTCGGGCACCCAGTTTTTCTCTGCCTTTACGAACCGGGCAGTGAATGTCCTACCCAAGAGTGAGTGATTATGAGCAAGAGAACTTTCCAGCCGAACAACCGTCGTCGCGCCAAGGTGCACGGCTTCCGTCTGCGTATGCGCACCCGTGCGGGTCGCGCAATCCTGTCGGCGCGCCGCCGCAAGGGGCGCACCGAGCTCTCGGCCTAATAGCGCCGAAGCCCCAAGCGAAACGCACATCACCGTGCTAGCCTCCGAACTCCGTATCACCACGGGCGCCGATTACAAGCGTCTGGTGCGTCGGGGACGTCGGAACGTTGGCGCGGTGACTGTTGCATATATGCACATGAACCCGAATGGCGGTCCTCCGCGATTCGGGTTCATTGTTGCAAAGAACGTGGGTAATGCCGTCACCCGGAATCGAGTGCGGCGGCGCCTCAAAGCGGCGAGTTTTGAGCTCCGCGAGAGCTTTCCACCCGGCGCCGAAATTGTCTATCGGGCCTTCCCCTCGGCGGCCACCGCCGAGTTCGATGCGTTCCGGTCCGATGTTGAATCATCCTCGTCCAGGCTTGCGCCAAAATGATTGTGGTTGACACGCTTCTGCTGGTCCCACGCAATATTGGCTTGGCGATCCTGATGCTCTACCGCCGGTTGATCTCCCCTCTGTACGGGGATGTCTGCCGGTACTATCCCTCGTGTTCGGCCTACACCCTGGGCTCGATTCAGCAGCGTGGCCTGCTTCTCGGGTCCCTGCGTGGGGCTATTCGAATTCTGCGGTGCAACCCCTGGGCCGCCGGCGGCATCGATGATGTCCCGCCGAAGAAACATTTCCGCTACACCACTACGACGCGCGGCTTTGTCGTGGCTTCGACCCAGAGAAAGGGCTGACCCAAGCGATGGACTTCCTAGGAACTATTCTGTGGCCACTGAAATGGGTGGTCGAGCTCCTGCTGGTCTCCTGGCACTGGCTGCTGACCTTCTTCGGCATGGACTCTGCCGCCGGCATCACCTGGGTGCTGTCGATCGTGGGCCTCGTGCTCGTGGTGCGTACCGCCCTGATTCCGCTGTTTGTGAAGCAGATCAAGAACCAGCGTCGGATGATGGAGGTCGCTCCTCAGCTGAAGAAGATTCAGGACAAGTACAAGGGCAAGCGCGACCAGCTTTCTCGTGAGGCGATGAGCCGCGAGACCATGGCCCTGTACAAGAACACCGGAACGAACCCGCTGGGTTCCTGCCTTCCGCTGCTCGTGCAGATGCCGATCTTCTTCTCGCTGTTCTCCGTGCTGAACGGTGCGCAGAACTCGAAGGCTGGTGTGGGACCGCTGAACGCGTCTCTCGCCAAGGAATTTGGTGAGGCGCGACTGTTCGGTGGTGCACCGCTGCACTCGAGCTTCCAGTCAGCCATGAACGACCCGGCAGGCCCCCAGGTTCTGGTGATGGTTATCGCCGCGATCATGGTTGTGGTCATGACCGCATCGCAGTTCATCACCCAGCTGCAGATCGTCTCCAAGAACATGTCGGATGAGACCAAGGCCTCCCCGATGTTCAAGCAGCAGCGCATCCTGCTCTACATCCTGCCCTTCGTCTTCCTGTTCTCCGGATTCGCCTTCCCGCTGGGCGTGATGTTCTACTGGCTGACCACGAATATCTGGACCATGGTTCAGCAGTTCATCATCATCCGCAACATGCCGATGCCCGGTTCTGAGGCCGCGCGTGAGCGTGAGGCTCGCCTGGCTCGCAAGGGCAAGCTGGAGCCGAAGGCTGATGCTGCCACCATCGTTGTGGAGGAGCGTAAGCCCGTGCAGCGCCAGCAGCCGATGGGCAAGAACCGCGCCAAGAAGGCCGGCGGAAACCCGCAGCAGAACGGCGCTGCTTCACAGCAGCCCAAGAAGAACGACGACGGATCCAGCTCGTCGAACAACACCCCGAGGAAGTGACCGTGATGACTGAACTCTCCCACTCCCCCGTCGCTCGCGAGGCTCGCGATCAGGAACCCACCCTGGCCGAGCTCGAAGAAGAAGGCGAAATTGCGGCTGATTACATCGAAGAATTCCTCGATATCGCAGACGTTGATGGCGATATCAATATCGACGTACGCAATGGTCGGGCTTACCTTGCGGTGACCGAGAGCGACGAGGCTGATTCCAACCTTTCGGTCCTCTCCCACACCGAGACCGTCAACGCACTCCAGGAGCTCACTCGCCTGGCCGTGCAGAGTAAGACCGGTGCGTTCTCACGCCTGATCCTCGATATTGGGGGCTCACGTGCGGCTCGTGAGGCGGAGCTGTCGCGTCTGGTGGACCGCGCCGCCGAGCAGCTGGAGGCCGGCGCTACGTCGGCCGCGCTGCCCCCAATGTCGAGCTACGAGCGCAAGCTTGTTCACGACCTGGTGGCAGCCCGTGGATTCGTGTCCAACTCCTCCGGCGAGGGTCGCGACCGACACACGGTCATCACTCGCTCTTAGCGTTTATCGGCACCTTTTTGGGGCCGTCCGCACACCTTTTCGGGCCCCGTGTTTCACGTGAAACACGGGGCCTTTTAACCATCAAAGGGACATCATGACCATCGAAAACCTCGAGGCCGAGCCGGCCGAAGCCGGCGTCATTCTGGGAGAACAGCTTCCCGTGGCGCGGGCCTTCACCGAAAACCTGGCACGCCGTGGCGAGGAGCTGGGCCTCATTGGACCGCTCGAGCTTCCCCGCCTGTGGAGCCGGCACATCCTGAACTCGGCGCTTGTCGCTCCCCTGCTTCGTCCGGGTCTCGTCGGTGATATTGGAACGGGGGCAGGTCTGCCCGGACTGGTGCTGGCGATCGCCCGCCCCGACGTGAATTTTGTGTTGATCGAGCCCATGGAGCGCCGCGTTGCGTGGCTCAACAGTCAGGTTGATGAACTTGGACTCACCAACACCACCGTCATTCGCGCCCGTGCCGAGGAGGTTTCTCTGGACGTCCCTCTCGATCAGGTGACCGCTCGGGCGGTGAGCGCGTTCCGTAAGCTTCTCCCGCTGACCGCTCCCCTGCTTCGCGATGGCGGCGAACTGGTTCTGATGAAGGGAATCAATGCCGAGGCCGAGGTTGCCGCGGCGATCAAGGAGATCCGCCGGTTCAAGGTTTCCGATATTCGCGTGGACGTGCTGGGTGAGGGAGTGACCTCGGAGGTCACCCGCGTGGTGCGAGGTTTTGTTCGCGCCTAGTCTCTGGGATCAAATTGCCCCTGCCGAGTCTCTCGGCAGGGGCAATTTTGCTTTCGCTTAAAAAGTTTCACTTCTGTGGAAAGTGTAGCGTTCATGTCTTGTCGTCGAAAATTCGTGTTTTGATGTCAAAAAGTGGTGTGTCCAGATCGATTCTCCTGGAAAGTTCCGTTTTATTGGCCGAGCTTTTGGACGTAACAGCCCGCAGAATACGTTTTTCGTTTGTGGCCAAGTAAATTCCAGGTCAGACCCTATTTTGATTCCGCCCTGTGATCTTGGATTGCCGTTTTTCGCAAATTGACGGCCGAAGCATGGTCAGCGCGATGATTGACACCTTTCAGGGGGATTGCCTCGTGGTGCCTCTCATATCGCGCTCCCAATGCCCGCTCCCTCGGTTCTGTATCCACCTCCGACCGGAGTTCGGAGGGCGCTCGGATCTCCGGCGTCTGTCTCGACGGACCACTCTCCTCGTTCAGTATTTGGATTCAAACGGATGCCTCGCCACCGAGATATTGGATGCTCTTAGTCGCGAGGGTGCGGCATCAGTTGCACTGGCTAGACACGTTTGCTCCCCCAGCACTGTCGTTTCTCGCACGCAATCACTGCGTGTTTCACGTGAAACATTTCTCCAACGATTGGGCACTAGGAAGGCATTCTGAGTTCCTTCGTGGCCCGTTTGGCTATCGCGTGGCACATGCCATCAAGTCGGCGGCCCATCTATTCACCGCGATTGGGTCTCGCAGACGAACGCGACATACTGGCCAAATTCGGCACGGTTGACACCACTACGACGTTCTCCCCTACCTAGACGTGGCAGGCTCGGCACTTCTGCGGACGCTAGTCACCGGGGCGATAACAACTGAGTATTTTGGACAACCCTATATCGATCCTCGGCGCACTGTATGTCCATTAGCCGAGGGAAAACCCCCGTTTTCGGCATCCGAGAGACTGCGCTGTAGCTGTGCATGTGCCGAAACTAGAGTCTAATTCGACCTATTTGTGTCCTCTGATGCCTTGGTCTGTCGCGCTGCTTCTGTCGTGCCTTTGCCATCACATTGTCAGTGAGGGCAGTCCCCAGGGATGTTCGAAAGGACACTCTGCGTCGCAAGATCACGCCGCAATCTCAAGTCTCGACTAGCCTCCTCATGACCTGGTGCGTGGGGTTGACTGGGAGTTCCTCAAAATGGCTCATATGGGGAACAGTGCGATCGTTGTGTACCGTCCATGCTCGAACTGGAGACACTTCGTGCCCCGCTGCGCCGATGTTTCACGTGAAACACTCGCAAAAGCCTGCGGGCGTCGACCGCGGA
>NZ_RCUY01000003.1 GCF_003667575.1 Mycetocola lacteus | reverse complement strand
CTGCTGCCTGCTGCCTGCTGCCTGCTGCCTGCTGCCTGCTGCCTGCTGCCTGCTGCCTGCTGCCTACTGCCAGAAGTAGTCAGCCTTGGGCGGCCGCAGCTCGTGTTAACGGTGGTGGTTCGCACTGTGCGTGAGTGGGCAGAATCCGATACTGCTGCGCGCACCGCCTGGATGATGTGTCATCGTCTGTCCTCACCTCCCCCTCGCACCGCCGCGTGCGTTGAGGTCCGATGCTGCCGTGGTCGTCTCTCATCTAGATAAAGCTCGTTGCCGCGAGCTCTTCGCTTTGGGTGAAGCTCGAACCCGAGGGTGGTTCCGCCGAGGTGCGGATGTGATTCCGCCACGCATGGCCGAACTAAAGGTGCCGGCGCCGATTTGTTGGTGGGTTTATGCAGCCTGTGAATGTTGAACTACTGGCTTCCGCGTTCCTCTGAACGTGGTCGGACTCGCCTGTAGGACCTTGGTTCAAGATGGTCGGGAACTGGGTCGAGGGGCTCTAAAGTGATGGCTCGATTTGGTACTGGTTGCGGTGACGCGCTTAGCGTTTCACGTGAAACATCCCACAGCCGCGGCCGCGGCTGTGGGATGTGTGTTGTGGGATGTGTGTTGTGGGGCCACGAGGCTATGCGGCTATGCGGCTATGCGGGAGCACCGTCACTCTTCCATGGGGAGAAGATGGCGCGAGGGGGTGGCACGGTTGCGGGCGTGAGATGGCGGGAGTTCGTGGCTCCCGGGCTGTCGGACCCAAGGCTACGGGGAGCGGCAAGGGCCATGGAAATCCGCAGTCTGGTGTGGGTTGGTGTCTGCCGTGACTTGAACGTCCTCGGCCTTGCGCGTCGCGTCTCGGCTGTGACGTGCG
>NZ_RCUY01000002.1 GCF_003667575.1 Mycetocola lacteus | reverse complement strand
GGGGGGGGGGGGGGGGGGGGGGGGGGGGGGGGGGGGGTCGATCGGACCTGAGCTTGGTGGCAAGGCGGCAAGGGGGCAAGGATGCAAAGGAGCAAGGAAGCAAAGGAGCAAGGAAGCAAAGGAGCAAGGAAGCAAAGGAGCAAGGAAGCAAAGGAGCAAAGGAGCAAAGTTTGAGTGCCGCGTCTCTGACAGGCCAGCCGATGGTGCCTGGACGAATCGCGCAGCGTTTGCGTTTGATTGGGAGCAGCGCCAAGCGGCCGGAGTGGAGGAGATACGAGACCGAGAGTTCGGGTGTGAGGGACACTCACGATCCTCGGTGTCGCCTCGTGAGCAAGTCTCATCTATGCTCGTGATCCGGCCGAGGTCAGGCCGACCTGGCATCACACGGTCCAAGTGGCAGGGCGGGGCTTGGCTAGTCGTGGCTGTGCACTGCTTCTCGTTACAGACACAGCGTAGGAGCTGGGTGATGTAGGTAGGCAATGTTCCGTCGACGCCGTCGAGTGCGTAGGGTCCACGAACAGGTGCGAGACGACGGGTCGTTATGCCGGGCCCTGGCCGCGGTCGGTTCGGGATACGTGGTTGTTGCCACTCACAGGCCTGTCGGATCGATTTGTTGTCGTCGGGAGCGTGCGTTCGTCGGGTAGGGTCACTCCCCCACCTGGATGTACCGCTAGCTGCGGATGGACATCATGTTTCACGTGAAACATAGTGGAATCACGTAGAGGGCGCCTGTTGGGGGGTGAGGGTAAACCTCGGGCAAAATTTTTGTGCCGAAATTACGGGCATTCTGTCGGGGGGGTGAGCATGTCTCGGTTCGGAGTGAGCTCGGCAGGAGCACACGGCCCACAGATCAACGCCGGACGCGCCCGCAACCTACTCTCGTATCGCTGTATCGCCGTATAGTGGGGCGATCGCGACGATCGCTCGCGCGTATCAATCGACGCCGGGTGCAGTGGGTGCCAGGTGTCGGCACGCGTCAGCACGGGGCAGATGTTTCACGTGAAACTTTTTTGTGACGAGTGTGGCTCGGCGGCACGTGGGTACGGAAGTCTGCCCGAAGATGCCCGGTTGGCGTGCGCGATCCTATGAGTCAATGTGCGTCGGCACGCGGAAATCGACACCCCAAATGTCGGCTGGGCGCGATACGGTTAAGAGGACACAGATCGGAGCCCGTTTCACGTGAAACAGTCACAGCCTGACCGCGAGGTCACCGGCGAAACCGCCACCCCAGACGCAGGAACGCCTCTCGCGCGCGAGATTGCGGATCTGAGTAAGCGTCGCCGTGTAATCGGCCAGTTCCCCGTGCCGCTCCCCCGCGAGACCCGAGTGCTTGCGGTATCCAACCAGAAGGGTGGGGTGGGAAAGACCACCACCACCGTCAACCTTGCCGCGGCACTCGCTAAGGCCGGGGCGCGAGTGCTGGTTATCGATCTGGACCCGCAGGGCAATGCGTCCACCGCGCTCGGAGTCGAGCACACGGCCGAAACCCCCAGTATCTACGACGTTCTGATCGACGGGTTCGCCCTGAGCGATGTTGTGATGCCGAGCCCGGAGTTTCCCAACAACCTCTTCTGTGCACCCTCAACGATCCACCTGGCCGGCGCGGAAATCGAACTAGTCACCCAGGATCGTCGCGAGCACCTGCTGCGCACAGCCGTGGACTCACTCCTGGAGGAGGCCGCGGGGCAGTACCACTATGTCTTCATTGACTGCCCGCCCTCCCTCGGCCTCCTGACCATTAACGCGTTTGTGGCCGCTCGCGAGGTCCTCATCCCGATTCAGTGCGAGTACTACGCGCTCGAGGGCCTGAGCCAGCTCCTGAGCAGCATCCAGCTCATCGGTGAGCACCTCAACCCGGGCCTTCGGCTCTCGACCATTCTGTTGACAATGTTTGATGGGCGAACCAACCTGTCGAATCAGGTCGCCGAGGACGTTCGCACCCACTTCCCCGACCAGGTGCTGCACACGGTCATCCCACGTACGGTGCGTATTTCAGAGGCACCGAGCTTCGGGCAGACGGTCATCAGCTATGACCCGAGCTCCCTCGGCGCGGTTTCCTACCTCGAAGCAGCCGCGGAGATCGCCGTGTGGGGTCGTAAGTTTGAACAGCGTCAGTCGACCATCCGAAAGGACGCCTAATAATGGCAACAAAACGCACGGGGCTTGGCCGCGGAATCGGCGCGCTGATTCCGACCAGTGATAACCCCACGGCTTCCCGACCGGTCGACGTCTTCTTCCCCGCCACCGAACAGCCGGCGGGGAAAAACTCGGGCGCAAAAGCCGCCACCGATGCCGAACCGCAGCTGGTTTCGGTACCGGGGGCGCGTCTTATCGACATTAATCCCGCCGATGTCATCCCCAACGCGGTCCAGCCGCGCACCTACTTCGAGCCGGAGGCCCTGGCCGAACTGGTCGTCAGTATCCGCGAGGTGGGAGTGCTTCAGCCCATCGTGGTACGCACGCATCCCACCCAGGCTGGCAAGTACGAGCTGATTATGGGTGAGCGGCGGCTGCGGGCAAGCCGCGAGGTGGGCCTTGAGCGGATCCCCGCGGTGGTCAAGGAGACCGCCGATGAGGACATGCTGCGCGACGCTCTGCTGGAAAACCTGCACCGCTCGCAGCTGAACCCGTTGGAAGAGGCTTCCGCCTACCAGCAGCTCCTCAGCGACTTCGGCATCACCCAGGAGCAGCTGGCCGAACGAATCGGACGCTCACGCCCGCAGATCAGTAACACCCTGCGCCTCCTGAAGCTCCCTGCTTCGGTGCAGAAGAAGGTTGCTGCCGGTGTGCTGAGTGCAGGACACGCACGTGCGATTCTCTCGGTCAACGACCTGGAGAAAATGCATCACCTGGCGGACAAGATCATCAACGAGGACCTGTCCGTGCGCGCGGCAGAGTCCGCCGCTACCAAGTCCGCTCCCCCGCGCTCCAGCAAGCCCGTAGCGGGCAATAAGCGTGGATACCTGGACGAGGTAGCCGAAACCCTTGCAGACCGCCTCAACACCCGCGTGAAGGTCACCCTGGGTGCTCGTAAGGGCTCGGTCACCATCGACTTCGCCACCGTGGGTGACCTAAACCGGATCCTCCGAGAGCTCGGTCAGAGCATCGACCCCGCTTAGGTCCGCACACCACGTACCGAGTTAAACACAAAAACCCCGGATAATCCGGGGTTTTTGTGTTTGTGCTTGGCTTAGAGGAAAGCGGCCAGGTCTGCCTCGAGGGCTGCCTTGGGCTTGGCTCCGATGATGGTCTTTGCAACCTCACCGGCCTTGAAGACCTTCATCGCGGGGATCGAGGTGATCTGGAACTGCGCAGCCAGCTGCGGGTTCTCGTCCACGTTGACCTTGACGATGTCGAGCTTGTCGGTGTTCTCGGCGGCGATCTGGTCGAGGATCGGCGAGACCATGCGGCACGGGCCACACCACTCGGCCCAGAAATCAACCAGAACCGGCTTCTCGGAGTCGAGAACCTCGGCCTGGAACGTTGCTTCGGATACTGCACGTGCACTCATGATGTACTCCTTATGTTCTTAGTTAGCGGGTGCGAGATCGATGCCTGCGGGGTCCTGTACGCCGCTCTCCCGCGCTGCGAGATAGTGTTCGGCATCCAGGGCTGCCACGACACCGGAAGCAGCCGCAGTGGCCGCCTGACGGTAGGTGGGGTCAATCACATCACCCGCGGCGAAGACGCCGGCGACGTTGGTCTTGGACGAGCGACCCGAGACGGCGATGGTGCCCTCCTCGGTCAGATCCAGCTTGCCGTGCACCAGGTGGGTGCGCGGGTCGTTACCGATCGCGACAAACAGACCGTCCAGGGCGAGCTCGCGCTCCTCCCCCGTGACGGTGTCGGTCAGGGTGACGCCGCTCAGGGCGTTTTCGCCGCTGATGCCGGTGACCTCGGCGTTCCAGATGAACTCGATCTTCTCGTTCGCGTGGGCGCGCTCCTGCATGATCTTCGAGGCACGCAGGGTGTCACGGCGGTGGATCACGTAGACCTTGCTGGCGAACTTGGTCAGGAAGGTGGCCTCCTCCATGGCGGAGTCTCCACCACCCACGACGGCGATGGTCTTTTCCTTGAAGAAGAAACCGTCGCAGGTTGCGCACCAGGAGATGCCGCGGCCGGACAGACGCTCCTCATCGGCCAGACCGATCTTGCGGTAGGCGCTACCGGTGGCGAAGATCACCGACTCGGCCTCAAACTCACCCGAGTAGCCGGTGACCACGCGCTTGATGTCGCCGGACAGATCCAGCTCGGTGACATCGTCCAGCAGGACCTCGGTGCCGAACTTCTCGGCCTGCTCCTGCATCTTGGCCATGAGCTCGGGGCCCTGGATACCCTCCGGGAAACCGGGGAAGTTCTCGACCTCGGTTGTGTTCATGAGCTCGCCACCGGCCTGAACGCTCGAGGCGATCAGGAGCGGATTGAGGTTCGCACGCGCCGCGTAGATGGCGGCGGTGTAGCCGGCCGGGCCGGATCCGATAATGATGACGTTACGCAATTAGACTCCCTTGAGAATGTCCTGTTGGAGGGTAGAACACATTGTACGTGGCATGCATTCCCGAGGGAGATGGACGCCCAAAAAACAGCGTGAGAACCGGCTAGGCCCGGCGCAGACGGCGAACAATCTTGGCAAACGGTGCCGTGATCGTGGCCAGTTCGCGGGCGCGCAGTATCCAGAGGAACAGCAGATAAACACCGCCGGTGACGCCGCTGGCGATGATCATCGAAATGATCGCGGTGATCGGGCTGCTAAAGGCCCAGCCGCCGGTGTTCATGCCCCCCATCAGAAGCATGCTCACCACGCCGACGATGGTCGCCGGGATCGCCGAGAACGTGAAGATTGCCATGCTGTTGACGATCTGCTGGACGTCCAGACCTCGCAGGCGGCGGCGCAGCAGGAAGAACGCCACGAATGCCTGAGCGGTCCCGGCAATGCTGGTGGCCAGGGCAACACCAAAGCCGATCACCGACTTATCCAGCAGCAGACATCCGGCCGCCAAAACGCTGAAGAGGACGGCCTGGAACACGGTAAAGAAGAACGGGGTTCGGGTGTCCCCCAGCGCGTAGAACGTGCGCTGCAGCACAAACAGGAAGCAGAACGGCACGAGACCAACCACAAACGCGATGATCACAAAACCGATGCCGATGGCCTGGCTCGGGGAACCGGTGAACAGGAATCCGAACGGGAAGGCGACGGTGAATAAGATGGCGGCCGACGCGACGATCATGAGGCTCACGTTGCGCAGCGCCGCCGACACATCGAGTTTGAGCTTGTCGTAGTCCAGGGCGCGAGCATGCTCGGCCATCCGGGTGAAGTACGCGGTGGTCAGCGAGACGGCCAGCACCGAGTGCGGCAGCATAAAGATCAGCCAGGCGTTCTGCAGCGCAAAGATCGAGGGGTTATCCGGACCCGAAGCCGCCGAGACCACGCGGGACTGGACGATGCCCGCCGCGGTGGTCACCATGATCATCGCAAACGACCACCCGGCGAGCTTGCCGGTCTCGGCCAGTCCCACCCCGCGCCAGGCGAAGTCGGGGCGGAAGCGCAGGCCGAGCACCTTCCAGTAGCGGAACAGGATCAGGGCCTGGGCGGCAACTCCGAGGGTTGCGCTGCCGGCGAGGACCGCAACCATCATCGGGGACCATTCGGAGGCCGTGCGCAGCCCCTGTGAGTCGGCACCAAACATGCCGATGAACACAAAGAGTCCGGCGATCGCGACCACGTTGTTCAGCGCCGGCGACCAGGTGAACGGCCCAAAAATCTTGTGGGCGTTGAGGATCTCCCCAAGCATCGAGTACAGACCGTAGAAGAACAGCTGTGGCAGACACCACAGGGCAAACACGGTGGCCAGGGCTGCCTGTTCGGGACCGTAGCTCGAGGCCCAGAGCTTAATGAGCAGCGGCGCTGCGGCCATCGCGACCAGGGTGGTTGCGGCGAGCACGCTGAGCGTGATCGTGAGCAGCTTGTTGATATAGGCGGCGCCACGGTCGGCGTGCACCGTGGCCTTCACGATCTGCGGGACCAGGATGGCCGAAAGCACACCGCCGGCGATGATTGTGAAGATTGTGTTGGGCAGGATGTTCGCGGTTGCGAAGGCGTCACCGCTGACACCCACCTGGCCGATGGTGCGGGCGATCAGAATCGCCTTGATGAATCCCAGCACACGGGACACCATGGTGCCGGAAGCGAGGAAGGCGCTTGCGCGACCGATCCCCGCGATGGAAGCGGGTTTAGCCATGTGTGGGGGCCTTTTCGGGGAGTGAATCGGGGCCGGCATCCGGGTCGGCCTGAGTGTCTGAGCGTGTCGCAGCGTCTGGGTCGGCGCCCACATTCGAGGCAGGCTCAGCATCCGCGGCAGCCTGCGCATCAGGATCTGACTGCGCATCCTGGGCCGAATCGCTGGTTTCGATTGTGGGTGCGGGGTCTACCGCACCGCGGCGCCGCTTGCGAATGGTGCGGAACAGCCCACCGGCCAGCAGCAGGAACACCAGGCTCCCCAGCGCAACCGAGCCAATGATCTCCCAGTCGGCCCGCACGTTGACGCGCACCGAGCTGGCCGCCCCCAGTTGTGTTCCGTCGGGCGCGTGCAGACTCAGTGAGAGGGTGCTCTGCCCGTTACCGATGCGCGCGCGCACCGGCACCGTGAACTTTTCGGTGGCAAACGGCTTGATTTCGCGGGTCACCGAGGAGTCGATAGCCAGACGCAGGTTGTCGGATTCCACGTCCAGGGTGACCTTGACCGTATAGGGCAGATCATTGCGCACCGAGAATCCTAGGTTTGACTGCCAACTCACCATGTTGAACTGAGTGGTGGGGGCCAGCGTGATGCCGCCCAGGGTCGCGGTGGTTTGCTCATCGTGTTCGGTCACCGCGCCATTCCAGGCGGATCCCTGGTCGCGCCAGGCCACGGCAAAGAGCGAGAGTAGCTGCGCCCGCTCGCGTCCGGTAAGCAGGGCCGGATCCTCGAGGGCACCGGCAAACCGGTTGAGGTCCTGTTCGCGCTGCAGAAGGAGTTTTGCGGCCTTTACCCGCTCGCCCGGGACCGAGTGTTCCGCGAGGGTTCCCTCGACCGCGGGCTGGGCGCGGAGGGTGTCCAGCGAGACGATGTGGGTTTCGGGAATGGTCGAAAGCTGGGCGATTGCCGCGTCGAGATTGACGGCGGTATCCGCCCATCCGCGCGGAAGCGTCACCAGGTATGAACGCTGATCGGCCCCGCGCTCGGTGGCCAACGCGGCAAAGGCCGCGCGAATGTGCGTGAGATCGGCGCCGGGCTGACCGTCCAATCCCGGGTGAACCAGATCCTGAATCAGCTTGGTAAGCGTCGGCTCGGCCGCGAGTACGTCGTTGCCGTCCACCGTGCGATGCGCGCCGGGGGTCGAGGCCTTTTCCGGTTCGAGCGCCGAGCCATCGAGCAGCGTGGTGTGCCCACCGGAGGCGGTGATGACCTTCAGATCGGCGGCTTTGACCGAGTCGGATCCGGGCCATACGATCCCCTGTTCGGAGGCGGGCCATGCGGTGAGCTGGTCAAGGGTGGGGAGGTCGGACGTCTCGGGCGTCGAACTCGAACCCTGCGTGGAATCGTGTGGGGGTGGGAAATTTGCCGGGAGCAATCCGTAAGACAGAGAGGTCGGTGCGAGCAGGGCCTCGGCTCCGGCCTGGGCCTGCAGGGCGGCGTCTGCATCGGCGTATTGCAGGACAAAACTGGGGTTCGAGGCGTTCTGTAACCGATTAAGCCAGTTAGTGGCAGATTCCGGGGCCGTGGTGCCCAGGCTGCGAATCGAGGCCAGAATCATCGGGTCAATAGCCAGGGTCACCGGACGATCCAGCGCGGCGTCCAATTCACGACTCAGGATGCCTCCCGGCGCCGTCCACTCGGTCAGTGATTCCACCGGAATCAGGCCCGCGCTACTGGGCGGCGCGGTGATCGGCACGGCAATGGCCAAGCCGCCTGTGGTGGCTCCGGTGCCGGGATCAAACAGGACGCTGGTGCGAGCCTCGGAAATCTCCGGGCCGGTCACGTAGTAGGCGCGAACGGCGTAATTTCCATAAACGGAATGTAGTTCCAACTGCTCCGCCGTCAGTGTGACGGGGTCGGTGGTGAAGCTCTCCCCCGGTGCCAACGCAGGCACCGAAACCGAGGCCAGCGCGTAGGGTAAACGCACATCAATCGAGCGGTCAAACCAGCCGGTGAACTGTTCCAGCGTGGACAGCGGGAGTGGCCCGGAGCTGAGCGTCGCCTTGCCCGCCGCCAGGGCAGAATCGGTGGAATTGGTGATCGTGGTGGTGAAGGTGATCGTTCCATCCGGCGCGATCGTCGGAGAGGACTGGGTAAGCGAAACCGCGGCGCCCTCGGTGGGAGCCGCGGCGGGTTCCTGTTTCACGGTAATGCTTGTGGGGGGCGCGGCCGGGATCGTCACGGCCTGCGCGGCCAGCGGCGCACTCAGCACACCCATGGCCGTCAGTGCGGCGATGAGTGCGGTGCGCGTGCGCTTCAGGGGGCGAAATCGTGTCATAGGCAGTCTCAGGCGTGCCACAGGGCGCACGACATAACAATTGATTCTACGGGCTGAGGCTGAGCATCGGCGGTGCGCCGCACCGCCGGGAACCCGGGCCTCGCCGGGGCATAGCGGGGTGCCGATACACCGTGACCCGGGGACAAAATGCTCATGCGGCGTCGAGGCGGCCGAGCATGCTCCACACGGTACGGGCCAGTTCGGGGTGAATCAGGCCGATTTCACGCAGAATTTCGCGCTCCACTCGGTCGGCATCGGCGGCGTGCAGTGCGGCCTCGGGGCGGGAACTCGCCCCCGCCATGCGCGCAAGGATGTACTGGGCGGTGAGCCCACGGTCGTCGATCTCGGAATTGCGCAGCTCGGTGACCACCAGCTCGTCAATGGTGGGAAGGGTGGGGATAAAGTCGTGCGGGTCCTCGCCGGCGCGTGCGTGCGCCTCGATCAGCACCGCGCGCTCGAGAGTGGCGTCGCGGCGTAGCCTGATCAGGTCGTTGGCGGTGGTTCGCATGAGTGCTCCTTTAGCGGATGTCCCCGAACAAGGGTACGCAATGATCGGGCCGCGTGCGGCACGATAGCCTGATTAGATGGAACTCCCAGAAGTTTGTGTGTGTTATTTGATCCGTTCCACGCCACGCGGGGATGAGGTTCTGCTGGGGGAAAAGCGCCGCGGACTCGGCCAGGGGCGGGTGGTTGCACCCGGTGGAAAACTCGAGCCGGGCGAAACCCCGACCCGGGCGATTGTGCGCGAGGTGCTCGAGGAGGTGGGCCTGGTTGTGGCGCCGGAAGACCTCCGTGCTCATGGCTACATCGACTATCGCTTCCCGTCCCGAACCGAGTGGAGTCAGCGTTCCTGGGTGTTTAGCGCGCGCGATCACCGGGGTGAGCCGATCGCCACGGCCGAGCTGGACGCCCGATGGGTCCCGGTTGAAGAGGTTCCCTTCGACCTCATGTGGGACGACGCACGATACTGGCTGCCCGGTGTTTTGGCGGGTGAGTCGGTGGCCGTGGACTTTGATTTTGCACCCGATAACGCCACTGCAGTCCTCGTCAAGCGCTAACTTCTCAGTACGGTTACCACAACTCTTGTAGCGACACCGGTCAAGCAGGTTAGCGCCCCGGTGGTTTCGTTCGCCGCCGGAAATGGCGTTGAATGGGTGGGTGACTCTCCAGCAAAATCCAGCACTCATCGACGCCCTGCGCGCCGACCTTCTCCGCGCCGACTACCGCACCGCGAGCCTGCTCGCGCTCTGGGGTGAGGATGCCGATGCCGCCCTCGTTCGCGGTAACACCCTGCCGATCCAGCGGCTGCTGATCGCCCGCGACGACGACCCCAGCGACCCGACGTTTGCCCGTGTGATTTGCGCGCGACTGTTTGTGCTGGGTCAGTCCTGCACCGCCGCGGAGGTCGAGAGCGCGTTCCCCGAAACCGGCGTGGCCGGTCTCGAGGCGCTCGCGCTGGTGCGGGTTGAGGTCGGGGTGGTGCGTGCCCAGCTTGAGCTGCGGCCCTATGCCTTTACCGACGGCGCCGAGTCGGTTGACTGGTGGCTCGCCGCCGACCTGGGTGAACTCATCGTGGGTGGTGCGCTGCGCGCGGACCATGTGGTGGGCGTCGGCGGTGCGAGCCGCACCCTGGCCGGGTTGATCATCCCCGAGCCGATCTCGCTGGCTCTGGATCTCGGAACCGGATGCGGCATTCAGGCGCTCCACCTGGCCCGTCACGCCGAACGCGTGATCGCGACGGACATTTCCCAGCGTGCGCTCGATATCGCTCAATTCAATGCCGACCTCAATCAGGCGCAGGGCATCGAATTCCGCCTGGGGAATATGTTTGAACCGGTAGCCGAAGAACGCTTTGACCGGATTGTGTCGAACCCGCCGTTTGTGATTACTCCGCGCGACGCCGGTGCTCCCGAGTATGAGTACCGTGACGGGGGACGCGAGGGAGACGATATCGTGCGCGAGATGATCGAGACGGCGCCGCGCTTTCTTGTCCCCGGCGGGATTGTGCAGATGCTGGGGAACTGGGAGTATCGCGCCGACGAGGATGCATTTGATCGGATTCGCGGCTGGTTAGATGCCGACGTGGATGCCTGGGTGCTTGAGCGTGAGCGCCAGGATCCGGTGCGCTACGCGGAAACCTGGATTCGCGACGGAGGCACCCGCCCCGGTGATCCCGAGTTTGAGCGCCTGTGCGGGGCCTGGCTGGATGACTTCGATCGCCGAGCCACCACCGGCATTGGCTTCGGCTATGTACTGCTTCGCCGCGGCGACCAGGGACTGGCACCCTGGCGACGCTTCGAGCGTGTGGCCAGCCGGGTATCCGGTGCCCTGGGAGCACACGTCGGTCAGGTGCTTGCGGCTCGTGACTGGCAGGCTGCCCGCGACGACGCGGCACTGGGCGCCGAGGCTCTCCGGGTGAGCGGGGACGTGACCGAGGAGCGACACTACTGGCCGGGTAATGAGGATCCCTCCGTCATGACCCTGCATCAGGGTGCCGGATTTGGTCGCACCGTGGACCTGGACACCGGACTTGCGGCGATCGTGGGGGCGAGCGATGGAACCCTGGAGGTGGGTGTGCTCGTGGCGGCGATCGCTCAGCTCCTGGAGGTGGATGAGGCGGCCCTCGGGGCCGAGCTGCTCCCCCGTCTGCGCGAACTGCTGGATGAGGGATTCCTGGTCCCGGAGGAATTCGCGGCCCCAGCCTCGGCCTAGAAAACAGTAACGGACCCGTAACCTCTGAGTGGGGTTACGGGCCCGTTGTGTTGATGCTAGGCGACGATGGCCAGCGCGAAGGGCAGCACCGCGGTGGCACCGGCCCGACGCAGCGCGAGGGCGCTGACCGTGAGGGTCCACCGACTGTCGACCCGATCATCCACCAGTAGGATCGGGCCGGGCCCAACCTGCGCGAGGTGTGCCATGAGGTCGGGTCCCACGGTGAAACCGTCCCAGACCCCGGCCAGGCGATAGCCGCTGTTGCCGCCGGCGCTGCCGCGCGGGCCACCGTTCACGAGCTCAAGCGAACCCAGATACGGTAGCTTGCCGGCACCCGCGAGGCCGCGCGCCACAGAGTCCACTAGCTGCGGATGCGAGCGCGAGGGGACCGACACCACGGCGACCGGTCGCGCGCTCCACCCCCAGGTGGCCAGCACACGAATCGCGGCGCCGAGCAGTGCCGGGCTGGCCGACGCATCCGGGGTGCCCGGGGCGAAAATCTCGCGGAGGGTCCCGCCCCAGCCGAGGTCGGTGAGTCGGGCGATCGCGCGCCCGGGTTCGGCGCGCAGGGCCTCGGGAATCTTGCCACGCACGGCGGCGCCGTCCAGGGTGATGCCCAGGCGGTCGGCGCCGGTGGGCCACTGACGGCGCGGCTCGATCTCGACCGACACCCGATCCAGAGAACCGGCGGCTTCGGTGGCCGCCTGCTCGCTGATCGAGGAGGGATACCAGGCGGTGGTGCACCGGTCACAGCGACCGCAGGGCGCCGCGGTATCGTCGTCCAGGTCGCGTTGCAGGGTCGCCATCCGGCACTCGGTAGTGCGCTGATACTCGATCATCGACGCCTCCTCGTCCAGGCGGGCCCGCGCGATCCGGGCGTAGCGGTCGGCATCGTAGGTCCAGGGCTGGCCGGTCCCGACCCAGCCGCCGGTCACCCGGTGCACGGCGCCGTCCACGTCCAGGACCTTGAGCAGCAGCTCCAGCGGGGTGCGTCGGATATTCACCCGAGCCTCCAGCGCGGGGGTGGAAATCGGATCGGAGCCGAGCGCTTCCAGGACCGCGCGGGCCCGCTCCTCATCCGGCATCGAGGCGGTCGCGAAGTAGCGCCAGATCTCGCGGTCCTCGCTTCCGGGCAGCAACAGTACATCGGCGCGGTCCGTTCCGCGACCGGCACGACCCACCTGCTGGTAGTAGGCCACCGGGGAGGACGGGGCGCCGAGGTGCACCACAAATCCCAGGTCGGGCTTGTCGAAGCCCATCCCCAGCGCGCTGGTGGCCACCAGGGCCTTGAGCTCGTTGTTCTTGAGCATCAGCTCGGACTCGGCACGCTCATCGGTGTCGGTCCGGCCGGTGTAGGCGCGCACATTGTGCCCGGCATCGCGCAGCAGCCGGGCGGTATCCTCGGCCGCCGAGACGGTCAGCGCGTAGATGATGCCACTGCCCTGGAGATCCCCCAGATGACTGAGCAGCCAGCCCAAGCGGGCACGTGAGTCCGGCAGCTCCAGGACGCCGAGGCGCAGCGAGGCACGCGCCAGCGACCCGCGGATCGTGACCACGCCACCCGCATCCACGGCCAGCTGCTCCTCGATGTCGGTGACCACGCGGGCGTTGGCCGTGGCCGTGGTGGCCAAAACGGGCAGGTTGGCCGGCAGGGCACGAATCAGCTCGGCGATCCGGCGATAGTCGGGACGGAAGTCGTGACCCCAGTCGGAGATACAGTGGGCCTCATCGATCACCAGCAGGCCGATCCGCCCCATCAGGGCGGGCAGCTGTTCGTCGCGGAAGCGCGGGTTGTTCAGTCGCTCGGGCGAGACCAGCAGGACGTCGACCTCGTCATTTGCCAGGGCCTGGCGGGCATCGTCCCACTCGTGCGCATTGGCCGAGTTGATCGCGACCGCGCGCACCCCGGCCCGGGCGGCCGCCGCCACCTGATCGCGCATCAGCGAGAGCAGCGGCGAAACCAGCAGCGTGGGTCCGGCGCCGCGGCGACGCAGCAGCAGGGTCGCGATGAAGTAGACGGCAGACTTGCCCCAACCGGTACGCTGCACCACCAACGCGCGGCGCCGCGCATCGACCAGGGTGCTGATGGCCTCAAACTGGCCCTCGTGAAAGTGGGCATCCGGAACGCCGGTCAAATCGGCGAGGATGGCGCGGGCTTCGGCTTCGATCGGGCTCGTGGACATGCCCCCAGTCTTGCAGCAACCCCCGTCCCCAACGCAGAAACCGCGCCGGGGCACGGGGCCACGGCGCGGTTTCTGCGTTGGGGACTGCGGGTTATTTCGGGGCGCGCAGACTGCGCACCAGCGACGGCACTGTGGCATCCGGGAGGAACGCGCGACCCAGGCCCAGTCCGATCCGTGCGAGGTCTCCCTCGTCGCGGTAGAGCAGGTAGACCGGCTCGTAGCGCGGGTTGAACTTGCGCTTGAACGCGTGCAGCGAGCGGAATCCATAGAGCGGCTCGATGGCTTCTCCCAGCCCACTCAGGAGGTTGTCGATGATGTTGCCGCCACGCTGACCCAGGTGGGCCAGCGGCGCACCGGAAAGGGACGCGATCATCGCACCCTCGGCGGAGAATTCCTGGGCCGAACGACCGATCAGATACTCCATCACCGGACCAAACCCACCCTCGCGGCGCCGCATCAGGTCGAGGGTCCAGCCGTGAATAGTGCCGTTTTCGCCGTACACCGGAAGCCAGCTCAGGAACCCATCAATCTCCCCCTCGGCGTTATAGGCCAGGGCCAGGCGGACCGAGGGATCCAGCGCCTCATCGACACCACCCAGGGTGAAGCCCATCTCGGGCAGGCCCTTATCCCCGAGCCAGGCTTCGGAGATCTGACGCACCTGCTGCTGAACCTTGCGCGGCTCCTCGGACAGGTGCGTCAGGCGGAAGGTCACGCCCTCGCGGTCGGCCTTGTTGAGTGAGGTCCGCACCGAGTTCCAGCGCTTGCCGGTAAAGGCCAGGCCGGGCAGATCGATGATCGTGTCCTCGGCGACCTGAAGGGAACGCCAGGTGGGCAGCGATTCGGTGCGCAGGGCCTCACTGGCGACAAAGAAGCAGGGCACAAACCCGGCCTTCTCGGCCGAGGCGATGAACTGACGGGCGGTCTCGGTGCGTTCGGCGACCGGTCCGATCGGGTCGGACAGCGCGATCGCGGTCTTGGCATGCACCTGATAGGTGACAAAGCCGCGGCCGGTCGGGCTGAAGTAGTGTCGGTTTCCGGGCCAGGTAGTCATCCAGGACAGGGTCCCGCCGCCGCTCTCGCGCAGAACCTCGCGGACGCTGCGCTCATTGCCGCCGCCACCACCGGGCAGGCGGCGACGGAACGGCACGGTGAAGGCGCCGTGGGCCACCAGAAGGTAGATGAAGAAGATCAGCCACAGCACGCCGTCGGCGATCGTCACGTTGGTGCTACTGGCGTAGGCGCGAATGTCTTCGAGCTCGGGAATGCTGGTCTGCACGATCAGGAAGAAGGACAGGCCGGCCAGGATGTTGATCAGCGAGAGGCCGAGGGCCAGCACCCATGCCAGGCGGCGGCCGGTGCGAAGCCCGTTGGCCAGCACCAGGATGATCAGCGCGTTCACGACCGCGTGGCCCCAGGAACCCTCAAGCAGCGAGGTGTCGCCGAAGGGCCCGTGGGTGCGCACCACGGTGAGGATCAGCTGGATCGCGCCGAGGCCCAGGATGGTGACAAACGTGGTGAAGCGACGCTCATGAATACTGGGGGCGCGCTTGCGGCGGCGGGTGCCCATCGCCAGCACGATGATGATTGCCGCGGCGTTGAGTAGCGCGGGCAGAATGCCCAGGAACAGGACGCCGATCGCGGCCACATAGATGAGGATCATCCGGCCCCGGCTGCGCCAGGGATCGGGCAGGCTGTTGATGGTCGCGGTCAGCGCGGCAAAGAGTCCGGGCATCATGCCCACGGTCACCGTGGTGGCCAGATTATCGGCCCACTCCCAGCCCAGATCGGAGAAGATTGAGAGGAAGAGTGCGCTGGTGAGCACCGCCGCCAGCTGGCCGAAAATGAAGTACCCGGCGGCCACACCGGAGCCGCGACGCAGCTCCAGGCGGATCAGCGAGAACGGCACCAGAATCAGGAACCACACGTACATTGCCGGGTGGGCCGCCCAGAACATTCCGGTGATCAGGGTCCACCAGTGTCCGGCATCGAATGCGGGCACACCGTAGGCCACCAGGTGGAACCAGTGGCGGTGACGCAAGGGATCCCAGAGGGCACCGGTGGTGGCCCCCAGGAACAGCACGACGGCGATCAGACCGAAGCTGAAGGGCAGCCGGCGAACGGTCTCAAACCAGCGGCGCGGGTGCCACCGGGATGCCGGCGTCGCCGGGGCGGATTGTTCGACGGTCGTCATGAGACCCCTTCGCAAGACAACATAGGTCTCAAAACTCTACGGGTATTACCAGGGGAAACACCGTGAACAACACCCTCCTGTGCTGTATTAACACTCCACCACGTTCACGGCCAGGCCGCCCAGCGAGGTCTCCTTGTACTTGCTGCTCATGTCATTTCCGGTGTCACGCATGGTGAGGATCACCTGATCGAGGGATACCCGATGGGTGCCGTCACCCCACAGTGCCATCTTGGCCGCGTTGACCGCCTTGGCGGCGCCGATCGCATTGCGTTCGATACACGGGATCTGCACCAGCCCGCCCACCGGGTCGCAGGTGAGTCCGAGGTTGTGCTCCATCGCGATCTCCGCCGCGTTGGCGACCTGGGCGGGGGTTCCACCGAGAATTTCGGCGAGGGCGGCCGCGGCCATCGAGGAGGCCGAGCCCACCTCCCCCTGGCAGCCCAGCTCGGCGCCGGAGATCGCCGCCATCTCCTTATAGAGCACCCCGATTGCCGCGGCGGTGAGCAGGAACCGTTCGGTGATGTCATCACGCAGGGCCACCAGCTCGGGGCTCGCCTCGGTGCCGCCGTCGGGGTTCATCAGCGCCCGAACGCTCGGGGCGTAGTGGACCGCATAAAACAGGACCGCCGGGATGATGCCCGCGGCACCGTTGGTCGGGGCCGTGACCACCCGTCCCCCGGAGGCGTTTTCCTCATTGACCGCGAGGGCCACCAGATTGACCCACTCCTGCCAGTACAGCGGATCGCGGTGCGGATCCAACGCGCGTAAACGCTCATGCCAGGCGGGCGCGCGGCGCTTCACGTCGAGCCCGCCGGGGAGCACGCCGGTGCGGGCGATGGCCGAGTCGGCGCACTGGTTCATCACGTCACGGATGTGGAGCAGGCCCGAGCGCAGGCCCGCGGCATCGGTTGTGGCGAGCTCGTTGTGGCGCATGACCTCGGAGATGCTGATGCCCCGTTCGGCGCAGTGTTCGAGAAGGCGCGCGGCGCTGCTGAAGGGCAGCGGGATCGGCTGGACATCGAGGACAGCCTCGGGGAGGGCGCCGTCGCGGGTGATGAAGCCGCCGCCGATCGAATAGAAGGTTTCGGTGGCGAGTTCGACCCCGGCCGCATCCAGGGCACTCAGCCGCATCGCGTTGGTGTGCCGGGGCAGCACGGTGAGCGGGTGGAGGATCATATCGTCCTCCCCCAGGGTGATCGCGCGCTCGCCGCCCAGGAGCAGCGGTGCCCCGGCGGCGATGCCGGCCAGGGTCTCGGTGACGGTGTCGGGTCCGATGGTTTCCGGATCAAACCCCGAGAGGCCCAACAGGATCGCGCCCTGGGTGCCGTGTCCGCGTCCGGTGGCCGCGAGCGAGCCGTACAGGTGAACGTTTAGCTCGGCGACGCTGCCCAGCAGATTGTGATCACGCAGTTCGGTGGCAAAAATATTTGCGGCCCGCATCGGGCCGACGGTGTGTGAACTCGAGGGTCCGATTCCGATCGAAAACAGATCAAAAACGCCAACACTCATGGGAACTCCTTTGATGTGGATGCGCCGGACGTCGATGCCCGGTGATCCGTGATCCGTGGCCGCGCGATGTCACCGGCGGCCACGGCACCGGGTTACGGCGCGGTGACGCCGTTTGCTGCCGCGTACTCCTCGGGGCTCAGCAGCGGGCCCTCGGCGGTCACGGCGACGGTGAAGAGCCAGCCGGCACCGTACGGGTCGCCGTTGACCAGGGCGGGATCATCCAGCACCGCCTGGTTGATGGCGATGACCTCACCGGTGACCGGCGCGTACAGGTCGGACACGGACTTGGTGGACTCGACCTCGCCGCAGGTGGCGCCCGCGGTCACGGTGTCACCCACCTCGGGCAGGCTCACGTAGACGATGTCACCGAGGGCCTCGGCGGCGACCGCGGTGATGCCCACGGTTGCGGGATCGCCGGCGGCCAGCCACTCGTGCTCGGCGGAGTATTTCAGGTTGGGGGCAACGGTGCTCATGGGTGCCTTTCGATGGTGATGGGGTGTGTGGTGGTGCTGTGGGTGATGGTGCTGTGGATTAGCGGGTACGGCGATAAAACGGGGTCTCAACCACGGTGAACGCCTCGGGCTTGCCGCGCAGGTCTGCCTGGACCGGGGTGCCGGGGGTCGCGAATTCGGGGTCGACGTAGGCAAATCCGATCGGATACCCGAGGGTCGGGCTCGGCTGGCCCGAGGTCACCGCGCCGATCACCGTGCCCTCGCTGAGGATCGGGTAGCCGGCCCGGGCTGCTCGGCGGCCCTCGCCGCGCAGACCCACCAGGACCCGGCGGCCCGTGCGGTCATCCCGGGCGGCTTCCAGTGCCGCGCGGCCCACGAAGTTGTGGCCCTCGGTGAGGTTCACCACGCGGTCGAATCCCGCATCAAACGGGGTCAGTTCGCGGGTCAGCTCGTTGCCGTAGAGCGGCATGCCCGCCTCGAGGCGCAGCGAGTCTCGGGCGGCCAGACCGCAGGGAATCAGGCCGCGGGTGAGCCCGGCGGCCAGAAGGGTGTCCCAGAGTTCCGCGGCGCGAGAGTTGGGGATGAACAGCTCGAAGCCGTCCTCTCCGGTGTAGCCGGTGCGGGCAACGAGCGCCGGTTCGCCGTCTACGCTCAGCTCGATGGCCGCGTAGTAGCGCAGCGCGGAAAGGTCTCCGTGGTCGGCCTCGGGCACCAGGGTGGCCAGGATCTCGACCGCGCGCGGACCCTGCAGGGCGATCAGCGCGGTGTGCGCGCTGGCATCGGTGACGGTAGCGGTGAATCCGGCCGCGCGGGTGGTCAGCTCTCCGGCCACCAGCTCGGCGTTACCCGCGTTCGGGACCACGAGGAAGCGTTCGGGGGTGAGGCGGTAGACGATCAGGTCGTCGAGGATCCCGCCGTCCTCCGCCACGATCAGCGAGTACTTGGCGCGGCCCACGGCCAGGGTGTCGAAGGCCCCGACCAGCGCGAAGCTCAGCGCGGCGGCCGCATCCGGTCCCTGCACCCAGACCTCACCCATGTGGGACAGGTCAAACAGGCCCGCGGCGGTGCGCACCGCGGTGTGCTCGGCGAGTTCGGACCCGTAGCGTAGCGGCATCTGCCAGCCACCAAAATCGGTGAAGTGCGCGCCGAGGGCGGCGTGGGCGTCGTACAGGGCGGTGGTGCGCTCGGTCATCGGGTGGCCTCGGCTTCCTCGGTGGCGTTTTCTGCGGAGACATTTTCCTCAAACGCCGACAGGGGCGGGCAGGAGCAGATCAGGTTGCGGTCTCCGGCGGCCTGGTTGATCCGGCCCACCGGCGGGAAGTACTTGTCCTGACGCAGTCCGGGGACCGGGAAGGCCGCCTGCTCGCGACCGTAGGGGCGATCCCAGCTGTCCGAGAGCAGCGCGGCCGCGGTGTGCGGGGCGCGGCGCAGCGGCGATTCGGCGACCGGGTACTCCCCCGCCTCAACCGCGGCAATCTCGGCGCGGATCACCCGCATCGCGGTCACGAAGCGCTCGAGCTCGGTGGTGTCCTCGGACTCGGTGGGCTCAACCATCAGGGTGCCGGGCACCGGGAAGGACAGCGTCGGGGCGTGGAAGCCGAAGTCCATCAGGCGCTTGGCCACGTCCTCGGCGGTGACGCCGGTGGCCGCGGTGATGGGGCGCAGATCCAGGATGCACTCGTGCGCAACCAGGCCGTCGTTTCCGCGATAGAGCACCGGGAAGTACTCATCCAGGCGGGCGGCCAGGTAGTTGGCGGAGAGCAGTGCGGTGCGGGTTGCGCGGGTCAGACCCTCGCCACCCATCAGGCGCACGTACGCCCAGCTGATTGGCAGGACCCCGGCCGAGCCGAAGCGGGCCGAGGAGATCGGGGTCGTGGAGTTCGGGTCCGTCGCGTCCCCGGGCAGGAAAGGTGCCAGGTGGGCGCGCACGGCGACCGGTCCGACGCCGGGTCCGCCGCCACCGTGCGGGATGCAGAAGGTCTTGTGCAGGTTCAGGTGCGAGACATCGCCGCCGAACTCCCCGGGCTTGGCAAGGCCGACCAGCGCGTTGAGGTTGGCACCGTCGATGTAGACCTGGCCCCCGGCGGCGTGCACCGCATCACACACCTCGCGCACATCGGCGTCGAAGACCCCGTGGGTCGAGGGGTAGGTGATCATGATCGCGGCCAGCACGTCGCGGTGCTCGGCGATCTTGGCGTTCAGATCGGCGTGATCGATCGTGCCGTCGGCGGCCGTGGCCACGACCACAACCCGCATCCCGGCGAGCACGGCCGAGGCCGCGTTGGTGCCGTGCGCGCTCGCCGGAATCAGGCAGATGGTGCGCGCCTCATCCCCGCGCGAGCGGTGGTAGCCGCGGATCGCCAGCAGGCCCGCCAGCTCGCCCTGGGAACCGGCGTTGGGCTGCACCGAGACCCGGTCATAGCCGGTGATTTCGGCCAGATCCTCCTCGAGCTCGGTGATCAGGGTGCGCCAGCCCACGGTCTGGTGATCGGGGGCGAAGGGGTGAATCGAGGCGAACTCGGGCCAGGAGATGGCCTCCATCTCGACCGCCGCGTTGAGCTTCATGGTGCAGGATCCCAGCGGAATCATGGTCCGGTCCAGGGCCAGGTCGCGGTCCGAGAGGCGGCGAATGTAGCGCAGCAGCTGGGTTTCCGAGCGGTGCTGGTGGAACACCGGGTGGGTGAGGAAGGCGCTGGTGCGCACAATTTCGGTGGGGATCCGGTCGGCGTCGGCCGGAGCAACCGGTGCGCCCTCGGTGCCGGTGATCGCGGCCAGTACGTGGTCGAGGATGCGCGCGGTGGTGACCTCGTTGACCGCCACTCCCACGTGGTCGACATCGATCCGGCGCAGGTTGATTCCGCGACCCTCGGCGGCGGCCAGAACCTCGGCCGCGCGGCCGGGTACGGCCACGGTCAGGGTGTCAAACGCGGTTGCGTTGACCACGGTGATACCCGCGGATTCCAGTGCATCCCGCAGCCCGGTGGCCAGGCGGTGGATACGACGGGCGATGTCCGTCAGCCCCTCGGGACCGTGATACACCGCATAGAACGAGGCGACCACGGCCAGCAGAGCCTGCGCGGTACAGATGTTGGAGGTGGCCTTCTCGCGGCGGATGTGCTGCTCGCGAGTCTGCAGGGCCAGGCGGTAGGCGGGGCGTCCGGCATCGTCCACCGAGACGCCGACCAGACGTCCGGGCAGCTGACGCTCAAGACCCTTCTTCACCGAGATGAACGCGGCGTGCGGGCCACCGAAGAAGAGCGGAACACCCATCCGCTGGGCCGAACCCACGGCGATATCGGCGCCCTGCTCCCCCGGGGAGGTCAGCAGGGTCAGGGCCAGCAGGTCGGTCGCGACGGTCACCAGGGCACCCCGCTCGTGGGCCGCGGCGATGACCGCCGAGTGATCCACGATCGCACCGGAAACGCCGGGCTGCTGCACAATCACGCCGCCCAGCGGACCCTCGGGCAGGTCGGTGGGCAGGCCCCGGGAGAGGTCGGCGACGATGATCTCGAACCCGAGCGCCTCGGCACGGCCGCGCAGCAGGGCGATGGTCTGCGGGAAGGCATCGGCATCGATTACCGTGGGCGCATCATCCGGCAGGCCGCGGGTCGCGCGGCGCATGAGCAGCGCGGCCTCAACCACTGCGGTGCCCTCATCCAGCAGCGAGGCACCGGCGACATCGAGCCCGGTGAGGTCCTGGACCATGGTCTGGAAGTTCAGCAGCGCCTCCAGGCGTCCCTGCGAAATCTCGGGCTGATACGGGGTGTAGGCGGTGTACCAGGCGGGGCTTTCCAGCACGTTGCGGCGGATGACCGCGGGGGTGATGGTGTCGGAGTAGCCCTGACCGATCAGCTGCACGGCGGTGGTGTTTTGCGTGGCCAGCGCGCGCAGCGCGGTGAGAACGTCGGCCTCGGAGAGCGGCTGGGCCAGGTTCAGCGGTGCCGACTGGCGAATCGAGGTGGGAACCGCGGTGTCAACCAGCGCGGTGAGGCTCGGCTGCCCGATGACGCCGAGCATGTGAGCCACCTCGGCATCCCGATGCACGCCGATATGACGCTCGGCAAAGCCGATCTCGGGCGCGGGCTGCGTGTGTTCGGCGGCGGAAACGGATACGGACGGGTCGACCAGGGTCACGGGAACTCCAATATGGGTACCGGCGCGGGCGCGCCGGAAACGACGATGGGTTCCTCCCCGCTCTGTAGCTGTACCTGAGAGATTTCGCGCGGGATTCCGCACCTGCACCGTCGGTGGATCCGCCCGGATGGGGGATCACTTTCCAGAGTTGCCGCACCACTGCGGTCCATGGGCCTGAGAGATTCCCGGGGAGGGTTTGCTCCTACGGCGCCCAAACATCGGGACTCTCCCGCGGTGGTTTAGTGGCGTATGTGATTGTGGGTGTTCGGCATCAATCTACACGGTTTTGGGGCCCGCGCCCACCGCGCGCGCGACATCCCCGGCACGGATACAGCGGGTGGTTACCTGCCCGTAACACGGGGTGGTTTCGGGCCCGGTGACTACGTCGTGGCAGAAACTGCGAATCATTCGCCATTGCGGCCATGATCTCGGGCGGCGAGGCTGGTACTACCGCACACCGCGGCGACCGAACCGGCCCAACCCCAAGGGAGCCCTCATGTCCACCACCCTGCGCGAACTCAACGGATTCTCCGCCGAACCCGCGTCCCTGACCGCATCCACCCTCGTGCTGATCGACTATCAAAACACCTACACCACCGGCGTGATGGAGCTCGAGGGCTGGGCACCCGCGCTCGATGCCGCCGCTGATCTGCTCGCACGGGCTCGCGCCGCCGGGACCCCGGTGATCCACGTGATCAACGATGGCGGCCCCGGAACGCCCTATGACATTCGGGCCGAGATCGGTCAGATTCACCCCCGCGTCGCCCCGCGGGACGGGGAGGCCGTGGTGGTGAAGACCGCCCCCAACTCGTTTGTGGACACCACCCTGGGTGAGCTGGTTGATGCCGCCGGCAACTACGCGCTGATCATCGCCGGATTCATGACCCACATGTGTGTGACCTTCACCGCCGAGGGTGCCTTCCTCCGCGGCAATTCGGCCACCGTGATCGCTGATGCCTGCGCCACCCGCCCGCTGCGAGTGCTCGACACCGACGTCAGCGCGCCCCGGCTGCACGCCTCGGCCCTGGCCACCATCGCCGACCTCTACGCGGTTGTAGTTCCCACGATTGCGGCGCTCGCGGACTAGCGCCAGTGCATCCGCGTCACCGAGGATGAGGACATGGTGAATTCGGTGCGCACGATAGCGGTCCTTGCATTTGACGGGGTCGACCTGCTCGATGTCACCGGGCCGGCCGAGGTATTCGGGCTGGCCAACCGGGAGGGCGGGGCATCCCCGCACTATGAGGTGCTGATCGCCGCTCCCAATTCGAGTCCGATTCGCACTGCGGCGGGCGTTCGGCTGCTGCCCGACTGCACCCTCGCGGAGCTGGCGTCTCGACACATCGACACCCTGATCGTGCCCGGGGCGGCGGAGGCCGATGAGCACGGCCGCATCGTGGCGGTGTGCGATCCGGACATCGTGAACTGGGTGCGTGTGCTGGAACCGCGGGTTGCTCGCATCGCCTCGGTGTGCGTGGGCGCGCATATCCTGGCGCGGGCGGGCGTCCTCGAGGGCAGGCGGGTCACCACGCACTGGTCCACGGCGGCCCAACTCGCCACCGAACACCCGGGGATCGAGGTGGACGCCGATCCGATTTTTATCCACGAGGGGCGGATCTGGACCGCCGCCGGGATCAGCTCCTGCCTGGATCTCTCCCTGGCCCTGGTGGCCGAAGACCTGGGTAACCCGATGGCAATCGCCGTGGCCCGGCAGCTCGTCGTCTATCTCAAGCGGCCCGGCGGCCAGAGTCAATTCAGCGTGCCGCTGCGGGATGCGCCCGTGTCACGAGACATGGACGAGCTCCGCCTGTTTATCTCCAACAACCTCGAATTCGACCTGGGGGTCGAGCGCCTGGCGCGGCAGGCAAACCTGAGCGACCGCCACTTCGCGCGGGTGTTTCGGCAGGAGTTTGGGCAGACCCCGGGACAGTATGTGGAGTCGCTGCGGGTCGAGGCCGCGCGGCGGATACTCGAATCCACCGATGATTCGCTGGACGCGGTGGCCGCGTCCACGGGGCTGGGATCGGTGGATACCCTGATTCGCGCCTTCCATCGCCACCTGGGCACCACGCCGGGCACCTATCGACGCGGCTTCCGCACCCCTATTCGCTGAGCGCCTGCACCACCTGCGCCGCGGTGGCCCGGGCCGAACGGGCGGCCCCGATCGTGCTGGCCTGTGGACCGTAGCCAGCCAGGAAGAGGCGCGGTTCATCGATCGCCCGGCCGCGCTCGACGCGGATTGTGTGTCCGGGGTCGGCCAGGCCGAGCGGTTCCAGGTGGTCTACCTCGGCGCGGAAGCCGGCGGCCCAGATGATCGCGTCCACGTTTTCGGTGGTCCCGTCGGGCCAGATCACGCCGGTGTCGGTCATCGCGGTGAACAGCGGGCGCTCGACCAGGATCCCCGCCTCACGCGCCTGGCGCATCCGCCGCGTCAGTGGGACGCCGGTGCCCGAGACGATACTGGGCAGGATCTCCCCCGCTCGGGCTGCCTCGTCCTGGGCGGCGACCGCGGCCCGGGCATGATCGCGGGCAAGGCCCACGGTCTCGCTAAAGTCCACCGGGTGCCGGGTTGCCCACTGCACGCGGGCCGCCACCGGGGAGAGTTCCAGCACAAACCCGATCGCGCTGGTCCCGCCGCCGACCACGATCACGTGCTGCCCGGCAAACTCTTCGGCGGCCACGAACTCGGGGGTGCGCAGTTGACGCCCGGTGAAGCGCTCCCGGCCGGGAATCTCGGGCTGGATCGGGCGGGTCCAGGTACCCGAGGCGTTGATCACGATCCGGGCCAGGATTTCGGTATCGGAGGCCCGGGTGACCGCGTTCCGGGTGGTGACCCGAAGCGTGTGGTCGGGGCCGTCCGCGGTGACCGCGACCGCCTCGATCGGTCGCCGGATCGGCAGGCCGTAGGCGCGCTCGTAGCGGGAGTAATAGTCGGCGACGATGTCGCGGGCGGGCTCATCCCCGGGGGCCGTACGGAAGCTGAGCCCCAGGGTGTCGAGCCCGGGGAGGTCCTCAACCTGGTGCGCATCGTCCAGCCGCAGCGAGGCCCAGCGGTGCTGCCAGGCACCACCCGACCCGGGGCCGCGGTCGATGATCCGCATGCTGGTGACGCCGCGGCGCTGAAGCTCCTGGGCGGTGGCGAGCCCCGCCTGGCCGGCTCCAATGATCAAGACGTCGATGTTCTCCGCACTCATCGAGTCGGGGAATCGGTGCCGGGCGTGGTCAGCGCGTGGAGTCGATCGCTGGGATCCAGGGTGCGCAGGATTCGGGTGCTGACCTCATCCAGCGCGCCCACCAGGTCCTCTCCCAACGCATCAAAGACGTGTTTGCGCACGGTCTCCACGTGACCGGGGGCCGCGGCCACCACGATCTCCCACCCGGCGTCGGTCAGCCGCGCATTGGTCGCCCGGCGATCATCCGCACAGGGGAAACGCTCCACCAATCCGCGCTCCTCGAGGCGGCGCACCACGTGGGACAGCCGGGGCAGTGTGGCGTTGGTCGCGTCGGACAGCGCGGTCATCCGCAGGGTCCGTTCGGGGGCTTCGGAGAGCTTTGCCAGGGTGAAGTACTCGTAGTGGGTCAACCCGGCGTCGGCCTGGAGCTCGGACTCGAGCGCTCCGGGGAGCAGCTGCACCACCGCGATAAAGCGCAGCCACGCCTGCATTTCCGCGGGACTGAGCCAGGGAACATCGGTCATTTTTCCTCCCAAAGCATGCCCGCTAACTATAACGCCCGCGGCCTTACGCCGAGGGCGGAATGGTGCCCGTACACCCCGGAGATGACCACAGAATGGAGGGGTGAGACGTTTCATCCGCGCCTCCCGCTACGTTTTCTGCCGCCGCGCCCGGTAGCCTGGATCGATCCCCGGCCGTCTGTTTCAAGGAGCACCATGAGTACAAGCCCCGCCGAACGGACCCCGTATGAGGTCCTCGGAGTGGCCGGATCGGCGAGCGAGGACGACCTGCGCCGGGCCTACCGTCGTCGCGCCCGCGAGACCCACCCGGACACCGGGGGCAGCGCCGCCGCGTTTGACGAGGTGCAGCGCGCCTGGGAACAGGTGGGCACGATCGAGGCGCGTGCGTCCTATGATCGCGGATCCTCCTCGACCTCCTCCCCCGCCGAGCCCGGTGCCACCTGGTCGGCGGCCCCGCGTCCGCCGCGGCAGGACTCCCGCCCCAAGGCGCGCACCTACGGACATCCCGGAGGCCGGGCGCGCGAGCGTTACCTGGCGATGCTGCGCGAGTGGGTGGGGCGTGGTGTCGACATCCCGGATCCGTATGAGGCACGCCTGGTGCGTACCGCTCCCCCGGAGATCCGCCGCGAGCTGGCCAAGGCGCTCGCCGAGGAGGCCACCGCCCGGCAGATCACCGACCTGGGTATGGGGTTCACGATGTGGAGCGATGTGGCCGCCGGTAACGAGGGAGCGCTGGATCACGTGGTCCTCGGCCCCGCCGGGCTGTTTGCCATCGCGTCGGAGGACTGGGGCGGTCAGATTGTGCTTAAGCGCGGCGAGCTCCAGGGCGAAAACATCGGCCCACTGGAGCTGCCGGTTCGGCGCACCACCCGCACCGCACGGGCGTTTGCCAAGGACCTCCGGGTCAAGTTCACCGGGGTGCTAATCGTGGTCCCGGATAACTCGATGGAGGACGGCATCGTGGCGGTCGGCCGTGGACGGCACGCGAGCACCCTGGTGGTGCAGCGCTCGCTGCTCGGCCACGTGCTGCGCACCGGCATCCCCGGCATGGCGCACGGCAGCCTGAGCGACGTATTCGAGCTGCGCAGCGTGCTCCAGGCGGGTATCCGATTCCTCTAGGTCGCACCCGCGCCTATTCTTAAGGGGTGATGACCGACACCCAGCAACTCCTAGACCGTGCCCCGGCGGCGCTCGCCGAGACGCCCTGGGAGGTGGTGGTCTGGGACGATCCGGTGAACCTGATGAGCTACGTCTCCTTTGTGTTCCGCAGCCACTTCGGGATGAGCACCGAGCAGGCCGAGGAGCGCATGCTCGCCGTACACAACGAGGGCAGCGCGGTCGTGGCCCGAACCGGACGCGAGGCCGCCGAGATGCACGTGCAGGCGATGCACGGCTTCGGGCTGTGGGCCACCGTGCGGGCCGGCGATGCGGGGGCCGGGGCATGAGTGTGAGCATCGGTGCCGTGCACCTGGATCAGAACGGCTTCACGCTGCTGCTGGAGGAACACGAGCGGGCGATCCTCAGCGATCTGGCGGTCCAGCTGATCGAGGTGCTTGAGGACCCCACCGATCCGGTGTCCGAGCGCCTCTATCCCGACGCCTACCCCGAGGATGCCGAGGCCTCGGCCGAGTTTCGCCGGCTGACCCGCGGCGACCTCGATGACGCCCGTATTCACGGTGCCCGGCTGCTCGCGGACACGATCCCCGCCGATCCGGCACCCGCACTCTCCCGCGCGGATGCCGAGACAGTGATGCGCGCGCTGGGCGATCTGCGTCAGGTCCTCGCCGAACGCCTGAGCATCACCACGCAGACCCCCGAGGCCGATCCCGAAGAACCGCTGACCGGCCTGTATGACTGGCTCGGCTACATCCAGGAGTCCCTGGTGCTGGCGCTGGTGCGCGGCGATGAGGAGTCGGGCCGGCTGGCGAAAAGTTAGGTTCTCACCGCGGAATCACCCGGGTTCGGGCTTCGATAACACGGTGGATCTGCCGGCGACCCTGCGTTGGGCACCCCGCGGCTAGGGCCGGTTTGATCCGAGTACCATGGCTCGCGATCGCCACCGTGCATCCAGCACGGCAACGAGGACGCCGCCCAGCAGGTAGGCGATCAGATCCACCCAGTTGAAGGTGGTGCCGAGCAGGTAGCGCCAGCCGATCCACTGTTCGGCCAGCCGCAGCGGAATCCCGGTCGCCTGAAAGAACTCGATCGCCCAGCAGATTGCCACGGTCAGAAAACCCAGCGGAATCGGACGCAGTCGCACCCAGAGCATCCCGATCGCCAGATACGCGGCCACCGCATACAGCGCATCCCCGGCAAACCCGGCCACCTCGCCGCTGCCGAGCTTGGTCACCGCGAGACCCAGCGCCACACAGGTCGCCAGCGCGATCAGCAGCGTGCGGCGGCGGCCTGGCAGGGGACGTGAATCGGAAGTGTGCACGGGGTTCCTCTCGTGAGGGTTCAGGCTAGCGTGCCCCGGCTGGGAAAACGCACGTTCGGCACGGATTCCCCGCGCCGCCCCGAACAGTGATTGGATGGAGGGCATGCACAACACTGACGAGCTCATCGCGGACTTTGGTGCCTTCATTCAGGCCTCCCCCTCCTCCTATCACGCGGCCGCGGCGGGTGCCGCCCGGCTCGAGGGTGCCGGATTCACCCGGCTGGACGAGGCCGACGCCTGGCCCACCGAGGCCGGCCGCTACCTGGTGATCCGGGATGGCGCGCTGGTGGCCTGGATCCAGCCCGAGGGCGCGACCGCGACCACCGGCTTCCGCATCCTGGGTGCCCACACCGACTCCCCCGGCTTCAAGCTCAAGCCCAAGCCGAGCACCGGATCCGACGGCTGGCTGCAGGCCGGGGTTGAGGTCTACGGCGGCCCGCTGCTGAACTCCTGGCTCGACCGCGAGCTGGAGCTCGCCGGACGCCTGGTTCTGCGCGACGGCAGCGAGCACCTGGTGCGCACCGGACCGTATCTGCGCATCCCTCAGCTGGCGATCCACCTGGATCGCGAGGCCAATAACGGCCTGACCCTCAACCGTCAGCGTCACACCCAGCCCGTCTACGGCGTGGGTGATCGCTCCACCGCCGACCTGGTGGCCCACCTGGCAGCGCTCGCCGGCGTCGAAGCCGCCGAGGTGGCCGGCTATGACATCCTGACCGCCGACACCCAGGCGCCCGCCCGCTTTGGCCAGAACGGTGAGCTGTTTGCCGCCGGCCGGATGGACAACCTCTCCTCGGTGTGGGCCGGTCTGCACGCCCTGGAAACCCTGGCCGCCGACCCCGCACACATCGTGATGCTCGCCGCCTTTGACCACGAGGAGCTCGGTTCGGAGACCCGCTCGGGTGCCAGCGGACCGCTGCTCGCCGAGATCACCGAGCGCATTTCGCTGGGCCTTGGGGCCACCGGAACCGACCTGGCCCGCGCCTACGCCGCATCCTGGTGCCTCTCGGCGGATGCCGGTCACTCGGTGCACCCGAACTACGGCGAGATGCATGATCCCGCGGTGCGTCCGCTGGCCGGATCCGGACCGTTGCTGAAGATCAACGCCAACCAGCGCTACGCCACCGACGCGCACGGTGCCGCGCTGTTCGCCCGGGCCTGCGAGGCCGCCGGGGTGAACTACCAGGAGTTTGTCTCCAACAACACCGTCCCCTGTGGTTCGACCATCGGCCCGCTCACCGCAACCCGCCTGGGCATCCGCACAGTGGACGTCGGGGTGCCGCTGCTCTCGATGCACTCGGCCCGCGAGCTGTGCCACGTGAACGACCCGATCGCGCTCTCCGGCGCCATCGGCGCCTTCTTCGCCGGCGCCTAATCACACAGACCGAAGGCCCGTCCCGATCCGGGGCGGGCCTTCGGTCTGTGTGGCAGAGGGTGTCAATCCGCTGAAGATTCACTTGTCGGGATCGCGCACCCTCGACACCGCTAAGCCTCGCTGGTAGCGTCGCCAGCACGCGAGCGAGGGAGCAAAATCCATGGTCAAGCAGAGAATATTAGGAGTGCTGGTCGGTGTGCTCGCGGCCCTGATCTATCTGCCCCTGCTGGGTTTCCTGAGTTTCCACGAGCGGGCCCGGCAGGAGGGATTGGTATTCAGCTGGGATCTGGCTGACATCACCACCGCCGAGCCACAACGAACCCTGCTGCCGGTCCTGGGCATGATTCTGCTTAGCGCCCTCTTCGCCTGGGTGCTGTTGTGGGTGTCCGCCCGGTCCACTGCTATCGCCCCAGGATGGCCACTGTTTTTGGCCGGGGCGACCCTGCTGGCTATCGTCCTGCTCGCAACAATCGTGTTCCCTACTCCCGTACCCAACACGCTGAGCCTGTCTGAGTCGGGATTCCTGGCCTACGTGGTGGCCGGCGCGACGGGCGCGACCACTGCCGCCCTCGGGGCCGTGCTGTGTGTCATCGCGCTCTATCGGACGAGAAAACCCGCCTCGACAACGGCGCCCGCTCCCTAGTCGATCCGGTAGCGATCCCCGTAGGTGCGCCACTCCAGCGGCGTGGTCAGGTCGTAGTTGCCGGCCTTGAGGAACACCCGCTGCGCGGTGTCGATGCGCGAGGTGTCATCGTGAGCCTCCTCGGTTTTCATCGCCGCGACCCGGGCGTCGAGGAACGCATTGAGGTACGCCTTCTCATCGCCACCCTGGGCGGGCGTCTTGGCTTTTTTCATTGCGGTTTTGCGGATGCCCTCCAGGCTCACATCTCCGCCCTCGGTGCCGTGCACCACGGCCGCGTCGTAGTAGGCAAACTGGCCCAGCGGGCGCAGGCCGTCGGCCACCGCGAGGGACACCGCCGGATCGAAGTACTCCCGGTCCCGCTCGGCATCCTGGGCGGCGCGGAACTTCGGATCGTCGGCAGCATCGGTCCAGGCCTGCTCAAAATCGGGTCCGAGCCCGTCGTGAGAATCGGTGCCGTTGACCTTCTCCAGGGCGGGGATGAACGGTGCCAGCGGATTGCCGGGGACCGCCTGGGTATAGGCGCGCACAACCTCCAGCAGGTCGCCGGTGCCGGTGGTGAAGCCGATGATCCCGGCGGTAAATCCACGACCATCCTCGATGTCCTCGATGTAGCCGTACTGATCCTTCCAATCCAGCGTGGAGTTCTCGGCGCTGGAGACCAGCTGCATCGCGATGTCCTTGAGTCGGGGATCATTCAGCGTCGCTTCCGGGGCCTTCTGCTCGGGTGCCACCGATTCCGAGGCGGATTCGATCGCCGGCTGAGGAATCTGGGGCAGCAGCGAACAGCCCGCGGTGAGCGTCAGGATCGCGGCACCCAGAGCCGCCGCACCCACCCATCCATACCGGTGGGAGGAGGGTTTTGCGGAAGTGAACATCAGCCGTCCTTTGGGAGCGATTCAGCAGGGAATCTCAGACTACTCGCGGTCCACGGCACGCCGTGATGTAAAAACTCACAAATCGTATTTTTTGAGGTCCCCGGAAAGCCCTCGGATCCCCGCCACGCCGCGGATTTCGGGGGTGTTCCGGGATGCCCGATTCGGGTGCGGCACACGAGCGATTGAGTGTTCATTTCACATTCACCGGAGTGTCACCGTCGGGGTGTGAAAATAAATCGTGAACTACGAGTTTGATTCCGATCCGTCGCGCCTGGACCTCGGCGCGATTTGGGAGTTTTTGTCTACCCAGGCACCCTGGCACCGGTGGCGTACCCGCGAGGACGTCGAGGCGCAGATTCGCGGCGCATGGCGCGTGGTGGGTGTGTATACCGAGCACGGCAACCAGATTGGTTTTGCCCGTGCCGTCTCCGATGGCATCAACGATGCCTACCTTGCCGATGTCTACGTTCTCCCCGAACATCGCGGCCATAATCTGGGCCGATTGCTCGTGGAGGAAATGATCGAAAACGGTCCCGGGAAAGATTTCCGCTGGACCCTGTTTACCTCCAGCGCTCACGGTCTCTACAGCAAGTTCGGGTTTGTGGAGCCGACCCATACCTCGATGGTGCGCCCCGGTCGCCGGGCAGAACGCATCATGGAGGCCGTCCCGGACCTCATCCCCGCCGAATCCAACGTCCTGACGATGGAGCCCGCCGCCTAGCCCGCTTTCTACTCGGAACACACGAAGCGGCGCCCGGATCCAATTGGATCCGGGCGCCGCTTTGTGCGTTGTGGGCGACTACTTCTGCTCTTCGGCTGCCCGCTCGGCGGCGAGGATCTTGCGACCCTCGTTGCGCTCGTTGGTGCGCTGGTTGACGGCGCGCACCTCGGCCTGGGTGGCACGCTCGGTGACCAGCCATGCCGGCGGGTTGGTCAGCAGCTCCTTGATCTCGGCGGTGGTCAGGGCGGCGTCGGCCATCCCGGCCCGGGCCAGACCCGATGCCGAAACGCCGAGCTTGCGTGCCACCTCGGTCCGCGGGTGCGGACCGTTCAGGCGCAGTTCGGTCAGCCACTCCGGCGGGGTCTGCTGAAGCGCGAGGAAGGCCTCGCGGGTGATCGGCTCGGCTTGGAATGCCTCAGGCGTGGCCTGGAGGTAGATTCCGAGCTTCTTTGCCGCGGTCGCGGGTTTCATGTTCTGCTCGCTCATGCTCTTAGGGTAACCGTGATTGCGGGGTTGCAGAAATTTTCCGGGCGATCCCTGCCGTACTCTGGAGGTGGTGTCCCCGTCTTTGTGGGGGCACGCAGACCCAGGGAGGCCCCGTGAGCGAGCACCAGAACCCGGAATCGATTTCGGAATCCACCGAACCAGCCGAGTCTACGTCCGCGATTTCCGCGCCCGTGGCCGGTGTCGATCAGGCAGCCGAATCACTCCCCGACGCCTCCGCCGCATCCGGTGAACCCACCCCGGTGGATGCGCCGCCCGCCGACTTCCGTATCGCCTATGTATCGGGCGTCTCGCTGGGCAAGTGGGGCACGGCCTGGACCGAGCGCAACGCGCGCGTCCGCACCTCCTTCACCATGGGTGAGCGCGAGGATCAGCGCCGGGTGCTCACCGAAAACCTGGCCGACGTGAGCTTTGTCCGCCTCCCCTTTGATCGCGGAGACGATCTGCACCTGATCAAGCTGTATGAGGAAACCCCGATGGTCGTGCTGCCCAAGGGGCACGAGCTGCTTGAGCGCGCCGATGTGGGCCTGGCCGAGCTGGCCGACCTGCACCTGATCCAGGATCCGAGCGAGGTGCCCGGCTGGGCCGAGGTTGGCACCGAGATGATCGAGGGCACCCGCCCGGACCTGCCCGCCCCCGAGCGGGTGGCGGATGCGATCGAGCTGGTTGCCGCGGGCATCGGCTTCGTGATCCTGCCGCAGTCCCTCGCCCGCCTGCACGACCGTAAGGACGTCAAGCACCGCCGCGTGAGCGGGGTTGCCCCCACCGAGATCGGGATCGCCTGGCGCATCGACGAGGACGACGCGGTGCGCGCCGAACGCGTTGAGGACTTTGTGGGCATCGTCCGTGGACGCACCGCCAACAGCTCGCGGGGCCGGGCCGAACCCGAACCCGAAAAGCCCGCCAAGAAGAAGCCGGCGCAGCAGCAGAGCAAAAAGCCCGCGCCGTTCCGCCCGCGTCAGCCGCGCAAACCCGCAAGCAAGAAGCGCGGTCGCCGCTAGATCCCGCGGCCCCCGGTGCCGCGTGGTGTCGGGGTGCCTAGTAGAATTGCCCGCATGGTGAGAATGGCTGAAGCCCTCGAGCGGCTGGAAAAACTCGCCGCTTCCCCGATCGTGTCGACCCTGTCGCGCGCGTTTGCCGAGGCGGAGTACGAGCTGGCACTCGTGGGTGGTCCGGTCCGCGATGCGATCCTTGGGCGCACGGTCAATGACTTCGATTTCACCACCAACGCGCGTCCGGATGACATCCTGCGCATCGTGACCCCGATCTCCGACGCCCAGTGGGACATCGGCCGCGAGTTCGGGACCATCGGTGCCCGTATCCACGGCGAAACGATCGAGATCACCACCTACCGCGCCGACACCTACGATGGCGTGACCCGCAAGCCCGTGGTGGCCTTCGGGGATACCCTGACCGGCGACCTCAGCCGCCGCGACTTCACCGTCAACGCGATGGCGCTGCGCCTGCCGCAGAACGCGCTGGAGGACCCCACCGGTGGGTTCCAGGACCTGGCAGATCACACCCTGCGTACCCCGATCGAGCCCGCGGTGAGCTTTGGTGATGACCCGCTGCGGATGATGCGGGCCGCCCGATTCTCCTCCCAGCTGGACTTCACCGTGGACGAGGACGCCCGCGCCGCGATCACCGAGATGACCGCCTCGATCGAGAACATCTCCGCCGAGCGGGTCCAGGCCGAGCTGAGTAAGCTGCTGCTGACCGATAATCCGCGTCCGGGAATCGAGCTGCTGGTGGACACCGGCCTGGCGGACATCGTGCTGCCCGAGCTGCCCGCGCTGCGCCTGGAAGCCGATGAGCACCACCACCATAAGGACGTTTACCAGCACTCGCTGACGGTGCTGGAACAGGCCATCAGCTACGAGCATGAGCGCCACCCGGGGGCCGAGCCCGACCTGGTGCTGCGCTGGGCGGCGCTGCTGCACGATATTGGCAAGCCGGCCACCCGCAAGCTGGGCCCCGGCGGTACCGTGAGCTTCTACCACCACGACCTGGTGGGATCCAAGCTGGCCAAGAAGCGGCTGGGGGCGCTGCGCTATGACACCGCGACGATCAAGGCCGTGGGTCGCCTGGTTGAGCTGCACATGCGCTTCTTCGGGTACACCGAGGCCGCCTGGGCGGACTCGGCCGTGCGCCGCTACGTGCGCGACGCCGGCGACCTACTGGAGCGCCTGCACATGCTGACCCGCGCCGATGTGACCACCCGCAACCGCCGCAAGGCCGACCGGTTGGCCTTCGCCTATGACGACCTCGAGGCGCGCATCGCCGAGCTGGCCGAGCAGGAGGAGCTGGACGCCGTGCGTCCGGACCTCGACGGTAACCAGATCCAGCAGATCCTGGGCATCGCCCCGGGACGCGAGGTGGGCGAAGCATACCGCTGGTTGCTGGAGCTTCGCCTGGATGAGGGTCCGCTCGGGCCCGAGGTCGCCGCCGAACGCCTGCACGCCTGGTGGGCCGCACGCGGTTCCGCGGAGTAGGGGCTCATCCGGGGTCGAAGATCGTGCCTTTTCGAAATTGATTTTTGATCCCGCTGGGGCGGCGCTGTCCCCCGGAATGGCGGGTTTTTTCGGGGTATCCGGGGTAAGGATTGCTTGCCGGTAGCGTCGATGCTGCCTTGTGAATTCAGCGGCAACGATGAAATAGTTAACGAAAGTGTCACGTTTTTCGTGATCGTGGTGACGAATCCAGGTGTTCGTCACCACTGTTTTTTATCCCCCTCGACGGTGGGACCATCCCGGCCAATGCCGAGCCCACGTTCACCTGGAACGAACGAAGGACGTAAACCTCCATGATCCGAAAAAAGCTCTCCGCGGCCGCCATCATCGGTGCCGCCGCGCTGCTCCTCTCCGCCTGCTCGGGGACGAACGGCACCTCCGACTCCGCCAGCGGGAGCGGCGAGGGTACCGAGCTGACCGTGCGCGTTTGGGACGAGGCCGTGGCCAAGTCCTACCGCCAGTCGTTTGACGCCTTCGAGAAGGAAAACTCGGACATCAAGGTCAACGTGAAGACGGTTGCCTGGAGCGACTACTGGACCACCCTGCGCAAGGACGTGGCCGCCAAGAGCGCCGACGATCTGTTCTGGATCAACGCCTCGAGCTACCCGGCCTATGTGGACAGCGGCAACCTGCTGGACATCGGTGCCACCCTGGGCGACGGGGCCAAGGGTGACTGGGAGCCCAGCGTGGTGGACCAGTACACCCGCTCGGGCAAGCTGTGGGGTGTCCCCCAGCTCTACGATGCCGGCATCGCCGTGTATTACAACGGGGATCTGCTGAGCGCGGCCGGGGTGGAGCCCAAGACCCTGAACGACCTCACCTGGGACCCCAACCCGGAGAAGGACACCTATCTGAAGACCGCCCAGGCACTCACCCGGGACGCCGCGGGGGTGGCCGCCGGGGCCGAGGGCTATGACGGTACCGCGGTGACCTACGGTACGAGCCTCAACAATGACGGCCAGGCCATCATCCTTCCGTTCATCGGTTCCAACGGGGGCGAGTTCCAGGACGGCGACGCGTTCACCTTCGCCAACCCGGCCTCGGCCGAGGCGATCAAGTATGTGGTTGACGCCATCAACACCTCGAAGGTGGCCCCGCCCGCCGCCGAGACCAGCGCCAACACCGATGTGGTGCGTGATCAGTTCCTCGCGGGCAAGCTGGCCACCTTCCAGTCCGGAATCTACAACCTCAAGACCGTGTCCGAGCAGGCCGGGTTCAAGTGGGGTGTCGCGATGATGCCGGCCGGCCCCGACGGTCGCGTCTCGGTGACCAACGGCATCGCCGTGGCCGGCAATGCCAACGCCGATAAGAGCAAGCAGCCGGCGATCAAGAAGCTGCTGACCTGGCTGGGATCCACCCAGGGTGCCGCGTTCATCGGCAGCGAAGGCACCCATGTGCCCGCGGTCGTGGACGCGCAGGCAAAGTTCTTCGACTACTGGAAGGGCAAGGACACCAACGTGGCCCCGTTCTTTGACGTGGTCAAGGACGGCAAGACCATTCCGCCCTTCCACGGGGGAAAGTTTGTGGCGGGGCAGGAGGCCTACACGCCGCTCTTCAATGAGATTTTCGAGGGAAAGCTCGACGTCAAGGAGGGCCTGAAGAAGGCTCAGGACGCCGGAAACGTGGCCGTCAACGGCTAGTTCATCCGCATTCACGACACCCCGTTCCCGTTTGGGAGGCGGGGTGTCGTGCTTTCCACAGCCCATATAAAGCGGTGCAGTTGTCCACAGGGGCGACACGCGCGGTCAAAATCAAGTAGACTGAGCAAGTTGTCCATTTAAGCCCCCTTCTGGGGCGAGGATCGGCAACGATGCAGAACCCTCCTGTCACAGAAATCCTGTGGCCGTTCGAGTCCGAAGGAGGTGGGTTAGTGACGCATCAGTATGAACTCATGGTTATTCTCGACCCGGAGATTGACGAGCGCACGGTTGCACCGAGCCTCGACAAGTTCCTGAACGTCATCCGCAACGATGGTGGAACCATCGAAAAGGTTGACATCTGGGGCCGTCGTCGTCTGGCGTACGAGATCAACAAGAAGGCCGAAGGCATCTACGCTGTCGTCGACTTCACCGCTACCGCTGCCGCGACCACTGAGCTGGACCGTCAGCTCAAGCTGTCCGAGGCCGTCATGCGCACCAAGGTGCTGCGTGCCGAGGAAGCAATCGCTCAGGTTGCCGTGGAAGCCGAGCGCGCAAGCGCCAAGGCCGCCCGTGCTGCCGCTAAGGCCCAGTCGGCCGAGGCGAAGGCCGAGTAGTTTCGATGGCCGGCGAAACGATCATTACCGTGGTGGGAAACCTCACCTCGGACCCGGAGCTGCGCTACACGCAGTCCGGGCTGGCGGTCGCCAACTTTACGATCGCATCGACCCCGCGTAACTTCGATCGTCAGTCGAACGAGTGGAAGGACGGCGAAGCGCTGTTCCTCCGCGCTTCGGTCTGGCGCGAATTTGCCGAGCACGTCGCCGGATCGCTGAGCAAGGGAAGCCGTGTCATCGCGACCGGTCGCCTGAAGCAGCGTTCCTATGAGACGAAGGAAGGCGAAAAGCGCACCGCGATCGAGCTTGAAGTTGACGAGATCGGTCCGTCGCTGCGGTACGCAACCGCTCAGGTCAGCCGTGCACAGTCCTCCGGCGGTGGAGCTCGCTCCCCGCAGCAGGGTGCCGTATCGGATGAGCCCTGGGCCAGTGCCGCGCCGTCGTACAACAACGCGCCGTCGAACAACGCGTCCTCTGGAGCAGATGCCTGGAACACTCCCGGCACCTTCGGGGACGACACTCCCTTCTAAGAAATTTTCTTCGAGCCTTCGGCTCGAGGTAGCACACTAAGGAAATCATTATGGCTGGAAAGTCTGGCGGCCCTGGCCGCAAGCCTGCCCGCGGTAAGGGCGCAAAGGTCGTCGCTCCCGCGAAGGCTATCCGCGTCGGCGTCATCGATTACAAGGATGTCGCAACCCTGCGCAAGTTCATCTCCGAGCGTGGAAAGATCCGCGCCCGTCGCATCACCGGTGTTTCCGTCCAGGAGCAGCGCCTCATCGCACGTGCCGTCAAGAACGCACGTGAGATGGCTCTTCTCCCCTACGCCGGCTCCGGCCGCTAAGGAGTAAGCAAATGTCGAAGGTAATTCTGACCCACGAGGTCACCGGTCTCGGTGCCCCCGGGGACGTTATCGAGGTGAAGAACGGCTTTGCCCGTAACTACCTCGTGCCCAAGGGCTTTGCTGTTGTCTGGACTCGCGGTGGCGAGAAGCAGGTTGAGCAGATCAAGGCGGCTCGCGCCGCTCGTGCACTGCACAACCTCGAGGACGCTCAGGCGCTCAAGGCAAACCTGGAGCAGGGCAAGGTCAAGCTGACCGTCAAGGCCGGTCGCGAAGGCCGCCTGTTCGGTTCGGTGAAGACCGCTGACATCGCCGCCGCCGTTTCGGCTGCGGGCGCTGGCGAGATCGACAAGCGTAAGGTCGAGATCCCCAACGCGATCAAGGCAACCGGTGACCACAAGGTCCTGGTTCGTCTGCACGACGAGGTTAGCGCGACCATCACCCTTCAGGTGGTAGCCGCTAAGTAGTTGATTCACCCCTCGGGGTGCATCGCCAAAACGGCCCCGGATCACTGATCCGGGGCCGTTTTTTGTGCCTAATTACCACAGAACCCGGCAGCCGGGATCTTGTTTACCCGCTGGTAGAGGAAGTTCAGTGCCGCCGGCACGAGGGTGATGGCACCCATCACATGGTTCACCGGTGGTGCCTCGATCGTTTGCACCTGTGCTCCCCGTGAACACCACTGTTCCACCATTTTTGCCGACTGTGCGGGCTGGATGATCTCATCGGCCGGGCTCTGCCCCACCAGGATGGGGAAGTTTGGTGTGCCGAGACCGATGGTCTGTTCGGCCACCGTCTTCTTGAACTCGGGTACCCGATCAATCAGGGCGGTGATCGACTCCCCGGTAGTGGTCAGCGAGCGCATGGGCGTACTTGCATAGCGCTCGGTGGTGGGGATCACGCAGTTTTCGGCGGCCCAGGCGCGAGCCGCTTGGCCCGACTCGTTGAGATAGTCGTCGGCATTAATCCCGGCAAGGTTGCCGAGCGAGGTGAGCGCAAACAGCAGCAGGGTGCTCGATGGGGTGTCCTGAATGGAGCTGGCAACGGCGTTGAGATCCGCCGGAACCCCTCCGGCAAAACCGCCGATGATGGGCAGCTCGGGCGCATAGCTTGCGGCGAGTTCGGCGGCCGAGGCCACTGCGCCACCCCCCTGCGAATACCCGTAGAGCAGTACCGGGGCGGTGGGGGTGATCGAGGGCAGTCCGGTTTTCGGTGCCGCTCGGGCGGCATCCAGCACCGCGTTACCCTGCGTCACCCGGGCGAGGTAGGAGTTGTTGAGGGTGGTGCCGGCACCCTGGTAGTCCGTGACCACAACCGAGTAGCCGGCAATGAGGAGCGCGGTGACGGGGAAGGCCTCATACTCCGTGCCCGCAACAAACTGACGCGAGGGTGTGCAGTCTTGACCGAGGCCCTGGGTGCCGGGCGCGAGGGAGACCAGGGGGCGTTCTCCGGTGCCCGAATATGCCTCCCAGGGGGTGAACACGGTCCCGGTAACCACGTTGGGTGTGCCGTCGCTCGCGGTGCTGGAATACATGACCAGCTCGGCCTGGGCGGGCACCGGAATGTACTTGGTGATGAGCTTGGCGTCGACTGGGCGATGGCGCACGAGCTGGCCGGGCGTGGCCGGAATGGGGACGGGCAGGTCGTAGAAGGAGCTATCAACTCCCCCCGCGAGCGTCTGCGCGCTGAGCGGCGGAAGCTGTGCGGCAGGGTCGGTGTCGCCTGACACGGGCACGGCGGTTGACGCGGGCGCGGGCGTTGGCGCTGGCACTGGCGTTTCGGTACGGATTGCGGGCGGGATAGCCGCCTGCGCGGTGCCGGCGGGCACAAGGAGTGCGCCCGTCACCAGCAGTGCGAGTGAACCGGCAGAGAGGGTTGTGGGTGAAACGGTGATCTTCATCGATCCTCCGAGGGTTGGGTGTGATGTGGGAGGAGTAAAACAGATCCGCGTGTGAAGAAAACGAATGTCCGGCAAACGGGGCATCAACGCGCGTAAGCTCGGGAACAGGTCGCACAATCTACAGCGGTATTGCGGCCGCGGTCAAGTAGTTGTACACACGGAGGGTGTGTATGACGACAACATTCACCCACCGGTGGAGAGACTTTTTCGCACACCCATGTGGAGAGATAAAAGCCCTGGTTATCGCCATATATAGAGCGAAAGTTTTTTCTTATCCACAGGATCCCCCACAGGTTGTGCACATTGTGGACGGAGTTTCCCGCAGATTCTCCACAGAGTTATCCACAAGTGCATTTGTGATTCTGTGGGGTGCTCCCGTAGCGTGGTCGAGGATCCCTCTCGCGGCCCGAATTCTCCGGCCGGTGCAGGGCTTCGGTGTCGGTGGTCTGTGGTGTGCTGAGAGCACGCGACGATGGTCGACACGGCGGTTATCGCGCCTGGCGTGAAGGAGTAAATCGGTGTCTATTGCGGATCTGGGCCTATCGGACCCGAGCCTCGGAGAAGGCTCGCGAGCCGAGCGTACCCCGCCCCACGATCTGCTTGCCGAGCAGTCAGCCCTGGGCGGCATGCTGCTGTCCAAGGACGCCGTTGCCGACGTGGTCGAAACCGTCCGCGGAACCGATTTCTACGTGCCCAAGCACGAGATCATCTACGACGCGATCCTCTCGCTCTACTCGCACGGAGAGCCCACCGATGTGATCGCCGTGACCGACGAGCTGATCAAGCAGGGTGAGCTCTCTCGCGCCGGCGGTGCCGACTACCTGCACTCGCTCACCAGCCTCGTGCCCACCGCCGCAAACGCCGGATACTACGCGAGCATCGTTGCCGAGCGTGCGCTGCTGCGCCGCCTGGTGGAAGCCGGGACCCGAATCGTCCAGATGGGGTATCAGGGTGAGGGCGAGGCCCTTGATCTGGTCAACAACGCCCAGGCCGAAATCTACGCGGTCAACGGCAATGTCGACACCGAAGACTACGTGCCGCTGACCGACGCCCTCGGTGCCGCGATCGATGAGATCGAGGCCGCCGCCGGTAAGGACGGCCAGATGACCGGTGTGCCCACCGGCTTTGTCGAGATGGACGAGCTCACCAACGGGTTCCACCCCGGCCAGCTGATCCTGGTGGCCGCACGTCCGGCCCTGGGTAAGTCCACGCTGGCACTCGACTTCGCCCGCGCCGCCTCGATCGGCAACAACATGCCCTCGATCTTCTTCTCCCTGGAAATGGGTCGCGCCGAGATCGCGATGCGTCTGATGGCCGCCGAAGCCTCGGTTCCGCTGCAGAACATGCGTAAGGGAACCGTGGACCAGCGCGACTGGACCAAGATCGCCGCGACCCGTGGCAAGATCAACGACGCCCCGCTCTACATCGACGACAGCCCCAACATGACCCTGGTCGAGATCCGCGCCAAGTGCCGCCGGCTCAAGCAGAAGGTGGGCCTCAAGCTCGTTGTGATCGACTACCTGCAGCTGATGACCTCGGGTAAGCGTGTGGAAAGCCGTCAGCAGGAGGTGTCGGAGTTCTCGCGATCGCTCAAGCTGATGGCCAAGGAGCTTCAGGTGCCGGTGATCGCGCTGTCGCAGCTGAACCGTGGACCCGAGCAGCGCGCGGACAAGAAGCCCGCAATCTCGGACCTGCGTGAGTCCGGTTCGCTGGAGCAGGACGCCGATATGGTCATTCTGCTGCACCGCGAAAGCGCCTATGACCGCGACAACCCGCGCGCGGGCGAGGCCGACCTCATCGTCGCCAAGCACCGTAACGGCCCCACCCGAGATGTGACCGTGGCATTCCATGGGCACTTCTCCCGCTTCGCCGACCTCGCTCCCGGTTCCTAACCACGGGCGTCGTTCCCGGGCATGCTCTGTTCCTGGGGTTCGCCGACCTCGCTCCCGGTTCCGAGGCGGCAGTGCGTTCCGGGACGAGGGGCGGAAGTGTACGTGCTCGCGGGCGGCGTTGCGCGCTGGCTGGCGTAGACTGGGTGGGATCGTATAAATCCTGGGAAAGAGGATAAGTCGTGGCCACGTCCGAAGCCGTTCACACCGGCGATACCCCGCCCGCGCTGCCCTCCGGGAGCTGGCTGCTGCCGCTCTCGCGTGCGGTGATTGCGGCCGTGGTGGCGCTGGTTATCACCTTCTCCAGCGATCACTCCCCGCAGCTGGGTCTCACGGCTTTTGCCGCGTACGCGCTGATCGAGGGGCTCATCCAGCTGATCTGGGGTGCCCGCAACGTGCCCGTTCGTTTCGGCCGCGGTGCGACCCGCGCACAGGGGGCGATCGGCGTGGTTGCCGGCGTCGCCGCCCTGGTCATCCTGCTGACGGCCCCCGCCGCGCACCTGATCGGACTGCTCGGTCTGATCGCCGGATGGGCGCTGATCAGCGGTGTTCTGGAGCTGGTCGGCGGTCTGCGTGCCCGCGGACGCCTGGGCATCGCCCGCGACTGGATCGCCGTGGGTGCGTTCACCCTGCTGCTGGCGATCGCCGTGCTGCTGGTGCGTCCGGACTACGTTCACAACTTCGGTGGCGACGGCAAGACCCCTCCGGGAGTGCTGAACGCCTCGATCATGACCGTCGGCCTGTTTGGAGCGTATGCGGCCATCGTCGCTGCCTACCAGGCGATCGCCGCACTCTCCCTGAAATGGGCCCCGGCCGCCAAGGTGGTCCCCGCAGTTTCCGTCTCGAAAGGCGACTAGTACATGACCTCCCCCGCAGCCGGCCAGGAGCCCGAAACCACCCCGGAATCGGCACCCGATGCCGCCGCTCAGCCGGCCGCCGACGTGCGCCCGGATTCCGCGTCTCACCCCGCGACGGATGCCGCTGCCGATTCGGGCACCCAGCCCGACGCCGATGCTCCGGCCGATGAGACCGCCAACGCGTTTGATGCGGCCGCCCAGGTCGCTCCGATTCCGCCGCGTAAGCCCACCCGTCGCGAGATCCTGCGTCCGGTAGAGCTGCTGGTCATCGCCCTGATCTTTGGTGGATTCACCGGGATCATCGCCGCCTACGCCTCGCGGGAGCCGATGCTCGGCCTGATCCTCGGCGGCGTCGCCTTCATCGTGGGTCTGATCGGTATCGCGATGTTCTCGCTGGCGATCAAGCCCGACGACTTTGAGGCGCGCGACATCCACGCGCAGGACACCGAGGGCGACCAGCGCCCCCGCGCCCACTAGGCATCAACCACGCATCCGCCCTCGCCCGCGACCCGAACGCCGATTCGGATCGCGGGCGTTGTGGTTTCGGGCGGGAACCACGTCATCACGGGCTTTGTGGGGTTTGGGTCTGTGGCGCGTGAACGTGGGCATAGGTGCGGCGCTCTGCCCGCGCTACGCTTGCACCGATGAGCGAGAACGCAACACCAGAATCCGCGGAGAACGCGACCCTGCACGCCCGCCTGGCCGGGCTGGAGGCCGAAAACGCGCGCCTGCGGGGATCTCGATCCGCCGGGCAACGCCTGCGCTGGATCGGGGCCGGTGTGCTGCTGGCGCTCGGGGCGCTGCTTGCCCCGGTCGCGATTGTGGCAAACTGGGCGGCCACCCAGACGGCCCGGACCGAGGTGTTTGTGGACACCTTCGAGCCGCTGCTGGCCGAACCCGAGGTGCGATCACTGATCGCGAGCGAGGTCAGTCAGGCGATCATCGCCGCCGTGAATCTGCCCGCGCTCACGGCCAGCGCCTTTGACGGGCTCGACGAACTGGGCGTTCCCGAGCGCGCCCGCACCGCGCTGAACGCGCTGCAGGGTGTCGCGGTGGCCGGGATGAACGGCCTGATCGAACGCACGGTGGACGAGGTGATCGCCTCCCCCGCCTTCACCCAGCTCACCACGGGCCTGCTCACCCACACCCATCGCGAGGTGGTGGCGGCGCTCTCGGGCACACAAAACTCCCTCCTTGCCCTGAGCCGCGATGGGAGCCTCGGTGTGCAACTCGGACCGATTGTCGACGCCGTCAAATCACGGCTGCTGGCCGAGGGGGTGGGCATTGCCGCGGTGATCCCCACGGTGGATCGCACGCTGGTTCTGGTGCAGGCCGACGAGCTGGCCCGCCTGCGTCCCGGCTACGCCCTCCTCCAGGCCGCGGGCGCGTGGCTGGCTCCCCTGGGGCTGCTCGCGCTTCTCGGGGGCGTCCTGCTGGCACCCAGACGCCGTACCGCGGTGCTGTGGGGTGCGGGACTCCTGGCCGGGGTGCTGCTGCTGGTGGTGCTGGCCCTGAACATCGGCGTGAGCGTGCTGGCTCCGAGCCTCGGTGCCAGCATGGGGTCGGTGCCGGTGGCTCAGCTGATCCTGGAAACCGGGACCGGTTTTACCCGGGATCTGTCGATCACCGTCGCGATCATCGCCCTGCTGGTGGGGGTCATCGCCTGGTGGACCGGTCCCTGGCGCACGCCCCGGACCCTGCGCGGTGCCAGCACCGCGCTGTTTGCCCGGGCCCGATCATTCGGGGATCAGCACGGCATCGGCACCGGCCGGTTTGGCCGTCGCCTGAGCCTGCTCGCGCCGAAAATTCGAATCGTGTTGGCCCTGGGGGCCGCGGCGATCCTGATCTGGGGGCGTCCGCTTACCGTGGGCCTGGTGATCTGGACCCTCGTGGGTGGCCTGGTGGTGATCATCCTGCTGGAGCTGCTGCGCCGCCCGGCGGAGGTTGTGCCCGCCGCCGAGCCTGATCGGGACCCGCTGCCCGCGTAGCCGATGTATAGCATGTCAGGGCGGTGGAGTAAAACGTGCTCCGGCCCCGGGTGGAGCCCCTCACGCCCCGAACAATCGACTCACAACACAATCGCGCCCCGAAAATCCATTAGTCCGTTAAATTCCACCTGAAACTTTGCATCTACGTTTTCGGTATACCAGTTACGAAGTGCGTATTCTCAGAATGGAGTTGGCGGAGCATCCAATGCCACGAGCCTGCCCACAATTGCAGTCGAGGTACTTAAGCTCGACGGGAAATTGCGCTCGAAGAGAACCATTGTACGAGGGGTATGGCGAGCATTACGGCGGCTTCCGCTTCTGCTTGCGTCGGTTTCCTGTAACCGTTACCTCCGTGACGGCTTTCCTGGCCGATCCATAGGGCCTCCGCCATCTTTACTGGCACATCCGCGTGCGGAGCACTGAGATCAAGACCCCAATCTTTCTGCGCTTTCATGTCTCGAACCATCGTTCCGAGCGTAGCCCTCTTATTGTTTGGGGTTACGATACTCGCGCCTGCCGCCTCCACGGCTTTGATCGCTTTCTCGTATGCTTCTTCGGCATCAGGTGAACGGCCGAACGCTGCGTTCCAGGCTTCGGCCAACAGCTCACCGGCATTGCCAGAATGGGCGATTACCTCACTAATTCCTATCGATACGCCCTCGGCAACACGCTTTTCCAGAGAAATGTGATTATTGCGGTGCCCGACTGTCCACTCTGAACCTGCGTCATGGAGTAAGTCTTCTAGTCTTTTAATCACGCCGGTGCCTTGTCGGCCAAACTGTGCCATGTGGAATAAGAGAAAATCGATGAAGTCAAGGAACTCTTCATCACCCATCTCCTCGTAGAGACCGTGTACGCCTGAACTTCTGAAGGCTGACAGTAGGGAGATTGATCGTCTTGTCAGGGTCTCAAACTTCTGGACCAACTCTGGATCCGCAAATTCTCCGCGACTGATCGAACCGTTCTTCGTCCTCCGCAATTCCATAACGGCGGTAGCCCACCGGATCAGAGGTCGGCGCATCCACGTTGGTACGCCTGGGTGTAGAGCATCGAGCTCAGTCTTGTCGAATCTTCTGGAGCGCCACTGCATACGATAAACATTACATACGTTGAATATGCCAGATGATAGGACATGCCTGATGTTTAGGCTTCTTATCGTCCTCTGTGCTCGCACTCCACCTGACGAGTGCTTGTGTGATTAGTGCCGAGATAATCTGGAATTACTTCAAGCCCGAGCTAGACGTTACATTGGTTCACGCAGCTTATTGTTTCTTAGCGATACTTGCGCTCCAGACGTGCTCGGGCTTGTTTTTCTGCGTGGTTTCGCCACTTGCCATTGCAAAGTTGCGGGCCTATTCCCGGCACTTTTGAAAGACATGCGTCAAATAGCCACCGTTTCCAGGCCGGAAGGAAGTCCTCTGCGAGACCGTTGCCGAGCTCGATGCTGCGGAACCCTGGTGACGAAAACTGATTCTCGTGTATGGCAGCGAGCCGAGGCGCAACACGCAACAATCGGATTGGATTTGTTCCCTTTCTCTCCCACCAATGTCCAGCTGAGTCACGAAAAGTCACCCCTGGTACCAGCACATAATTCCCGATTGGAGCCTCGTTTTGGCCGAGTAGGTGGACGATAACAGATGAACCCGGTGCCAACACAGGGATTGTCATACCTGGTGAAGCCGGCCAGTCCGTTTCGGAGTAACAGAGACGCACCCACGCTGGCCCAATAACTTGGTCGCTTCGATTGAAGACTTCAACGACAACGTTTACTGCGGGCTCATTCACGCAGGCATTTGCAAGCCGGAAGTTCGCTGAGACCACAGCATAGAAGGGGTCAACATCCGGAAATCTGTATTGCTCTCCTGGCGCGAGCGTTGAGATGGAAGAACATCGAGAATACACGAGTCGTGGATGTTCTTCGCGCTTACTTCGACTATTGAGCACGTAAGTTCTTGCTGCGAAAACGAGTGCGATTAGTCCTCCGAGAGAAGTGACTGTTGCTCTTGCTTCTTCCCAACCTTCTGACCCGAACAAGTTACTCATTACTTGACTCTACCGGGCTCGACCCGGTGAACGGATCCCTATGGATTTCGTGGTTGGAGCTAGATCTAGCGTGAACTGTGGTCACTATGAGGTCATGGACTCAGATTGCTTCACGCAGATTTCGCCAGACCGCGCACAGCCTGATGTCTTCACTGAATTGCACATAAAGCCGGAGTGGACCTGAAAGCTTGAGCCAGTCGGGATCGGGGTCTTCCAATGACTCGCTGTGTTGGCTTTGATGGCACAAGGCGTACGCTATGCCACACTGAATGCTGCAGAACAAGGATCGGCAGACAATGCCACACCGATACGCTCCTAGCTGTGTCTGAAACCTCCCGCACCCGTTACCAATCGGAACACCCAGACCATTTCATTTAGCGGTGGCACCGACGACTTCTTTTAGCGTGTATGGGTTTTTCTCGTTATTAGAATCTGAAAACAGCGAAACCTACTTTGAAGGGCTACTAACTTTGGCGAAGTATTCCATGACTCCGTATTCATTTGCATTGAATCCTCGGAACGCGCGCGGTGGCGAGCGGAAACTCATCAGCGATCTAGATGGGAAAGGACTCTCACTCCGTTCCATTATCGATGCGCAGCTAGCTTCAATGAAGCAGGCAGAATTGATACTCGATTCAGAGGATGACTCGAAATCAATTCGAGTTATTCGTATGGCTGAGCATGACGAGTTCACCTTTGTCGAATTTGGAGTAGGAAGAGCGGGACTAGTCGGCACGCTTCATCAGCGTAAAGGCACGCGCGTTAGCTATGCTGCTGATGAACACAACGAATCGCTCATTCGCGGCATTTTCGTATATCCTAGCGGGGCCCATGAAGCCTACTGGCTCAGTGAGCGCGCCGGAATGAGCACCGGCTATTCTCAAATGGAATCAATCTTCTTGAAAGTCCTGCGGGACAAGCTTCCTGACCTGACAACCAAGATTGAACCGGTTGCTGACTGGGAAGCTGTTAAGGCATGGGCAAACATGGTGCAGGTTCAGGAGCTTCGTTTTGACGCGCCGCGCGCGGGTGGATCGACACAAGCGATGGATGTAAACGGATATCATGCGGACGTCCGGGTCACGGTCAAGCCACGTGGGCTCGTGCTTAACAGAATCGTCACTTCGTCCGGACCAGATAGAGATACAGTTTATGGATTTCTCTCTGCCTCCCCTCTAATCAGCGGCTCCGGAGTCACGCCGCAGTCCGCCATCGGTGATGGATGGAAGGCCCAAGTTGCGTTCATCAATCCTGCCGGGCGTCAGCGCTCCTTTGGCCTCGCCACGGAGGACAAGGGTCCCACTCTCGTCTACGACGTCGGAAGCACGAGCGCCGGACAAACGCGCGCATACCGGCCCGAAGATAAAGAGTTTGCTAAGACATGTAGTGAGTTCTTAATCGATGTCCAAACCAGCCTCCCTATTGGACAGACAGTGGCTGCAGATATTCTTACGAGAGTTCTTTAGCTTAGAACGGAGATGATCATTGAACGGTGTTTCTATTTTCCAAATAGTTCGGGAACAGTTCTATTCGAAAGCACCCGCTACTATTGCGCGCCCCGGGTTGGCTCGTGTTCAGTTCGCTTGGCTAGCCATCGGTATTCTCGTAGGTGTCGCTCACGGTTTTTGGGGCACCTCTACAGACACTGGCGCATCGGTTCTGGCGGCTAACGCGGTGTTTACCGCGCTGAGCGTCACTTTGGTGATGTTCTTCTGGCCGTGGGCAATCAACTTGAAAAACGACGCAGAGTTCAACGCCAAAGATGAGCGGTGGCAGGTTTATCGACTAACAACCCAGCTTTTTTGGACTGTACTGGTTGGCATCGCATCTACCGGCTTGGCTGTTGTTCAGCTCGCTCTGCCTCTTATCGCCAACAATGAGAACATCATGGAGCCCAGCCTCGCAGGAATTATCGTTCAAGCGGTTTCGGTCGGCTTGACTGCCTATCAAGTCCTTTTGTTGGGGCAGTCGGTCTTTCATTTGTATGCGGCGACTTTCTGGATGCCACGCGCTTGACTCAGTTTGGATTTGAGTTCTAATTGAGAGCTGCGACAATTGACAAACAGATGTTGAAGAGGGCTCTTCCCAGGGGCTAGGTGAGCAAAATAGTGGGTGGGTTGCCGCTGTCCTTGTTAAAGTGCGCGAAAGAGGCGGCGTTAGCACAGTGATCTGCTCAGGCACGAGAAGATAGTAAATTCTTACGATAGTGTCCAAGCGGGACATGACTTTTATTAACCGTAGTGAAACAAGTCGACCCACTTATTTCCGGCCAGCAAGAACCTCAGAACCTAGCTCCTCTTTGATAATTGTGGACGGGTCGTTGTTCCACGATCTCGTAACTCTGGCGCAAATCGTTGCGGTTAGGTCGAGAGATTTGCCGTAGGCGCTTGATTTGTGTGCCCATCGGCGACGTATGTTTGGTCCGGCACATATCGTTTATGAAAACGGTAACGGGACTTAGCTTGTTGAACACGGTGACGGGTTTTCACCCACTTTCCAAGGCGCATTGGCTGAACGAGAAATGGTCGTTGCAACATCCCAGAGGGTGGGGCGTTGCAACGACCAATGGGACTCGCCGCTTTACGAGTCCGTATCTCTGTCTAATCGATTACGGCAGGAAGTCCACCAGCTCGGCCGACAGTCCCACGTAGGTCGCGGGGGTCAGCGCGAGCAGGCGGGCCTTGGCTTCGTCGCCGATTTCCAGCTTCTCCACAAACGCGATCAGGTCGGCCTGACCGATGCGCTTGCCGCGGGTGAGCTCCTTGAGCAGCGCGTACGGGTCCTCGATCGAGGAGCGTCCGGCGGCCACCTCGGCGCGGATCACGGTCTGGATGGCCTCGCCCAGGATCTCCCAGTTGGCGTCGAGGTCGGCCAGCAGGGCCGCACGGTTCAGCGAGATCTCGCGCAGGCCGCGGGCCAGGTTGTCCAGGGCCAGCAGCGAGTGGCCGAAGCCCACGCCGATGTTGCGCTGGGCGCTCGAGTCGGTCAGGTCGCGCTGCATGCGCGAGGTCACCAGGGTCGCGGCGAGCGAGTCGAGGATCGCGCTGGAGAGCTCGAGGTTGGCCTCGGCGTTCTCGAAGCGGATCGGGTTGATCTTATGCGGCATGGTCGAGGAGCCGGTGGCACCCGCCTGCGGGATCTGGGTGAAGTAACCCATCGAGATGTAGGTCCAGATGTCGGTTGCCAGGTTGTGCAGCACGCGGTTGGCGTGGGATACCTTGCCGTACAGCTCGGCCTGCCAGTCGTGGGACTCGATCTGGGTGGTCAGCGGGTTCCAGGTGAGCCCCAGACCCTCAACGAACTCCTTCGACAGCGCGGGCCAGTTGGCCTCGGGCTCGGCCACCACGTGGGCGGAGAAGGTGCCGGTGGCGCCGGAGAACTTGCCCAGGTACTCGGTCTGCTGGATCTGGGTGACGATCCGCTCCAGACGCCAGGCGGTCACCGCGAGCTCGCGGCCCATGGTGCTCGGGGTTGCCGGCTGGCCGTGGGTGTGCGAGAGCATCGCCGCATCGCGGTGTTCGTGGGCCAGCTCACGCAGGATGTCGATCACGCGACGCAGGCCGGGCAGCCAGACCTCCTGCACGGCGGCGGAGACGGTCAGCGCGTAGGAGAGGTTGTTGATGTCCTCGCTGGTGCAGGCGAAGTGCGTCAGCTCGGCAATGCTGTCGAGGCCCAGCTCGCTCAGGCGGTGACGCACCAGGTACTCCACGGCCTTCACATCGTGCCGGGTCACGGCCTCCTTCTCGGCCAGCCACTCGATGTCGGCCTGCGAGAATTCGGTGTACAGGGCGCGCAGCGCATCGATCTGCTCATCGCTCAGCGGCGAGGTCCCGAAGGCACCGCGACCGGTCAGCGCGATCAGCCATTCCACCTCAACCTGAACGCGGGCGCGGTTCAGGCCGGCCTCGCTGAGGTACTCGCCCAGGCCGCTGACGGCGGCCTGATAGCGGCCATCGAGGGGGCTGAGGGGCTGGATGGGAAGTGAGGTCATCGAGAGGCTCCTGCTCGGATCGCGGGTTGTATTTGGCGAAAAAGTTGTTCGCACGCCTTCCTAATCATGACAAAAACCGCGTCAAACACCGCATCGTCCGCATAATAGGGGTCGGGAACATCGCGCAGATGGGCCTGCGCGGGGTCAAAACTCAGCAGGAGCGCCACCTTATCGGCGTCCTCGGGGGTAGGGGCACCGGCGCGCAACACGCGTTCGTGGCTGCGATCCAAAGCCACCAGGAGGTCGAACTCGTCGTAGTGTTCGGGCTGAAACTTCTGGGCACGGTGGGCGCTGCCGTCGTAACCGTGCCGGGCGAGGGAGGCGATCGTGCGATGGTCGGCCTGCTCCCCCACGTGCCAGTCGCCGGTGCCGGTAGAGATGATCCGCAGCGAGGACGCGAGTCCCGCCTCTTCTGCAAGTCCACGCAGGATCACCTCGGCCATCGGGGACCGGCAGATATTGCCGGAGCAGACGAAGTTAATCGCAAAGGGCTGCGCGGGCACGGGCACGGCCTAGCGTCGTCTTTGCTGGGGGCGCAGGATGGCACCGATGATCGCGTTGATGATCGAGATCACGATGGCACCGAGGATGGCCCAGCCCAGATTCTCGACCCGCAGGCCGAATCCGAACCATTCGGTGACGGATGCGACGATCAGCAGCAGCACCCCGTTGATCACGAAGGAGATCAGGCCCAGGGTAATCACGTAGAGCGGAATCGCCACGATCTTCACGATGGTGCCCAGGATGCCGTTGACCACCGCAAAGATGAAGGCGACGATGAGGTAGCTGAGCCCAATCTGCCACCACTGGTCATCCGAAAACGGGCGCACGGTGACGCCGCTCAGCAGCAGGGTGGTGAGCCAAATCGCAATCGCGTTGGTGATTAATCGCAGGAGAAAATTTCCCATATGCTCCACTATCGCAGTTCTTGCGGCGAGTCGCACTACATTCCAGCGCCGGTATCGGCGGATGAATAGACTTTGGTGGTGGATAACGTACAACGAACATCTGTGAAGCTGAGGCCCGAGATCCTGGCCTCACCGGGATATCAGCAGGGCCGCCCCGCGGCCGCTGATGCCTTCAAGCTCTCGAGCAACGAGAACCCGTTCCCGCCGCTGCCCTCGGTACTGGCGGCGGCGACGTCTGCGCTGACGCTCAACCGCTATCCCAACGCGAGTGCTCCGGCGCTGCGTTCGGCCCTGGCGGAGCGACTGGGTACCACCGCCGACGAGGTCCTGATCGGCACCGGGGCGATCGCCCTGCTCCAGCAGCTCTTCCTGGCGGCCGCAGGTCCCGGCGACGAAATCCTGTTTTCCTGGCGCTCGTTTGAGGCGTATGTGACGATGACCACGGTGACCGGCGCGACCGCCGTCATGGTCCCCAACCGCGCCGACGGCGGACACGACCTGGACGCAATGGCCCAGGCGATCACCCCGGCAACCCGGGTTGTGGTGGTGTGCACCCCGAACAACCCCACCGGCGTGATCGTGACCGCCGAAGATTTTGCCGCGTTTATGGAGAAGGTCCCCAGCGACCTGCTTGTCCTGCTGGATGAGGCCTACGCGGAGTTTGTCACCGACCCCGACACCGTGGACGGGCGCACCCTGATCGGCCGTTACCCGAACCTGGTGATCCTGCGCACCTTCTCCAAGGCCTACGGCCTGGCCGCCCTGCGCGTGGGCTGGGCGACCGGCCCCGCCGAGATCCTGCAGGCAGCCCGCTTGACCGAGGTGCTGCTGTCGGTCACCGGCGTGGCTGAGGCGGCAGCACTCGCGTCGCTCGAAGCCGAGGCCGAGCTGCTCGAGCGCGTTTCGACCATCACCGAGCGACGCACCCGCCTGGTTGATGCGCTGCGCGCTCAGGGATGGAACATCCCCCACAGCGAATCCAACTTCATCTGGCTCGCGCTGGGTGAGCACACGCTGGCCGGTGCCGAGCGCCTGCTCGATGCGGGCCTGGTCACCCGACCGTTTGCCGGAGACGGCATCCGCCTGAGCATCGGCGAGGAAGAATCCCTCGCCCCCCTCCTCGCCACGGCGGCGGAGATCCTATCCGAGCTGCCCGCCGGCCACCCGGCCCGAGCAGCCTAACCGGAGAACATCATGACTCTTCACACCGAACAAGCCCCGGAGCCGGTACGGTTCCTGAGTGCCGACGGCACCTTCGCGCCGACCCCGGCCGCCGAACCCTTCCTGGCGCGCCTGGACAGCCTGACCGACGCCCACCACGAGCGCTTCTACCGCGACATGGTCTCGGTGCGTGCCTTTGACCGCGAGGCTACCAACCTGCAGCGTCAGGGTGAGATGGCCCTGTTCCCGCCGAGTGAGGGCCAGGAGGGTGCGCAGGTGGGTTCGGCCCATGCCGCCCGTCCGCAGGACCACATCTTCCCCTCCTACCGCGAGCACGTGGTGGGCATGATCCGCGGGGTTGACCCGGTGGGCATCCTCAGCCTGATGCGTGGCGTCACGCTGGGCGGATGGGACCCTACCGATCCCAAGAACGGTAACTTCCACCTCTACACCCTGGTCCTCGGCTCGCAGACCCTGCACGCCACCGGCTATGCGATGGGGCAGCTCTTCGACGGTGCCAGCGGCACCGGCAACGTCGAGACCGACGAGGCCACGATGGTCTACTTCGGCGACGGCTCGACCTCCGAGGGCGACGTGAGCGAGGCCCTGGTCTTCGCCGCGAGCCACCAGACCCCGCAGGTCTTCTTCCTGCAGAACAACCAGTGGGCCATCTCGGTTCCGGTGTCGGTGCAGTCGCGCACCCCGCTGTACCTGCGCGGCGCGGGCTTCGGTCTGCCCAGCGTGCAGATCGATGGCAACGACGTGCTGGCCAGTTACGCGGTCACCTCGCAGTTCCTGGATGAGGCTCGCGTGGGCCAGGGCCCGCGCTTCATCGAGGCGATGACCTACCGGATGGGTGCGCACACCACGAGCGATGATCCCACCAAGTACCGCACCAATGAGGAGCGCGCCGAGTGGGGTCAGCGTGACCCCATCGTCCGCTTCGAGGCGTACCTGCGGTCGCGTGGGGCCGCCGAGTCGCTGTTCACCAGCGCCGCCGAGGACGCCAAGGACCTGTGCGCCGACGTGCGTGCCCGCACCCTGGCCCTGGAAGCCCCCGACTTCCCCACCATGTTTGAACACGTGTACTCCGAGGAGCACCCCCGCATGCGGGAGCAGTCGGACTGGCTGACCCGGTATGAGGCATCGATGACGGAGGAGAACCGATGAGCGAAATCGTGAACATGCCGATGGCCAAGGCGCTCAACGCCGGGCTGCGTGCAGCACTCGCCGCGGATGAGAAGGTCCTGCTGATGGGTGAGGACATTGGCCCGCTGGGTGGTGTCTTCCGGATCACCGAGGGTCTGCAGGCCGAGTTTGGACCGCGCCGGGTGCAGGACACCCCGCTGGCCGAGTCCGGCATCGTGGGCACCGCGATCGGCCTGGCCATGCGCGGGTACCGTCCGGTGTGCGAGATCCAGTTTGACGGGTTCATCTACCCGGCCTTCGACCAGATCGTGTCGCAGCTGGCCAAGCAGACCAACCGTCACGGTGGCACCGTGTCGATGCCCGTGGTGATTCGGGTGCCCTACGGCGGGCACATCGGTGCCGTCGAGCACCACCAGGAGAGCCCCGAGGCCTACTTCGCGCACACCGCGGGTCTGCGCGTGGTGAGCCCCTCGACCCCGAACGATGCCTACTGGATGATCCAGGAAGCGATCCAGAGCAATGACCCGGTGCTGTTCTTTGAGCCCAAGAGCCGGTACTGGCCCAAGGGTGAGGTCAACCTCTCCGAGTCGCAGCTGGGCCTGCACCAGAGCCGTGTGGCCCGCGAGGGCACCGACGTGACCCTGATCGGCCACGGCGCCATGGTGTCCACGCTGCTGCAGGCCGCCGAGGTGGCCGCGGGTGAGGGCATCAGCGCCGAGGTGGTCGATCTGCGTTCAATCTCCCCGATCGACTACGGCCCGCTGCTGGACAGCGCCCGTAAGACCGGTCGCGTGATCGTGGCTCAGGAGGCCCCGGAGAACGCCTCGGTGGGTTCGGAGATCGCCGCGACCCTGGCCGAGAAGGCGTTCTACTCGCTGGAAGCACCCGTGCTGCGGGTGTCGGGGTTTGACACCCCGTTCCCGGCTGCGAAACTTGAAGGACTGTACCTGCCCGATGCCGACCGCGTACTCGACGCGGTGGACCGGGCCCTGGCGTACTAGAAGGAGACGAGATGAGCGAGCAGAGTTTTCCCCTGCCGGACGTAGGCGAGGGCCTCACCGAGGCCGAGATCGTCTCCTGGAAGGTGGCCCCGGGCGACCGGGTTGAGATCAACGACACCCTGGTGGAGATCGAGACGGCCAAGTCCCTGGTTGAGCTGCCGTCCCCGTTTGCGGGCACCGTCAGCGAGATCCTGGTGGCCGAGGGCACCACGGTGGATGTGGGCACCCCGATCGTCACCGTGAACGACGGTTCCGCCGCCGCACCGGTAGCCACCCCGGCTCCGGATGCCGCCGTGGCCGAGGCCGCCGCCGACACCCAGTCCACGATTGCCGCCGAGCCCGAGGGCTCGGGGTCGGTGCTGGTGGGGTACGGATCGGCCGGATTGGTGACCTCGCGTCGCCGCGGCCGCCCGACCCCCGCCGCCGCCCCGGTACCGCCGCCGAGCGTGCCCGCGGCCTCGGCCAGCCCGATCATCGCCAAGCCGCCGATCCGTAAGCTGGCCAAGGACCTGGGCGTGGACCTGTCCGCGGTCCAGGGCACCGGCCTGGTGGGCGAGATCACCCGCGATGACGTGGTGCGTTCGGCCGGTCAGGCCAGCGTGTTCCGCAACATCGAGACCCCCGCCTGGGCACCCGAGCGCGAGGAGCGGATTCCGGTCAAGGGCATGCGGAAGGCCATCGCGCAGGCGATGGTGCAGAGTGCGTTCACCGCGCCGCACGTGAGCGTGTTTGTGGACGTGGATGCGACCCGCACGATGGAGTTTGTGAAGCGCCTCAAGGCCTCCCCCGACTTCGCCGGCGTCAAGGTGTCCCCGCTGCTGATCATGGCCCGCGCGATCATCTGGGCCGTGCGTCGTAACCCCACGGTCAACGCGACCTGGACCGAGAACGAGATCATCGTGCGTCACTACGTGAACCTCGGCATCGCCGCGGCCACCCCGCGCGGCCTGATCGTCCCCAACGTCAAGGAGGCTCAGGGCATGTCACTGCTCGAGCTGGCCAAGTCGCTTGAGCAGCTCACCCTGACCGCCCGGGACGGCAAGACCACCCCGGCGGACATGCAGGATGGCACGATCACGATCACCAACATCGGTGTGTTTGGGATGGACACCGGCACCCCGATTCTGAACCCCGGCGAGGTCGGAATCGTGGCGCTCGGCACGATCAAGCAGAAGCCCTGGGTCGTGGATGGTGAGGTGCGTCCGCGCTTCGTCACGACGATCGGTGGATCCTTCGATCACCGCGTCGTGGACGGCGATGTGGTCTCCCGCTTCATCGCCGATGTGGCCTCCATTATCGAGGAGCCCGCACTGCTGCTCGACTAGCGTTTTTTGCCCCGCTCACCCCCGGGTTGTCTCAGAGACAACATGCCCGGGGGTGAGTGCGTTTGTCCGGGTTTGCATGTACGTGATGTAACGTTCCGGTAACGCCTCGATAATTAGAGCTTGACCAGCCTTTTACCGCGACTTGAGTCGCGGTATTTTTGCGCTCTGGGTGCGGTCTCAAGGTTCTCGATTGGCAACTCGCCCCCGAACCTTGTTAGCGTGGTTGATGGACAAAGGTCCGCAACGAGCCCGCGGCCGGACGTCATTTTCAGTGGAAATGACACCCGGGCGTATGGTCAGTCACGCCGGCGGCGATCCCATGATCGCCCCGGGCATGCCACCCTTCGCCACCCGATTACCACCGATGTTCGGGAAGGCTTGAGTACGGGGGTATGCCGGGCGCGGAAGACCCGGACGTAAGAGCGAGTGTCACCCGGCCGCTGGCGGAAACGTCGCCCGGATGACCGGAAAAAATCTGTGTCACATAACTTTGCGGTAGAGGCTTCGGGCCTCTACAAAATTTTCGGAAAAAAGCCGCGAGAAGCCCTGAATAAACTGCGTGCCGGCGCATCCCGCGAGGAGATCGCGGGACTCGGTACCGCGGCGGTCATCGACGCGTCCTTCGATGTGAAGCCCGGCGAGATCTTTGTGGTCATGGGCCTGAGTGGTTCGGGAAAATCGACCCTGATCCGCATGCTGAACGGTCTGTGGGAGCCCACCGCGGGTTCCGTACGGGTCATGGGCAAGGAAATCGCTGGAATCCCGGCGAGCAAGCTGCGCGAGATTCGCCGCGAATCCATTTCGATGGTGTTCCAGCACTTCGCGCTGCTGCCGCACCGCACGGTGCTGGATAACGCCGCCTACGCGCTGGAAATCCAGGGGGTACCCGCCGCCGAGCGTCGGGCCCGTGCCATGGATATCCTGGCCCGGGTGGGCCTGGAGGGCTGGGAGCAGAAGATGCCCGGCCAGCTTTCCGGCGGTATGCAGCAGCGGGTGGGCCTGGCCCGCGCGCTGGCCTCGGACACCGACGTGCTGCTGATGGATGAGGCCTTCTCGGCCCTGGATCCGCTGATCCGCCGCGAGATGCAGGAGCAGCTGGTCGACCTCCAGCGCGACCTCGGCAAAACCATCATCTTCATCACCCACGACCTCAACGAGGCCATGTTCCTCGGCGACCGGATCGCCGTGATGCGCGATGGCCGCATCGTTCAGGTGGGCACCCCGGATGAGATCCTCACCGATCCCGCCAACGACTACGTCGCGCAGTTTGTGCACGACGTGGACCGCGCCCGGGTGCTGACCGCCGAGGGCGTGATGGAGGCCCCGCATGCGGTGGTCCAGCTCTCCGCCGGTCCCCGCGCCGCCCTCCGGGTGATGCGGGATCGCCAGACCTCCACCGTGTTTGTGCTCGGCCCCGGCCGGACCCTGCTCGGGGTGGTGCGCGACCGTGAGGTGCTTGATCTTGTGCGCTCCGGTGCACGAGACCTCTCCCCCGCGCTCCGCGAGGCCGCGGCCACCGTGACCCGCGAATCCCTGCTGGTGGACCTGTTTGAGCCCGCCGCCGAGAGCCCGCTGCCGGTCGCCGTTGTCGATGATCAGAACCGCCTGGTGGGCACCGTTCCGCGGGTGACCCTGCTGGCGGCGCTGGCCAACGTGCAGCCCGTCATCACCGCCGAAAACGCCATCATCGCCCCGGCCACCGTGCCGGTGGACGTGATCACCGCCACGCTGCGTGCGGCCGGTGACGCGCCCGAATCGGCAACCACGAGCACGGGAGGTCACGCATGATCGCGCCGATGGCAGGCGGCTGGGACCGCTTCCTCGAGACCGGCCGGGTGCCGCTGGGCGAGTGGGTCGAGGCGATTGAGAAGTTTGTGACCACAAACCTCTCGGGCTTCTTCGACGTTATCCGCGCCATTTTTAAGGGCATGTACGACGCGGTGGACACCGTGTTCGCCGGGCCTCCGTTCTGGATCATCATCCTGGTGCTGGTTCTCGCGGGACTCTGGGTACGTGGCTGGAAGTTTGCGCTGGGCATGCTCGCCGGACTACTGCTCGTGGTGGGTGTCTCGCAGTGGGAGAACGCGATGCACACGCTCGCGCTGGTCATCGTGGCCAGTGTGATCGCACTGATTATCGCGGTGCCGCTGGGTATTCTGACCGCGCGATCGGATACCGCCTCGGCCATCGTGCGGCCAATCCTGGACTTCCTGCAGACCATGCCCGCGTTTGTCTACCTGATCCCCGCGCTGGTGCTGTTCCGGGTGGGTGTGGTGCCGGGTATCGTCGCCACGATCATCTTTGCGCTGGCCCCCGGCGTGCGCTTCACCGAGCTGGGTATCCGCGGCGTGGACCGCGAGGTGGTCGAGGCCGGACAGGCCTTCGGTGCCTCCCCCGGCCGCATCCTGCGTCAGATTCAGCTGCCGCTGGCGATGCCCACGATCATGGCCGGTGTGAACCAGGTCATCATGCTCTCGCTCTCGATGGTCGTCATCGCCGGCATGGTGGGCGCCGAGGGCCTGGGGACCGACGTGGTTGCGGGTCTGACCCAGCTCAACACCGGACTGGGCGTCGAGGCGGGTATCGGTGTGGTCATCCTCGCCGTCTACCTCGACCGGATGACCGCCGCCCTGGCCAAGCCCCGTCAGCGCCGCTTCCCGCGCAAGCGTGCCGCCGCCGCTCAGGAAACACCGGCACCCGTCGCCGCATAACCAGGCAATACACACATTTTCGATTGATCAGTGGTGACCGCGTTGTCGCCACCGAAGGGAATTTATTATGACCAAGATTCGAAACACCAAGACCCGCCGCCTGCTCACCGTCGGAGGCATCATCGCCGCCGGCGCCCTGGCCCTGACCGGTTGCTCCGCCGCCGGTGCCGGCGAAACCCTGAAAAACGGCGACGAGAAGGCGCTGAACATCGCGGTCTTCAACGGCTGGGATGAGGGCATCGCCGCGAGCGAGCTGTGGAAGGCCGTGCTGGATGATGAGGGCTACGACGTCAAGCTGACCTATGCCGACGTGGTCCCGGTGTACACCGGAATCTCCGAGGGTGACTACGACCTGCTGCTGGACAGCTGGCTGCCGACCACCCACAAGGACCAGTTTGAGCGCTTCGGCGACAAGCTGGTGGACCTCGGTTCCTGGTACGACAACGCCAAGCTCACCATCGCGGTGAACGAGGATGCCCCGATCAAGACCATCGATGAGCTGGTCGAGAACGCCGATAAGTTTGGTAACCGGATCGTCGGAATCGAGGCCGGTGCCGGTCTGACCAAGCAGGTGCAGAACAACGTGTTCCCCGACTATAAGATCGGCGACAAGCTCAAGCTGGTGACCTCCTCGACCCCGGCGATGCTGGGTGAGCTCAAGGCCGCCACCGCCAAGGGTGAGGACATTGCGGTGACCCTGTGGCAGCCGCACTGGGCCTACGACGCCTTCCCGATCCGCGACCTGGAGGACCCGAAGAACTCCCTCGGCACCGCCGAGAGTGTGCACTCGGTGGGCAGCACGAGCTTCGAGAAGAAGTTCCCGGAGGTTGCCAAGCGGATCAAGAACTTCACCATGGACGATGAGACCCTGGCCTCGCTGGAGAACGCGCTGTTTAACAGCGGCGACGGCAAGCCGCAGGATCTGGTCCGCAAGTGGATGGCCGACAACAAGGAGTACGTGGACTCGCTGAAGTCCTAGTTTCCTCACGCGTGCGCCCGCCTCCGGAATTCCGGGGGCGGGCGCACGCGTTAACCGAGAGGGGCCTGACCGAATTCGCCCGTGTTGAGAATGGTTATCATTACTGATAATGTTTCTCATATGAAGAAACGACTCCTCGCGCCCCTGATCGCGCTGCCCGCCCTCGCCCTGGTGTTGAGCGGCTGCTCCACCTCCCCGGGAAGCGCAGACTCCAGCAGTGATTCCACCGCCCCGCTCTCGATCGTGGCCAGCACGAGTGTCTACGGTTCGATCGCCTCGGAGATTGTCGGTGACCACGGCACCGTTACCAGCCTGATCAGCTCGGTCGCGCAGGATCCGCACAGCTACGAGGCCACCGCACAGGACACCCTGGCGGTCTCCAAGGCCGACGTGGTCATCAAAAACGGTGGCGGATACGACGACTTCATGAACACCATCCTCGACGCCAATAAGGGCACCGCCCCCAAGGTGGTCGACGCCGCAGAGGCCTCGGGTCTGCTGCCCGGCCACGAGGCACACAACCACGACCACGATGCGGATACCGCCAAGGTGGACGACTCCTCCAAGGAAGCCGGCAAGGATCACGACGTACACAACCACGTCGAGGGCTTCAACGAGCACGTCTGGTACAGCTTCGAGGGTGTGAAGAACGTCGCGCACGACCTCGCCCACGTGCTGGGTGACGCCCGTCCGGCCGAGGCCGAAGCCTTCCACAAGAACTACGAGAAGTTCGTGGGCCAGCTCGATGAGCTGACCAAGAGCGCCGAGGCCCTGAAGCCCGAGCTCGAGGGCAAGAACGCGGCGATCACCGAGCCGGTACCGATGTACCTGCTGGATTCCGTGGGCCTGAACAACGTGACCCCGTCCGAGTACAGCGAGGCCGTCGAGGAGGGGACCGACGTCTCCCCTGCGGTCATGCAGGCCACCCTCAAGGCCGTCGGTGCGGGCGATGTCCTCCTCCTCGCCTACAATGATCAGACCAGTGGCCCCGAGACCGAGCAGGTCCGTAAGGCCGCCGAGGCAGCGGGCGTCAAGGTCGTCGACTTCACCGAGACCCTGCCGGACAAGAAGGATTACGTGAGCTGGATGCAGGACAACATCAACAACCTCGCAAAGGTCGTCGGTAAGTGACGGCCGCACCGGGCGCACTCGCGGCGGAGCATGAACACGGCCACCCGGGTGCCCCGGTGCTCAGTCTGCGGGGTGCGCGCCTCGGCTTCGGCGGGCGCACCCTGTGGGACGACCTCTCCCTGGACGTGTGCCGGGGGGAGTTTCTTGCGGTTCTGGGTCCCAACGGATCCGGTAAGTCCAGCCTGCTGCGCACGATCCTCGGTCAGCAGGAGCTGACCGCAGGCGAGATCAACTTCGGCGGTGAGCCCGTGCGCCGCGGCGATCGTCGCATCGGCTACATCCCGCAGCAGAAGATGATTCCCGCCGGGACCCCAATGCGGGCGCGCGACCTGGTGGCCCTGGGCGTGAACGGGCACCGTTTTGGACTGCCCCTCCCCCGCCGCGGTGAGCGTGAGCGCGTGGATGAGCTGCTGGAATCCGTGGGTGCGACCCACTTCGCGAACGCCCCGGTGGGCACCCTGTCCGGTGGTGAGCAGCAGCGACTGCGGGTCGGCCAGGCCCTGGCCGGCGATCCCGACCTGCTGCTGTGTGATGAGCCGCTGCTGAGCCTTGACCTCAACCATCAGCGTGAGGTGTCCGAGCTGATCGACCGCCGCCGGCGCAGCCACGGCACGCCGGTCGTGTTTGTGACCCACGACGTGAACCCGGTCCTGGGTATGGTGGACCGCATTCTTTACCTCGCCGGGGGACGCTTCCGCGAGGGCACCCCGGACGAGGTTCTGCGCAGCGACGTGCTGAGCGACCTGTACCAGACCCCGGTGGAGGTGTTCCGCTCGCACGGCCGCATCGTGGTGATGGGCCTACCGGACACCCACGATCACCACCCCCACAACGAAACTCCCGAGGCATCCTGATGACCACCGCGCTCGCTCCCCTGATCCTGACCGCCGCTGCCGGCGGCGGGGATGACCTCTGGTCGCGGATGTTCAGCTTTGCCAACTACGGCGAACTCCTCCAGCTGGTGCAGAACTCGGTGATCGCCGGTGCGGTGCTCGGCATCGTCGGCGGTCTGATCGGTGTCTTTGTGATGCAGCGTGATATGGCCTTTGCCGTGCACGGCATCAGTGAGCTCTCCTTTGCCGGGGCCGCCGCCGCGCTACTGCTCGGCGTAAACGTGGTCGCCGGATCGCTGGTGGGTTCGCTGATTGCAGCCGTGATCATCGGCGTGCTGGGATCCAAGGCTCGGGATCGCAACTCGATTATCGGCGTGCTGATGCCGTTTGGTCTGGGCCTCGGGATCCTCTTCCTCGCCCTCTACCAGGGGCGCACAGCGAATAAGTTTGGCCTGCTGACCGGGCAGATCGTCTCGGTAGATGATCCGCAGCTGATCTGGCTGATCGTGATCAGCATTGTGGTCCTGCTGGGCCTGGGCATCATGTGGCGTCCGCTGAGCTTTGACTCGCTGGATGCCGACGTGGCCTCGGCCCGCGGCGTCCCCACCCGGGCCGTCTCGCTGACCTTCATGCTGCTGCTGGGCCTGATGGTCGCGGTCTCGGTGCAGATTATCGGCGCGCTGCTGGTGCTGGCGCTGCTGGTAACCCCGGCCGCGGCGGCCATGCGGGTGTCCGCATCACCCATCCTGGTACCCATTTTGAGCATGCTGTTTGGCTTTGTCTCGGCTGTAGGGGGTATCCTGCTGGCACTGGGTGGTTCGCTTCCCATCAGCCCGTACATCACCACGATCTCGTTTGCGATCTACCTGGTGTGCCGTCTGATCGAGGCGCGCCGCACCAAGACGCGGTCGTTTCGCTCATCCGGCGAGACCGTCGCCGTGGCGGCCTAACACGGTCGCCCAGAGAGCGCCCATTCGGGCGGAAAGAGGAGGGGTGCAGCATGGCCGTTCGGCGTAATACCTGGCAGCGTGAGGCCGTTCGTGAGGCGCTCGAGCGCTCCGAGGGCTTCATCAGCGCGCAGGCGCTGCACACCGAGCTGCACCGCACCGGCTCCCCCATCGGCCTGGCCACCGTCTACCGTGCCCTGGCCGATCTCTCCACCGAGGGTGAGGCCGACTCGCTGCAGTCCCCCGAGGGCGAGGCCATCTACCGCTCCTGTGCGACGATGGATCACCACCACCACCTGATCTGCCGCCAGTGCGGCACCACCGCCGAGATCGAGGCGACCGAGGTCGAGGCCTGGGCCTCCCGGGTTGCCGCCGAGCACGGCTTTACCGAGGCCCGCCACGTGGTCGACATCTTCGGGCTGTGCGCCGACTGCACCGCGGCGGCCGCCCGCGCCTAGTCGCACAACAGCAGAGGGGCACCCGGCCACATGGCCGGGTGCCCCTCTGCTGTTGGGTGGGGATCGAGTCGGAGTTGTCTCAGAGGAAACACGCTCCGGAGCGGGGTGTCGCATCGACATCCGCAAAATCGGGTTAGCATCCCGAATTCGCCCCCCGGATGAGGGACAAACTCACGGCGTTTTCCCGGGTGTGGCGGGCCGTTTTTCGGCCCGCCGAGGCTACTTGGTGACGGCCGGGATGCCCGCGCGGGCGGCGTCGATCTGTCCGACGGTGGTGGCCAGGGCGATGTCGAAGACGTCGATGGTTGCCGCCCGGTCGCCGCTAATCAGGTAGCCAAACTGCGTGCCAAAGAGGCAGTTGGTGATGTGCAGGGCGAGGCGGGCGACCTCGGTCTCGGGCACGTCCTGGCGACGCAGCCAGCCGGCGAAGAGCTCATTCCACACCGCATAGGAATCGGTGATGCGGGTGCCGATGTCCGGATCGATGCTCTCGAGCGATCCGGCCTCGAACTGCAGGCGGATCCCGGGCAGGTGGCGCGGCTCGAGGGAGGTGATAAACGCCTCTCGCATCCAGGCCAGCATCTCCTCGCGGCTCAGGGATTCCACATCCACGCCCTCGAGCGCTTCGCGGCGCATGCGCACGCTCTCATCGAGGATGGCGTCGATCAGATCCCGGCGTGAACCGAAGTGATACACCAGGACATACGTGCTTACTCCCAGTGCGCCAGCGAGGCTCCGAAAGGTGACACGGGACAGCGACGACGTCGCAACATGCTCCAGAATCTGACTGAGCAGTTCTGGGCGACGATTGGGATTTGCTGGACGGCCCACGCGGTCCCCTTCCTAGATAACAATCGGAAGAATAACACCTAGTGTGCGACACCACGGCGTCCGTTCTCCTGAACTCACAGCCGGTTTTCAGAACAAGTGTTCTTACAATGAGGCGCCGCGGAAACCGCCGCGACCGAGAACGCACCGATGCGGACTTGGAATGTTGTTTGGGGGAAAACATGGCTAGGACCGGAAATCCGGAAAGAAAAACAGAATTATTGGATCAGATCCTCGAGTTCCTCGTGGACGTGCCGCTTGCGCAGGCCTCGTTCCGCGCGCTTGCGGATGCGCTCGGCGTCAGTACCTTTGCGCTGGTGTACCACTTCGGAAATCGCGAGCAGCTCGACCAGGAGATCCTGGGCGTGGTGCGCGATCGGCAGGTGTTGATGCTGGGGGGCATCAAACCCGGTGCGATCAATAGCGAGGAACTCGTCGAAGCCGGAGTGCGCGCCTGGGAGGAATCCCTGTCGCGTCGCGGCCTCCTTGCCGGACGGCTCTCATTCGAGGCCGGTGTGACCGAACGCCTGCGCTATCCGGCGGGTGACGGCATCCTTGCCGCCGCCCACAGCGACTGGGTGCGCGCCCTGTATGAGTGGGCACTCGCACACGGTGCCAGCGAGGAAGATGCCGAGTCCGAGGCCGAGTTGCTGGTCGCGGTGCTCTCCGGGCTGCGCTATCGACTCCACCTCTATGGGGCCGATGCGGTACCAATCACCCTGGTGGAAACCGCGTTCCGCCGGTTCACGGAACTTGTGACCCACCCCGAACCGGCAATCGCGCGCTAGGGACACCCCTCTTATATAGGCGCACGCTTTGAGGGGTGCACTTCGGGCCGTGAGGACGCACCGCGTCCCCGCGGCCCGAAATGGTTTGCCGGGAGTGTCGTTATGAGATAAGCTTGACCCTTGGCCGGACGGACTCCCCCGTCTGGATCGTACGAAAACCTCGCTCTCTCGGGTGCGAGTCACTTCGTGCCGACAAGAGATCTTGGGCGAAACCATCGGTTTCGCGGTATTCAAGGAGAATCACAATGGCATCAGTGTGCCAGGTGACCGGCGCCGTTCCCGGCTTCGGACACAACATTTCACACTCGCACCGTCGCACCAAGCGTCGGTTTGACCCCAACGTTCAGAAGAAGACGTACTACGTACCCTCGCTTCGCCGTAACGTTACCCTGACCCTGAGCGCCAAGGGCATCAAGGTTATCGACGCTCGTGGCATCGAGTCCGTCGTCAAGGACATCCTGGCTCGTGGAGGCAAGATTTAATCATGGCTAAGCACCAGGACGTACGTCCCATCATCAAGCTCCGTTCCACCGCGGGCACCGGTTACACCTACGTAACCCGCAAGAACCGCCGGAACAACCCCGACCGTATCGTGCTGAAGAAGTACGACCCCGTAGTGCGCAAGCACGTTGAATTCCGAGAGGAGCGCTAAACATGGCTAAGAAGAGCATGATCGCCAAGAACGAACAGCGCAAGGTCATCGTCGAGCGCTACGCAGAAAAGCGTCTCGAGCTGAAGAAGGCTCTGGTTAACCCCGAGTCGACCCCCGCCGAGCGCGAAGCCGCTCGTCTGGGCCTGCAGAAGCTGCCCCGCAACGCTTCGCCGGTGCGCGTGCGCAACCGCGACGCCGTTGACGGACGCCCCCGGGGTATCCTCACCAAGTTCGGTGTCTCCCGTGTGCGCTTCCGCGACATGGCTCACCGCGGTGAGCTGCCGGGTATCACCAAGTCGAGCTGGTAGGTCTTCCTCCCACTCACCACACGGTGAAACACTTGCTCTCAGGGCGTCCGCTTCGGCGGGCGCCCTGAGGCGTTTAACCCCCCAAAATCGGCCGCAGACTGTGAACAAAATCAAAGAATCCGGCGACACGCGGACAATTTCGGCCGGAACCGCCGGAATATCCGCGAAAACATGCGGATTTCTGGTACATTCAAGGCGGTCCTCGTGGACCAACTACGAACTCAGGCGAGCTCGTGGAACGTACCAGTTACAGACTGCAAGAAAGTCCGAGGAGGACACTCATGGCTGATAAGACTCTTAACAAGACCGAGCTCGTTGCGAAGATCGCTTCCGAGTCCGGCCAGAGCCAGGCTGCTGTCGGCGGCGTGCTCGATGCCCTGTTCAACGTTCTGGCCGAGTCGGTTGCAAACGACGTTAAGGTCACCATCCCGGGTTGGCTCGCTGTAGAGCGCACCGCACGTGCAGCTCGCACCGGCCGCAACCCGCAGACCGGTGCCGAGATCCAGATTCCGGCCGGTCACTCGGTCAAGGTTTCGGCTGGTTCGAAGCTGAAGGCTGCCGCCAAGTAGTCTTCGCCAACACGGCTTCAAAAGGGACGGTTCTTCGGAACCGTCCCTTTTGCGTTGCTCGGGTTCGGCTGGTTCGAAGGCAGTGTGGTGGGCTAGCTGCCAAGTAGTGTCAGCTACAACGGCTTCAAAAGGGACAGACCCGCAAGGGCCTGTCCCTTTTGCGTTGCTCGGGTTCGGCTGGTTCGAAGGCGGTGTTGGTGGGCTAGCCACCGGCACCGCGAGTTTTAAGGGGGCGTGCACTCGCGTAGGCTGGGACGGTGTCACGCGTAACCCGAATCGTCGCCCCCGCAGTTCTTTTGCTGATCGCCCTGATCGCCCTGTTTGGCGCGCTCGCGATCGGTGGGGGTGCCCAGGCTCAGCAGCTCAGCGACCCCGGTGCCGCCGTGCGCTACGGCCTGCCGATCGCCAAGATGATCGTGAACATCACCGCCGCCGGCATGATCGGTGCGCTCACCCTCGTGCTCTTTGCCCTGACCCCGCAGCGTCGCGAGTACGGTGCGGCGCTCGACGTGGCCTCGGCCAGCGCGGCTCTGTTCACGGTAGCCTCGGGGGCCACCGGCGTACTCACCTTCCTCAACGTCACCGGCACCAAGTTTGAACTCACCCAGGAATTCGGATCCAAGATCGGGGTCTTCTTCACCGACGTGGAGGCCGGTCGAGCCTGGCTGATCACCACGCTGATCGCCGCCGCCGTGACCGTGCTGTGCTTCTCGGTGCGCGGGCAAACCCTCGTCTTCTTCGTGGGGGTCCTTGCGGCCTTCTCCCTGCTCCCGATGGCGCAGCAGGGCCACGCCGCCGGAACCTCCGGCCACGGGCAGGCGGTCACCGCCCTCGGCCTGCACCTGCTGTTTGCCGGCATCTGGTTGGGCGGACTGCTCACCCTGGTGTTCATTCGGTCGCATCTGGAACGCGGGCGGCTTCCCGTGGTCCTCGCCCGGTACTCCACCCTGGCGCTCGTGTGCTTCGTGGTGGTCGCGATTTCCGGCTATGCCAGCGCCGCGCTGCGGGTGGGATCCCTCGAGCAGCTCCTCACGCCCTACGGCTTCCTGGTGGTCCTCAAGGGACTCTCGCTGGTGGTCCTGGGCCTGTTTGGGGCAACCTATCGGCTGCGGATGATCGACCGTCTGGAAAAGCGCGGCAAGAACTCCACGTTCTGGTGGATCGTGGTGGCGGAGCTGGCGTTTATGGGGATCGCCTCGGGCGTCGCCGCTGCCCTTGGCCGCACGGCCACACCGGTCCTGGAAGACACCTCCCCCACCCGTACCCCGGCCGAACTGCTCACCGGCGATAAGCTGCCGCCCGAGCTGACCCCCTGGCGTCTGTTCACGCTGTGGGAGGTCGACCTGATCTGGCTGCTGGTGGGCGCATTCGGAATCTTCTTCTACCTTGCCGGGATGTACCGTCTCTACAAGCGCGGGGATAAGTGGCCGTGGCTGCGTGCGGTGTCCTGGATTGCCGGGTTGCTGCTGCTGATGTGGATCACCAGCGGTGGCATCAACGTCTACCAGCGCTTCCTGTTCTCGACCCACATGATGGGCCATATGGCGCTCACCATGGCCGTCCCGGTCCTCCTGGTGCCCGGGGCACCGGTGACCCTGGCGATGCGCGCGATTCGCAAGCGGCAGGACGGCTCCCGCGGTGCCCGCGAATGGATCCTCACCGCCGTACACTCGCGCTTTGCGACGATCATCACCAACCCGGTAGTGACCGCCGTCCTCTTTGCTGGATCGCTGTGGGTGTTCTACTACACCGAGATCTTCCGCTGGTCGATGGTGGACCACATCGGCCACGAGTGGATGATTATCCACTTTGTCATCACCGGGTACCTGTTTGTGCAGTCGCTGATCGGAATCGACCCGGTTCCGCACCGCCTGGCCTACCCGATGCGCCTGATTCTGCTGATCGCCACCATGGCGTTCCACGCGTTCTTCGGGCTCGCGATCATGTCCAATACCGGCCTGTTTGTGGCCGACTGGTTCGGCGCGACCGGGCGCACCTGGGGGGACCCGCCGATGGATGATCAGCGAGTCGGCGGCGGTATCACCTGGAGCATCGGCGAGATTCCGACCGTGGCCCTGGCGATCGCGGTGGCCATCCAGTGGAGCCGCAATGACGTGAAGGAGCAGCGCCGCTCGGACCGCCGGGCCGACCGCTCCGGGGACGCCGAGCTCAAGGCCTACAACGCGCGCCTAGCCAAGATGGCCGAACGCGAGGACGCCGGGAAATAGCCCCGAGTGCAGAATGCCCGGCTCCGAAGGGAGCCGGGCATTCCGTTTCTAGGCGGTGTGGGGCGCGTCCGGGTGGTGAGCCTCGGCCGCTCGCTCGAGCCAGGGGGCGATGTCCACCGGGATCGAGTACAGCGCGGGACGCGGATCCAGGCGGGTCTGCGAGTCCGGGCCGGCCACGGGGCGGGTCAGACGTTCGTTCATGATGCCTCCGATGTGATGCGTGCGGGTGGTTAGGGTGCGGGCTCGGCGGGGGCCCCGCCGGCGGGTGCCTCCTCGGTGGGGGCGGCGGGGGCCGTGGGGGCGCTCGGGCAGCCCGGCAGGGGACGGGCACGTTCAAACGGGCGTACGGCGGTGCCCGCGTCGGCCTCCCCGGGCGCGGCCTCCCCGGGCGCGGCCGCGCTGGGGGTCGGCGTCGCGATTGCACCGGTATTCGGGTCGGTTGTTGTGGGGATCAACGGCAGCGGGTACGCGTTATAAATCGAACCCTGCGCGGTCTCGGTGCGCGCCTTCAAATAGGTCAGTTCGCCCCGTTCGGTTTGACGCTGGAGGAGTCCGTTCTCATCGGTCTCCTCGAGAACCAGCGGTTTTCCACCGGCATCGAAGAGTTGCACCCGGTTGATGGGCTCGCCCGCGCAGTCAAAGGCGAAGATGTTATCCACCGGCTCACCATTCATCCGCAGACCCTCGGGGATCGGGGCCTCGAAGCTGTCGCTGGATGCGGACCCGGACGAATACGGAGCATAGGAAAGCTGGTTGATTGCGGAGGGGATCGCGATCATGAGCACCAGGACCGCCACGACGCTCGCCGCGGCCTTGAGGATGCGCAGGAAACGCGAGCCCAGCCAGATCCCGCGTCCCCACTGCACGCTGAGCACCACGAGGGCGGCCAGCACAATCCACCCCAGCGGGTCGGCGGGGAGGAGCCAGTTGAGGCGTGCCCCGAGGGTTCCGATGCAGAGGAACAGCGCGAATCCGCGAGCGAACCACCACACCGGCCGCAGCGCCACCAGAAAGCGCGTGATCGGGGCGACTCCGCGGCGCCGGGAGAACGCGAGTGCCTGCGCCCGGCGCTCGGCCCACCACTCGCGGGAGGTTTGTATGGGCGGGACATGCGGGCCCTGAGCCGGGAGCCCGGCGGACTCGCGGAGCTCGCGGGCGTAGGCGGTGGCGTCGCCGAGGTCCCCGGTGTCGGCCAGGCGCTCGGCGAGGTCCGCCTCCAGGCCCTCGGTCAGCTCGGTGACCTCCTCGGGGCCCAGGTCGCCCAGACGGGCGCGGACCTCGGCGGCGAAGGCATCAACCCGCGGGTCAATCGAGATACTGGTCATTTGATTCCCCCTGAAGTGGGTGCGGAGTCGGCGGGCGACTCGGGATTGATCAGCGCACCGAGGCGCTGGGCGAAGTGGTTCCACGTTTGGCGGTCGGCGTCGAGCGTCGCGCGGCCCTGATCGTTGATGCCGTAGTACTTGCGGTGCGGTCCCCCCTCGGAGGGCACCACGTAGGTGGAGACCAGCCCGGCGGCGTACAGGCGGCGCAGGGTTCCATAGACCGAGGCATCCCCCACGTCTTCGAGCCCGGCGGCGCGCAGACGGCGCACGATGTCGTATCCGTATCCATCCTCGTCGCGGATGACCGCGAGTACGGCGATATCCAATACACCCTTGAGTAGCTGCGTTGTATCCACACAACCTCCTATCAACACACTGCACACTACTACGGAATGCATAATAGTCAAACCATCGTGTCCAAAATGTCGTGATCGGCGAGGTATCCTGGGATCTGCCGAACTGGAATCGAGGCTCCCGCGTGTCATCATCCTCACCCGCGCTCAGTAGCGAACAGCAGGCGGTGTTTGACCTCATCGAGGGCACCCGCGAGCACCTGTTTGTGACCGGTCGGGCGGGCACCGGAAAGTCCACGCTGCTCAACCACCTCTCGTGGAACACCTCTAAAACCATCGTCATCTGCGCGCCCACGGGTGTTGCCGCGCTCAACGTGGGTGGGCAGACCATCCACTCGCTCTTCCGGCTGCCGATCGGGCTGATCGCCGATCAGGAAATCGAGCAGAACGATCAGACCAAAAAGCTGCTCAACACCATCGATACCCTGGTCATCGACGAGATTTCGATGGTCAATGCGGACCTCATGGACGCGATGGATCGCAGCCTGCGCCAGGCCCGCCAACGCCGCCACGAACCCTTCGGCGGTGTCCAGGTAGTGCTGTTTGGTGACCCGTATCAGCTCGCCCCGGTGCCCGGCCACGGCGAGGAGCGCGACTACATCGCTGATACCTACCGGTCGTTCTGGTTCTTCGATGCCAAGGTGTGGCAGGAGGCCCCGCTGCGGGTGATCGAGCTCGTGCAGATCCACCGCCAGGCCGACAATGATTTCCGCCGGATGCTCACAGCCGTGCGCCACGGCACCGTGGACGCCGAAATTGGTGGTCGTCTGAACGCCGCGGGGGAGCGTCCGCTACCCGAGGATGGCGACACGATCATCACCCTGGCCGCCCGCAACGATGCGGTGACCCGGATCAACGCGGCCGCGCTCAAGAAGCTGCCCGGACGCCTGCTCACCGCGCGGGCGGAGGTTACCGGGGAGTTTGGCAAGTCCGCATTCCCCGCCGACGACAAACTGGAGCTCAAGGTCGGGGCGCAGGTCATGTTCCTGCGCAACGACGCGGCCGGACCCGACGGGCAGCGCTGGGTCAACGGCACAATCGGCACGGTCACCCGGATCGACACCAACGTGTTTGTTGAGGTGGACGGCGAGATCCACGAGGTGGAGCCGGCGATCTGGGAGAAGTACAAGTACTCCTACTCGGCCCTGACCAAGCAGCTCAAGCGCGATATCGTGGCCGAGTTTACCCAGTTCCCGCTGCGGCTGGCCTGGGCCGTGACGATCCACAAGTCGCAGGGCCAGACCTACGACCGCGCGATCGTGGACCTTGGGCCGCGCGCGTTCAGTCCCGGACAGACCTATGTGGCGCTCAGTCGATTAACCAGCCTGGACGGGCTCTACCTGGCGCGTCCGCTGCGTCCGAGTGACGTGATCGTGGACCCCGATGTGGTGCGCTTCATGAGCGGCCGCGAATCCGTCGGGCCCGACGCCGAGCCTGCCGCAGACTAGCGCCCGGAACGGCCGACGTCCCCACGCACAAACGCGGGCCCCTCCGAGGAGGAACCCGCGTTCGAGAAAGCCGTGGTTACGCGGCAGCGGTGGCCTTGGCGGCGCCGAGGTCCACAAACAGGTTGGTGTTGTAGGCGTAGGCGCGCACGATCTCCTCGATCACACGCTCCCGCTCGGCCTCGTCCCAGTCCAGGGCGTCCAGCAGCTCGCGGTAGGCGTCCTTGAAGACGGCCGGGTCCTCGATCTCGGGGAACGCGTAGAACTCTACGCCGGCCTCCTCCAGCTCAAACTGACGCTTCATCAGGCGGGCGATGTACTGGCCGCCGGAGAGGTCGCCGAGGTAGCGGGTGTAGTGGTGCGCGATCAGGCCGCCGGCCCAGGTCGAGCCGATCTCGTTGATCCGGGCCACATAGTTGACGGTGGTGGGCAGCGGGGCAATCTGCTCGCGCCAGTTGTCACCAAGCAGGAAGGCCAGGTCGCGCTCAAGCGCGGGCAGGCGGCGCAGCGACTCGAACACAAACTTGCCGGCAACCTCGTCGTCGGCCTGGGCGTCGGCCGCGGCCTCAAGCGCCTCGTAGATGAAGAAGTGCTGGGCGGTGAGGGCCGCGTAGTCCTCGCGGGTGCCGCGTCCACGCATCAGGTCGGCCATGAAATCGGCCCCCTCGCTCGAGGAGTGATCCTGGCGGGTGCGCTCGCGAACCTGGGTAGAGAAGGGGGTGACATCGGTCATGAGACGCTCCGGATTTACATGAAGAGTGGGGAAGGGGAGCCGAAGGCGGCTCATTTACTTAGGTTACCCATACCGGCACTGTGTCGGCAAGATGTCCTGGGTGATTTCTCGGCCGTTTTTCGGCCGGGATTCGGACTAGGCGTGGGCGCGCGGTTCCAGGCCCAGCTCGGCGCAGGCCAGATCGTAGAGCACCACGATCTCGCGGCGGATCTCCGGACGCTCGGTGATCGAGGTGCTCCACTTCACGGTGAGGTCGCGGGGTGCGCCATCCACGGTGATGCTCCAGGTGCCGCCGTCGCCATCCAGCGCGGTCATAATCGAACCGGTAGCGCCGCGGTCGCCGAAGGCGCGCGCGATCAGGAGGTTATCGTCGTTGTGGTCGTCGTTCATGTGGTGCAGGACACCCGCGACGATCTCCGGGGCAAAAACAAAGGCGCTCATGGCGGATCCTCCGAAAGAGTAAGGGTTACCTAAGTAGCCTAATGGATATTCGTGCGACCCGCGTACACCCTTAGAATCCGGGACTGATCCGCATCGGCAGGTGTGGATTCGATCCGGCAAAAACGCCCGGCTGGGTGGCCCGAGCGAGCGCGTCGAGGGCGCGCTCGCGCGGTTCCGGGGCCAGCCGGGGGAGCACATCGCGCAACAGGACAATGGTTACATCGGACTTGCGGGTGCCTGCGATGCACGCGGCGAGCAGGTCCACGGCGACGATCTGGGCGGCGGAATCACCCGCGCTCAGCAGGTCCGCGAGGGCCAGGGCTCGGTCGGGATGGTCGAGGAGGGCGCGACTCGCGGCGGAGTCGACCAGCTCGGCGGCGATCGATGCGCGTCCGGCCAGGGTTTCGGCCAGGGCCGCGGCGACCCGATCGGGTTCCAGCGTGCCCGCGGCCGTCAGCGCCCACACCGTCCGGGAGGCGATCCGCGCATGTTCGCCCGTGGCCGAGAGGGACCGGGCGATGCTCAGAAGCGTGGTGACGGCCGAATCGGGGAGCGGCGCGCTTGCCACCAGGGCGTCGGGATCCAGGATCTGCAGGAGCGCAAGGCGTGATCCACGGTTTCGGGCGAGCGTCAGCAGCGCGTCGGCCGCACCCTCGGTGTGCCCGGCGGCCAGGAGTGTGGCCGTGACCGCCGCGGCCCCGGCGGGGACGTCCTCGGGGGCGCGGGCAACCGCGTGCCAGAAGGTATCGGCTAGGTCCCGCTGGTGCGGTGCCCAGATCCGGATCAGCGTGAGGGAGGAGGGTGCCCAGACGCCCGTGGTTTTCACCACGTCGATAGCCGCACGCAGCGCCTCTGCGCGGGCAGCGGGCGAGAGGGTGGCGGAGGAGATGGCGGCGAGACGAGCGCCTGCATGTTCGGAATCCTCGGGGGAGTGCGGCCGCGCTAGCTCGGCACGAACGAACGCGCGCTCGGTACGTGCCTCGGGGTGGGCCAGAGCCAGGTCGATGGCTCGCCAGCGTAGATCCGGGTGCGGCTGTGGCCCCAGGATGCTCAGACGGCGGGCCGCGTGATCGGCAGTGCCGGCACGGTCAAGCGCCGCCAGGGCGAAGCGTCGGGTGGAGACGCCGGTGGCGGCCGCGTCGATGCGGGTGAGGAGTTCGGCGGTGTGGGCGGCGGTCAGCGTCCCGGTGCGGCGAATGAGCGCGGAACCGGCCACACGACGGAGGGCGCCGGACGCGGATACGGGCGCGGGCATGCCGGCCCCGTTTGCATCGGCCCCATTTGCGCTGGTCCGGTTTGCCTCGGCCCCGCTTGCGCCGGACTCGTTTGCGCCGGCCCCGTTCGCGCTGGCCCCGTTCGCGCCGGGATCGGCGGCCTCGGGGTCGGCGGCCTCAACGGCATCGCCCGAGAGGATCGCGCACAGCACGTCGTCGGCACCGACATCCTCGGTGCGTGCACCCAGCAGCGCGAGCGCTCGGCCGCGGAGGCGCTCGGCGGCAATCACCGAATCGTCCTCGTCTGATTCGATGAGTGTTTCGGGGGCCAGCGCGGCCTGGCGCAGGGTTGCCAGTCCGTGCCCCGGAATACGGGACAGTGAGCCCAGGGCTGCCAGGCGCACAAATTCGTTATCCGCGGCTTCGCGCAGGGTCGCATCATAGGCCGAGGCCACCAGCGTGCGGGCGGAGGATCCCCAGCGGCCCGAACGCCCGGTGTCGGGTTCGCTGGCCGCGGCACCGGCGACTTGGGCCAGCAGGTCGCTTCCGGCGTGGGTGAGTACCGCCTGCACGCCGGCTTGGCCGAGGAGCGAGTCCCGGTCAAGGCGTGGATCATCCAGCAGCGCCCGCACCCGTACCACTCGCGTCCTCCGATCCCGCAACCAGGCCCCGATCAGCGGGGAAAACTCGAAGATGTCGTCGGGATCCGTGGCCCGGATGGCGGCCAGCAGAGCCGTATCGAGGCCCGGATGCGCGGGGGTCTCCCACGCGAGTTGAACGAGCGTTTCGGTGGAGGACACCCGGGGGAGAATCCGATCCACGAGGAGATCGCGCAGGGGATTGGCGATCCGGTCCAGGGGGAATGCCAGGGGGTTCACCTTGGCGATTGCATCCACCATTCGCCACCCGAGCGAGGATGTGTTGTCGGTGCCGGTCAGAATCCTGATTGAGAGCCTGGCCAGGACCGAGAGGGTGCCCGGGTCACGGTCGGGAGCGATCAGGGCCGCGTGAACCAGCGGATACAGGGACTCTTCGGTGACACGGGCAAGCCGTGATGCGGGGGCCGAGCAGAGTGCATCGAGTGCGGCCAGCCGGACGGTGCCGCGCTCGCTGCCGAGCCTGTCGAGTCTGTGCAGCAGCGCAGAGAGGTCGGCCCCGGGGTCCAGAACGGCCGCCCCGAGGAGCTCCCGATAGGCCTGGGCTCGGACCTCGGCGATGGAGCTACGGAGCCGCGCATCGAGACGTTCCTCGGCCGCTGCAAGCGGCAGCCAGGCGATATCCGACTCGGGGTTGCCTGCCTGGGCCGCGCTCATCCGTGCGGCCGCGGGCAGGAGGTGCTCACCCGTCCAGCCGCGCGCAGGGAGCGCCACCCCGCGTTCGATCAGCGTGCGCAGGATCGCGCGCGCGTCCTCGGGGGCGGCCGAGGTGAGCAGCCGAGTGGCCAGCGCGGTGGGCCGAGGCTCACCCAGCTGGGCGGCAAGGAGATCGTGCAGGGGGTCCGAGGCTCGCGCGATCAGCTCCCGTGCGATGTCCCGCGCGGGAAGCGCCGGACGGTACGGGTGGAGGCGGGCCCGGGCAAGCAGGGGTAGCGTTTGGTCGGGATCGGCACGCAGCAGCGCGTTCCAGAGCGGTGCGTGGGTATCGGTCCAGCCCTCTCGGGGTGCATGGCTCGATACCGCCGCCAAGATCGCGGGTAGCAGGCCCGGCGTCGTCGCGCGGGCGTCCACTCGGCGAGCGATCTCGGCCAGCGCGGCCACCAGCGCCGGGGTGAGCCGATCCCAGGTGGCATCTCGGGCTTCGTGGGGCGTCCAGTCCAGGCTCTCCAGCAGGATCTGCACCGAAGCTTTCGGATGTGCTCGGGCGATCCGCTCGGGCCGCGCGCTGCCCGGCAGCAGTGTGCCCAGGTGCTGCTCGGCACGGGTGGGGGAGGCCGCCGGAAGCACCGTGCGGGCATCCTCGATCCGCTCGGAGTCCAGGGCCGCCTGCAGCAGGGCGTCGGCGAGGTCGGTGCGGTGGAGGGCGCGGACCGCACGCAGGAGGGCGCGGCGCTCTCGTGCACTGGCCCGTGCGTAGGCGTCGAGGACAGTCTCGGCGGTCGCGTCGGCGCAACGTGGCAGTGCGGTGATTGCCCGGATGCGTACCCGCGCATCCGGGTGCGTGAGTGCCGTCGCCAGCGCGGGGATCAGGCGGGCCTCGCGGGCCAGATCCACCGCGACCTCGCCACCCCACAGCTCCCGCTCGAACAGCTTGGCGCACAGCGTACCGAGCGCCTCCGCATCCAGCTCGCGTGCCAGGCGCGCGATTTCTCGCCGCGCATCCGCCGGGGCGAGGCGGTCGATCAGGTCCAGCAGCTCGTCTGCGATCATGCGGTCAGCCTAACGGGCTTGGCGGTTCGGGTCCACGTACTAGCCTGGAATCATGACCACGTTTGTGCCTCCCGGATATCGGACAATTGCCGCGCCGGTGGAGACCGAACAGGAGATCAAGCGTTCCCGGTTTATCTGCTTCTTGACGCCGGTGGCCGATGAGGAGGAGGCCCGCGCCGAAATCGCCCGGGTCCGCGCCCTGCATCCCAAAGCCCGGCACCACTGCACCGCGTTTGTGCTCGGCGAGCGCGGCCAGCTCAAGCGCAGCAACGATGATGGGGAGCCCTCGGGAACCGCCGGGGCGCCGATGCTGGACGCGATCGACGGGTCCGAGCTGACCTTTGTGGTGGCCATCGTGGTGCGCTACTTCGGCGGCATCCTGCTCGGGGCCGGCGGGCTCACCCGCGCGTACCGGGCGGCGGTGGCCGAGGCGGTTACGCACGCCAAGATCCTGCGCTTCGAGCCGCGCGAACGCATTGCCGTGACGCTCGACTACTCCACCGCGGCCGTCGTCGAGGCCGAGGCGCTGCGCCGCGGATGGAGCATCGGCGAGGTCGAATACGGGGCCGCGGTGACCCTGCGCCTGGGCATCCCGCCCGAGGACCGCGAGGTCGCCGCCGAACGAATCGCCGCGCATACGGCCGGGGCCGCAACGATCGTCGACGAGGGCTTCGGGTTCGTGTCGGTGGGGGCGGTGGAATAGCGTCCTCGGGGATGCAGCCGGAATGTTGATGCCGATAGGCAAGTCGGATCACAAAGCTGATTGGCTAGCGGCTTGCCGAGAAAATAACGCCAAAACCTATGGTCAGAGTGAGGCTGACTGGAGTGCAATTACACCGTGGGCGATGCAGAAGTGACTATGTCCCGGTACTTTTCCGGTCTGCATCAACAAACTAGTGCTTTGCGAATATTCGATGTGTATGACTAGCTAGCATGATACGGAGATATCCCAGCAGCGGCTGGATTCCTAGCGCTAGTCGCCGCTGTTGTCGACGTCACCTTGATCAATAAACATCGTTGGCCCGTAAGGGGCCAAATGCCAAGACCCGCCTTGCCCAGGTAGAGTCGTTTCTCCTTGATCATTTGAGTGAACCCATCGCAACTCGACACTTTTTAGATCTCCATTGACTCTTAGGTCAGTTATTACGAGCGCAACGCATGCGGCGGTGTGGTTGATCTGATTGATAGTGAAATCTGTGAGATTGAATTCTCGATAGAGATTTTTTGCTTCTCCAGCTGCCTGGCCGACGGAGCTTGACACTGGCCCGAATTTCATAAAGGCCTGGCCTAAAGCCCCATAATTCTTCTTCTGCCACGAAACGAGGAAATCTCGAGCAACTGTGATGACTTCATCTTCATCGCTTAGAGAATCGTGAACCACTTGTTCGGTTGGTGAAAACGCCTCGATAGCCTTCAGATCGCGTTGTGTCTGGGCCATTTTTTGAAGGATCTCCCGTAGCGTAGGATCCTGAGGTTTGGGCTCAGCATGTTCAACGAGGCTAATTGCCCAATCTGTCACGGCGAATAGTCGGTTTAGCGCCTTAGTGGCGACGATGACGTTATCGAAGTTAACTATCGTTCCATGCACAATCCCATTGCGGTACAGCTCAGTGACTTCATCAGTGGTTGTCTTGCGGAACGATTTAGTAAATGAAGAATGGGCGTGTTTGAGGCCGTGATGGTGGGAAGTGACACTGTCCCAGGCGACCATCTCTTCCTCTTCTCGCGCGTGGAGGCCCCGGCGTTGAGCCTGGTCGACGTCATTCACGGTGCCGTCCATAACCGCGATTAGGAGGAGGACGGTGGCGTAATATCGACCTGCTTGGTAATCTTCATACGCTTTTTCAACGAGAGAGAGGCGAGGGCGGATGGCTTCCAGACGGTTGAGCCGAAGCAGAGGATACTTCATCGCGTCACGGTCTTTGTAATAGCGGATCAGCTCCTGCTCTGCGGCCGCTGGGGTTTCGGCGGATACAACTACGTGCATGGACGGTAGATTTAGGTCTTCGTGGTAGACCCAGTTACGCGATCCGAGAAGTTGGTAGAAACCATCTACAATTTCAACAATCTCTTCAACTCGAGATTCGAGGTCCTTGATCTCCGCTTTCTGTTTTCGGTTCAACAGTAATCTGACTGATTGAAGGCCCTGTAAGTCATCGCGGAGTTCACGTACAGTCGGAAGGTCATTCGCTGAACCAAAAGTCTCGGGTACCTGTATTGGGCTATCCATCGCTTAACCTACAATCTGTGTCAGATGGAGGAAATACTTCGTTAAAGCGATCGTAGCGGCACCCGATGACAGCGAGGGAGGCTGATTGGTGGATAGCATTGCCGCATCAGATCCTTGTGGGCGTCTGCGAATCGTGACGAAAACCTCAGCTTTGTCTCGGTGAGTGTGGCGGGCTAAGAGGTCGGCAGGCTAATCTTCGCCGGCCAGCGCGGCTAACCGAATCCTGTCGGCCCGGGTGAGGCCCGCGGCCGCGCGCTCATGCGCCTCCACGATCAGGTCCTCGATCAGGTCGGGCGGGACGCTCTCATCCAACACCACGGTGATCCAGTGCCGCTTATTCATGTGATAACCGGGCGTGATTGCCGGGAAGTCGCGGCACAGCAGGTCGCCGCGGACCGGATCCACCTTGAGGGTGAGCCAGAGCGGGGAGCGCGCCTCGGAGATCATCCCGAACATTTTGCCGAGCACTCGGAACACCCGGGCGTCCGGCCCAAACGGATAGGTCGCATCGGCACCGGGGAGGGCGCAGGCCACCGCATCCCAGTGCGCGTACTGCGCGTGATCGAGGGTGCTCATGCAGTCAGGGCGTCGATGCTGGCCGGGGCCAGGACATATCCCAGCACCATCTGGGCGGCCCCGAGCGTGCCGCCGCGATCACCCGAACGCGAGGGGATGATGTGCAGGTCCTGGCTGGAGAGCGCGATGCTGCGCGACTCGACGATCTCCCGAACTCCCGCCAGCAGATCGGGGGAGGCCGCGCCCACGCTGCCCCCGACCACCACGTGCGAGGGGTTGAGCAGGCTGATCACCGTGGCCAGCGCCGCACCCACGTCGCGTCCGGCCTGATGCAGCACCGCGGGAACCGGATCGGCCCCCGCCTGGATCAGCTCCAGCACGGCCGAGCGGGTACGCGGAGCCGTTGGTTCCGGGGTCAGCAGTTCGGCCAGCGCCGCCGCACCCACGAGCGCCTCCAGATCACGCTCATCCTCGGGCGCACGGCCGGATTCGGGATCAAACGGGATGCGCACATGGCCCAGATCCCCGGCGGCCCCCTGCGACCCGCGTCGCAGCGCGCCGCCGCTGATGATGCCCGCGCCCACGCCGGTGGACACCTTCACATAGACCAGATCCTGCACCTCGGGCCACTCCTGAGCGCGCTCGCCGAGGGCCAGCAGGTTCACGTCATTGTCCACATATACGGGCCCGGCCAGGCGTGCCCCGACGTAACCCGTGATGTCGAAACGGTCCCACCCGGGCATAATCGGCGGGGCCACCGGAAGACCGGCGGCATGCTCGACCGGTCCCGGTACGCCGATCCCGATGCCCAGGATGTCCGCGACCTCGTGTCCCGCGGCGGCCAGCTGGCGGTGCGCGGCGGCGATGACCCAGTCGAGGACTGGGACCGGTCCGTCGGCGATCACCAGGTCGCTGCGCTCCTCGCCGAGGATGGTGCCAAACAGGTCGGCCACGGCGACCTGCCCGTGGGTGACGCCGAGCTCAACCGCGATCACGATTCTGGCGCGCTCGTTGAGGCGCAGGCGGGCGGGCGGACGTCCGCCGGAGGATTCGGCCTCGCCCGCGTCGATCAGCAGGCCCGCGGCGATCAGGGTGTCCACCCGTGCCGAGACGGTCGAGCGGGCCAGCCCGGTCAGGGTGCCGATCTCCGCCTTGGTGCGGGCGCTACCGTCCCTGAAAATCTGCAGAACCTGACCCACGCCACCGCTCACCTGGAGTGCCTGCGGGCCCGGATATCCGGGGATATAGGGGGTGAGTGGAGCCGCGCTTGAACCCGCATTCTCCCGAGCACCCGGGGGAGTGGGCGCGGGAGAGGGGGCAGCGGTCATGCCGTGAGTCTATCCGTTTTGTCCGGGTTATCGGGTCGGCGAGGCGGAGTCCTAGGGGCCGCTGAAATCCAATTCCGAGACTTTTCGGACTTTTGTTTGTTTGTGGGCAAAAGTCCGGTACGCTCGTTTTCACGGACCCATCCATCCACCCCGCAAAAGGATCATCATGACTTCTAACCACCTCACCGCCCAGCTGTACTCGGTGCGTCACGCGCTCGCCGAAGACCGCGCCGCCACCCTGACCCGCCTTGCCGAGATCGGCTTCACCCAGATCGAAACCTTCGGCTTCAACGCCGACAGCGTCGCCGACATCCGTGAGTTTGCCGAGTACGGCCTCGCCGTGCCGAGTGCGCACTCCAACTTCCTGGGCAAGGGCCTCGATGTCTCCGCCACCTTCGCCGCCGCCGCCGAGGCCGGCGTGGGCACCGTGATCGAGCCCTTCCTGCCCGCCGAGCACTTCGGTGACGCCGACGCGATCAAGAAGGTTGCCGACCAGCTCAACGCCGCCGCCGACCTCGCCGACCAGCACGGTGTCGTCACCGGTTACCACAACCACGCCTGGGAGGCCGAGGGCCTGGTCGAGGGTGTTTCCCCGATCGAATACCTGGCGAGCCTGCTCGACCCGCGTGTGACCCTCGAGATCGACACCTACTGGGCCCAGGTGGGCGGCCAGAACCCGATCGACCTGCTCGGTCGACTGGGTGAGCGCGTCTCCCTGCTGCACATCAAGGATGGCGACGCCAGCCGCGACGTCAAGAACCAGCTGCCCGCCGGTTCCGGTGTCCTGGACGTCCTCGGCATCATCGCCGCCGCCCCGCACGCGACCCCGGTGGTCGAGTTCGACGACTACGCCGGCGACATCTTCGAGGGCCTGCAGACCGCCTTCACCTTCCTCACCAAGAACGGTGTCCAGGCATGAGCGGCGTCGTCGGAATCGGCCTGATCGGTGCCGGTGTCATCAGCGACCAGTACCTGGCAAACCTGACCACCTTCCCCGACGTTGAGGTGCGCTTCATCGCCGACCTCGACGTCGAGCGTGCCCGCACCCAGGCCGAGAAGTACGGCGTTGCCGGCTTTGGAACCGTGGCCGAGCTGCTGGCTGATGACTCGATCGAGATCGTCATCAACCTCACCATCCCCAAGGTGCACGTTGAGATCGCCCTGCAGATCCTGAACGCCGGCAAGCACGTGTGGAGCGAGAAGCCCTTCGCACTGGACCGCGAGAGCGGCCGTGAGCTGCTGGCCGTCGCCAATGCCAAGAACCTGCGTGTGGCCACCGCCCCCGATACCTTCCTCGGTGCCGGTATCCAGCACGCCCGCCGCCTGGTGGAATCCGGCCGGATCGGCGCCCCGCTGACCGCGCTGACCCTGTTCCAGGTGCCCGGCCCCGAGAGCTGGCACCCCAACCCCGACTTCCTGTTCCAGGAGGGCGCGGGCCCGCTGTTCGACATGGGCCCCTACTACTTCACCGCCCTGGTGCAGCTGTTCGGTCCGGTTAAGCGCGTCTCGGCGCTGTCCTCGAAGTCGCGCGACACCCGCGTCATCGGCTCGGGACCGCGAGAGGGCGAGTCCTTCGACGTCACCGTGCCCACCCACGTGAGCGTCAACATCGAGTTCGAGGGCGGTCAGAGTGCCCAGTCGATCCTGAGCTTCGATTCGCCACTCGCGCGCATCCAGTTTGAGGTCACCGGCGAGACCGGTGCGCTGACCATCCCCGACCCCAACCGCTTTGAGGGCGAGCTGATCGTGCACGGCTACGGTGTCGAGCCCGAGACCATCGAGGCCCAGGGCACCAGCGCCGGCCGCGGCATCGGCGTGGTTGAGCTGGCCCGGGCGATCCGCGCCGGTGTGCCCGAGCGTGCCTCTGGGGAGCTCGCATTCCACGTGCTCGACGTCATGGTCTCCACCGCCGAGTCGGCCGCCTCGGGCGAGCCGGTCACCGTGGAGAGCACCGTTGTGCTGTCCGCTCCGCTGGCCGAGGACTGGGATCCCGCGGCCCGGGTGATCGCATGAGTGTAAACCCCAACCGCATCGGTGCGGGCGTCGGCGTGGGCATCGTGGGCGGTGGCTTCATGGCCACCGTTCACGCCCGCGCGGCCCGCACCGCCGGGGCCACCCTCGTGGGAGTGGTGGCCTCGACCCCCGCCCGCTCGGCCCAGGTGGCCGAGGAGCTGGGTGCGCTGCAGGCGTTTGACTCGCTCGAGGCCCTGCTCGCCGATGAGCGCATCACCGTGGTGCACGTGTGCACCCCGAACGCGCTGCACGCCGAGCAGGCCGCCGCGGTGATCGCCGCCGGCAAGCACGTGGTGTGCGAGAAGCCGCTCGCCACGACTCCTGCCGAGGCGCGCAGCATCACCGAGGCCGCCGAAGCTGCCGGTATCATCGCCACCGTGCCCTTCGTCTACCGCTTCCATCCGATGGCCCGCGAGGCGCGTGCGCAGATCGCCGCCGGTGGCAAGGTTCTGACCATCGGGGGCGAGTACCTGCAGGACTGGCTCGCCGCCGCCGACTCGGACAACTGGCGTGTGGACTCCGCCCAGGGCGGGAACTCCCGCGCGTTTGCGGACATCGGATCGCACCTGGTTGACCTGATCGAGTTCATCGGTGGCGACCGCATCCACTCGCTGTTTGCGCGCACCCGCACCTTCCTGGCCGAGCGCTCGGGCACCGGAACCGTGACCACCGAGGACGCGGTGTCGGTGAGCTTTGAAACCGTGGGCGGTGCCATCGGCACACTCCTGGTCTCGCAGGTCGCCCCGGGCTTCAAAAACGGCCTGGTGCTGAAGATTTCGGCGACCGACTCGAGCATCGTGTTCGAGCAGGAACAGCCGGACTCGCTGTGGCTCGGCAAGCTCGCCGAGAACCGCGTGCTGCCGCGTGAGGCCGAGCGTCTCGACGCCGATGCCGCGCGCCTCTGCGTGGTGCCCTCGGGTCACGCCCAGGGGTATCAGGACGCATTCAATGGCTTTGTGGCCGACACCTACGCGGCCATCGCCGGCGAGACCCCCGTGGGCCTGCCGACCTTCGCCGACGGCCTGCGCGCGGGCATCATCACCCAGGCGGTGCTCGACTCGGCAGCGTCCGGGCAGACCGTGGTTCTGGACTAGAGGAGATTGAAATGACCGAAGCACGACTTCCCGTCACCCTGTTCACCGGACAGTGGGCTGACCTTCCCTTCGAAGAGGTTGCACGTCTGGCCTCCGAGTGGGGCTATGACGGCCTCGAGATCGCCGCCTCCGGCGACCACCTCGACCTCAAGCTCGCCGACGAGGACGACTCGTACCTGGCCTCGCGCCTGGAGATCCTCAAGCGCTACAACCTGCAGGTGTTTGCGATCTCGAACCACCTCACCGGCCAGGCCGTGTGTGATGACCCGATCGACTTCCGTCACCAGTCCATCGTCCGCCCCTACACCTGGGGCGACGGCGATGGCGAAGGTGTGCGCCAGCGCGCCGCCGAGGACATGAAGCGCTCGGCCCGCGTCGCGCGCAAGCTCGGCGTGGACACCGTGGTGGGCTTCACCGGATCGAAGATCTGGCAGTACTCGGCGATGTTCCCGCCGGTACCCGCCTCGGTCATCGACGCCGGCTATGAGGACTTCGCAAACCGCTGGAACCCGATCCTCGACGTCTTTGACGCCGAAGGTGTGCGCTTCGCCCACGAGGTGCACCCGGGCGAGATCGCGTATGACTACTGGACCAGCGTGCGCACCCTCGAGGTACTGAACCGTCGCGAGGCGTTCGGCTTCAACTGGGACCCGTCGCACATGATGTGGCAGAACATCGACCCGGTCGGCTTCATCGTCGACTTCGCCGACCGCATCTACCACGTGGACTGCAAGGACACCCGCCTGCGCCCGCACAACGGCCGCGCCGGCGTTGTGGGCTCGCACCTGCCCTGGGGCGACCCGCGCCGCGGCTGGGACTTCGTCTCCACCGGACACGGCGACGTGCCCTGGGAGGACTCCTTCCGCGCCCTGAGCTCGATCGGCTACAACGGCCCGATCTCGGTCGAGTGGGAAGACGCCGGCATGGACCGCCTCGTTGGTGCCGCCGACGCGGTGAACTTCGTGCGCTCCCTGCTCTGGAAGCTGCCGGAAGGTTCCTTCGACGACGCTTTCTCCAACCAGTAAGCAGCGATACCGGGGAGGAGGCTCCTTCGACGACGCCTTCTCGAACCAGTAAGCAGCGTTCCCACAAACGTCCCGCCCGTGATCCTCGGATCGCGGGCGGGACGTTTGTGTGGGGTGCCCGTCTAAATCCCCGATGCGTGTTGAGGGTGTGATGTAGTAGGGGGCGACCGCATTATCTGGGTCGTGGCACGGCATTGATTCGGGGGAGTTTTTGGGATGGGTGGGGACAATAAGATCGCTAATTTCGCTCGGCAAAAGATCCATCTTGATTTTGAGCGTTCGCAGTCCCGGGTTGAATCGTCCCCTGGTCGTAGCCGGGGGCGGATGCTGGTGCTGATTCTCTTCCTCTGCCTGTTTGTTGGTGTGGGGATGCTGGTTTTGTACACGAGTGACGATGGGTACCTTCGGTTTGTCGTAGCCGTTCTGGTGGTGAGCTCGGTGAGCGCGTTTTGCTGGCTGGCGACGCTTGTCAACGCACGGTTCTCCAATACGCTCAGAATTTCGCCTCACTCACCCCTTCGCTTTGTCCCAGCACGACGGCTCCTCGTGTTTTCTCTGGTTGCGAGCTCGACCCTGATCCTCGCGGGCCTTTCGATGTTGCTCACCTGGGTGGTTCCGGGGCTAAATCCGCTCACGGGCCCGCCGGGGCGTGCCGGTGGACTGCTTTCTGGCGCGGTGCTGTTGTGCGCGGGAGCGTTTTTCCTGATCTATTCGGTGATGCGGCTGCGCGTGCCTCAGGGACTGATCGTCTCCCCGACCGGTATTCACTGGTGGCGCGGCCTGAGCGAACAGACGATGAGGTGGGAACACTTCAGCTCCGTCGACGTACGCGGGGCCGGCGGCACCATCCAACTCAGAATCGAGGCGGAGCCGGGATCCCCTATCTCGTTCGCCGCGTCGCTGATTGGATCCGACCCCCGAGTCGTCGCCGCGATAGCACGTTTCTTTTGGGCTCACCCGGAAGAACGAAGTTTCCTGACCTGTCCAGAGACCGCGCTCGCACGGGTGCTCGAGAATTCACCCGATCGATCCGTGTGATCCGCGATCCACGCAATCATTCCCACGCCGACCCGGCGGCGTTCGCCGCCGACTACGGTAGGTTCGAGAGCACCGGTGGGCGCGGGGCTACCGGCCGAGAGACGTGGTGGGGCGGGACGTGGCAAAGCTTCAGATTGTGTGGGTGGCGAACCCTCGGGTGCGCGTTCCCGAAGGGTATGCCCCGAAGCGCCCGCGAACGCGGACCTATAGTGCTCGGTTGCTCGCGATCTTTCCGGCTATAGCCCTGTTCATGCTGGTGAGTTCCCCCTCGGCATACCTGTTTCCCGGTCGCCTGGTCGCGGCCCTGATCGTGGCCACACCAACCGTGGTGATCCTGGGCGTTGTGCGGTATCTGTGGCCCGAGCGCGCGAGCGGGTCCATCGTGTATCTGGCGTCCAGGGACGAGTTCGTTTTTGTGACCCGGGCTCGGAACTGGGCATATTTCACGATTGCCGGCTGCCTGATGGTTGCGGCCGCCGGCGTTGCCGTGGCATCGATGTATCTCGACTCGGTCCGGCCCGTGTTCGGGACCGACTTTGACGCGCTCCGCCTTCCCGCGCTCTTTGCGGTGATCGGCTTCGCCTTTATCCTGCTCCAGCTCCTCCTCACCCGCACCGCGCCCAGACTCGAACTCACCCCCGATGCGGTGCTGTACCGCAGCGGCTGGACTACCGCCACGATCCCGTGGGTGAGCGTGGGCACGCTCACCCTTGAGCCGCGGCGGAGAAAACTGCGCCTGATCCTCACCGAACAAAACGGCAGTTCACACGATGTGACCGCGGCGCTTCCCACCTCCGACCCCGTGTGCGTGGCGGAGATCATCCGCTATTTTGCCGATCAACCGGGTGAGCGAATGCTTTTGGCCGATCCGGAGTCTGCGATTCTGGCGGTGGGCGGGCTGCTGTAGCCGCGCCCCGCGGCGCTACATGATGACGTGGGACTCGGGTTGCCGAGGGCTGGTGTCGGTCGACGGGACCGGGGTGAGAAGCGCGAGGATTCCGATCAGCGCCGGGGCGAGGGCACTGACAAGAGCGCTGAGTCCGGCCATGATGGATGTGACCGGGCCGATTGCACCAAAATCTGCCTGAGCCACCGCCACAGTGATCACCGAGATCACCGCCGCTGCGGTGAGGACGGAGAGCGGGACCCAGCGCCATCCAATGAGGAGGGCGCGGTTTTGCCCGATCTGCACAGCAACGATCGCCAACAGGGCGAAGTGGAGAAAACCAATCGCGGTCCAGAGGGTGAGAAGCGCGGGGTTCAGCGGGCTAAACGACGCCCAAAACACGGTGACAAGCGTTGCCAGTCCCGTCCACACGGCCAGGATGGCCAGAGCAATGGTGCCCGAACGCTTGCCCCCAACGATGTTTCCGCCCGAACCACCGCCCCATCCCAAAAGTATGAGCGCCGACACCAGCAGCAGGGAGGGCACCAGTGGGGACGGGATCAGCGGCACCGGCGTTCCCAGTGTGATCGCCGATACGATCAGCAGGATGCCGGCGATGCGCCAGGAAATGCGACGGTCGAGTGTGGTCAGTGCGTTCATCATGGCCCCCCGATGAGTGTCCGAGCCAGCGGTGGACCGGAGTTATCACCATGATAGGGGAGGCCAGGCTGGCCCCGAATCGTGGTGTCCTCGGTTTCCGTGACTCCCCCTCGGCGAACCCCCGAGGTGTAGAGATTCTGAACGAGCTATTTCAGGCTAGCTCAGCTCCTCCACCGGGACGAAGGCATCGGTCAGCCCGAAGGCCGGCGGCCCGAAGGTGTCGAGGGCCTCGGGGGTGCGCATAAGCGCCGGGGTGGAGACCCCGAGCACCCGTACCCGCTGGCCGTAGCGCAGGGTTTCGGTGGTGATCGGCTCGGCTGTTTCCTGGTCCACCACGCAGATCAGGTCCGGCACGATCGCGACCAGCTGGCCGTCGCGTCGGGCCACCAGGTTTTCGTTCTGGAAGTCGATCTCGAACGCGCTGGTGTCCGTGGCGTCCGCCGAGACGAGCTTGGCGCGGCCGCGGGCGAAGCCGCCCTCGGTGCGGCGCTCGACGTCGACGATCTTGCCCACAAACAGCTCCCGCACGTGCGAGTACAGGGTGGGGGCCAGAGCGTCGGCGATGGCCTCAAACGGGGAGCGGTGCTCGGCGCGCGCCTCGCGGATCGCTCGGCCGATCGACAGGGCCATCGAGATGGTGCGGGGAACGCCGGTGCGGCGCACATCCGCCCCGGTCATCGCGTACTCGGCAATTGCGGCCGAGCCGCCCAGCTCGACCGTCAGAGCCCGCGCAAGCTGCTCGATGCGCTTATTGTCGGCACCGGTATCCAGGATGATGTGCTCGCCGCGTTCGGCGGTCAACGCGATGGGTGACGCATTCACCCCGTAGACCGCGAAGGTCTCCATCGAGAGCTCGGGGAACGCACGCCCCATCCCGTCGGCGTCCACAACCGGCAGGCCGGTCTGCGCGGCCACCAACAGCGGGATCAGCGAGTTCACCCCGCCACACTCGATCGGCATGGTCGCGTCGGCCTGGCGGCCGTAGTGCGCTTCCAGGTGGCGCAGCGCGGTCAGCGGCTCGTGGCCGGCGAGGAGCTTCTCGATCATCACCGTGGGGGCACCCATCAGCGCGACCGGGATCACAAACAGGTCGTCGGCAATCTCGTCGGGATCGAGGATCGTGATCGATCCCTCCCCCAGGGCCAGCTCAACCAGCTTGTGACCGATGTAGGGATCGCCGCCACCCCCGGTGCCGAGGAACGCGGCACCGCGGGCGAGGTCGGGCAGGTCGGCCCGGGTCAGTTCCCAGCTCATGCGGAGACTCCTTCGAGGTCGCCCACGGCCTTGATGCGCACACGCGTCGCACCGCCGGGGAGGTAGGGGATCGGGATTTCATCCACGTCGAGGATGGAGACCGTTGCCGGGTCGGCTCCGGCCGCAATCGCCTCGGCGATGGCCCGCTCCTTGAGCGCAGCGAGCACGGTGTCGCGGCTGCCGGGAACGATGGATTCCACCGTGTCGATTTCGGCACCCACCTGCGAGATCGAGGCACCGATCGCGTTGGCCACCCCGGCGTTTTCGGGCCGGACAATCGCGCCCAGTCCGGGCAGGGTCGGCGCGAGCAGTACGGCACCGCCACCCACCGCGACCACGGGGATCGGCTCCGGGGAGGTGCGCATGCGGTCGATGGCCTCGGCGATGCGCTGATCGATTCGGTGCAATACGCGCTCCACCAGCGCCGGGTCCAGGTGGGCTACTCGGGCGGGATCACCCAGGGTGACCCGGCCCCCGGCGACCGCGATGTCCGTGGCGGTCAGCACGTCGCCGCCGAAGACCAGGGCCTTCTCGGTGAGCCGGAAGCCGACCGATTCGGGACCCACCTCGGCGCTGTCGACGTCGACGATTGAGCCGCCGCCGATGCCGATCGAGATCACATCGGGCATACGGAAGTTGGTGCGTACCCCGGCGACCGCGACGCTCGCCGCGGCCTCGCGCGGGAACCCACCCTCGATCAGGCCGATATCCGCGGTGGTGCCGCCCACATCCACGACCGCGCAGGTTGCCAGGCCCGTGGTTTCGGCTGCCCCACGCATCGAATTGGTCGGACCCGAGGCGAAGGTTGCGACGGGATAGCGGCGCACGAAGTCCTCATCCATCAGGGTGCCGTCGTTCTGGCTGAGGTAGATCGGGGCGGTGATCCCGAGCCCGCGCACGGTGGTCGCCAGGCCCTCGATCACCTCGGCCCCCAGCTCGCGCAGGGCCGCGTTGATCACGGTGGCGTTTTCGCGCTCCAGGATCCCCAGCCGGCCGATCTCGTGCGACAGCGAGAAGGTCACGAACTCGGGCAGCTCGGCACGCAGAATCTCGGCGGCGGCGGATTCCAGCTCGGCGTTCAGTGGGCTAAACACCGAGGCGATCGCGACCGAGCGCACCCCGGCGGCACGCATGTCCGCGGCCTGGGCACGCAGCTCAGCGGGGTCCAGCGGCGAAATCGGACGACCGTCGAACTCGTGACCGCCGTGTGCCAGGTACACCTTTGCGGAAATCGCGGACACCAGGGTCTCAGGCCAGTCGGTGAGCGGCGGCAGCGCGGCGCTCGCCGGAAGGCCCAGCCGCACCACAGCGGTGGGGGCCAGGTCCCGGGCCTGGACGAGGGCGTTAACAAAGTGCGTGGTGCCAATCATGACCGCGCGCACATCCGCGTTTTCAAACGGTGACTGCTCGCGCAGGGCCCGGATCGCGTCGCCGATGCCCGAGGTCACATCCGCGGTGGTGGAGCGCTTGACCCCGGCGAGGACTGTGCGCCCATCCATCAGGACGGCATCGGTGTTGGTGCCACCCACGTCGATCCCGATGCGCAGGGCCCGCGCGGTGGGGGCGGGGACGGTGGCGGGAATCTGAACCTCGCTCATGCGATCACCCGCCCGTCGGTGCAAATCAAATCACGCACTATGCGCTCACCTCAATCTTGCTGGTGTGGGCGACACCGACCCCGCGCACCAGGCCCAGCTTGCCGACGATCACGTAGAGCACAATCGAGAGCAGCAGGCTGGTAACGGCCGGGATTCCCCAGGTGACAAAGTGGCCCACCAGGGCCGAGACGGCCCAGATGATCAGCGTGGCCGGAACCCAGCGCGGGGCGGTTTCGGGCAGCGCGGTCTCGTCTTCACCGCGCTGATCCAGTAGCCCGCGGAACGCCTTGACGACGAAGTACTCGGCCACCATGATGCCCGCGATCGGCGGGAAGACGACCCCCAGCAGCACCAGGAAGTCGGTGAACTTGCCGAGGATTCCGGCGGCGGCGAGGATCGATCCCACCACACCGAAGATCACGGTGGTCCACAGGCGGTTGAGGCGCACCCCGAACAGGGTGTGCACAAAGGTGATCACGCCGAGAGTTGAGGAGTACAGGTTCCAGTCGTTGACCTTGAGCGTGCCCGAGACCACGATGATCAGGCCGATCAGGCCCACCGAGGAGGTGATGATGGCCACAATGTCGCCGCTGCGGGCACCGTGGGCGACCAGGACGCCGGCCAGACCGATCACAAACTCACCGAGCGAGACACCGACAACGGTCTGCTTGACCACGTCGGATCCCGAGCGGTTGAAGCGGGTCATGTCGGGGGTGATGATCGCACCGACGATCACGCCACCGGCGACGATTCCCGCACCGGCGATCAGGCTCAGCGAGGGGCCGGGGGCAGGTCCCGTGAGCAGGTCGGCGAAGTTGTGGCGGGAGAGCTCGGAGGTGACCGACCAGGCCACCAGGATCAGGAACAGCGGCACCGTGATGTTCGCGAGCCACTGCATGCCGAGGAATCCGAAGGCCACGATCGCGGTCACGATCAGGCCGAAGATCAGGCTCCATGCCCAGGACGGCATGACCCCGGGCAGCAGGGCGTTGAGCGAGTCGGCGGAAATGGCGGACTGGATGCCGAACCAGCCGATCAGGCTGATGCCGATCGCCAGGCCCACCAGGGCCGCACCGATGTCGCCGAAGCCGGTCCAACGGGCCAGCAGCGAGGTGTTCAGGCCCTCACGCTGTCCGATGATGCCGACGGCGAGCATGATCAGCTCAACCAGCAGCGAACCGAGCAGGATTGCCAGGAACGCGGTGGCGAAGTTCATGCCGTAGCCGAGGGTGGCGCCGATCAGGAACTGGGCGAGAGCGCCGACCATGCCAAAGCGCTGGACGGCGATGCCAAACCAGTGGCGGCGGGCCGAGGAGGGAACGCGGGCCAGCGCAAAGTCGTCGGAGGATGACTGGGACATTGTGGGGTCCTTTGAAGATGTGGGGATCGGGGAGGGTGTCGGGCCGGATTCGGGGATACCCGGTGACGGGGAGGGGATCCGGTGGGGACCGGTCTGGCCGCATCCTGGGGGAGTATGCGGCGTGCAGGAGGATTAGGGGGCGCGCTGGGCGCGGTTCTCGCCCGCGATCACCGCGGCCGCAATCCGGTTGTGGGCCGGGGGGATCGGACAGCTGAAGAAATCGCTGAAGCCGCAGGGTGGGACAAAGGCGCGGTTGAAATCGAGGACGATCGGGTCGCCGTCGGGCACCGGGTCCAGGCGGATGAAGCGGCCCGGGGCGTAGCTGATTGATCCGGTGGTGGCATCGGCAAACACCAGGACCAGCGCGGGACCGTCGGCGAATACCAGCAGCGAGTAGTCGGCCTCGCCCACCCGGATGGCGATGGTCCCGGGGACCGCCTTGGTGTGGCCGTTATCGGATTCGCGGGTGAAGCCCCAGGGCACCCGGGCGTCGGGCTCGCCGGCGTGGAACGTGCCGGTCAGGACCCAGGCGGGGTCATACGGGTTCGTCTCGATCCCGGTGAGGGTGCGCAGATTTTCGGCCTCGGCATCGTAGATCCGCAGCTCAACGTCGGTGCCGTCGAGGCTGAAGGCATCGATCGTGAAGCGGCCGAACTCGATCAGCGGGAGGCCGTCGGACCCGAGGCGGTCCACCAGCGTCTCGACGCCGGGAGCCAGCTCGGTGATTCCTGCGGAGGTCCGTAGGGTGATGCCGTCGGTGTGCGCTCGCACCCGGACGCCGGCCTCGGCCTGGATCCGCCGAGCGCTCAGCGGAAACTCGGTGATTTTTTGCTCGGTGGCATCCAGCGGAACATAGTTGATCAGCGCCGCGGCCCCGGTGCGCCCGGAGACCTGGCTCAGCCGCTCTGTCTGCCAGGCAGCGTGAGCGACGGCCGGGTCGAAGGAGGCGGCCGATGGGGAACCGGAGTCGGGGGAGAGAATCATGGGATTCTCATCATTGCCCCACTTCCGGGGGGCAGCGAGTTTGATGACAAATTATGACACCCGGCCGGTGGTGCGGGGGGAACCGGCGACCGCGTTCCGGTTGGCCGCGGGTGTTGCGGTTAGGGGGTGGGGGAAAAGAGGGCGTCGAGACCGGCCAGGGTTTCACGCTGGACATCCAGCAGATCGGTGCCCTCGGGGTGCTCTAGCCAGCGCGCGTACCCCTGCCTGAATGACAGTGCGGCAACCTCGGCGGCCAGGGTTGCTCGCGTGGTGTCGAGCCCCCGTGCCGCGAGTGCGGTGGCGAGTGCGACCGCGAGCTCGGCATGCTTGGAGAGCTCGCGTTCCTGGAGACCGGAGTTGGCCTCAAGGACGCGCCAGCGCACCGTGGACCAGGCGCGTTCGCGTTCCCGGAAGGCCTGGGACCCGGCGAGGATTGCAGCCTCGATCAGCGCGCGCGGCCGGGGGTCGGTGGCCGCGGAAATCGCCTCGATAAAGGGTCGTTCGAAGCGATCCTGTGGGGTAAAGAGGACGTCGCGCTTATCGGCAAAGTGGCGGAAAAAGGTGCGCTCGGTGACCCCGGCGGCGGCGGCGATATCGGCGGCGGTGGTCGCGTCGAAGCCGCGCTCATCAAAGAGCCCGAGTGCCGTGTGCTGGAGCTTGCTGCGGGTTGCGTCGCCGTCGCGTGCCATGATGTCCTTTCCAAATGTCAGTGACTGACATATAGTCTTAACGTCTGTCACTGACATTAAATCACGAGACAAGGAAAACTCATGCACGTATTTGTCACCGGTGCTAGCGGATGGGTAGGCACGGCGGTTGTCGCCGACCTGATTGCGGCCGGGCACACGGCCACCGGACTGGTGCGCTCGGATCATGCGGCGAGCGCACTGGCGCAGTCCGGTGGGACCGTACTGCGTGGCACGCTGGACGATCTAGACGTTCTCACCCACGGTGCCACCACCGCCGAAGCCGTGGTCCACCTTGCGAATAAGCATGACTGGGCAAACCCGGCCGAAATGAACCGTGCCGAACGGGCCGCCGTACAGGCCCTGGGCGACGCCCTGGTGGGGACCGGCCGTCCCCTTCTCATCGCCTCGGCGGTTGCCGGAGTCACCCCCGGTGCACTTACATCCGAGACCGACCCGTCCCCGGCCGAGGGCCCGGAATCGATGCGCGGGGGCAGCGAGAATCTCGCCCTGTCTTATGCGGATCGCGGCGTTCGAGCGCTTGCCGCACGCTTTGCACCGAGCGTGCATGGGCACGGTGATGGGCGTGGGTTCGTGGGTGGCCTGGTGCGGGCAATGCGCACCCGTGGCGTCTCGGGGTTCATCGGTGATGGCCGTCAGGCGTGGAGCGCGGTGGGGGTGGCCGATACCGCAAGACTGATCCGTCTGGGGATCGAACGCGCACCGGCCGGCACCCGGCTTCACGCCGTCGCCGAGGAGGGGATCGAGACCCGGGTGATCGCACAGGCGCTTGCGCTGCACTTCGGTGTGCCCACCGCGACGGTGACTCCGGCGGAGGCGCTGGCGCACTTTGGCCCGGTGGGTCGGTTCTTTGGCCAGGATATTCGCGCCAGTTCCGCGCTCACCCGCGACCTGCTGGGATGGACACCCACCGCTCCGACCCTTCTGGAAGACATCGCGGCCGGCTGTTACGACGCGATCTAGCGTCTACCCCGCCCAAGAAAGGAGACGGCCGTGCCGTCACATCCCGGCCACCGCGGAACCCTGCCGTTGATGGCCATCGCACAGTTCATCTTGGCCCTCGACTTTTCGATCGTGAACGTTGCGCTCTGGCAGATCCAGGCCGACCTCGGATTCGCCGCGGCGGATCTTCCCTGGGTCGCGACCGGTTATGCGCTCACCTTCGGCGCGCTGCTCATCGTCGGCGGCCGACTCGGCGACCGATTTGGTCACCGCACGGCCCTGCTGATCGGCCTGGCCCTGTTCGGGGCCGCTTCGCTCGTGGGCGGTCTCGCGCCCACCGCATCGCTGTTGGTTGCCGCCCGGTTTGTCCAGGGTGCGGGGGCGGCGCTGGTGGCCCCCGCGGCCCTGGCGATTGTCCGAACCGCCTATCACGGGTCCCCCGAGCAAACCCGGGCGCTGGGGCTGTTCCAGGCAAGCGCCGCGGTTGGTGCCTCGGCGGGCATCGTACTGGGAGGGATCCTCACGGGACTGGCGGGATGGCGATGGGTTCTGTTGATCAACCCGCCGCTGGTGGCCGCGCTCATCCTGGCCATACTGTTGGTCGCGCCGGAGGGCATGCGTACCGCAGGGGCCGTGCGCGCCTCGGGCGGGCTGGGACTGCTCGGGGGCGTCTGGATCACGGTGGCCCTGGCCGCGGTGATTTTCGGAGTCACGCGGCTGGAACATACCCCGATCACCGACCCCACTGTCTGGGGTGCCGGGCTTGTGGCGGTGTGCGCCGGGGTTGCCTGCGTCCTCGGGGAGCGATCTAGCCGTGACCCGATGTTCCCCGGTTCTCTGTTTGCCGCGGGACGTTGGGCGGTGATCGTGGCCACGCTCGTGGTGGGCGCACTGCTTGGTGCATATGTCTATCTGATTGCCCTCTATTTGCAGCAGCAGATGGGGATGAGTGCCATACAGACGGGTCTGGCGATGCTCCCGGCCACGGCGGCTTCGTTTGCCGCCTCGACCTGGCTCAATCCACGCCTGCTGCCACGCGCAGGAACCCGCGGTCAGATCGCGTTGGCGCTGGGACTGATGGCCGTCGGACAGGGCACGCTTGCGACCCTTACCCCCGCTAGCGGATACGTGCCCACGGTGCTTGGCGGCCTTGTGCTGAGTGCCATCGGGGTGGGACTGGCCTATCCGGCCGCGGCTCTGGCGATCACCGGCGCAGTGCCCGCGCATCAGCGTGGTCTGGCGGGGGCCGTGTTTACGGCGGGGCAGCAGGTGGGTGCGGCGCTGGGTCTGGCCGGTCTGGCGACGCTTGCCGCCGGAGTGAGCCTCGGATGGACCTTTGTTGTGGCCGCAGTCCTGGCCCTCGCGGCGGCCTTGGCCGTCCTCATGGCGATGCCACGAATGCGCGCCTGAATCCGCGCCCCGCACTCCCACGGGCGGCCGGCTGAGCGAAAGCTGGCCGCCCGTGGCGGGGGAGTCGGGTGAAGTGACGTCGTTGGTGTTCAGGAAGCGGCCGCCTGGGGATAGGTACGGTTTGGGGTTAGACCACTCCCTTGGTGATCAGGAAGCAGCCGCCTGGGGATAGGTACGGTTTGGGGTTAGACCACACCCTTGGTGATCAGGAAGCAACCGCCTGGGGATAGGTACGGTTTGGGGTTAGACCACTCCCTTGGTGATCAGGAAGCAACCGTAGGGTCGGTCATCGGTGGTCGCAATCACCGCGAAGGCGGAGCGGGCACGCTCGTAGAACTCGAAGCGTTCGATCGGTTCGATTCCGATTTCGCGCCCCTCGGCCGTCTCGGCCGCGGCGAACAGCTCGCGCTGTACCTCGGGAAGCGTGTCCGGCTCACCGACGACCTGCATCCGGCCGATCGGTTCGGGGATGAACGTGTCCACCGGGAACACCGTAAACAGCGCCTCGGCCAGCCGGGTCACGTCGATTCCCGGCAGGGTGATGACCTCTACTCCGGCCGCGTGGGCCGGATAGTTGCGGTCCACCACGGCGAGAACGTCACCGTGTCCCATCCGGGCGATCGCATAGAGCAGGTCTGCCGAGAGCAGCGGATCGATTCCCTTAAGCATGGTGTGAGCCTTCCGTCGGGGGAGTAAGGAACAGGGTGGGGGCGGCCAGAAGCCCGTTGAGCTCGGGTTCGGGACGCAGCCCGGTTCCCGCATAAAACTCGTTGGCGGCGGATCCGAATACGGTGATCGCCACCTCGTTGGTACCCATTCGCAGCAGCTCCGCAGGGATCTCGAAACGGTAGGGGCGCCAGCCGCGTTCGCCGATGAGGGTGTCGTTGATCGTCAGTCGTGCCGAACCGGACACCGCGGGCAATTCCAGGATCGCCCCCGAAACCTCGGCCAGTTCGAAGGTGGTGCGGTAGGTGGCCGCGCCCGAGTATTCCGGAAGCACGGTCTGCCAGCCGGCGGTCACATCGACCGGGACGCTTGAGCCGCTGCCCGCCGTGGTGAGGGCCCAGTCGCCGGCCAGGACGCGGAGGTTTGCGGCCTCCGGGCGGACGGTGGCAAGATCTGCGGACGCCGACTCTGTATCGGCGTCCGCACCGGGTCCGGACGAGTCCCAGACAAACAGTCGGAGTTCGCCCGGTGCCAGCGTGAGGTGGGCGTCATGGAGCGGAGCGGCAAGCCCGGTCGCGGGCTCCCACTCCACGGTGTTGGCACCCAACAGTGATCCCTCGATGGGTTTCACCCCATCGTTGAAGAGCGCCACCCGGATGCGGCCGGAGGTGTCGACCCCGGAGCGAATCCGCAGCCCGGCCGACGAGCCTGCGGGCACAAATCCCGAGTTTCCGGATCGAGAAACCCCGAGCCGGGAAGCCAGGTTCGCAGCATCGGGGACCGCGTCCAGCTGGGTGGTGGGGATCGTTCGAACCTCGCCACCGTCCTGCAGGGTTTCCAGACCGAAGCCGGTGGAGAACACGTGGATTCCGGCGGCGTCGATCGCCTCCAGCGCCGCGATGCTCGCAGCGCTCGCGAGGGTCCGTACGCCCGGCAGAATCAGGACCCTGGCGGTGGGGATCGAGCCTCCCGCGATATCGGACAGGGCGCGCTCATCCACCACCCGCCAGGGGATCCCGGCGGTGTCCAATGCCTTCGCCCAGGCACCAAACTGGTCGAAGTGGTCTCCCGACTGACCGTGGGTCCAGATCGTGCGCAGCGGCCAGAACAGCAGCGCCGAGGCCTCATCGGAGAGCGGTTCGAGGAACTCGCTCAGCCGGGCAGACTCGGTCGCATAGGCCGCGTGGAAGTCGGCAAACCAGGGCTCAAAGTTGATGCCCGGCGGGAAGTCGAAGCGAGGGTTAGCCATCGACTCATGATCGTTGCCGTGTCCATGGGTCTGATAAAACCCGTGGAAGACCATCTGCCGCATGCCCGCCAGGTGGTGCCGGATCGTGGTGGAGCGCAGCTCGTCCAGGGTCAGGCCCCAGTGGCCCGACCAGGGGGTGCCGCCCTCGGGCGGGGTCAGGAAGTACTGCTCGACGATCGTGCCGGTGCGGCCGGTCGCGCGGGCGATCGAATCGCCCAGGCGCGGGCTCAGCTGGGCCACGCCATCCTGAGCATCCACGGCGGTGAGGTCGCGGTAGGCGTCCACGCCGAAGTGGTCGAGGCCGAAGTTTGCCCGCAGATCCCAGTCGCCAAATTCGGTGCCGGGGGTGAACGTGCCGATGTGGGTCAGGACCTCGTGCCCCGACTGCAGCAGGCCGTAGCGGTGGCTCCAGTCGCGCAGCTTCCCCAGGAAACCCTCCATCGAGAGCTCGGCGTAGAACTGCCAGAATCGGGCGCGCAGGGCGAGGGCCGCGGGATCCTCGGTCTCGGTAAAGACCGCCCAGATCATTGCCGCATGGGTGTCTTCGCCCAGCGCGCGGGCCAGATCCAGCGTGGTGGTGTGGACCGGGACCGAGGAGCCTACTCCGCCCGAGCGCTGCGCCCAGTCGTAGTACACCGCGTGCGGCTGATCGAAGAAGACGTAGCGCACCGTGGAACCGAAGTGATCGCCCACGGCCTCGCGGAAGGGCTCATAGCCCGCCTCGATGAAGCGATCCACAGCCTCGGGATCCAGCGGATTCACCAGGTGCGAGGTTGACGACCGAGCGGACACCAGGACCAGGGCCGACCCCAGCGCGGGGTCTGTGCCGGTGATGCTCAGCGCCGCCTCGGTATCGGTGGCCTCGATGCGGGTCGCGGCGGTAATGTCCACGACGTCCGCTGAGTTGGTGGGGGCAGCGGTCTCGGTGCCGTCGACGGCCAGCGCCCGCTCGATCCGCCAGTCGGTCCAGAGCGGCACGCCGCCGTCGTAGTGCCAGGCCATCGCGGCGGGACCGAGACCCTCGGTGCCCGAGACGATGCCGGAGATTTCCCCGGTTCCCGCGCCTTGCGAAAGCTCGATCCGGGTCCAGAACAGGTGGCGTTCGCGCAGGTGATCGTGTCCGGCTACCGCGCGGCCGCCAGCCTGACCGGTCTGCCAGTTGTAGTCGTCGTAGAAGCCCACGATCATGCCCAGCGCGGCGGCCTCCTCCACGGCCCAGCGGCACGCGGTGAGGTAGGCGGGCTCCAGATACTCATGCATCGGGAACGACAGGCGCGCCTGAACCTGGAAGCTCTTGATCCCGGCCGCGTGCATCTGCCGCACCTGGGTGCGCACCTGCTCCTCGTCGGGCAGGTGGTGCCAGAACCAGTAGGTCGCCGGGGAGTGCCAGGCGTCGGGGGTCACAAACGCCGCGTCGGTGGCCAACACCGTGTCTGCGTCAGCGGTGTTGGCAGCGTCGGTGGTGCTGGCAACGTCGGCGGCGCGCTCGGCGCTCATCGGGCGGCCTCGGGGTCGAGCTCGGCCTCGGGAGTTTCGGCGGTTCCGGGGGCCTCGGTTGCTACGACGTCCGCGGGAGCGTCCGCGGGAGCAGCCACGGCTACCCCGACCGCCAGGATCTCGGCGTCCGCGGGCAGGTCACCCTGCTCGGAGGCCGGGAGCTTTGAGCGGTCCGGCGGCAGGTCCACCTTGAAGGCGAAGGTGAGCAGCGCGTAGAGCGCGGCACCGAGGACCATCGCGCCGATCACGCCGATGTTGCTGGCTCCGATCACACCCTCACGGGCCTCCTGGGTGAGGAAGAACCCGGTGATGTGGGCGAAGTTGGGGTCGGCGCTGGTCACGGTGCCGAGGCCCACGATGGTGCCGATGATCAGGCTCACAAACGCGGTCCAGCGCCAGTCGCGGCCGCCGAATCCCGACCCGTTGATCATCCGGATGTCCCAGTTCAGGCGACGCTGGCGGATGAAGTCGACCAGCTGGATACCACCCATGGTGCCCATCAGCACGGCGATCAGCGAAAGGAAGGACTGGAACGTAGCCAGGAACGAGGTCGAGATGAAGAGCAGGTAGAAGGCCCCGGCGGCGATTAGCAGCGCGTTAATCGCGGTGGTGACCGAGCGCCGCAGCGGGAATCCCACGGCCATCAGGGCGAGGCCCGAGCTGTAGATACCGGTGGTCGCGGCGGACACCAGGGACAGCACGATCACGATCGAGAACGGGATAAAGAACCACATCGGCAGCAGCGAGGTCAGCGCGCCAATCGGGTCGTTGGCGGCGGCCTCACCGAGCTTGGCATCGCTGCCGACCAGCAGCGCGCCCACGACGAGCATCGCGATCACCGGGACGGCGATACCGAAGGTCGTGGCACCGATCACGCCGCGGGCGTGGGTCTTGCGGGGCAGATAGCGGGAGAAGTCGCCGCCAGAGTTGATGAAGCCGATGCCCACGATGGTCATGGCCATGATGATGCCGCCCACAAACACAAACGGGTCGCCGGCCTGGGCGGTGCCCAGCTGACCCCACTTGACCTCGGGGAGCACAAAGAACAGGAACGCGATGGTCATCACGCCGGTGATCCAGGCGATCCACACCTCGATGGCCAGGATGAATCCGTGGCCAAACACCGCAGCGGTCATGGTGACCGCGAGCACCACGATGAACCAGCCCACGGTGGTCGGCACGGTGGGAGCACCGCCGTCTCCGGCGAAGAGCGACGGCCACACCTTGGCAAACAGGTTCGCCCCGGTGGTCGAGGCCAGCGTGATGCTGGTCACCTGCCAGCCGGTGTTGGAGAGGTAGCCGAAGAAGGCGGGCAGAAAGTTGCCCTTGGAGCCGAACGCGAAGCGGGTCTGCACGAGCGTGGGTAGGCCGGTGCGCGGACCACCCACGGCGATCAGGCCCACCAGCGCGGCCGAGATCAGATAACCGAGGGTTCCGGCGATGATCGTCTGCCAGACATTCAGCCCCAGGGTGAAGATGAAGATTCCGTAGCTCACCCCCAGAATCGACACGTTCCAGGAGAACCAGACCGGGAACAACCCGCTGGGCTTACCCCGACGCTCGGCGTCCGGAACCGGATTGATACCGTTCGCCTCGACCCCCATCGTGCTGCTGGTGGGGGTGCCGATGGCGCCCGCTGCGTTGTCGCTCATGTTGCTCCCTTGAGGAAACCGAAGGGGCGCGGCGGGTGCCGCGCCCCGAGGATGTTATTTGGTGATCGACGGGTCGATCTTGGAGAAATCGGGCTTCGGATCAATCTTGAAACCGAAGGTGAGCAGAGCGTAGCTTGCCGCACCGAGTACCAGGGCGATGATCACTCCGATGTTGCTGGAGCCGATCACCCCGGCGCGTGCCTCCGGGGTCAGCAGGAACCCGGTGACGTGAGCAAAGTTGGGGTCGGCGCTGGTCACGGTACCCAGGCCCACGATGGTGCCCAGGGCCAGGCTGGCCAGGGCGGTCCAGCGCACCGTGCGTCCACCGTAACCGGCGGGCAGCGCGAGACGCGTGTCCCAGTTCAGGCGACCCTGACGGATGAAGTCCACCAGCTGAATGCCACCCATCGTGCCCATCATGACCGCGATCAGCGAGAGGAAGGACTGGAAGGTCGCCAGGAACGAGTCGGAGATGAAGAGCAGGTAGAAGGCTCCGGCGGCGATGATCAGCGCGTTGATTGCGGTGGTCATCGAGCGGCGCAGCGGGAAGCCCACGGCCATCAGGGCCAGGCCCGAGCTGTAGACGCCGGTGATGGCGGCCGAGATCAGCGAGATCACAATGACGATCGAGAACGGGATGAAGAACCACATCGGCAGCAGCGCGGTGAGCGCACCGATCGGGTCGGAGGCGGCGGCGGCACCGAGCTTGGGATCGCTGCCCACGAGCAGGGCACCCACGATCAGCAGGGCCACAACCGGCAGCGACAGGCCCAGGGTGGTCCAGCCGATGACCGACTTGGCCGGGGTCTTCTTGGGCAGGTAGCGGGCGAAGTCGCCGCCGTAGTTGAGGAAGCCGATGCCCACCATGGTCATGGCCATGATCACGCCGCCGATGAAGACCAGCGGGCCGCCGGCCGGGGTCTGACCCAGCTGGTCCCACTTGACCTCGGGCAGCACAAAGCCCAGGAAGGCGATGGTCATGATGCCGGTGACCCAGGAGATCCACACCTCGATCTTCATGATGAACTCGTGCCCCAGCACGGCCACGGCCATGGTGACCGCGAGGACAACCACAAACCAGATGACCACGATGAAGGTCGCGGGCTTGCCCGAACCATTACCGAAGACGCTCGGCCACAGGGTCGAGAACAGGTTGGCACCGGTGGTGGAGGCCAGGGTGATGATGGTCACCTTCCAGCCCATGTTCGACAGGTAGGCGAAGAAGGCGGGCACCACGTTACCGCGCAGGCCGAACGCGAACCGGGTCTGCACCAGGGTCGGCAGGCCGGTGCGCGGACCGCCGACGGCCAGCACCCCCACCAGGGAGGCGGAGATGATGTAGCCGATGGTGCCGGCCAGGATCGTCTGCCAGACGTCCAGTCCCAGGGTGAAAACGAAGATGCCGTAGCTGATGCCCAGGATCGAAATGTTCCAGGCGAACCACACGGCGAACAGGCCCCGGGGGGAACCTCGACGTTCGCTGTCGGGGACGGGGTTTACACCGTTGGTTTCAACGGTGAGGGCTGAGCCTGCGGTGTCGCGAGCCTGAGCCTCGTTGCTCATGATGTGCCTTTCAAATGGCGGTTGTGGGGAGTGGTGGTGCCCGGAAACCGGGGTGACTGAGCACCGGGATCGTGATCGCGTTGTCGGGTTCACGAAGATGGGGGACGTGGACGGGAGTCCACGATGAGGTGCGCCGCTGGAAACGGGCTGAACGCCCGGTGGTGGTGGCTAGGGCATCGGAGTTGTGTCTCGAGCGCCGTGAATGGTGACCACGACCGCGGCCGCGGTGGCCCCGGCGGTGGCCGCCGACACCAGGTCTTCGCCGCGGGCGAGGGCCGCGGTCAGGGTTCCCAGGAACGCATCGCCGGCGCCGACGGTGTCGACCGGGGTGGTGCGGATCGCGGGGACGTGGGTGACCTCGCCACCCTGGCGCACGAGGGCGCCGTCGCCGCCGAGGGTGACCACGACGTCGCCGCCGGGCAGGTCACCGATCAGGCGGTGGGCGATGGCCAGGGGCTCCTCATCGGTGACCGGTTCCAGGCCCAGGGCCTGCTCCAGTTCGACCTCGTTGAGCACCACGACGTGGGCTCGGCGCACGGCCTCGGCCGCGCCGTCGCGCCAGGGGGAGGGGTTCAGGACGATGCGGGCGCGCTCGCCGAAGGCGTCGAGGGCGGCATCGATCACGGGGGCCTCGACCTCGTGCTGCAGGGCCACGACGCTCGGTGCGGTGTGGGTTGATGCCCAGTCGCTCACGTGCTGTGCGGTGAGGTGGGCGTTGGCCCCGGCGTTGACCACGATGGTGTTTTCGCCGCCGGCCAGCAGCAGGACCGCGCGTCCGGTGGGCACGTTGGGGACGCTCACCAGGTCTCCCAGGGCCACGTTCACGGTGCGCAGGTCCGCGAGGGCGGGATCGGCGTCGTGCCCGACGGCCGCCAGCAGCGTTGTCGACGCGCCCGCGCGAGCGGCGGCATAGGCCTGGTTTGCGCCCTTTCCGCCGCCGCGTTCCACCATGTCGAGCGCGGCGATCGTCTCGCCCACCCGCGGGGCGCGGGGCAGCGTAAATCCGGTATCGAGGTTTACCGAGCCGATCACCAAAACGTCAACATCATTGTGTGGGAAATGCATTTCCCAAATGTCGCATGAGGTTCCAAATCTGTCAAGCCGGAGGCCGTGTTGTTGGTACTCTAAAAAGATTGACGTGCAGGAGGACCGATGGCCAGACGCGTGAGTCTCAAGGATGTGGCAACCGCCGCGGGTGTCTCCCCGACGACCGCCAGCCGGGTGCTCTCCGGCGTAGATCGGAACGTGGCCCCGGAGCTGGCCGAACGCGTCCAGGCCGCCACCGTGGAACTCGGCTACCGCGTGAACGCCGCGGCCCGTGCCCTGCGCCTGCAGACCACCGGCTCGATCGCGCTCGTGGTGCCCTCGGTGGCCAACCCCTATTACGCCGAGCTGGTCGCCTCCTATTCGCGGCACCTGGACGCCGAGGGTCGCCGCGTGGTGACCTTCGATACCAACGACTCGGTCGAGAGTGAACGTCGTCAACTCGCGGATATGGACCGGGTGATGGTGGATGCGGTCCTGATCGCCCCGGTGGACCATGAGGGCAGCGCTCCGGCAATTGCCGCACTCGCGGCCACGCACGCGGTGGTTCAGGTAGACCGTATCGCCGCCGGCGTGGATGCTCCCGCGGTCAGGTTGGACAACGCCGCCGGAATCCGACTGCTGGTTGAGCACCTGCGCGAGGGCGGCCGCGAGCGCATCGTCCTGGTGGATGCCGAGCCGCGCTCCTCGGCCAGCCGCGAGCGGGCCGAAGCGTTCCGCGAGGTGGCCGGGCTCGGCTGCACGGTCCTCCAGATGCCCACGTTTTCGATGCACAGCGGAACCGAGGCGGCCCGCATCCTGCGCGAATCCGCGGACATGCCGGACGCCGTGATCTGCACCGCCGACGTGGTCTCGCTGGGCCTGCTCACCGCATTCCAGCATGCGGGACTGCGTGTCCCCCAGGACATCGCCCTGGCCACCTTCGACGGCACCGCGCTCTCTGGTGTCACGAGCCCGGGTCTCACCACGCTGGACTCGGTCGTGGATGAGATCGTCCGCGCGTCGCTGGAAATCGTTGACGGCACCAGAACCACGGGTCTGCTGGTGACCCCGCGGGTGCTGGTGCGCGAGTCCACCGGTCACTAGCCGCGGGAACCCACTTCAAAACTGGAGCGAATGACGGGAATCGAACCCGCGCTACCAGCTTGGGAAGCTGGAGTTCTACCATTGAACTACATTCGCGTATCGCCGCCGGAGCGTCGATTTCCCCACTCTACTAGACAACGAACGCCGCGCAAGGCGGCGCGGCGTGAATGGGCGTGCCGAGTGCGGTAGGTTCCGCGGGAATCCGCTGTAGGATGGGCCACGTGCTGCTCTCCGACCGTGATATCAAAGCCCAGATCAACGCCAACCGCATTGGCCTTGAGCCGTTTGCGCCCGAGCTGGTTCAGCCCTCCAGTGTGGATGTGCGCCTCGACCGCTTCTTCCGGCTGTTCGACAACCACAAGTACTCCTACATTGATCCCTCCGAGGAGCAGTCGGAGCTGACCCGGATGGTCGAGACCGACCCCAACGAGCCCTTTATTTTGCACCCGGGCGAGTTTGTACTCGGGGCCACCTATGAGCGGGTCACCCTGCCCAATGACATTGCCGCGCGCCTCGAGGGGAAGTCCTCGCTGGGCCGGTTGGGTCTGCTGACCCACTCCACCGCGGGGTTCATCGACCCCGGTTTCACCGGCCACGTGACCCTGGAGCTGGCCAACGTCGCCAACCTCCCGATCCGTCTGTGGCCCGGCATGAAGATCGGCCAGCTGTGTTTCTTCCAGCTGACCTCGGAAACCGAAAACCCCTACGGGAGCGCCACCACCGGCTCGCACTATCAGGGTCAGCGCGGTCCGACCGCCTCGCGTTCGTTCCAGAACTTCAAGCGCACGGACATCTCCGAGACCAGTCAGGGTGCGCTCGGCGCCTAGTCTTCCGGCCCAACGGCAATCGCCCCACCATGCGGTGGGGCGATTGCCGTTTTTACGTTTAGGCGTCGAGCTGTTCGAGCTGCTCTACCAGCCACGGGCTGATCGACCAGGGCGCGATGCGCGCGAGCTGCGCGAGGTCCGCGGGCTCAACCCAGCGGTACTCGGCCACCTCGTCGGGGTTGGGCACCAGGTCCGAGGCGAGGGTGGCGGAGAAGACCGGGCAGATCTCGTACTCGACGATGCCGCTGGCGTCCACCGCGCGGTAGCGGAAGTCGGGCAGCAGCGGGGTGATGTCGGTCACCGTGGTGCCCAGCTCGTCGGCCGCGCGCCGCGAAATCGCCGATTCAAAGGATTCTCCGGGGGCCGGATGTCCGCAGAACGCGTTGGTCCAGACGCCGGGCCAGGCGACCTTGCTCAGCGCGCGCCGGGTCAGCAGAATTCGGCCCTGCTCATCGGTGATGTGGCAGGAGAACGCGAGGTGCAGCCGGGTGTTGTGATCGTGCACCTGGGCCTTATCGGCGATGCCGATCGGTTCGCCGTCCTCGGACAGCAGCTGCACGTACTCGCGGTTTGACATACCCCTATTCTCGCTGGTCACGGCTCGGCGCGCGAATGCAGCACGCTCGCTATGTAAGCGACTGGACCGCGGGCTAGCGAACTGACTGCGGCAGGCGCACCGGAATCATCAGCGCAAGGCCCAGGGCGATCACCAGGATCAGGCCCAGGATGCCGAAGTACTGCGCGCCACCCAGGGTGACCGCGATCCCGAAGGCAGCGGGGGCGATGAAGGAAACCGCGCGGCCGGTGGTGGCGTAGAGCCCAAACAGCTCGCCCTCCTTGCCCGGCGGGATGATGCGTGCGAGGAAGGACCGCGAGGCCGACTGGGCCGGCCCCACAAACGCGGCCAGGCCGAGGCCGAAGATCCAGAAGACCGTGTGGCCGCCATCGTGGAGCACAAACACCACCACGCCGAAGGTCACCAGCCCGATCAGTGCGGCCATGATGACCGTGCGTGGACCGAAGCGATCATCCAGCCGGCCCGAGGCGATCGTGACCACGCCGGCCACCACGTTGGCGGCGATCCCAAACAGGATCACGTCGCCCCCGCTGAACCCGAAGGTTCCCACGGCCAGGACCCCGGCGAAGGTGAAGACGCCGGCCAGGCCGTCGCGGAAGATGGCGCTGGCGATCAGGAAGCGCGCGGTGGTCCGGTCATCACGCCAGAGCCCCACCAGGTCCCGACCGAGCTTCTTATAGGAGCCGAGGATGCCGATCTTGGCACCCGGGGCCGCGGTGCCCGGGGCCTCGGGGATGACCCGGAGCACCGGAATGGCCGAGAGGCCGAGCCAGGCGGCGGCGATCAACATCGAGATCCGGACGTCCCAGCCGTTGTCCGAGGTGATGCCGAAGATCCCCACATCGGGTCCAATCAGGCTCACATAGAGGATGACCAGCAGTACGATGCCGGCGATGTACCCCAGGCCCCAGCCGAAGCCGGAGATCTTGCCGATCGTGGCCGGGGTGGAGATCTGGCCGAGCATCGCGTTGTAGTTCACCGAGGCGAACTCGAAGAAGATGTTTCCGGCGGCCAGCAGGAACAGTCCGAGCCACAGCAGGTCGGGTTCCGGGGCGACAAAGGCCAGGCCCGCGGTCGCGGCGACTACCAGGTAGGTGTTGACGCCGAGCCAGAACTTGCGGCGGCCGCTGCGGTCGGCACGCTGTCCGGTGACCGGTGCCAGCAGCGCGATGATCACGCCGGCCCCCGAGATCCACCAGGAGAGCTGGGCGGAGACGTGGGCCTCGCCGCCGAACGCGGGGGTCCGGGTGAGGTAGGTGGTGAACACGAAGGTGGTCACCACGGCGTTGAAGGCGGCCGAGCCCCAGTCCCACATTCCCCACGCTAAGACCGGCTTGGAGAGCAGCCGCGGTTCGGGGGAGGGGGTGCGCAGGGCAGAGGTCATGGCCCCAGGGTACTGCCCCGAAGCGAATCAATGGCAACCAATATGTAAACCGATGGGGTGGCGGTGGGTGCCCCGCCCCGTCGGTGCACTAATCGCGCAGCGGGCGCCCCTCGGCGTCATTGTTGAACGCGCGGGCGCGGGCGAGGATCATGATGCCCTCGATCAGGCCCCAGAGTGCGGCGGTACCGAAGGTCACGATGGTGGCGGCGATCTGCAGCAGGCCGATGCCGATGTACCCCAGGTAGAAGCGGTGCACGCCGATCGAGCCGAGGAAGATGCCGAGCAGGCCCGCGGTCAGGCGACTCTTGGCGGCCGGGTCGTAGGGGGCATAGCCAGGGTTGCCCTGCTGCGGGTAGCCGGTGGGTCCGCCGGGAGCGCCCTGCTGCGGGTAGGCGCCCGCGGTGCCCTGCTGGCCGTAGCCGGGGGTGCCCGGGGCTGCCGGGTAGCCGGCGGTAGCGGCCGGAGTCGTGGGGACCTGCCCGGTCAGCGGTGCCGGAAAGTGCGGCAGCGCGCGCGACGGGTCGGTGTCGGCGGGGATTTCTGACGCCGCCGCCGAGGTCTCGGGTGCGGCATCCTGGGGCTGGGCGGTGTGATCCGCGCCCGTGGGATCGGTCGTACTCATGACTCCAGGGTACGCGAGGGTCCGTCATTTTTGACGTAGCGACGGGGATTTTGCTGCCGAAAACCAAAGTTGAGTCGTGAAGGCTCAAGATTCCCTGAGAGCAGCTTGACACCGGTATTGCGTTCGGTAAACTTGAGCCTAGGCAACTCAACTATGGGATTGCCGCCGACTTCGGGTTCGGTTACCCGGACCCGGGACCAGTTCACGGTATTCGCCCTTCCGGGCGAGAACGAAGGAGAAAACACATGGCACGTGCAGTAGGCATTGACCTCGGTACCACCAACTCGGTGGTCTCGGTCCTCGAAGGTGGCGAGCCCACCGTTATCGCCAACGCCGAGGGTGCTCGCACCACCCCGTCCGTTGTTGCATTCACCAAGGATGGCGAGGTGCTCGTCGGTGACACCGCCAAGCGCCAGGCCGTCACCAACGTTGACCGCACCCTCGCGTCGGTCAAGCGTCACATGGGTACCAACTGGACCTTCGACGTAGACGGCAAGAAGTACACCCCGCAGGAGGTGTCCGCTCGTATCCTCGCGAAGCTGAAGCGCGACGCCGAGCAGTACCTGGGCGACACCGTCACCGACGCCGTCATCACCGTTCCCGCTTACTTCAACGACGCCGAGCGTCAGGCCACCAAGGAGGCCGGTGAGATCGCGGGCCTCAACGTGCTCCGCATCATCAACGAGCCCACCGCTGCCGCCCTGGCCTATGGCCTGGACAAGGGTAAGGAAGACGAGCTCATCCTGGTCTTCGACCTCGGTGGTGGAACCTTCGACGTTTCTCTTCTTGAAGTTGGTAAGGATGACGACTTCTCGACCATTCAGGTCCGCGCGACCTCCGGTGACAACCGCCTCGGTGGAGACGACTGGGACCAGCGCGTGGTTGACCACCTGGTCAAGAAGTTCAAGGAGACCACCGGCGTCGACGTCTCGAACGACAAGATCGCGCTGCAGCGTCTGAAGGAAGCGGCCGAGCAGGCAAAGAAGGAGCTCAGCTCCTCGATGTCCACCTCGATCCAGCTCCCCTACCTCTCGCTGACCGAGTCGGGCCCCGCCAACCTGGACGAGACCCTGACCCGCGCGCAGTTCGAGAACATGACCAAGGACCTGCTGGACCGCACCAAGAAGCCGTTCCAGGACGTTATCCGCGAGGCCGGCGTCAAGGTTTCCGACATCGCTCACGTGGTGCTCGTTGGTGGTTCGACCCGTATGCCGGCCGTGGCCGAGCTGGTCAAGGCCGAGATCGGTCGCGACGCCAACAAGGGTGTCAACCCGGACGAGGTTGTGGCCGTCGGTGCAGCCCTGCAGGCAGGTGTGCTGAAGGGTGAGCGCAAGGACGTTCTGCTGATCGACGTGACCCCCCTGAGCCTCGGTATCGAGACCAAGGGTGGCATGATGACCAAGCTGATCGAGCGCAACACCGCGATCCCGACCAAGCGCAGCGAGACCTTCACCACCGCCGATGACAACCAGCCCTCGGTGGCCATCCAGATCTTCCAGGGTGAGCGCGAGTTCACTCGGGACAACAAGAACCTGGGTACCTTCGAGCTGACCGGTATCGCACCGGCACCGCGCGGTATGCCGCAGATCGAGGTCACCTTCGACATCGACGCCAACGGTATCGTCCAGGTGTCCGCCAAGGACAAGGGCACCGGCACCGAGCAGAAGATCACCATCTCGGGTGGATCGTCGCTGTCCAAGGAAGACATCGAGCGCATGGTCCGTGAGGGCGAGGAGCACGCCGCCGAGGACGCCAAGCGTCGCGAGCAGGCCGAGACCCGCAACTCCGCCGAGCAGCTGGCCTACTCGATCGACAAGCTGATCAAGGACAACGAGGACAAGCTGCCCGAGGACGTCAAGAACGAGGTTCAGGGCGACGTGGACGCACTGAAGTCCGCTCTGGCCGGCGAGGACGAGGACGCGGTCAAGACCGCCTTCGACAAGCTGAACGAGTCGCAGGTCAAGCTGGGCGAGGCCATCTACGCCCAGAGCCAGGCCGAAGCCGCTTCGGCCGAGGGTGCCCCGGCAGCAGCCGAGTCCGATGAGGACGTGGTTGACGCCGAGGTCATCGAGGACGACGAGTCGGAGAAGAAGTAACAACATGACCGAACAGAACCCCACTCCCGAAAACGAAGAGCCCACCACGGGCACCGAGTCCGGCGAGCACGGTTCGACCCAGGAACCGGGGGCCGCTGAGGCCCCCGGTTTCGGGGCATCCGAGGATGCTCCCGAGGTCGAGACTGATGCCCAGGCCGAGGAAATCTCCGACGAGGAACTGGCAGTGCTGTCCGGCCAGGTTTCCGCCGACGAGATCCTCGCCGACCTGCAGCGCGTGAACGCCGAATACGCGAACTACCGCAAGCGCACCGAGGCCAACCGTGGCATCGAGAAGGAGCGCACCGTGGGTGCCGTTCTGACCTCGCTGCTGCCGGTCCTGGACGACTTGGATCGCGCCGCCAAGCACGGTGACCTTACCGAGGGATCCGCGTTTGCGCTGCTCGCCGAGAAGCTGCGCGGCACCGTCGAGAAGATGGGTCTGACCTCCTTCGCGGCCGCCGGTGAGGTCTTTGACCCCAACCGTCACGACGCGATCTTCCAGCAGCCCAGCGCCGATGTCACGGTGGAAACCGTGGCCGACGTGGTCGAAACCGGCTACCTCATTGGTGAAACCCTGTTGCGCCCCGCCAAGGTGGTCGTCCAGGTTCCTGCGGAGTAACCGCTATGGCTAGCCAGGACTGGTTCGACAAGGACTTCTACAAGGTACTCGGGGTGTCTAAGGATGTCTCCGACGCCGAGCTGAAGAAGGTTTACCGCAAGCTCGCGCGCAAGTATCACCCGGATTCCAACCCGGGCGATGCCGCCAGCGAGGCCAAGTTCAAGGAGATCAGCGAGGCCTACTCGGTCCTCAACGACTCCGAGCAGCGGGCCGAGTATGACCAGATGCGCGCCATGGGTGCCGGGGCGCGGTTCACCGCTCCCGGCGGTGGCCGCGCCGGCGGCGGGTTCGAGGATGTCTTCGGCGGTCGTGGCGGCCAGCAGGGCGGGTTCGAGGACCTGTTCAGTGGCATGTTCGGCGGCGGCGGTTTCGGCCAGACCAGCGGAGGATTCCGCGGGTTTGGCGGGCCGACCCCGGGTCAGGACGTGACCGCATCCACCACGATCGACTTCATTACCGCGGTGCAGGGTGAAACCATCACCCTGCAGACCGGCGAGGGTCGCACCATCAAGGTGAAGATCCCCGCGGGTGTGTCCGATGGGAAGAAGATCCGGGTGCGGGGTAAGGGTCGTCCCTCTCAGGACGGCGGTGCCCCGGGCGATCTGGTGTTGACCGTGCACGTGCGTAAGCACCCGGTGTTTGAGCGCGACGGCAACAACCTGCGCGTGACCGTCCCGGTGACCTTCGTCGAGGCCACACTCGGAGCCACCATCGAGGTCCCCACCCTGGGTGGGGACCCGGTGAAGCTCCGGGTTGCGCCGGGTACCCCCTCGGGCCGGATCCTTCGGGTCAAGGGCCGCGGGGTTGCCACCGGATCGGGCACGGGCGACCTGCTCGCGATCGTTCAGGTTGCCGTACCGGCACACCTGAGTGCCGAGGCGACCGAGGCGCTCAAGGCGTTCCACGCCGTGGAGCCGAACGAAAACCCGCGCGCGGACCTGATCGCTCGGGCTCGCGGCTAACACCCACCCCCGAACGTGAGGCCGGTGCCCTTCCCGGCATCGGCCTCACGTTTTCTCACCCCACACGGGTATCCTGTGGGACAACCGCACGGAAGGAATCGACATGGATGAGCACTCCCCGGTGTTTGCCATCGCGATGGCCGCCGAGCTTGCGGGAATGCACCCGCAGACCCTGCGTCAGTACGACCGCATCGGGCTGGTGAGCCCGAGACGCACGGCGGGGAAGTCTCGTCGCTATTCGATGCGTGATATCGCGCAGCTCAAGACCGTCTCTCGGCTGAGCAACGAGGGTGTGAGCCTGGAGGGCATCGCGCGCCTGCTGAGCCTGGAGAACCAGGTGGATGCGCTCACCCGTCGGGTGCGCGAGCTGGAGAGCGCGCTGGCTAACGAGATGCTGAAGAGCCCGGGTCGGCGCGTATTTGCGGCCGGTCAGGCGGGGGACGTCATCAGCCTGCGCAACGGCGTGCGTACCCAGCGTCGCACCGAACTCGTGGTGTGGCGTCCGGATGCTGCCTTCTTCGCCGAAGACGAGGACATTGAGGACTCCGAGGGTGATCTCGACGAGGATTTCGAGGCCGAGTTTCCCGGCGGCCCCGCTCGCGCCTAGCGTTTGCCCGACCTCCCCATCCCCCGAATGGGTCGGCGGCCCGAAATCGCGCGGGTAGTGTTGTGGGGTGAGTGAATCCCCTGCCCCCGCGCCCCGTCCCCTCGACTTTTCTGCCCTGCGCCGTCACCCCGACGTGGAGGGTGACAACCTGCACGCGGTCGATGCGACCGACCGGCTGATCCTGGACGAGGCCGCCTCAACTCTCGATGCGCTCTCGGGCGAACACGTGGTGGTCATCGGCGACCACTACGGAGCCCTCACCCTGGGGGCGATTGCCGCCCACAACCTGACCGGCGTGCGCGTCTTCCAGGACTCGCTGATCGGCGAGCGTGCACTGATCGAAAACGCCGAGCGTACCGGCCACGCGGATGCCTTTACCTCGCTGCCGCTGGGTGCCGAACTGCTGGCCGGTGCCAAGCTTGTTCTGGTGCAGCTTCCGCGTCAGATCGCGGCTCTGGACGAGATTTCGCGTCTGATCGCGATCCACGCCGACCCCGAGGTACTCGTGGTTTCCGGCGGCCGGATCAAGCACCTGAGCCCGGCGATGAACACGGTCCTGGGTGAGTCCTTCACCGAGGTGCGGGCCTCACTGGCCCGGCAGAAGTCGCGTCTGCTGATCGCCTCGGGTCCGCGCGCCGTCGAGGCTCGCGTGCCTGCCCGCGCCGAGATCCCCGAGCTGGAGCTGACCGTGTGCTCGGGGTCGCAGACCTTCGCCGGCGCGAGCCTCGATATCGGTACCCGGGAGCTGCTGAAGTTCCTGCCCAAGTACGCCCGCTGGGCGAAGGTGGCGGTGGATCTGGGCAGCGGAACCGGCATCGTGGCCTCCGCGGTGGCCAAGGCGCGCCCGGACATCCAGGTCATTGCGACGGATATTTCCGCCGATGCGGTGGCCGCGTCGCGGGCAACCGCCGAGGCCAACGGGGTGGCTGACCGGGTTGAGGCGCGCCGCGACATCGGCCTGTCCCAGCAGCCCGACGCGAGCGTTGACCTGGTGCTGCTCAACCCGCCCTTCCACACCGGTGCGACCGTGCACGCGGGGCTGGCCGAGGCCCTGTTCCGCGAGGCTGCCCGGGTGCTGCGTCCCGGCGGGGAGCTGTGGACCGTCTACAACACGCACCTGGGATATCGGGGAGCGCTGGGCCGGATCGTCGGCCCCACCAACCAGCGCCTGCGCACCACCAAGTTCACGGTGACCCTGTCCGTCAAGGCCGAGGCTCCGGCAAGCTAGCGTTGGCGGACTAGATCCAGCCGTTGTCCCAGGCGATCGCCGCCGCCTGGACGCGGGATTCGGCGTTGAGCTTGAGCATCGCCGCCGAGGTGTGGTTGCGCACGGTGCCGTGGGCCAGGTGCAGATGCTTCGCCACGAGTTTGGTGGGTAGGCCCTCTCGGGTCAGCCGCAGCACGTCACGCTCGCGGGCAGTGAGCGGGTTTTCGTCCTCGGTGAGCGCCGCGGCGGCCAGATCGCGGTCGATATAGCGTTCCCCACGGGCGACCGCGCGGATGATCTGTGCGAGCTCGGATGCCGGGGTGGACTTGGGGACAAACCCGGAAATCCCCGCCGACAGCGCACGCTTAAGCGTGCCCGGACGGGCGTGCCGGGTGACCAGCACGATCCGGGTGTCGAGGGTGCGCCGAATCTGGATGGCCGCATCCACGCCATCCAGTACGGGCATCTCCAGGTCCAGCAGCACCACGTCGGGGCGGTGCTCGGCGGCCGCGGTGACCGCCGCGCCGCCGTCGGAAACATCGGCGATCACCTCAAGATCGGGTTCCAGACTGAGCAGCGCGACCAAGGCTCCGCGAATGAGTTCCTCATCGTCGGCGATCAGCAGTCGCAGCGGCGCGGGCGTCGATGGTGCCGTACTCATGACTGCTCCCTCGCGGATGAGATGCTGCCGGGCACACGCACGGTCAGGGTGAAGTTACCATTCTGCCGCTCGCCGGCAACGGTTCCGCCGATTGCGGCGGCGCGTTCCCCAAGCCCCGCCAATCCCGTGCCCGCATTCTCCTGGCGTCGCCTCGTGGCCCCGTCGTTTTCCACGGTGAGCAGGAACCCTCCTCCGACCTCGGCGAGGGTGATCGCTGCCCGGGTGGGCTGGGCATGTCGCAGCAGGTTGGTGGTGGCCTCGCGGATCGCCAGGGCCAGGACCGTTCCGATATCCGCCGGGATCGCCGCGTCGGTTATCGATACCGTGCAGTCGATCCCCGCCGAGGCCAGCACCGAGGCCGCACCGCGTGCCTCGACCGCCACGGTAACCGTGCGGTAGTTGTTCACGACCGCCCGGGTGTCCTCCAGCGCGGCGCGGCTGATGGTACGAATCGCCGACAGCTCGGCCGCGGCTGCGGCAGGGTCCCGCTCCAGAAGGCGTTCGGCGAGTTCGCTCTTGAGCGCGATCACCTGGAGGTTGTGCCCCTGAATATCGTGCAGGTCGGTGGCGAAGCGCAGGCGTTCGCGGGCGATCGCCAGATCCGATGCCATCCGCCGGGCCCGATCCATCCGCTCCAGCACACGCAGGCTCCAGATGAGCGAGGCATAGGTGAGTGGGAGCAGGACGAGGCCCATGCTGAGCAGGATGAGCAGGGTGATATCCGAGAGTGTGGCGCGAAGATCCACCGGGCGACCGGCGATCACGGCGCCGAGCGCGAAGATGCCCACCAGCAGGACCACGCTGCCCAGGAAGACCCAGAACCGGGCCGCCACCGGCACCAGACATAGCACCATCCCGGTGGCCACGGTCAGGGTGAGCGCCCAGTTCCAGGCGACCACCGAGGAGGAAGCTCCGATCACCCAGGTGGCGAGGGCCGAGACCATGAGCGCGATTGGCAGCGGACGCAGAACCCCGCCCGGGGCGGTGACCTGTGCCATCTCACGGATCACCCGGGACACCAGCGCGCAGGCAAGCGCTGTGGTGATGATGGTGAGGGTGGAGAGGACCAGCATCCGCTGCGGTTCGGTGCGCGGATCGGCGAGTACCAGTTGCATGAGGCCAAAGCTGAGGTTCACAAACCAGAGACTCCAGGCCGTGTAGCGGCGTCCGCGGACCAGGTCCGTGACCCCGCGGCGCGCGGCAGGGTCGCCCGAATCGAGGGGTCCCGGGTGCGGAGCAGACGCGGCTGACATGACCCCAGCCTAGCGACGCTTGTCCGCCGCAGGGGCGGAATCCTGCGGAACCGTGACATGTGTCATGGATGAAGGTGACACCGTGCAACTGCCGTCCGAAGGCCGAGGTCGACAGACTGAAGGCATCAGCGGAAAACCCACACCGGGACCCGCAGGAAGCACGGGTACATCATGAAGAAAATCATCAAGGTTCCACTCATCGTCATCGGGTCGATTGCGGCCCTGATTGCCGCCGGCCTTGGCACCACCAGCGTGGTCAACGCGGTGGCCAGCCAGCGTGAAATGGGCGGCCTGGAGCACTACGGCCAGCTGGTCGAGGTGGACGGGAAGAAGATGAACGTACTCGTGCAGGGCGATGGTCCCGAAACCATCGTTATGCTGCCGGGCCTCGGCACCGGGGCCCCGGCCGTGGACTTCGCCCCGGTCATCGACAAGCTCTCACCCACCTACCGGGTGGTCGCGGTCGAACCGCTGGGTTACGGATTGAGCGATGACACCGAGGTGCCGCGCACCAGCGACAACATCGTGAAGGAGGTCCATACGGCCCTGGCCGAGCTGGGCGTCACAAAGTACGCGCTGATGGGGCACTCGATCGCCGGGATCTATGCACTGGACTACGTGAACACCTACCCGAGTGAGGTGACCGCGTTTGTGGGCATCGATTCGAGTGTGCCGAACCAGCCCGGATCCGAGAGCATCCAGGGGCTCGAAGATTTGCGTGGTCTGAAACCACTGGGCCTGATGCGGGTGCTGGACAGCCTGGCACCGAGCATGTATGAGGGAATCGACGCCTACTCCGCCGCCCAGAAGGAGCAGATGGAGATTCTGGCGCGTCACAATGCGCTGAACGATGTGGCCGTGAGCGAGGCGGGCCTGACCGGGCAGAACTTCGAGGCGGCCCGGAAGCAGTCCTTCCCGACGGACCTTCCGGTGCTCCTGTTTGTCGCCAACAGCGACAACGAGGAGGTGCCAGGATGGCTTGAGCTGCACCAGGAGCAGGCGGCCACGACCAGTCAGGGGCAGGTCATCTCGCTCAAGGGTGAGCACTACCTGCACCACACCCAGAGCGAGGCCATCGCCACCGAGACGATCGCCTACCTCTCGGCCCACACCCCCGCACCGTAACGCCCTCCCCTCAACACGAATGGCCCCCGCCAAAGCGGGGGCCATTTCTGTGTTGGTGCCGGGCTGCGCCGAGACTAGATGCGCACGCCGCGTGCCCGCAGGAATGCGGCGGGGTCGGTGTGGTTCGCGCCGACGTAGATCTTCAGGTCCAGGTGCGGGCCGGTGGCCACGCCGGTCTGGCCCATGTAGGCGATCACGGTGCCGCCGCTGACGCGGCTACCCACGCTCACGTTGAAGCCGCTGAGGTGGCCGTAGTAGGACTGGATTCCGCCGCCGTGGTCGACGATGACGCGGTTACCAAAAGCCCCGGCGTTGCCGGCGAAGACCACGGTGCCATCCTGCACCGCCTTGATCGGGGTGCCGCTGGCCCCACCGAAGTCGAGTCCGGCGTGGAACGGTGCCGAGCAGCCCTTGGGGCACATGACCGGACGCGGACCGTACGGCGAGGTGATGCCACCCGGTGCCGGACGCCACCAGCCCGAGCTGGACGGGGCGAAGTAGGTGCCGGTTCCGTTACCGGTCTGGGGCGGGGTCGGCGGCAGGACAACGCCTCCGCCGCCTCCGCCGGTGCCCGGCTTGGGCTTATTGGCTTCGGCCTGTCGCCGCGCCTCCTCCTCGGCGGCGCGCTTGCGGGCGGCCTCCTCCTCGGCGCGCTTACGGGCTTCCTCGGCCCGGACAGCCACACCCACGGCGTACTGCTGTTCCTCCTCCACGCGGGTTCCCTTGAGGGTGGCCAGCTGCTCGATCAGGCGGGATTGGTTGGCCTCCTGCTCGGCGACGGCGCTCTGGGCGGCGGCCGAGGCGGCGGTGGCCCGGTTCAGGGCTCCCTCGGCGTCGGCGCGAGCCTGGGTAAGGATGTCGGTGGCGACGGTGGCCTGGGCGTTCAGCGTGGTCACCAGGTTGGCCGCCTGCTTGGCGCGGTCCAGGGTTTCGGTGGAGCGCTCGGTGAGCTTGGTCATCGCGCCGAGCTTATAGAGGGCGTCGTCGGCGTTCTTGGGGTCGCCCAGCAGTTCCAGGGACACCGAGCTGCCGGTGCTGCGACCCATCTTCGACATCAACACGGCGACCTGGCCGGCGGATTCCTCGGCGGCGGCGGTGGCATCCTTGACCTCGGCGGCGAGGCGGTTGGAGTTGATCTCGGCCTCGGTGGCCACCGCGTCGGCCGCCTGGTACTGATCGGCGGCGATGTTGGCGGCGGCCTGGGTGTTGGCCACGTTGGTGTTGAGGTCCTTGATCAGGCCCTCCACCTTGGTGACCTCGGTGGCGGCCGTCTGTTCGTTCTGTCGGGCGCGCTGGACGTCATCCCAGCTGGGGTAGTCGGCCCCCGCGGCGTTTGCCGGCGAGGTAATCCCCAGGGTGCAGACGAGCACCCCGAGGGCGAGTAGGGCGGTGCCTACGCGGCTACGAGTTCTCAAGAATCTAATCCTTCCGGCCGGTTTTCCCGCATCAAAGCAGGCTGGCGCGCGCGACGCGCCGACAGTCGAGTACCTCCAACCTAACCCGGATTTCCCCAATTGGGGGAGGGCCTCCGGGTGTGTTTGATATTTAGTGTGGGCCCATGAGTAGAAAACACCCGGCATCGAATCGGCGTTCAATCAGGGAATTCTGAGTTTTATTTACCCTTAACGACTGGTATCAAATCGTCGCAGGATGTAAACTTGAGTCAACAAGGCTCAAGTTTGTGGGAGACGATTCCCGCTAGCACCAGGAGAAGGAGAGAACCCGTGCAACCAGGCCAGCAGCCACCCCAGGAACAAGCAAAGAGCGCCCTTGAGCAGTACGGCGTGAACCTCACCGCGATTGCCGCAACCGGCAAGCTCGACCCGGTCATCGGCCGCGATGCCGAGATTCGTCGTGTCAGCCAGGTGCTCACTCGGCGTACCAAAAACAACCCGGTCCTGATCGGAGAACCCGGCGTGGGTAAAACCGCCGTGGTGGAGGGGCTCGCCCAGCGCATCGTCGCCGGAGATGTGGCCGACTCCCTCAAGGGCAAGCAGCTTGTCTCCCTCGATCTGGCCGCCCTCGTGGCCGGTGCCAAGTATCGCGGCGAGTTCGAGGAGCGCCTCAAGGCCGTGCTGCAGGAAATCAACGATGCCGACGGTGAGATCATCACCTTCATCGACGAGCTGCACACCCTGATGGGTGCCGGGGCCGGCGAGGGCTCGGTCGCCGCCGCGAACATGCTCAAGCCCATGCTCGCCCGTGGCGAGCTGCGCCTGATCGGTGCCACCACGCTGGATGAATACCGGCAGTACATCGAGGCCGATGCGGCGATGGAGCGTCGCTTCCAGCAGGTGTATGTGGGGGAGCCTTCGGTTGAGGACACCATCGCGATCCTGCGTGGACTCAAGGAGCGCTACGAGGCGCACCACAAGGTGACCATTGCCGACAGCGCACTGGTCGCGGCCGCCTCGCTCTCCAGCCGCTACATCCCCGCCCGTCAGCTGCCGGATAAGGCCATCGACCTGATCGATGAGGCCGCGTCCCGGTTGCGGATGGAGATCGACTCGGCCCCGGTCGAGATCGATGAGCTGCGCCGCAGCGTGGACCGCCTCAAGCTCGAGGAGCTTGCACTCAAGCGGGAGAAGGACGAGGCGAGCAAGCAGCGTCTGGCGGCGCTGCGCGCGGACCTGGCTGCCCGCCAGGAGAAGCTGACCGATCTGCAAAGCCGGTGGGAGCTGGAACGCTCAAGCCTGAACCGCGTGGGAGAGCTCAAGGAAAAGCTTGACCGCGCCCGGATCGAGGCCGACCGCGCCCAGCGCGAGGGCAAGCTGGAGAAGGCCTCCAAGCTGCTCTACGGCGAGATTCCGGTGATCGTGCGGGAGTTGGCCGAGGCCGAGTCCTCGGAGAACACCGCGGACAAGATGGTCAACGACCAGGTGGGTGCCGATGATATCGCCGCGGTGATTGCCGCCTGGACGGGGATCCCCGTGGGGCGACTGCTGCAGGGTGAGACCGAGAAGCTGCTCAACCTTGAGCAGGAGCTGGGCCGTCGCCTGATCGGTCAGCGCAAGGCCGTGGCCGCCGTGGCCGACGCCGTGCGACGCAGCCGTGCCGGAGTCTCCGATCCCAACCGTCCCACCGGATCGTTCCTCTTCCTGGGCCCGACCGGCGTGGGAAAGACCGAGCTGGCCAAGGCCCTGGCCGAGTTCCTGTTTGACGATGAGAAGGCGATGGTCCGCATCGACATGAGCGAGTACGGTGAGAAGTTCGCCGTCTCGCGCCTGGTGGGTGCCCCGCCCGGATACGTCGGGTATGAGCAGGGCGGTCAGCTGACCGAGGCCGTGCGTCGTCGTCCGTATTCGGTGGTTCTGCTGGATGAGGTGGAGAAGGCCCACCCCGAGGTCTTTGACATCCTGCTGCAGGTGCTGGATGACGGGCGTCTGACAGATGGACAGGGACGCACGGTGGACTTCCGCAATACGATCCTGATCCTCACCTCGAACCTCGGCTCCCAGGTCCTGATCGATCCGACCCTCTCCGCTGACACCAAGGAGAGCATGGTGCAGCAGGCCGTGCGGCAGGCATTCAAACCGGAGTTTGTGAACCGGCTTGATGACATCGTGGTGTTCCAGGCACTGAGCGAGGAGGACCTCGGCCAGATCGTCGAGCTGTACATCGACCGACTGCAGCGCCGGTTGGCTGCACGTCGACTCGAGCTCGCGGTCACCCCGGATGCCCGGGCGTGGCTCGCCGAACGCGGCTACGACCCGCTGTATGGTGCGCGTCCGCTGCGTCGTCTGATGCAGAAGCAGATCGACGATCGCCTGGCCACCGCGCTGCTCGCGGGCAGTGTGCGCGACGGGGACACCGTGGTGGTGGACCTCGACGGCGAGAGCCTGGCAATTCGCACCGGCGAATAGCCCACAACACGCGATGGCCTCGGGGCATAACCCGGGGCCATCGCGCGTTAGCCTGGGCGCAGGTATACGCTCGAAGCCGTGGGCCGCTCGGTCCCGGGAAGGAATTTAGGACATGCAGGAAATCACCGTCACCGAACTGGCCGCCCTGAACCCCGGAGTCGCGCTGATCGACGTGCGCGAACCCGAGGAGCACGCCGGTGGTGTCGCCCCCGAGGCCACCCTGCTGCCGATGAGCACCTTCATGAAGCGCGAGGGCGAGCTCCCCGAGGCCGAGACCCTGTACCTGATCTGCGCCGGCGGCGTGCGCAGCGCCCGCGTCGGCGCCTACCTCGAACAGAAGGGCCTGAACGTGGTCAACGTCGAGGGCGGCATGAACGCCTGGGCTCAGGCGGGCCTGCCGGTTATCGCGCCGGGGGTCTAGAGCGCCCCTCCCGCTGATATGTGACATGCACTCGCCAGTCTGAGCGTTCTGGGCGCGTGTCCCCCAGGCTTGCTCTGTAGGATCCCACTGCCGTCTGGGGGGGACTCGCCCCCGCGGTGGACAACGGGGGCAAGGATGCAACGGTCACAATCGGGCGAGCACACACGCGCGTCGGCAGCGGGGAAGACCGGTGCCGTGCCTCGCGCGCCGTTCCGGGACGCGGATACGGGATACAGCACCTCGCTGCGTCCCCGACACATTCAGATGATCGCCCTCGGCGGGGCCATTGGCACCGGATTATTCATGGGTGCCGGAGGCCGCCTGCACGAGGCCGGGCCGATCCTCGTCCTGGTCTTCCTTCTCTGCGGCATATTCGTCTTCTTTGTCCTGCGGGCGCTGGGGGAGCTGGTGCTGCACCGGCCCACCTCCGGCTCATTCGTCTCCTATGCGCGCGAATTCTTCGGGGAGAAGCTGGCCTTTGTCGCCGGCTGGATGGTGTTTCTGAACTACGTGATGACCTCGATTGCCGATGTCACCGCGGTCGCCCTCTATCTGCGCTTCTGGGGTCACCTGTGGGCGCCGCTGCGCGATACCCCGCAGTGGGTCCTAGCGCTGATCGCGCTGGCGGTGATGTTTGCGGTCAACCTGGTGGCGGTCGGGGTGTTTGGTGAGCTGGAATTTTGGTTCTCCATCATCAAGGTGGGCACGCTGATCGCATTCCTGATCGTGGGCATCGTGCTGCTGGTGTTGCGCGCCGAGACGGATGCGGGCCCGGTGGGCTGGAACATGATCGCCGAGAGCGGTGGCTGGATGCCCCACGGTATTCTCCCGGCGCTGGTGGTGTTCACCGGGGTGGTGTTTGCCTACGCCTCGATTGAGCTGGTCGGGGTCGCCGCCGGGGAGACTAGCGAGCCGGCGCGGGTCATGCCGCGCGCGGTCAACAGCGTGATCCTGCGCATCGCGGTGTTCTATGTGGGCTCGGTGCTGCTGTTGACCCTGCTGCTTCCGACCGACCAGTACCGCGCCGGGGAATCGCCCTTTGTGACCTTCTTCGCCCGGTTGGGGTCGGCGCAGACCGGCGAAATCGTGGGATCAATCATGAACCTGGTGGTCCTCACCGCGGCGCTCTCGGGGCTCAACGCCGGGCTCTATGCCAGCGGGCGGATCCTGCGTTCGATGTCGGTTAACGGCTCGGCGCCGAGGTTTGTGGGCAAGCTCTCCAAACACCGGGTGCCGACCGGGGGGATCACGCTGACCGTGGCCTGCGCGGTGCTCGGGGTGGGGCTGAACTATCTGTTGCCCGAGGCCGCGTTTGAGATCGTGATCCAGGTGGCCTCGATCGCGGTGCTGATGGGCTGGGCCACGATTGTGCTCTGCCAGCTGCGGCTCTACCGTCTCTCGCGCCGCGGGGAAATCGAGCGCCCCACGTTCCGCATGCCCGGTGCTCCCTGGAGCGGTTACATCACCCTGGCATTCCTTGGATTCGCGCTGGGATCACTCGGCTTTAGCGAGCAGGGTCGCTGGGTGCTCGTGGGCTCGCTGGCACTGATCCCGCTGCTCATCATCGGCTGGTTCCTGACCCGCGGCCGCATCAACGCGGTGGCGCGGGAACGGGCCCTAGGTATCTCCGACGCACCTGTCGAGCTCTAGGTTTCCGCAGCAAAAATCCCCGCACCCGGAGAACCGCGTGCGGGGATTTCTTGTCTGATTACGGCAGGGTGTGACCGGCCGCGGTGAACAGGCGGTACCACTCCTCGCGGGTCAGCGGGAGCTCGGAGCCGGCGGCGGCCTCGGCCACGCGGCCCGGGTTGGTGGTGCCCAGCACGACCTGGATGTTTGCGGGGTGGCGGGTGATCCAGGCGGTGGCGATCGCGGTCGGGGTCACGCCGTACTTTGCGGCCAGCTCGTCCAGGACGTCGTTCAGCGGGCCGAAGGCCTCGCGGTCGCCCAGGAAGACGCCGTCGAAGAATACCTTCTGGAACGGCGACCAGGCCTGCAGAGTGATGTCGTTCAGGCGGGCGTAGTCGAGCAGACCGTTGTCGCGGCTGATCGACTGGTCCAGGCCCGCCATGTTGGCGGCGATACCCGAGGCGATCAGCGGGGCGTGGGTGATGCTCAGCTGCACCTGGTTGACAATCAGCGGCTGCTCCACGTACTTCTTCAGCAGCTCGATCTGACCCGGGGTGTGGTTGGACACACCGAAGTTTCGGACCAGACCCTGCTCGTGCAGCTCAGCGAAGGCCGAGGCCACCTCCTCGGGCTCAACCAGGGTGTCGGGACGGTGCAGCAGGAAGACGTCGAGATAGTCGGTCTTCAGCGCGACCAGCGCCTCGCGGGCGGTGGTCAGGATGTGCTCGCGGGAGAAGTCGAAGTAGCCCGGACGGATGCCCACCTTGGACTGGATGATGACGTTTTCACGCTCGGCACCGGTGAAGGTCACCGCGTTACCAAAACGCTCCTCACACGCGTGGCGGGCACCACCGTAGATGTCGGCGTGGTCAAACACGTTGACGCCGGCGTCAATCGCGGAACCCACCAGCGTGCGGATGTCCTGGTCGCTGAGCTCGGCGATGCGCATGAGTCCAAGAATGATGTTGGAAGCCTGGAGGTTGCTCTGGGGAAGGGGGAGAATCTTCATCCCCCTATTCAAGCGCATCTCGGGCGCGTCGCACAGCACACGCCGCAGTTTTGCGGCGAAATTTCCCCGGGGTTAACGCAGAACGCCACGGACACGATGAACCCATTCTTCGTGTCCGTGGCGTTTGTCTGCGGGGTTAGCTCACCGGGGTGAGCAGCGGTTTATCCACCACCGCTGGGGCGTCGATACGTTCGGCTTCCGGCTGTGCGGGCCGCGCGTTCAAATCCAGGTCCGCCTCGAGACCGGCAAGACCCTGCCGGACAAACCCGAGGTGGAGCAGACTGATCCGGAAACGCAGCACGGCCAAACCGACCGTGCAGGCCTTCCAGAATCGACGCCGACGTGTCATCGGCGACCTAGTCGTTGACAACAACGATCTCGGTGAGGGGCTTGCGCTCGCGCGGAGCCACCTCACGGGACTGCAGGAACTCGTCCTCGAGGATCTCCGGGGCGGCGAGCTCTCCAATGGCGGAAACGGTGAAGGGCACAAAGCCCTCCTCCAGACCGAACGAGGACACCAGGGCTGCCGGGTCAAAGCCCGCCATCTGGTGCACAAACAGACCGTCTTCGTGAGCCTGCACGCTCAGGTGAGCGACTGCCTGACCGAGGTCATAGATGGCCCAGGGCTGCTCGCCACCCTCGGCGTTCTTGGTGTTGGCCACGGCCACCAGCAGGACGCTGGCGCGGTGAGCCCAGGCCTGGTTGAAGCCGACCAGTGCGTCGACAACCTTCTGGAAGGACTCGGTGCCGCGACGGGCCACGATGAAGCGCCAGGGCTGGCTGTTGTTGGCGCTCGGGGACCAGCGGGCAGCCTCGAGGGCCGAGGTGAGCTTGGTCTCGTCGATGGTGGTGTCGGCGATGTAGGCGCGCGGGCTCCAACGCTGTGCCAGCACGCTGTTGATCGGAGCGGAGGTTTCGGCGTGACGTGAGGTGTCGGTGATGGTCATGGGAGGTCCTTTCGGGCGTCTGAGCTGCCGCATGCGGGAATGGAACCCGCGGAACGATGGTTATTATGTGCGACGTGCGGCGCGATTCCGCGGGGCACGTGTAGCTGTAACCGCACATCCCCGGATGCATATTCCCCGGATGACGAAAAAAGTTGCATAAGATTTACGAAGACTCTCTATCCCCCCTAGAGATTTCGAGATGAGGCCTCAATTCAGGCTTCGAGCCGGAAGGAAAATCATGTCGGCGGAAACCGAAGCTCGCCCCCTGCGGGCCACCGCGCGGCGTTCGGGACGCTGGTGGAAGATTGAAATTCCCGAGCTCGACACCTCGGGGCAGTCGCCCACCGTGCGGGACATCCCTGAAATCGCGGCCGAGATCGCCAGCGAGTGTCTGGCCGTGGCACCCGACCGGGTGATCGTGGACACCGCGATCGAACTCCCCGGCGACGCCGAAGCCCTCTGGGCCGCGGCCGCCGTCCAGGAGGAGGCCGGTCGTGCGGCGTTGACCGAGGCCGCCCGCCTGCGCCGCGAAACGATCCGCGCACTCGCCGACCAGGGCCTGCGTCAGGCCGACATCGCGCGCCTGCTCCGGCTCACCCCGCAGCGGATCAACCAGCTGATGACCACCGAGGGCAACGGCTGCCCGACTGAGGCCGAGGCGGGAACCTGCCCGACGGAGGACGAACTGTAGTCTGCGGTGGGACGGGATGTCCTACTTCGCCGGCGCTGTTTGCTCGGAGATGAGACGGGCGGAACCGACCACCTGAGTGTGAGTGGCATTCCACCTATTTCGACGGTTTTTGGTGGTTGGTGGCGGTTTGTGTGTTAGCTTGAAGGTAATCGTTCAGCCCGCCCAGCTTCTGCTGGTGTGGGCTGGATCTCTTTAACCTGGCAGCATGAGTCTCGTGTTCACTTCGCCGAAGAAGTTTCTCACCCTTGACGAACAGATTGAACTTCTGTGCGGTCGAGGGATGGTGCCGAGCCACGACATAAAACAGTGGCTCCACTCGGTGAACTACTACCGCCTGAGCGGGTACTGGCACACATATCGGGTACTCGAAAGTGATGGTTCCGGTGTTGTGAGGCGAGCCGAGCGATTTATCGAGGGAACCAGTTTCACAGCGATCGAGACCCTGTACGAATTCGACCGAAAGCTGCGCACCCTCGTACATGACGGGATCGAACGTGTCGAGGTCGCGTTGCGGAGTCATCTGAGCTACGTTCTGGGCGCATCATCGCCGATTGCGCATACGGATCGCTCACATTTTCGCGATGGCTTTGATCATGAAACGTGGATGAAAAATGTGACCTCTCGTATTGACCGCGCGGCGCGACGTTCTCCGGTGATCGCGCATCACCGGGAAAAATATGGTGGGGTGATTCCGATCTGGGTGTTGGTGGACGTGCTCGACTTCTCGGACTTATCGATGCTGTTTGACGGAATGCGCGCGGCCGAACAATTTGCGGTCGCCGAGCGTCTGGGCATCATTATCGACCCCTCGCGACTCAAACCCAACCAGGCAGCGAAGACGAAGAAGAACCACCCGCTGGCACGATGGCTTGAGCAGCTCACGGTCTTGCGCAACATTGGAGCGCATCACGGCCGCATGTGGAACCGGACCCTCATCCCGACGTCGACGACTGCGCTGCGAACCGTGGAGGGTCTTCAGCTGCTGCCGCGTGGACAAAGCGAGCAGCTCTTCGGTGGGTTGACCCTGATAGCCAAATTGCTTGGCACCGCTTCTCCGGGATCCCCCTGGGCTCACAAGGTACGCGGGGAGATCGAACACGTCTATTCCGAGCTACCTGACCGGTCCGAGCGGGAGATGGGATTTCCCGAGGACTGGCGCGCGATGAAGTTGTGGTCGAATGACAAACCGGCCACGGCACCAAGCCGCCGTCCGCAGTGAGACTAGCGCTCGGCGAAGATCGCCGCGATCCGGGCGGGGACCGTGTCGTCCTGGAGGCTGGTGACGTCGCCGAGCGGGCGGGCGTCGGCGATGTCCACCAGGAGGCGGCGCATGATCTTGCCCGAGCGGGTCTTGGGCAGGTCGGGGACCAGGATGATCTCGCGCGGCTTGGCTACCGCGCCGATCTGCGCGCGGATGTGCTCCTGCAGCTCGCGAGTCACCTCGGCCGACTTGGCCGCCCAGGCGGCGGGATCCTCCTCGGCCGGACGATCATGGGACGGGATGATGAACGCGGCAATCGCCTGCCCCGTCACCGAATCAGCGATGCCCACCACTCCGGCCTCGGCCACATGCGGGTGGGAAACCAGAGCGCTCTCGATCTCGATCGTGGACAGGCGGTGCCCGGACACGTTGATCACATCGTCCACGCGGCCCAGGACCCAGATGTCGCCATCCTCATCCCACTTGGCTCCGTCGCCGGAGAAGAAGTAGCCGCGGTCGGCGAAGCGCTCCCAGTAGGCGTCGCGGTAGCGTTCGGGGTTGCCCCAGACGGTGCGGGCCAGCGAGGGGCCGGGACGATCCACCACCAGGTATCCGCCCGAACCAAAGGGCACGCGCTCGCCGTGCTCATCCACGATGATCGCGCTGAGCCCGGGCAGCGCACGGGTCGCCGAGCCGGGCTTGAGTGTGCTCACGCCGGGCAGCGGGGCGAGCACCGCGGACCCGGTTTCGGACTGCCACCAGGTGTCGATGATCGGCAGCTCATCCCGGCCGAAGTTGTGCCGGAACCACACCCAGGCCTCGGGGTTGATCGCCTCGCCCACGGTGCCGAGCAGACGCAGGCTGGAGAGGTCGTAGGTGTCCGGAAGCCCCTCGGGGAACCAGCTGGCGAGAGTGCGGATCAGCGTGGGCGCCGTGTAGTAGGTTGTGACGCCGTAGCGCTCGATGATCTCCAGGTGCCGCGCGGGATGCGGGGTGTTCGGGGTGCCCTCGTAGATGACCTGGCTCAGCCCGTTGGAGAGCGGTCCGTAGATCTCATACGTGTGTGCGGTGACCCAGGCGAGGTCGGCGGTGCACCAGTGCACGTCGCTGTCCTTTGCATCAAATACCGCCCAGTGGGTGAAGGACGCCTGGGTCAGGTATCCGCCCGAGGTGTGCACCAGGCCCTTGGGCTTGCCGGTGGTCCCCGAGGTATAGATGATGAACAGCGGGTTCTCGGCGTCGAAGAACTCGGGCTCGTGGGTGTCGGCGGCGCGGTCCACGCTCTCGTGCCACCAGACATCGCGGCCCTCGGTCCAGTCGATCTCCGAACCCGTGCGGCGGACCACAAGGACGTGCTCGACGCTGTCCACCCCCTCGACCGCGGCATCCGCGTTGGCCTTGACCGGGACCGCGGTGCCGCGACGGTACTGCCCGTCGGTGGTGATCAGCAGCTTGGCCCGGGTGTCCTCAACCCGGAAGCGCAGTGCCTCGGCACTGAAGCCGCCAAACACCAGCGAGTGGATCGCGCCGATGCGCGCCACGGCCAGGGTCGCGATGATGGTTTCCGGGATGACCGGCAGGTAGATGACTACGCGGTCGCCCCGGCCGATACCCAGCTCGGTCAGCGCGTTCGCCGCTCGGGAAACCTCGCGCTGCAGCTCGGCATAGCTGATCGCGCGGCGGTCCCCGGGTTCGCCCTCAAAGTACAGTGCGATCTTGTCGCCGCGGCCGGCGGCCACATGGCGGTCCACACAGTTCACCGCGACGTTCAGCGTGCCTCCGGCAAACCAGGTGGTCTCGGGTACCGAGAGGGTCCCGTTCTCCTGCACGGTCGCGGGCTTCCAGGTGTGGACGGTGTCCCAGGGGCGGGCCCAGTCCAGACGCGCGGCCTGCTCGGCCCAGAACGCATCCGGGTCGGCATCCGCCCGCTCAAACCAGCTCGCGTCCACGTTCGCCGAGGCCGCGAGATGCGCGGGGGCCGGGAACGCCCGGGTTTCGGCCAGCAGTGCGGCCAGTGCGGGCTCGGTGGCCGACAGCACGGAATCGGTGTGCGGGCTCGCGGGCTCGGTTGCCGCCGGACTCGGCTCGAGGATGGACGGGACGGCGGGGACCGTGGGCGAGGAGGACATATCTTTAGGGTAGGCACCGCGCCGGATGCGTGCGGATCCGTGCGTAACCGGCCGTAACGCGGATGCGCGTACGGATTGTGTAAGGATCCGGGACAGGAGCAACCTTCCCGGCTTAGACTCGGCGGTATGAGTACACAACCGGTCACCATTGCCGTGAGCGGCGCGGGCGGAAACATCGGCTACGCGCTTCTCTTCCGTCTCGCCGCGGGCGATCTGCTCGGCCCGGATACCCCGGTCCGACTGCGCCTCCTGGAGATCCCGGCCGGCGAAGCCGCCGCCGCGGGGACACAGCTGGAACTGATCGACGGAGCCTTCCCGCTGCTGGATCAGGTCAGCGTACACACCGACGCCACCGAGGCGTTCACCGATGCCAACATCGTGTTCCTGGTGGGTGCGCGGCCGCGCACCGCGGGTATGGAGCGCGCCGACCTGCTGGAGGCCAACGCGGGTATCTTCGGTCCGCAGGGTCGGGCGATCAACGATCACGCCGCCGCGGACGTGCGGGTCATCGTGGTGGGTAACCCCGCCAACACCAACGCGCTGATCGCCCAGCGCAACGCCCCCGACCTGCCCGCCGAACGCTTCACCGCGCTCACCCGGCTGGACCACAACCGGGCGGTGGGGATCCTCGCCGCCGAGGCCGGCGTCCCGGTCACCGAGGTCACCGGGATCACCGTGTGGGGCAACCACTCGCCCACCCAGTATCCCGACCTCAGCCAGGCCAGCATCGGCGAGGTGGCCGCGCTCGCCGCGGTGGATGTGGACTGGGCGCGCGGCGCGTATATCGACCGGGTGGCCAAGCGCGGGGCCGAAATCATCGCCGCACGTGGCTCTTCCTCGGCCGCCTCTGCGGCATCCGCGGCCATCGATCACATGCGTGACTGGGTGCTCGGCACCCCCGGGGATGCCTGGACCAGCGTGGCCCTGGTGTCCGATGGATCCTATGGGGTCCCGGCCGGGTTGGTCTCCTCGTTCCCCGCTCAGTCCATCGAGGGGCGCTGGGCGATCGTTCCGGATATCGACATCGACGAGTTCTCCCGCGCCAGAATCGACGCCTCGGTGGCCGAGCTGATCGCCGAACGCGATGCGGTGGCGGCTCTCGGGTTGCTGCCGGACTAGGCCATCCCGATCCGGCGTATGCCGAGAGCGGCGTCTACGCGGATCGTTACCGGGTCGCCCCGGGGCATCAAAAACACGGCGGCGGCCGGGAGGAAACCCTCCCGGCCGCCGCCGCGTGTGTGGGGTGTGACTAGGCTGCGTCCGCCTGCGAGCGGCGACGACGCACCAGACCGAGCGCCGCGGCACCGATCAGCAGCAGGATGCCGCCGGCAACGCCGAGGCCCAGCACGCCATCGGCACCGGTGGAGGCCAGGGCCGCCGGGGTACCGGCGGCGACCGGGTGGGCCGCGGTGACGGCCACGGCGATCACGGCCACCGTCTTTGAGGTCTGGCCCTGGAAGACGATGTGGTGCTCACCCGCGGGCAGCTTGGAGAGGTCGGCCCCGGCGACCACGACGGCGCCGTCCACAACCGGGAAGCTACCGAGCAGGGTCGGGGTCGAGTACGCGTAGACATCCACAAACGCGTCGTTTGCGCTCCACGGCAGGGTTGCGGTGAAGGGCGCGGCCGGGTTGAGCTTGGTCAGGTCGACGCCCGGGGCCGCCTGCACCGAGGCGGTGGTGGCGGCGACATTCAGGCCGAGGTCCTTGACCAGGTTCAGCAGCGCGTTGGTGTTGCCCGCCGGTGCCGGGGCCGGAGCGGCCGGAGTCTCGGTGGGCTTGGGGGTCTGGCTCGGCTGGGTGCTGGGCGTCGGGGTCGGGGTCGGGGTCGGGGTCGGCTCGACGGTCGGAGTCGGCGTGGGCTCCGGGGTGGGCTCAACGGTCGGCTCGACCGTGGGCGTCGGGGTGGGCTCCGGTGTGGTGACCGGTGCCTCAACCGTGACGCCCGGCAGCAGGTCCGCGGCAACGATCGCCCGCGGCTGGGTTAGCGCCAGGGTCGCGTCGGCGGACACGGTGACGGCCGATGTGTCGAGCACCAGGATGCCCGCCTTGTCCGAAACCGGTGCGGGTGCGGTGCCCACGGTGATGGTGCCGAGAGCAACCGGGCCGCCCTGCGCGCCGGTCACCTTGGCGGTGTTGCCGGTGTCGCCGAACTGCACGTTGTAGGCGTTGTCGGTGAAGGCGTTGGCCGCACCCACGAAGCTCACGTTATCGATGTTGTCGGTGGTGTTCTGCGAGCTCTTGGTATAGAACGCGATGCCGGCCCAGCCGTTGTGCTGCGCCTGGACGTTGCTGATGGTGATGTCACCGGAGATGACCGGGCTGGTCGGGGTGTAGCGGTTGGTGATCGCGATACCGTTCTTGCCGAACTCCCGCACCCCGATGTCCTCGAGGGTCAGCCCGCGGGCACCGTTGGCGTCGATGCCGGTGGCGTTGGGGCGCGCGGCATCCGAGTCGGCACCGGTGATCGCGAGGTGCTTGAGGGCAACATCGCTCACGTTGGTCAGGTCGATGGTCTTCGAGGACCCGGCCGAGCGGATCTCGGTGCCGCGGCTGGCGGCACCCTCGATGGTCACCGGCTTGCTGATGCGCAGATCCTCGCGGAACGTGCCCGCGGCCAGCTGGAGCGTGGCTCCGGCCGGGGCGGCGTTCAGCGCCGCCTGGATCGAGTCACCCGCGGCCACGGTGATGGTGTCGGCGGGGAGTGCCTGGGCGGTGAGCGGTGCCGCGAGCAGCAGCGCCGCGGCACCCAGGGCGGCGGCCGGCGCATACGCGCGCAGGGGCCGCCGAATAACGGGGGAGGTCATGGTTATCCGTTCGTTGGGGGAAGAGCCCCGGGTATTCCCGTCCCGGCGCTCCTACCCCAATGAATACTCCCAATATTTCACCGTGTCAATACGCCTCGTAGCATTCGGTGACGGGCGGGTAAACGGCGTGTTTCCGGGGTATAACGAGCCTAGTTCTCGGCCTTTCCGATCCGCCAATATCCCATGAAGGCCACGCGACGACGGTCCACTCCCTGGGTGGTGACCAGGGTGCGGCGCAGCTGCTTGATTACGCCGGATTCGCCCGCCAGCCACGCATAGAACTCGCCCGAGTCCGCATCGGTGGGGGTCTCCCAGAGAATGTCGGTGTCAACGTCCACGTCGACCAGCTTCTGCGCACGGGGTGCCCGGGCGGCCTCAATCAGCTCGCCGTGGCCGGCGATCCACTCATCCATCGCCCGGATCAGGCCCGCGCCGTGCTCGGCACCCTCGCGGGCGATCAGCGTGACGGCGACCCCGGTGGGATGCTCCAGCTCGAGGGCATCCGCGGCGGTGGGCACTTCGATCAGTGCGTCGCCGACCGCATCCGCGGGCAGGTCACGCAGGATCCCGGCAATCGCGGGCAGTGCGGTCTCGTCCCCCGCCAGGAGGAGGCGGGTGGCGTCCCCCGGGTGCCAGTCGATGCCGATGGCGGATTCCAGGCTGCGTGCGTCCGGCCCCACCAGGTACACCTCGTCGCCCGGCTGCGCGGTCAGCAGCCACTTCCCGGCCGGGCCCACCTCGGAGCCCTCGGGAACCGAGTGCACCACGAAGTCCACATCGACCTCGCCGAGTGCCGGTCGTACGTCGCGCACGGTGTAGGTGCGGAACGGAGCCCGCTCCTCCTCGGGGAGGTCGCGCCAGAACTCCCACCAGGCGTTGCCGTCGAGGTTCGGCAGCGTAAACAGGGCCTGCCCGGGCAGCGGGAAGAGGATCTTGATGCGCTGATCCAGCAGGTCGGTGCCGAAGAATTGCAGCTCATCATCCCGGAAGGTGACCCGGGTGAAGTGCGGTGAGAGCTCGGTCACCGCCGAGACTTTGGCGGGCCAGGGGTGGTAGGCGGGGCGATCGGTGCGGACCAAAACCTGCGATTCTCCTAAGCTGAGCATTACCTAACTCTAGGCGAATCTCTGGGGAAACCCAATCCTCCGTTCCGGCCGTTTTATGCCGCGTATCCGCCATTCGGCGGAGGGGCAAAATCCGCCGGGTGAGGGACGACCCGCACGGTGCCGCCCGAATAGCCTGGGGTGACAACACGATTGGAGGGCCCATGCTGGAGATACGCGGCATCAATAAATCCTTTGTCACCCGTCAGGTGCTCACAAACATGAGCTTCACCATCGAGCCCGGCCGGATGACCGGTTTTGTGGGCGGCAACGGTGCCGGCAAAACCACCACGATGCGCATCCTGCTCGGCGTGCTGGAGGCCGACAGTGGCGAGGTGCTGCTGGACGGGTCCCCACTCTCGGAGCAGGATCGCCGCCGAATCGGCTACATGCCCGAGGAGCGCGGGCTCTACCCCAAGATGAAGGTCGCCGAGCAGATCACCTACTTCGCGCGCCTGCACGGTCTCGGTGCCGAGACCGCTAAGCGCAACACCGAGCGTCTGCTCGATCAGCTGGGTCTGGGCGAGCGCGGGGGCGACACCATCGAGAGCCTGTCGCTGGGAAACCAGCAGCGCGCGCAGATCGCCGCCGCGCTGGTTCATGATCCGCTGGCCCTCGTGCTGGATGAGCCCTTCTCGGGCCTCGACCCGCTCGCTGTGGATGTGGTCCTCGCGGTGCTCAAGGAGCGCGCCAACGCCGGGGTTCCGGTGCTGTTCTCCAGCCACCAGCTCGACATCGTTGAGCGTCTCTGCGATGACATCGTGATCATCTCCGGCGGCCAGGTCCGCGCGGTCGGCTCGGCCCAGAGCCTGCGCGACGCCCACCGCGGTAACCGTTTCAGCCTGGAGAGCGAAGCGGACGGCGGCTGGGTGCGTGAGGTTCCCGGAATCTCGGTCCTGAGCTTTGATGGTGGACACGTCGAGTTCGATGCCGACACCGCCGAACGCGCGCAGCTGGTGCTGCGTGGTGCCCTCGAACGCGGCCCCGTGCACGCGTTTACCCCCGTTCGTCCCTCGCTCGCCCAGATCTATCGGGAGGTAGTCCAGTGAGTACCACACGCCCAGTAGCCCCCGCCGCCCCCTCGGTCCTGTCCACCACCTGGCTGGTCGCCGAGCGGGAGATGACCCAGCGTCTGCGCAGCAAGGCGTTCCTGTTCTCCTCCGCCTCGCTGATCGTGCTGGTGCTAATCGGTGTGCTGCTCAGCGGGTTTGCCGCCGGGGGCGGGTTCTCCGGAGATGAGAAGTCTCGGGTGGCCGCGGCCGGTCCGGTGGCCGCGATCCTGGACACCCAAACCTTCGACGTGGAAAGCGTCGCCAGCAACGAGGATGCCCGCGCGCTGGTGCGTGAGGGCAAGGTGGATGCGGCGGTCATCGCCGAGCAGCCGACCCAGAAAAACCCCACCGGGGTCACCATCATCGCCCAGGAGAAGGCACCCGATGCGCTGACCGATGCGCTGACCCTGCGTCCGCAGATCGAACTGCTGGGAGGGGACGGGGTCACCGGACCGCTGCGCTTCATCATGGCGCTCGCATTCGGGCTGATCTTTATGATGTCCGCGGTCACCTTCGGCAGCGTGATCGCCCAGTCGGTGGTTGAAGAAAAGTCGACCCGAATCGTCGAGATCCTGATGTCCACGATCTCGGTTCGCGTGCTCCTCGCGGGCAAGGTGCTGGGGAACTCGCTGCTGGCCTTTGCCCAGGTTGCGGCGATTGCCGCGGTCGCGATCATCGGCCTCTCGGCCACCGGTCAGGACGCGCTGCTGGCCGGAGTCGGGGCACCAATCATCTGGTTTGTGGTGTTCTTCATCTTCGGGTTCGTGCTGCTGGCCGCGCTGTTTGCGGGCCTCGCCTCGCTGGTGTCGCGGCAGGAGGATGTGGGCTCGGCGATCACCCCGGTGACCATGCTGGTGATGATTCCCTACTTCGGGGTCGCCTTCTTCAACGACAACCCGGTGGTTATGACCGTGCTCAGCTACGTGCCCTTCTCCGCCCCGGTGGGCATGCCCGTGCGGCTCTTCTTCGGTGACGCGCAGTGGTGGGAGCCGCTGGTGGCCCTGGCGATTCTGCTGGTCTCGGTGGTCGTGGTGATTCTGCTGGCCGCCCGCATCTACCGCGGATCGCTGCTGCACACCGGTGGCAAGCTCAAGCTGAGCGAGGCGCTGCGCGGCTAGATCCGGGCGCGAGAGTGGCGGTGTTCTTCGGGACACCGCCACTTTTGTCTGCCCGTGGCGAGCCCGGCAAAATTCGTGATTGCATAGAGGGTATGACCTCCGCACTGCACGATTCCTCCGTTCGCCACTTCGCCTCCGACAACTACGCCGGAGCCCACCCCGAGGTGTTGGAGGCGCTGGTCGCCGCCAACGGTGGACACCAGTCGGCCTACGGCGACGATGTCTATACCGCCCGTCTTGGCGAGGTGATGCGTGGGCACTTTGGCGAGCAGGCGCAGGTGTTCCCGGTGTTCAACGGGACCGGCGCCAACGTGCTCAGCCTGCAGTCGGTGGTGCCGCGCTGGGGTGCCGTCATCACCGCGGCCTCCGCCCACATCAACACCGATGAGTGTGGTGCCCCCGAGCGGGTCGGCGGGCTCAAGCTGCTGCCGGTCGCGACCCCGGACGGCAAGCTGACCCCCGAGCTGATCGCCACCGAGGCCTACGGGTTCGGGGACGTACACCGGGCCGAGCCGCACGCGGTGTCGATCACCCAGTCCACCGAGTTCGGGACCCTGTACACCCCCGAGGAAATCGCCGCGATCGCCGAGTTTGCGCACTCCCAGGGCCTTGCCCTGCACCTGGATGGTGCCCGGATCGCCAGCGCCGCGGCCGCACTGAACCTGCCGCTGCGCGCCTTCACCACGGACGCCGGGGTCGACGTGGTGTCCTTCGGCGGAACCAAGAACGGGCTGGTCTTCGGGGAGGCCGTGGTGGTCCTGAACCCCGAACGTGCCCACGGCGTGGACTACCTGCGCAAGATGAACATGCAGCTGGCCTCGAAGCTGCGCTTTGTCTCGGCCCAGCTGGTCGCGCTGCTTGAGGGCGACCTGTGGCTGCGCGGTGCTGCCCACGCCAACGCGATGGCCGCGCGCCTGCGTGCGGGGCTGGAGACGAAAATCGCCGCCGGTGAGATCACCGGCCTGTCCTTCGCCCAGGACACCCAGGTCAACGGCATCTTCGCCTCGCTGCCCGCGGCCGCCGCCGAGAAGGTGCGCGAGTCTTTCCGCTTCTACGACTGGGACGCCTCCCTCGAGCAGGTCCGCTGGATGACCGCCTTCGACACCACCGAGGCCGATGTGGACGCCTTCATCGCGGCGATCGCCGCTGCGCTGCCCGCCCGATAGCGGCGGCTAAGGTTTACGGGTTCCCAGCCAAATTAACTTTAGGCACCCTAAAGTTAATTTGGTGAGGGTTCTCAGAATCCCCGTTTCACACAAAATCCCCACCGCGTGTGGGGATTTTGTGGTTTGAGCGGTGGGCGTTTGAACCGGGACGGCCCCGCGCACCCCTGCGATGTTCAGGCGTCCGTTCTTCCTCCCGCGACCAGGGCGTTGCGGGCGTTGATGAGGCGAGTGTGGGCGTCGGCCAGGGTTTCGCGGGGGGCGTCCTCGGGCTGTTGGACCCAGCCGTCGAAGGCGGTCCGCAGGGTGAAGGTGGCCAGGTGGACGGCGATCCAGGCCTCGCTCTCCCCGCCGGCGAGGGGATAGCGGTCGGCGATTTCCGCGGCCAATAGGCGATCGTTTTCATCCTCATGGCGCAGGGAGGCGGCGCGCAGACTCGCGTTATCAAGCATCAGCGTACGCACGCGAATCAGCTGGCTGCGCACGGCACCGTCGTAGCGTTCCAGCTCCACCAGGACCGCATGCAGGGCCGCTTCGATCTGGGGAAGCAGCGGTTTTTCTGGGGTCAGGGTAGCCAACAGGTCGCGCATGATGGGCCCAAAAACCGGCTGCCCATCCACCGCCGCGGCCTCCTTGGAGGGGAAGTAGCGGAAGAAGGTACGCACCGAGATCCCCGCGGCCTCGGCAATATCGGCCACCGTGGTGTGCTCCACGCCCTGGGTTTCAAAAAGGGTGATCGCCGCGTCGCCGATTGCGGCACTGGTTTCCAGGCGTCGGCGCTCGCGCAGGTCGAGGCCCGGGGAGTCCGGGGTGGGGAAGAGTGTGGTCACGATGCTCCTTGCTTGGAATTAGCTTAGCGCAGCATATTGTCACCTTGCGACATCATGGCACAGTGTGACACGGTTAACGCACCAACACCGAAGGACTCCCCATGACCGCAACCCCGCGCGCCCAGATCGCGCAGCCCACCCCATCAAATCCGGCCGCGAAGGCCGGGAACCCGCGTCCGATCATCGCGCTGCTGCTCATTGCCGCATTCGTGATGATCCTCAACGAGACGATCATGGGGGTGGCCCTGCCGCACCTCATGCGTGACTTCGCCATCGACGCGGGAACCGCCCAGTGGCTCGCCACCGGCTTCATGCTCACGATGGCCGTGGTCATCCCGACCAGTGGCTTCCTACTCAACCGCTTCCCGCTGCGCGGACTTGCGATCACCGCTATCGCCGTCTTCACCGCGGGCACCCTGCTTGCCGCCCTCGCCCCGAGTTTCGCGGTGCTCCTGATGGCCCGCGTCCTGCAGGCCGTGGGCACCGCGATCATGACGCCACTGCTGAGTACCACGATCCTGAACGTGGTGTCGGCCGAAAAGCGCGGCCGCACGATGGGCGGGATCGCCATCGTGATGGCCGCCGCTCCGGCGATTGGCCCCACCGTCTCCGGCCTGATCCTCAACAACCTCAGCTGGCGCTGGATGTTCTGGTTTGTGTTCCCTGTGGCCGCCGCGACCCTGATTGCCGCAATCTTCAAGATGCGCAACCTCACCGAGCGTCGCCCGGCGAGCCTCGACATCCTCTCCACCGTGCTCTCGGCGCTGGGTTTCGCGGGCCTGATCTACGGCATCAGCAGCCTGGGCGAGGAGGCGACCGGGCATGCGGGCGTCTCGCCGCTGGTCCCGCTCGGCGTGGGCGTCGTCTCGCTCGGACTGTTCATCTGGCGTCAGCTGGTGCTGCAGCGCACCGACTCGGCACTGCTGGATCTGCGCACGTTCACCAACCGCTCGTTCACCATCGCCGTGATTCTGGTGTTCTTTAGCATGCTGGCCCTGTTTGGTGCGCTGATCGTACTGCCGCTCTTTGTGCAGAACGTGCTCGGCCTGACCGCGCTGCAAACCGGGCTGATGATGCTGCCCGGCGGGCTGATCATGGGCATCTTCGCCCCGGTGTCCGGTGCCCTCTCCGACCGTTTCGGGCCGCGCTGGATCGTGCTGTTTGGCACCGTTGTCTCATCGCTCGCGCTTTGGCTGTTCTCGGGGACCGTGGGCGCCGGTACCGAGTCCTGGCACATCGTCCTCCTGCTGATGCTGCTCAATGCCGGGCTCGGCTTCACCCTGACCCCGCTGCTTTCCTCAGCATTGGGAAGTCTGCGTCCCTCGCTCTACGCCCACGGCAGTGCGACCGTCAATACCCTGCAGCAGGTGGCCGGGGCCACCGGAACGGCCCTGTTTATCACGCTGATGACCAATGAGACCACGCGTCACCTGACCTCGGGCGAGAACCCGCTCCTGGCCGGTGCCGCGGGAGCGCACGCCGCGTTTACCGGGGGCGCGATTCTGTCGCTCCTGGCCATCGTGCTGGCGCTGTTTATTCGCAACCCACACAAGGAGGAAGCACAGTGAAACTAGACGGCAAGGTCGCCATTATTACCGGCGGCGCGGGCGGGATCGGCCGCGGACTGACACGGGTATTCGTGCGCGAGGGTGCACGGGTGCTGTTTGTGGACACCAATCGTGAGGCCGGGCTCGCGCTTGAGGCCGAGCTGGGCGAGCGCGCGGTGTTCCATCATCGAGACCTGTCCACCGAGGGTGCGGCCGAGGCCATTCGCGAGGCCGCGCTGATCGCCTTCGGGCGGCTGGACGTGCTGGTGAATAACGCCAACCGCTCGACCCCGGCACCGCTACTCGACACCACCCCGGAGATCTGGGCGCAGGCGTTCGGGTCCAGCTTCACGCCCACCCAGCGCCTGATGATGGTCTGCCACGATCTGCTCGCGGAATCCGGTGGATCGATCATCAACTTCGCCTCGGGCGCCGGACTCACCGGGAGCCCGACCCAGGGTGCGTATGCGGCGGCGAAGGAGGCGATCCGCGGGGTGTCCCGGGTCGCGGCCAACGAGTGGGGTCCCGAGGGCATCCGGGTCAACGTGGTTTGTCCCTACGCGCTCACCGAGGGTGTGAAGTGGTGGACCGAAAACTACCCCGAGCAGGCGGCCGCGGCCCTGGCGAGTGTGCCACTGGGGCGGATCGGCGATGTTGAGGCCGATATCGCCCCGGCCGTGGTGTTCCTGGCCGGGGATGATTCGCGCTATATCACCGGGCAGACCCTGATGATCGACGGTGGCGGGTTGATGGTCCGCTAGCGCGAGTTCGCGGGTGTCGTCGGGGCGTGGCCCGGCGGCACCCGTTTTTATGCGCGGGCGGCGTCCCCGCCCTGACGCTTGCGATAGGCGCGCATGTTGACCTGCGCCGCGCAGCCCGGCCCGCAGTACAGGCCCGAGCCGTTGCGGGAGTTGTCGCGGAAACCCGAGTGGCAGGTGTGGTTGCTGCAGGTCTTGAAGCGGACCCACTCGCGCGGGTTGGAGGCAACCGTGGCGACCCGGGCCAGCAGGGTGCCGATGCCGCCGGCCATTCCCGTCTGGGTACCTACGAGTTCCATGCCTGCCGGGGTGAGTCGGGGCATGAGTGGATGCAGCGCGGCGATGCGTTCGATCGCGGCGGTGGCCGATCCGGTATCCGTGTCCTTGGCCGGGTGAAGGTGGGAGGCCAGGATCGCGGTGACCGCGTCGCGCAGTTCGCGCACCGTCCAGACCTCGGCCTCGGACACCGGGGTGTTCTCGGGGATGAGCCCGGCCCGGTAAAACCAGGTGCGGGTGGACTCGGGATCGGCGAAGCTTTCGGCGGCATGGGTGCCCGCCCGCGTGCCCACCAGGTCGACGATCAGGGTGCCGAGGTCGGTCGCTGGGGTACTCATGGAACGAGGGTATCAGGTTATTGACAACCAATATTTAGTTAAAACAAATTGACTCATCAATTTAATAAGTTATTGTTAACCAGCTTTAGACAATAACTTCTAGATTTTTGTGAAAGGGTCGCTTTGTCTTCCGAAACCCCCACCTACCGTGCCATCGCCGTTGCCGCCGATGGATCCCTGAAACTCGTTCACCGACCGCTGCGCGATCCCGAAGCCGGACAGGTTCGCCTGCGGGTAGAGGCCTGTGGAATCTGTCACACCGACGGCCTGGCGGTCCACGAACACCCCGAATCCGAACCCGGAATGGTGCCAGGCCATGAGGTGGTCGGCGTGATCGACGCGCTCGGCGAGGGCGTCGCCGGATGGCAGATTGGGGATCGGGTGGGCGTCGGCTTCCTCGGCGGGCACTGCGGCGCCTGCGACCCCTGCCGCCGCGGCGACTTTGTGCGCTGCACCGACCAGTCGCTCACCGGTGTCACCGTAGACGGCGGCTACGCCGAGGTGATGATCGCCCGGGCCAGCGGCCTGGTCGCGATCCCCGAGTCCCTCGCCTCCGATGTGGCCGCGCCGCTGCTGTGCGCGGGCATCACCACCTATAACGCCATCATCAAGGCAGACGTGGTGCCCGGTGCCACCGTTGCGATTCAGGGTATCGGCGGTCTGGGTCACCTCGGTGTCCAGTACGCCCACCAGATGGGGATGCGCACGATTGCGATTGCCCGCGGCACCGAGAAGGCCGAGTTTGCCCGCGAGCTCGGGGCCGACCACTATGTGGACGCACAGGATCCGGCGGCCGCCGTCGCCGAGCTCAACGCGCTCGGCGGGGCCGACCTGATCGTGGCCACCGCCGCATCCGGTGCCTCGTCCTCGGCGCTGATCGCCGGGATCGCCGCCAACGGCACGCTGATGGTTGTCGGGGCGTCCTCGGATCCCGTATCCGTCTCTACTTCGGACCTGGTGATGCGCGGCATTCGGGTGCGCGGCTCGCTCACCGGCAGCCCGATCGAGAACGAGGATAACCTCGCTTTTGCCGCCCGACACGGGGTGCGTCCGATGATCGAGACCGCCACGCTGGAGGATGCCGCCCCGGCCTATGAGCGGATGTCCTCGGGTGCCGCGCGCTTCCGAATGGTCCTGGTTCCCTAGTCTCTGAAATGCGTGTGGCCCCGGGGGTTTCCCCGGGGCCACACGCATGATGTGGAGCGTTTAGGACGGGCGACCGGCCGGCGATGCCAGCTTGGCCGGGTCAAACTCGGCTACCGGGCGCAGCGCGGTGTCGATCGCGGCGAGCACGTCGGCGTCGAGCTTCACACCGGCGGCGCGGGCGTTGTCGGCCACCTGCTCGGGGCGCGATGCACCCACGATCGCGCCGGCGATGTTCTTGTTCTGCAGCACCCAGGCCACGGCCAGCTGCGCCGGGGTCAGGCCCAGGTCGGCGGCGATCGGCACGAAGCCGTTCTGGACGGCGGTCAGGATCTCCTCGGTGAGGTAGCTCTTGATCATGTTGGCACCGCCCTTTTCGTCGGCGGCGCGGCTACCCGCGGGAGCGGCGGCACCGGGCAGGTACTTGCCGGTGAGCACACCCTGGGCGACCGGAGACCAGACGATCTGCGAGATGCCCAGCTCCTCGGAGGCGGGCACAACCTCGGCCTCGATGACCCGCCACAGGGCGGAGTACTGCGGCTGGTTCGAGATCAGCGAGAACCCCAGATCCTTGGCGAGGGCCTGACCGGCGCGCAGCTGGTCGGCGCTCCACTCCGAGGTGCCGATGTAGAGGGCCTTACCCTGGCGCACGATGTCGGCAAAGGCCTGCATCGTCTCCTCAAGCGGGGTCTCGTAATCGAAGCGGTGAGCCTGGTACAGGTCAACGTAGTCGGTACCCAGGCGCGTGAGCGAGCCGTTGATCGACTCCATGATGTGCTTGCGGCTGAGGCCCGAGTCGTTGTGGCCCTTGGGTCCGGTGGGCCAGTACACCTTCGTCAGAATCTCCAGCGATTCGCGACGCTGACCCTTGAGGGCCTCACCGAGAACCACCTCGGCGGCGGTGTTGGCGTAGGTGTCGGCGGTGTCAAAGGTTGAGATGCCGGCTTCGAGGGCCGCCTGCACGCTGCGAATCGCGATGTCGTTTTCGACCTGCGAGGCGTGGGTCAGCCAGTTACCAAAAATGATCTCCGAGATCTTGAGACCGCTGTTTCCGAGATATCTGAATTCCATTTCTTGAGCGTACCGCTCGGGGCGTGCCCCACACCGGTTGTGGCGCTCGCTTTGAGCGAACGCCCGCGGTCAGGATGCGGTTCCCGAGGGACCCTGCCGCGCACTTCCGGGGACAACCAGGCCATGCTCATAGGCGAACACCACCGCCTGGATACGATCACGTACCCCGAGTTTTTGCAGTACCCGCGAAACGTGGGTTTTCACCGTTGCCTCGCCCACAAACAGGGTGGTGGCGATCTCCTGGTTGCTGAGCCCGCGGGCCAGCAGCTCCAGAACCTCGCGTTCCCGCTCGGTGAGATCGGTGATCGGCGGCGCAACGATCGGCGCGGTAGCGGTGGCGGTTGCCGGCTGGACCGGAGCCGGGGTAAAGCGTTCGATGACGCGTCGGGTGAGCGTCGGGGAGAGCAGGGCGTCCCCGCCGTGCACCACCCGGACCGCATCGATCAGCTCCTCGGGGGATGAGTTCTTGAGCAGGAACCCGGAGGCGCCGGCCTCCAGCGCCGCGAACAGGTAGGCGTCCTCGTTGAAGGTGGTGAGGACCAGGATCGCCGCCGAACCCTCACGCAGCTTTTCGGTGGCGGCGAGTCCGTCCATCCCCGGCATCTGGATGTCCATGCAGATCACGTCGGGCTTCAGTTCTTCGGCGGCGGCGATGGCCTCCAACCCGTTCTGGGCCTCGCCCACCACCTCCATATCGGGCTGGGTGCCCAGGATGATGCGAAAACCGGCGCGCAGGAGAGCCTGATCATCCACCAGCAGAATGCGAATCGGGCTCATCGGGTGACTCCTTCGGAATCGGATACGAGGACGTAGGGGACAAAGGCGCGCACCAGGTATCCGCCGCGGGTACGCGGTCCGTATTCGAGCCGGCCCTCGACTGCGGCGATCCGTTCCCGCATCCCGAGCTGACCGTGTCCGGACTGTGGATGGGGAAGGGGCATCGCCCCGGTGTTGGTGATTTCCAGCTCGACCCCGTCGCTCAGATAGCGGAGGCGCACATCGGCGGTGGCGGCCTGGCCGCCATGCTTGCGGGCGTTGGTCAACGACTCCTGGGCGATCCGGAACAGCGTGAAACCGGTGAGGCTGGAAACCGGCACCTCGGTGCCCTGAATCTCAAACCGGGTGGGGAGACCCGCATCCTCGCTGGCTCGAATCAGGGCGGGGAGACCGGACAGGCTCACCGTGGAGGGGGCATCCTCGAGGCCCGGGTCCACCTCGCGGAGCGTGCCCAGCAGTCCACGGAGTTCGCTGATCGCCAGGCGGGCGCTGGTCTCGACCTGGTGCAGGGCGGTGCGGGCGGCGTCGGGGTCCCGATCCAGCACCATTCGTGCGGCACCCGCCTGCACTCCCATCAGCGAGACGTGGTGGGCGACAACATCGTGCAGCTCGCGGGCGATACGTACCCGTTCCAGTGCGACCGCCTGGCTGGAGCTGAGAGCCCGCTCGCGTTCGAGTTCGGTGGTGAGTGCGCGTAGCTGACGCTCGCGCAGACGCACCCGGTAGGCGATCTCGCCCATGACGTAGGCCCCGGCGAAGTAGAGGATGTTGATCAGAATCTGCGCGAGCATAAACGCGACCAGCGGGGAGAGCGCCCCCACCTGCGGGATCCCGGAGACGAGGTGGGTGTTGGTGGACTGAATGAACATGCCCACCACCAGGAACACAAACATTCCGGCGATCATGAGCATGCGCATCAGCCGGGCGCGATCCCGATTCTCCACCACGGCCCCGACGGTGTAGATCGAGAGGAACAGGACCACATTGGCGAGGAGCTGCTCGGCGACACCCAGGAGGGCCGCCACCACAAAAATGGTTCCGGCCGTGAACATCACCAGGACCGGATAGCTGCGCCGCCACGCCAGCGTGCCACACAAGCACAGCGAGGTAACCACGCCCACCCACAGCGGTGCCGGATTCGCGAAGATCCCCATCTGTTGGTAGAGCGCCAGGCTGAGGAGGGCACAGACAAACAGCACGGCCGCTAGGACACGGTCAAACCTGATCTCGGCACGGGTAGGCATAGCTTCAGCCTAGGTGACGGTGGTACTCCGACGCCCCCACGTGGCGATCAGCGAGTGTGCAGGGGAACTGGGCTACGGTGAGAATCGACGGCGGATGTGGGAGGAAACCAACATGGTCATGATCGACAATGCTGTGTACGTGGCGGGTGTCCGAGTGGCGTCTCCGCTGGGAATTGATCAGACCTTGCCTGCCCTGGAATCGCATCCCGATGGGTTCGCCTGGATGGGTCTGTACCGTCCGGATTCCGCCGAACTGCATGCGCTGGCCACCGATTTTGGGGTGCATGAGCTGATCGTTGAGGACGCCTCCCAGGGGCATCAGCGTCCCAAGTTTGAGCGTTACGGCGAGACCACGCTCACCGTGCTGCGGTCGGCACGCTACGTGGACGCCGAGGAGCGGGTGGACTTCGGCGAGGTGCACGTGATTACCGGACCGCGCACGGCGATTGTGATCCGTCACTCCGAAGCCCCGAACTTTGCCGAGACCAGGCGTGGCCTCGAGGCCGAACCGGCACGGCTGGCCGAGGGCCCCCAGGCCGTGCTGTTCGCGGTCCTGGACGAGATTGTCGACGGCTATGAGCCGGTGCTCGCCGGGCTGGAAAACGATATCGATGAGATTGAGGACGCCCTGTTTTCGGGCGGGCATGAGCAATCCCAGCGCATCTATGAGCTCTCCCGCGAGGTGATCGCGTTTCAGCGGGCGGCGACCCCGCTGCCCGGCATGCTGGTGTCGATGGCCGCGCGGTTGCCAGCCGACGCGATCGAACAGCGTCGGGCCCTGCGCGATGTGGGCGACCATGTGACGCGGGTCATCGAGCGGGCCAGCGCCTATCGCAGCCTGCTGGAAAACGCGCTCACCGTGAATGCGGCCCTGGTGGGGCAGCGTCAAAACGATGAGACCCGGATACTCACCGAGGCGAGCCTGCGGCAGAGCGAGGAGATGAAAAAGATCTCCAGCTGGGCCGCGATCATCTTTGCCCCGAGCCTGATCGGGTCGGTGTACGGCATGAACTTCCACAACATGCCCGAGCTGAGCTGGGAGTGGGGATACCCGTTCTCGATCGCCCTCATGGTGGGATTTGCCGGGCTGCTCTACGGCATCTTCAAAAAGAAGCACTGGCTGTAGCCGGGCACCGTGTGCCGCGCGGGCCGTGGAGTAGTCGAAACACTCGTGGGTGGCACGAGCGTGGTGGGGCTGGTTAGACCGGGACGCCCTTGCTGCGCAGGAACGCGGCGGGATCGGTCATCTTGCCGTCAATTTCGATCTTGAGATCGAGGTGGGGGCCGCTGACCACACCGGTTGCGCCCACGCCGGCGAGGATCTGTCCGGCCTCGACGGTCTGGCCAACCTTGACTTCGGCGGAACCGGTCAGCAGGTGGCCGTACAGCGAAACCTCGCCGTTACCGTGATCCACGATCACCCGGTTACCGAATGCCCCGGCGTTACCCACGAAGGTCACGGTGCCGCCGAAGATGGCGCGGACCGGGGTGCCCGAAGCACCGGCGAAGTCCATACCCTCATGGAAGCTGTTGGAGCAGCCGACGCTGTTACAGATCAGACCGCGCGGACCGTACGGCGAGGTGATCGGGCCGGGCAGCGGACGCCACCAACCCAGTGCCGACGGTCCCGCATACGCTTCGAGAGCGCTGGAGGCGTTGTAGCCGGTGGGGGCCATCGCGCCGCGGCTGGTCTCATAGGTGCCGCGGTCGATGTCTTCCACCGCCGCCGAGGCGCTCACGGTCAGTGTCTGCGGTGCCTTGGACTCTCCGCGGATCAGCTGCATGGCCGAGTACCCGGTGGGTCCGGCGGCGGAGGCCGAGGAGTCGATGGCGAATGCGGGAAGTGCGGCGGTTCCAAACAGGGCGGGAACGATCAGCGCGGAAAAGACGGCCCGGCGCAGCGGACGACGCGCCGCCCGCGGACCCTGGGGGCGACCGGTGCGGTGAGCGGAGGCGGAACGCGGGGCGCGTGTTCCGCGCTTCTGACGAGGCGTGTGGGTGTCGGTCTGCGGCTGCTCGGAACGAGCGTCCTCGGTGCGGGCCGCGGCGGGTGCTGCCTGGCCGGCCGCGGGCACTCCACTAAAAATCTCGTCAAAGGTGGGAACGCTGAAGCTGGGGGCGGCGGTCGGTGTGCGTGGGGCCGGAGTCGTCGTCTGCTCTGCCTGGGGTGCGGTGAGACGTGCCGCGGGTGCCGTCGTTTCGGCGATGGCCGCGGGGGCCGAGTCTGCGTGTCCGATGACCGCCGATGCCGGATCGGTGACCGCGGGTGCCGGAGCGATGAATGCGGCCGTGGCAGTTTCGGTGAGCGACTCGGTGACCGCGTGGGTTGCGGCGGGCCGGGTGGGTGCCTGGGCCGGAGCGGGGGCCGAACCGGCGATGCCGGTGGCCACCGAGGCGACGCCGTGATCCTCGATCGGATCGAGCGCGCTGGTAGGGCTCGGGGAGGCGGCAGCCGGAACCGGGGTGGCGTGTGCTGTGGCGGTGGGGACCGGGGTCGCGGGGGCGGCCGCGGCACTTTCGGCCTCACGGGCAGCACGCAGTGCGCGACGTGAGGGCAGGGGTGCAGTAGCCACCCGTTCGCTCTCGGGTGTCGTGCTCTGGTTCACTGAGTTGCTCCAAAATGGGCATGGCTACCGCGGGTAGTCACACCGGGTGGGTGATCAAGACGGGGTGTTGCGGAAGGGGGAGAGCCCCGTTGAGGGGCATCTTTTCGCAACGGCTAGAGCCAAGACTAACGGAATCTCGCGGATTTTGCCTGGTAAATTCCACAAAAGTAACAAAACCATAACGGCGCACCCCGGAATTCCGCGGATCCTCGGGTGATATTTAAAAAACAGATGCGACTAATAACGTACGTAATCTGACAACACCTGTTTTCTATAGGGTGACTAGCCGAAGATCATCGGCATGTCGTCATCCTCGCCCTCAAGAGCCACATCCACCACCACCGGAACGTGGTCGCTGGGACCATCACCCTTGCGCTCATCGCGGTGGATCGAGGCATCGGTGACCAGGTCGGCGAATCCGCGCGAGCCGAGGATAAAGTCGATGCGCATCCCCTCGTTCCGCGGGAACCGCAGCTGAGTGTAATCCCAGAAGGTGTAGCCCTCGGGAACCAGCGGCCGCACCACGTCGGTCAGCCCGGCGGCCTCGAACGCGTGGAAAGCCGCGCGCTCCTCGGGGGAGACGTGGGTCGAGGATCCGACGGTGAAGCTGGGATCACCCATATCCGCATCAAACGGTGCCACGTTCCAGTCGCCCATCAGCGCGAGGGGAAGGTCGGGATCCGCCGCGAGCCAGCGCTCCGTGTCGGCACGCAGGGCATCAAGCCAGGCGAGCTTATAGTGCCAGTGCGGATCGTCAAGCCCGCGACCGTTGGGCACATACAGGCTGTACAGGCGCAGGCCGTCAATCGTTGCACCCAGCGCGCGGGCCTCAAGCGGGTAGCCCTCGGCATCGGTTCCGGGAGCGGTGGGATCCAGCGGGACCGGAGGCTTCTTGGCGAACCCGGGCATCCCGGAAAACTCGTGGGTAACCTCGCTCATGGGCAGACGGCTGGCGATGGCCACACCGTTCCACTGATTCAGCCCGTGGATCTCCACCTCATACCCGGCGGCGGTAAACGCTTCCAGGGGGAACTGCGCGGGCTTGCACTTGATCTCCTGCATCGCCAACACATCGATGTCCTCGCGGACAAGCCAGTCCACCACACGGTCGACGCGGGCACGGATTGAGTTGACGTTCCAGGTGGCGATTCGCATATCTCCACCGTAGCGCCCCGCGCGTTATACACGCGGGTACCGTGCGCGCGGGTGCGCCGCACCGTAAACTAGGGTCCGTGACCGACGCACGTGAAAAACTTATTGAATTTATTAAGGCCGATGCCGTGTTCCACGGCGACTTCACGCTCACCAGCGGGAAGAAGGCCACCTACTATGTTGACCTTCGCCGGGTGAGCCTGGACCACCGGGTTGCTCCGCTGATCGGTCAGGTCATGATCGACCTGATCGCTGACATCCCGGACGTGGTGGCCGTAGGTGGTCTCACCATGGGTGCCGACCCCATCGCCTCCGCCGTGCTGCACCAGGGTGCCGCCCGCGGTTTGAGCTATGACGCCTTCGTGGTGCGCAAGGAGCCCAAGGACCACGGCCGCGGCCGCCAGATTGAGGGCCCGGACCTCGAAGGCAAGCGCGTTATCGTGCTTGAGGACACCTCGACCACCGGTGGATCGCCGCTGCAGGCCATCGAGGCGCTGAAGAAGGTTGGTGCCGTGATCGCCGGTGTCGCCGTGGTGGTAGACCGTAACACCGGTGCCAAGGAAATCATCGAGGCCGAGGGGTACCCGTACTTCTCCGCCATCGGTCTGTCGGACCTGGGGCTCGAGTAGTGGCCGGGGACAACGGGCGCACCCCCGAGAACCACGATTCCGAGCCGCTGCACACCCCCGCCCGCGCGGGTGAGGAGGAAGCGAACCCGGTGATCCCGGCCACCTCGGGGGACCCGTTGTCCCCGACCGACCCCGATTCAGCAGCAGAGCCTGATTCGGTAGTCGACTCCGACTCCGCACTCGATTCGGCAGCCGAACCCGATTCCGACTCCGGTCCACTCGGCACCGAGTGGCTGATGGCTGCACTGGCCAACACGGACACCATCGAGCTCTCCAGCATCTATGAGGCCCTCGGCGAAGAACCGCCCGCGGGCTCCGAGGTCGAGGATGGTTCGGAGAGTGTGTATGAGGCCCTCGTGCATGAGCCGGGTGAGGTGGTGCCTCCGACCGAAGCGATCCCCGTGATTGCGGCGGACGACCTGCCCGATCAGCGGCCCGAGCCTGCGGCCGTGTTTGCGCCGGTACCGGTGCCTGCGGTGGAACCCGTGCCCGAGGCCGAGACTGAGACTGAGCCTGAGCCTGAGCCTGAGACTGAGACTGAGCCTGAGCCTGAGCCCGAGTCTGCGTCTGACGTTACGCCCGAGTCAGAGTTTGTGCCCGCGTCCGCGTCTGGTTTTGTGCCCGAAGCTTCCCTGCCCGAGACCGTTCTGCCTGAGCCGACTCGGGCGGTACCGTCCGTTCATGCGGTTCCGGCCGCGTCCACCAATTTTGATGAGCTGATCGCGGTCCCGACCGAGACTGCGGCTCTGCACCTCCCCTCCGTGGGGTCCGCGTTCCCGCTGGCCGGGATCGGGCCGCTGGCACCGGAGGGTGACGGGGACGATGTTGTGCCCGCCAGCGCCGCCGCGTCGGCTCCCGCCGTGTCTGCTCCCGCCGTGTCTGCTCCCGACGATGCCGCCCTCGACGAAGCTGTCCTCGATCACGATGCCGCCCTCGATGGTGCTGCCGTCGCCGAACGAGTGGCGAGTACCGACAGCACGCATAACGCGGTGGATGCAGATATCGCCCCCGCCGCGGATGCGCCCACCGAGGCCTTCTCGCTCGCTGACGTTGCCGAGCCCGTCCCCGATGCGGTGCCCGCCGATGCCGCCGAGCCTGCCTCCGAGGCTGCGCCCGCCGATGTCGCCGTGCCTGCCGATGCTGTCGAGCCGGCCACGTCCGAAGAGTCGGCACCGGCGGCCGAGAATTGGGACCAGACCCATCTGCGTGCCGAGCCGATCACCGTGATTCGTCCCGATGACGCGCCCCCGCTGCCGCATCGTACCGAGCTGCGCGCGGCCGCCGAGGCAGCCGAAGCCGAACGTCAGGCCCAGCGCGCGGCCGACGCCGCCGTGGCCGAAGCACGAGGCGAAGTTTCACGCGGGTCGGTGCCCGAGCAGCCCGAAGACACCGTCGCGCCGGAGACCCCGGTCTCCGGCGACTTCCACGACACCAACGCGTCCGCGCTGCCGATTATCCGCACCGCGTCGAGCCCGCAGCTACCCGGCGATCCGCACGCCCGCGTCGAAGTTCCAGGCACCGCCGAATTCGATGATGAGCCCGCCTTCAGTGTGGGGGAATCCACCCCGTCGATCCTGCTGCCCGTGGTGGGAGACTCGCGCCCCGATGATGACGCCGCACCGGCTGCATTCAACTGGGGACTCACTCCGAATGATCAGCTGGATCCCAGCATCCACGCCGATGAGCGCCCTGCCGCCCCCGCGGAACCTTCGGCCGACGAGGCTCCAACTATCGCGACTCCGATGCTTTCGGTGCCCCCGGTTGTTTCGCCGTCTGCGCCGGAGACGGCCGCACCCGTGCCGGTGGTGAGCCCCGAACCTAAACCCGTCTCCGAGATTCCCCCCGCGCCAGCACCGGCCGCCGCGGGATTCTGGAGTGTCGCCGGCCCGGCCCCCGAGGCGGTGGCACCCGAGGCTGCGACGCAGGAGCCCTCCAACCCGGACGCCACGACGAACGATTCTGAGCGCGCAGCGAGCGGGCTGATCGCCCCCGAACCGGCCCTCGCTCCCGCCGCCCCGGAAACCCTGGCTGCCCCGGAAACCCTGGCTGCCCCGGAAACCCTGGCTGCGCCGGAAACCTTGGCTGCCCCGGAAACCCTGGCTGCCCCGGAACCTCCGGCCGCCGCGGTAACTCCGACCGCTCCGGTGCCCGCCCCCGCTCCGGCATCCCCCGCTGCACCGGCGACTCCGGCACCGGCGGTTCCCTCCGGTGAGGCCAGCGTGCGTGACCTGGTTGCCCGTGTGCGCGACCGCCGCGGTGAAGGTGATGCCGAGGCTCCCGTGGAGGCACCGGTCGAGGCTTTCGCCACCTCCCCGGAGGACACCCACACCGCACCGATCGATCAGGCGCTCCTGGCCGAGCTGATCCGCGATCAGGCACCGGTGGTGCCGAGCGCCGCCGAGGAGGCCGCCGCAGGTGCAGATACTCCCGCAGGTGCAGATACTTCCGCAGGCGAGGACGCACCCGACACCGAGGACGTCGTCGCGGGTATGGATGCCACGGTTTCGGCGACCATTGTGCCGCCGATCACCGGCTCAATCGAACTGCCCCCGCTGACCAGTGAGATTCCACTGCCCCGCGCCGCGGTCAACCTGACGGCCGATCCGGAAACGGCCCTGTTCCCGGTCCCGGTACCTACCGGCGGGTCCGCGGAGGCTGAATCTCCGAAGCTCGCCAATGAGTCCGCAGCGTCCGAGACTCCGAAAAATACCAGCGGGTCTGCGTTCTCCGCGGATCCGGTGCCCCCGGGTGGGTCCTCTGCCTCCCAGCCTCCCACGCCTCCCCGCACGAACAAGCCCGGTGGGGGCACCTCGGGCGGTCGTGGTTCGGGACGTCGAACCGGACTGCTGGTGGGAATCGGCGCGGGATTCCTCGCACTCCTCGGTGTGCTGTTCTTCCTGAGCAACACGCTTGCGGGAGGATTCGCGCTTCCCACATCCTCTGCCTCCAGTGCGCCCCCGAGCCCCACGGCCACCCAGGAAACCCCGGATGCGGCCGCGCCGCACGCATGGAATACGCTGACCGGTGGCGAGTGCATCGCCCCGTTCACCGACGCCTGGGCAACCGAGTTCACCGTAGTCGACTGCGCTCAGCCGCATGCCGCGCAGCTCCTGGCACCGGTGGCGATTGCCGCCGAATCCGATGCCCCGTTCCCCGGGGAGGCCAGCATCGTGGCCGGATCGGCCCTGGCCTGTTCGGCTCCTGAACGCATCGCGGTCGGGGAGTACACCGACCTGCAGGTTCAGGCCACGTTCCCGATCACCGAGCAGCAGTGGAACGACGGTCAGCGCAGCTACCTGTGCTTCGTGACCCGCACCGGTGGCGAGCCACTGACCACGAGCGTACTGCCCGGCTAGGTCCCGACAGCAGAAAACCCCGGCCGAGAATCTCGACCGGGGTTTTCTGCTGTGTGAGCTAGGCGATGGGTTCGTAGTTTTCGCTTTCCACGGGTGGGTGCAGCAGGTCCTTGACGCTGTTGAGGATCTCGTCCGGACGGAACGGGTAGCGGCCGATCTCCTCGTCATCGCTGATGCCGGTGAGCACCAGAACGGTGTGCAGACCCGCCTCGATGCCGGCGACGATGTCGGTGTCCATACGGTCACCGATCATGCCGGTGTTTTCCGAGTGGGCGCCGATCTTGTTGAGGGCGGAACGGAACATCATCGGGTTGGGCTTGCCCACCACGTAGGGCTCAAAGCCGGTGGCCTTGGTGATCAGCGCGGTAATCGCGCCGGTTGCGGGCAGCGGACCCTCGCGGCTCGGGCCGGTGGCGTCGGGGTTGGTGGAGATGAACTTGGCACCGCCACTGATCAGGCGGATGGCCTTGGTGATCGCCTCGAACGAGTAGTTGCGGGTCTCGCCCACCACCACGTAGTCGGGGTTGGTTTCGGTCATGATGAAGCCGGCCTCGTGCAGCGCGGTGGTGATACCGGCCTCGCCGATCACAAACGCGGTGCCGCCCGGCTTCTGGCTCTTCAGGAAGGCGGCGGTGGCGAGGGCCGAGGTCCAGATGCGGTCCTCGGGGACCTCGAGACCCGAGGAGCGCAGACGTGCGCTCAGGTCACGCGGGGTGAAGATGGAGTTGTTGGTGAGCACCAGGTAGGGCTTGCCCTCGTTACGCCACTGCTCGAGGAGCTCGGCGGCTCCGGGGATGGCGCGGTTCTCATGCACGAGAACGCCGTCCATGTCGGTCAGCCAACATTCGACTTCGGCGCGCTTCTGCGTCATCGGTACTGCTCCCTCTACTGGGTGAACGGGTCACTCCCAGTCTATGGGACCACGATGCCCGGGCGGCTGCACGGTTTCCCCGAAGAGTGGCCGTCGGGCGCGTCGGATCGGGGCCCAGAGTGCGCCGGCAAGGGTCGGCTAGTGACCGGTGGAGACCCAGATCATCTCGTCGGCTCCGATCGACAGCACGATGTTGGTGTTGTCAGCGCGCAGGACCGGGGTGGGGGAGAGCGTCACCAGGGTAATCCGGCTGCCCGGTCCGATGTGGTGTTCGGCCAGCTGGCGCAGCATCTCGGGGTCCCGGTCCCGGATGCGCACCACGGTGACCTCGCTGCCCGGCGCACAGTGCGCCAGGGTGATGGCTTCGGGACGAATAACCTCGCCGTCGGCGGTGGGGATCAGATCGCCGTGGGGGTCGATGGTGGGGTTGCCGAGGCGTTCGGCGATCGCATCCAGTAGCCGGTCGCTGATCGAGTGCTCCAGCACCTCGGCCTCATCGTGGACCTCATCCCAGGTGTAGCCCATCTCGTTGACAAGCCAGGTTTCGATCAGTCGGTGCCGACGCACCACCGCGAGTGCCCGCAGCCGTCCGGTCTCGGTGAGGCTGATCGCCCCGTACTTCACGTGGTCGGCGAGGCCCGCGGCGGCAAGCTTCTTAACCATCTCGGTCACGGTTGAGGGGGCCAGGCCCAGCCGGGTCGCGAGCACCGAGGGGGTGATCGGGGCATCCTGCCACTCGGTGAACGAGTAGATGGTCTTCAGGTAGTCCTCGTGGGCGTCCTCATAACGGGTGCTCAGCGGCATCGGGCTCTCCTCGGCGGCCCGCACCGGGTAGCGGGTCCGTATCCAGGGTACCCGGACCCCCGCGAATTGCCGGGAGGGGTGGTGAACTCATCCCTGCTGCCCGCCTAATTCACCCCAACCAACACCCCCGATTCCGGCACCCGCGAGGTCTGTGCCGCCCGCCGAGAGCGCAGCATGTTGGGCAATAAGCCGCCGCGTGGGCCGAGGACCAGCGCGAGCATAAACAGCGCGGCCTGGGTGAGGACCACAACCCCGCCCACCGAGGCGTTGAGATAGTACGCCGCATAGACGCCCACCATCGATGAGACTAGCGCGGAGACCACGGCGATCGGCAGAATGCGGGACATGCGTCCGCTCACCAGCAGCGCTGTGGCTCCGGGGATGATGAGCATCGCGACCACCAGGATGATCCCCACCGTCTGCAGGGTGATGACCACCACCAGGGCCAGGATCAGCAGCAGCAGGATCCGCAGCCCGCGCACCCGGATGCCCAGGGTGTGTGCCTGAACCGGATCGAACGCGTACAGGGTCAGGTCGCGTCGCTTGAGCAGGAGTACCGCGCCGCTGGCGAAGCCAACAATCGCGACCAGCAGCAGATCGTTCACGCCGACCCCCAGAATGTTGCCAAACAGGATGTGGTTGAGATCCACCTGACTGGGGAACACCGAGTTGACTGCGATCCCCAGCGCAAACAGGCTGGTGAACACCACGCCAATCGTGGTGTCGGATTTCAGGGTGGTGCGTGATTGAAGGGCACCGATCAGCCCGACCGCCCCGGCCCCAAAGATGAAGGCACCGAGGGCAAAGGGCACCCCGATCATGTGGGCGAAGACCACGCCGGGGAACACCGCGTGGGAGACCGCGTCGCCCATCAGGGACCAGCCGATCTGCACGAGCCAGCAGGAGAGCAGCGCACACACGCTCGCCGAGATCAGGGTGGCCACCAGGGCGCGGGACATGAAGCCGTGGCTGAGGGGCTCGGTCAACCAGGTGAGGATATCGGTCATGCTGAATCTCCGGAGCTCGGGGGAAGGGGGATCACGGGGCAACCCCGAAGGTGAGGGCCAGGTTTTCCGGGCGCAGGGCTGTGGCGGGGTCGCCGTGGAAGAGGATCCGCTTATTCAGCAGGATCACCTCGTCACACAGGTCGGGGATTCCGGCAAGGTCGTGGGTGGCCACCAGCAGGCTGCGGCCCTCGTCGCGCAGCTCGCGCAGGACGCCGGTGATCAGGGTTTGTGAGACCGCATCCACTCCGCCGAAGGGCTCATCCAGCAGCAGGACGCGCGCATCCTGGACGATGCCGCGTGCCACAAACGCCCGCTTACGCTGACCGCCGGACAGCGCCCCGATGGGACGGTCGGCGAGCTCGGTCAGACCCACCCGTTCCAGGGCGGCGGCAACCGCGGCGCGATCGGTGGCGCGGGGCCGACGGGTGAATCCCAGGTGGCCGAAGCGCCCGAGCATCACGACTTCACGCACGCTGATCGGGAAGTCGCGATCGATCACCTCGGTCTGCGGAACAAACGCCACCAGCCCCGCGGTGCGGGCGGCGGCCGGGTCCTTTCCCAGCAGGCGGATCTCGCCGCGTGCGCCGGGCAGCATGCCGATCAGCGCCGAGAACAGGGTGGATTTGCCCGAGCCGTTCATCCCGACCAGCCCGGTTACGCTCCCCGGAGCGAGGTCCAGGGTGACCCCGGAGAGGGCGATCACCGACCCGTAGGCCACGTGCAGGTCCCGCACGTGGATCGCGGCGGCGCTCATCGGCTCAGTCCGTCGGCGATGAGATCCAGGTCATAGCGCAGCAGTTCGAGATAGCTGCCCACCGGGGGACCATCGGAGAGCGAGTCGACATACAGGGGCCCGGTCAGGGTAGCGCCGGTCGCCGCGGCCACCTCGCGCTGGGCCTTATCGCTCACCGTGGACTCGCAGAACACCGTGGGGACCTGGCGTTCGCGCACCTGGGCGATCAGATCGGCCATCTGCTGCGGGGTACCCTCGTTTTCCTGGTTGACCGCCCACAGGTAGCCCTCCTCTAATCCGGCGTCCCTGGCGAGATAGCTAAAGGCGCCCTCGCAGGTGGCCAGGAAGCGGCGATCTGCGGGGATCGTGGACAACCGCTCGCTCAGCCCGTCCCGCACCTCGCCAATCTGCGCGGCATAGGCCTCGCCGCGGCGGGTGAACTCCTCGGCGTGCTCGGGAGCCAGCTCGCCCAGCGCGCGGGCGATGTTGTGTACGTAGACCTGTCCGGCGGCCGGGGACATCCAGGCGTGTGGGTTGGGGGCACCGGCCTTATCGCCGACGGCGATCAGGATCGGATCGATGCCCTCGCTCAGAACCACCCGCGGCACGTTCGGGGTGAACTGGTCAAACCATCCCTCCAGCGCGAAGCCGTTTTCCAGCAGCAGGGATGCCCCGGCCACATTGCGAATGTCATGAGGTGTGGGCTCATAACCGTGGACCTCGGCACCGGGTTTGGTGATCGATTCAACCCGGACCCGGTCGCCGCCCACCTCGCGGGCCATATCGGCGATCACCGTGAAGCTGGTGAGAACGAGGGGTTTTTCCCCGGCGGTGGGGGCGGAGTTGCCGCCCTCGTCCAGCAGGGAACAGCCGGTGAGGCCGAGGGTGGTCAGGGCGGCAAGGGCGATCAGGCGCAGGGTTGGTCGGGTCATGGAGAAACCATAGCTTAACTTTTCGGTGCACCGAAAACTTTCCGTGGCCGATGCCAGAATTTTGGCCCGAGGCGGCTACGCTTAGGGAATGACCGAGCAGCAGGACGCCCCGACCCATGAACTCTCCACCGCCGGGGTGGGGCCGTGGGTGGGCGAGTGGCCCGAGGAGGAGCACTTCGATCGCGAGCTGCTGCAGTACGGCGACACCCGCAATGTGATCGACCGCTACCGGTTCTGGAAGATGGAGGCGATTGTCGCCGACCTCGACGAGCATCGTCACCCGTTCCACGTGGCCATCGAAAACTGGCAGCACGATATGAATATCGGCTCGATCGTGCGCAGCGCCAACGCATTCGGCGCGGACGCCGTGCACATCGTGGGCCGCCGGCGCTGGAATAAGCGGGGCGCGATGGTGACCGATCGCTACCAGCATGTGATCCACCACGAGTCCATCGAGGCCCTGGTTGCCTGGTGCGCCGCCGAGAATCTGCCGATCATCGGCATCGATAACGTGCCCGGATCGGTGATCCTGGAAACCTTCGAGCTACCCGAGCGCTGCCTGATGCTCTTCGGCCAGGAGGGCCCGGGCCTCTCGCCCGAGGCGATTGCCGCCTCCGAATCCGTGGTGGAAATCACCCAGTTCGGCTCCACCCGCTCGATCAACGCCTCGGCCGCCGCCGCGGTGACGATGCACGCGTGGGTCATGCAGCACGTCTCGTTCTAGCGGCGGTGCCTGCGGGCGAGTAGTGATCTAGGCCTCGGCGGCGGCAGCCTTTTCGGCCGCGCGCGTCGCGGTGCCCAGACTGCCGGTGACCCAGGCCAGCATCCAGCCGACACCCACAAGCACCGCGATGTAGTTGATGTCGCCCGGGAGGAATCCGGCGACCACGCCGCTGATTGCCGCGCCGATTCCGCCGATCATCGTGGGTTTTGCGACCGCGCGATGCGCTGCTTCCCAGGCCGCATCGGATTGCAGGGTGGTCGGGTTGCGCACGCCCATCAGTGCATTGCGTTCGAGTTTGCCCTGGCCTCCGCGCCAGCCCATCCAGGTGATGAAGATTCCTCCGATGGTGATGGGGATCGCGGTCAGCAGTGACGTCAGTGTCTCCATGCCTCAACCCTATGGGCTCGGTACATAACTTGCGATTTTTGTACCGACGAGTCTAAACTGACTAGTCAGTACAAAAGATGAGAAAGGTCACGATAGTGACGGCACTGCTTCAGGCGAATGACATCGCCCTCAACGCGGCTCGTGGTTCGGTCTACGGCCCCCTCAATTTCACCCTCGACGCACCCTTCGGTGTGGTGACCGGTACGCGCGGCAGCGGCAAGACCTGCTTCCTGCTCACCGCCGCCGGTCGAATGAAGCCCAGCTCGGGCACCCTCACCGTGCGCGGTGCCGAGGGCCTGAGCGCCCTGCGCAACCAGAGCGCCATCGCCGGTTTCGATGGGATCGACACCCTGGAGGAGGCCGTCACCGTCGGTGACGCGGTCACCGAGCGCGCCCGCTGGAACGCCCCCTGGTACGCCCTGGTGCGCCGCTTTGACGATGTCGCCGTGGTGCGGGCGCTGGTTCCCGCGTTTGGATCCCACCCGATCCCCGCCGCCAAAACCATGATCTGGGACCTCGATGAGGACACCAAGCTGCTGCTGCGCATCGGCCTGGCCCTGATGGATGCCCCCGACGTGCTGATCGTGGATGGCATCGACCACGTGCACGACCTGCGTGCGCAGGCAGCCGTGATCACCCGCCTGGGCGAAATTGCTGCCTCGGGCATCGGCGTCCTGGTTTCTGCCTCCGCTTTTGAACCCGCACTGTATGCCGGCGTGAGCGTCCCGGTCACCGAGATTCCGGTGTCCCAGACCTCCCCGGCTCCCCACGCTCAGACCCTCCTGGAGGAACTCGTATGATGTCGCTCGCGTCCGCGGGGACCGAACTGACCCGCTTTAAAAAGGGCACGCTGCCCAAGATCTCCCTCGTGGTTTTGCTGTTCATTCCGCTGATCTACGGTGCCCTCTACCTCTGGGCCTTCTGGGCACCCACCGACGAGATGAAGAACCTGCCGGTGGCCCTGGTGAACGAGGACGCCGGCGCCACCATGGACGACGGAACCCGGGTCAACGCCGGAGATAAGGTCGTCGATAAGGTGCTTGAGGGTGGCGACCTCAAGTGGAGCAAGGTGGACGCCGACACCGCCCGCAAGGGTGTGTCCGATGGAACCTACTACTTCTCGGTCACCATCCCCAAGGACTTCTCGGCCTCGGCCGTCTCGGTTGCCGATGACAAGCCCGAACAGGCCAAGATCGACGTCGAATTCAACGACGCCAACAACTTCCTCGCTTCGACCCTCGGTCAGAGCGCGATGACGCTGCTGCGCAACGCGGTGACCGAGCAGGTCAGCGAGCAGACCGCCAACACCATGCTGGTGGGCGTGAGCACCCTGGCCGACGGTGTGCGTCAGGCCGCGGACGGTGCGGGCACCCTCGCCGAGGGCGCGGGTGCGCTGAACGAGGGTGCGGGTGAACTCGTGGTGGGGCTGAACACCCTCGCCGATGGATCCGGCAAGCTCTCCGACGGGGCAAACACCCTGGCCAATGGAACCGACACCCTGGGTGCGGGAACCAAGACCCTCGCCGACGGCGTGAGCAAGGCCGCAACCGGTGCGGGAACCCTCGCCGGCGGTGCCAAGACCCTCTCCGACGGACTCGGACAGCTCGCCGAGAAGACCCCGGCCCTCGGAGCCGGTGCCTCCGAACTGAATAAGCAGGCGGCGGCCCTGCCGGGCCAGGCCGCTCAGCTCAACGACGGCGCTCAGGCGCTGGCTGCCGGTGTGGGCACGCTGCACACCGGCGCGGATCAGACCGCGCAGCTGGCCGGAGCGATCCGCGACGCGATGGCCAACCCGGCCACCCAAAACATGACCGTGGCTCAGTTCAATGAGTTCCTCGCGGGCAAGGGCATCCCGATGGACAAGCTCGTTGGTGCCACCGCCGGGATCTCCGCGGGAACCGCCAAGGATTCCACACTTGCCGCGGGCGCCAACCAGCTTGCCGGAGGAACCGCTCTGCTGACGCAGAAGGTCCCGGCCCTGCAGCAGGGCATCGGATCCCTCGCCGCCGGCGCCACCGGCGTGAACGACGCCGTGCAGAAGCTCAACACCGGCGCCGGAACCCTGTCCTCGGGTGCGGGAACCCTCGCCTCGAGCCTGAACCAGGCCGTCCCCGGTGCCAACCAGCTGGCCGACGGTGCCGCCAAGCTTAACACCGGCGCGCACACCCTGGCCTCCTCCTCCACTCAGCTGGCCGACGGTGCTCGCAGCGCCGCCACCGGCGGCGAAACCCTGACCGACGGCACCCAGAAGCTTGCCGAGGGTAGCGACGAGCTGGCGACCAAGCTGGGCGAGGGTGCCGAAAAGGCGCCCGATTACTCGACCGCTCGCATCGATCGCACAGCACCCGTGGTTGCGAACCCGGTCGGTCTGGCCACCACCAACGAGAATAAGGCAGCCAGCTTTGGTGAGGGCTTCGCGCCCTTCTTCATCGCCCTGGCAGCCTTCGTGGGTGCGCTGATCACCTGGCTGATCCTCCGCGCCCTGCCCACCCGCGCCCTCGCCGGTCGCACCTCGGGCCTGCGTGCAGCACTGACCGGATTCATCCCGGCCGCCGCGATTGGCCTCGGCCAGGTGGTCATCATGATGCTGGTGCTCGTCTACGGCATCGGTCTGCAGCCGGTCTACTGGGTCGCCACCGCGGCGTTTATGTACCTGACTACCCTGGCGTTCCTCGCGCTGCAGCAGATGTTCATCGTGCTGCTGGGGAGCGCGACCGGCCGCGTGGTGAGCCTCGTGCTGCTGATGCTGCAGCTGAGCTCCTCGGGTGGAACCTATCCGGTGGAGACCACCCCCGGCTTCTTCCAGATCCTGCACCCGGTAATGCCCGCGACCTACGTGGTCAACGGACTGCGCCAGCTGATTACCGGAGGCGTCGACGCCCGCTTCTGGATCGCCCTGGCCTATATGATCGGACTACTGGTGATCAGCTTCGCGATCTCCGCCTATGCTGCCGGTCGCCAGAAGGTATGGACCATGAAGCGACTCAGCCCGGAACTCGCGATCTAATCGCCGGTCGATGTCCATCCGTGTGAAGGAGTTTGTGATGAGCGCAATCAGCCCGGAGGCACCCCTGATGCCCAAGGTCTCCAAAACCAAGCGTGCGATCCTGGATGCCGCCCTTGAGCTTTCGGCTCGGGGCGGGATCACCGGGACCACGATGGATGATGTGGCGCTCGAGGCGGGCGTGGCCAAGGGCAGCGTCTACTACAACTTCACCTCCAAGGACCAGCTGTTTGAAGCCCTGATGGACGATGGTCTTGGCCAGTTCCACGCGTTCCTCCTCGGAGTGCGCGGGGACCTGGTTGGGCCCGCGGCCCTGCGTGCGCTGGTCGAGGGCACCCTCGATCGGATCCGCGACAATCAGGCCATGGCCAAGCTGTTGGTGGCCGAACTGTTCCGCACCGACCGGATGTGGCGGGAGTCGCTGACAATCGTGCGAAATCGCCTGATCGGTGTGTTTGCCGATGTTCTTCAGGACATCGATGGCGGCACATCGGTGGCCGCCGAGATCCGCGCGAGTGCGATCTTCGGAGCGGTGCTGGTGGCGGGACTGGAGTGGGTCGTGTTTGATCCCGAACGCTCCCGGGACGAAACCGCCGAGGCAATTCTCAGCGTGTTCTCGCCCGCATACATCACCGGAGTGTCCGTCGCCGGATAGTTGCGCGCTCGTTTCGCGCCGTGGGTCCCGAGTTTTCTCGGGGCCCGCGGCGCTGTTGAGGCGGGTGGCGGCGATGATGCGCCCGGTGTGCGCACACAAAAGTGGTGTCGACTTTACTTCGCCGGTATTTGTCCCCTAGACTTGCGGCGTAGGAGAAACCTGACAAGCTTTTCTGCGCCCTTTTTTCACCGATTCGGTGAGTCGGGGTTCGGCACTGTAAGGTAGGTTTCACATCCTGTGATCGACAATTCGATTCATAGGGCGGTGGCTCAATTGGTAGAGCAGCGGTCTCCAAAACCGCAGGTTGCAGGTTCGAGTCCTGTCCGCCCTGCGCGTCGGTGTCTTAGAAACACCGACACATGAAAGGTGTGAACACGTGGTCGCAAACGTAATCGACGAACCCAGTGAGGAAATCGTCGCTGCTGCAAAGCAGGCGCGCGCCCAGAAGCGCGGACCGTTTGCCGGGATCATCCTCTTCCTCAAGCAGGTAATTGCGGAGCTGAAGAAGGTTGTTACCCCGACCCGCAAGGAGCTGATCAACTTCACGCTCGTTGTGCTGGTGTTTGTTCTCATCATGATGGGTCTCGTCTACGGCGTAGACATGCTGTTCGCCGCCCTGGTGAACTGGGTCTTCGGCGCACCGTAGGCCCTCGCGATTTCGGATGGATCCGTGCATCGCGCACCCGCCCGTCCGTGAAGCGACAACTTACGTAAGGAATGAGATCAGGTGTCAGAGAATCTGAACGAGAACAGCGTGACCGAGGCTGAGACCCCCGTCGAGGCTGTCGAGTCCGCTGAGACCGAGACGGTAACCGACGAGGTTGCAGAGGTTGAGACCGAGGCTGTAGAAGCTGACGCCGAGACCGAAGAGTCCGACGAAGAGGCCGAGGCCCCCGTCGAACTCGATCCCTACGAGGCTTTCCGCCTGGAGCTGCGTACGCAGCCGGGTAAGTGGTACGTCATTCACTCTTACGCCGGTTTCGAGCGCAAGGTGAAGGCCAACATCGAGCAGCGTAAGGGCACGCTGGACGTGGCCGAGTACATCTACCAGATTGAAGTCCCCATGGAAGACGTGGTGGAAATCAAGAATGGTCAGCGCAAGATGGTCACCCGCGTGCGGATCCCCGGATACGTGCTCGTGCGGATGGACCTGAACGAGGACAGCTGGTCGGTTGTTCGTCACACCCCGGGTGTGACCGGCTTCGTGGGCAACGCCCACAACCCGACCCCGCTGCGCTTCGAAGAGGCCTTCAACATGCTGAAGAGCCTGGTTGAGGTTGCCGAGGTTGCCGCCAGCAAGGCTGCGGGTAAGCCGGTTCAGAACCGCACCGTCACCGCTGAGATCGACTTCGAGATCGGCGAGACCATCACCATCAAGGAGGGTTCGTTCGCGGGCCTGCCGGGTTCGATCTCCGAGATCAAGCCGGAGAGTGGCAAGCTCACCGTTCTGGTTTCGCTGTTCGAGCGCGAGACTCCGGTGGAGCTGAGCTTCGACCAGGTTACCAAGCTCTAGTTTTTACCTTTCGAGGCCCCGTCACTTTCGAAGTGACGGGGCCTCGTTTGTGTGCGGCGAGTGGGGAGCGGAGTCGGTGGCTGGCCGCGTCGGGGAGCGTGTGATCGCGGTCTAGCGCAGCTGCGGGATGACCTCGGTGCCGAACAGCTCGATGGCGCGCATGACCTCTCGGTGGGGAACGCCGGCCCAGTCCATCTGGAGGGCGTAGCGGGCGGGGTTCGTCACCGCGATGACGCTGGCCATGCGGTCGGCGATTTCGGCGGGGCTTCCGGCCAGGATCGTGCGGGCCTGATGGGTGTAGCCGTCATAGTCGGCGCGGCTCGGCACGGTCCAGCCGCGGGCACGGGCCCCGGCCTCCATGGTCTGCCGCCAGTAGGGGTAGAAGGTTTCCTTTGCCTGCTGGGAGGTGTCGGCAATGAGCCCGATTCCGGACATCGTGACCTCCGAGTCGGTGTGGCCGGCGGTCTCCCCCGCGCGGCGGTAGAGGTCGACCAGCGGGGCGAAGCGTTCGGGTTCGCCGCCGATGACCGCGTAGACGATGGGCAGGCCGCGCAGACCCGCGTTGATGCTCGACTGCGGGTTTCCCCCGGTGCCCACCGAGATTTTCAGGTGGGCACCATAGGAGCGGGGAAACACCCCGGCACCGTTCAGTGCCGGGCGGAACCGGCCGGACCACGTGACCGGGTTTTCCGCATCGATCAGGCGCAGGAGGTCGAGCTTTTCGTCATAGAGCGCGTCATAGTCCTCCAGCTCGGCCCCAAACAGCGGGAACGACTCGGTGAAGGAGCCGCGGCCGGCGATGATCTCGGCGCGGCCGCGGCTCAGCTGATCCAGGGTCGCGAACTGCTGGTACACGCGCACCGGGTCATCGGTGCTGAGCACGGTGACGGCGCTGGCCAGCGTGATCGTGGAGGTCACGGATGCGGCCGCCGCGAGAACCGTCGCCGGGCTGGAGACCGAGTAGGAGTCGAGGTGGTGCTCGCCGAGACCGTAAAACCCCAGGCCCACCTCCTCCGCCAGGCGGATCCGCTCGATCGTTTCGGCCAGCTGATCGGCAACGGGCTGACGCCTCCCGGTTGACGGGTCCAGCGCCAGATCGCCGAAGCTGAGGATGCCAAACTGCACGGGGGTGCTCATCGGGTCAGCCCGTTCAGTGCGGCAATCTCATCGGCGGTGAGGATGACGTCTCCCGCGGCCAGGTTCTCACGCAGGTGCTCGAGCGAACCGGTGCCGGGGATCAGCACGATGTTGGGTGCGAGGGCCAGTAGCCAGGCGAGGACCACCTGTGCGGGGGAGATGCCGTGATCGGTCGCGATGCGCTGCACGAGGGGGCTCTCGATCGGGCCCCGGTGAACGCCCGGACGCCCGAGCGGAAGGAACGGCGCGAAGGAGATACCGCGCTCGGTGGTGAGCTCCAGGACGTCCATCGAGCTGCGGTCGCCCAGGCTCAGGGAGTTCTGGACGGTCACGACCTCGGTGATGCTGAGGGCGTGCTCGAGGTGCTGGCGGTTGATGTTGGAGAGCCCCACCCCGGCGATCAGGCCGTCCTCACGGGCCTGGATCATCGCGGCGAGCTGGTCGTCAAAGAGCGCGTCGGGCGCGGCACCCTGATCGGGCATCCGCAGGTTGACGGCGGCGAGGCGCTCGATGCCGAGGGTGCGCAGGTTGTCCTCGATGCCGGCACGGAGACGATCCGGCGCGTTGTCGAGGAAGATCTCCCCGCGCGGCCCGCGGGCGGCACCCACCTTGCTGACGATCGCCAGGTTATCGGCGTACGGGTGCAGCGCCTCGCGGATCAACTCATTCACCACGTCGGGGCCGTAGTACTGGGCGGTGTCGATGTGGTCGACGCCGAGTTCAATCGCGGTGCGCAGCACGGCGATGGCCCGGTCGTGATCGGCGGGCGGGCCGAAGATGCCGGGGCCGGTCAGCTGCATGGCACCGTATCCGGTGCGGGAAACCCGGTACTCACCGAGCGGGAAACGGGCGTTTTCGGTGTTCATCTCGTGCACAACTCCTTATGTACTTGCTTGCGCAATCAAATAGTACGCCCGGTTTCCTTGCTTAAGCAAGGAAGCTATGCTGGGAATATGGAAGACCTCACGCCCGACGAAAACACCCTGTGGCGTGCGCTGATGAAGCTCAACTCCGAACTGCCTCCGATCCTCGATCAGGACCTCGTGCACGCCGCCGGCCTGACCCTGTCGGAGTTTGCCGTTCTGCTCACCCTGGACGAGGCGGAGGCCGGGGAACTGCGGATGAACCAGATCGCCGCCTCCTGCGGTCTCTCGCCCTCGCGGGTGACCCGCGTCGTGGCCGTGCTCGAACGCCGCGGCCTCGCGGAAAAGCGCCGCAGTGATGTGGATGCGCGCGGTGCCGTGGCCGCCATGAGTGATGCCGGTCGCGAGCGCCTGCGCCGCGCGTACCCGGTCCAGGTGGACCGCGCACGCGCACTGCTCTTTGACCACCTCGACGCCGACCAGGTGCGTGCCCTCGGCACCGCCCTCGATGCGCTTCTTAATCGCACAATCGAGGCGGCGGGCCCCGAGGAGTAGTCGCGAACATCGAATTCGGCCCCAGAAAACCATGTGTATCTCCTGACTAGGGAGGTGGTGGTGGTGGGGTAATCGCTCGTGAAATATGTTTGAGCCTGTTAGCCTGAACTCAACATGATCGGCCCGCTCGCCTCACGGCTCGGGCCGATTTTCTTATCTGCGGGGGCGGGGCGGATTCATGGTTTTGTACACAAAGAAGTGGCTCTCTCTCGACGAGCAGCTAGCGAAGCTGCGCGACAGGGGCTTGATAATTGCGGACGCTGAGGAATGCAAGAGTGTTCTGCGTGCTATTGGCTACTATCGATTTTCCGGCTATCTCTATCCGTTCAGAACTTCTGAATGGGACCTGGCTGGCGATGAGCCGATTCTCGTACGGGTGCGTGATGAGATCCGGAGTGGAGTGAGCCTTTCCGATGTCGTGAACGTCATCGAGTTTGATCGACGATTGCGGGCCCTGGTTCTTGAGGGGATTGAGCGGGTAGAGGTCGCATTGCGAATGCAGGTTGGCTACGTCCTGGGCAGGATTTCGGGCACTGCCCATTTGGGGCAATCGGTTTTCACCCCGCAGTTCTGTGAACCGCCGCCGAATGCTCGAGGTGGTCGGTCTGAATCTAAGCACCAGCGATGGCGGCTTCGCGTCACTGCGCATGCGGCAGCATCAAGCGAAACCTTCATCGCGCACTTTCGCGAAAAATATGACCAGGAACTTCCCATATGGATACTGACCGAGGTTATGGAGTTCGGTCATATTACGAGCCTCTACCCGGGCTTGCGGAACGATCTGGCGACAGAAATTGCACATGGTTTCGGTGTTCCGACAAAGAAGGTCTTGGAAAGCTGGATTGCATCCCTCAACTACGTGCGAAACGTGGCGGCGCATCAGGGGAGGTTGTTCAATAGAAAGCTTGCAACCGCTCCCAAACGCCCGTCCCCGGCGACGGTGCCGCTCCTTGGACATCTGCGCGACGTAGAGACGGCCAAGCGTGCCTTTGGTGTTTACAACATACTCGCGGTGATCGCGTACCTCTTGCGGTCGATCGAGCCGAGTGGTGACTGGAATCTGCGGGTTTCCGCACAGCTTGGGCTGTTTCCCACTTCTCCGTCACTCACCATCGAATCGCTTGGTGCGCCAATCAACTGGGCCCAGTTGTCGCTCTGGAAATGACCGAGTGGCGCGGCCGGGCATCGTGCCGCTGTCGCGGCCCACGGGTATCGCGCTCTCAGCCCAGATGAGACTCGCGATCTGGGGCCTGATCGCGTAGACTTGATCGGGTTTGCGTCTTCTGACGCTTACCCCACGGTTTTTTACACCACCGCGGCCCACCGGGTCGGCGGGAGAGCAGCGGGCAACCGCCCGTTACTCGATCACTAAAGAAGGAAATAACATGGCACCGAAGAAGAAGGTCACGGGTCTGATCAAGCTGCAGATCCAGGCTGGCGCCGCTAACCCGGCACCGCCGATCGGTCCGGCACTGGGTCAGCACGGCGTGAACATCATGGAGTTCTGCAAGGCTTACAACGCGGCCACCGAGTCGCAGCGCGGAAACGTGATCCCGGTTGAGATCACCGTGTACGAGGACCGCTCGTTCACCTTCATCCTGAAGACCCCGCCGGCAGCGGAGCTCATCAAGAAGGCCGCTGGCGTTGCCAAGGGCTCGGGCACCCCGCACACCGTCAAGGTTGCGAAGATCACGATGGACCAGGTTCGTCAGATCGCCGAGACCAAGAAGGCCGACCTGAACGCCAACGACATCGACGCAGCAGCGAAGATCATCGCTGGTACCGCGCGTTCGATGGGTATCACCGTCGAGTAGTCGTTCGCTTCCGCGAGCAACACCCTCAACTTTTCAATACAGTGGCAGCGCCGGCCAGGCGCAAATGACCACGTTCTCACTAGGAGAAAAAATGGCACAGAAGTCTAAGGCCTACCGGGCCGCGGCAGCGAAGGTTGCTGCCGACACCGTTTACACCCCCGCTGACGCGGTAGCTCTCGCCAAGGAGACCGCTGCTGCAAAGGCAAACTCGACCGTTGAGGTTGCCCTCAAGCTCGGTGTTGACCCCCGCAAGGCAGACCAGATGGTTCGTGGAACCGTCATCCTGCCCCACGGAACCGGTAAGACCGCCCGCGTTATCGTCTTCGCAACCGGTCCGGCCGCCGAGGCCGCACTGGCCGCTGGCGCCGACGAGGTTGGTGGCGACGAGCTGATCGAGAAGGTAGCCGCTGGTTACACCTCGTTCGACTCCGCCGTGTCGACCCCCGAGCTCATGGGTAAGGTCGGTCGTCTGGGTAAGGTCCTGGGTCCGCGTGGCCTGATGCCGAACCCGAAGACCGGTACCGTGACCCCGGACACCGCCAAGGCAGTGTCCGAGATCAAGGGTGGAAAGATCGAGTTCCGCGTCGACAAGCACTCCAACGTGCACTTCGTTGTGGGCAAGGCATCGTTCTCGGCTGAGCAGCTGAACGAGAACATCTCGGCCGCTCTGGAAGAGATCGTTCGTCTGAAGCCGTCGAGCTCGAAGGGCCGTTACATCACCAAGGGTGCCGTTTCGACCACCTTCGGTCCCGGCATCCCGCTGGACGTCAACAGCATCTAATTTCGGTTTCACCGAGATTATTACCGGGCCATCCGCTTTTGCGGGTGGCCCGGTTTTGCATGCGTTTTGAGGGTCGATTCGAGCGGATTCAGCGCATCCCCACGCGGGTCGCGTAGAGTTGACCGATGACAGCCTCCCCTTTTACCGGCCTCATCGCATACCCCATCACCCCGCTGGATGCCGCCCAGAACCCAGACCTGGTCGCGCTCGAGCAGATCATTTCTCCGCTTCCAAGCCACGGCATCGATGCCGTTACCGTGCTGGCAACCTCCGGCTCCGGGGTCAGTTTTGAAGCCCATGAGCATGCGGCGATCATCGCCCAGGCCGTGACCGCTGCCGACGGCCGCATGCCCGTCTACGCCGGGATCACCGCCCACTCGACCCCCGCGGTCATCGCCCGCGCCCAGGCCGCCGAGGAGGCTGGTGCCGCCGGCGTCATCCTCGCTCCCTTCAGCTATCTCCCCATCGGTGACAGCGAGGTGCGCGAACTCGTCGCCCGCGTGTGCGACGTGGTGGATCTCCCGCTGGCCTTCTACAACAAGCCCGCACAGCTCGGCTATGACATCAGCGCCGACACCCTCGACTACCTGGTGACCCACGCCAACCTGCGGGCGATTAAGGAACCCTCGCGCCTGCCGGGCCGCGACCGGGACGCGCTGGAAACCCGCCTCGCCGAACTACGATCCGCCGGCGGACCCGGCTTCTCGATCGGCCTGAGCGGCGATCTCGGCCTGCTGGATGAGCCGCCCACCGTGGATGCCTGGCACACCGGCCTCGCGGCCCTCCTCCCCGCCGAGTACCGTGCGGTCTGGACCCAGAGTCCCGATGCTCCCGCCGCCCGGGTGGCACTGCGCCGCCTCGCCGAGGCTCTCGCCGCCGGGCAGAGCCCACTGGGTGGCCTGCACGCGGCCGCCCGCGCGCAGGGAACCCCGACCGCCGACCCACGCGGCCCGGCGCTGCCGGCCACCGCCGAGGAGACCGCGGCCATCACCGCGTCGCTGTCCTAGCCGCTGGAGGCTCGGTCCCCGACGGACACCGACGGCCCTGCGGGTACTCGTCCGAGCCTCGGCGCAGGGCAGCTCAGGGCTCAGGGCTCAGGGCTCAGGACTCGTGACTCCGTGCCCTGTCGATCGGGTAGGAGTCTGCCCGGGAAAACCGGGCGAGTGGCACCGCGCGCTAGGGAATCGAGATCGCGATCTTGCCGCGGGTGTGCCCGGCCTCAAGCGCCTCATGGGCCTCGACGATGCGCTCGAGCGGATAGGTATCGGCGAGCACCACGCGCAGCTGGTCCGACTCGATCAGCGCGGTGATCTGCTCGAGCACGCGTGCATCGGGGGACACCTTATAGTGGGTGCCGCGCACACCCGCGGCCTCCGCCTCGGCGGCGAATTCGGGCCAGCTGCCCGAGGGGACGTTGACGATCACGCCGCCCTCGACGATGACGCCGAGCGAGCGGCTACCGGTGTTCGCGTGTACGTTGCCGATCAGGTCGATCACCGCATCCACCGGGGCGAGGCCGTCCTCGAAGTTCCGCGCGGTGTAGTCGATGACCTCGGCGGCCCCCAGCTCACGCAGGAAGTCGAGGTTGTGGGCCGAACCGGTGGCGATCACGTGCGCCCCGCGCAGCGCGGCCAGCTGGACCGCAAAGTGCCCCACACCTCCGGCACCGGCGTGGATCAGTACCCGCTGTCCCGATTCGATCTCGGCGGCATCCAGCGCGCCCCAGGCGGTCATCGCCGCCAGCGGCACGGCCGCGGCCTCGGTGAAGGAGAGATTATCGGGCTTGGGCGCGATTGAGAGCGAGGGGGCGGCGACGTACTGCGCATAGGATCCACTCACTCGCGGGACCGGCAGCATCCCATAGACCTCGGTGCCGGGCTGCAGCGGGTGGGCCTCATAGGGAGCGCGCACCACGACCCCGGCAAAGTCGGATCCGATCAGCGCCGGATAGCGCACGATCCCCGAGGCGACCCCGCGACCGGCCCGGGTCTTGGTGTCAATCGGGTTCAGCGCCGAGGCGTGCACCCGCACCAGCACCTCATCGGAGAGGGCGAAGGGCACCGAAACCTCGTCGGTGAGGCGCAGGTTTTGTGCGGGACCGGGGGTGTCATACACGGCGGCAAGCATGGTGTGCGGGCGCGGGGAGTCTGCGGAGGTCATGCAACGAGTCTGCCACTTTCTTGCAGCATGCGAAAGCGTGTTACCGCAGTCGTTTGGACCCCTCGCGGCCCAGCAGCCAGAGCAGGTAAACACCACCCAGACACACGGTGACCAGCCCCACCGGGAGCTGGATCGGGGCAAACATGCGCTGCGCCAGCAGGTCCGCGGTGACCAGCAGGAACGCGCCCATGCAGGCGGCGGGGATCAGCGCGATTCCGGCGCTTCCGGTGAGCCGGCGGGCCAGCTGCGGCGCGACCAGTGCCACAAACGCGATCGGACCGGCCACCGCAGTGACCGCGGCGGTCAGTGCCACCGCGAGGACCACCAGGATCAGCCGTGCCCGCTCGGTTCGCACCCCCAGCGCCTGCGCCGCGTCGTCGCCGAGCTCCAGCATGCCCAGGGTGCGGCCGCCGGCCAGGGTCAGCGCGAGCACCGGCAGGATCACCAGGATCGCCGGCAGCGCCTGCGCCCAGGTGGTACCGCCCAGCGAGCCCGCACCCCACACCGCGGCGGCCATCGCGACCTCGATGTCGGCGCGCAGCACGAGCCACTGGTTGATCGCGGCCAGGGCGGCGCTGATGCCGATACCCACCAGGATCAGCCGGTAGCCGTGGGAGCCGCGTCGCCAGGCCAGAAAGTAGATCAGCAGCGCGGTGCCCAGGCCGCCGGTCAGTGCGCCAATCGAGGTGGCCACGTAGCTGCCACCCACGAGCATGATCGCCAGCAGTGCGCCCGTGTAGGCACCGGTGCCGAAACCGATCACGTCGGGGCTGCCCAGCGGATTACGGGTCAGCGATTGGAAGACCCCGCCACTCACGCCGAGCGCCGCTCCGAACACGATGGCGGCCAGGGCCCGCGGTGCACGCCAGGACAGCACGATCGAGCGCTCCAGATCGCTGCCGCCGCCAAAGAGCACACCGAGCACCCGGTCGGGTCCCAGCGGGTAGTCGCCGCTGCCGATCATGATGATGCCCACCAGCAGGGCCAAGACCAGCAGGATCACACACACGATCAGTGTGCGGGTGCGCGAACGGCTGCGCACGCGGTGGGTCACACTCACAGTCCCGCCACCTTTTTTCGACGGGCCAGGTAGACCAGGACGGGCGCGCCGATCAGCGCGCAGGTGACACCGGCCTCGAGCTCGCCGGGAAGAATGACGCGGCCGATCACATCGGCGATCAGCAGGATGATCGGGGCCAGCACCGCCGAGAACACCAGTAGCCAGCGCTGATCGGTCCCGCTGATGCGACGGGCCAGGTGTGGGGCCATCAGCCCCAGGAAGCCGATTGCGCCCACCGCGGCGGTTGCGGAGCCGGCCAGCACGGTGATCGCCAGCAGAATCAGCACGCGCGAGCGGCCCGGATGGTAGCCGAGTCCGCGGGCGGCATCCTCGCCGAGGGCCAGGGCGTTCAAGCCGCGACCGGTCAACGCGGCCAGCAGCAGGCCGATTCCCACGGTGATCGCGACCGGGGTCAGTAGGTCGCTCCCGCGGTCCGCGAGCGAGCCCACGGTCCAGGCGCGCAGCTGGTCAAAGGCGCTGGGGTTGAGCAGGGCGAGCCCGGTTCCGATCCCCGAGAGGACCGCGCCCAGCGCGACCCCGGAGAGCACCAGTCGGGCGGGATCCAGGCGGCGGGTGCCGCGCATCCCGATCAGCGAGACCAGGGCCGCGGCCGCCAGTGCTCCAGCAAACGCAAACCACACGTAGCCGCTATAGGCGGTGATTCCAAAGGTACCCACGGCCAGCACGATCGCCAGCGAGGCCCCGGCATTCACGCCGAGGAGCCCGGGCTCGGCCAGCGGATTCCGGGTGAATGCCTGCACCAGGGCCCCGGCAACCCCGAGGGCAGCCCCGGCCAGGATCCCCAGGATTGCGCGCGGGAGGCGCGAGCCGAGGATGATCGCCTGATCGGGGGACCCATCGGGGGCAAACAGCGCCGCCCATACGGTGTGCGGCGGAATCGCCTTGGATCCGATCAGGAGCGAGCCCAGCGCGATCAGCACCAGCAGCGCGAGGGCAGCGATCAGCAGGCTAATCTTCCGCCCGGTGTGCTGCCGGGTACGGGTCGGAGTGGATGCCGGAGCAGGGGCAGACGCCACTCGAGGAACCTCCCGTTTGGATGCGGATAAACCAGTGGCCAGTCTAACCCGCGTTTTACCGTCACACAGTCGGTCCTAAGGTTGGCAAGGCTTACCTGGCCTGTCGAGAAAATCTAGGCTACGTTCGAGGTGATGTATGAATTACGAAAGAAGCGAGCGCTCCAGGCCGCGGCCGTTGCCCTCCTGATTGCACTGACGGCTGGCTGCGCCCAGACCGATGGGGGTGGACTCAAGTCCGGGTCGGGGAACACCGATGTCGCGACCGGCGGAGCCCACTTCAAGACCGCCGATGAGGAGACCGCTAAGCTCGGCAGCACGGCCAAGCCCGGCGTCTTCCCGCGCGAGGTGAAGCACTCCGAGGGAACCACGGAGATCAAGACCAAGCCCAAGCGGGTTGTGGTCCTCGACACCGGCGAGCTCGACGATGTGCTGGCACTCGGCATCACCCCGGTTGGCATTCCCTCCACCGAAGGTGCCAACTCGATCCCCGGATACCTGGCCGATAAGGTCAAAAAGGCCACCTCGATCGGGACCATCCAGCAGCCCAACCTCGAGGCCATCGCCGCGCTCAAGCCCGACCTGATCCTCGGTTCCAAGCTGCGGGCGGACAAGCTGTATCCGCAGCTCGCGCAGATCGCCCCGACCGTGTTCTCGATCCGCCCGGGTTTCCCGTGGAAGGAAAACCTGCGCCTGGTTGCCGCGGCCACCGGTGATGAGGACAAGGCCGTGAGCCTGCTCAACGACTATCAGGCCGAGGCCGATAAGCTGCGCGCCGATATCCCCGGCAATCCCACCATCTCGCTGCTGCGCTTCATGCCGCAGAAGACCCGCCTGTACGGCAACGCCTCGCTGATCGGCGTGATTCTCAAGGATGTGGGCCTCGCCCGGCCCAAGATCCAGGACATCGACGAGCTGGCCACCGAGATCTCCTCGGAGAACCTCGCCCAGGCCGATGGCGACTGGATCTTCTACACCAGCTACGGCACCCCCGAGGCTACCGGTGAGACCGCGGCCCTGGCCGGTCCGATCTGGCCCACCCTCACCGCCGTCAAGGACAAGCACGTGCAGCGGGTGGACGATGATGTCTGGTACCTGGGCCTCGGCCCGATCGGCGCGGGCAAGATCCTGAAGGATCTGCGTTCGTACCTGGTTACCAAGTAGCGGTATTCCATACGGCTGCGGCCCCCACGTTCACACGTGGGGGCCGCAGCCGTTTCCGGCGTGGGCTGCCCGATCTGCCCGCGCCGACGCGGAGTCTCAGCCCCGGGCGCCTCGACGGATCGTCCCTGCCCCGACCCTCAGCGCGAGGCCCAGACCCAGCGTGACCGCCAGCACGAGCGGCAATCCACCCAGGTCCGCGGCGCCGGTGTCGGCGAGGCCGCGGGCGGCCGCCGATCCGGTCTGGTGTGCGCGGGTAGCCGCTCCCACCGTTCCGAGCCGCGGCTTCGGGTGGCCGTCGCGAGCGCTTGGTGACGTGCCGGAGACACCGGGATGCGGTTGGACCGGTTCGAGGGCCGAGACCCTGCCCAGATCGGTGCGGGTCGAGGCCAGCGGCAGGACCCCGTCGCGGGTCGCCACAAACTCGACGCTCAGCACCGCGCCGCGCATGTCCGGGGTGATATCCAGGACGGGGTTGTGTGCGTCGGGAATCGGCACACCATCGAGATACCAGGTTGGAATCTGGGTATCCGGGGTGAGGCCCCAACCGTGTGCCGACACCGAGATGCGCTGCCCCACAAGCAGCGCCCCCGACAGCGCGAGGGTGGGCTCCTCAAAACTCGCCTCGGTGATCGGCTCGGACTCCAGGGTCCGGGTCACCGGGTTAAAGCCGGGGGCGGTCGCGGTAACCGTGAGCCTGACCCGCGAGCCGATCCAGGCGGGATCGAGGGCCAGCGTAGGGCCCTCGGAGCCCGCGGTCGCGGCGAGGGCGACCCCCGGGGCCTCCCAGCGATACTGCAGGGCGACATCCGGTGTCGTGGAGGACGCAGCGGCGGTCAGGGTGGACCAGGCGGATGCGATGCCGGTGAGGTGCACCTCCAGGTTGGTATCCTCGGTGATCACGACCGGCGTCGAGAGGACCGATTTATCCGCATAGCCCAGCGCGGACCCGGTCACCTCGACCGCCACCTGACGTTCCCGCAGCGCAGGACTCGGTGTGAGGGTGGCCTCGGTGCCCAGCGTCTGGGCGGGGTCGTCCGTCGCAAACCATCGATAGGTGAACGTCGAAGGCTCGACATCGCCCCATCCCGAACTCCGGGCGCTGAGGACCTCTCCCACCCTGGGATCACCCGAAATTTCCGCGATGGAGTCCCCGAAGTCTGCGGGTGCTACGGGGAAGTCCAGCGTGAGAACACGGGTATCAAATCCGGCCTTGGTAACCCGGGCCAGCCCGCGGACCACCTGGTGAGCATCCGTGCGCTGCGGGGTGTAGGTGGCGCCGTCCGCCGTGTGCCCGGGTTGATCTAGCCGGAACCACTCAAAGGAAATCTGAGACCCGGGTGAGGCTCCCGAAACCGCCAGGGTGAGGGGGTCGCCGACGCGCGGGGTCCCGCTGGAGGTGAGGCCGAGCGCAGCTGGCTGGGTGCCGGGCCGCGTGGGGCCGGAGGCGGTGCCGGTCACATTCACCGAGGTGTAGCCCACTCGGGACGCGGTGAAGCGCACGGTGAAGGTCTTGCCCAGATCCGCGACGCTCGGGGTGTAGGTTTCCCTATTCGCCCCGAAAATGTATCCCCCGTTGACGTACCACTGGTACCCGCTGCCGGTCACCGGGGCACCATCGGGATGGACCGCCAGGGCCCGAAGCGTGCCCTCCACCACGGGATCCCCGACGATGGTCCCGGTGACCCCCGCCAGCGACAGCATCGGGATGGCGACGCTCGCGCTGGTGACCCGAGCCGTGGCGCGATTCGAGGCCGACGCCCACACCTGCACTCGAACGCTCTTGCCCGCCTGGTCGACCGTGGGGGTGAAGGTGCGCGAGTACGCCCCGGGGATATCCCGTCCGTCAGTGGTGCTCCACGTATACCCGAGTGAGATTCCGGGTTCCCAGTCTCGGGTAACCGCGGTCAGGGTGTCGCCCACCGCGGGGGTGCCGGTGATTTCGGCAGTGCCCGAGGTGATCTTCTTCCAGACCACCCGTGTGGTCCGGGTGGCGGTGGTAGATCCGGGCCAGGTCGCCACCGCCGTGACCGTAATGCCCGCATCAATCTGTGCCTGGGTGGGGGCGAGGACGGTGCTTCCCCAGGTGCTGGTGTTCGGGCGTGACGCCAGCGGGGTGCTGTCGCCTGAGATCCACGTCCAGGACACCTTGGGGCGCATCGCCTCGGGGAACATCTTCATATCGCGCTCGCCGGGGGCGAGGAATGTGACGGATGCCGACAGTGGTGCACCGGCCACGGGTTCGCTGGTGGAGGGGCGAGGGTCGGTGATTTCGAGTGCGTAGGGGGTGGCGACGCTGCGGGTGGTTTCCACGGAGCCCGGTTTCAGGGTGTTGTCGATCATGCTGGCTGTGATCACCGCCCAGACCTGCTTCCCCACGTCGTCGCCGGTGATATTGAACTGGTGCAGGTTACCGCCCTGTGCCTGGGGGACGGGAGCGCCATCGACGTACCACTGATAGTCCAGGTTGATCACCGAGTTATCGACGACCGAGTTCTCGTATTTCCACGGCACCGGATAGGGTGCCAGCAGGGTGGAGTTGAGTTCGGAAATCGCGCGCACAGGGATCGGCGACATCGTGGGCACCAACTGGGGCCGGGTGTCGGCGGCGACGGCCGACACCGGCACCGCGAGCAGCGGTCCGGCAAGCAGGGCTACGAGGAGGCCCAGCACGATCGCGCCCGCTCGAGTACGCGAGCGACCTTCGCGGCGGCCACGGTGATGATGGATGGAGGGTGTGCGCACGCGGATCTCCCTGGGTCTGCTCAGTGGCTGCGATTTAATACCCTACAGTTTGTCACGTTTTACTGAACCGGTGCAAAGTGGGTCGAGCGGGGTGTCGCTGTCGGAGGTAATGCCCTAGCCTGAAGGGCGTGATCACGCTGATATCCGCCCCCTCCGTCGCCAGTATCCCGGTCGAGGAAAACGGAGAGGCGCTGGTGGATCTTGCGGACTTCGGGGTGCGCTGCCGCCCGAATATCGGGGCCGGATCGCGGGTGCGGTTTGAGCTGGCTCGGCGCCTCCGCGCCGCCGATCAGGCGCTGCCGGTGGGCTTTCACCTGTGTGTGGCCGAGGGGCTGCGTCCGGTGGAAACCCAGCGGGCCATCATCGAGACGTATCTGGCGGCGTTACGGATCGAGTTTCCCGAGGCCGATGCTGCCACCCTGGATGAACTCAGCGCACGCTATGTTGCACCTGTTTCCGTGGCCCCACATGTGGCGGGGGCCGCGGTGGACCTCACCCTGGTGAACGACGCGGGAATCGAGCTGGATATGGGGACCGAGATCGACGCGACCCCCGAGGAGAGCGCCGGTGCCGTCCGCTTTGCCGCGAAAAACATCTCGGTGTCCGCGCGGGCGAATCGCGAGCTGCTTGCCCGGGCGCTCGGCGCGGCGGGACTGGAAAACTACCCGCATGAGTGGTGGCACTGGAGCTATGGCGACCGCTACTGGGCGCATCTGACCGGTGCGGCCCACGCGGTGTATGGGCCGGTTGCGGACTAGCGTGCGCGTCTGCGCGACGAGGTCGGGTTGACCGCCCGTCCGTGCGACGAGGTCGGGTTGGTCGCCCGTCCGTGCGACGAGGTCGGGTTGGTCGCCCGTCCGTGCGAGGTATTGGGGTTGGTGCCCGTGCGCCGGCTGGATTACGGCGCGTAGGGTGCGATGGGCTCCAGGTGCTCGTATCCCTCGGGCATCGGAATGAAGGTGCGGCGGTGCAGCTCGTTGATCAGGTCATTGGCCAGGCCCACGAGCTTGTTAATCTCGACCTCATCGCGGTCGATCCAGCGGCACAGCGGCTCCTCGCCCACCGGCACAAAGTTCTTGTGTTCCTCCCAGACCACGAGTGTCCGCTCGGCTCCCAGCACGTACTGCTGCCACCAGATCTGTCGCATATAGTTACGCGGGACGCTGCGCCACGGCTTGGTGGTGGTCTTGATCTCGGAGAGGATGACCGTGCCTTCGGGGGTCATCGTGATGCCATCCGGGGTGGCCAGGTGACGCTTTTCCCACTCCGAGTGGTAGAGCCCCGAGGAGGGCTGGATGCCGTGGGTTGCGGCGACCCAGGCGGCGATCTCGGGTTCGCGGCGGCGGCCGTGTTCGGTGAACGCGTTGCCGGAGAATCCGGTTCCGTAGAGCTTCGCCTCGGCGGCGGTCTGGATCGAGCGCGGGGTGGACAGCTTGGCCACATCCGTCGCGGTAATGCCTCGCGCCCGGGCCCGGAGCCACGCGACCCGGTCGGTTGAGTCGGCTACGAAGCGTTCCTGATATCCAGATGTCACCCCTCTATTGTCCCCCCAATCCGCGGCGGCGATGACCACCGAGGCCGCGCGCCGCCGGGAAACCGGTCCGATCGGTTACCGGCAATTCGGGTGCCGTTTACCCCGAAAACCAGCCGATGTCGGTGGTTCGTGACACCGTAGATGCTATGGGACGAGACATCGCGGTGCACGTTGGCCCGACCTCTTCGGAGGCCGAGCGTCGTGGTGCGGCCACCGCGGCCGCATCCTGGCTGGGGGCCGGCCAGCAGGTGGGACTCGTGGTATCCACGAGCCACACGTCCGAATCCGATCGTGCGCTGGTGCGTGCGGTTACCGAACGGATCCCGGTCCGCAGCGCCTGGGCGCACAGCGTGCGTCATGGTGCGGCCACCGAGGGGCTGGACGCGATCATCGTGGTGGCTCCGGACGCGGAGTTGCTCGAGTGGGTGATCGACCGGTTTGGTGCACGGCCCGGCTCGGGCCCCGGCATCGTGGTGCTGGGGGCCTCTGGGCCCGCCGTGCAGGCGCTGCTGGCCCGCGGGTCCCGTCCGCTTCCCGTGGCGTATGAGTCGCGGATCCCGGCCACCCGTGAGGTGGCGGCTTCGCGAGCCTCCCTGACCTCGGTATCGCTGGGCTCAGTATCCCCGGACTCGGCATCGCTAGATTCGGTGCTGTTGGATGCGGCCCCCGCGCCGTTCGCGCGGCGCTGGGCTGCACCCTTCGGACTCGCGGCCCGCATCGGGGCGTAGCGGCAGGACAAACAGACGGCGTGGGCCGTGCCCCGGGTTTCCGGAAGGCACGGCCCACGCCGTCTATCTGTGTTGAGGTGCTGCGTGTGCCAAAGCGCGGTGCGCGCCCCGGCACCGTGCTGCGTGAGGTGTGGCGCTGTTCGGGATGCCGTGCGTGCCGGGAGTGCCGCGCCCTGCGTGCGCTAGACCAGCCCGGTGAGTTCGCGCAGCATGTGCGAGAGCCGGGCGATGTCCTCGGTCTCCCAGTCCCGCATGTTTTCGTAGAGGCGGCTGCGGCCGGCCTCGCGTAGCTCCTGAATGCCGGCGATGGCCGCATCGGTGGCCGAGAGGTTGATCACCCGGCCGTCGTGTACATCGGGGGTGCGCACAATCAGGTCGTGTTCGACCAGCTGTCGGATCAGCCGGCTCGTGGTGCTACGGTCGCTCCCCAGCAGCTCGGCCAGCTCGCCGGCCTGGAGTGAGCCATGCGAGATGATCGTGCCGAGGGCCTTATAGGCACCGGGCTGGAGGCCCGGACGCAGCAGCTCGGCACGCTCACGAATGGTGGTGCGCACGCGGGCAAACAGTCCGATCAGGGTGTGTTCCAGATCGGCGACGGCGGCGTTGAACTCCGGATCGGAGGAGTTGATCACGGTCACCGGGGCGCACAGCGGTTCATGCGGTGCGGGGAGGGTCGCGGCATCGCCCGCGGCGGGCACCTCGTGTTTTGAGGTGTCCGCCACGGCCCGCCGCACGGCCTCGGCGGCGCTGTCGCGCTCCGATGCCCGTGCGTTGTCGGCGGGGATGCGGGTGGGGGTGTCCACGGTCATGACGCCAGTTTAGTTGTCCGCGTCGCTACGGCGCGTGCCGTCGGGGTTCAGCGTGGAAATCGTTCCGGTCGTGGCCACCAGGTCGCCCTGGGCACCAATGCTGGCCTCACCCACGGCGATCAGGTTTTCCCCGGCGGCGGCGGCCTCGGCCCCGGCGGCGGACTGGGCGTCCTCACCGTTCTTCAGGCGCTCGGTCGCGGTCTGGGTGCTGAGTGAACGGTTGGGCAGGAAGACGATCGCCAGCACGGTGATCAGCGCCAGCGGGGCCGCGAGCAGGAAGATGTCGGCGACACCCTGACCGTAGACGGACTCGATGATCACGCGGATACCGTCGGGCATCTCGGCCACCTTGGGCAGGACGCCGCTCTGCAGCTGCTTGCCCACAGCCTCGCCGGCCGGGCCCAGGTGAACCAGGGCCGTCTGAATGTCCGCGGCCTTGGCGGTGATGCCGTCGGCGATCTTGGTGGCCAGGACCGAACCCAGCACCGAGATACCGATGGTTCCACCGAGGCTCCGGAAGAAGGTGACGCCGGAGCTTGCGACACCGATTTCCTTGGGGGAGACGGTGTTCTGAACGATCAGCACGAGGTTCTGCATGACCATACCCACACCCACACCGAGGATGAACATGTAGATCGAGACGACCACGTAGTTGGTGTCGTACTTGATGGTTCCCATCAGGAACATGCCCACGGTCAGCGCAATCGATCCGAAGACCATGTAGCCCTTCCACTTACCGAACTTGCTGATCAGCATGCCCACGAAGGTCGAGGAGAGCAGCAGGCCACCGATCATCGGCAGGGTCAGCAGACCCGACTGGGTCGGGGTCGCGCCCCGGGCGAGCTGCATGTACTGGCCCAGGAAGACCGAGGTGCCAAACATCGCCACACCCACCGAGATCGAGGCGATCACGGCGAGGCTGAAGGTCGGGTTCTTGAACAGGCTCATCGGGATGATCGGGTTCTCGACCTTGACCTCAACGATCACGGCGAGGATCAGCATGAGAACCGCGCCACCCACCATCACAAAGCTGGTGGTGGAGTCCCAGTCGAAGTCGTGTCCGGCCAGGGTAACCCAGATCAGCAGCAGCGAGATGCCACCGGCGATGAGGATCATGCCGAGGTAGTCGATCTTGACCTTGATCTTCTCCAGGGTCGGCAGGTTCAGGTTGCGCTGCAGCAGGAAGATCGCGGCGATCGCGAAGGGCAGTGCGACAAAGAAGTTCCAGCGCCAGCCGATGGCGTCGGTGATCACGCCACCCAGCAGCGGGCCACCCACGGTACCCACGGCCATGACGGCGCCGAAGAGTCCCATGTAGCGGCCACGCTCACGCGGGCTGATGATGTCGGCCATGATGATCTGGCTGAGGGCCGCCAGGCCACCACCACCCAGACCCTGCATGACGCGGAAGATAATCAGGGTCTCGGTGTTCTGCGAGAACCCGGCCAGTGCCGAACCGAGCACAAAGATGACCAGTGCGATCTGGATCAGCAGCTTGCGGTTGGTGATGTCGGCGAACTTGCCCCAGATCGGGGTGGACACCGTGGTGGCCAGCAGGGTCGAGGTGATGACCCAGGTGAAGGCGGCCTGGTTGCCGCCGAGGTCCGAAATGATTCGCGGCATCGACGTGGAGACCACGGTTCCGGCGAGGATCGAGACAAACATACCCATGAGGAGCCCGGACAGGGCCCGCATCACGGCGGGATGAGACATTGCGGCCGGTGAGGGGGCCGTTTCGGTGGTTGTTGCTGACATGTGGTGTGCGTACTCCGAGCGCTTCGTTAATATCCTTGCGAAAAGTCAACTATATGCCGATCGTTGATCTATGTCAACTAAGTACGGATTTGGTGCCCGCGCACGCCGAAAGCCGCCCACCCGAGGGTGAGCGGCTTTCGAAGGATCCGCTATTTATCGCCGATCTCGGTGATTCCACCGCCGCCGAGGTGCAGGCGGCGCGGGGCGCGCTTGGCGACCGCCGAGTCGTGCGTGACGATGATCATGGTCAGACCCTGATCGCGCCAGAGGCCCTCGAGCAGCGCCAGCACGTCGTCCCGGGTGTCCTCATCGAGGTTGCCGGTGGGCTCATCGGCAAGGATGACGGTCGGGTTTTTGACCAGTGCGCGGGCGATGGCGACGCGCTGCTGCTGACCGCCGGAGAGCTCGCTCGGCCGGTGATCGATGCGGTCATCCAGCCCCACCTGCGCGAGCGCGGTGCGCGCCCGGCTGCGCCGCTCCGCCGCCGGGATACCGAGCGGGACCAGGGCGGTCTCGACGTTTTCGCCGGCGGTCATCGTGGGCAGCAGGTTAAAGCCCTGGAACACAAAGCCGATCCGTTCGGCACGGGCTTTGGCGCGGCGGCGCTCGCCGAGGGTGGAAAGGTCGTCCCCGGCGAGGTGGATCGATCCGGTGGTGGGCCGATCCAGCGCTCCGAGCATCTGCAGCAGGGTGGACTTGCCGCCGCCGGTGGGGCCCTGGATCGCGATGAACTCGCCATCCTCGATCCGCAGGTCCACGTCCTTGAGCGGGGTCACCGGTCCGCGGGCGGTTTTATAGGTCTTGGTCAGACTCGTGAGGGTGTACATGATTTCTCCTAGGCGTAGTGGGGCTAGACGATCGCGCGCAGGGCTGCGGCCGGACTGAGGCGTGCCGCACGCCAGCCGCCGATGGCACCGGCGAGCAGCCCGGCGAGGACGGCGAGGCCGACAGCGATCAGGATCAGCGAGGGATCAAAGGGCAGGTGCAGCGCGATGTTGGTGGTGTGCTCGGCTGCCGCCCGGGCACCCTCGCCGGCACCGGCACCGGCACCGGCCCCGGTGCCGACTCCCGCTCCGCCACCGAAGCCGCCACCACCCTCGCCGCCGCCCCCGAAGCCGCGTCCGGCGGCCCGGGTTGAGGCCCCCACGGTCGGGGCAATCGCATTGACGATCATGGTGCCGACCAGGCCCAGAACCACACCAACAATCGCGCCAAACAGGGCCTGCACCACCGATTCGCCGGCCACCTGGCCGACCACGCGACCGTTGCTCCAGCCGATGGCCTTGAGGGTGCCAAACTCGCGGGTGCGGCGGGTCACGCCGGAGACGGTGAAGAGGATCGCCAGCAGCACGGCGGCGGCCAGGACGATGATCGAGAGCCAGGTGCCGAGCGAGGAGACCAGGCTGGCCGCGCTGCCGAGGGACCCGGAGATGCCGGCGGCGAGGTCGGCCTGGGTGGAGACCTTGGTTCCGGTCAGGGCCTTGGTGAGGGCGGCGCTGGTCGCGGGGATCGTGTCGGCCGAGGTGGCCTGGACGTAGATCGTGCTGACCTTGCCGGTTTCGCCGGAGAGCTGCTGGGCAACCCCCAGCGGGATGTAGACGTTGGCGGCCCCGGGATCGCCCGAATCGTCGACGATCCCGACGATCGAGAAGGCGGTGCCACCGAGGGAGACGGTTCCGCCCACGGCGAGGTTCGCGGTGGTCGCGTAGGTCGAGTCGAGGACGGCGACATTCGCGGTCGCATCCGAGGTGGCCAGCGCGCGGCCCGAGGTGGTTTTGTCTCCGGCAATCGGACCGATCGTGGCGGCCGGGTCAAGGCCCAGGACCGAGATCGTGTCCACGTTGAAGTTACCGCCGCCGGTGCGGCCACCCTCGACCTCCCCGCGGCGGTTTTCGGTGCCCGGCGTCGCGCCGGAGAAGGTGCCGCCGAAGGTGATGTTGTTGAGGGCCAGGGCACCGCTGGCGTCCTTAACGCCGGTCACGGTTCCGGCGGTCTTGACCAGGGTCTGGTCCAGGGTTCCGGCTCCGCGGGCGGCAACCAGGCGGGAGGTGGACACGTTGGTGTCGCCGCCGGTGCCGGGCGCTCCGCCGGCGAAACTGAACTGCTGTCCGGTTCCGGGAGCGGTGCCGGGAGCCTGGGGTTCGGCGGTCACGGTGACGTCGGTGCCGACGCCGTAGAGCCCGGTCAGCACCTTGGACTGGGCGTTGGCGATTCCGGCGGAGACCCCGCCGACGAGCACCACGAGGGCAATCGCGAGTGCGAGCCCGAGGGACACGATGAGGGTTTGTTTTTTACGCCCGAGGAGTTCTCGGCGCAGGGAGGTCAGGAACACTGCTGGGTCTCGCTTTCCGCGGCCGGGTGCCGCGAAACCGAACCTAGGCAGCGTCCCTGTGCCCGGATCAAGGGGAGGCTATGCGTAACTTATGAATCTTTATGTTTTGTTTATGGGAGGCGGATCAGGCGGTCCGTTCGGCCATCTTTGCCTCGTACAGTCCACATCCACGCTGCGCATAGGTTTCTCATAGGTTTGCGCGGATACTGGAGGAATGAGCGATAGCAGCAGCTTTAGACCCGCCGTGCCCCTGAGTGCGATGACCCGTGCCGATGGCGGGGCCCTGCGCATTCTCGTGGTGGATGATGAGCCCTCCCTGACCGATCTGCTGCGCATGGCGCTGCGGTATGAGGGCTGGGAGGTGGAGACCGCCGGGGACGGCGCGACCGCGCTGGCCACCGCCCGCAAGTTCAACCCCGACCTGGTCATCCTGGACATCATGCTGCCCGACCTCGACGGCCTGAGCATCCTCGGCCGCCTGCGCGCCCGCGACGCCGACCTGCCCGTACTCTTCCTTACCGCCAAGGACGCCCTCGATGATCGCATCGCCGGGCTCACCGCGGGCGGGGACGACTATGTCACCAAACCCTTCAGCCTCGAGGAACTCGTGGCGCGCATCCGCGGCCTGCTGCGCCGCGCGGCCCTGGTCACCCCTGAGCAGGTCGGTCCGCTGGTGCAGGTGGGCGACCTGATCCTCAACGAGGACTCCCATGAGGTGGAGCGCGGCGGCGTGCCCATCGACCTCACCGCGACCGAGTTTGAGCTGCTGCGTTACCTGATGCGCAATCCGCGCCGGCTGCTCTCCAAGATGCAGATCCTCGACCGCGTCTGGAACTACGAGTTCGACGGTCGCACCAGCATCGTGGAGCTCTACATCTCCTATCTGCGTCGCAAGATCGATGCGGGCCGCGAGCCGATGATCCACACCTCACGAGGTGTGGGCTACATGATCAAACCGGCGCGGGTCGCCGGCGAGTGAGCGACATGGCCACCGCGGCTCTCGCGGACATTCCGCCACGCCCACCCCTCCCCGCCGCTCGAAAGAAGCGGCGGGTGTTGACGCTGCGTCAGCGGATTCTGCTGATCGTGATCGCCGGTATCGCGCTGGCCTCGACCCTGATCGGCGGAGCCGCGGTCTTCACCGTGGGTAACCTGCTGGAAAACCGGGTGGATGAGCAGCTGCAGCACCTGGTGCAGCGGCCCGACCGGAATCCGGGGGTCGCCGACCCACAAAACCAGTCGTTCCTCGGCGACCCGGGCACCGGCCCCGGCGCGCTCGGCGTGCTCGTGGTGGACGGCGTGGCCGTGCGCTCGGCCGCGCTCAGCGCCGACGCGGTCCCCGAACCCCTGGATGACGCGCAGAACCGCGCGATCCTGGCGGCCCTGGGCAAAAACGAACCGGTCACCGTGAACATTCCGGGCCTTGGCAACTACCGCATCTTGGCGCGGGACGTGCAGGTGCTGGTCTCCCAGACCACCCTGCGTCCGGGCGTGAGCGTGGTGGGACTGCCGATGGCCGCGACCGAGCTGACCCTCTCCCAGCTGACCCGGGCGATCTTGGCGCTCGCCGCCGGTGTCCTGCTGCTCACCGTGGCTGCCGCCTACCTGGTGATCCGGCTCGCGCTGCGTCCGCTGGACCGGGTGGCCGCCACTGCCGCCGAGGTGTCCAGGCTCTCGTTGGGAACCCCGATGGACGAGGACACCGAAGGTGCCCCCGCCCCGCCGGGACGTCGCCTGCCCGGGCTGCGTCCGTGGAGCGCGCCCGGGTCCGCCAGCGCTCGGCCAGTGGGCGAGGACCGGAAGGATCGCGCGGCCGCGAGTGCCGAGTCCACCACGCTGAACGGAACCTATTCGAGCGAGATCGACCTGCCCGCCCGCGCGCAGGCCTCCGAATCCGCCCGCCGTGCCGCGCAGGCCGAGGACCGGACCGAGGCGGCGCTGCGGGTGCGGGTGCCCGAAAAGGACGCCGATGAGCGTACCGAGGTGGGCCGCGTGGGTGCCTCACTCAACCGGATGCTTGGGCACGTGGAGGAGTCGCTGCGGGTGCGCCGCGCGGGCGAGGTGAAGCTGCGAAGGTTCGTCTCGGATGCCAGCCACGAGCTGCGCACCCCGCTGGCCTCGATCCGCGGCTACTCCGAGCTGGCCCGCCGGATCGGCGGCGACCTGCCCGAGGACATTGCGTACTCGCTCGAGCGGATCGGATCCGAGTCGATTCGGATGACCGGCATCGTCGAGGACCTGCTGCTGCTCGCCCGCCTGGACGAGGGGCGCGAGCTGACTCAGCGTCCGGTGGATCTCACCGACATCGTGTTCCATGCGGTGAACGATGCGCGCGCGGCCGGTCCCGAGCATCCGCTGGACTTCGAGGGCCCCGACACCCCGATTCGGGTGCTGGGTGATGCGCCGCGGATTCAGCAGGTCATCGTCAACCTGCTTGCCAATGCCCGCGTGCACACCCCGGCCGGTACCCACATCGGTGCCCGGCTTGCGGTGGTGGACGGGGAGGCAGTAATCGAGGTGCGCGATGATGGCCCCGGGGTTTCCGAGAAGGTTCGCGACCACGTGTTTGAACGCTTCGTCCGCGGGGATGAGTCCCGCACCCGCACGGCCGGCGGGAGTGGAACCTCGGGGCTCGGGCTGTCGATCGTCGCCGCGGTGGTGCAGGCCCATGGCGGCCGCGTTGCGCTGGACTCCGAACCCGGAAACACGGTCTTCACGATCACGCTGCCGCTGCTCGAGGAAGACGCCGAACGCCCGATCTAGCCGTTCTGCGCCTCGTGCAGGCGGGCATAGTGCCCGCCGAGCTTCAGCAGCTGCTCGTGGCTGCCGATCTCGACGATCTTGCCGCGGGCCAGCACCACAATTCGGTCGGCCGAGCGGATGGTGGAGAGGCGGTGGGCGACGATCAGGGTGGTCCGATCGCGCAGCAGCGTGTCCAGCGCGTCCTTAATGTGGGACTCGGATTCGGAGTCCAGCGCCGAGGTCGCCTCATCGAGGAACAGGATCCGCGGATCCCGCACCAGCGCCCGGGCGATCGCCAGGCGCTGCCGCTGACCGCCGGACAGGCTCGCGCCGCGCTCACCGACTACCGTGTCCCACCCCTGGGGCAGGTTCTCGATGATGTCCATCGCGTGCGCATCGGTCAACGCCTTGAGTACGCGCTCATCGGTGACGTTTTCCAGGCCGTAGGTGATGTTGTCACGCACGGTCCCGTCAAAGAGCACCGACTCCTGCGGCACCACCGATACGAACCGGCGCACCTCGCGCAGGTCGAGGGATTCCAGGTCGCGTCCATCCAGCAGGATGCGTCCGCTGGTGGGGCGCAGGAAGCCCAACACGAGGTTCAGCATCGTGGACTTTCCCGAGCCCGAGGGGCCCACAAACGCGATGGTTTCGCCGGGGTTCACGGTCAGGTTGACGCCGTCGATGGCGACTCGGGGATCCCCGGGGAAGCGGAAGCGAATGTCCTCGAAGCGCAGCTCGCCCTCGACGTCGGTGATGTGGGACTTGCCGTCGTTCTCCTCAACATCCGGGTCCTGCAGCACCTCGCCCACCGAGCGGATCGACTCCAGGCCGCGGGTGAACACGGGTACCAGGCTGAGCAGGGTTACGATGCCGCCGGTGAGGATCGTGAAGTAGGTGCTCAGCAGCACCACCTGACCCGGGGTGATCGGCAGCAGACCGGTGAGGGAGGCGGCCGCCGCGGCCACCAGGCAGAAGACACCGAGCAGCTGGTAGGCGACCCAGGACATCGCGCCGAACCGGCCGTTGAGCACGTCGAGGTTGATGCCCGCGCTGCGCACCTCCTCGGTGCGGTGGGAGACGCGTTCCACGGCGACCTTTTCCAGGCCGTGGGCGCGGGTGATCGGGATCAGCGTGGCCATCTCGCCCACCCCCTTGGAGAACTGCTCAACCTGGCGGCGGAAGTCCTCATTGCGGTGGCGCGAGCGGGCGCGCACGTAGCGCATCAGCAGCACGGCTATCGGCACGGTCAGTGCGAACACCAGCACGAAGGCGGGCACCTGGATCGCGGTCATGATGATGGCACCGGTCAGCGCGGCCACCGCCGAGAGGGCGGCGGGGAAGGCCTGCTGCATCATCAGCTCGACGTTTTCCACGTCGCGGACCACCTTGGTCTGGATGACCGCGGCGCTCGCCCGGGAGTGGTAGCCGATCGAGAGGGACTGCAGGTGCTCGGTCAGGGTGTTGCGCAGATCGGCGGCGATCCGGCGGGTGACCGTACTAAAGAGGCGGGTGAAGGCCATATGCAGTGGATAGTTCTGCAAAAGCAGCACAACGGCGAGACCCGCGGCAATCGCGAGCTCGGTGAGGGAACGGCGATCAACCACGATGTCGATCACTCGCGCGGTAATCACCGGCATCAGCCACAGCGGGCTGTCCTTGACGATGAAGGCGAGCGCGGCCAGCAGCAGCTTGCCACGGTGCGGGCGCAGCAGGCCGAGGAACGCGCGGCCGGGATTGTGTCCGAGCGGCGGCAGCGGGATGGGGGAGGTGTGGGGTGCGTTCACGAGGTTCCGGTTTAGGGGTCGATGGTCGATTCACGAGAGTACTCGCTTTTGCTCGAGTCGGCGATAGCCTACTGAGAGCGACCATTCCTCGGATCGCGCGAGTAAAGGAGCCCCGATGACCGACCGCCTGATCCCCTGGAGTGCTGGAACCTGGACCACCGCACCTGTGTCCGCCACGCAGACCGACGCCGGTCTCGTTGTGGAGGCAGCGGAGGGCAGCGATGCCTGGCGGCACACCTCCTACGGGTTTGTGCACGATACCGAGCACGCGCTGATCACGCCGTTTGCGGTGGGACGCGCGGTCGAGGTGTCCTTCAGCGCCGAGTTCTCCGAACAGTTTGATCAGGCGGGCGTGTTCCTGCGGGCGGCCGAGGACACCTGGATCAAGGCGGGCGTCGAGTTCGCCGATGGTGCGCTCCAGCTCGGCGCGGTCGTGACCCACGTCAACTCCGACTGGTCGGTGGCACCGGTCCCCGAGTGGAACGCCCGCGTCATCACGATCCGGGTGAGCCGCGACGAGACCTCGGTCACCGTGCGCGCCCGAGTGGATGCCGAACCGTGGCGTCTGGTGCGCGTGGCACCGCTTGCGGGCTCACTCGCCGTGTCCGCCGGTCCGCTGATCTGCGCGCCGACCCGCGCCGGTTTCTCGGCGACCTTCCTCGGCTGGACCGAAACCGCTGCGGACGCCGAGCTGCACTAGGGCAGCATCTTCGGGAGGCTATGAGGCGAGAATCTCCAGGAAGGTCTGCTCCGTGACGATCTCGATGGTCTGTCCCTTTTGCGCAAGCTCTTGCGCACGCTGAACCTTGGTGCTCTGCGTCGCACCCGCGCGGAGCGTGGCCGGGTCAAAGCCGCCGGTCACCACAAGGGTCGTCTTCTTGGTGACGCTACTGGACACCGTGGCACCGAAGGACGCAACCATCTGCTGTGCCTCCGTGCGGGTGTAACTGTCGAGTTCACCCGAGAAGCACACCACCTCGCCGAACAGAGGGTGGTGCGGGTCGGCTTCGGCCCTGGGCTGAGGCAGATCGGCCTTCTTGGTGTGGGTTCGGATCCGAGGTGAACCCGAACCTTTTCGACCGGGAATCGAGGCCCACAGCTCCTCGATGGTTGTGGACCCGCGCTCCTCGGCTACCCGCATGGTGATGAGCGCACAGGCACGCGAATCCGCTCCGGCCTCGTGGTGGTCGAAGGTCGGCAGGCCGAAGTGTTCGATGACGAGCGGGAGCTTGTGGCTGGGGAGCTGGCAGTGTTTACGGACCACGGCCAGCGCGTCAAAGAAGTCAAACCCGGCATGCAGTGTTTCGGTAAGGGCGTTGGCCGCGTTGTATACGCCCTTATCGAAGGGGCTGTATGCCACCAGCGGTGCCCCGGCCGAATAGTGTTCGATGTTCACGAGGGTTTCCTGCCAGGTGGGCGCGCCAGACACGTGTTCGGGACCGATCCCGTGCAGATATGTGTTGGTGAAGTCCATCCCCGTGGGCGGGGAAATAAACCAGGAATCGGTCGAGACAATCTCGCCGTTCACGACCTTGGTGAGACCCACCGCGCATGCGGATGCTCGGTCAAAATTTGCTGTTTCAAAGTCGATGGCCACAAAGTTCAAAGGCATATACGGCAGCCTAATTCCCCGGAACTTTCGACTCTATCCCCCTCCCGGGGGGTTCTAGCCGCGCGCCTCCAGCGCTGCCACCGCCTGCACCGTGGCCACGGTGAGCGGACTCGGCAGGGCGTCGAGGGGGAACCAGTCCAGGCCGTCGTGCTTGTGCGGCTCGACCAGGTGCGGGGTGCCGGTGAAGGTGGGTGCCAGGTGGACCGGGGCGATCCAGTGGGTGCCCGCCTCGGTGTCGATCTGATCCACCACACACAGCAGCGTGGTGTCGCCGAGGGTGATGCCCAGCTCCTCGGCAATCTCGCGGGCAATCGCCGCGGGAACGGTTTCGCCCGGGTCAACCTTGCCGCCGGGCAGCCCCCAGAAACCGGCTTCGGGTTCGCGCCTGCGGCGGATCAGCAGCAGCTTGTCATCGCGAAGAATCGCGGCACCGCAACCCACACGGGGTTCGGACTGGACGGGCTGGGTCATGACAAACCTCCGAGCGAGACAAACGTGGGCGTACCGAGCCTATCGGGACCGGATCAGTCGGCGTCCAGCTCGAAGGCCGCCTGCTCGAACGCGACCCCGTTCACCTGGAGCGCCACCGCGTGCTCGCCCGGGTGATAGCGCCGGGTTGTGATCGGCTTAAACGAGTGCTCCTTGGCAACCCGGATGCGCTCGCCGGGGGCCAGTGTGCGGGTCACCAGCTTGAATGTCTTGGGGGCCAGGGTTCCGTTGGCCTTCTGGAAGTGGATCACATAGTCGATCGCCAGCTTGGTGGCGCTCGATCCGGTGTTGGTCACGGTCGCCGAGAAGCCGATTTTGCCGCCCGCGGGCACCCGCTCGGTGGTCAGTTCCAACGCGCTCACCTCGGCCGCCGCGGGGGCGAAGCCCAGCTGAGCGAGCGCCGTCGGGTCACCCTTTTTGATCAGGGTGCGCAGCGCGTGCTTGACCAGCCAGGCGGTGTTGTCGTCGGGATCGGCGAGCCAGGCGGCCGTGGTCTCGGTCACCAGGTCGGGGCGGTGTCGGGCAATGTCGTTGAGGTGGTTGGCCACCGAACGGCGCACGTACTCGCTGGGATCGCGGTAGAGCGCGTGCAGGATCGGCAGGGTCGATTCGGGCTCGGCGATGATCTGCGGCACCCGCACACCCCACGGCAGATACGCACGGGTTCCCTCCGAGGCGAGGCGACGCACGTGCTCATCCGGGTGGGATGTCCAGGTCTGGATGATGCCGAGCGCCCGGTGCAGGTCGTGCCGCAGCAGCCCGCGGATCCCCCATTCGGCGGTGAGCCCCGGGGTCAGCGCCGCCTGAAGCGCCAGCGCCTCGGGCAGGTGGGTATCGGGATCGGTGGCCAGGGCGCGTGAGGTCACGGCCTCGGTGAGCGGCCAGACACCCCAACCGCTCGGCGGCGTGGGTGCCTCGGCTGCCGCGTGAACGAGGCGCGACAGCACCGCGAAGTCGCCGGGCACATCGGCCAGAATGGCATCGCGAATCAGGTCGGTGCGCTCGCGCAGGGTGAGTGGGCTCAGGACGTCCGCATCGATTGCTGTGAGCGCGGGAGAGTGCTCCAGCCCGGCCTCTCGCAGCGAGGTTTCCAGCGCGCGCAGCGCCTGGTGGCCGAGTAGTTCATCGGCAAAGGGCATGGGATCTCCCGGGGGTGAGGTGTGTGCTCAGCCTAGTCGGGGCGTGTGACAGCGCCTCTAGTGCGCGGTGGTGCAGGTGCGATCCAGGTACTCATCGATCGCGGTGAGGCTCGCGCTCACCCGCACCTGCCGATCGTAGAGTCGCTGCCGGTAGCCCTCCAGCTCGGTGCGGATCTCCGGGTCGATCGGGGTGTCAAACACCGACTTTTCGGGGTTCACCCCCGGTAGCAGCAGCGGAATCAGCCGGGTAGGGATCCCCGCGCTCAGCAGGCAGCGAATCTTGTTGACGGTTTCCACGGCGGTGTCGGCATCGTAGATTCGATAGTCGTTGGTATCGCGTCCCGCGTGCAGCAGACCCTGCTCCTCGTAGTAGCGCAGCAGGCGCGGCGAGGTGTCGGTGCGGGTGGCAAGCTCGCCGATCTGCATGGCGCTCCTTCGTCGTGGGCGTGTTGTGGATAACAGCCGGATGGGAATCAACATTCCCGGGTTTATGAATGGCGGCTTGACCCTGCCATTAGTGGTAGCCCGTCATCCTGAACCCATGAGTTTATCTGTGGGCCAGGTTGCCCGCCCCGTTCGTCCCCTCCCCGCCGCGATTCTGCTCGCCGGCGTGGGCTTCATCACGCTGCTCACCGAGATCCTCCCGGCCGGTCTGCTACCCCAGATCGCCCGGGACCTCGGCGTCTCGGTGTCGCTGGCCGGGCAGGGGATCGTGGCGTTTGCCATCGGCTGCATCGTCGCCGCGATTCCGCTGACCCGGGCCACCGCGACCTGGAACCGCCGCTCACTGCTGCTCGGTGTGCTGATTGTGTCCGCGCTGGCCAACCTCGGCACCGCGATGGCTCCGGAAATCGTCACCCACCTGGGCACCCGCTTTGTGGCGGGCCTCGCGGCCGGGGTGGTGTGGGCGATGATCCCCGGCTATGTCCGCGGATTCACCGGGCCCGGCCGTCTCGGCGCGACGCTCGGTGTTGCGTTTATCGGCGGCACCATGTCGTTTGCCGTCGGGGTGCCGCTGGGAACGCTGCTCGGGACGAGTATGGGGTGGCGCGCGGTGTTCGCGATCATCGCCGGCCTCACCGTGATCGTGGGCGTGATTGCCGCGCTCGGTGCCCCGCGCGTTCCCGGCATTCACCGGGGAGCGGATGCGCGCATCCCCGTCGAGCAGGGTCTTGCCGCCGCGCTGCGCACGCCCGCGGTGCTGCTAGTTCTCGCCGCGGTTGCCCTGAGCGTGATCGGCCAGAACCTCGGCTACACCTACCTCACCCCGATCCTCGACTTCGGCGGGGTGAGCCTGAACCCGAGCCTGGTGTTTGGTTTGTTCGGGGCCGCCTCGATTATCGGCACGTTCGGGTCGGGCCGGCTCTCGGACCGCTACCTCACCGCGACCCTGGTCGCCGCCATCACCGCGGGCATCATCGGATTGGCGGGGATCGCGCTGGCCGCCTGGCCGGGGCTCGTTCCCACCTCCGTCGGCACCGTGCTGCTGATCATCGGAGCGCTGGCCTGGGGCTACGCGTTCGGCGGGTACTCAGTGCTGTTCCAGGTGGTGATGGCGCGGGCCGGTGGGGACGCCGCCGATGCGGCCCAGTCAATGCTCGTCACGGTCTGGAACCTCTCGATTGCGTTGGGTGGAATGATCGGCGGACTGTTACTCGCGGGTATTGGCGCGCTGGTGCTGCTGCCGATTGCCGCGGTGCTGATGCTGCTGGCGCTGATCCCGGTGCTGCGGGTACTCGCGGGCTTCCGGGCCGAGGATGCGGCGGTGCTGCGGGAGCCGGTGGCCGTTTAAACGTCGACATCCCCCGAAACCCTGAGGTTTCGGGGGATGTTTTGTGTCTAGACGGTGCGGGCGCCGGTGTCCACCCGGGTCGCGGCGGCGATCGTTTCGCGCAGGGATTCGGCCGAGACCGGACGCGAGTCCTCACCGCCGGCATCGGTGGTGTCGGGGTCGAAGTAGGGGGCGGTGTAGGCAATGGTGTCGGTTTCCACCCGCCAGGTTTCGGCCAGCGGGGTGACCGGGACCGCATCCCAGCCCAGGGTGTCCAGCAACGCGGTGGCCTGGGCGAGGGCCTCGGGATCATCGGATCCCAGCGGAAGGGCCGAACGGTCCGCGGCCCCGGCCGGACGTGCAAGCTGGGGCAGGTGACGGGCGGCGATGTTGTTGAAGCCCTTCACATACCGGCTGCCGACGAGGTGTGCCGAGAGCAGCTCGCTCACGGTGGTCTGATTGGAGTCGAGCTCGGGGATGCGGCCATCACGCGAGGGGTAGTAGTTGCTGGTGTCGATTACAACCTTGCCCGCGAGGATCTCGGCCGGGAACTCCCGGGTCGCGACCAATGGGATGGTGAGCACCACGATATCCTGCGCGGCTGCCTCGGCCACGGTCCCGGCCGAGATCTGGTCGCCGAGTTCGGCCACCTTGTCCGTAAGGGATTCCGGGCCGCGCGAGTTTGCCAGCACGGTCTGGACGCCCGCGCGCTGCGCGAGGGTCGCGACCGCGGTGCCGATGTGTCCGCTGCCGATAATGCCGAGTGTGGTCATGATGATCCTTCCGACGTGCGCCGAGGCGCGTTCTCCGGGCGCGCATGCGGAGCCGGTTGTGGAGGACCATAACGACCACGGACCGCGCCGGATTCCCGGATGACCGATTATGACCGGGCGGCGGATCTCTCGGCGGACCGACATCACGCTCCTGAAGGGTGCAGCGCCTCCTCCAACGCCGTGAACAGCCCGTGCGACCACCAGGCGAAATCATGGCCGCCGCGTACCTCCCGGTAGCTCACCGGGTACCCCGCGGCGCGCGCCCGGTCGCGCAGCAGTCGGCCCTGCGGGACGAGGATCCCCTCCTCGGAGCCCAGCTGCATGATCAGCCGGCCGGTCTGGGGCCCGGGTCTCCGGCTCGCCAGGCGCTCGCTGACGTCCCCGGGGTCTTCGGCGTGCGGGCTGGGTTCGGTGTCCGCGCGGAAGTGGAAGGAGCCCGACTGGACGATTCCGGTGTGCGCGATATCTGGGTGCTCAAGTACCAGGGCCCCCGCGGCCAGGCCGCCGTAGCTCTGCCCGGCCACGATGATCCTCGCCGGATCAAGCACCTGCCCCAGCGTCTCGGCCACCGCGGGCAGCACCTCGACCCGCAGGATCGCGGCGATCCGCTCGGGGTGGGGAAGATCGCTCTGCCGATCCTCGGGGGAGATCGCCGACACCATCGCCACCGCGAGACCCGGTGCGCCAAACCGGTCGAGGGCGTCGGGGAGGTTCAGGGCGTCCCAGCGATCCCCATCAAAGAGGACCAGCAGTCGGGTGACCGCCTCGGGCGGGGTGTACAGGTACACCGTGCGCGCGGGGGAGAGATGCGGATCGGTGCGGAGGATACGGCGCTCGCCGCGGTGGCGCGGAGGAAGCGCTGGGTCCCAGGCTGCATGTGCGGCAAAGCCGGGCATCACGAGCATCGAGGAGGTTTCGCCCAGCGGATGCGGGAGCGTGCGCGGATTACGAGGATCGGGCACCCCGCGCTCATGGATCCGCTTCCAGCCGGGGCGTGCGGCCCCCACATCGCGCGGAATATGGGTGTCGGTGACAAACCGGTACCCGGCCAGGATGTCCTCGGGCAGCAGGTAGCTGATGTGGCGAATGCGGGTTCCGGGGATGCGCTCCAGCAGGGCCGGGGTGATGTCGTGGCGATGAGCATCGGTGAGTGAGTTGATGTGCACCATGACCTCGGGCTCATCCCCCTCCCAGAGGAACGTGACCTCGCGCAGCGCGGTGCTCTCCACGACCCGGGCCTCCCCGAGCACCGGGGAGATGGACACCTCGGCCCAAAAGTCCTCCTCGGTTGCCAGGGCTGACGGGGCCGTCACCTCGGAGGCAGCCACCGCGGGAACCGTCACCGCTCGGTCGGTTGCCGGGGGCACCGCCACCCCACTCAACCGCCGCTGCCACCCGGCAAGCCAGGCGGGCGCGGCCGGGAGCGGGGCACCACTCGGCGCGGTTGGGGTGGGGGCAAGTTCGTTATCCACGGGCGGGAAGCTCCTTCTCGGTGGGGACAATCAGCGGGCGTCCGGTGACCGGATCGGGAATCACCAGCGCATCCACGTTGAAAACGCTGCGCACAATCTCCGAGGTCACCACCTCCTCGGGACTGCCCGTGGCGATCACCCGGCCCTCGTTCAGCGCGATCACGTGATCGGCATAGCGGGCAGCTTGGTTGAGGTCGTGCAGCACAGCAACCAGGGTTTTGCCCTCGTTTTGGACGAGGGAGCGGCACAGGCGCAGGGTGTCCAACTGGTGGGAGAGGTCGAGGTAGGTGGTGGGCTCATCCAGCAGCACGAGCGGGGTCTGCTGGGCGAGCACCATCGCCAGCCAGACGCGCTGACGCTGTCCGCCGGAGAGCTCATCCACGTTGCGCTGGGCGAGGTGGGTAACCCCGGTGGCCTCCATCGCATACCGGGTGGCCTTGCGATCATCCTCGCTCCAACGGCGCAGCAGACCCTGATGGGCGAAGCGTCCGCGGGAGATCAGGTCGAGCACCGAGATGCCGTGCGGGGCGACCGATCCCTGCGGGAGCAGGCCCAGCCGACGGGCAACCGTGCGGGTGTCCAGCGCGTGGATGTCCGCACCGTCCAGCAGGACCTGGCCCGCCCGCGGCCGGGTGAGCCGGGAGAGCGCGCTGAGCAGGGTGGATTTACCGCAGGCGTTGGGGCCGATGATCACCGTGAAGCGTCCGTCGGGGATGTCCACGCTGAGGTTTTCGGCCACCACGGTGGTGTCATAGCCGAGGGTCACGCCTCGGGCCTGAAGGGGAATGGTCATGGTGTCTTTCGGAGGAGGAGCCAGAGCAGGTAGAAGCCGCCGAGTACGCCGGTCATCAGTCCCACCGGGAGCTTGGCGGAGATCGGCAGAACCTGGCCGAGCAGGTCGGCGGCCAGCAGCAGGGTCGCGCCGAGGCACGCCGATGCCGCCAGCGGGACGTGGGAGACCCGCACCAGGCGGCGGGCGAGGTGCGGGGCGGCGAGGGCAACAAAGCCGATCGGTCCGGTCGCCGCGGTGGCCAGGCCCACCAGGGCAACCCCGGCCCCCATCGTGAGCAGCCGCACCCGCTCGGTCTTGACGCCGAGCTGGCGGGCGAGCCCCTCATCGAATTCCAGCGCGTTGAGGTGCCGGGCCCCGAGGATCAGCGCGGGCAGCAGTAAGACCAGCGCGATCCCCACGGTGGCCACGTTGTCCCATCCGCGCAGGTTGAGCGTGCCGGTGAGCCACATCTGCGCCCCGATGGCGATATCCGCGTGCCCGCGGGTCAGCAGAATCACGGTGACCGCCTGAAGCAGCGCGCCCACCCCAATACCCACCAGGATCAGGCGCTGACCGTCGGTCTCGCCGTTCTTACGGGCGAGCACGTAGACGGCGATCGCGGTGACCAGCCCGCCGGCAATCGAGGCGAGGCCCACGGCCACCACCCCGGCCGCGGCGAGCATGATCGCCGCGACCGCGCCGGTGGCGGCCCCCGAGGTGAATCCGATCAGGTCGGGGGAGCCCAGTGCGTTCCGCGAGAGCGACTGGAACACCGCACCGGAGATCGCCAGACACGCGCCGGTGAACAGGCCGGTGAGGACTCGGGGCATCCGAATCTCCCAGACGATCGAGGTCGCGGCGGGATCGCCCTGCCCGATCAGGATCGTCCACAGCTCCCCGGGGGAGAGTTCCAGCTTGCCCTGGCTGAGCGAGGCAAACCCCACGGCCAGCGCGATTACGATCAGCACCGCGCAGCTGATCACCGTGCGCGGATGCCAGCGCAGGCTGATCCGCCCGTGGTTCAGGGTCAGCGCCCGAAATCCCGGGGCCAGGGTGCCTTGCGGGGTCACAGCTGCACCAGCTTTCGGCGGCGCACGATAAAGATAAACACGGGGGCTCCGATCAGGGCCATGACGATCGCGGCCTGCAGCTCGCTGGGCCAGAGGATCAGGCGGCCGAGGATATCGGCGGCCAGCAGGAGGTCGGCGGAGAGGATCATCGAGGTGGGCAGCAGCCAGCGATGATCCGGTCCCACCAGGGTGCGGGCAAGCATCGGGGCGGCGAGGCCCACGAAGCTGATCGGCCCGGCCAGCGCGGTGGCCCCACCGGCGAGCATCACGATGCAGATGCCAGTGAGTAGGGTGATCCGCCGGGGCGAGGCCCCCACCGCGCGGCTGAGGTCCTGTCCGAGGGCGGCCGCATTGAGTGAGCGCCCCAGCAGCAGGGCCAGGATCAGGCCCGCGGCGATGGCGAGTCCGGGGGCGAGGATCGCATCCCACGGGCGGCCCTGCAGTGATCCGGCATCCCACGCCCGAAACGAGGTGAACGCGGTGGGCACGTTGAGGAGCAGCGCCGAGGTGTAGGCCCCGAGGATCGCCCCGGTCGCCGCCCCGGCGAGCACCAGCCGCACCGGATTACTCGGGGTGCGCAGGGCCCCGCCGAGGGTGAACACCAGGACCGAGGCGGCGGCCGCCCCGGCGAAGGCCAGCAGGATGCCGCCGAAGCTGGAGACCGCCGGGAAAAACACCAACCCGGTCACCACTCCCGCGGCGGCCCCAGCGTTGATCCCGAGCAGCCCGGGCTCGGCCAGCGGGTTGCGGGTCAGTGCCTGCATCGCCGCCCCGGCCACCCCGAGAGCGCAGCCGGCCAGGATCCCGATGACCGTGCGCGGGAAGCGCAGGTGGGCGAGGATCACATGGTCATTGTTCTTGGGGTCAAAGTCGGTGAGCGCTCGCCACAGCGTCCCGAACTCGATCACGTGAGAACCGGTGGCGAAGCTGAGGATCACCAGGATGATCAGCAGTACTCCGCCACCGGTCAAAACCCACGTGAGGTTTCGTTTACGCTCGGAAGGCATTGACGAGGGTGTTTGCAACTTCCAGCGCACTGTAATAGTCGATGCGGAAGGAGTTCAGACCCAGCGGGACCACGGTGCCGCCGTTCAGCGCGGGGATGTTGGCAAAGGCCGGGGCCGATACCAGCTTCTCCTTGGTGGCGTCATCGGCGCTCACCAGCAGCACGGTCGGGGCGGTCAGCGAGACCACCGCGTTCTCGGCGGAGAGGAACTGGAAGTCCTTGCGATCCGAGGCGGCGGGCTTGTCGCCGGGGAACTCGGGGTTGGTGATGGGCAGACCCAGCTCGGTCAGCAGCGCGTTGTGCGGTCCGGTGGTCAGTGCAAACGCGGTGTCCTCCTGGGCGCCGTTGAAGACCACTGCCTGCACGTTCCCGGCTGGTGCGGCGATCTTGGCCTTGGCCTCGGCGATCTTGCCCGAGAAGTCACTGATGGTCTCATCCACCTGCTTCTCCAGGCCCAGCGCCGGACCGAGCTGCTTGGCGATGTCCTCCCAGCTCTGCGTGCTGTAGTTCAGCGCGATGGTCGGGGCGATTTTGCTCAGCTGCTCGTAGGCGTCCTTGGTGCTGTCGGCACCTGTCATCGAGATGACGATCAGGTCGGGCTTGGCCGCGGTGACCGATTCCAGGTCCAGTTCCAGGTTGGGGTAGAGCACGTCCACACCCCGCTTGCTGGCCACCTCGCCCCACTGGTCGAAGAACCCGTTCTTGTCCAGGCCGTTACCGGGGGTTCCGGCGGCGGAGGCGGCGATCGGGGCGTCGATTGCGAGCAGGGTTCCGGTGAGGGTCAGCGAGGTGGAGACAACCTTCTTGGGCTGCGCGGGAATGGTGGTTTTCCCGAGTTCATGCGTGATGGTGCGGGGCCAGACGCCCGAGTCTGCGCCGTCCGATACGGTGGTGGCCTCACCGGTGGATCCGCTCGCCGGGGCGCAGGCCGCCAGCGAGGCGGTCAGGCCGAGGGCCAGTGCCAGGGCACCGAGGGTTTTGAGCAGCCGCGAGGGGCGCACGGATGTGGTCATGGGGTCTCCAAATCGTTGGGGTATTGCGGGGAAAGTGGTGTTAGTTCTGGGGATCTTCGGCGTCCAGGGGCGCATGGTGATCAAGATCGGCGATCCCGCGCTTCCAGTAGCCGGACACGTCGATCTGATCGCGGTGCAGGCCGCGCTCGCCGAGGAGGTGTCGGCGCAGCGGGATCAGGGCGCTCGCCTCCCCGGCCACCCAGACGAAGCTCGCGGAGAGGTCGCACGAGCTTGCGGTAATCGCGGTGGCAAGGCTCTCCCCGGCACCGCGATCCAGCCAGGTGACCGTGGTGTTTTCCCGGTGCGGCAGCTCGATTCGCGCGGCGGGGCTTTCCACCTCGGCAAAAACCGTGAGGTGGGCGCAGGCCGGGGCCTCCTCGATCCAGCGAGCCAGTGCGGGCAGGGCGGTCTCGTCGGCCCCGATGAGATAGTGCGGATAGTCTTCGGGGAAGAGCTCGGAACCGCGCGGCCCGAGCACGCCCACGGTGTCGCCGACGGTGGCCCGGGCCACCCAGGCCCCCACCGGACCGTGCGGGTGTTCCACGCCCCACAGCACGAGCTCGGCCGGGGCCTGGGCGGTGGCCGGGTGGAACGCGCGCACCGTGTAGTCGCGGGAGCTCCAGGCCCCACCGTTCAGGGGTGCGGCGATGCGCTCATCCACGATCCGCGGAACCGACAGCACCCCGGTCTGCGCATCGGGCACAATCAGCTTGACGTGTTCGGCCATGCCGCCGCGCACCGAGACCAGCGGTGCGGCCTCGAAGTCGCCGTGCAGACGCAGCTCGATCAGCGAGGCCGAGAGACGTTGGATCGCGTGCACGGTCAGTGTGCGGGCATAGAGCGGGTGCCTGACCCGGGTGGTGCCCGGGTGGACACGGTGCTGCTGGGCCAAAACCCACCTCTTTCGGGGACTAAAATTCCGGTGAGCTTTTAGGTTAGGCGAGCCTATGTTTTAATATTTTGGTGGGATGGACATCGGGACTTCGAGTTTTGGACACCGCGGGTACAGCCCCGGCCGAGACGGCCGCCGCCGCGCCGAATTCCTGGGGGTACGCGCATGAGAGCCACGAGCTCACCTGGGTGATTAGCGGCGGCGCGACCCTGATTCTGGATGGCGCACACTTCCGGGTGGATCCCGAGCGGGCACTGTGGATCCCGGCCGGGCTCGCGCACGAGGTGCGTCCGGATGCCGGCTCGCTGCTGCTGCCGCTGTATATCCAGGTCGCCGAGTTTGGGGCCGCGGAGACCCGGGTGCGGGCGATCTCGCGCACGCCGGAGATCGAGGAGGTGGGGCGCGTGCTGTTGCAGCCCGGACTCACCACCGCGAGTGAGCGGGCCGCGAAGATCGCCCAGCTGCGGCGCTGCGTGTGTGCCGAGGTACCCGCCGCGGGGCCGCGCTATCCGGCCGATCCGCGAGCCCTGGGGGTGGCCCGCTCGCTGGCCGCGTTCCCCGCATCGCCGCTCAGCATGGAGCAGTGGGCGCAGCGCGCGATGGTCTCGGCGCGTACCCTACAGCGCCACTTTGTGGACGAGACCGGCTTCACCTTCGGGCAGTGGCGAACCCACATGCGCATGGCCGCGGCCAGTGATCTGCTGCGCGCCGGACACGCGGTCTCCTATGTGGCGGTCCAGGTCGGGTACACCAATCCGCCGGCGTTCACCACGGCGTTTGGGCGCGAGTTTGGGATGCCGCCCAGCGCACTGCATCCCGAGACTGCCGCCGCACGCTAGCGGGTGCGTTCGGATTTTCGGGCGCGAAAAAGCCCGGGCACAAGCTGTGCCCGGGCTTTGAGCACCGAAATTCGGGTTCGGTAGGTGTCGCTAGGGGAAGAAAACTACTTGGCGACGTGCGCGGCGACGAAGGCTGCGTAGCCCTCGAGCCATGCCTTGAGGAACGCGGCGGTTCCCTCGTTGGTGACCTCACCGGTCTCGGTGATCAGGCCCTCGGTGAACTGCAGGTAGACCTCGGGCTGGTTGAACAGCGCGGCGTCGGAGAAGTTCAGGATGCCCTTGAGGTGCTGCTGAGCGACGGCGGTACCCACGGCACCGATCGAGGCACCCACGACGGCGGAGGGCTTGCCCAGGGAGTTCTGACCCCAGGGGCGGCTGGCCCAGTCGATGGCGTTCTTCAGCGCGCCGGGAATGGAGCGGTTGTACTCGGGGGTTACGTACAGCAGAGCGTCGGAAGCGTTGATCGCGTCCTTGAGGGCTACGGCCTCGGCGGGGTAAGCGCCATCCAGGTCGTGGTTGTACAGCGGCAGGTCCTTGATCTCGACCTCAACGAACTCAAGGTTCGCCGGGGCGAGGGCCTTCAGTGCAAGGGCGAGCTTGCGGTTGATGGAGTTGGCGGACAGGCTGCCAACGATGTAACCGATGCGATAGGTGGTCATGATGACCCTTTCTTATTCCGAATACTTTGCACGGTGCTCCGTGAAGTCCATTCATATGAAACTAAACCGGGTGGGCTTCCATTCCCACTTTCCAAACTTTTTCAAAAATTTCTGAGATCCGCATCAATCCGCGGATAGATCGGCTCCGAATAGATGACAAAACGGGAACAATTCACACAATGTCGGAGGGCAGTGTCTACGCTAGGTACTCACAACCGCACGCAAAACGTGCGAGATGGGGATGATCTGTGATCGAGTTTGACGGAATTTCGAAACGCTTCCCGGACGGCACCCTCGCGGTGGACAACTTCTCGCTGCGCCTGCCCTCACGTGAAATCACCGTGTTTGTGGGGTCCTCGGGGAGCGGTAAGACCACCCTGCTGCGGATGATTAACCGCATGGTGGAACCCACCTCGGGCCGCATCCTGATCGACGATGAGGACGTCGCCAGCCTCAACCCGGTGACCCTGCGTCGTCGGATCGGCTACGTGATGCAGAACTCCGGTCTGCTGCCGCACCGCACCGTGCTGCAGAACATCGCGACCGTGCCGCTGCTCAATCGTGTGCCCAAGGCCGAGGCCGTGGCACGCGCCCATGAGCTGATGGAAACCGTGGGTCTGGATTCGGCGCTGGCCAAGCGCTACCCGGCCGAACTCTCGGGCGGCCAGCAGCAGCGGGTGGGGGTGGCCCGCGGGCTCGCGGTGAACCCGAACATCCTGCTGATGGACGAGCCCTTCGGTGCGGTCGACCCGATCGTGCGCCGCGAGCTTCAGGAGGAGCTGCTGCGCATCCAACGTGAGCTGGCCAAAACCATCGTGTTTGTGACCCACGATATTGATGAGGCGTTCCTGCTCGGCGACCACGTGACGATCCTCTCCCGGGGTGGACACGTGGCCCAGCACGGCAGCCCGGACGAGATCCTCTCCAACCCGGCCAGCGAGTTTGTGGCCGACTTCATCGGTGCCGACCGCGGTCGCCGCGCACTGACCCTGCGCCAGAGTGAGGGTCGCACCCTCGTGGTGGACGGGACCGGCCGCATCGCCGGTGTGCTCGGCGCCGAAACCGCGACCGGTCCGGTCTCGGTGGGTGCGGGCGGACGCGATGAGCACCTGGGCGAGATTACGCTGGGCACCGAGGCGGCGGATCTGCCGGACCTGGATACTTCTTCGCCGAATTCGGGGGAGCTTGGCTCGTCGCCTGAGGCTCCGGAGGTGGATACTCCTTCGCCGAATCTAGGGGAGCTTGGCTCCGAGAACGAGGCTCCGGGGGTGGATACTCCTCGATGAGTTGGCTCTTCGAGAACTTCTCCGATGTGTGGGCCCTGGTGCTCACGCACGTGGCGTTGAGCGTGCCGCCGATCCTGCTGGGGCTGATCATCTCGGTCCCGCTGGGCTGGGTTGCGCACCGCTATCGCTGGGGCCGCGGCACCCTGCTGACCATCGCCGGTTTGCTCTATACGATCCCGTCGCTGGCGCTGATCATCGCGATGCCCACGATCCTCGGCACCCAGATCCTCGACCCGATCAACCTGATCGCCGCGCTGACCCTGTACGCGGTCGCGCTGCTGGTGCGTACCGCCGCCGATGCGTTCGATCAGGTTTCGCCGCAGGTGCTGGATGCCGCGACCGCGCTGGGTTACGGCCCCTGGCGACGCTTCTGGCAGGTCCAGTTGCCGCTGGCCGGACCGATCATCATCGCCGGGACTCGCGTGGTTTCCAGCAGCACCGTGAGCCTGGTCACCCTGGGCGCGCTGGTGGGAATGAGCGGGCTGGGCTACCTGTTTACCGATGGTACTCAGCGTTCGTTCCCGTTTGAGATCGGTGTGGGCATCGTGGGCACGGTTCTGATCGCGCTGATCTTCGACCTGATCATCGTGCTGATCGGCAAGGCCCTACTGCCCTGGTCGCGTACCCGCCGGGTGCGTAACAAGACCAATGCGGAGACCCTGGAGGTGACCACGAATGCTTGACGGCCTGAACTGGTTGCTGGATCCCGCACACTGGACCGGCTCACGCGGGATTCCCACGCGGCTGCTGGAGCACCTGGCAATCACCGGGATGACCCTGCTGATCGCCGGGGTGATCGCGCTGGCCGCCGGCCTGGCTATTGGTCACACCCGCCGCGGCCGCGGACTCGTGGTGGGCCTGAGCGGTGCGCTGCGCGCGATGCCGACCCTGGGTTTGCTGGTGTTTATCGCCGTGCAGTTTGGTTTCGGGGTGCGCATGGCGATCATCCCCACGCTGATCGTGCTGGTGGTGCTGGCCATTCCGCCGATCCTCGCCGGGGCGTACGCCGGAATCGAGTCGGTGGATCCGGCCACCGTGGATGCCTCGCGAGCGCTGGGCCTGACCGAGTGGCAGATCCTCTGGCGGGTGGAGTTCCCGCTGGCGCTGCCGCTGATCGTGGGTGGGCTGCGCTCGGCGATGCTGCAGGTGGTCGCGACCGCCACGGTCGCCGCCTATATATCCCTCGGCGGCCTGGGGCGCTTCCTATTTGATGCGTTGCCGCTGCGGGACTATCCGCAGATGCTCGCCGGCGCGCTCCTGGTGGCCGCGCTGGCCCTGATTCTTGACCTTCTATTCCTGCTTGTGGGTAAGGCGGTGCTCCCCACTGGGGTGCGCGCGGCCCGCGGCAACCGACGCAGTAAAACCCCTACCGAGAGGACAGCAGCATGAATATTCGTGGAGCAAAACGGGGACTAACCCTGGCCATGGCCGCCGGCGCGATCTTTGCCCTGAGCGCCTGCGCCAGTGGCGACCCGCTGAGTGGTGGCGGCAGCAGCGCCGCCGGAGACACCATCGCTATCGGCTCGGCGGCCTTCGCCGAGAACGAGATCATCGCGCAGATTTACGCACAGGCGCTCGAAGCCAAGGACATCAAGGTCGACTTCAAGGGCCAGATCGGCCAGCGCGACGTCTACCTGAAGGCCCTGGAAGACGGATCCCTCGACATCGTGCCCGAGTACTCGGGTAACCTGCTGCAGGCATTCGACAAGGACTCCAAGGCCTCGACCTCCGAGGAGGTCGAGAAGGAGCTGGGCACCGCGCTGACCAACGGTCTCGCGGTCCTCAAGGCGTCGCCGGCGGAGAATAAGGACTCCTATAACGTCACCAAGGAGTTCAGCGAGCAGAACAACGTCAAGAGCCTCGCGGATCTCGCGGGCCTTGACCGCGACCTGACCGTGGGTGGTAACCCCGAGCTGGAGCAGCGTCCCTACGGTCCTCCCGGACTGGAGTCGATCTACGGTCTGAGCGCCGCCAAGATCAAGTTTGTGCCGCTGAGCGACTCGGGTGGGCCGCTGACCGTGGGTGCGCTGAAGGATGGCACCGTGGACCTCGCGGACATCTTCTCGACCACCCCGGCGATCAAGGAGAACGGCTTCGTGACCCTTGAGGACCCGAAGAACATGATTCTGCCGCAGAACGTCATCCCGCTGGTGAGCAAGAAGGCCAACACGGACAAGGTCGCCGAGGTGCTCAACAAGGTTTCGGCCGAGCTGACCACCGAGGACCTGATCGAGCTCAACGGCAAGAACCAGGGTGCCGAGAAGGCCAGCCCCAAGCAGCTGGCCACCGACTGGCTCAAGGAAAAGAAGCTGATCTAGTTTCACCCACTTAAACACGCTGCCCGCCCGGATCTTGATCCGGGCGGGCAGTCTGTTTTGTTCGCGTAGGCGGGAATCGAAGAAACCGTATCCATTTGCCCTATTGACGAGTAACATCTCCCTTAAGCGAGTTTCCGCCTATCCGGCTCGCCGTTATATGAGGAGTTTTCATGGTTGTTGAGCTGTCGGTACCCGTCGTCCAGGCCGCCAAAAGCATGGGCGAAGACCTCGCCGGATGGCGCAAGATCCTCGGGCTCACCACCACTCAGGTGGCCGAGCGGGCAGACATCAGCCGGGACACCCTGCGCAAGGTGGAGCATGGCGACCCCACGGTGAGCTTCCACGTGGTGCTGCGCGTCGCGCGGGCGCTGGGCGTTCTGAAGACCCTGGCCGATGCGCTCGATCCGCTGAGCACCGACCTCGGCCGTGCCCGCGCCGGGCTGCTCAACCGAAAGCGCGTGCGATGACCCACGCAGACAGCTTGGAGGTGCACGCCGAGATCGAGGGTGAGACGATCTTCGCCGGAAACGCGCAGTTCCACCGCAGTCGGGGCCGGCTGACCGCCACGACGTTTCAATACGCTCCGACCTATCTTGAGCACCCGCGTGCGTACCGGTTGGATCCCGGACTGGAACTGGTTTCGGGAGCCCAGTATGTGGACGGACTGCCCGGAGCCTTCTCGGATTCGGCTCCGGATCGTTGGGGTCGTAACCTCATCGCCACGCGTGAGCGTGCGACGGCGCTGGAGGAGAACCGCCGGGCGGACAACTTGGACGACGTCGATTATTTGGTGGGGGTCGCCGACCTCACCCGGCAGGGTTCGCTGCGTTTCCGAGAGGACCCGAACGGAGCCTTCGTTGACGCGGAAACCGCGGTGCCGAAGCTGCTAATGCTGCCCGAGCTGCTGCGCGCGGCCGAGGCCACTGCGAATGACGATGAGGAGGGTCTTGAGGCAGTGAAGATGCTCCTCGCCGCGGGTACCGGTTCGCTGGGTGGGGCGCGGCCCAAGGCATCGGTGCGGGGAGAAAATGATCGCCTGATGATCGCGAAGTTCCCGCATCGCGAGGATGACTGGGACGTGATGGCGTGGGAGGCCACCGCCCTGGAGCTTGCCGAGGCGGCCGGGGTGCGCGTCGCGACGCATCGCCTGACCCGGATCGACGGTCGGCACCTGCTCCTACTTGATCGTTTCGATCGTACCGATGAGGGCCGCCGCATCGGCTATATGAGCGCAATGACCCTGCTGGAGCGCCGTGATGGAGAATCCGCCGACTATGTCGAGATTGCCGAGATGCTGACGGAGATCAGTGCCGAAGCTCTGGCCGATCGTCGGCAGCTCTTCCTGCGTGCCGCCGTCAATGTGGGGCTCAATAACACCGACGATCACCTCCGCAACCACGGATTTCTGCGAGCATCGCGCGGCTGGGTGCTGAGCCCGGCGTTTGACATCAACCCAAATCCAAACTCCTCACAGCGCCAAACGGCCATCGGCGGGGCCGACACCGGCGAGTTTGCCGCCGAAGGGTTGATGCAGCTCGCCGCCGCCTGCCGTTTGAGCCCGACCGAGGCGCGTAAGTGTCTGCGTCAGGCGAGCACTGCTTTGGGGCGATGGCGGGAGATCGCCTTGGGAAACGGCATCCCCGAGTCCCAGCTCCGCCGGTTCGCCGGAACGTTCGACGAGGGGCTTGAGGTTCTCGAACGGGCAACCGCGCTCTTCCCCGAGGGTGGCACTCCCGTTCGAGGCCGCCGGTTCGGTACCCGATAGCCCGCAGGACGAGCGGTATGGCGCGCGGTTGTTATAACAATTCGGCGGATCCGCGGATGATAGTGGACAGTCGGCAACGTGGTCCGCGATAATCGGGAACCATTATGTCTGACACCGGTGTGAGCGCAAACAACTTTCCGACAGCCGAAACGCGGCCCGACCGAGTAGCGCGTGTGCCCTGGGCCGCGGTTATCGTTTTTACGGTGGTGGCGTGGGCGCTGGCCTGGCTGGTGATCCTGCCGCTGTGGCTGACCAAGACGGACAGTCCGGTGTACCCGCTCCTGGGCGGGGTCCTGCCCGCGGCGATGATGTTCACCCCACTGCTCGCGGTCCTCGTGGTGGTGTTCGCGATGAAGGTGCCGCGCGGGGAACGCCTGCGGTTCCTCGGCATCTGGCCACTGCGCCCAGCCAAGCGCGTGGTGTGGTTCACGGTGTTGGCGGCGTTCGTGCCGCTGCTGCTGGTTGCCGCGTGCCTGGGGATCTCGGCGCTGTTCGGCTGGATCACCCTCGACCTGGTGGGCTTCTCCGGCTTCAAGGCCATGGTTGGTAATTCACTGCCCGTGGATGAGTCGCTGATCGGGACGATCGTTATCGCGCAGATCCTCTCCATCCCGCTCGGCGCCCTGTTCAACGCGATTCCCGCGTTCGGCGAGGAAATCGGCTGGCGTGGCTGGCTGCTGCCGGCGCTGCGTCCGCTGGGCATCTGGCCCGCGCTGATCCTCAGCGGCGTGATCTGGGGTGTCTGGCATGCGCCCGTTACCCTGCTGGGGCACAACTTCAACCAGGCCGATCTCTGGGGTGTGCTGACGATGGTGGTCGGCTGTGTGCTGTGGGGCATGCTGTTCGGCTGGGTGCGGCTGCGCACCGGCTCGATCTGGCCCGCAGTCATCGGCCACGGTGCCCTCAACGCCTCGGCGGGTCTGATCTTCCTGCTTTCGGCGGCGGGTGCCCCGATGAACCTGACCCTGGTGAACCCGCTGGGGGTTTCGGGATGGATCGTCATCGCGATCATCGTGCTGGTCCTGGCCCTCACCGGCCAGTTCAAGCAGGAACCGCAGCTCGCGCCCAAGCGCATCCCGACCGTCTAACCCACGTAACACACACTGCCCGCCCGGATCATGATCCGGGCGGGCAGTGTGTGTGGGCGTGAGCCCGGCGGTAACGAGCCTGGGCTAGTCGGTGCCGGTCTCGAACGCGGCCGAGAGGCCCAGGGTGTCGGCGTCGGCGTCGATGCCGCCAACGGCCTCGGCGATCTTCGCCGCGGCACCCTGCTCCAGTTCACCGACGAGCTCGGCGGTGGCGCCGCCGACGAGGCCGAGGGCCGCGTACTGCTCGAGGCGGGCACGCGAGTCGGCGATGTCGAGGTTGCGCATGGTCAGCTGACCGATGCGGTCCTCCGGGCCAAACGCGGCACCGACGGTGCGCTCCATCGAGAGCTTCTCGGGGTGGTAGCTGAGGTTCGGACCCGTGGTGTTCAGGATCGTGTAGTCGTCGCCGCGACGCAGTCGCAGGGTGACCTCACCGGTGATGGCCGAGCCAACCCAGCGCTGCAGCGACTCGCGCAGCATCAGGGCCTGCGGGTCGAGCCAGCGGCCCTCATACATCAGGCGACCGAGCTTGCGGCCGTCGGTGTGGTAGCTGGTGAGGGTGTCCTCGTTGTGGATCGCGTTGACCAGGCGCTCATAGGTGATGTGCAGCAGCGCCATACCCGGAGCCTCGTAGATACCGCGAGACTTGGCCTCGATGATGCGGTTCTCGATCTGGTCGGAGGTGCCCAGGCCGTGACGTCCACCGATGGCGTTGGCCTCGTAGACCAGGGCAACCGGGTCGGTGTACTCGACGCCGTTGATCGCGACGGGACGGCCGGCCTCGAACCGAACCGACACCTCCTCGGTGGCGATTTCGACGTCTTCGCGCCAGGCGGCGACACCCATGATGGGCTCGACGATGTCGAGGCCGGCGTCGAGGAACTCAAGCTTCTTCGCCTCGTGGGTGGCACCCCAGATGTTGGCATCGGTCGAGTAGGCCTTCTCGGCGGAGTCGCGGTAGGGGTAGCCGTGCTCGACGAGCCACTCGCTCATCTCCTGGCGTCCACCCAGCTCCTCCACAAACTGGCTGTCGAGCCAGGGCTTGTAGATGCGCAGCGCCGGGTTGGCCATCAGGCCGTAGCGGTAGAAGCGCTCGATGTCGTTGCCCTTATAGGTGGATCCGTCGCCCCAGATCTCCACGCCGTCCTCCTTCATGGCGCGCACCAGCAGGGTGCCGGTCACGGCGCGGCCGAGGGGGGTGGTGTTGAAGTAGGTCTTGCCGCCGGAGCGCACGTTGAAGGCACCGGTCTGGAGGGCGATGAAGCCCTCCTCCACGAGTGCACGCTTGGCGTCGACAAAGCGGGCCAGCTCGGCACCGTACTCGAGGGCACGGGCGGTGACGCCGTCAATGTCGGGCTCGTCGTACTGACCGATATCGGCGGTGTAGGTGCAGGGGATCGCGCCCTTGTCGCGCATCCACGCGACTGCACAGGAGGTATCGAGGCCGCCGGAGAAGGCAATACCGACGCGCTCGCCTACGGGGAGAGAAGAAAGAACCTTGGACATGCTCTTTATCCTAGGTGCGCGGCGAGCCTCTGCGCACCTGCAGACGGGATGCAGCCCCGGAAAATCGTGCAGCTCTGTGGCGCTCGGGTACCGACAGAAGACTTTCAACACACTGACGCGCGCGATTTAGATAAACGCTTCGATTATGAATTGCGGGAAAAAGCTACTTGCAAGTGTCGGGAGCTGGTTCTCAATTTGACTTTGACATGAATGAAGCAGGTTTCTGAACTGTAATCGTGATGGTGTCCCACTGATGCCCTGCGAAAGCTGAATACAATTCAGACCGATGAGCGCCGTAGCGGTGAGTATAGCTCGTGACGGTATTGCAAGGCGGCCACCTGAACGCTAGATAGTTGTGGGGCTCAAATCACCGAAATGCATGGCTAAGCGGCGATAGCTGGTTTCGCGCCACGCTATTCTGACTCCATGCCAGCAATTGAGTTCGGAATCCTCGGAGTGGCGCTTGCCCAAATCATAGCTCGTATAGTGGCAGATTCGACTGTGGCCGATGTAATCGGAGACGCAGGACGGATTCTTGAAACTGGTAAGCCGATCCTCGATCCCCGGCTACGAGAGAAATCGATTGCCAAGCATCTCGAGGCTCAACTTAGGAGCCAGTTCAACCATCCGGAGATAAGCGAGTCCGACACCCAAGATTTTCAAGGTGTGACTCGGGATGTTGCCACGCTTGTAACAAGGCTAGCGACAGACAAAGATCTAATTCTTATCGCAGCCCGGGACCCTGAATCCGTTTACCCGTACGTGCTAAAACACGGGGGCCAGAAAATAGTAAAATTCGCGCCGGCACACGCGGAACAGTTCGCATTGCAACTAATCCGATTCATTGCTGATCGTTTAGCTCTAGAGGCAACGCATAATTCGGAATTTCCGCGTCTTGCGCTGTCATCTCTCTTGCGCACAGCCGATTACTTGGAAAAGAACATAGCAATAAATCCTTCTGACGACGAAGTCTCGCAGTCCCATGGTTTTTCAAGTGCAGATGTCAAGCGTGGGCTGATGAAGCAGCTAGAACAATCACGCGTCAAGCTTTCATTGGAAACCGGAGCAATCATTCAACGAGATGACTTACTGCGGAAGGCTGTCGAACCGAGCAAGTATCCAGTTGCTGTTGTAGGAGACGGAGGCTATGGAAAGTCTGTGTTGGTCGGAGAAATCGCAAAATCGAATCTTGACCGTGCAATCGTAGTCATTTCCATCGCGTCACTTGATGGTGCAGAGCAAGTAAAACAGCTACAGCAGATCGACGACGCGCTCGGGGCGCAAGCTACGGGGCTCTCAATTTCGTTGACTGATGCTCTGAAAGTCTTCGACGAGAGGCCCCTTCTCATCTTGGACACTCTTGACATTCTTCTTCGTGATGAAACGGCTCCTCCCCTTGCAGAGCTGCTTTCAAAATGGTCAGTCAGCTCTGATCTACTAGTGACTTGCCGAAGCCGAGAGTGGTACGACCTGCTTTCGGCAAAACTAGAAATATTTGAAGTTCAGGATATGCCTTCGCTGAGTGCGGAAGAAGTGGTCAGCTGGAGCCGTAAGTACATGAGTCACGACAGCGTGTCGAATGTGCTTGCCGATCAATTTATCGAGAGCATTAATGAATCGCTTCAAAAACCAGGAAGCCTTCGTGTGCTTGAGGTCCCGCTGCGACTCGCTATGGCAACCCGCCTCTATGCGCACAATGGAAGGCTCCCGGAGGGGCTCACCGCCACAAAACTATACAAGGAATACTGGCTAGCTAGGGTTAGTACAGGCAGAGATGGACGGCGAAATACGCGCTCGGTCAGAGCAGCGGAGGAGGTTGCCCTGGGTATCGCTGAGTGCGTTTGGAAGCAAAGCACCGAGAGGTTTGTCGAAGACCTAAGGTATTCAGGGGATTTTGAAGCGGTAAATGCGCTTGTCAGCGATGGAATTATCGCTCGAACCGGATATCGGATGCACTTCTTCCATCAGACCTTTTCAGAATTCGCGGTCGCTCGATACTTGGCAGCTTCCGGAGAAGAAAGTGACTTCCGCCGGTTTCAAGATGGTCTTGAATCTCAGCTCTCAGGCTATTGGGGTATAGCAAGTCATCTGGTGCATGAAGAACTCACCAGCCAACGATTCCAAACGGTTGCTGAACATATACCCACGACGATGGTTGAAGGCGTTCGCGTGGTTCTATCTGGAGCTTTCGCTCGGTTCGAGCCGGAAATCGTCCAGGGAGTTGTATCCCAACTGCTCGATGAAAAACCCGACTATGTTTCAGCCGCGTCAGACATTTTAGCGAATGTGCCGGCTGAGTATGTGCTCATGGCGTCTCAAGCACTCTGCTCCTTGATGAAACTGGGAGTAAAAGACCTAACAGCAGTGGTCCGCGCTGTTGCCTTGCTGATTCCTAGGATGTCTACCGAGAACGCTGCTCGTACCACTGATCAAGTACTTTCGACACTTATCTCGCGTCCTGATGATATTCGAGTGCCTTCGGAGCTTCGACGATTCTTGAATGCAATCCTCTCCGCGGAAAGCATTCATTTCGAGCAATTGTCGAGAATTGCAGTCGAGCATTATCATGATCTGTCCGTGCCCGGCAGACTTGCGATTATTGAAGCGGTATGCGCGACAGAGCACCTTGAAGTGAAGAGCGCGTTAATCTCGACTGCAATTCGCCGAGACCTTCCTGAGGGAAGCGTAGATGCGGTAGCAAGCATAATCTGCGCGGAAATCGATTGCTCTGCTAAAACCAGACGAGAAGGCTGGTCAAGTTGGGAGGAAATCGCTTCTGCGGAAGGTAACGGGAGATGGGGGGCGGTGCGAGCAAGAGTCATCGCTCATATGGCAAAGGATCCGGGAGTCCGTTCTGAAATAGTGATTGCGGCGTTGTCTGATGTTCGTGCCGTTGCGCGGAACGTCCTTCTCAACGCACTTCGTCTGACTTCCATCTCGTCGCCGAATGACATCGCAATAGACATCATCAATGCTCCTACGCCTCAAGAAGCACACGGAGCAGTTTTTTTCAGCCGGCTTGCTTTCAATCTTGAGGGTGTAGTGACTGGCTCTACTCGAGCCGCAATTATTGCAAAGTTGCGTTTGGTAACGAAGTTCGCTCCGCGCGATGGTTGGGCGACATATCTCGCCTTTAGCGGCAGGGACTCTAAGTCTTTGGCAGAGGCCCTACGTGAATTCGTGGAAGCGTCGATCAATTTGAAAAGAGCCAAAAGCTGGAGCTCCGTATTGAGATCGTCCGTGTCTGCACTTTTGAGAGTTGTCACTTCAGAGGATCTTAAAGAGCAGGTGGCTGACAATCCTGAATTCTGGAAGGAGTTCATGATGCTAGGTACGGGACAGGAAGCGTCAATCCATGGCGCGCTCATACCGGTAGATACATCGGCGCGTGCCGCGTTTGATGAGCTGGTCGACTCTGATTGGCAGGTCGCCCAACGAAATGGGCTTCGTGAGTTATTCGAAAACAAATCGAGATGGAACGCCTCCGAATGGAATGGGACGACTTCTTGGCGTGTAGCCATGATTCGAGTTCGGAACGCAGGGGCGCTTATCGCATTGGCCGATAACTTGAGGCCGGATGCGAAGGGGAAATTCTGGAGCGAAGCTGATACAGCGGTAGTAGCAAATCGACTTATCGAAGCGCTCGCCGGTGAGGAAGACCCACAAGTTAGTGGAGCCCTGATCGCGCTGCTAGGCGACGCAACGCACAATGGTGCCCGAAACGTTGCGCCGTCCGCCAGCCTCACCGAACTGATCATTGCAGCCTTATGGAACTGTCTCGAACCATCGGAGATTCAAAAAAATACAGGTCGTGCAGGTGCTTTGTATGGCCAGTGTTTTGACTTCATTACAGAGATTGCGATGAAAGTGTTGCCTTACCCACGCACAACTGAAATCTGCACAGACCTGATGCTCAAAGTAGACATTGACTCTTTCGGTGGAAGTGCAAGGTCTGTGCTTTCCTCATCGCTTGGAAGTGTACTGAGAGTGGATAAATCCTGGTGGCGTGAGCTTGAATCAAACTGGCCTATCATGCCTGATGCAAACCGTGGTGCCGTAGCAGATTTGGCACTATCCGGGTTAGTTGACGAGCGTGCGCAGGTCGCTATCCGCTTGGCACGAAGAACAGATTGTCCCCCGAATGTAGCGTCGGATATTCTTCGCAGATTGGGCGGCACATTGTGATGGTCAATTGTCATCGCAAACTCTTCGGCCGCCAGTAGTGCATCCAAGATTAGGTGGACGGGAAGCCCTCGGGGTGCCTATTGATGCGCCAACTGAACAGGGAGGCGTGGCTGGCAGGGATTCTTTGCGAAAACTTGAGGGCGCGTTGACGGCGCTCCTTGTGCTGCTGTTCCCGCAAATTTGTGAAGCATGTTGAGGTGAGATCCGGGAAACCCGGGAAAATCCGGCAAAAAACGGCCGGGGGAGGACGTGTCGGGCATCCCGCGGTAGGCTGGAGGGGTGACAGAACATAACCTGCTCGGAATCCCGGAAACCCGCCTCCCGGAAGAACCGGAGGTTAGCCGCGCCCTGGAGAAGGCCGTGGGCATCGACGAACTCGAAGCGATCGTCGCCGCACACCCGTCGTCCTCGCTCGCCTGGGCCGCCCTGGCACAGGCCGCCGCGAACTCCGAGCGTCCGATCACCGGATACGCCTACGCCCGCGTCGCCTACCACCGTGGGCTCGATTCGCTGCGTATGGCCGGCTGGCGTGGACAGGGCCCGATCCTCTGGTCGCATGAGCCCAACCGCGGAGTCCTGCGCGCGCTCTACCTGCTGCGCCGCGCGGCCCTGGACATCGGCGAAACCGCCGAGGTCACCCGCCTCACCGAGTTCCTGCGTGACGCCGATGAAACCGCCATCGCGCAGATTGAGAACGAAAACGTGCCGGCCGAACCCGCGCCGACCACCGAGGCATTCTTTATTCGCGGCCTGGATTAGGCCGTCGTCACGGGTCAAGAGGACCGTCACCGCAACACCATTTTGTGAGCGCGCCCGAAAGCGCCTCCACCACAAATTTGTACGTGCAGCACCGAAAGAGGGAACACCACCATGCCGGGAATTGTGATCGTAGGAGCCCAGTGGGGCGACGAGGGTAAGGGGAAGGCTACCGACCTCCTCGGCTCGCGCATCGACTACGTGGTCAAGTTCAACGGCGGGAACAACGCCGGTCACACCGTGGTGGTGGGCAACGAAAAGTATGCCCTGCACCTGCTGCCCTCGGGCATCCTGACCCCCGGCGTGACCCCCGTCATCGCCAACGGTGTTGTCGTGGACCTCTCGGTCCTGTTCCAGGAGCTTGAGGCTCTCTCGGCTCGTGGCGTGGACGTGTCCAAGCTGCGCATCAGCGCCAACGCGCACATCATCACCCACTACCACCGCACCCTGGACAAGGTGACCGAGCGCTTCCTGGGCAAGCGTCAGATCGGTACCACCGGTCGCGGCATCGGCCCGGCCTACGCCGACAAGATCAACCGCGTGGGTATCCGCGTGCAGGATCTGTTCGATGAGAACATCCTGCGTCAGAAGGTTGAGGGTGCCCTCGGCGTCAAGAACCACCTGCTGCTCAAGGTCTACAACCGTCGCGCGATCACCGTGGACGAGATCATGGAAGACCTGCTCAGCTACACCGAGCGTCTGCGCCCCATGGTTGTTGACGCCTCGCTTGAGCTCAACCGTGCCCTGGAGCGCGGCGAGAACGTGCTCTTCGAGGGCGGCCAGGCCACCATGCTCGACATCGACCACGGAACCTACCCGTTCGTGACCTCCTCGTCGGCAACCTCGGGTGGTGCCGCCACCGGTTCCGGTGTGGCCCCGAACAAGCTGGACCGGATCATCGGCATCGTCAAGGCTTACACCACCCGTGTGGGTGCCGGGCCGTTCCCGACCGAGCTGTTTGACGCCTCGGGTGACTACCTGCGCGCCAAGGGCTTCGAGTTCGGCACCACCACCGGCCGTCCGCGCCGCGTGGGCTGGTATGACGCCCCGATCGCCCGCTACACCTCGCGCATCAACGGTGTCACCGACTTCGTACTGACCAAGCTCGACATCCTCGACGAGCTGAAGACCATCCCGGTCTGTGTCGCCTACGAGGTGGACGGTGTCCGCCACGATGAGGTTCCGGTCTCGCAGACTGACTTCCACCACGCCACCCCCATCTATGAGGAATTCCCCGGCTGGGAGACCGACATCAGCGGCATCCGTGAGTTCGATGACCTGCCCGAGAACGCCCGCAACTACGTGCTCGCCCTGGAGAAGATGAGCGGTTCGCGCATCTCCGCCATCGGCGTGGGCCCGGGCCGCGACGCCATCATCGTGCGTCACGACCTGATCGACTAGGCCAGACATGACGAACGACCCCGCCATCCCGGAACGTGAACCGGTGAGCCGCCCCGAGGCGAGCACGCCGAATGAGCCCGGGGAGGCGGGGTCGTTCGCGTCCGTGCCCGCGGAAACAAGTGCAACCGTGCCTGCGGAAGCGGCCGGGCCTGTGGAAGCAAGTGCAACCGTGCCTGCGGAAGCGGCTGGGCCTGTGGAAGCAAGCGCAACCGTGCCCGCGGAAACGGGCGACCCCGCGGAAGCCCCCGCCGAAACCGACGAATCTGCGGCCGCCACCGAGCCGTCCGGCTCCGCCCCGCGCTCCCGCGGACGCCGCATCGCCGGGCTGATCACCAAGATCATCTCCTGGATCGTGATCGGTGCCGCCGTGCTGCTGATCGTCGCCTTTGTGCTGGTCCCTCGCGTCACCGGCGCCACCCCCTACACGGTCCTGACCGGGTCGATGCGACCCAACATGCCCCCGGGAACCACGGTGGTGGTGCGCCCGATCGACTTCGACGCGATCCGCGTGGGCGACGTCATCACCTACCAGATCGCCTCCGGCAAACCCGAGGTGGTGACCCACCGGGTGATCGCCGTCAACGTGACTCAGGACGGTCCGCGCCTACAGACCAAGGGCGATGCAAACCCCGCGCCGGATCCGAACCCCGTCCGCCCCGAACAGGTGCGTGGAAAGGTCTGGTACTGGGCACCGTTTGTGGGGTACCTCAGCCAGGGAATCCAGTCCGACACCCGTACCTGGGTGGCTCGTGGGATCGGCATCGCCCTGATCGGCTACGCCGCGGTTGTGGTCGTGGGTGCCGTGCGGGGTCGCGCCCGTCGCCGCCGGGAGACCCCGGAGCCTCCCGCCTCCCACTAATCGAGCACATCGGAATTGTCCCCCTCCTTTTTGAGGGGGACATTCTGCGTTTAACAGGTGCTTTTTCGACCCTGCCGGCCACAATCTTGAGGTTTCCTTGAGCAAACGATGTTCCCCGCGCCAAAAATTGCGAAATGTTGTCACGATTGCGTCGGTCATCTTGAGCCGGGATCGCAATTATTAGATCAACGGCAAGCGAGCCCAGCCCGAACCGGACACGCACCGAGAACAACCCGAAATTGCTCTCACAGCCGAGGACAACCCGAAACTGTTCTCACCGAAAACAACCCGAAATTGTTTTCACCGCCGTCACCCACCCGAAGCAGTACCCGTCACCTCCCCCCAAGACGACCTCCCCCTCCCTAAGGACTTGCCATGAAGAAGACCACCACCGCTGCAATCGCCGCAACCCTCGGCGCAGCGCTCCTGCTCGGCGGCGCCGGCACCCTGGCTTACTGGACCGACACCAAGGACGCCCAGGCCCAGACCATCAACTCGGGAAGCCTCGAGCTGGGTCAGATCGGTTCCGCCAACTGGAGCGTGCAGCACGTAGTCGGTAACACCAAGAGCCAGCCCACCCAGGTTGACCCCTCGTCGTTCCGCATCGTTCCCGGTGACGTCCTCACCACCACCGTCAACGTTCCGGTTACCCTGACCGGAAACGACATCAAGGCCAGCCTCAAGGTTGACCAGCTGCGTTGGGAAGCCAGCTCGCTGCGCGACAAGCTCTCCGTAGCTGTTGTCAGCATCAAGGGCCAGACCCCGGTTGATGGTGCGGTTACCCTGACCAGCACCAACGGCCAGAGCACCGTCAACGTGCCCGTCGTGATCGCGGTGACCTACAAGTGGGATGGCGAGACCCCGGTCGCCGCCAACCGTGGCGAAATCACCAACAGCGCAACCCTGCAGGCCAAGTACACCCTCACCCAGGTGGCTGCCGGTCAGTAGCAAGACTCGTGATCTTCACTGAATCCCCCTTCGGGTGGAGATCACGGATACGTCCCCACAGCAAGTTCGTGTGACGTATCACCCCGGTGTGCGGGCCTCGGCCCCGCCGGATGGGACACAGCATCCCCCTGCTGTTGCCCCGGACGAGCATTGCTCGGCAATGGGACACAGCATCCCCCTGCTGTTGCCCCGGACGAGCATTGCTCGGCAATGGGACACAGCATCCCCCTGCTGTTGCCCCGGCCTGAGCCCAGCTCGGCAAAACGGATCGGCCCCGTGAGTATTCCCCCTAATTTCCTCACGGGGCCGATCCCATACCCCCTACTTTTGCCCCGAACGAAAGGTCCATCGTGCGCAAGCTCATCACCGCCGCGATCGCCGCCGTCTTCGGGGCCGCGCTGCTGATGGGCGGTGCCGGGACGCTGGCGTTCTGGACCGACACCAAGGATGCGGCACCGCTGAGAATCCAGTCGGGTTCGCTGAGCCTGGGCAACGTGGGCGGAGCCACCACCGCGTGGACTCTCGGCCAGGACGTGCCTCAGGGCCGCGGATCTGCCGCAATCGCCTACACCGGCCAGGCCCTCGTCCCCGGTGACGTACTCACCGGCACCGTCAACGTTCCGGTTGAGCTGATCGGTACCGACATGCGCGCGAGCCTCGCAGTCTCGGCCCTCAGCATCACCGGGAGCACCGCCTCCGCCGCGGACGCCGCCCTCGCCAAGACCCTGGTGACACGCGTGGTAAGCGTGGGTAGTGCCACGGCCATCACCGCCGGAATTTCCCCCGCCGGGGCCGTGAATGCCGGGGATCGCACCGTTCCCGTGGTGGTCAGCGTGACCCTGCCCTGGGAAACGACCGCCGCGATGTCCGGTAGCGTAAAGCTCGCGATGACCTACACCCTGACCCAGCAGCCGATCGGAGCCGCCTCGTGAGCACCGACCCGCAGCAGCCCGCCCCGGGAACCGAACCCGTAGCGGCGCCCGAACCCGTAGCGGCCGTGGCGAAGGAATCCCTCTTCCGTCGCCTGTTCCGAACCCGCAGCGCCCGCATCTGGACCGTCGCGGTCCTCGCCGCCCTGACCGGGATAGCCCTGCTGGGTGGACCCGGCACGATCGCCTACCTCAATGATCAGGCCAGCGGCCCCACCGCCACCATCTCGGCGGCCTCGGGTATCTCGGCCACCGCGACCGCGACCCTCGACACCATCACCACCGGCACCTCTCGCACGATCGTCGCGGCCCCCGGCACCGGCATCGTGCCGGGTGTGCGCGCCCAGCGCATCCGCTTCGTGGTGACCGCGGCCCCCACCAACCCGGTGCAGACCAAAATTTCAGGGACCATCACCGCGACTGCCACCGACCTCGGCGTGACCATGTACGGTCGTGGTGCGCTCAAGATCGGTGCCGAGGGAACGGCCGGATGCACAGTGTCTGGTGCCCAGCTCTCGGCGGGAAAGATCACCGCCACGCTGGCCCAGGCCCCGAACACCACGCTCAAGCCCGGTGCCAGCTGCACCATCGACGTCACCGTGGCCGTGCCCGCGACCGCCGATGACGGCGGCGACGTGGCCCGGGAACTGCGCGAGCTCAAGTCCAGCCCGCTGGCAGCCTTCAAGCTTGACGCGACCCTGACCCAGGTACCCCGATCGGAGGAACGACCGTGAAGTTTCGTCCCCGACTGATCGCCCTCGGCGTGGGCCTCGCCCTCGCCGCCGTGGGCATCCCCACCGCCGTGACCGGCGCGTACCTGACCACAACCGTAACCGCGGGTGCCGATACCGCGCTGGGTAACTGGTGCTCGGTCCCGGACCCGGCCAAGAAGGCCAACGTCTACGCCCTCTCCGACTTCCAGAGTGTGGGATCCTCGCGTGTGCTGATTGTGCCGGTGGTGCGCAGCGCACAGTTTGCCTCCACCGAGGGCATCGCCAACACCACCGATGGCCTGGGCGTTCGCCTCTGGGGCTGCGCCGATAAGATCCCCGCCGGATCGGTCCGAGTCAGCGCGTGGCGCGGAACCGGTGCGCCGACGGCCGGCGACTGGAGCGTGGCACCCGCGGGCGGAAACCTGGCGGCCGCGCGGCTGAACCCCGCGGGCACGCTCGGATCCTCGCTGCGTGCCCTCGCAAATGGCACCGATGGACAGGCGATTGACCCGGCCACCGGCGTGGCCGCCTCGACCTCGCGCTACTCCTGGCTGGTGGATGCCACCCGCAACCGCGCCGATAAGGCCGGCGCGGTGCCCGCCTGTGGCGGGACCAACTGCGTGGTTGCCCCGGCCGGCGCCGCCACGCTCGACTCGGTATTCTCCGGCAACGCCGCGGCCGCACCGTCCGGTGCCGTGCACGGCAACTCGGCCGTCTATCTGGCAGGCAACTACTATGCGCCCGGCGGCACCTGGCCCAAAACCCCCGCCGGTACCGACGCGCCCGCGTCCGCACACCCCACCGTATTGACCCCGCCCGCCGCGGGAACCAACCCGCTTGAGGACACCACCGGCAGCGTACTGCAGTGGGTTGTCCTGGAGTGGACCGGTGCCCAGGTCCCGCCGAGCTTTGAGATTGAGGTGTTCGCCGGATGAGCCTGCGCAGCGTACTCACCGGAAGCCTGCTGGCCGCGACGCTGATTGTGGCGCTGCCGGGTGCCGCCTTTGCCGCTCCGGAGGACCGGTCGATCGAGCTGACCGGCAGCGGCCAGGGGGAGCTGGGCGACATGTTTGGCGCGCAGATCCTGATCCCCGGCAGCAAGATTTCGGCCGATTTCAACGTCGTGCGTCGAGGTGGAGGCGTATCCACGCTTTCGCTGGCACTGTTTGCCGACATGGATCCGCGGGGTCCGCTGGGGCAGTCGGCGCGCGTGAGCGTGCGTACCCCCACCGCGCAGGAAAACGCGGTCCTGGGCGACCTGCTCCAGGAGGGCAGCGTCATGGATCTGGGGACCGGTGCCGACCAGGTCACCCCGGTGCATCTGGAAATCTCGCTTCCCGGCGAATCGGGCAACGGAACGATGGACCGCACGGTGCCGTTCAAGATTCGGGTCACCGCTCAGGACCGAACCGCACTGCCCGACGCCAACGCCAACGGTAGCCACCCCGTGGCGGCCGGACACGGCGACGGATGGCTCTCGGAAACCGGTGCTTCCCCGGCTCCGTGGCTGTGGGGTGCGGGTGGCGTGATCGCTGCCGGGGCGCTGATGCTCCTGGCGCGTCGGCGCGGCTCATCTCCCCAGAAATAAGACCCCCATTCGGGGTACACAACTGGGTGCCTGGTGCGCTTCTCTCCATCGGGAGGTAGGCTGAAAGAACGGCGTTTTTCCCCCGCCGTAGCCAGGGAGTACCACCAGGATGACCACCGAGCCGATCCGCACCGCGGTCGTGATCGAAGACGACCCCGATATTCGCGGTCTGATCACGACGATTTTGACGCAGGCGGGATTCGCCGTAGCCAGTTCACCCAGTGGAATCGAGGGTGTGGAACTGGTGCGCACCGAGCGGCCCAGCATCGTGACCCTCGATATCGGTCTACTGGATATCGACGGGCTTGAGGTGGCACGCCGCATTCGCCTCTTTAGCGACTGCTATATCGTGATGCTCACCGCGCAGGCCGATGAGGTCGACGTGCTGTTCGGGCTGGAATCCGGGGCCGACGACTACCTGGCCAAGCCCTTCCGCCCGCGCGAACTGCGGGCGCGCATCGAGGCCATGCTCCGCAGGCCCCGCGGTGGTGCCGCGGCGCCCGCCGAGGCCGTGGCTCCGGCCCCGTCGGCCGCGCCCGCCGAGCCTGCCGCACCCATCGTGGCTGAGGCCCCGGTTTCGGATCGGGTGTCCAGCCACAACGGGCTGATCCTGGACCGCGACACCCGCACCGTCGAGTGCCGCGGCCTCACCATCGCGCTCACCCGCACCGAGTTTGACCTGCTGGCCTCGCTGCTGGCCTCGGGCCGTCGGGTGCGCTCGAAGGCGGACCTGGTGCGCGAGCTGCGCTCCGGCGAATACGTGGTCAGCGACTACGTCAGCGAGTCCGAGGAACGCTCAATCGAGGTGCACTTCGGCAACCTGCGGCGCAAGCTCGGCGACGACGTACGCCAGCCCGAATGGGTGGAGACCGTGCGCGGCGTGGGATACCGGATGGCACCCGCCCGGGTCGACGCGGTTTAGGACGCGTGCGCCGCGGTCGCTCTCGCTAGGCGGGCGACTGCTCGCTGAGGTACGCGCGCAGCGCCTCGATGGTTTCGATCCCGCTCACCCGCAGTGCGCGAAGGTTTTCCTCGACCCGGTCGGGGTGCCCTTCGCTCAGCGTGCACTCGATCCCGGCGGCGATCACGGTGAGCCGCTTGGCCCCCACCATCGCGCTCGAGGTACGAATGCTCAGCACGCTGTCGCGGGCATGCAGCACATCCGAGTGCAGAATGCTCTGCTCAAGGGCCGCGATTCGCTCGGGCCAGCGCTCACAAAATGAGTGCAGGAAGGCGCGGGTCGCGGCGAGGTCGCCGTTTAGTGCGGCGCTCAGCCGCTCGATCTCCGCGTGTTCGAGGAGCGGATGGTCTGTGGAGTCAACGCACATGACGCTCCTTCTGGTGATACGCCCCCGGAACTGGGGGTCTTTCCTACTCTTCCCCATAATTACGGGTCCGACTCAAGATTGAGCGCTCACCAACCTCAAGACTGCCGCAGGTTCTGGAAAAATGGATGACATCCGCGTCCGGTAGCATGTGGACATGGAACAGCGAGAGTTCACGGTTTTGACGTCCGCGCGGGTAGCACGATGAGCGGCGCACGCTTCTGGTCCGGCTCCTATACGAAGGACTCCAATGCCCCCGGTGCGGGGATTACCGCGCTGGGATCCCGATCCGATGGATCGCTGGTTCCCGGGGCCGAAACCGCCGCCGATTCCCCCTCCTTCCTCGCCGCGCACCCCACCCTGCCGGTGTTTTATGCGGCCCTGGAGTTCTCCGGTCGGGTGCAGGCCTACCACGCCGGTGAGCGGGCCGTGCGCTTCGGTCCGGCTCGTGCCTCGGCCGACTCGGTATGCCACCTCACGGTGACCGCCGACGGCGCACTGCTGATTGCCACCGGTTACGGGGACGGCCGGGTCCTGGCCTACCCACTGGGGGCCGACGGCGCGATCCTCGCCGACGCCGCCGACCCGGTGGCCTCGATCGATCCGCACCGCAACCCGTTTACCGATGGTGAGCTGACCGGCGGCCCCGGCCCCAGCTCGTTCACCGACCTGACCCTCGCCTCCCACGTGGCCGAGGCCGCGCCGGCCCGCCCCTCGCACGCCCACGCGAGCGTCGAGCTCGCCGACGGGCGCATTCTCTCCACCGACCTGGGGCATGATGCGCTGCGCTTCTGGAAGCGTACGGGCAGCGGGCTCGCCCTGGATCGCACGCTGGCGCTGCCGCTCGGTGTGGGCCCGCGGCACCTGATCGCCCACCCCAGCGGGCACGTGCACGTGGTGACCGAGCGCAGCATTGAGATCTTCACCATCGCCCCGGCCGACGCCGGGAACTGGCGCGTGGTGGCCGCGGTTTCGGCGACCGCCGACGGTGCCGAGGAGCAGGACGCCGCGGCCGAACTCTCGCAGAACTCCGCGGGCGACCGCCTCTATGCGGGCATCCGCGGGAGCGATCGCATCTCGACCCTCGAGGTGTCGGGCAACGGCCAGACCGTGCGCCCCATTGCCGACACCGAGAGCGGAGGCCGCTGGCCGCGTCACCACCTACTCGCCGGCGATCTGCTGCACGTGGCCCACGAACACTCGCACCAGATCACCACGCTGCGCCTGGATGCGCGCGGGGTTCCCGGACGTCCGGTGGGACACGCCGACGTCGGTGCACCCACGTGTGTGCTGGCCGACCCCTCGGCGACACCCGCATAAATCCGGCCGGAGAACGCTAAACGATGCCGACACAGTGTCGGCGAGGGGCTGTTGTGTCCTACAATCGTGAGATGACAGCACGGATCCCCGCACCCGAACCGCTCATCGGCCGCTTCATCCGCCTCGACGTGATGACCGACGAGGACCTGCCGGATCTGTGGAAGGCCATCGGCCGACCTCAGGTATTTGCCGACGGTTACGGTGGCGGACTGGCGGCGCTGCCCAAGGACCTGGCCGGATTCAAAAAGTTTGCCTCGCGCTACTACAGCCGTACCCGCAAGAACGTGTACACCGTGCGCCTGGTCGGTGGCGACGCCGACGGAACCGTGGTGGGTACCACCACCCTCGGAGACTTCGACCTGCCCCGGGAGGCCGCCCACATCGGCTGGACCGCCTATGACCCGGCCGTCTGGGGCACCGCGGTCAACGCCGAGGCCAAGCTCCTGCTGCTGAACCTGGCCTTTTCCAGCGGATTCGGCCGCGTCCGCATCCAGGCCGATGCGCTCAACGATCACTCGCGGGCGGCGATCCTCAAGCTCGGTGCCAAGTTCGAGGGCCTGCTGCGCCGTGACCAGCGTCGCGCCGACGGCACCTGGCGGACCACGGCGATCTACTCGGTGATCGTGGATGAGTGGCCCGATGTGCGGCACGGACTGGAAACCCGGCTGGCACGCTGGACCCGACCAGTAGACCTGCGCGCCGCCTAGACCCGCACCATCCGCAAGCATCGGGGTGGATACCTCTGCCGGATGACGGGGTTCCCTCGCCCGGTCGATGCCCCGCTCCGGGGTTGCGCGGAGGATGGAAACATGAACAATTTCTACTCCGTGCCCACGCACACAGTGCTCAGCGCCGCAAACCTGGTTAAGGTATACGGCGGGAAAACCCGCGCCCTCGCCGGCGTTGACCTCGCGCTTTCGGCCGGAGAGTCCGTCGCCATCATGGGCGCCTCCGGCTCGGGAAAAACCACCCTGCTGCACACCCTCGCCGGGATCATCGTGCCCGATGGTGGCCGGGTCACCTTCAACGGGCCGGTCGGTCCAATCGAGGTCAGCGCCCTCACCGACCGCGAACGCTCCAAGCTGCGCCGAGAATCCTTCGGTTTTGTGTTTCAGCAGGGACTACTGGTCCCCGAGCTCACCGCGACCGAAAACGTCGCGCTCCCGATGATGCTGGCGGGATATCCGCGAGCCGAGAGTGAAACCCACGCCCGGCGCTGGCTGGACGCCCTGGGCCTGCCCGGACTCGGAGATCGCCGCATCGGCGAGCTCTCCGGTGGTCAGGCTCAGCGCGTCGCGATCGCCCGCGCCCAGGTCACCGGAGCTTCGATCATCTTCGCCGACGAGCCCACCGGTGCTCTGGACTCGCAGACCTCCGCCGACGTCATGGACGCGCTGCTGCACTCCACCGTGGGCCAGGGCCACACCCTGGTGGTGGTGACCCACGACCGCGAGGTGGCGGCGCGCTGCGACCGCATCATCCACATTCGGGATGGCCGCGTGCACGCCAACCCGGGCCACCCGGGCGAAGCCGCCGCCCCGGCACAGCCGGCTCCGGCCTTTATTGGCGAGGGCTGGGATCGTCCGGCGGGAGAAACCCGATGACCACGACTCAGACCACCTTCCCCGCACCGCTGCCCACTCGTGCACATCGACGGGTGCCGATCCTGCGCCTCACCTGGATGCTGGCACGGCCCGGAACCCAGAGCCCGGCGGCCCTGGTCCTGCCCGCCGTGGCCTTCGGCGTGACCAGCGCGCTGCTGGTGATCGTGGCCGGCGGCACCGCAATGTTTTGGCGAATCACCGGGGACGAGGCAATCGTCTACCGGGTTCTCAGCGCGCTCGCGCTGTCCCTGCTGATCGTCCCCCTGCTGGGGCTCGGTGCCGCGGCGGCCCGTCTCTCCGCCCGACGTCGCGATGACCGGCTGGCCTCGCTCCGGCTGATCGGCGCAACCGGCGCGGATGTCACCCGGGTTACCGTGCTGGAATCCACGGTCATCGCCCTGCTCGGTGCACTCGGTGGGGTGCTCGTTGCGCTGGCCACCAGCCCGCTGGTGGGGCTGATCTCCTTCCGCGGACACCCCATCGGTGCCGAGGAGCTGTGGATCGGGCCCGGACCGATGGCGCTGATCGTTTTTGGGGTGACCCTGTTGGCCGCGATCAGCTCGGTCATCGGACTGCGCCGGGTCGTGATCTCACCGCTGGGTGTACGCACCCGGCAGCGCAAGCCGCAGCCACACTGGATCCGTCCGCTGATCGCGCTGGCAGCCCTGATCGCCATCTCGATGGTGCTGCAGAGCCTGGGGGCATTGAACGTCGAGGTGGGGATCGCCCTGGCCATCGGTGGTGCCGTCGCGGTGGGCCTGGCCGTGCTTGGCCTGGTCGGGCCGTGGCTGCTCTCGGTGTGGGCAAAACTCCAGCTGCGCCGAGCCAAGAGCGTCCCGCAGCTGATCACCGCCCGTGCGATCCTCGACAACCCCGGTGCCATCTGGCGTCAGGTCGGTGGCGTGGCGATGACCTCATTTGTGGCCGTGGTCGCCGGAAGCGGGATCGGCCTGGTGCTGGCGATTGACGACGGGACTAACGGGGCCGACGGGTTTGAAACCCTGCCGATGGATATCTTTACCGGCATCGTGGTGGTGCTGATCGGGTCCTTCCTGATGGTCGCCGTCTCGGTCGGAGTCAACCAGGCGGCGCTGGTCATGGACCGTCGCGACATCACCGTGAGCCTGGATCGCCTGGGGATGCCCCGCGAGATGATCGAGTCGGCCCGGTCTCGGCAGGCGATTGCCCCGGTCATGGTGGTATCCATCACCGCGGCGATTATCGGCGGTGTGGTGGTGTTTCCGCTCACCGGCATGGCACTGCTGATCAGCCCCAGCACGATCGGTGTGGTGCTGGGGAGCATCGTGATCGGTCTCGCCCTGGTCTGGCTGGCATTGCGGGCCACCCGGCCGATCCAGAAGGCGGTGCTCGCACATCCCGAGCGGGCCTAGAGCCGGGGCACGCTCACGCCGAGTCTCGGCAAACTCATACCCCGGGCGGACGCGATTGTCTGCCCGGGGCATTAGATTATATGCATGGCCGAATTGACCCCTCAGGAACAGCTGAACCGTCTGCGTAGCAGCATCGACAACATCGACTCCGCGTTGATTCACATGCTCGCCGAACGCTTCCGATGCACCCAGGCGGTGGGGGAGCTCAAGGCCGAACACCAGATGCCCGCCTCCGATCCCGACCGCGAGAAGCGTCAGGTTGCCCGGCTGCGTGCCCTCGCCGAGGACGCCCAGCTGGATCCGGCCTTCGCCGAGAAGTGGTTCAACTTCGTTGTGGCCGAGGTGATTCAGCACCACGTGACCCTCGCCGAAGCACGCGAGGCCTAGACTCCGTGGCGAAGTCTTCCCCCTCGAAATCCGGCGTCCTGCGCGCCCCCGAATTTGATCCGGCCCCGCTGGACCACCTGGAATCCGGTCTGGACACCGAGGTCCGTGCCGGCGAGCGACTGGACTCGCTGCGCTTTGTCGATGTTGACCTCAGCGGCGCACCCCTGGCCGGGCTCGACCTGACCGAGTGCGAGTTTCTGGGTGTCGAGCTTGATGGCGCGGACCTGCGCGGATTCCGGGCGATCGATAGCCGCTTCGAACGGGTCAACGCACCGGTTCTCAAGGTCGCGCGCTCGCAGTTCCGCGAGGTGCGGATCGAGGGCTCCCGTTTTGGGTCTGCCGAAGCCTACGATGCGGGCTGGGAAGCCGTCCACTTCATCGGGTGCAAGATCGGCTATCTCAACCTGCGTTCGGCGATCATCACCAACATGGCTTTCACCGACTGCACCATCGACGAGCTGGACCTGGGCGGTGCCACCGTCTCCCGGCTGGCCTTCCCCGGGACCCAGGTCCACACCCTGGACATCACCGGTGCGCGCCTGGACAACGTAGACCTGCGCGGTCTGGAACCGCGGGTGCTCAACGGGATCGAATCCCTCGCCGGGAGCGTGATGACCGAGGAGCAGTTCGCCTGGATCGCGCCCTTGCTGGCCACGCATCTCGGGGTGAGCCTGACCGCATAGCGCCCTTCCCGGGCCGCCGCCGCCTCTGGGGTTTCACCGTCACCGCGTAGTGCCATTGTCAGGCCACCGCCGCTCGGCTACATCATCAGGGCCGCGATGAGGCTGAGCGCCGGAACCGCGAGCACCGTGGTGAGGAGCACGGTGTCGCGGGACGCGACCATTCCCACGTTGTAGCGGCTGGCGAAGTTGTAGACGTTCTGGGCGGTGGGCAGCGCCGAAATCATCACCGCGGCGGTGAGTTCGGGACCGGAGATCCCCAGCACCAGCACGCCGAAGCCCAGCGCGAGCGCGGGCATCACCGCGACCTTGATCAGGCTCGCCAGGATAATCTCCCCGGTATGCTCCCCGGCCGCGAGGGGTTTGGAACCGTGCAGGGACATCCCGAACGCGATCAGAATCATCGGGATTGCGGCCCCACCGATGATGTGGAACGGCTCAAACACGGCCTCGGGGACGGGGATTTCGGAGACCGCGACGAGCACACCCAGGGCCGAGGCGATAACCATCGGATTGCGGAACGGTTGGCTGAGGATTCCGCGCAGGGTCACCCGGCCCGAGGTGCCGAGATCCAGCACGATCAGCACGATCGGGTTGAGAATCAGCAGCTGGAACAGCAGGACCGGGACCACCTCGGCGTAGTCCCCAAACACGTAGAGGGCCACCGGAAGCCCGATGTTATTGGCGTTCAGCAGTGAGGCCGACAGCGCGCCAAGGGCCTGCTCGGGAACCGTGCGCTTTTTTCCGCGCCGCACGAGTGGTGCCAGCAGCAGGAAGAGCCCGGCGGCACCAAACGCGGTCATCGCGGCCAGGGGCAGGCGGCTGGAGAACATCGTGGCGATCTCCGCGTGCGCGAGCGTGTAGAACAGCAGCGCCGGGGTGGCCACAAAAAACGCGACCCGATTGAGAACAAACTGCCCCTGCGGACCGGCGGCACCTGAGCGAGCCAGGAGGTATCCGGCAAGGATGACGACCGCAATGATCCCGAATCCCGTGAGTACGCCGCCCATCCCCACACCCTATCGGGGCGGGCGTGCATGATGGTGCAGCCGCCGCGGGGGTTTGTTCATCCGCCAGACAAAACGGGCTCCGATATAACAACGCCGGGTGGTACGGAAATCCGTACCACCCGGCGTTGTGTGGGGAGAGCTAGATGCGATCCTCTACCGGTTCCGGCTTACGTCGCGCTCGTGCCGCGGCGAACGTGCTGACCAGCAGCGCGCCCACGGTCCACAGCACCAGCACGGTGATCGAGCCGGCGGGGGAGCCGTCACCGGTGATCGCCCGCAGGGCGTCGCTGGCGGGTCCGACCGGCATCCAGCCGACGGCTGACTGCAGCAGGGCCGGGGCGGTCGCGATGATGCCGCTGGCCAGGACCACGATTGCGACGATCATCGAGATGAACTTACCCACCCCGCCCAGCAGCGCGCCGAGCGCCTGGTTGGTGGCTGCGAAGGCGACACCGGCGAGCATCGCGATCGCGGCGAATCCGGCCCAGGGCCAGAAGTCGATCTTGAGCAGGGGTGCCAGCACCGCGGCGACCAGCAGACCCTGACCGGCTCCGAGTAGGGCACCCGGCCAGAACGCGCGCAGCGCGAGCAGCGGCGACGGACGGGTGGAGCCGTGCGCGCCGATCGGCAGCGGACGCAGCACCAGGAAGGTCGCCAACGCTCCGAGCCACAGCGCGAGTACCGCGTAGAACGGGGCACCCTGCGCGCCGAGTGCGCCGCCGAGGCTCTCGGTGGCGTTCTCCTTGCCGCCGGTGCGGATCGGATCGGCCACCACACTGGAGAGCTTCTCGCGCTGCTGCTTGGAGTAGCTGGGCAGCTGGTCCACCGCGGTCTTCAGGCCGTCGGCGAGCTGCACTGCACCGCCCTCAAGCGAGGTGGCACCCTCGGTCAGCGGGGTGAAGCCCTCGCCGAGCTGCGAGATTCCGGTGCTCAGCTTGGTGGCACCGTCGGCGAGTCCGGAGGAACCGGTCTGCAGCTTGTGGGTACCCTCGGCGAGGCCGGCGGCACCCTGGGCGAGGCCCGCGGCACCGGTGTTGAGCTTGCCCGCACCGTCGGCGAGGCCGGCGGCACCGGTGGCGAGCTGGCCGCTGGCGGTGGCGAGGGCGGCGAGACCATCGAGGGCCGAGGGCTGGCTCGGAGCGGCGGGCTTGGTCAGTCCGTCGAGCAGTCCGTTGACGCCGGCGACGAGGCCGGGAGTCTTGGAGGTCGGCTCGTTACTGCCGTTGATGGCGATTTCGGCGCCGGCCAGACGCGCGATTGCGCCGGTGGATCCTCCCACGGTCGCGCCTAGCTGCTCACAGAAGGCCTGGCTGGCACCGCTCGTTGCGCACTCGGCGGCAAGCTGACCGAGCTGCCCGGCGACCGCGGTATTTCCGGTCACTAGCTGGCTGGTCTTGGTCAAACCTTCGCGCAGCGGGGCGTCGGCCTGCTTGATGCCCTGCAGGCCGCCGCTCAGCGCGTTCAGCCCGTCGTGGAGCTGGCTGGCGCCACCGGCGAGCTGCTGCGCGCCCTGGGCCAGCGGTCCGGTTCCCTGGGCGAGCTGTCCGGCTCCCGAGCTCAGCTGGTCGGCACCGGACGCGAGGGCTCCGACACCCGTGTTGAGCTGCCCGGCACCATCGGCCAGCGCGCCGGCACCGGATCCGAGCTGGGTCACGCCCTCGCCCACCTGGCCGAGTCCGCCGCTGAGCTTGCCCGCGCCGTCGGCGAGCTGGCTGGCCCCGTCGGAGGCCTTACCGATCTGCTCGCCGAGGGTGTTGAAGCCCACGTAGATGTTGTCGAGGTAGGTTTCGGTCAGCTGCTTTCCGCTGAGTGAGGCGGCGGTGTTGGCCACGGTCTGGCTGATCGCGCCGTCCACCAGCTTGGCGGCGTCGCTCGTGGTCACGTCGATCACGGCCTCGCGCGGCTTGTCCCCGGAGATCGAGGTCGCGGCGGCCGAGAAGTCCTTGGGGATCGTCACCACGGCCACGTACTCACCCGAGGCGAGTCCGCTGCGGGCGTCGTCGGCGTCGGTGATGGTCCAGTCGTAGTTGGTCTCGGTCTTGCCCGGTGCGGACACCAGGCCCGCGGTCAGCTGACGCCCCAGGGGCACCAGCTGGCCGTTCACGGTGACCGGCTTGTCCTCGTTCACAATCGCGGCGCGGACGTTGTGCAGGCGGCTGGAGGGATCCCACAGCGCCCACACCAGGATGCCCGCGATCACCAGCGGCACCAGGACCAGCCCGATGATCGAGAGGACGCGGCGACGCGGGGTGCGCCCCGGCCGCTGCAGGAGGTCGGTTAGTGAGCTCATACGAGCACCTCGGATTTCACGGTCGAGAGGGTCATCGAAACCACCGTCGCCGCGGGGGCGACGCACTCGGCCGCGATGGCCGGGTCGGTGGTTCCCAGAATCAGGGTGAGCGGCCGGCTTGCGGCCACCCGGGCGCGAGCGGCCTCGAGCCGGTCGCGCAGGCGGGTGCGAGTCAGCGGATCCAGGTGGTCCACGCCGTCGATCGCCAGGATCTCCGGGTTCTCGGCGAGCAGCGCCTCAAAGGCCCGCTCGCTGGTGTGGCTGATATCCACCCAGGCCGCACGGCGACGCACGGCCCCGGCATGGGTCGGCAGCACGCGTCCGGTGACCTTGAGGATGCCCTCGGTCACCTCCTGGCGGCCGGTCAGCGTCAACAGGGTCTGGGACACCGCGGACGCCGGACCCGACACCGTGAGCACATCACCGGGCCGAACCGAGACACCCACCGGGGCGAAGCGGTCGCCGGCGGGACGCAGGTCCGCCCCCACGATCGCGTCGGTGTTGCCGGGCTCGGGCCACTCGCGCAGCTTGATGTCGTGGGACAGGCTCTCGCCCTCCACGTCGAAGGACGGCAGGATCTTATCGAGCCAGCGCGGCATCTTCCAGGCGCGGTCACCGAGTAGCGCGAGCACCGCGGGGACCAGCATCATGCGGACGATGAACGCATCCACGGCCACACCCACGGCCAGGCCCAGGGCGATCGGCTTGATGTTGTTATCACCCTCGGGGATGAAGGCTGCGAAGACGGCGATCATGATGATCGCGGCGGCGGTCACCACCTTGGCCGAACCGGTGAAGCCGCGTTCGATGGCCTGTTTGGCGGTGGCCCCGTGGACGTACTCCTCACGCATTCGGGCTACCAGGAAGACCTCGTAGTCCATCGCGAGTCCAAACAGCACACCCATCAGCAGGATGGGCATAAACGAGATCACCGGACCGGTTTGATGCACGTTGAACAGGTCTGCAGCCCAGCCCAGTTCGAACACAGCGGCGACCACACCGAAGGACACACCCACACTCAGCAGGTAGCCCAGGGTCGCCTTGATCGGGACCCAGATCGAGCGGAACACCATCGTCAGCAGCACCAGCGAGAGGCCCACCACGAGCAGACCGAATGGTAGCAGTGCGCCGCCGAGCATGGTCGAGACGTCGATCGCCATGGCCGTGTAGCCGGTGACCGAGAGCGAGACGCCGTACTTGTCCTGGAAGTGATAGTGCATCGAGCGGATCTTCGCCACCAGGTCCTGCGTCTGCTGCGAGTTGGGTCCGTCGCTCGGGATCACCTGGATGATTCCGGTGTCCGCCGAGGCGTTGGGGGTGGCCAGCGGAACGGACTTCACGCCGGGGAGCTTCTCGATCTCGGCGGCCATGTCCGACATCAGCTTGAGCGGATCGGTGCTCTTGACGATCGTTCCGGTGACGATCAGCGGACCGTTGAATCCGGCACCGAAGTTATCGGCGATGCTGTCGTAGGTTTCGCGCGACTCCGAACCCGGGGCGTGCGATCCGGCATCCGGCAGGGCTAGACGCAGGTGTAGACCGGGCAGGGCGGCGGCACCGAGACCCACCACGATCACGATGATGGTGACCAGCGGGAAGCGGGTCACCGCGCGCACCCAGCCGAGGAAGAAGCGGTTGGGCTTGGGCTCGGTGTGCACGGGCGCGGCGGCGGGGGCCGGGGCGGCGTGGGCGGGCTTCGTGTCGTCGGCCGCACCCTTTCCGCGGCGGGCAGCACGCTTCTCGGTGCGGGCGGCGTTCTTCAGCGCGCGGCGTTCGGCGCGGCTGCCCACCTTGGGGCGCAGGCGTTCGCCGGCAAAGCCGAGCATCGCGGGCATCAGGGTCAGCGAGATGAGGACGGCCACCAGAACCGATGCGGCGGCGCCGATACCCATCGTGGTGAGGAAGGGGATGCCGGCAACGAACAGGCCCACCAGGGCGATCATCACGGTCAGACCGGCGAAGACCACGGCCGAACCGGCGGTCGCGATGGCGCGGGCGGCGGACTCGCGTGGGTCCATTCCGCGCGCCAATTGCTCGGTATGTCTGGCCAGGATGAACAGGGCGTAGTCGATGCCCACCGCCAGGCCCAGCATCAGGGCGAGCATCAGGGTCGTGGACGGGACCGAGCCGAAGACGGTCACAAACATGATCGCGAGCGCCGACACACCCACACCCATCAGGGCGTTGAGCAGCGGCATTCCCGCGGCCACGACCGAGCCAAAGGTGAACAGCAACACGATCAGCGCAACCACCACACCCACGGCCTCGGTCAGCGAGACGGCGGGCACCTCGGCGTTGAAGACGTCGCCACCGAGGGACGCGGTGGCCCCCTGCGGCAGTTCCTTCTTCAGATCGGCCAGCGCGTTTTCCACGCCGTCGATGGTCTTGGGCTTGACCTCAAGCGCGGTGCCGGAGAACTGGATCGAGATCAGCGCGGCACGATCGTTATCGGCAATATTGCCCTTGACCGTGTCGCCAAAGGGCGAAACCGCGCCCTCGATGCCGTCGATCTTTTCCAGGGTCGAGACGGTGTCTTCAACGCTCTTCTTGATGGCCGGATCGTCGACCTTGAGCTTGTCGCCGCTGACCACCACGATCTGACCGGACGCGCCACTGATCTGGGGGAAGGTGGTCTTGAGGCTGTCGAGGGCGACCTGGGATTCGGTGCCCGGGATGCTGAAACTGTTCTCGGTACCCTGACCGAGCAGGCCCGCGCCCGCACCGAACAGGGCGAGGATCACGATCCAGATACCCAGCACAAGTTTGCGGGCGCCGAAGGCCCAGCGGCCCAGCGAATAGAGTAGGGATGACACGAAATAACTCCTGAACGAGGGGGCTCGTGGGAAAAGTTTGGATACGCTAGTGTATTCAATACACAAATGTATTCGATACATCGGTGTATCGCAATTTGTAGTGGAGAAAGCTGAGGATTTTATGAGTGCAGATACGGGAGAAACGCCGGTCGTCGAAAGTGCACGTCGTAAGCGGACCCGCGATCGCCTCATCGATGCCGCCTATGACGTGTTTGCCGAGCATGGGATCGCCGCGGCGACCGTCGAGCAGATCACCGAGCAGGCCGGTTTCACCCGTGGTGCCTTCTACTCCAACTTCGAGTCCAAGGAGGAGCTGTTCTTCGCCCTCGCCGACCGTGAAAACCAGGTGCGCTTCGACCGCCTCGAGGCGGGACTGACCGCCTACCTTCCCGAGCGTGGCCAGATCACCACCGATCAAATCTCCGGCATCGTGCGAGACTTCCTCGGTCTACAGCCCGATAACCGCTCCTGGTGCCTGATGCAGAGCGAGTTCCAGATGCTCGCGCTGCGCGACCCCGAGGTAGGTAAAACCTATATCTCGGGCGAGAACCGCGCCATGTCGATGCTCGGTGCCCGCCTGGACGAGCTGGTCGCGATGGTGGGGCTGCGCTTCACCATGGACTCGCGTGAGCTCTCCCAGGTGCTCGGGGCTATCTACTCGGATGGCATCACCCGCGTCATGCTCGCCGGCTCAAGCAACCCCGGCCCGGACACCATTGACGAAGTTTCGGACACCATCGCCCGCATCGTCCAGGCCTTCACCGAGCCGATCCCCGCCTAGCTCGTTCCGTCCCCCCCCGGAGTAGCCTGCTCCTTCTCGGCTTCCCTTCGGGCTAGCTCGTTCCTCCACAGGCTCCCCTTCCCGGGTCGTTCTCCACAGTCGGGCGGAAAACCTGCCGGAGGTAATTGCGAATCCTCATATTCTGTAATGCAGAGGGTGATTCTACGAGGAGCGGGGCAATGCGATTGTGGCGTGTCATGCGTTTTCTGGGCTTGGGTGAACGAAACGTCAGCCAATCGCCGATTCTTTCCGTCAACCGTGATTCAGACATCGGAATTGGTCAAAGCGATATCGAGGCATTGGCGGCTCGGGCATTGGCTGATGTGATCGATAAGTGGCCCCAGTGGGTTCACCGACGAGTGGACAGTGTGCACCCGCTTGAAGGGGAACGCGGGCGACTCAAACACTCGATTGACTGCACGCCGGTTCCCGAGCCGTTGCTCGCGTATGACCAGACCGAACGCGTACGCACCGACATCAACGATGTTCACGGGTTGTTGATGGTCCCCCTGGCGTTCATCGCCAAGGGGCCAATGCGTCATCTCGACGCCGTAGATGCGCACGGAAACTCTTTGCCACTCATGGGAGCATCCGAGAGCAACCCTCTTATGCATGAAACCGTTTTGGTCTTGCTTGAGGCTTCCGGGGTGAGGAGAAGTGATGAGCTTGAGCGGATCGTGCGGGTGATTTTGTCGGACGCGGGAATGAAGTATTCGGCACAGGTACGAGAGCTGTGTGAGGCGGGACGGTGGAATGGGGAGCAGATCTGGGCGGAAGACATCTTCTTATCAAACGATGTTGTTGACCTTGTAGAGAAACTAGCGTCGAGCTTTCTCCTTATCGGCCTCGTGCCTGCTCGAGATAGCGGGATTCGGCAGGTTGTGAAATTCTCCTACCACTGGGTCATCGAGGAAGAGCAAAGCATAAAAGCGAGATTCTTGAACCTATTCGTGGCAATCGGATGGGCCGAAAAAGAGATCGTCATCAACATGCACATGCCCCACGCGACAGCCTCATACCACCTTGAATTCCAGACACCGCCGCAATTGGACGTGCGAAGCCTTCACCTCCCAAGCTCCGATGTCCCGAATCCCGTTTTCGGACCTACGCTGGATGACGATTCTGGAGTGCCGGTGGCTCACGTCCATGGTGCCTACGGTTTTCTGCCTAAAGATGATGCAATCGTGCGGCTTGCGGTTCCCTGGAGAGGGCTGCGGGTGGTGACCCTATTCGTGACGTCCCTCACCGCCCTCATTTTTTTTCTCGCGCTGTTTCTGGACGGGGCCACACCGACACTGAGAGAAGTGGGTGGGAACGCTGCTGCCCTCTTTCTAGCCGTACCAGCGGTCTTTATCAGCTTCCTTGCCTCAACGTCAGAGAATGTGTCGACCTCACGAGTATTGGTACCGCTGCGCATCATGCTCATGACGTGCGCCCTGCTTTTGTTTGCTATGGCGGGAAGCTTGGTTGGGAAGCTCCATCTTGGCCCCCTTCTCATCCTGTGGTGGGTTGGGTTCATCACTTCGCTGGTACTTGCGTTTCTCCTTGTGAGCGCAGGGCTCGTGAGACGAATCTTCAATGCAAGGACCTAGAGCACGTAACTGAGATCACGTATACTCGCGGTATCAACTTCGGGTGAATCGAAAGTGAGGAATGTATGACGACCAAGCAAGAAAAGAGCGGTGCAAGCGCACGGCGATTTGTTGTTCGAGGCGCGCGGATTTCCTCAATTGCTGGAGGTAAAACCCTGTCGGATCGCGCATCGAGAAAGACAAATCAGGCAGCCGAAAGCGCCTCGGTGATGAGCTCACCTTCGTCTCGAGTGGGCAAGAGCCGATTCGCCTAGGTTTCCCCAACCCTTTACGAGCTCATTTCAATAATCCTTAGCTGCAGTGGTGAGGGTTATTCCGTGTCTGGACTTCATTTCAGATCACTCGCGTAGTTCCAGCCCGGGTATCGCTCCACGAGGGTGCGAACCTCACGCCAGGGGTCACCGGGAGCGGGATGCCAGAGCTGACCGGGCCGGACCAGCGCGAGTGTATACGGGGTGTGTTGCAGGAGCGCACTCACCGCGATGACTCCGAGCGTAGCGACGTCGGTTGTGCGGGCGTGAGTTTCGATGCGAAAACGGCGCAGGCGGTACCGTCTCGGGTCCTGCCACTCGTGAAACAGGGTGATCGCGCGTGGCGCGAGTTCCGCGGCCGAATAGGTCAGTGGAGCGAAGCTCGCGCACTGCTCTGTGCCGTGTGCCTCAGCTCTGTGGCGGTTGTCACAGGTGTTCGATTCGATCAGACTGCCCGTGCGGGGGATGATTGCCCAGGCCAGATCCAGTGCCGCGAGCCGCACCGAATACTCGTGCAGGGGCGCTTCGAGCGCGAGGAGTTCGGCGAACGTCGCCGAACTGTCAGTGGGGCGCAGAGCCTGGCCGAGCGCGAGCGCGGTAGCTAGCTCCGAAGTGCGCAGGGTCATCGCCCAGGGCTCGGGGAGTGCCGGGGGCAGGTTGAGCGGCGAATCCCATCCGATCCACCGCCGCCGCGTGCGGCCCGAACGGTGCATGGAGTCCCAGCGCATCGGGTCCCCAAAGAGCCAGAAAAATGCGGGAAATACCAGATCCGCGGGTGCCCAGAGCGCATCCCAGGATTCGAGGATTTCGTGGGCTTCCGCCACCGGGAGGCGCTCGGCGTATCCGCTCCACTCGGCCGCAACGTGAGCGGGTTCCACAGCCCAGTCCCATTCCCAGTTTCGGTCGGATTCCGGGCCGGTGCTCGTCCGCGCCGGCGGGTGACGGTCGCCACCGCCCACAAAATGACCCCGCAATTCGCCCGCTCGGATCATGCCAACAGAAAAGCAGGCGTGTCGTGCCCGAGTCTGCTCGGGGCAATCCTGCCCTGAACTATCCTGCCGTGCCCGATCTTGCTCGGGGCAATCCTGCCCGGAAAAAACCGGCGCGCCGCAATTTTGGCCGGCCCTATTCCGCGGCGACTCCGTCATTTCAATTCCTCGGCTCTCGGGATCGTCCATCGATACCCGACTGAGAGTCTAGGGGACGGCACGAAGCGGGCCGGGCACCGAAGAACTGGTTCGCCAACGGCCAAAGACTAGGAGCGGACTCGACCAGCCCGAGTCTTCGTGAACCTAATGAGGTCGCGGCTCTCAGCGGTGAGGGCCGAGGCAACGTGGCCAGTCCTGGCGAACGTCGCCCAGTGTGCGCGCATCAGACGGCCCAGACGCTCGGATTCTGGTTCCTGAGTATCGCAGTCGAATGCGGTGCCTGCCCAGGCTTCGACGGAGCCCAGAAGCAACACCAACTCGCTCATATGGGCGGGGCCGGTTTTGCTCGCGGGGGATGCCCAGCGGTATCGATAACGGGTCACGTTTCCCCCAGCGCGCGCCAGCCGCCGACCGAAATTGCGCAGTGGCAGTCCATAGACGACGTAGGTTGTCGGCACAATCAGAAGGGCGCGCATCAGGCGGCCGAGAACCGAGTGGCGGCGAATGCGCCGCAGCCCGGGGAGCAAGGGGAGGTAGAGGCCGGTTTCCTCGGTGGTGTGCCCGATCAAGACATCAATGCGAGGAGCGGATTCGCGCCAGGCCGCCTCTCGTGCCGCGGCAGAGGGCAGCGGGGCCGCGCCATACTCGGGCCCAAACGGCAGCTGCCCGGCAAACCCTCGCCAGGATACCGCGCGTTCGATGCGGCTGTGATGGTCGACCAGCTCGCTAACCGAGGCTTCCATGGGAGGTCGGGATATTGACCGCGCGGCCGTGACTACCGTTCGCCGGTGCCGACTGATGCCCACCGGGGCACTCTGAATAATTGCCCGTCGAAACAGGTTTGTCGTACCCTGAGCGATCATCAGATGGGCGATCGCATCCCCGCCGGCCGACTGTCCGAATAGGGTCACCAAATCCGGGTCTCCGCCAAAAGCCGCGATGTTTGAGCGCACCCACTCCAGGGCAACAGTGAGATCCAGAAGGCCAAGGTTTGCCGGGACGCCGGAATCATGGCCGAGAAATCCAAACACCCCCAGCCGGTAGGTGACCTGCACCACAATCACGTTCTGCTCGGACACCAACAGTGCCGGATCATAAATCGGCACCGAACCGGCACCGGTCGAATAGGCACCTCCATGCACCCACACCATCACCGGTAGCGAGGACGTGGCCTCAGCATCCTGCGGGGTGATGATCGATAACACCTGGCAGTTCTCGGTCTGATTCAGCGACTCGGGGGACTGCCTCAGCAGGTGCGAGAGCACGGGGGAGAAGCGCTGCGGGCAGGCTACCGGACGATCATTGGGGAGCGTCACATTCATGTTCGCCGAGGTCCCGGCATACAGCTGCGTGTCGGCCGTGGCCTCATCCGGTAGCTGCGGGTCCGCCGCGTCCGATGACGTTCGCGCTGGCACCGCCGCTGGCACCGCCACTGGCGGCTCGAACCGCCCAGCGGTGGCGTATCGGATCCGCTCGAATCGGGCCACGTTTTGCGAGGTTCGGCCCTCATACCCCGCCCGGGTTGTTCGCATGGCCCTCTCCCACCTCGCCGCGTCCTGCGGCGATCGATATCCGAGAGTCTAGGGGAAAACACGAAGCGGGCCGGGCACCGAAGTGCCCGGCCCGCCGCCGTATTCGCTACTCGCTAGGCGAAGCGCTTGGGCAGGGTGTCGACGTGTGCGGTGCGCAGCTCGTCGAGGCCCACGGTGAAGACATCCTGGACCTCGAGGGTGTTCGAGGAGGCGTCGGTGACACCGATGCGCTGCACCGGGTAGCCGCGGCCCTCGCACAGTCCGCGGAAGCGAACGTCGTCCTCGCGGCGCACCGAGACCAGCACGCGGCCGGTCGACTCGGAGAACAGGGCGGTGGTGGTGTCCACGCCGTCACGCTCGATGATGTCGCCCAGCCAGATGCGGGCACCCACGCCGAAGCGCAGAACACCCTCGGCGAGGGTCTGTGCGAGACCGCCGTCGGCGAGGTCGTGGGCGGCGCTGACGAGGCCCTCGGCCGACGCTGCACGCAGCAGCTCACCCAGGACGATCTCGCCGGGCAGGTCCACCTCGGGCGGGGTTCCACCGAGGTGGCCGTGCACGGTGCCGGCCCAGGCCGAACCGGAGAGCTCCTCGCGGGTGGTGCCCAGGAGGTAGAGGTTCTCGCCGTCGTCCTGCCATCCGCTCGGGGTGCGGTCAGCGACGTCGTCGATCACGCCGAGCACACCGACCACGGGGGTCGGGAAGATCGGGGTGTCACCGGTCTGGTTGTAGAAGGAGACGTTACCGCCGGTCACCGGGATTCCCAGCTCGAGGCAGGCGTCCGAGAGGCCGTCCACGGCCTCGGAGAACTGCCACATGACCTCGGGGTTCTCGGGGGAACCGAAGTTCAGGCAGTCGGTCACGGCGGCGGGAACCGCGCCGGTCACGGCCACGTTGCGGTAGGCCTCGGCCAGGGCAAGCTTGGCACCCTGACGCGGGTCCAGCTGGCAGAAGCGGCCGTTGGCGTCGGTCGCGATGGCGATACCCAGGCCGGTCTCCTCGTCGACGCGGATCATGCCGCCGTCATCGGGGAAGGACAGCGCGGTGTTGCCGAGCACGTAGTAGTCGTACTGGTCGGTGATCCAGGACTTATCGGCCTGGTTCGGCGATGCGACGATCGAGAGGAACTGCTCGCGCAGCTCGGTGCCTTCGGTGGCGCGGGGCAGGGCCTCGCCGCGGTCGGCGCGCAGGGCGTCGAGCCAGGTCGGGTAGGCAACCGGGCGGTCGTAAACCGGGCCGTCCACCGCGACGGTGGTGGGGTCTACGTTGACGATCTCCTCGCCGTGCCAGTTGATGATCAGGCGGCCGGTGTCGGTCACCTCACCCATGACCGAGGTCTCCACATCCCACTTCGCGGCGACGGCCAGGAAGGCGTCGAGCTTCTCGGGGGTGACCACGGCCATCATGCGCTCCTGCGACTCCGACATGAGGATTTCCTCGGGGGTCAGGTTCGGGTTGCGCAGCAGGGTGTTGCTCAGCTCGACGAACATGCCGCCATCGCCGTTTGCGGCCAGCTCGCTCGTGGCGCAGGAGATGCCCGCGGCACCGAGGTCCTGGATGCCTTCAACCAGCTCATCGCGGTACATCTCGAGGCAGCACTCGATCAGCACCTTCTCGGCGAAGGGGTCGCCGACCTGAACGGCGGGACGCTTGGAGGGGCCGTCCTCCTCGAAGGCAACCGAGGAGAGGATCGAGGCGCCACCGATGCCATCGGCACCGGTGCGGGCACCAAACAGGACCACCTTGTTGCCCACGCCCGAGGCGTTGGCGAGGTGCAGATCCTCGTGGCGCAGCACTCCCACGGCGAGGGCGTTGACCAGCGGGTTGCCCTGGTAGATCGGGTCAAACACGGTCTCGCCGCCGATGTTGGGCAGGCCCAGGCAGTTGCCGTAGAAGGAGATACCGCCGGTCACACCGTGCAGGACGCGTGCGGTGTCGGGGTGGTCGATGTCGCCGAAGCGCAGCTGGTCCATGACGGCCACCGGACGGGCACCCATCGAGATGATGTCACGGACGATTCCGCCGACACCGGTCGCGGCACCCTGGAAGGGCTCCACATAGCTCGGGCTGTTGTGCGACTCGACCTTGAAGGTCACCGCCCATCCCTGACCGATGTCCACCACGCCGGCGTTCTCGCCCATGCCAACCATGAGGTTCTTGGTCATCTCCGGGGTGACCTTCTTGCCAAACTTCCGGAGGTAGTTCTTGCTCGACTTATAGGAGCAGTGCTCGCTCCACATAACCGAGTACATGGCCAGCTCGCCCGAGGTAGGGCGGCGGCCGAGGATTTCACGGATCTTGAGGTATTCGCCCTCGGTCAGACCAAGCGCCGCATACGGCTGCTCGCGTTCCGGGGTGGCGATCGCGTTGGCCACGGTATCGGCCTCGGCGGCCGCGGCAGACGCGGCCTGGTTCTCTACGGTGGGGGGAATAGCGGTCACGGGTACGGTTTCTCCTCGAAGCAGCTGGTGCCGGACACCTCCCATCCTAGAGGGTGCGGGGGCCTACAAATCACCGTTCTGAACGCCCGACCATACGGCCTCGACACGCCGCGGATCATGCCGCGGTATTTGGGGTCAAGATCGGTGTGGTCCTGGCTCAGGATTCGGGCCGGTCGGGGTGCAAAAATGTGACCACCGGCAGGCGAACATGGCAAGGCCCCGGACACCCTGTGGGTGCCCGGGGCCTGATCGGGGTGAGCCTATTCGGCGCTCACTCCGGCGCGCGAACGGCGCACGCGCAGGACGGTTAGTCCGGCACCGGCGAGGGCCAGGACTCCGGCTCCGAGTGCCAGCGGCATCCAATTGGCGGCTCCGGTGTGTGCCAGCTGACCACCACGGTTAGAAACCGGCGCGGCAACGGCCGCGGGCGTTGCGGTCGGGGTCGGGTCGGTGACCACCGCCGTGGGTGCCACGAAGGTGAACGTCTGCGGGAACGTGGAGTTACCGATGTTCAGAATCAGCTCCTGCGGACCCGGCTGGTCTGAGGTGACCTCCAGCAGGTTGACGCCGTTGGCATCGGTTCTGAAGCCCACACCCTGCTCTACTACGGAGAGGTTGCCGGGGAGGGACCAGCCGAAAGCTACGTCCGGAACTCCGGCACCCGACTTGTCGGTGAGGGTGATCCGGACGGCACCGCGTGCGGTGCCGTCGGCGAGAATGTCGCTGGTAGTCACCGGGGTGATCGCCACCGTGTAGCGCGTCAGCGGGAAGTTCAGCACACCGGTGAAGCGGCCGGTTGAGTCGGAGAAGTTGTAACGTGCAACCGTTTCGTCGGGTCCGCTAATCGGGAACAGACGGTCACCGTCGGCGTTGCCCTTAAAGGGCACGTCGGTGAGGAGGTTTTCAAATCCCGGTGATTCTGCGAAGGGGACAACCATCGCGGTCGAGACGAACTCGGTGTCCGTGTAGCTCGCGTCGACGCTCACGATGGTCACATCCTGGTTGGTGACATCAACGCGCTCAGGGTCAAAACCATGGACGCCCGCGATGCGGTTGGACGAGAGGTTCAGCTGGGCGGTGAGGCTCTGGAGCGCGGTCGGTAGGACGTCCTCGACCAGGTTATTCGAGAGATCAATATCTGTCGCGCCGGTGGCCTGTTCCAGCCCGGTCAGGTCGATGATCCCGCGACCGGCGCAGTCGATGGTGGTCAGCGCTGCGATCGACTCCGGGGTGACGACACCACCGGGAATCTGCTCGGCCAGGCAGGCGCGCAGCGCATTATCCGGGATGCCGGCGTTGGCATCGGCGGCGGGTGCGGCGAAGGCGGCCCCGGCACCGGCCCCGATAATGAACGTGGAGAGAGCGAGCGCGGATGCCGCGCGGGCGAAACGAGTGTGCATGTTTCAACCCTAAGTTGTTCCCTGGAAGGATGTCTGGCGGGTCCTAAGCTGAGATCTAATTGTAATAGAAAGCCAGACCAGGACCCCTATTTGAGGGTCAATCTTGGGGTTTGCGATCGCGGTTTTTGAGTATCCGTACAACCGTTAAGGCAACCCCGGCGAGAACCAGGATGGCCCCGATAATGATGATTGGTGCCAGGCCCTGCGCGCCGGTCTCGGCCAGCTGGGCGGCACCCGTGCCGGCGGCGGAGGGCAGCACGGCGGCGGGCAGGACGCCCATGCCCACCGGAGCGAGGATTCCGGCCAGTGCGGGAATCGCCAGCAGCGTCAGTAGGAAGATGATCGCGCGATTGGGGTTCGTTGTTGTACCCATGTCGCGAATCTACTCCGAGTTTTCAGAAAAGTCGAGGGTCAACCAGAGGCTGATCCGTCTCATCCCCGGGGCGGAATCCCGGGTAAAAACCCGTGTTTTGGCTGGGCGTGATGTTAGTGTTCCGAGGTGAATGAACTGCTGACCCCCGCCCTGATCGCCCTGTTTGCCGGTGGCGCGCTCGCCGTGGTGCTGATTGTGCCGTTTGTCGCGGCAAGCTACCGCAGGCGGGGTGGCCTTTCATTCTGGCGGAGCGTCGGCTGGCTGGCGTTCCTAATTTACATGCTTGCAATCTGGTGCTACACACTCCTGCCGATTCCAAGCAGCGCCGACTATCGAGCCAGCGGTGTGCAGTTGGATGTCATGGATGGGATCCGCGACATCGCGAACTATCCGCATGCGAGTGTGCAGGAACTCGTTCGCAACACCGCGGTGCTCCAGCTCGCGCTCAACGTGGTCCTGTTTATCCCCTTTGGTTTCCTGATGCGTACCCTGTTCCAGCGTGGATTCTTCGTGGCCACGCTGTCGGGATTCGCGCTGTCGCTGCTGATTGAAACCACCCAGCTGACCGCCGTTTGGGGCCTGTTCCCGCGTCCCTACCGGGTATTTGACGTGGGCGATCTGGCCACCAACACCCTGGGTGCCCTGGTGGGATCCCTGCTCGCATTTGTCTTTGTGGGCTTCGCCCGGCGCGAGGAGGTGCGCCAACGCGAGCCGCGGCCGGTCACCGCCGGACGCAGGTTCCTCGGTTTCATCTGTGACCTCCTCTTCCTTGGCCTGTTGGGAGGCGGGCTCGTCCTGTTGGTCCGTGCCTATCGGGCGACCGCTCTGGGACAATCCGGGGTCGAGCTTGCTGCCACCACTCAGACCGAGGTGTTGGTGGGCCTGATCCCGATTGCCATCCAGTTCCTCTGCGTGATGATCGGTGGTGTGACGGTAGGAGAATCCGCGGTGATGTTGGCACCGGTCTACCACCGGGTGCCCGCGATTCTCTCGCGACTGCTCCGTTTTGTCTTTGGTCTCGGCGGGTATGTGGCCCTCACCACGATTGAGACGCCGGTGACCGCGGTGATCCTGCCGTTCTTTGTGCTGGCCTCGATCATTGGGGTCTGGGCTACCCGGGATCGTCGCGGACTGGCCGATGCGCTCGCCGGAAGCTCGGTGGCCGATAAGCGTCTGGTTTCGCACGGGATGTTGCGAGATCGCCCCGCGTCAGTTGTGAATTAACTGGGGAATTTGCGTTGCGTGTGCTGCGCGCTTGCAGCGATTCGAGGCAGGCCGCACTCTAGGGAGGGAGCGGGAATCGCCCGGTGAAAGGGACGTACATGGCGGCATCAGGATTCGGACATGGCTGGGTGAGGGTGGCCCAAATTGAGGCCGCACGGGTATGGCATGCGCGGACCAGTCGATGGATCCTCGGTGTGGCCATGCTTCTGGCAGCGTTGGCTGCCGCGGTCCCGGCAATCGTGTCCGGGTTGATCGCCCAGGACAACCCGGTTCCGCCCGACCTGAGCCTCGATGATCCACAGGTGGTGCACTCTCTGTATTTGGCCGGTGCCGGAATACTGGCCCTCCCGGCACTGGTGTGGGGTGTGCTGATCGGGGACCCGCGGACTGCTCGTCGGCGTTCAGCACATGGGCAGCCTGATACCGCACGAGTGCTGCCGGTTCAGGAGCCCCAGATGAGCGCCGCGGCGGCGTCACCGGCGGCGGCCCAGATTCGTCGCGGGAGCCTGGCCGATTCTCGACTGATTCGTGCCGAATCGGCCGCCGCCCGCGAGGAGCACCTGCACGCGCGTGCCGAGGTTCGCGACCGGTCGGTGCGTATTTCAGAGCGGGTATGCGCGGTGGCCGATCCGCGCAGCGTGGTGATCGCCCGCATTGTTCTGGGCGCAGGTGCCGGCGTAGTACTGGGGGTATCCCTGATCGTGGCGGCGTTTGTTGCCTCGACGGTTGTGTTGACCCTGTTTGGGGCATCACTCTGGCTTGTCGGCGAACACCTGCTGGTGATCGGAATGCGGATGGTGCTGGTCACCGCGATTATCACCGTGATCGGTGCGGCTCTGGGTGCGCTGATTCACGGGCTGGCACTCAGGGCACTGCGCCCCCTTCTGTTGGGGATGATGGCTCTGGTTGTGGTGGTGGGAGATGTGGCCGTGAGGATCGCGCAGCTTTCCGGTGCGCTGCCCGAAACCGCAATTCGCTATGTGCCCAGTGTTGTTGTGCGCGCTGCGAGCGGTGTCTTGGGGACCGGGTTCCCAGCCGCGACTCCGTTTGCCGTGTCCGGTACTCGTGCGTTGGCCCTACTCGCACTTGTGGCCCTGCTCGCTATTGCCGCCGCCGTGACTCGGGCCGCGATGATTGATAAACGCACCCTCGAACGCTGAACCGAAACCACAACGGCCCGCCGGGACTCGCGAAAGCGAATCCGGGCGGGCCGAATGAGTGTGACGGTTAGACCGCCAGCAGGGCCGTGAGGGCCGAGGTGAAGAAGGCCAGGCCGTCGGTTCCCGAACGCATGGCGTCCGCGGTGTCCGGGCCGAAGCCGGGCTCCACTGCGTGCTCGGGGTGCGGCATCAGGCCCACCACGTTGCCTGCGGCGTTGCTGATGCCGGCGATGTCGCGCATCGACCCGTTGGGGTTGACCCCGGAATAGCGGAAGACCACGCGGCCCTCGCCCTCCAGACGATCAAGCTCCTCGTTCGAGGCGATGAAACCACCCTCACCGTTCTTCAACGGGATGATGATTTCCTGGCCCTGGGTGAAGGCGTTGGACCAGGCGGTGTCGGTGGACTCCACGATCAGGCCCTGGTCGCGACGAATGAAGTTACCCTTTTCGTTGCGGATCAGGCCGCCGGGCAGCAGGTGTGCCTCGGTCAGCATCTGGAAACCGTTGCAGATTCCCAGCACCGGCATGCCGGCGTTTGCGGCCGAGATAACCTCGGTCATGATCGGCGCCCGCGCGGCAATTGCACCCGCACGCAGGTAGTCGCCGTAGCTGAACCCACCGGGCAGAACGATCGCGTCCACGCCCTGCAGATCGTGGTCGGCGTGCCAGAGAGCTACCGGCTCGGCACCGGCGATGCGGATCGCGCGCTGAGCGTCACGATCATCCAGCGAACCGGGGAAGGTGACCACACCGATCCGGTGGGTCATGCCTGGGCCTCTTCCACGCGGATGCTGGTGACATCCTCGATGACCTGGTTGGAGAAGATCTCGTCGGCGAGGGTGGCGACGTCGGCGAGAATCTGCTCGGTGACCTCACCCTCGACGGTGAGTTCGAAGCGCTTGCCGATGCGCACGTCGGTGATGGCGGAGTGGCCCAGACGGCCAAGTGCTCCGGCCACGGCCTTACCCTGCGGGTCCAGCAGGTCGGCCTTCGGCATTACTTCTACGATGATTTTTGGCACCAGTGTCTCCCGGTGAGTCAGGGGGCGGATACGCATTCAGTCTAGTGGGCGATTCGCAAGAAATTTGCCACCGGCCGGTGCGCATGACACTCCGAAGGATGCCGCATGTTTTCGGGGGCTGATCACCCCGAGAATCGGACGGCCGATGGGCGGATACGACGGTAAGTTTTCCGGAGATTCGTTGGGCTTGATAGCGTTGCGGTGGGAATGAATGACTCTCGACCGGATGTGGTTGGGAGATGGGGGAAGACCAAAATGTCTGAAAACGATCGTTGGAAGCCGCCGGCGCAGCCAAATCCGCAGCCGAACCCGAATTCGCAGCCAGAATCCGGGGGGCAGGCCGGGCCGGCAGAACCGCAGCCTAGGTTGCAACCGGCACCAAACGGACAGCCGTATCCGCAGCCACAGCCGTATCCCACGGGTGCGCCATCCGGTCCTGGCGGTCCCGCTGCCCCCCTCTACGGACAGCCCCATGCGCCGCAGGCCGGAGGCCCGGCCGGGCAGGCGGGCTATGGAACCTCGGGATCGTACGGGACCTCCCGTTCCCTATTTCCGGTGGGCCGCGGCCCCCAGGGGTCGGGACCGCCCGCGCTCGCCCCGCCTCCCGGCGGGTATGGCTATCCCCAGGGCCCGGGTCCCAGCCGAAAGAAGCGCGGCTGGATTATTGGTCTGGTCGTGACCCTGGCGGTGATCGCCCTCCTGATCGCACTGCCGTTTATCGGCTCAGCCCTCCTACAGTCGGCCGTGGGAAACCTGGGGGCGCAGAACAGCCAGGCCGGCAAGGTCCCCACCTACACCCTGGCGGAGCGTCCGGGCATGCCCGCGCTCCAGGACCGCACTGTCGCGATGTATGACGAGTATTCGAACCGGCTCAGCGACGGTTCGATCTTCACGATCGTGCCGCGTACCGACGCCGGGCTCGGCTATGTGCGTGACTTCCTGACGATCCTCGCGGATAAGAAGGCCGCGCTGCGCTTCATGACCGACCCGGTGCTGAGTAAGGCGAGCACCAACCAGTACGAGCTGGACGCCGAAATCCGGATCAAGGATGACGAACTCACCGAGGTGGAGCGAAAGTTCCTGGCCGGGGAAGACCTCGGTGTCACGATCAGGGTGACCAACGCCGACGGTTCGGTGTACGAGTCCGACGGTTCGGCCACCAAGATGACCGAGGACCGCGCGGCGGCCGAGAAGGCCGTCCGGGAGCGCCCCGCCCAACGCGATGACCAGGGGTCGTACGCGCAGTCGGCCGCCGATCTGGCCGCCGAATTTGGCCTGCTACTGGACTTCAACTACGACTCGATCTATGCCAACTGTGTGAGCGCGCCGGGCACCGACATCACCCACGTGGTGGCCTCGTACTGCCGGGCAACCCCGGATCGGATCTACGTGAATCCGGGGTTTGGTGGCTATCCGGCCAACCTCACCGAGCCGACCTTCCTCGACACCATCCGGCACGAGATCGCCCACCACGTGATCGGTCAGATCTGTGGAACGTCCTCGCCGGTGATCACCGGCGAGCTCAACGAGGGCGTCACCAACTCGTATGCGGTGAAGTATCTGGGTGCCGATCGCGACTATCTCAACCGTTCGGCGAATTCCTTTCCCCAGTATCTGATGACGGATCAGACGGACGACCTGGCCCGGCAGATCGGTGAGCTGAGCCGCTGCGAGTAGCGAGCCAAATCGGGTTACAGCGTGCGCAGGATCGCGACCGCGTGCAGATGCCAGTGCTCGGCGAGCGGCACAGCGGCGGTATACATGCCCGCGTCGTGGGTCGCGCCCTGGAATTCGATTGCGCTCGCCGAAACTCCGGCCCGACGCAGCGCCCGAGCGTAGGCGGCACCGTCCCCGCGGAGGGTGTCGTACTCGGCGATGATGATGTGGGCGGCCGGAAGCCCGCCGAGATCGGCGGCGTGCAACGGCGAGGCCAGCTGCGTGCGGGCCTGATCGGGGTGGGCCAGATAGCGCGACCGGATCGCACGCAACTCCCGAGCGACAAGCACGCGCGGCACCCGCATCTCGCGCAGCGGACGCAGGTCGATGTGTTTTCCGGTGAGGTCAAGACTCGGTACCTCAAGGAGCTGCAGGCGCAACGGGTGCCCTGCACGCTCGCGGTTGGCCAGGGCCACCGCGGCGGCGATGTTCCCACCCGAGGAGGCGCCGGTGATGCCGATCCGGTTCGGATCCAGGCCCAGCGCTGATGCCTGAGTGAACAGCCAGTCGAGCGCCGCATATCCCTGCTCCACCGGGGTCGGAAAGTGGCTGCCCGGCGCGCGAGCGTAGTCCACCGCGAGGTAGGCGACGCGGGCATCCTGGGTGCGGCGGCGGAATCCCGCGTCCACGCTGGTGTAGTCGATTCCGCCCACGTGAAAGGCCCCGCCGAAAAACGCCAGCACGGCGGGGAACCCGGTCTCGGGCGCGGGGGTATCGGGCAGGTAGAGGCGCACGCGGACCTCGGGGAACCCGTGAACCGGAATCACAAACTCGCGTGTGGTGAGGTCGGGCCCGTCGAGTCCGACCCGACCGTGGAGCTTGCGATCCCAGAGCAGCGCGTTACGCTCCTCCCAGGCGGGGGTGCCGCGCGGGACCCGGTGGGCCTTGGCGGTGGTGAACGCGTCGAGGGCGCTGGTTGGTGAGATCTCCCGCCAGTGTGCGGTGGCCTCCGGCCCGGAGTCTTCAGGGGCGGGATTCGCGCTGGTGCAGGGGTCCTCGAACTCCTCGTCCGTTTCCGCCGGGGCGCTCGCGTGGTGAGGGTCGGCCGCCGGGCCCGCCCCGGGATCGCGGAGTCCCGCCCCGGGACTCGCGCCGCGGCCAGCGCCGTGACCGGTGCCGACTTCGCGCAGGCGCGCGGGCAGCTCACGGATCGCCGTCAGGGTGCGCCGCGGGAGACCTCGGATGGTCTCCACCACACGCTGACGGATCTCGGTAATGGTCCCGGCGCGGTTTTCTCGGAGCTGACGCTCAAAGTACGGGTCCAGTGGCATCCGCATCCCTCCTTCCGGCCGTACCCCCGCACGGCCCTGTGGTCCAGGGTAGCGATCCGGGCCCGGCTGGAACAGGGCATCAGCACAGAACCCGGGATCTCGCAGGGAGATCCCGGGTTCTCGGTGATGCGGCCTGGACGGTTAGGCCCCGCGCAGGCGCTCCAGCAGCTCGCGGTAGCGGGCGGCGGTGCGCTCGCGAATGTCGAGGGGCAGCTCGGGTGGGGTACCGGTCTTGTCCCAGTTGGCCGCAAGCCAGTCGCGCACGATCTGCTTATCGAAGCTCGCCATCCGTGCGGCCGGATCGGTCTCGGATGCGTAGATGTCGGCGTCCCAGTAGCGGGACGAGTCGGAGGTCAGGACCTCATCGGCGATGGTGATCGCGCCGGTTTGGGGGTCGCGGCCGAACTCAAACTTGGTGTCGGCGAGGATCACCCCGCGCTCCTCGGCGATGGCCGAGGCGCGGCGGAAAATCTCCAGGGACAGATCGCGCAGGGCGGTGGCATCCTCGGTGCCCACCAGCTCGATGCTGCGCTCAAAGGTGATGTTCTCATCGTGCTCGCCCAGCTGCGCCTTGAACGCCGGGGTGTAGAGGGGTTCGGGCAGACGATCACCGTTGTGCAGACCCGCGGGCAGCGGGATGCCGCATACGCTCTGGCTTACCTGATACTCGGCCCAGCCGGAACCGGTGAGGTAGCCGCGCACCACGGCCTCGATCGGGAACATGTCCAGCGACTTGGCGCGCATCGCGCGGGCGGCCACCGGCGCGGGCAGGTCATCGCCCAACGGCAGCAGGTGGTTGGGCACGAAGTCCAGCCGCTCGAACCACCAGTTGCTCAGGCTCGTCAGCAGCTCACCCTTTTCCGGGATCCCGGGGGAGAGGACGTGGTCAAACGCGCTAACCCGGTCGCTGGCAACCACCAGGATTTCGGGCGCGGGCGCGCCTTCGGCAAGGCCCGCGGGACGGTAGAGGTCGCGCACCTTCCCGGAGTAGAAGTGGGTCCATCCGGGCAGCTCTGCATATTCGCTCACGCCTCCATTATGGGGTATCGGGCGTGTCTCAAAAACCGGGCCGGGAATTCGCTCAGCGGTCCCACCGCGGGCTTCCTGCGCGGGCGGCTTCTGCGGAGTAGGGTCAATGCATGAGCACTCCCGTGACCTCCACATCCTCCTGGCGGCAGCTCCTGCCCGGACAGCACGCCGAACTGCGCGTTTTCCATGTGGATACCGGCCTGGATGAGCTGGTCTATCGCGAAAATGAGGCCGTGATCGAAGCTCCGAACTGGAGCGTGGACGGCGACTGGCTAATCCTCAACCGCGACGGCCTGCTGTACCGGATCGCGCCCACCGGTGGCGAACTGGAACGTCTGGACACCGGGGAGCTCACCGATTCCAATAATGACCATGTGCTTTCGGCAGATGGCCGGTTCCTCTATGCGTCCTCCGAGGACGGCCACCTCTACGAGGTGCCGCTGCCCGGCGGACCCGCGCGGCGGGTGACCCACCCGGGTGACGGCGTCCCGATGCACTATCTGCACGGCATCTCCCCGGATGGACAAACCCTCGCGTTTATCGGGTCCCTGCCCGCCCGGGGAATCGAGGACTACAACGTCCTCATCGCGGATGTGGCGACCGGCGCGATTGACGCGCTGACCACGGCCGCGGCTCCGCACGATGGATCCGAATACGATCCGAGCGGGGCATATGTGTACTTCAACTCCGAGCGGGCCTCCACGATCCCCGGGCACTCGCAGCTGTTCCGGATGGGCGCCGATGGGACCGACATCACCCAGCTGACCTTCGACGAGCGCGTGAACTGGTTCCCGCATATCTCTCCGGACGGCACCCGGCTGGTGTACCTGAGCTACCCCGCCGGAACCCTCGGCCACCCGGCAAACCTGCCCGTTGAGCTTCGCCTATCTACCCCCGAGCTGGATCCCGCCCACACCCGCACCGTGGTGTCGCTGTTTGGCGGGCAGGGCACGATCAACGTGCACAGCTGGGCTCCGGATTCGACCCGCTTCGCCTACGTTGCCTACCCCGTTACCGAGGAGATGAACCGATGACCACCCCGATTTGGCGCACCCTGCTGCCCGGCCAGCGCACCGAGGTGCGCGTCTATGACGTGACCACCGGCACCGACTCCCTGGTTTTTGCCTCGGAGACCGACCTTTTGGAAGCCCCGAACTGGCACCCGGACGGGACCTTCCTGGTGCTCAACCACGAGGGCGGCCTGGTCCGGGTCCCGCTGAGTGGCGAGGGTACCGCCGAGGCGATCCCCACCGGCAACCGCGGCGACCTCAATAACGACCATGTGCTCTCCCCGGATGGTGGCACCATCTACGCCACCGCGAAGAACGGGCACCTCTATGCGATCCCTATTGCCGGCGGCACCCCCACCCAGATCACCCGGGATGATGACGGCCTGGTGAAGCACTACCTGCACGGCATCAACGCCGGTGGCACCCTGCTCTCGATCGTGGGGCTGAGCTTCCCCCACGGCCCCAATACCCCCGAGTTCGCGCGGTTCCGAGTGGCGCTGGTGCGGATCGCCGACGGCGCCCTGATCCCGCTCAGTGCCGCCGCCCGACCCGAGGATGGGGCCGAGTTCGGACCCGACGGGTCGCTGTACTTCAATGCCGAACCCGAGGGATCGGCCCCCGGCCACGCGCAGCTGCACCGGATGTCTGCTGCGGACGTGCAGGGCACGCTGGGTGAGGTCAAGGATCCGACCTCTCCGCTCTCGATTGTCGAGATCCTCGGTGAATCCGCCTTCCCGCTGCTGCGGGCGATCGAGCACGTGGAGGACTGCGCGCTGCCTCGGCTGGTGGGAGAGCTCCCGGCGGACACCGTGGCGAGCCTGGCCGATGGATCCGGGCGGGAGTTTGTCCTGCCGGTGGCGCACCAGCTCACCAACGACGAGCGGGTCAACTGGTTCCCGCACCCCTCGCCGAACGGGGAGCACCTGCTGTGGCTGTCGTATCCCGCGGGGACGCTGGGTCACCCGGAAAACCTCGAGGTGGAGCTGCGCTTGGGCACCCCGGACGCAACCGAGGCACGCACGGTCGCCCGCCTGTTTGGTGGGCAGGGCACCACCAACGTCAACGGCTGGTCGCCGGACTCGACCCGGTTTGCCTACGTGGCCTACCCGATCGGCTAGTTTTCGGCCGCGCGGGTTCGTTAGCCTGGGCACATGAGTCCTGAGCACATGAGCATCGAGGAGATCGCCGAGCACCGCGTGATGGTGCTGCCCGAAACCGGAGAGTATGTGACAACCCCGGACGGCATGGCCGAACTGATCGGCTCGCTCTGGGGACAGAGCGTGACCCTGGTCGCGGTCCCGTGCGAACGCCTCGATCCCGAGTTTTTCCGGCTGGCTTCCGGGGTGGCCGGGGAGTTCTTGCAAAAGCTGGTGAACTACCGCACCCCGGTCGCGATCATCGGCAACATCGATGCCGAGACCGCCGCCAGCGCGCCGCTACGCGACTTCGTCTGGGAGTCCAACCGCGGCACCCAGGTGTGGTTCGAGCCGACCCTCGACGCCCTGCGCGAGCGCCTGAACCCCTGAGAAGCTCAGACGTTAGAAGCCTCTGTAGCTTCCTGAACTCCGAGTGGTAGATTCGCACAGCTGAGGAACGAGCCCTAGCGCCAGATTTTTGTTGCCGCATCATGGGCGCTGTGCAGGTGCGCCTGGGCCTCCGCTGCGGTCACGGTCGCCGACTCTAAGGACGAGTACATGCCGCTCACGCGTGTGGCCCACTCTCGATGAGCATCATCGAACGCTAAACGCGCTTGCCCGTTCCAGCCGGATTGAAGAACTCGAACCTCTTTTTCGAGCGTATTGAGTTCTTCGCGGATAGCGTCCGTCGCCCGCTTGAGTTCACGAATGAGGGCTTCGCCGGCAGCCTGGTCCGCACGGATCATATCGGTCATCTATTCACTATTCCCACTGGTTGATGAGACGGAGAAGGTACTGGTCTGGGACTCGATCGGTCAGGAAATACTGGTAATAGATTTCCGTAGCCTCTTCGCTGGTGAATACCTCATTCGGGTAGAGGTCAAGGTGACGCGATCCATTGTTATAGGGCATCCTAACGCTGGGCTCGATTGCATAGTCACCGGGCGCTCTCCCGACCACGTATTGGCGAGCAATTCCGTCTGCTTCGATGTAACGAACTTCGATGGTCATTGCCTGTGCCGTTCCTGCGCTCTGAAGGTAGGCCTGCGGGTATTGGTCGCGATCGATCTCATCAATGTTGAGACCTTTGGGCGCTCTCCAGAGGGAATATGCCCAGCGTTTGTCGCCGTCGAGCAGCCCCAGCACACGGCCAATCTGGTCTCGATACGGTCGCACATCATCAAACAAAAACATGCGCGTAGCGCCGTTTGTTGTCACGACATGAGATTCCAATGTCATCAGTCAGTCTCCTTTAGAATCACCTTGACAATTTTAACCTGTTCTCCATTGATTCGCGCAGATCCAGGGTTATCACGGCTAATAAGATCATCAAAAACACGTTGATTTGGGGTCTTGGTGGCGCTCGCAGTTTTCACTTCGATAGCGGTATATGTTCCATCCGAGTTGCGGTAGAGACCGTCGAAGAGCCGGTAATGATCTGCGCCTTCCACCGTCGATCTGACTTGGGTTCGTTCGATTGTCACTCCTAGCTCTTCTTCAAGCTCGTCGAGTGCTTTTTGCTCTTTGTGATAGGAATCACCACGTGATCCGCCATTTTTTTCTGCAAATCTACCCAGAGAATCACGTTCACTCCAACGGTTGAAGGGTTGAACGCGGCTATTTCCGGCTGCTTCAGTGGCGAGTTGGATGGTTCCGGCACTGGCAATGCCGGCTCCCGCCGCGATGGCACCAGCCGAGGCGATGTTGATGGGCACTCCGGCAACCGCTCCGACACCGGTCGCATCCAGCGCAACGCCCCCTACCTCACCGCCCACGCCCGCGTAAAGCAGACTAAGTCCACCGAGCACCTCAAGCAGATACTCCGGATGATTGATGATTGCGTTTCCGAGTGAGGCAAGCGTGTTGCCAGTGTTTACGGCCGCGTCTAGAGCAAAATCGACGGCATCTCCGAATCCGACTTGGAACGCGAGGGCAAGGGCAGCGCCCGCTACCGCCCACCCGTTCGGATCGGATGGCGCGGCGTCGCTAGCGCTGTTGATGACGTCTGCCACGTCATAGCCGACGGCTTCACGATAGTTTCGCGCCGCAGCGAGTGTTTCATTGGCCTCCGCCCGAAGCGCATCACCCGGATCTACGAATGCTCGTAGCGGAGGAGATCCGAACGGTGTGACGCCTTGCTTAAGAAAGAATTGATCGTGCTCTTTTTGCATCGCGAGCGAGTCCCGCTCATAGGCGGCTTGCGCGCTGAGCGTTGCCTGTTGGGCCTGCGCCCACAGGTCGATTGCCGTTTGAGCCTGGTCTCTTGCCCAGTCAAGGACATCGCCATAGCGATCAAGTGCGTTGGCGGCTGACGTAACCGCGTGTGAAGCATCGGCGAATTGTTTGGCAAGGGGCGAGAATTTTTCATTAAACGCATCTGCTGCATCACCGGTCCACGATTCGGGTAGGGCTACTGCGCTCAGCGCGGTAGATACTCCGTCGAGATTTGTACCGTGATTGCGCCAATCGGATGCGGTTCGTCGAACACCGCTGATATCGCCGGGAACAAGACGATTGGGGTCTTTAGTATGGGCGAGATCGCTCAATGGCCCGCGCCGGTGCCAGACTCAGAGCGCTCTACGCTGTTTTTTGCCGCGCTGTCTCCGGACTCGTAAATAGTCGCCGTCTTATCAAGGCGATCGGCAATTTCTTCGATGTCCCTAACCAGATGTGACGTGCCACTGGTCCACTGTGCCGAGAAACTGTTGGCAGCGGAGACCACCGCTGCATGGCCCGCCTCCGGCGTAGATTCAACTGTATGCGTGCCAAGGTGCTTCTGCGCCGCACGGATTCTGTTGGACGCCTGTCGGAGCTCGTCCGGGCTTACCTGAAACTTTCCCATTGCCCCCCCCGGGTAAAACGGCCCGCAAATGGGGGCCAAAACTGATGCTACTGGGGATGCAGGATTTCCGCCATATGAATGAGGCCACAAGCCCGGTTGAATGTCACATCCGCGAACACGGAACCTGATTCGCTCAGGAGAGACATCGCAGTCGCGTCGTCACTATGCGAGTTGGCGTTCGTCGACATGTGAGAGGCGACCAACTTGACTACTCTTGAGTCTTAGATACGAGAGACTAGACCTCCGCCGAGCCCTCGCGTGCGAAGGCGAACTCGATGCGGTGGCGCACCGTTTCGCCGGGCTTCAGGATCGGCAGGGTGCCAGCCGCGCGGGCCGCGGCGCGGCCGGTGATGGTTGCGCAGTTGGAGGGTTCGAGGCCCAGCACGTAGGTGCCCTCGCCGAGCATCTTCCACTGGTAGAGGTTGCCCAGGGTGGCGCGGTCAAAGCGGATCTCGGCGCTGATGCCGATGTTGGGGTTGGTCAGGCGGGCGCGGCTCCAACCGCTCGCCTCGGCGGCGGGCGGCACGTGCCGGTAGACGCGCTCGGGGATATCGGCCACCGGCGCGTGGAACTGGTTCCAGATATCCATCTCGGCACGCGCGTGCTCGTCGATCCCGATCCGCTCATCGGCGGCAATGTCCAGGGTGCTTTCGGAACTGAGCAGCGGCCAACCGAAGTTCGCGTGATACAGCACCATATGCGGCTGATCGGTGTCGCCGAGGTTGGTCACCTGATCGGTGATCCGCAGCGTGCAGCCGCCCACCCGAGCGGTGATCTTCCGCCGCACCTCGATGTTCTCTCCGAACACGGTGGCCTGACGCATGGTCCCGATCACCGTGAGTTTGCCACCGCGCACCCGCACCGTTTCCAGGGTGGCCGGGGTCGCGCCAAAACGTCCGTGGGTGCCGAAGTCGCGGCCCTGATCGGTGCTGGGCGGACCAAACGTGTCCATCCCGCAGGTGGCCAGCAGCCCGCCGCCGAAGGTGCGCAGGAAGTTCTCACCCTGTCCGTCATAGGCGGCGGGGGATCCGATGCCGGTGGGGGAGAGCCAGGCCACCGGAACCCCGGCAAAGCTCACCCGGCCCACATCCAGCGCGCGATCGGGGTGCAGGTCCACGCTCAACCCGCCGCCGGTGTCCAGCTGAATCCGCCGCGATCCGGCCCCGGGACCGTTGGCCTCCACAAACGAATCGATGCGGGCCAGCTGCTCGGCCCGGCCGGTAAACCGGCGAATCTGTTCGGCCGGAACGCCATAGGTGTGTGCGGTGGTCAAATCCCTGAACTCCCGTGTTCGTGGAGGGCCAAGACGGTGAGCGGCCCGATCACTCCCCATCCTGGCGCACGCGGCCGAAAATCTCGGGAGAGACACAAAAAGCGGGACGGAACCCGTGAGGCTCCGTCCCGCTTCCCGGGGAGGGCGATGCTACTTACCGGCACCCGCGGTCAGACCGCTCACCAACTGGCGACGAGCCACCAGGTAGAGCACCAGAATGGGCAGGGCCGAGAGAACCACGGCCGCCAGAGTGGCCGGCACGTTGACACTGAACTGACCCTGGAAGTTCCACAGCGCCAGCGGCAGCACCCGGTTCTCCTCGCTCTGAGTCAGCACCAGCGGCAGCAGGAATCCGTTCCACACGTTCAGCGCATCGTAGATCAGGACCGAGGCGATGGCCGGGCGAGCCAGCGGCAGCACCAGCTGGCGCAGAATCGTGCCGTGAGTCGCCCCGTCCATCCGCATCGACTCAAACAGCTCGCCGGGGATATCGCGGATGAAGTTCACCAGGATCAGCACCGTCACCGGAATCGCAAATGCGATCGAGGGCAGGATGATGCCGGCCAGGGTGTCGTACAGGCCGACCCGTCCCAGCATGAAAAACAGCGGGATGATCGTGGCCTGCAGCGGAATCGCCAGGCCCAGCAGGAACAGCGAGTAGGTGGCCTTCACAAACTTTTTGCGCGAGCGCACGATGACGTAGGCGGCCAGCAGGCTCACCGCGACGGTGATCACGACGGTGGTCAGGGTCACGATGATGCTGTTCACGAAGTAGCGGCCGAAGCCCGAGCCCACCACCAGGCCGAACGCCTCGAAGGTCGGATCGGTTGGGGGCAGCAGCGGGTTGCGGGTGTAGTACTGGCCCTGAGCGGTGATGCTGGTGATCAGGATGTAGTACACCGGGACGATGATGATGGCCAGCCAGATCCAACCGGCCAGTCCGCCGATGTAGTTCCGACGCTGGTGGCTGCGACGCTTCGGGCTGGGGGCTGGCTGCGGCGCGGCCGTGCGGGTCCGAGGGCGTGTGGGGGTGTGGGTGGACATGTGCTTACGCCCCTTCCTGCTGGCTGTTCATCCGGTTGAAGCCGGAGAACTTGGTGAGTGCGAGGGCAAGCAGCAGTCCGATGACCACCAGCAGAACCGCCAGCACGCTGGCCCCACCGAGGTCGCTCGCGGTGAACCCGGTCAGGTACATGTCGAGCGGCAGCAGCCGGGTCGCGTATCCCGGTCCACCCTGCGTGAGCACGTAGACGATGTCGAAGTAGGTGAGCGAACCCACCACCATCAGGGTCGAGGAGGTCACGATGGTGTTCTTGAGCTGCGGGACAGTGATGCTGAAGAACTGACGCACCCGTCCCGCACCATCCAGCTGAGCCGCCTCATAAAGTGACGGCTGAATCTGGCGGGCACCGGCCTGGTACAGCAGCGAGTGGAAGGGGATGAACTGCCAGGCGATCACAAAGATCACCACGTACAGCACCAGGTGCGGGTTACCCAGCCAGTCCTGGGACAGCAGCGGGATACCCAGTGACTGGCCGAGGCCGTAGTTGGGATCCAGCAGTGCCTTGAACGCGATGGCGATCGCGGCGGAGGAGAGGATCAGCGGCAGGAAGTACAGCGCCGAGAGCACCGCGCGGTAGCGCTGCTTGCCGGCGGTGAACACGCCGATCAGCAGGCTGATCGGGGTCTGTACGATCCAGGAGAAGATGATCACCTGGAAGCTGAGCCACAGCGCGTTATAGGTCACCGGATCGCCAAGCTTGCGAATCCAGTTAGCCACGCCGTTGAACACCGGAGCGGTGAGGCCATCCCAACTCGTAAAGCTCAGTCCGAGTGCCACCGCGAGGGGAATGATCGCGAAGACGAGGAAGAGGATCAGGGCCGGGGCTACCAGCCAGGTGCTCGGGGCGGAGGCGTTTTCGACGCCGGCCCCACCGTTCCGTGTTTTTGTCATAGTTCTACTACTTGCCGAGGGTCTTGTTCATGTTGTCGGAGAACTGCTTCGGGGTGCTGGTGCCGCCAAAGAGCAGGTCCAGCTGGGTCCACAGTGCTGCCGAGGCTGCCGGGGACAGTGCGAGGTCCCAGGACTGCTGGAAGCTCGGAGCCTCGGAGACCATGCCACTCAGGGTGGTGGCGAAGTCGCCCTTCACCTTGGTGGCGGCGTCGGTCAGCGGGGGGATGTTGCCGGCGTCGGTCATGGTCTTGACGTAGCTGTCGTTCCACACGTCCGAGGTGATGTAGTCCAGGGCCTTCTTGGCCTGGGCATCGGTGGCCTTGGCCGAGATCGACCAGTACACCGAGGGGTTACCGGCGAGCGACTTGGGGTCGCCCTTGCCGCCATCCACCGCGGGGAAGGCGGTGTAGCCGAGCTTGCCGTCGGACTCGAACTTGGGGTCGATGTCCTTGATGCCCGAGTAGGCCCAGGAACCCTGCAGCAGCATGCCGGCGCGGCCGGTGACCATGAGCGCCAGGTCGGCGTTGGTGTCGGCGGAGACCGAGGCGTAGCCGTCGGCGAATCCGCCGGCGTCTACGAGCTGACGGATCATCTCGCCGGCCTTGATCACGGCGGGGTCGGACCAGGCATCGGGCTTGTTGTCCACGATGTTCTGGAAGACTTCGGGACCGCCGATGCGGTCAACCAGGTATTCGATCCACATCAGGTACGGCCACTTGCTGCCACCACCGAGGGAGATCGGGGCCACACCGGCGGCCTTGAACTTGGGGATCGAGGCGATCAGTTCGTCCCAGGTCTGCGGGGCTTCGACGCCCGCCTTCTTCAGGACGTCCTTGTTGAAGTACAGGACCACCGGGGCGGTTGCGCTCATTGGCACCGCGTAGGTCTTGCCGTCCACGACGCCGGCCTGGGCGACGGAGGGAACGATCTTCTGGGTCCAGTCGGTCTTGCTGGTGAGATCCGAGGTCAGATCGCGCACCAGCCCGGCCTTGACATAGGACTTGAGCGTGCCGCCGCCCCAGTTGTAGACGAGGGTCGGGGCCTGGTCGGAAGAGACCGCGGTGCGGATCTTGTCCTTGAAGTCGTTGGTTCCGAAGTAGTTGTCCTTGATCTGGTCATCCGGGTGAGCGGAGTTCCAGTCCTTGATCGACGGCTCGACATAGGGCCGGTCGGCGGTGGTACTCCAGGCGCTGAGGCCGGAGGAGCTGGAGGGCCCGGTGCTGCAGGCTGCCAGGCCGACGCTGAGCGCCGCGACGAGGCCGAGCACCGAGGCGCGCAGCACTGCGCGCTTTCGAGGCGAGGTACGGGTGGGGGCGGAATTCTTCACGAGAATCTCCTTGGGGGAAAAGGAAGGGGGTGTGCCGGTACGGTGCAACGTTGCGCCGGCGGGGAGCGAAGGGGGTTCGCTTGCCCGGGATCGAGACGACGACTCAGTCGGTCGGTTTCGGGCTGGCACCGTGAGGGTTGCTCGGAGTGTGGGACCGGCCACTTGTGGTGGGGGAGCGGTCCGACATTCGTCGGTCACCTCATTGTGTGTCGAGCTGTGGAACAAAAAGTTGGATACGTTTCCAATCGAAAGACTAATCCGATTGATGGCATTCTGTCAAACCCAGAATGCGCTCATTACCTGCAAATTTCTCGTACTTTAGCGCAATGTTCGCGCAATTTTTGCAGCCGATCGATGGAACGGGGTGGAACAGGCGTTGTGGGGGCTACTCCTCCTTTTTCTCGGTGTAACGCCGTGCGGCACGCGCATACTGCGTGCGCAATTCTGGAAGGGCTTCGCCATTCACCCGAGCGGCGGGGGCAGCGGGCCAGGTGGGGCGCGAGCCGGTGAGGGCCCAGGCCGCCTGTACGGTGGCACCGGCGGCCACATATTCGCCGGGCTCGGGGATCAGCACGGGGGCGGTAAAGATTGACGCTGCAATGCGCTGGACGGCCTCGCTCTGCGCGGCACCGCCGATCAGCAAGACCCGGGTCGGGGTGATCCTCGAGCGCTCGACCAGAGCGTCAAAGCCGTCGGCCAGGGCACCGAGCATGCCCTCGACCGCCGCACGGGCGAGGCCCTCACGGGTCGTGGATCCCAGTGTCATCCCCGAAAGGGTCGCGGTGGCATCGGGGCGGTTCGGCGTGCGCTCGCCTTCAAAATAGGGCACCAGGGTGAGTCCGTCGGCACCGGCCGGGGCGGCCAGTGCCAGGCGGGAGAGCTCGGCGTGATCGACCCCGAGTAGGCGGGCCGTCACATCGAGGACCCGGGCGGCGTTCAGCGTGCAGACCAGCGGGAGGTGCCCACCGGTCGCGTCGGCAAACCCCGCCACGATGCCGGTGGCATCGGCGGTTCCGGCCGAGGTGTGGGCAAAGACGGTGCCGCTGGTGCCCAGCGAAATAGCGACGTCCCCAGGTTCCAGGCCGAGGCCCAGCGCCGCGGCCGCGTTGTCACCGGCACCCGGTCCGAGCACAATCCCCGCGGGGATCTCGTCGGCGTGTGCGGCGGTGCTGCCCGCGGATTCGCCCGGGCCCAGCACAACCGGCAGGATCGCGTCGTGGCCGAGGGCGGCGATCAACAGGTCCCGGTCGTAGCTCTCGGTGGTGGCCGACCAGTAGCCGGTGCCGCTGGCATCGGAGCGGTCGGTGCGCAGTGCGTTCAGGTCGGGTCCCCGCGGGCTCTCGCCCTCGGGTCCGAATCCGGCCAGGCGCCAGGTCAGCCAGTCGTGGGGGAGCGCCACCGCGGCAACGCGGGCGGCGTTTTCGGGCTCGTGGTCACGGAGCCAGCGCAGCTTGGTTGCGGTAATCGAGGCAACCGGAAGGATCCCGGTGCGCTCGGCGTAGGCCTCAGCCCCGATCTCCGCAATCAGATCCAGCGCTGCCTGGGCGCTACGGGTGTCGTTCCAGAGCAGGGCGTCGCGAATCACGCGACCCTCGGCATCCAGGGCAACCAGCCCGTGCTGCTGTCCGCCCACCGAGAGCGCAGCCACATCGGCGAGCCCGCCGGCATCGGCAATTGCCAGGCACAGTGCGTCCCACCAGCGGGCCGGGTCCACCTCGGTCCCCGCGGGGTGATCCGCGCGTCCGGAACGGATCAGCGCGCCGGTTTCCAGGTCGCGAATCACGACCTTGCAGCTCTGGGTGGATGAGTCGACTCCGGCAACCAGGGTGCTCATCGGGTGCCGGCTCCCGGAGCCACGATGACCTTCAGGGTATCGGGGTGGGTCGCGGCGGCCAGCGCGTCGGTCACGCCGTCGAGGTCAAAGCGCGAGGTCACCAGATCGTCGAGGTCCACCGCGCCGGTCGAGACCAGCTCGATGGCCAGCGGCCAGGTGTTGGCGTAGCGGAAGACGCCGGTAACGTTCAGCTCAAGGTTCTGGATGCGCGAGACCGGCAGACGCTGATCATCCGCGCCCATCCCGACCAGGACCACCGATCCGGCGGGGGCGACGGCGAAGATTCCGGCGCGGATGGCGGGCTCGGCCCCCGAGGCGTCGATGAAGGCATCCACACCGAGATTCAGGGTCGCAATATCCTGGGCGATCGGGTCGATGACCTCGGTCGCTCCAAATCGCAGGGCCACCTCGCGGCGCTCGGCCACCGGGTCGCTCACGATGATCGAGGTCGCACCAAAGGCGCGGGCCACCTGGGCGATGATAATGCCGATTGGGCCGGCACCGGCGATCAGGACAGCGGAACCCGGTCCCACGCCCGCCTTCTGGTTGGACCAGATGCCCACCGAGAGGGGTTCGCACAGCGCGGCGGCCTCGAAGCTCATGGTGTCGGGAATCGCGAAGGCGTAGTCGGCCTCGATCACGGCGTACTCGGCGAAGGCACCGTCGATCGGTGGGGTCGCGTAGAACTCCATGTCCGGACACAGGTTGTAGCGGCCGCGCTTGCACTGCTCGCAGCGACGGCAGGCACGCTGGGGTTCGATCGAGACGCGCTCGCCGATGCGGTCGGCGGGAACGCCGGTACCCACGGCGACGATGGTTCCGGCCGATTCGTGGCCGAGGATCATCGGGGCATCCACGATGAAGGAGCCGATGCGGCCCTCGTGGAAGTAGTGGACGTCGGATCCGCAGACGCCCACGGCGGCGATTTTGACGAGGACCTGACCGGGCTCTACCGCGGGCAGGGCGCGGGTTTCCAAGCGCACATCGCCGGCGGCGTGCAGCACGCTCGCTCGCATTTCGGTGGGGAGTGACGAGTTCATGAGGGGAACCCTTCCGGCCGCGACTGTGCGGCCAATCGAGGCGGCCGGGGGAGCCACCCGAGATCTAGGTGAAATGGAATCGGTTCCAGTGTCACCCACAATATTTTTTCTGTCAACTCCGAGTTGAAATTCGCATAATCCCCGCAAATACGCGGAAATTCCCAGGAAACTCGGAATTGACAATCAAAACAAACCAGGCTTAGGCTCCTGATTGGAAACGTATCCAACAATTCCAGCTCAGATCTCGGAGAGGAGGCCAGGGCTCATGATCGTATCGATCGGTGACGCACCGGTACCGCCTCTGGCCCGTACCCGGGAAGCATCTGGTATCCAGGAACCACGCCCGCTTCGCATCCCCGCGAGTGGGTCGCTGATTCCTGCCGCGTTTTCGCGTGGTCAGGATCCTGGGAAGAGGGCAGAGTAATGAGTAATGCAACCGGTGGACGCCGGGAAAACGGTGGCAAACAGACCACGATGCGTGATGTCGCCGTGGCGGCAGGCGTGGGCCTGGGCACCGTATCCCGGGTGTTCTCCAATGTCGGCAGCGTGGCCCCGGCCACCCGCGAAAAGATCGAGGCGGCGGCCCGTGAGTTGAACTTCCGACCGAGCGCGCTCGGCCGGGATCTCAAGCGGCGTACCACCAACAACATCGGTCTGATCGTGACCGACATCTCCAACAACTTCTACGGCGAGTTTGCCCAGGGGGTGCTGGCCAGCGCCAAGGAGCAGGGTCGGCACGTGATCCTCTGTGCGAGTGGCGAGGATCCCGAAACGGAACGCGAATATATCGACCTGCTGGTGGAACAGCGGGTGGATGGCATTATCGCGTTCCCCACCGGGCACAACCTAGACTCGTGGCGCAGCGCCCGCGACCTCGGCATCAACATCGTGTTTGCCGACCGGGAACTGCCGGATCTGGATATCCCCTCGATCGTCGTGGATAACGAGGCCGGTGCCCGCCGGCTGACCGAATACCTGCTGGCCCTCGGGCACAGTCGAATCGGCTACCTCGGTGGACCCTCGGAGCTGACCAGTGGTGGTCAGCGCGAGGCCGGCTACCGTCAGGCGCACCTCGACGTGGGCGTAGCGGTCAAGGAGGATCTGGTGGTTCGCACCCGGTTCACCCGTGACACCGCGTACGCCAGCGCCCTGCGCCTGCTGGAAAACCCGGTGCCGCCCACCGCCCTGGTGGCCACCAATAACGTGCTCGGGGAGGCCGCCCTCACCGCGATCCGTGATCGTGGGTTGAGCGTCCCCGACGATATTTCCCTGGTGATGTTTGACGATGTCCCCTGGGCCAATCTTGTGGAACCCCCAATCACCGTGGTGGCACAGCCCGCCTGGCAGATGGGACAGTCCGCAACCCGCATGGTTCTCGCCGCCGATGGCGAGAAGGTGCAACCGCAAACGGTCAAAACCGAGATGGTGCTGCGTCGCAGCGCACGGCCGTTGCACTCGTCCGCACCGGCATAGCCGGGCCGGCGGGCGGGTGCTCCCCCAAGAAATTGATAGCCCCCGCTGACGTGGGAGAAAGAGCCTGATTATGGAACGCGGTATTTACTTCGACGGATGGTATCCGAACGAGTACTGCACACACCCGAGCATGCCCCCGCGGCGGCTCACCATGGTCGATGACATTGCCGAGATGGGTGGCACGATGCTCGTGTGGGCCGGCCTCGGTGGTGGATCGATCAGCCTGCCCTACCTCGAGGAGGAGGCCTTCGGGCACATCCCCGCGCGGTTCCGTCAGCACGGGTATGTGAACGACTCCGAATTTGTCGCCCACGCCAAGGATCGCAATATCGACCTGTTCGGCATTATTTTTGAGGCTCAGGCGTGGGAGTTCCCGGCCGAGGTGGTGGACGGAGAGGTCCTCGCTCAGAACAAGGTGCGCGGTGTTGCGCCCGAGTCGACCATCGGCCTGCGTGAATTCTCCACCGACACCGGCCCCTCCTCGTGGAAGCCGTTCCGTCACTACTTCCCCGAGGGACTGGTGAACTCTGACGGCGAGCAGGTGGTGGACCTCTGGGAGGAGGTCGTCTCCCGTGACCTCGAGGGGAACCCGCTGCGCGCCCACTGGGTCGAGATCGACGATAAGAAGCAGGTCTGCTACCTCGCCGACCGCAACAACCCGGTCTGGCGCGAATACCTGAAGGCCGTCATCCGCATTCAGATCGACGCCGGTGCGCCCGGAATTCAGCTGGACGAGACCGACGTGCCGCTGCTCGCGCTGCGCTACGGCGGCTGCTTCTGCAAGGACTGCGTTAAGGGCCTGCGCGCCTACATTAAGACCCTCCCCGAGACCCCCGAGGAGCTCGCCGGGGTCGACCTAGACACCTTCGACTACCGCGAGTGGCTGCTGGCCCAGGGTTTCAAGGCCGGCACCGCGCCGCAGGCGCTGCCGCTGTACGAGCACTACAGTCGCTTCCAGCAGTTCGAGATCGCCAAGACCTTCCGCGAGATGGCCAGCTACGTCAAGGAATATGCCGCCGAGGTGGGCAAGACCGTGCGTGTGGCCGGAAACTTCTACGACTGCGCCCCCTACTATGACGCGATGGTGGACCATGTGGATGTGCTGGTCACCGAGATGCGCGAGACCCGCTACCAGCAGCCCTGGTACTACCGTCACGGCGTGGGCCTCAGCCGGGGCAAGCCGCTCGTCGCGGTCGAGAACCCCTACGGTGGCGTGACCGAGGATCTGCTGCGGCAGATTCAGCTGGGCAAGGGGCGGGACCTCTTCCGCCTCTCGATCTACGAGGCCAGCGCAATGGGGGCCAACATGTCCCTGCCCTACGGCTCCTGGCTCGGCACCGAGGTCAAGGACTCCTACTGGGTACCCAAGGAGCTCGCGGTGGAGGTCGGCCAGTTCCTGGTCTCGATTGACGAGGTCACCTCGAACGTCTCCAAGCACCAGACCGCGGTCATCTACTCGGTGGCCTCGATCGCCCGCGACACCATCGACTCCGACCAGTTCAGCGATGACGGTCGCTGGTTCGAGCCGGTCAAGGCCCGCGACGCCCGCCCCGCGTCCTACTGGCAGACGGTTGAGCACCTCAGCCGCAGCGCCCGGGTCTTTGACACCATCGTGCTGCCGGATGAGGAGCTGCGTGCCACCGATGTGACCGACGCTCAGCTCGCCACCTACTCGACCGTGGTGGTGCCCGATGCCTGGAACATCTCCGCCGGGCAGCACGCGCTGCTGGTGAACTTCCTCAACGCCGGTGGCCGCGTGGTTGTCAACGGTGCCTACGCCACCGAGCTGGCCCCCGAGGTCGCCGCCGAGGTGCTGGAGCACGCCGGAACGGTGATCGTCGACGGCTTCGAGAAGATCGCCGCCGAGACCCCGCAGGAGGTCCTCGGCGACCTGGGTGAGAAGGCCGCCGCGAGCGTGCACGTTCTCGCCGACGGCGGAACCGCGCTGCACCTGGTGAACTTCGACTACGTGGACGAGAGCGATCTGATCGTCTCCCGCCCGGACTTCACCGTGGGTCTGCGCACCGAGGAGTCCTTCACCTCGGCCGTGTTCTTCGAGCCCGGAGCCGAGCCGGTGACCCTCCCGGTCACCGTCACCGACGGAGTCGCCTCCGTGACCCTGCCGGTGTTCAACGCCTACGCCATCGTCCGCTTCAACTAGGCGACCCGAGATGTCACAGGTACTTGTTGCGCCCCGGGTGTACTCACCCATCGTGTTTGGCGCGCATCAGCCCGACGAGCGTCCGTACCGCGGAGGGGCCGGCATCGCCGCCTTCCGTGGGACGGAGGCTCCGGCGAGTGAGTTCACCCCCGAGGACTTTGTGGCCTCGGTCACCGAGGTCCACGCGGGCGGCGGGATCGGACTCTCGCGGCTCGATGACGGTTCGCTGCTGCGTGACGCGGTCATCGCGGACCCGATCGGGTTCCTCGGCGAGGATCACGTGCGTCGCTTCGGTGCGCGCACGATGCTGCTGGTCAAGCTGCTGGATACCGCCGAGCGACTCTTTGTCCACTATCACCCGGACAATGCCTTTGCTCAGACCCAGCTGCACACACCGCTGGGCAAGACCGAGGCGTGGGCGATCATCGGTGTGGCCGACGGCGTGGAGGGCCATGCGCACCTCGGGTTCAACCGAGAGGTGTCCGAGGCCGAGGCCGCGCACTGGGCTCAGGCTCAGGACGTGGAGAGCATGCTCGGCGCGATGAACCGCATTCCGCTCGCGGTGGGCGACACCCTGCTGGTTCCGGCGGGCCTTGCCCACGGCATCAGCGCGGGCATCACCCTGGTGGAGTTGCAGCAGCCCAGCGACCTCTCGATCCTGCTCGAATATGAGGGCTTCCGGGGCCTCGGCCCGGCGGACGCCCTGCTCGGACTGGACCTCGACACGGCCATCGGTGGACTGGATCGTCGCGCCTGGGATACCGAACAGCTCGCGGTGCTCAAGAGTACCCGCGCGCTGGCCGGCGGTGGAAGCTCGCTGTTCCCGGCGGTCGCCGACGAGTTCTTCGGGGCCGAACGCTTCACCGTGGCTGGTTCCCGAGAGCTTGAAGCTTCGTTCTCGATCCTGGTGATCGTGGATGGCACCGGCTCGCTGGAGAGCGCTGCCGGTTCGCTGGAGCTGCGCCGCGGCATGACCGTCCTGGTTCCGCACGGCCTCGGCCCGGTCACCCTGACCGGCCAGCTTGAGGTTATCCGCGCGCTGCCCCCGCGCGCCTAGCCGCATCGAAAAACCCCGGGCCGATCGGTGAACGATCGGCCCGGGGTTTTATGGTGCGGGCGGGTTAGCGCTGCGCGCCCTGCGGTCCGGGGCCGTTGGGCTTGTCCGGGGCGATCACGGGGATCGAACCGGTGTCGGCACCCACCACGGAACCGGCGGCCACGGTGACCGAATCCACCGAGATGGAACCGGTGGCGGGGGCGGAGTCGGGCCCCTGCTTGGCACGCTCAAGCGAGGTGGCCAGCGGCTTTTCCTTGATGAAGAGCAGCAGCACGATGCCGAGGATCACCAGCGGAACCATGTACAGGAACACCGGGGTCAGTGCGTCGTTGTACGCGCCGATGATGATGTCGCGCACCTCCTTGGGGAGGGCCTTGACCACGGCCGGGGTCAGCGAGTTGCTGTCGCCGCCGGCACTCCCGCCGCCGGGCTGCTGCGGCATCCGCTCGGCGAAGAGGTCGCGCAGGCGGGCCACGAAGAGGCTACCCACGACGGCGGAACCGATCGAGGCACCGATCTGACGGAAGTAGTTGTTCGCGGCGGTCGCGGTACCCACCTGAGCCAGCGGGAACGAGTTCTGCACGATCAGCACCAGGATCTGCATGTTCAGGCCGAGGCCCAGACCCATGATGGCCAGGTAGGCGCAGATGATCCACACCTGCATACCGGCGGTCATCGTGGACAGCAGCACGAGCGAGAGTGCAACCAGTGCGGTACCGATGATCGGGAACATCTTGTACTTGCCGGTGCGGCTGACGATCTGGCCCGAACCGATCGAGGAGATCAGCAGGGCGGCCATCATCGGGATCATCAGGAAGCCGGCCTGGGTGGCGTCGGCTCCGGTGACCATCTGCAGGTAGGTCGGCAGGTAGGCCATCGCACCGAACATGGCGATACCGATGATCAGACCCGCGCCTGTGGAGAGGTTGAAGTTGCGGTCGCGGAACAGGTGCAGCGGCATGATCGGCTCGGCGGCGCGGCGCTCGACCATCACGAAGGCGACTGCGGTGACGACGGCACCGATGATCAGGCTGATGATGACCGGGGAGTTCCAGTCATAGGTGGTGCCACCCCAGGTGGTGACCAGCACGAGGCAGGTCGAGGCCAGGGCGATAAACAGCATGCCGGCCACATCGAGCTTCGGGCGGGCGCCGGTGTGCTTGGGCAGACGCAGGAACGCGACGGCCGAGGCGATCGCCAGGATACCCAGCGGAATGTTCATCCAGAAGGCCCAGCGCCAGCCGATGCTCTCGGTGAACCAACCACCCAGCAGCGGTCCGGCCACCGAGCTCAGCGCGAACACACCACCCATGATTCCCATGTAGCGGCCACGCTCGCGGGCGGGGACCACGTCGGCGATGATCGCCTGGGAGAGGATCATCAGACCACCACCACCGAGGCCCTGGATCGCGCGACCGGTGATCAGCCAGGTCATGTCGGGGGCGAGACCACCGACGATGGAACCGGCGATGAACAGTGCGATCGCACCGATGAACAGGCCCTTACGGCCGATCAGGTCACCGAGCTTGCCGTAGACCGGCAGCATGATGGTGGACGCCAGAATGTAGGCGGTGGTGACCCAGAGCATGTGGTCCACGCCGTCGAGCTCGCCCACGATGGTGGGCAGCGCGGTGGAGAAGATGGTCTGGTCAAGCGAGGAGAGCAGCATGGTGACCATGAGCCCCGCAAATACGAGAAGAATGCTGCGCCTGGTGGGGGTGGCAGCCGCTGAGGGAATAGACATGAGGTGCGTTTCTGATCCGTGTGTGAGTGGGGGAATTAGGAGTGTGTGGGCTCGTCGATGATCCGTCGGATCATCTGGAGCGAGTCTGCGATGAGTTCTTCCTGGGGTGCCCCGTCGGGGTCCTCGAGCCAGCGGTGCATGGCCGGATGCATGATCGCGAAGGCGAGCAGCACCACCACCCGGGGCTCATCGGGGAAGACGTCGGAACCCTCGGCCCCGACGGCGTCGCGCCGCCGCTGTAGCAGGGCGGTGAGTTCGGTTTCGGCCTCGGCCATTCGCGCGAACTCACGCACGGCAAGGTCCGGGGTGGAGTGGATGAGTGCCCGGCGCTCACGCATCGCCGCAGGGTCGGTGCGGTTGCGGGTGCTCATCATCCGGCGGAACAGCTCAACCAGGTCGAGCAGCGTGGTGCTGGGCCGCTCGTTGACAAACCAGTCGATCATCTCGGGGGTCGGGCGGGGCGGGGTGTGTCCGAGGAACACGCCCTCCTTCGATCCGAAGTAGTTGAAAAACGTGCGCGGGGAGACCATGGCGGACTCGCAGATCATCTCCACGGTGACGCCCTCGTACCCGTGTTCCTGGGCGAGATCGAGGGCCGCGCGTTCGATGGTGCGTTCGGTGGCCAAGCGCTTACGTTCGCGCAGTCCCAGTTCGGACTCGGGAACACCGGCGGCGGGGAAATACATAACTAACCTTCTTTGTGCAGAGGAGTTAATTATGCAGAGACTGCACGCTTTGCGCAATCCGGCGTGGCGGACACTCGTTTTGCACGGGCGCATGGGGGGTCGAGAGCCGCGTGATTGCGGGCGAAATTAAGTAGCTGTGAGATTGCTGCGAGGGGTGCGCTTCCGAGGGCTCAGTGCATGGACGCAGACTCGATGAGCGCGGAAACGCGCCGTATAGCCTCGGCGCGATCCTCCTCGACCGGGACCACGATCAGGTAGCGCACACCCGATTCGGTGCGGATCGGTTGATTTAGGGGTGAAGGCCCCACCAAATAATGAGCAGCGGTGGGCCAACTCTCAATGCTTCGAACAAAACCACCCCGAGGATGCGTGTTCCGGCGGCGAAGCGTCCCCAGCCGCGGCCGGGAGATTTATGAATCGTTTCCCCCAGTGAGTGAGCGAAACCGCGGCGCCGCCCGTGTGCGCCAAACCAGTCGCGGATGACGAGCATCACGCTCCAGACCAGAAGCAGTGTACCCGCCGCCGCGCTCGCCCAGGGCACCAGAATCGACGGCGCCCAGAGGTGCGCGCTGACCGGAACGCCGAGCAGCAGGAAGATGGCCAGGGTGCGACGCACCGAGGCGCGGCGCACAATTTCTGCCTGGTGTTGACCGGCACCTGCCAGGGCGGCGGCATTGGTCATCTGCACGGCGATGAGCCCGGCCACCCCGACCAGGAACAGGAGGCAAATTGCCACGACCCCCACCGGCCACAGGGGAACCAACAGCAGAAACAGGCCGATCGAGGCGAGTGAGTTGGCGACCATGCAGAGGATCCTGGCACCCTCGAACAGCGGACGACTGGCCAGCTCGCGGTCCAGTTCTTCGGGGGAAACTTCCTCATCGGTGATCGCCTTCGTGGGGGCGCCGATGAGGATAAAAAACAGTCCGAGCACAAACGCCGGGAAAATTGCCCACGGGTTTTGGGTGGGGCCCACGATCAGGTAGAGTCCCGCCAGGACCACGGGGATCCAGCAGGCGTGCCGTGCCGACTGGAGTACACGCCCCAGGTGGTCGGCCCGGCGTTTTTCCGGCCGCTGAAGTTCGGCGGCATAGTCCTTGTCGACGTTTCGAGGTCCGGAGTAGGCCCGCCAGACCGGCCTGCTGCGCCGCGGTGCCAATGACTGCGCGGCCGCGGGGTACGTGGTGGGCCCGCGCGCAGGCTCGGGCCGCCTGGGTAAACGCTCGATCAGCTCGCGCGCGCGCGGGTTTTCGGGATCGATTTCCCAGGCGATCTCGGCCTGGGTTCGCGCCTCCGAGAGATACCAGTCCTCGGTGTGGTGCCGGCGCAAGAGCGTGGCCAGCTGAAGGTGGGTGTCGGCAGAATAGGGATCGCGGGCAACCGATTGCTCGGCCTGGCTGATCGCGTCCGAGCCCCGATCCAGCGCCGAGAGTGCCCACGCGCGTACCTCGCGCGCGGCCGGAAAGTGCGGGGAATCGGTGAGGATCGCATCGGCCTGCACGAGCGCTTCGGCGGCTAGGCCGTTCGCTAGGAGTGCGCGTGCGTGGGCACAGCGCGCCTCAGTGTCCGACCCCATGAATGTCCTTCCCCCGATAGGGAAAGCCTAGCCCGAGTGGACCGATTCCTCGTTTTACGGGGTGCGGGAGTGGGGCTCCGCGGGGGCGGGTGCGGAGATGGAGGCGGACGCTAGCCGGTTGGTCTCCCGGTACGCGCGCGGTGCCAGATCGAAGGCGCGGGCGAAGGCGCGGGAGAAGGCGAATTCGGAGGTGTAGCCCACCCGATGGGCGATGGCGGCGATCCGCTCATCGGTTTCGCGCAGCTGCTGGGCGGCGAGATCCATCCGCCAGGACACCAGATAGGCGCCGGGGGACTGCCCGACCAGAGCAGAAAAACGGCGGCTGAGTGTTGCACGTGAAACGCGTGCCTGCTCGGCCAGGGTATCGAGGCTCCACTCGCGGGCGGGTTCGGCGTGGATCGCGTTGAGTGCGGTTGCGACCACCGGGTCGGTCAGCCCGCGCAGCCAGGACGCCCGGGTGAACTCGGTGGTGGCGATCCACTCGCGCAGGATGTGGATCAGCAGCACGTCGATCAGTCGATCGATGATCGTGTTGGTGGCCATGCCCGGCCGCGACACCTCCTGAGCGAGCAGCTTGGTCACCTCGATAATCGGGCTGCCCTCGGGATTCGCGGGTATGTAGATGACCTCGGGCAACAGCTCAAACAGCGCGGTGCTGGTGGTGAGGTTATGGATGTAAAACGCACACAGCACGTTGGTTGAGCGCGGCACGCTGCCGGTCTCCAGGACCTCGCCGGAGGTGCGTGAGCGCACGTGGTTGTAGCGGTCAAAGTGGACCGGGGTGGTGTCGCGGTCGCTGGCGAAAACATGAGCGGATCCGTGGGGGAGCAGCACCACGTCACCGGGAAGCATCTGGATCGTCTCATGCCCGGGCACCGACAGGTAGGCGACCCCCGCGGTGATCGCGTGGAAGGCCGCCTCGGGTACCGCATCCAGCTCAAAGCCCCAGCGGTTGCCGGCGCTGATCGGGGTGGTGAGGCTGCCGCGGACCCCGGCCAGGGACAGGACATCTTCGAGTGCGCTCATGGCCTCAGACTACTCGGCATCGCAGTCCCCGCCCTCGAATGAGACGAACAGATAAAAAATCGAGCAATACAAGCATTCACCGAATCAGTACGGGTTTCTAGAGTCGAATCATCACCAACGAATTGAGGAAATCATGCAGATCAACAATGCCATCGTGTTTGTCACCGGAGCCGGCCGAGGTCTCGGCACCCACTTTGTCACCCACCTCCTGAAGCAGGGCGCGGCGAAGGTCTATGCCGGGGCGCGGGATACGGCGCGGGTAAGTGCCGAGTGGGTCGCGGATGAGCGGGTGCAGCTGGTCACCCTCGACGTCACCGATCCGGCCAGCGTGGCCGCCGCCGCAGAGGTCGCCGCCGATGCCACCATCCTGATCAACAATGCGGGCACCCTGAGCTTTGGCGGTGCCCTCGACGGAGCGATTGAGGACTACCGTCTGGACCTGGAAACCAACCTGTTTGGCGTGCTGAATACCTCCCGTGCATTCGCGCCCACGCTGATTGCCAACGGACCGGCCGCCATCGTGAACGTCGCCTCGATCCTCGCCTTCGCGCCCGCCCGCAACATGACCGGATACAGCATCTCCAAGGCCGCCGCACACGAGTTTGGACAGGCATTGCGCGCCGAACTCCAGGGCAGCGGAGTGCAGGTCTCGGTGGCTTATCCGGCACAGATTGATACCGAGATGCTGAGCGGTGTCGACATGGATAAGGCGTCGCCGTCAAGCGTGGCCGAGCGGATCCTGGCCGGGGTGGTTGCCGGAGAGCGCGACATCTACCCCGACGATGCCTCCGCCTCCCTGGCGGTGCTGTATGCGGAAAACCCGTGGAGCCTGGAGCGGGTCTTCCTGCGTACCGGCGAGTAGGCGTCGGGGCCAAAACCGCGTCCAGTGCTCGGGGAAATTTTTTTTGGGTTTCCGCGATAGATTTTGAGGACTTCTTCGTCGTCCTGGGTGTTGGGAGATGAATTCGAGGAGTGGTGCGCCCGCGGGGGCGCACCACGATGCGGATCGACCGTGACTCTTCTGCTACAGTCAGCGTCTTACCAGCGGTAAATATTTTTGTGTTTCCTGGTTTCCGTTACCCCCGGATTTAGCTTCGAAACGTGCCCAACGAAGGAACCTCATGCCTGCTGAACTCACCCGAGTCCGTCCCCAAAAATCCTCGCCCGGAAGGCTCAAGCGACTGCTTGCGGCCCTGGGCATTGCCGCCGCCGCGCTGTCGGGCTCGCTGCTGGTTCCCGCCGCAGCCTCGGCCGCCCCGCTGGACACCAATTGCAGCTACGCGGTCTCGGGGGGAAAGTATCCCACCTCGACCTGTTGGATCGACTTCAGCGGTTTCGATGGAGCCCAGGCCTCGAGCGCCGCGGGTCAGGACATGACCATGATGTTGGGCGACTACACGGTGACCTTCAACGTGACCCAGCGTCCGGTCCCCGGTAAAACCGCCCGCAACGTGGTGGCGAGCCCCACGGTGTCGGCGTTTGGAAGTGGCGGATACTACTCGGGCATCACCGGAAAGCCGTTGCTGTACTCGCAGACCGGTCTCCCTAACGGTGCGGTCGACATCGAGATTCGCAACGTTGCGATCAAACTCGGCACGACCCCGGTCACCGGGTACTCGCTGGTGAGTGCCTCCGCCGAGACGCTGGATGGACCGACCGGGTTCTTCCAGGAAAGTATCGCCTGGACCTCGGACGTGCCGCTGAACATGATCGACCACGCCTATGAATTCACCACCGGCGGCGGTTGCCCGCTTCCTCCGGCGGGCAACGGGAACACCACCGTCTCGTGCACCGGCGCTCCGGCGGGAACCACGAGCGCCCACGGGGTGATCATGGCCGGTGCCTCGGCCACCCGGATCAGCGGTGCCGTGCACATGAACACCGGCGGCGAGCGGGAGGCCGTGGCTTTCGGTATCCAGACCGCGCGCGCCACCGTGACCAAGCAGGTTGCCAGCCGGGTAGACCCCACCGACTCGTTTGACGTGTCGATCACCTCCCCCGAGGGAGTGGCCCTTGCCAACGCCAGCACCGGTACCGCGGCCACCGCGACGACCGGACGCGAAACCGTTATCCCCTCGGGAAACCTGGCGCTCGCCGACACCACAACCTCGGGTACCCGCAGCGCCCTGAGCTACTACACCGCAAACTGGAGCTGCACCAACGCCACCACCGGGAGCACCACGGTGCTGCCCAGCGGTTCAAACCCCGCTCAGAGCCTTAACCTGGCGGTGGGTGACGACGTCAGCTGCGTGGTGACCAACACCGCGCTGCCCGCAACCCTGAGCCTGAGTAAGGCCGTGAACATTGCCACCTCGGTACTCGGCGACACCGCCACCTACGCGTTCACGGTGACCAATACCGGCCAGATCCCGTTGGATTCGCTGGCCATCGAGGAAACCAACTTCAGTGGATCCGGGACCCTCTCCGCGGTGACCTGCCCCACCACGACACTGGCTCCCGGTGCCTCGACGAACTGCCAGGCCACCTACACGGTGACGCAGGCGGATGTGGATGCCGCCCGAGTCACCAACACGGCCCGTGCCACCGCTCACCCGGCGGGCACCGACACCGTGGTGACCTCGAATGATTCCAGTGCCGAGTTCGCCGCGGTGGGCACCGGTGCACTGACCGTTACCAAGGCTGTGAGCGCAACCTCCGTCCGCGCGGGCGATTCGCTGACGTACACGCTCAAGGCGCGCAACAGCGGCGGACTGACCCTGCACGGGGTGACCTTGGAAGACCACAACTTCACCGGCACCGGGGCCCTGGGCATCCTGATCTGCGACCGGGTTCAGCCCGCGACCCTGGCACCGGGACAGTCCCTCACCTGCACCACCGCATACACGGTTACCGCGCGTGATACCGACACCATCACCAACTCGGCGATCGGCTCGGCGCTGGATCCCTCGGGCAGCACGCTCTCCGGAACCGATGCCGCGAAGGTGACGGTGCGGGCCGCCGGTAGCCCGGCAGCGCCGGGCCCCAGCGGCACTCCCAGCGCTCCCTCCGCGGGTCCGATCACCGCCGGTGGCGGGGATACGCACCTGGCCTATACCGGCGGCGACTACACTGGCAGCATTATTGCCGGTGTGGCAGGGGTGATCATGCTGATCGCCGCGGCGGGACTGTTGGCTCGCGCGCAGCGTAATGCTCGACGCACCTCCGGCGCCTAAACAAACGGTAGTCGGCACCACCTGGGCGACCCCGCGTTCGGGCCGTTTACTCCCCCTCGGAGCAAACGGCCCGTTCCGGTCCCTCCCGAGGGACGCGCCGGAGAGGAGTCTCGGTGAGTGCTGAGGAACGGATCGAACAGTCCGACGAGGAGCTGGTAGCCGCGGCGGCCGCGGGTGAAACCCGGGCCGCAGCGCTCTACCTGCGTCGACAGCTACCGTTTCTGCGTGCGATGGCCACCCGAATCGCCGCACCATCGATGGACGCCGAAGATCTCCTGAGTGAAGCCCTGCTCCGACTTACCCGGAAGTGGCAGGAGGGCTCTGGGCCGCGCACATTTGCCCATACCTACGTCATCCAAACCATGCGGAACCTCGTCATCGATGAGGCTCGCTCTGCACGAGCAAGGACCTCGGCCGTGTCCGATGAAGTGTTAGAACTCGTTCCGGACGAGTATGCGGAACGCCGCATTCGTGATGTTGATGCGTACGACGAGTTTGCCCTGATTCAGCAGTCCTTGGAGCTACTGCCCGAGGATCAGCGCCGGGTGCTGATCGGCGTGGTGGTTAACGGGATGAAGCCGGGGGAAATCGCCGCGGAGTGGGGGCGTCCGGCGGCCACGGTGTCAAACCTGCTGCAGCGGGCGAAGGGCTCCATGCGCCGCGCGGTGCTGGTGGTTCTCCTGGGACGTGGGGAAGCCCAGTGCGCCGATAATGCTGACCAAATTCCTCGGGTACCGCTGTCCGAGCCCGATGATCACGAGGCCTCCGAGCGTGGCATGCGCCATGTGCTCGGCTGTGAGGACTGCCGGAGGAAGTGGTCGCGCTGGGCAAAGATGAGCTCGGCCCTGGGGTTTTTGCCGCTGCTGTTCCTGGCCCAGCTTGCCCGCCCCGCACCCGCATCCGCGCTGCAGAACGAGGGGGATTCGCACGGTTCTCAGGTGGCTCAGCCGGATCCGGTGGTCCCCACTTCCGCGGCACCAGGCGGGGCGGGTACCGCCTCGGGTGGTGCCGGGTTGCAATCGGCCCTGGTGGTGGCCCCACCCGCCGCGACGGCGGCCGGGTACGCCCTGTTGGGGGACACGGAGTCTGCGGAAGCTGCTCGTCCAGTTTCCTGGGTGCGTCGCAAATTTGAACGCCTCCTGCGCGGGATCCGTCTGCGCCCGATCTTGGCTTCGGGAATCGCATTGGCGGCGATCGGGGCCAGCTTGTTGGGGGTGGGACTGGGCGGATGGTTTGTTCCGCAGAAACCTCCGGCGAGCATTGCCGTCATGATGCCCGATCGAAGCCATCTGACCATCGACTTCGAGGTGCAGGCCACGAGTTGGCGTGCCGATCGGGTGGAAATCACCCTCACCGGTGCGAGGGTCGTCTCGACCCCCACTAGCTGGAGCTGTACCACGGGCCCGTCGACCACCGTGTGTGATCCGGGTTCCGGGCGGGTATCGGGCACGGTCACCGTGTCGGCCGAATCGGGGCCCGTGGGGTATCACGTCCGGGTCAGTGCCCGGGCTGAGTCCTTCACGCTGACCGGGACCGGGGACGGCACGCATCCCTGAGGAACCTTCGGTGTGTCGCGCGATAGATTGTGACACCGGTTACGTCCTCTTGAGTGGCTGACGCGTCACCGGAACACCAGATTTCGGCCCGAATCCCCGGGGAACGCGCAGCCTGCCAGCTTCGACTGGTAGTACGCCACCATGCGTGCGGGGCGGTGTCGGCACCGGGGGGAGTCGGCACCGCCCCCGCGCTTTCTACGGAGGACTCATGGAGACCACACAGGCGCGGCCCCACGGCTCACACATCGAATACTTTGTGACCGCAAGACAGGGAAACCTGGTCGCGGTGACCTGCTGGTGCAGCATTGGCAAGAACCACACCCACGATGCATGGATCCAGGCGGGTCGTCCCGCCTCGGAGAATCCCTCGACATAGCGAGTCCGGCGGTCCTACGGTGCCGGAACTTCGTTCACGCTGCGTCCGTCCAGTTCCTGAACCGGGCGGGCATTTTTGGGATACAGCGCCTGGAATGCCGACAGCTGTTTGGCGGAAATCGAACCCGGAGTCTCATAGACGTTCCAGCGCACACCCTCGGTGCACGGCGGGGTGGTGAGCGATCCCTCGTACTCCAGAACCTCCGAGCCCGCGGGCAGCAGGTCTGCGGGGTTGAGGGTGCCGGGGATGGGTTCGGGATGATCGTCCGCGCTCACACTTTTGGGCATCGAATCGAAAACGCCGGCCAGGGTCGGGTTCACCGCTCCGGCGTTAAAGAGAACGCCGAGTACCGCAATGGCGCCGTCCGCGCTCTTATTGACCAGGTGAAGCTCCAGGTCGGCGTGTTTGCCATCGATAGTGTGTTCGCTGGTGGTGTGCAGGTGGAACTGCTGGAGGAAGTACTGGGTACCGTCGATCACCACGTAGTTGTCGGTGTGATTGGCCGGAGCAGCCTCGATGGTGTGCCCATTGTTTTCCACTTCGAAGGTGGTCGCCTGATAGTGAATTTCGGGGACGCCGGTCGCGGTGTGGGTGAGATCGGTTCGGTCGATATTGATCGGGGACTGAGCGGTGCCGGTCGCGCACGTGGTGGAGACATCGCCCCAGTGCTCGGGATCGGTGCTCCCGGTGTAGGACCAGGAGGCCGCGCCGGTTGCGCTGGCCGAGGCGGAGGAGGATGGGGATGCGGAGCTGCTGGAGTCGTGCGTGGCGCAGCCGGCCAGAAGGAGGGGAAGGCCCAGGGCGAGTGCGCCGAGGGTAGTTGCGTGGCGGTTCATGTTTTCCTCACAGAGAGATGCGTAGTTTAGCCGTAAAACATACTTATATTTTAGTCTGGGCGGTTGCTCACACCGATGTATGTTCCGCTGACAGGCTGACGGTATACCCGCTGATCAGGAGCTGAATAGATTACATGCGCGATCCTGTCGCGTTTGGTCGACCCTGCCGTGAGTGAGGAAGCCGGTCCGGCAAATTGGCGCGACTCTCAGCGCCATCTGGACGCCATGGCGTTAACGCAGCGAGGCCGGCACCTGCTGGTGCCGGCCCCGAGTGGGTGGAACTAGTTTGCGACCTTCGCGGCGATGTCGGTGCGGTACTGGCCGCCCTCCAGGCCGATCTTGTCCAGCGCCGCATAGGCGGCGGCGCGGGCGGCGGTGAAGTCATCGCCGAGACCCACCACGTTGAGCACGCGCCCGCCGGTGGCGAACAGCGCATCACCCTGAACGGCGGTCGCCGCGTGGGTCAGGTGCACGCCGGGAACGTTTTCGGCGTGGGCCAGGCCGGTGAGCACGCGACCGGTAATCGGTGCCTCGGGGTAGCCCTCGCTCGCGAGCACCACGGTGACCGCGGCCTGGTTGGAGAATTCCGGACGGGGCTGCTCGGCCAGGGTGCCGGTTGCGGCCGCATAGAGCAGCTCGGAGAGGTTGGAGGTGAGGCGCGGCAGGACGATCTGGGTCTCGGGATCGCCGAACCGGGCGTTGAACTCGATGACCTTGACCGTGCGGCCACCATCCACCAGGATCAGACCTGCATAGAGCAGACCAACAAACGGGGTACCCTCGGCGGCCAGCTGGCGGACGACAGGGGCGGCCACGGTGTCCAGCACCTGGTCCACAAATGCGCGCTCGGAACCGAAGTGCTCATCCAGCCAGGGCAGCGGCGAGTAGGCACCCATACCGCCGGTGTTGGGGCCAGCATCGCCGTCCTGCAGGCGCTTGAAGTCCTGGGCGGGGGAGAGCGGCAGCACGTTTTGGCCGTCGCTCAGGAAGAACAGGGAGACCTCTTCGCCATCGAGGAACTCCTCGATCAGCACGCTGCCGGCGTCGAGGTACTGGCGGGCGTGCGCGATCGCGGCGTCGCGGTCGGAGGTGACCAGCACGCCCTTACCGGCGGCCAGCCCGTCGGCCTTGACCACGTGGGGGGCACCGAGCTCGTCGAGGGCGGCAACTACCTCCTCGACGGTCGAGGCGCGGAATGCACGCCCGGTTGGCACATTGGCCTCGGCCATGATCCGCTTGGCAAAATTCTTTGAACCCTCCAGGGCGGCGGCCGCCCGGTCGGGACCAAATACCGGGAACCCGGCGGCGCGCAGCACGTCGGCCACACCGGCTACCAGGGGGGCTTCGGGGCCGATAATCACCAGTTCCGCGCCCTCGGCGCGGGCCAGTTCGGTGACCGCTTCGGGGTCGGTGGCGTCCACGGCGACCACGGGTACGCGCGCGGCGATACCGGCATTGCCGGGGGCCGCCACGATGGCGTGACCGGCGTCTTCGCCGAGCAGGGACAGGACGATTGCATGCTCACGGGCACCGGAGCCGAGGACCAGGATCTTCACGGTACTAGCCTAGAGGTATGGCACGTGCACAGATACCCGATTCCGACGGTCTCGCGGCCGTTCTTGCGACCCGCGGTGAGGCACCCACCCGCGATCAGAAGGCGATGGCGGTTCGTTACACGCTTCAGCTGCTGGCCGAGCGTGCGCCCGGAAACACCGTCGAGGTGCGGGTTCCCCCCTTCGGGGCGACCCAGTGCATCGAGGGCCCGCGGCATACCCGCGGCACCCCGCCGAACGTGGTGGAGATGACCGCCGAGGTGTGGTTGGATCTCGCCCGCGGCGTCCTGGACTGGGATGACGCAGTCCAGGCGGGGAATGTCTACGCCTCGGGCCAGCGCGCCGATATTGGCGGCCTGTTGCCGCTGCTGCGTGGAAGGTTTGCCGAATGAGCGCCGCCGACACCCACACCCCGATCACGCTGATCACCGGCGGAACCCGCGGCATCGGGGCGGCCACCGCCCGTCGCCTCGCGGCCGCCGGGCACAGCCTCGTGCTCGGATATCGGGGGAACACCGCCGCGGCACAGGCGCTGGCCGCCGAGCTGACCGAGGCCGGATCCGCGGTCCTGGTGGTCGGGGCAGACCTGTCTACCGACGCGGGGATCGACACCCTCTTTACCGCGGCGCTGGAACGCTTCGGGCGCCTGGATAATGTGGTGAATAACGCCGGGGCGACCCTGCACATCGGACCACTGGCCGAGACGCCGAGCGATATCGTGCGGGCGGTCATCAACGTCAACCTGACCTCGGCGGTGCTCGTTGCTCAGCGTGCTGTGCGCGAATTCCTGGCTGCCGGGACACCCGGCGTGCTGGTGAACGTCTCCTCGACCGCCGCCCGCAACGGGTCCCCCAACTCCTATGTGCACTATGCGTCGGCCAAGGCCGGGGTGGATGCGCTGACCCACGGACTCGCGGCCGAGGTAGCCCCGCACGGTATCCGCGTGGTCGGGGTTGCGCCGGGCACCACCCGTACCGACATTCATGCGGATGCGGGGGCGGCGGATCGCGCGGATCTGGCGGCCGCGCGTATTCCGCTGGGCCGGGCCGCCGAACCCGATGAGATCGCCGCGGCCATCTCCTGGCTGCTCTCACCGGACGCGGGCTACACCGCGGGCACCACGATTCGGCTCTCCGGCGGGGCGTAGCCTTTCCCGCCGCGGCAAACGACTGTTATTCTGGGGTCCACTATCGAGGGGGAACCATGGAACCGAATCCGCTGCTGCCGGCCGGCTATGACATCGTCTGGAGCCTGGTCGTTTGTGCGATCATCGGCCTGGCTATCGCCGCGCTGATCTCGCTGGCGCGCAGCCCGCGCACCGGCACACCGGCCGACTCGTTCCGAGCCCTCTGGGCCCTGGCGATCATCTTCCTGCCGGTGATCGGATCACTCACCTGGTTCTTCTTCGGTCGCCAGCCCGCCCGCGCAAAAATTACTGAGTAGTAACTAGCGCAGCGGCACGATCAGGGGCGGACGGTCCGGGCGCTCGATGATCTCGACCCTCTGGCCATAGACCTCCTCGACCCGTTCGGTGGTCAGCACCTCACTCGGGGTGCCCGAGGCGGCGATCCGCCCGCGCGAGAGCAGGGTGATTCGGTCGGCGTAGGCGGCGGCCAGGTTCAGATCGTGCAGCACCACCACCACGGCATCGCCGGCGCGCGCCCGGTCGCGGGCGATGCGCAGCACGTCCTCCTGATGGCGCAGATCGAGGGCCGCAGTGGGCTCATCCAGCAGCACAATCGGCGCGCGCTGGGCGAGCACCCGGGCCAGGGCCACGCGGGCGCGCTCGCCACCTGAGAGGTGGGGGATCGTGCGGTCCATCAGGTGGGCCACGTCGGTCTGCGCCACGGCTTCGGCGATTGCCCGCTCATCCTCGTCCTCGGCCGGGGTGCGCTGCCAGGGCGCGCGTCCCATCTCCACGATCTGCGCGGCGGTAAACGGGAAGGTTACCGTGTTGTCCTGGGTGAGGACCGCGCGCTCGCGGGCCAGCTCCTTCGGACGCCACTCGCCGAGGTTCTTCCCGTCGAGCAGCACCACACCGGATGCCGGGGTGCGATCCCCCGAGAGCATCGCCAGCAGCGTGGACTTCCCCGCACCGTTGGGACCGATCAGGGCGTGCAGCTCACCCGGAAGGACCCGCAGCGAAACATCCTGCAGCACGGGCTTACCGGAAAAGGACAGCGAAACGCCCTCTGCCATCAGGTCACTCATGCCCAGCCTCCCTGCGACTTACGGGTGCGAATCAGCAGCCAGAAGAAGAACGGTCCACCCACCAGAGAGGTGACCATACCGATCGGCAGGTCCGCGTTGGCAATCGCGGTGCGGGCAAAGAGGTCGGCGAGCACTACCAGCAGCGCGCCGCCGAGCACCGACGCCAGGAGCAGCGGGCGGTGGGCGGGGCCGATGATCATCCGCATCAGGTGTGGGATCACCAGGCCCACAAAACCGATGATGCCGGTGAAGGCCACGGCCACCGAAACCAGCACGGCGACCAGCAGGATGACGGTGATCCGCAGCGCCTCGACGTTCACACCCAGGTGGCGGGCGCTCTTTTCTCCGAGGGCAAAGAGGTCAAGCTTCGGGGCGACGAGATAGGCGACGATCAGGCCGATCACCACCACCGGGAACACGGTCGCCACCTGGGTCCACAGGGCACCGTTGAGGCTGCCCAGCTGCCAGAACACGATCTGCTCGCGTGAGGAGGTGTTGCCCAGGAAGGTGAGGAAGCCGAGTCCGGCGGCGCAGATCGCGTTGATCGCGATGCCGGTGAGGATCAGCGTGACCACCTCGGTTTTGCCTCCCGAGCGGGACACCATATAGACGGCAAACACGCTGATCAGACCGCCGACAAATGCCAGCGCGGGAACCGTCCAGTTACCCAGGGCCGCCATCCCGGTGACAATCGCCAGGGCCGCGCCGAGCGCCGCCCCCGAAGAAATACCGATCACTCCGGCATCGGCCAGTGGGTTCCCAAAGATCGCCTGCAGGAGCAGACCCGACCCGGCCAGCGCGGCACCCACCAGGACACCCAACAGCAGTCGGGGCATCCGTACGGTCCAGAGCGCCGCCTCGGCGCCGGGGGCCGCGGGCGGAACCGAGACGCCAAACTTGGCGATGATCAGATTCCACACCTCGTGTGGGGCGATCGGAAACTGGCCGAGCCCGAGCGAGATAAAGATGGCGAGCACCAGCGCGATCGCCAGCCCGCCGATCAGCGTGAGACGGCGGCCGGTGAGGCGGTGTTTGGACACACGGGTGCGTGTGGGGGCCTGCGCGCCACTCATTTGGCGGGGGTAGCGCTGGGTTCCGGTGCCGTATACAGGGCGCGGGCGAGGGACTCCACCACGGCCGCGGTGCGCGGTCCGAAGCCGAGGATCTCGGTGTCGTTCATGGTGACCACGCGGCGGTGTTCGCCGGCGGGGGTCGAGGCCAGGGCGGGGATCTGCTCGAGCAGCCCGTCGATGCCGTTGACCGATTTGAGGCCGTCGGTCATCATCAGCAGCACATCGGGCTTGGCGTTCATCAGGGCCTCGGCGGTCATCGGCTTCATCCCGTTCCAGCCGATTTCCTTGGCCACATCCACCCCACCGATTGCGTCGATCAGCGAATCGGCTCCGGAACCCTCACCAAAGAGGTAGTAGATGCCCGCGCCGCCACGGGCGTAGAGGAAGATGACACGGGGACGCTTGGACTCATCCGCGGGCACAATCTTCTGCACGTCGCCCAGGGCGGTCTTGAGCTCGGTGCTGATGCGCTCGGTGAGCTTGGTTCCGGTCTCGGGGATGCCCAGGGCGGTGGACACCTCGCGCACGATGTCGCCGGTGTTGGAAATGGTGCGGTCCTGGGTGATCTTGACCACCGGGATGCCCGCCTGGGCGAGCTGCTCCCGCACGGCCTTGGGGCCGAGGCTGCCATCGGTGAGGATCACGGTGGGGGCCATCGCCAGGATCGCCTCGGCGTTCAGGGTGTGGCTCGAGCCGGTGGCCAGCGGCAGCTTCTCGGTTCCGGGGAACGAGGTCGCGGCGTCGCGTCCGATCAGGTTCTTGCCGAGGCCCAGGCCCCAGACGGTGGCGGCGAGGGTGCCGGAGATGTCGAGGGCGAGGATGCGCGAGGCGTCCGTCACGGTGACCTGCGCGCCGGCGTCATCGGTCACGGTGACCGGAAGCTTCGGGGTCGGGTCCTTCTCGATCGGGTCGATCGCCGGGTTGGCCAGGCAGGCGTCGGAGACGCCGGTGATCTGGTTGGCCGGGGTATCCAGCTTCAGCTCACTCAGCGGGGTCTGGGCGCACCCGTCGTTCTCGGGCGTCGTTGCCGTCGCGCTACATGCGGTGAGCAGCAGCGCGGTCAGGGTGAGAAGTGCGGCGGTGCGCACGCTTTTTCCGCGGGGTGACATCTGGTTTCTCGCTCTACGTGGGGAATTTAACGAGGTAAGGCTAGCCTCAGCTTGACAAGTGCCGTCCCGACCAGATTTACTCGATCATAGCCTTGCCTTACTTAGGCTAACCTATCTGCGCCTCAAGTGGTACTTCACCTGAGCTTGCTGCGGATAGAAACCCCACACCCCACCTCTGGAGTTTCCGTGTATCTCTCAGCCCTGTCCTCGCGGCTGCGGGTCTGGCTTGCCCCGATCCTGGCCCTGGCGCTTGTCGCCGGTGGTCTGATCGTTGGCAGTGCCCCCGCCCAGGCCGCCCCCGCCCCCTCGATTTCGGTCACGCCCAATGGGCCGCTTGACCCCGCGCAGGCCAACACCCTCGAGGTGAAGGGCACGGGATTTGAGGGCCCGGGTGCCGCCAATGGTGCCTACGTGCTGTTTGGTGAGACCTCGGTGTGGAGCGGTGGCACGGCTCTGCCTTCGGCTGGATGGCTGGTGCAGGCTTTTGTCCCCAAGCCCATGGTGGTGAACGGTGCGTTCACCACCACCCTGGTGGTTCCCGCCGGAGCACTGGACCCGGCCAAGACATATCAGGTTGCAACCTCGGCCGCACACGGGCTGTCGATCACCGACCGCAGCATGGACACCTTTGCCCCGGTCACCGTCAAGGGTGCACCGACGCCCGAGCCGACTCCGACCCCGGAGCCCACGGTTACTCCCGAGCCGACCCCGACCCCCGAGCCCACGGTGACCCCCGAGCCGACTCCGACTCCGGAGCCCACGGTTACTCCGGAGCCGACCCCGACCCCGGAGCCCACCGAGGCTCCCGCCGCCCCCAAGGTTGTGGTTTCCAAGACCACCGGCCTGAACGGTGAGGGTGACACCGTTACGGTGACCGGTACCGGATTCCTCCCGACCGATAAGACCGTGGGAACGCGTCCGCCGCTGGCCGGTAAGTTCACCGGTGCCTACGTGGTGTTTGGTAAGTTCGCCGACACCTGGAAGCCCTCCGCGGGTGCCCCCGCGAGCACCCGGGTCACCGGTGCCACCAAGTGGGCCGTTCCGGCCGAGTCGATGCAGGTGATTGGTGGGGCAAACGCCGGTGCTATCGAGCTCAAGGCCGACGGTTCGTTCAGCACCGAGATTCAGGTCAAGCGCGGATTTGATAAGGAACCCGCAACCGGAAACTACGGCATCTACACCTACGCTGCTGGTGGTCCGGTCGAGGCGAGCTTCGAGACCGCAACCCCGCTGACCTTTGCCCCGCAGCAGGGCAAGGTGACCGTCTCCAAGACCACCGGTCTGAACCCCGACGGCGACACCGTCACCGTCAAGGGAACCGGCTTCTTCCCGACCGCAAACACGATCGGTGCGCGTCCGCCGCTGGCCGGCAAGTTCACCGGTGCCTACGTCGTGTTTGGTAAGTTCGCCGACACCTGGCAGCCCTCCGCGGGCGCTCCGGGCACCGCACGCTCGGTTTCTGACCAGAAGTGGGCCGTAGCGGCCGACTCGATGGCGACCATTGGTGGCGCGAGCGCCGGTGCCATCGAGATCAAGCCCGACGGCACCTTCGAGACCACCCTGACCGTCAAGAAGGGGTACGACAAGGAGCCGCAGACCGGCAACTTCGGGATCTACACGTATCCCGGTGGCGGGGCCAAGGAGGCCCTGTTCGAGACGGCCACCCCGCTGAGCTTTGCCCCGGCGCAGGCCAGGGTGACCGTGGACAAGGTTGCGGGTCTGAACCCCGCCGGAGACCTGGTGACCATCAAGGGAACCGGATTCCTGCCGACCGCAAACACCGTGGGAACTCGTCCGCCGCTGGCCGGCAAGTTCACCGGTGCCTACGTGGTGTTTGGCAAGTTTGCCGACACCTGGAAGCCCTCGGAGAACGCACCGAGCTCGGCTCGTTCGGTTTCGACCCAGCGCTGGGGCGTAGCCGCCGAGTCGATGGCGACCATCGGTGGTGCGAACGCCGGTGCCATCGAGATCAAGCCCGACGGCACCTTCGAGACCACCCTGGTGGTCAAGCCTGGCTATGACAAGGAGCCGCAGGACGGCAACTTTGGGATCTACACCTACGCCGGTGGCGGTGCCAAGGAAGCGCTGTTCGAGACCGCAACCCCGCTGAGCTTCGCTCCGGTTGCCGCCAGCCCCAAGCTGAGCATCACCCCGAACTCCGACGTCGACCCGGCCAAGGCCACCGCGTTCACCGTCTCGGGCACCGGTTATGTCGGTCCCGGAGCGGCCAACGGCGCCTACGTTCTGATCGGCCCGAAGGGCAACTGGACCGCCGGTACCCCGCTGCCCGCAACCGGGTGGCTGACCCAGGGCTTCGTTCCCGCCGCACAGGTGAAGGACGGCACGTTCACCACGATCCTGAACGTTCCCGCCGGAACCTTCGTCGCGGGAACCGAATACGCCGTGTATTCCTCGGCCGCCCACGGTCTCTCGATTACCGACCGCTCGCTGGATGCCTCGGCACCGATCACGCTGAAGTCCAACCTGCTGACCCTGACCATCACCCCGAATAAGGACGTGGACCCGGCGAAGAACAACACCTTCACCGTCTCGGGCACCGGCTATGTCGGCCCGGGTGCCGTCAACGGTGCCTACGTTCTGATCGGTTCGAAGTCCAACTGGGCCACGGGTACTCCGCTGCCCGAGACCGGCTGGCTTGCCCAGGACTTTGTGACCCCCGCCCAGATCAAGGACGGTGCCTTCACCACCACGCTCGTGATCCCCAGCGGTCAGTTTGTGTCCGGTGGCGAGTACGCCGTCTTCTCCTCGGCGGCACACGGCCTCTCGGTGACCGACCGTTCGCTGGATGCCTCCGCGGCGATCTCGCTCAAGTCGTCGGTCATCATCGACCCGAATAAGCCCTCGCTGGTGGTGACCCCGAGCGCCGATGTCAACGCGAGCGTGGACAACGTCTTCACCGTGACCGGATCGGGATTCACCGGCTCCGGCGCGCAGTTCGGTGCCTACGTCCTGCTGGGTGAGAAGGGCTACTGGACCGGAAACTCGGCCCTGCCCGGCGACGGATGGCTCGCCCAGGAGTGGGTCCAGCCCAGCCAGATCGTCGGTGGAAAGTTCACCGTTTCGATCCGGGTTCCCGCGGGCACCCTGAACTCGGCCAAGACCTATGAGGTTGCAAGTTCCGCAGCCCACGGTCTGTCGGCCACCGACCGCAGCCTGGACGCCTTTGCGACCATCGCCATGCGTTCGGGCACCGGTGAGGGTGGCACGGTCGAGCCGACCAAGCCCCCGGTGGATCAGCCCGCCGTCACCAACCCGGTTGCTTCCATCACCGGTGGATCGCTGCGCTGGTCGGTCAAGAACCAGTTCTCCGACTACGTTCAGGGACCGATCGCCAAGGGCTCGGTGAGCACCGTGGGTGGTGCCACCCGGGCAAACGGCGCGTTCCAGTTCGGTCAGTCCGCGGTGAGCGACTTCAACCGGGCTACCGGTACCGGAAGCGTGAGCTACTCCGGTGGAGTGCGCTTCTACGGCCACGGCGGCGTGCTGGACTACACCCTGTCCAACCCGACCATTCAGGTCCTCTCGCCCACCAGCGCGACCCTGACCGCGAGCCTCAACGGCAACCGGATCGTCTTTGGCACCCTGAACCTCGGCGCGGCCACCCGCACCGAGAACGGTGCGGCCACCACCTGGAGCGGCGTGCCCGTCCAGGTGAGCGCCGCCGGCGGCGAGCTCTTCCAGGGTCGCTACGCGAGCGCCGATCCGCTGACCTTCACGATCGGTTCGCCGGCCGCCGCCCCGCTGGGTGTCTCCGGCACCGTGCTGTCGGTCTCGGCCAAGGACAAGAACACCACTCTGCCGATCCCGGCCACCCCGCCGGCCACCACCGGGCTGAACGTCACCGAGACCGAGCTTGCGAAGCTCAGCACCGGTGAGAGCGCGACCGTGACCGCGTCGGGCTTCCAGCCGGGCGAGAAGGACATTCGCGTGGTGGTCTACTCGACCCCGATCCTGCTCGGCACCATTACCGCCGACGCCAACGGAAATGCCAGCTGGACCGGCGCGCTGCCCACGACCCTCGAGGCCGGCGAGCACACGCTGACCTTCCAGGGTTCGGTCAACCACGGATTCGTGTTTACGCTGGCCGAGCGTGCCCTCGCCGAGGGTTGCGCGGTCGAGGGTGCCACCCTCAACTGGGGCTTCAAGGCGTCGTTCCTGAACTACATCGAGGGCATCGCCCGCGGTGAGTACACCGCCGCCGATGGTGCCACCTTCACCTACCCGGAGTTCGCCTTCACCGCGGGCACCGGATCGGTGGACGGCGAGAAGCAGCGCGGACTGGTGACATTCGCCGGCTCGATGCACTTCACCGGTCACCAGGGCGTCCTGGACACCACCCTGGCCAACCCGCAGATCGAGCTGGTGGATGACAAGACCGCCTATGTGCTGCTGGATGTTCACGGCACCACCCAGGATGGTCAGGCCATCGATCAGAAGCAGGTGCGATTCGCGCAGCTGGATCTGACCACGACCCCGCTGACCCGCGGCGACAACGCTCTGAACGGCGACAAGGTCCCCGCGACCCTGACCGCCGAGGGTGCCGCGGCGTTTGGAACCTACCCGGCCGGTGAGGCGCTGGACGCCGTCACCTTCAGCATCCCGCTGGGGGCCGAGTGTGGAGTCAAGGCCGAGGCCAAGCCCGAGGCGGCAAAGCCGGTGGCTGCCAAGCCGGCCGTCACGACCGCCGAGGCTCCGGCCGACAACTCCTGGATCTTCTGGACCGCGGGCGGCCTGCTCGCCCTGATCGTGATCGCCACCGCGAGCACCATCGTTGTGGTCCGTCGTCGCCGCCTGGCCGAGGCCGGCGAGTAGCCAGAACCATACCCCGCGGCCCGGATCTCCTCAGAGGATCCGGGCCGCGGTTTTTTGTGCGGATTCTCCCGATTCGTCAGCCACCGATCAATAGGGGACAATGGGTATATGACCGAGTCTCCGGAGCCCCAGTCCGACCCGCTGCAGGAGGAACGTACCCGCACCACGGTCCGTGTGCGCCGCTCCCCGAAGTACTTCACATTCATTGTGATTGGCGGGGCCCTGGGCATCCTCACCGCGATGATCCTCACCTTCTCGTTCCCCAAAAATGAAGACTTTAGCCAGGGGCAAATCTTCGGATTCCTGGCGCTGGTCTGCGTGGTTGTGGGGATCGCGATTTTTGGGAGTTTGGCCATCCTTTTGGATCGACTGGTTGGGCGCAAAGAACACGTCATCGATGCGGATAAGCTATACGTGCACCCCGTGGAAGAGCCCCAAGATCTCCACGAGCCGGTGGCTCCGACTACGACCGAGGGTACCGACCAAAAATGACCTCTGCCTCCGCCTCCTACCGTGACGCCGGCGTGGATACCGCCGCCGGAGACCTCGCGGTTTCGCTGATGAAACAGGCGGTTTCCGCCACACACGGACCGGAGGTGCTGGGAGGTTTCGGCGGCTTCGCCGGTCTGTTTGACGCGTCCGCCCTGCTGGGCTACCGTCGCCCGCTGCTGGCCAGCTCGACCGACGGTGTGGGCACCAAGGTGGCCATCGCCCAGGCGCTGGACAAGCACGACACCATCGGCCAGGACCTGGTCGGCATGGTTGTGGATGACATCGTTGTGGTGGGGGCCAAGCCCCTGTTCATGACCGACTACATTGCCTGCGGCAAGGTGGTTCCCGCCCGTATCGCCGACATCGTTGCCGGCATCGCCCGCGCCTGCTCGGCCACCGGCACCGCCCTGGTGGGCGGCGAGACCGCCGAACACCCGGGCCTGCTGGGTGTGGACGACTACGACGTCGCCGGTGCCGCCAGCGGTGTGGTCGAGGCCGACCGCGTGCTCGGAGCCGAGCGCGTGCAGGACGGCGACGTGGTCCTGGCACTGGAATCCTCCGGGATCCACTCCAACGGTTTTTCCCTGGTCCGGCACATCCTCGCCGGCGCGGATATTCGCTACACCGATCACAGCGCCGAACTCGGTGCCAGCTTCGGTGAGGCACTGCTTGAGCCCACCCGGCTCTACACCACCCCGCTGTTGAACCTGCTCGGCGATGAGCGTTTCGACGGTGCCATCCACTCCCTCTCGCACGTCACCGGCGGTGGCATTGCCGCCAACCTGGCCCGCGTGCTGCCGCTGGGTTCCTGGGTCGAGGTGGAGCGTTCCACCTGGTCGCCCGCCCCGGTCTTCCGGGTCCTCTCGGACATCGCCGGCACCAGCCTGGAAAGCGCCGAGGGCACCTGGAACCTCGGTATCGGCTTCTTCGCCGTGGTCTCCGCGGAGGTGGCCGATGCGGTCACCGCGGAACTCACCGCCGGTGGAATTCCGACCTGGGCCGTGGGAACCGTGCACACCTCTGCGCGCGACTTCACCGGCTTCGAGCAGGGTGCCAAGGGTGTGGACGGCGGCGCCGTGCGACTCATCGGTCACTACGCAAACTAGAACCCCTCACACCCCGAAGAGAGCCTTTAAAACCCATGTGCGGTATCGTCGGCATCGTCTCATCAAGTCCCGTCAACCAGCAGGTCTATGACGCACTGCTGCTCCTGCAGCACCGCGGTCAGGATTCCACCGGAATCGCCACCTCGGACGGATCCACCTTCCACATGCACAAGTCGAAGGGGCAGGTGCGTGAGGCGTACCGCACCCGGAACATGCGCTCACTCACCGGCACCGTGGGCCTCGGCCACGTGCGCTACGCCACCACCGGCAGCGCGGCCAATGAGCAGGAGGCTCAGCCGTTCTATGTGAACGCGCCCTACGGCATCATCCTGGTGCACAACGGAAACCTCACCAACACCCGCGAGCTCTCCCGCGACCTGTTCCATGTGGACCGTCGTCATGTGAACTCGACCAGCGACACCGAGCTGCTGCTCAACGTGCTGGCTAACGAGCTCCAGTCCTCGCTGAGCGGTCTGGATCTCGACCCCGACACCGTGTTCAACGCGGTGTCGCAGGTCCACGAGCGGGTTGAGGGCTCATATGCGGCGATCGCGATGATCGCCGGTCACGGACTGCTCGCCTTCCGCGACCCGTTCGGCATTCGCCCGCTGGTGCTGGGTCGCCGTCCGGGCAAGGGCCAGGACGAATGGATTGTCGCCTCGGAATCGCTGGTGCTGGAGAGCGCCGGCTACCAGCTGGTGCGCGATGTCGCCCCCGGTGAGGCCGTGTTCATCACCCCGAGCGGTGAGCTGCACATCCGTCAGTGCGCCCTGAAGCCGCGCCTGGTGCCCTGCTCATTCGAGTATGTCTACCTGGCCCGTCCCGACTCGGTGATGAACGGTATCTCGGTTTACGATGCCCGTCTGCGCCTGGGTAACCGCCTCGCCGACACCATCGCCGAGCACATGCCGCTGGGCGATATCGACGTGGTCATGCCCATCCCCGACAGCTCGCGTCCCGCCGCCATGCAGGTCTCGCAGAAGCTCGGGATCGAATACCGCGAGGGCTTCTACAAGAACCGCTACATCGGCCGCACATTCATCATGCCCGGGCAGGAGCAGCGCTCCAAGAGCGTGCGCCAGAAGCTCAACGCGATGGGCAGCGAGTTCCGCGGCAAGAACATCCTGATCGTGGACGACTCGGTGGTGCGCGGCACCACCTCGCAGCAGATCGTGCAGATGGCCCGTGAGGCCGGTGCCAATAAGGTGACCTTCACCTCGGCGGCCCCGCCCGTGCGCTTCCCGCACGTGTACGGCATCAACATGCCTTCGCGCGCCGAGCTGGTGGCTCACGGTCGCAAGATCCCCGAGATCGCCAAGGCGCTGGGGGCCGACCACATGATCTACCAGGAAGTGGCGGACATGCAGAGCGCGATCATCGAGGGCTCGGATGTGACCGAACTCGAGATGAGCTGCTTCACCGGTGAGTACGTGACCGGCAGCGTGAGCGAGGAATACCTCGCCTGGGTCGAGAAGAACCAGCTCTCCTAGGCCCGGTCATACAACAGCGGTGCGCTGCCCGATTCTCGGGTGGCGCACCGCTGTTGTTGGGCGAGGCATTCGGGACTACGCGGCGGCGGTGAACCCCGGGGAGCGCCAGATCTCTTCGCCGTCCTCGAAGACTCCGGTGCGCTCAAGACCCAGCGCCCGTGCCACGCCGTTGGACCCGAGGTTCTCCGGGTGGATGAACGCCTCAATACGGGTGACGCCGTGCGCGTGCAACCATCCCACGAGCCCGCGGGCGGCCTCGCTCGCAAAGCCGCGGCGCTGGAAATCCACGCCCACCACCCACGCGATCGCCGCGGTTCCCTCATCCACGGAGATCGTGGCCTGTACCGTACCGACCAGGTGGCCGCCCTCGCGCACGCGAAGGAGCCAGTTGGCCCACACATCCGAAACCTCGGCCGGCGAACCCGCAGCGAGGCGCTCATAGCGTGTGGTGAGGGCGTCGTGGGCCAGGGGCTCACCGCCGATATAGCGATGCAGTTCGGTGCTGTTCAAGACGGCGAACGCCTCATCAGCGTGGCCCGGGGTGAGCGGCTCCGCATCGAGCCGAGCGGTGGAAAAGGTACTGAGCGAGATCGACTGTGTCATTGCGCCCGAGCCTAGCAGCGGGCGTGGGTTAACGCAGTGAGGGCCCCTGCCGCACGCGGCTGGGGCCCTCACTGACAGGGTGGAGGAACACGCTAGGCGTGTTTGCTCTCACCCTCATAGTCGTCGGCATACTCTGCCCACTTTGCGATCTCGGCGTCGTAGTGATCACCGGGGGCATGCCCGGTGAGCTCGCGCTCGAGCGCATCGTAATTGACCTCGGGACTGAATGATTTCAGCTCACGAGCGATCTTGGTGTGCTTTGCCTTTTGACGGCCGCGCCCCATGCGAGACCCCCTCACGAATCAGTTTGTCGAACGGGGTTACCCGCCCGATGGTTTCACCAACCAGGGAACGATAAAGACTAACCTTGATCGTAGCATGCCGTGCGGCAAAGAGCGTCCATCGGGACACTCGTGCAGGGGCGCCACGCCGAAAATCGCGAATTCGTTACGCGGGGCGCACGGGTGCGGCATATGCTTCCAAGACACGATACGGGAAGGGCGGTTTCGGTGAGCGAACGTGCACACACATACCCGCCGCTGCATACGTTTATTCTGGTGGGCATCGGCGCGATGGTGGGTGTGGCCGCGCGTGCGCTGCTGGGCGAGGTGTGGCCGCCACAGAACCATATCGCCTATACGACGGTGGGGATCAACCTGGTGGGCGCGCTGCTGCTCGGCCTGTTGACCGAGCGCCTGGCCGCCCGCGGCCCCGAGACCTCCCGAATCCGCGATGTGCGCCTGCTGCTGGGTACCGGGGTCATCGGCGGATTCACCACGTTCTCGGCCATCGCGATGGACACCGTCACCCTGCTCCACCTGGGGCGGGTCACGGATGCCCTGATCTACGCCCTGATTTCGATGCTGGGCGGCGTGGTCACCGCATGGCTGGGCATGATCCTCGGCGCGCGCGTCTTCGGCCGGAGCGTGCGGTGAGCGCCGGGGTCTTCGCGCTGGTGATCCTCGCCGGTGGGCTCGGCGGCATGCTGCGCTACTGGCTGGATGATCGGATCCGTGCGCGGGTGGGCACGGCATTCCCCTGGGGGATCCTGGTGGTGAATGCCTCCGGTGCCTTCGCCCTCGGGCTCCTCACCGGACTGCTCGGTGCCTGGGGCCTGGACGACAGTGTCCGGCTCATCCTGGGCGTCGGATTCCTGGGCGGGTATACAACCCTGAGTACTGCCAGCGTGGACACCGTCAAGCTCATCCGCGCGGGGCATCCGGGACGTGCGCTGATCAATGCGCTGGGCAGTCTCGCCCTCGGCGTGGCGCTGGCAGCGCTGGGCTATTTTCTCGGCACCCTCGCGGGTTAGTTTGGATGACCGGAGGAATTCTCAGAAGACATGTAAGGATTGACCCTTCCCGTACAACGAAGTAGGTGAAGGGAAGGGGGAACAATGGTGTCTCACCATTTGAGGAGGGGCTTCACTCAACTCTATGAACAGCAGTATGTTCGCGTCTACCGTTTTGTGCTGAGGCGAGTGGACAATGACGCGGATGCTGCGGATCTCACAGCGGAGACGTTCCGTCGTGCATGGGAACGCAGCCTGAGCGTTGCGAAACTTGTCACACCTGCCTGGCTTTTTGTGACCGCACGAAACACCGTCGGTGATCTTTACCGATCTCGAGAACGTCAACAGGGTCTGTTCGAGATTGTCTCTTTTCATTCCTCGTTGACCGGATCACCGAATGAGTTTAGTGAAGTGTATGCGGCGCTAGAAGCGCTCTCCGCGGAGGACCGAGAGCTGTTGAAGCTTCGATATTGGGACGATCTGACGGTTGATGAAATTGCTGGCATCCTCGGACCCAGTTCTGGGGCGCTCTGGGTGCGTCTTCATCGCGCGCGAAAACGATTTAGTGCGCACCTCGCTCGTGAGCTCGAAGGGACTGCATCATGAAACTCTTAGATCGGTTGCGTAGCGCTGCGCCAATTAGTAGGACGCCCGAGAGGATGATTCGCCCTCCCGTGGAAACGATTATTGGAGCTCCGCTTATGAGCCCAACTCGGACGCGTCCGAGAACACGAGGCATGTTATTGCTCATAGTGGGAGCCGCTGCCTTGGTGGCTGTCGCGGCGGTGATGGCATTGCCAAGCATGATTGGCCGAGAGGGTCCGCTTTCGGACTCGGCTCATTATGAAAACTTTCAGCAACTCGACAAGGCAAGTTCCCTATTGGTTTCAGGAACCGTGGTGAGCGCATCCGCCACGCGTGTAGACGAAAACCTCCTGACGGTTTATCGGGTGTTAATCTCACACGCCAGTGATGCACGAACTGGCACGCTTGATGTTTACATCCCCCGGACGCAAACAGATGCGGAACCCACGGCAGAAACGGTCGGACTCGATGTGGGATCTGACTATGTGCTCGCCCTGGTGGCGTTCGGAAGTGAGTGGCAGTTGACGTCCACCGCGGGGCAGGGTGCATTCAGGGTGAGTGAGGGAGAAGTCGATCGAAGCCTCGATGGATCACTTGAAATCGATCAGACAACGCGAAACCTGTTAGGAGTGAAATAGCCACTGGTGGGTACGAACCTTCACCTCCCTAAACGCCTCCGTAAAGCGCAGTGGGGTGGACTGTTCGCCAACTAGTGTGAACACACCCCGTGCCGGGGAACGCTGTTCTCCTGTGATTGGAGAGCCGCACTACTGCGTCTAGAGCGGCGCTGGCTTCTCACTGTCGGCACGACGAAGCGAGTGTGAGTGCGGGCTGATCAGGAATCCCGTCGACGCCGTACATATCGGTTGGGAGAGACCGGCTGCCTAAGATGGGGGCATGAACGAACCTGCGCTGGCCGCCCGCACCCTCGTGGTCCTGCTGGGGGATTGGCGCGGGTCCGGCACCACCTATCGGAACCTGGCCGACCGCATTCGGCTGTTGATCCTGGATGGCCGCATCCCCTCGGGCACCCGGCTGCCCGCCGAACGCGAGCTGGCCGAGCGGCTTGGGCTCAGCCGGGCAACGATCAGCTCGGCCTACCGGGATCTGCGCGAGCGCGCGGTCCTGCACTCGGTGCGTGGATCGGGGAGTGTGGCACGGATCAATCCCGCATCCCTGGCCCGGGAACCCGGGGGACGTCCGGTCCTGCTCGACCTCGCCCGCGCCTCGCTGCCCGCGGCCCCGCAGCTCCCCGAGGCCGCGCTGGCCGCCGCCGAGGCGCTGCCGCGCTACCTGGATGCCGACTCCGATCCGGTGGGTCTGCCCGAGCTGCGCGCGGCCATCGCCGCCCGCTACAGTGCCCAGGGGCTGCCCACCCGACCCGATCAGATCATGGTGACCCTCGGAGCACAGCACGCGATCGGCCTGGTCACCCGGCTGTTCCTCGCCCGCGGGGATCGCGCCCTGATCGAGCACCCCAGCTATCCCTATGCCCACGACACGATGCGGGCACTGGGTGCCCGGGTGGTCGCCGTTCCGGTGACCGCCGAAACCGGGTGGGACGCCGACGAGCTGATCGACACCGTCGAGCGCACGAGCCCGGCGCTGGCCTACCTGATGCCCGATTTCCACAACCCCACCGGTGCCAGCATGCCCCGCGACCTGCGCGAACGGCTGTGCCGAGTGGCGGCCAAGCAGGGCACCGTGCTGCTGATCGATGAGACCACCGCGGACCTGGACATCGACCGTCCCGGTCCGATGCGCCCGTTCGCCGTGGATAACCGTTCGGGGGCCGAGATCATCACCGTCGGTACCGTGGGCAAAACCCTGTGGGCGGGCATCCGGCTCGGCTGGATCCGCGCCGAAGCCGCCACGATCACCCGCCTGGTGGCCTCGCGCACCCGCAGCGACCTGGGAACCTCGATCCTCGAACAGCTCACGGTACTCGAGGCGTTCAAGGCGATGCCGCAGATCCTTGAGCTGCGCCAACGCCAGCTTCGGGCCACGCGGGATGTCACCGTTTCCTATCTCTCGTCCCGGGTGCCCGAGTGGCAGATCCCGCACGTGCACGGGGGGCTGGCACTCTGGGTCAACCTGGGCACCCCGGTGAGCTCCCGGCTAACCCTCACCGCCCGCCAGCACGGATTGCTGCTCTCGGCAGGTCCGCGGTTCGGGGCGGATGGGGCGTTTGAACGCTTCCTGCGCATCCCGATCACGGGCCCCAGCGAGGTCACCGAGACCGCGCTGGCCGCCCTGGTGGACAGCTGGGAGGAACTGCGTGCCGCGCCGGATCTGGAACTGCCGCCGCCCGGACGCTACTAGGCACCACCAATTTTTCTCCCCGATGCCAGATCTCGGGCGCGGATGGTGTTGCAGACAACGACGGGGTTCACGGAAAACGCCCGCGATCATGCGAGAATAGGCGGCGAGGCGTACCGACACCAGGCCGGTATCGGGCGCCCCACACCGACACCCAGGGAGTAACGTGCATAAGCTCGCCGTCCTCAGTCTGAAAAACCGGGCGCTGATCGCGCTGATCACCGTGGTGGTTGCGCTTTTCGGTGGCCTCGCGATGACCAGCCTCAAGCAGGAGCTCGCACCCAGCGTGCAGTTCCCGCAGCTTGTGGTGTTCACCGCGTACCCCGGTGCGGCACCGGAGGTGGTCAATAATGACCTCTCCACGCCGATCGAAACGGCGATTCAGGGGGTGCCGGGACTCGAATCCACGGCCACCACATCGAGTACCAACTCCTCCCTGGTCACGGCAACGTTCAAATACGGCACCGATCTGGCCACCGCCGAGCAGAAAATCGGCCAGGCAATCAACCGGATCAAGTCGACCCTGCCGGATAACACCGACCCGCAGGTCATCTCGGCGAGCATCGACGACCTCCCGGTCATCCAGATTGCGGCCACCGGCAAGTCCAACATCAACGAGCTCGCCGACGCGCTGCGCCGTGAGGCCGTGCCGGACTTCACCAACGTTGAGGGTGTGCGCGACGCCTCCCTCGTGGGTGCCCCGACCCAGCGCATCACCATCACCCCGGATGTGGCGCAGCTCGCCGCCGCCGGAGTATCCACCAGCGCCATTTCGGACACCCTGAAGCAGAACGGTGTGCTGCTCCCGGCCGGTGAAATCACCGAGGCCAATAAGACCTATTCGGTGCAGGCGGGAACCCAGCTGGGCAGCGTCGACGACATCGCCGCGCTCCCGCTGGTGGGCGCGACCCCGAGTCCCGAGGGTGTGGTGCACACGATCGGTTCGGTCGCCAAGGTCGAGCTCGGCCAGGACCCGCAGACCTCGATTTCCCGGGTGGATGGCGAGCCCGCCGTCACCATCGCGATCACCAAGACCCCGGATGCCAACACGGTTGCGGTTTCCCAGGCCGTCCGCAACCTGATCCCCGATGTGGAAAAGAAGCTGGGCACCGATGTGAAGCTCTCGGTGGTCTTCGATCAGGCCCCCTACATTGAGCAGTCAATCGAATCCCTGGCGACCGAGGGTCTGCTGGGTCTGGTGTTTGCCGTCCTGGTGATCCTCCTGTTCCTGCTCGATGTGCGCGCCACCCTGGTAACCGCGATCTCGATCCCCACCTCGGTGCTGATCACCTTTATCGGGCTGCAGGCCACCGGCTACACCCTGAACATCCTGACCCTGGGTGCACTCACCATCGCGATTGGGCGCGTGGTGGATGACTCGATTGTGGTCATCGAAAACATTAAGCGTCACCTCCAGCTGAGCCCCGATCAAACCCCGGCCGCGCGCCTGGGAGCGATCGGCGTGGCCGTGCGTGAGGTGGCCGGGGCGATCACCGCCTCGACCATCACCACCGTGGCGGTGTTCCTGCCGCTGGCCTTCGTGGGTGATATGACCGGTGAGCTGTTCCGACCGTTTGCGCTCACGGTGACCATCGCACTGGCGGCCTCGCTGCTGGTTGCGCTGACCATCGTGCCGGTGCTCGCGTTCTGGTTCCTCCGGGTCAAGAAGGAGAAGCCGGCCAAGGCCGATAAGAAGGCCAAGCTCGTTCCTGCCCCGGCCGCGCCCCCGCTGGCGATCGAGGCTAGTCCCGCGGCCCCACCCGTGAGTGTGGTTCCCGCCGCCGACATTGTCGAAGAGCCCGAGCCCGTGGTGCAGGCTGACTCGGGTGTGGAGCCAGTGGTTCAGGCGGACCCGGGTGCTGAGCCCTCGACCACCGAGATCGCGATCGTTCACACCGCCGCCGAGGGGGAAACCTCGGCTGTCGCGGCGGACGTATCCGAGGATGTTTCGGTCGAGACCGTTTCTACCGAAAACGCGCCCCTCGAGACCGAGGTCCCGGTCGCGGCCCAGACCGCACACACCCCACATGTCCCGCACGCCGCCCACGCGGCTCACGCCGGGGCCGACGGGGTTGTGCTGGAACCCTCGCTCACCACTACCGCGACCCTCGAACGGGATGCCGAGCCGGAAACCGGGTCGATTCCCGTGGTTCCGGGAGCTCCGCGAACCCGCCGGGCTCGCCGCGCGGCCTCCGGGGAGGGCATCGAGCCCGACGAGCTGGACAACCCCAGCTGGCTGCAGCGCGGCTACCTGCCGATCATCTCCTGGACGGTCAAGCACTCGGTCACGACCCTGCTGCTCGCCCTCCTGGTACTCGTCGGTACCGGTGCGCTGGCACCGCTGATGAAGCTCAGCTTCCTGGGATCCTCGGGTCAGAACACCCTGAACATCTCGCAGACCCTGGAACAGGGTGCCAGCCTTTCGGCGCAGGACACCGCGGCCTCCACGGTGGAGAAGAAGCTGCGCGAGATCAAGGGCATCGAGACCGTCCAGGTCTCAATCGGTTCCAGCGGCAGCGCCCTGTCCGACGCCTTCTCCGGCGGCGGATCGGGCAGCATCAGCTACTCGATCACCACCGACGCCAACGCCGACCAGGACGCCCTGCAGGCCACCGTGCGCAAGGAACTCGACAAGCTCAAGGATGTCGGCACGCTCAAGCTGGCCGCCAGCTCGGGCTTCGGGGCCTCGAACGTGATCAAGATCGACGTCCAGGCCTCCAGCGCCAAGGCACTGGCCGAGGCGACCAAGGTACTGCACGATAAGGCGGCCAAGCTCGACGGCGTCGCCGAGGTGGATGACACCATCTCCGAGGCGCGCCCCTTCATCCAGGTAAAGGTGGATCGCGACGCCGCTGCCAAGGTGGGCCTCTCCGAGGTTGCCCTGGGCAGCATCGTGGCTCAGGCAATGCGTCCGGGTCAGATCGGTCAGATCGCGCTGGATGAAACCACCGTGAAGATCTACCTCGCCAGCGAGAACCCGCCGCAGACCCTCGCCGAGGTGCAGGGCTTGACCATCCCGACCCTGGGCGGCCCCCAGCGTCTGGACGCTCTGGCCACCGTCTCGGTGGTGGATGGTCCGGCCACGATCACCACGATCCGTGGCGACCGTTCGGCCTCGGTCAACATCACCCCCGCGGGGGAGGATATCGGCGGGGTGAGCTCGCAGGTGACCAAGCTCCTCACCGACACCAAGCTGGCCGATGGGGTGACCGCCTCGATCGGTGGTGTCGCCTCGGATCAGAGCACCGCGTTTGGCCAGCTGGGTCTGGCGATGCTCGCCGCGATCCTGATCGTGTACATCGTCATGGTGGCCACCTTCCGCTCGCTGCGTCAGCCGCTGCTGCTGCTGGTTTCGGTGCCGTTCGCGGCCACCGGTGCCATCGGTCTGCAGGTGGCAACCGGCGTCCCGCTGGGTGTGCCCTCGCTGATCGGTGTGCTGATGCTGGTGGGTATCGTGGTGACCAACGCGATCGTGATGATCGACCTGGTCAACCAGTACCGCGATCGGGGACTCAGCGTCCCCGAGGCGGTCAAGCACGGTGCCGCCAGACGTCTGCGTCCGATCCTGATGACCGCGCTGGCGACGATCTTCGCGCTGATCCCGATGGCGCTGGGCATCACCGGGCACGGCGGGTTCATCTCGCAGCCGCTGGCGATCGTGGTGATTGGTGGTCTGCTCTCCTCGACCGTGCTGACCCTGATCGTGCTGCCGAGCCTCTACAACCTCGTCGAGGGGGCTAAGGACCGTCGTGCCGAGAAGCGCGCGGCAAAGGCCGCGGCCAAGGCGGCGGCCGATTCGGGAATCCCGAACGCAGCCCAGATCGACTCCGAGGAGGCACAGACCGGTTCCGCCGCGGGCCAGACCGGCCAGAACGGCTAAACACGCTCGCTACACTCGGGGCCTCGCACACACCGTGCGGGGCCCCGAGTGCGTGTGGTGCCCGTGTCTGCCCGCCGAACGTGTGCGTTCGCGACACCCGAACGGGGTGCGTAAAAACCCGCATTCGGGGGACATACACTCGGCAGTGGGTGGGTCAGACTAGTGGATGGTTCGTGCCCACACGGGGTCGCCACAACCGTCAGCAGCGTGGGCAAATCCTGACCCGTGCGATCAACGCCCGGGAGTTTCCCTCGATGTTTATTTCTGGCCGCGCGCCGGCCGCCCGCCCGTCCGATTCTTCCCGGGGAGGGTGGACCCGTCGCCTCGCCGCCGTGGCCGTCACCGCTCTGGTTGCCGGTGCCCTGAGCGTCTTTATCGGCACCCCGCAGAGTGCGCAGGCGGCACCGGTTCTGCTGCCCGGCGCGGTGAAGTCCCTCACGATGGACTCCTCGGTCACCGACGGTAACTCGGAGTTTCGACTTCAGGTGGGCTTCAGCGCCCCCACCGCCCAGGCGGGGGACTACTTCGATGTGGAGCTCGACCCGCGCCTGATGTCGCTGCGCAGCACCTATGTGGTCCCCAACCGGGAAACCAATCGGGTGATGCTGGATGTCAGCGTGACCCCGGCTTCGGGCAGTACCGGGCCGATCGCCCGCTTCACGTTCACCGACGAGGTGGACGACATGTCCAACATTTCGGGCTCGGCATCCTGGGGCGTGAAGTTTGCCAACATCCTGACCCCCGCGGGGACCTATGCGGATATCGTGACGAAGGTCAACGGGTCCGTTCGGGCCACCCACTCGGTCACGGTGAAGCAGGTGCACAATCCCGATGCCACCTGGATCGATGGTCCGTCCAAGCAGGCCTGGACCGGGGAGATCGACGGTGTTCCGCGGGTGCAGTACCTCCTGGTGGGTGGCCCGGGACCGTTTGCTTCGATCACCCTGAGCGACTCCGACCACTCGGCCGAGGCCCAGGCGGGTGCGCCGTGGCGGATCAACTGTGAGCTGCCCACGTTCACCCAGTATCGGGACCAGAACGCTCAAAACGAGGCGAATGCCAACGTCCCGGTGACCTGTGTGGATGGCACCATCTCGGCAACCTTTACCGATGTGCCCGCGGGCCGGGTCCCGATCCTGATCTTCTTTGGCACCTCGACCCAGCCGCTCAGCGAGCAGGGTGACCTGACCTTTGAGAACACCGCGATCTATACCAGTGCCGTGCAGCCCTTCCCCAACGGGGAAAACCGTTTTGAAGCCAGCCAGAGCTACACCCAAAACTTCAGTGGTGGAGCCGGTGGGGAAGCGACGCTGAAAACCCCCGTAGCCACCGAGTTCGTCTGCACCGGAGCCGGGGAATCCACCGGCCCGCAGTTTGAGCCGATCACCAACGGCACGGGGATCCGCTATACGGTGCCCGCCCGAATTGTGCCCGGCGCGACCGCCGCGGTGCGTGCAACCCTGCAGCAGGGTTACACCTTCCCCGAGGAGTTGCCGGCCGGATGGGTACGGCTGAGCCCAACCGAGGCGTCGTTCTCCCACACCTTCCAGGGTGCGATTTCCTGCATCGCCGAGGCTGATGCGCTGCCCGCACCCACGATCACCCAGGCCGAGTGTTCGGCGCTGGGGACCCCCACGGTTCCGCGCTTCGAGCTGGCGACCGAGGGCCTGCGCGGCATGACGTTTGAGCAGACCGGTTCGCCAGTGAGCGGCGGGACGGTCACGGTCACCGCGACCCTGCAGCCTGGATATGTGTTCGCGAGCGACACAACCTCGGGCTGGATTCTGGATTCCGAGGCGGGCACCGCGACCCTCACCGCGACCTTCGACAACCCCAGCTGCCTCATCTCCGCCGGGATCCTACCGAGCCCGGTCCCGTTTGCTCCGGTGTGTCAGAGCGACGGGACCTACTCGACGGGCTGGCTTGAGTACTGGGCCTTCGAGGATCTCCAGGCAGTGATTACCCTCGGCCCGGTCACCGAGCCGGAGGGAAAGCAGCGGCACACTCTGATTGCCACCGCAAACCCCGGATTCGGATTTATCGGGACCCTGCCCTCGGGCTGGACCGTCGATCCGTCGGGGAACCGCGCGGTCTTTGTGCACGACTTTGAGCTGGGCCCGTGCGACGAGGTTGCCCCCAGCCCAACGCCGACCCCGGGGGAGTCGGAGGGGCCGTCCTCGTCGCCGGAGCCGTCCTCGTCGCCGGAACCGACGGAGGGCAACACCTCGTCGCCGGAGCCGACGGAGGGCAGTACCTCGTCTCCCGACCCGACGGAGGGCAGCACGTCCTCGCCGGAGCCGACGGAGGGCAGTACTTCCTCGCCCTCTCCGGAGCCGACCGAGGCCACCTCGCCCCCGGCGTCGCCGTCCTCCTCGCCCACCGAGATCGCCGCACAGCCGAGCTCAATCCCGGGCTCGGGTGAAGTGATCCCGGCGTCGTCGTCAAGCAACCCGTCCTCACCTGACCACACCCTGTCCCGCACCGGCGCGGGCACCGGGCCGGCCCTGCCACTGATCGGCGGAACCCTGCTGCTGGGGCTGCTGCTCCTGGCCGGATCGGCTCTGCGCCGCCGCGACGCTCGCGGCTAGTCCCGCACCGAGCCCCCACGCGAAAACGGCGACCCCGGTCGGGGTCGCCGTTTCTGCGTTGTGGCTATCGGAGCGATGTCGAGCTAAACCGTCCCGCGCAGCGGGGTGAAATCCCCGGTGTCACGCCGTGCAGGGCGCGCGGGTCGTGCAGTGGTTTCGGTCTGGGTGGCCTCGCCGGTGGACGGTTCGATCGGCTCGGTTGCCGGATCACGGTAGGTCAGCGCGTCGATTTCGCGGTCACGAATGGCACTCGCGGTGATGGGACGTGCGGGCACCGTGGTGCCGCGGCGAGCCGCCCGCCGCTTGATGATCGCCCGGCGAATCCGGCCCACGGTGTCGATGATGATGCCCAGCAGGATCGCGAATCCGATGCCCAGCACCGCCCCGATTAGCGGGTTGCCCTGGGTCAGGTGTCCGGCGAGGGCACCGATTAGGATCGCGTGGATCGACCAGAGGAAACCGGCCACCACGCTGAGCGCGGCAAAGCGTCGGGGCGGGAACCCGGTGGCCCCCGCGGTCATGTTGATCGCGATGCGCCCCACGGGAATGTAGCGTCCCCCCAGCACCAGCAGGGTGCCGCGTTTTTCCAGTCCGCGGCGGGCGAAGTCCAGCGCCGCCACCACCCGAGGCTTGCGCATCCAGGCGTAGCGTTCCACCCCGACCGCGCGGCCGATCCGGAAGGCGATGTTGTCACCGATGGCCGCGCCGATCGCGCCGGCCACCAGGAGCACCCACACGTTGGGGGAACCCGCACTGATCGCAATTGCGGTGGCGCCCACGAGCACGGCTTCACCAGGCACCGGGGGGAAGAACCCGTCGATCAGGACCATCGCTAGGACGATCAGATAGATCCACGGAGACGTCGCCATGGTGAGGATCGCGTCGGTCAGAAACTCCATGACATCTCATTCGTTCGGGGAGACGAGCGCGGGGGCACTCGACTCTTCCACGATACGTTTTGATGCCACATCAGAACATCCCTGACGGGATGATCCAGGGTCACCCCACAGGATGAGATGACCCTGAGACCGTGAGGGCAGGGGACTTAGCGAACGCGCGGAGGCCTTTGAAGCCAGGGACGCAGCCAGCGGGTGACCGTGGGCAGGCCCCAGTAGGCCATGATCGGGGTGAGGACGAGGGTGCTGACCAGCACGCGCAGCCACACATCCCACTCATTCCAGCCGGGAATGAAGTACGTAGCGATCAGGGTGAAGGCGAGGTTGAGTGGGAAGAACCCGAGCCAGATGCTGGTCGCCTGCTTCCAGCGCGGAGGCACGATGACCGGCTGGATGGCCTCGGTGGCATCGATCGGAGTGTCGAACCACCCCTCGATCCCGGTGCGCCGCTCGGTACGGGTCTCCTGAGCGAATTCGCTCCCGGTGCCCAGCCACCAGCGACGCTCGGGGGAGTTCTCCCAGGCGTCGAGGGTTTGTGCGTCGGCGAATCGATAGAGCATGTGCCAGCTGGTTTCGCTGCTGCCCGATCGTACCCAGCCGGAGCCGAGGAAACCCGGATATTTGTTTGCAAGATTAATTCCCGCCTGAATCCAGACGGTGGCCTCGGAGAGTCGCGCGGGATCGACCGTGCGCTCGATGGAGACCGTAATGGCATTGTGTCCCATACCTCCCAGTGTGAGGCATGTTTGTTTCCAAAACATCACAGCCCCGGGGTGAAAACCCCGGGGCCGTGGTGACTATGCCTTTTTTCGGCCGGTGATGGCGCCGTAAATGAGGAGGACAACGATCGATCCAACAATCGCGAGGGCCCAGCTGCCCAGATCCCAGAATGCGTCGATCTTGGCATTGAAGAGGAGTGAACCAATCCATCCACCAACCATCGCGCCGATGACACCCAGGATGAGGGTGGCGATCCAGCCGCCGCCCTGCTTACCGGGCAGGATTGCCTTGGCGATTGCTCCCGCGATCAGCCCCAAAAGTAGAAAAGCGAAGAAACCCATGGTGTACCTCCTGTTTTTCCGATGTGTCGGAGCCTTGCGGCCCGACACCGTGAACACAGGCTAACGCTCGTGATCTAAATGGTCCAGCCCCGGCCGGGAATCCCCCGTGGAAACCGCCGTCGTGGCGAGCCACGGGTGACAGAGCCGAAAAACTAGCGTATTGTGAGGAAGTCGGCTCTAGACGTCGCGGTGGGTACCGCGAAGCAATTGTCAGTCTGGTGGGCCGGTTTTGCACACGGATCTCGTGTGCATATTCACACGTTGTGAACGGCCCCGGCCCACTGATGTCCGGGGGAGAGAGCGCCGCTGCGCGCGGCCCTTCGCTGTTTCATGCCTGAAATACCCGGAAATATTGTTATGCCTAAAAAGAACCACGTGGGCGGAAAGCGCCCCGCAAAGAACTACGATCCCAGCTACGGCAAGCGTCCTGCCAAGGGCGGCCCCAAGGCTGGTAGCCGGAGCCCCGGACACCGCGGATTCCGTCCCGAAGTAGAGGACGCCCCGCGCCAGAAGAACCGCTGGGATGCCGACGATCGCGCCGCCCGCTCGGGTGCCCGTGACGAGCGCGCCCCGCGCCGCTTTGACCGCGATGACCGCGCTCCGCGTTTCAACCGTGACGAGCGTCCGGCCGCCGGTCGTGGCGACCGCGAGGGTCGTCCCGCACGTTTTGACCGTGACGAGCGTGCTCCCCGTTTCAACCGTGACGAGCGCCCGGCCCGTGGCGGCGACCGCGAGGGTCGTCCCGCACGTTTTGACCGCGATGACCGCGCTCCCCGTTTCAACCGTGACGAGCGCCCCGCACGTTTTGACCGTGACGAGCGCGCACCGCGTCGCTTCGACCGTGACGAGCGTGCTCCGCGTTTCAACCGCGACGAGCGCCCCGCCCGTGGCGGCGACCGCGAGGGTCGTCCCGCACGTTTTGACCGTGATGATCGTGCTCCCCGTTTCAACCGCGACGAGCGTGCCCCCCGTTTCAACCGTGACGAGCGTCCCGCCCGTTTCGACCGTGACGAGCGCGCACCGCGTCGCTTTGATCGTGACGAGCGTCCGGCCGCCGGTCGTGGCGACCGCGATGGCCGTCCGGCACGTTTCGACCGTGATGACCGCGCTCCGCGTTTCAACCGCGACGAGCGCCCGGCCCGTGGCGGCGACCGCGATGAGCGTCCCGCACGCTTTAACCGCGATGAGCGTCCCGCACGCCCCGCGTTCGGGGAGCGTTCCGAGCGCCCCGCACGTTTTGACCGCGGTGACCGTCCCGAGCGCCCCTCGCACGGCGACCGTGGTGCCCGTCGTGGCGGCTACCAGCCGCAGGATGACGTAGTACTTGAGCGTCTCGAGGCTGAGGCTATCCAGGCCGAGGACGTCGAGGGCAAGACCTTCGGTGACCTGGGTCTCGGTGGCAACATCGTCAATGCCCTGGCCGAGCTCGGTGCCGCCGCACCGTTCCCGATCCAGGCCGCAACCATTCCCGTGGTCCTCGAGGGCCGCGACGTCCTGGGCCGTGGCCGCACCGGCTCCGGTAAGACCATCGCCTTTGGTGCCCCGCTGGTGGAGCGTCTGATGGAAAACGGTGGCGGAAAGAACCGTCGTCCGGGCCGTCTGCCCCGCGCACTGATCCTCGCCCCGACCCGTGAGCTGGCCCTCCAGATCGACCGCACCGTGCAGCCGATCGCCCGCTCCGTGGGACTGTTCACCACCCAGATTTACGGTGGTGTTCCCCAGCACCGTCAGGTGGGTGCGCTGCAGCGCGGCGTCGACATCGTGGTGGGTACTCCGGGCCGCATCGAGGACCTGATCGAGCAGGGTCGTCTGGACCTGTCTGAGGTCAACGTGGTGGTGCTGGATGAGGCCGACCACATGTGCGACCTGGGCTTCCTGGAGCCCGTGCAGCGCATCATCCGTAACACCGCCGATGACAGCCAGAAGCTGCTCTTCTCGGCCACCTTGGACAAGGGTGTTGCGGCACTCGTGAACGAGTTCCTGGAGAACCCGGCCGTGCACGAGGTTGCCGGTGAGGACCAGGCGTCCTCGACCATCGACCACCGCGTCCTGGTGGTTGAGCACCGCGACAAGGACCGCATCCTGGAGCAGCTCGCCGGACGCAACGGTAAGACCGTGATCTTCTCGCGGACCCGTGCCTACGCCGAGCGTCTGACCGAGCAGCTGGAGGATGCCGGTGTCTTCGCCGTCGCCCTGCACGGTGACCTGAACCAGGCCAAGCGCACGCGCAACCTGCACCAGCTCACCAGCGGCCGGGTGGATGTCCTGGTGGCGACCGACGTCGCCGCCCGCGGTATCCACGTGGACGACATCGACCTGGTGATCCAGGCCGACGCCCCGGACGAGTACAAGACCTACACCCACCGTGCCGGCCGTACCGGTCGTGCCGGTCGTGAGGGCACCGTGGTCACCCTGATCCCGCGCTCGCGCCGCCGCCGCATGGAGGAACTGCTCTCCCGCGCCGAGATCTCGGCCGAGTTTGTGGACGCCTTCCCTGGCGACGACATCATCGATGAAATCGCCGGCCGGGTCCCCACTCGTGCCCAGCTCGAGGCCAAGACCGCCGAGTAATCGACGCCGCCGAGCCGCCCAGCTCGAGGCCAAGACCGCCGAGTAGTCCGCGATCCTCAACCGCCCGTCACCTCACGGTGGCGGGCGGTTTTGCGTGCAGAGCAGCATGGGAAAGGTATGTGACAGGGCGATTTGAAACTATTTCCTTCGATTATTACCGAAATGCCACAGCTATAAGACGGCTGTTAGAACAAACGCTGGTAACAGATGTCACAGGTTTCTCCCATTCTTACTGAATTCGTAATTCGTCTTGCCAGGTCAGAGGCTTCTGCAGGCAGCGCAGACTAAAATCCCTTGCGGCCGGTGCCCGCGGGAAGACTCACCTAACAATTCCCTATTCCGGCACAGACCTTGAATTCGAGGGAGGCTTACTCCTTGGAAACTCTAGAACTCCTTGCCGGTTGGATGAGTAGTCTGAAAGCTTTTCTTCATTAACCAGCGATTAGAGACGTGTTGGCTGACAGTTAGAGCCCTTGAACTCAATATTGTCACCTCATCTGGGCATTATGAATACGAGCGATCATGGCTACCGTATGGAGATGATTCGGACGTGTGAAACTACAAGCTGTGCGTCCTGGAAAATTCATGGATGGAGATATATTGGTGGCTCATTGGAAAACGCTTGAAGAAAAAGCTCGACGCATGGCAGAAGCAATTTGGGCATCTCCTTGTGTACCTGAGCAAATCGCAGGAGTGCGAGTCGATGGAGTCATCAAACTGAGAGAAAACCACTATGTCGTGATCGAAGTTTCGAAAAACTATTCGTTGGATAAGACTCGCACAGATATAGCCAAGATCAATTCAGTTCGAAATGCACTATTTGCCAAGGGAATATATGTCGAAGCGTATTTTTTGACTGACGGACAGCCTCCCGCATCAAGTAAAGCGACAGCTGAAGCATCGTCCATCAAGATTCTTTCGTTAGACGAATTTGGGGCAAAATTTCTTGGATCTAGTGAATATCAATTCTTGAGAAAAAAGAAGGCATTTGGAAGTGCAGTGTCACCCAGATCCGGTGATCCGGATACAGGAAGATATGCAGAAATCCGATACCTTGACGGCGATGAGAAGAAATATTCAGTCACTGACATCTCGAACGCGTTGAAGAATCGGTCGCAGGTTGTTCTTGTGGGGGAGTTCGGCTCGGGGAAATCACGATGCATCAAAGAGATTTTCGAAATGCTCGCGAAGGAGGATTCGGTATTCACGCCTATTGCCATTAACCTTCGAGATAACTGGGGGCTGAAGAGCAAATCAATTATCTTCAGGAATCATCTCGAAGATCTCGGATTGGGCAAATTTGCAGATTCATTGATCAGAAGCTCGGGAGATGGTAACCACCCTATTTTGCTGGATGGGTTTGATGAGATCGGTTCACAGTCTTGGTCTGGCGAAGCGGCAAGGCTGAGTGAGATCCGTAAGCAAAGCTTGGTTGGTGTCAGGGATGTTGTGCAGTCGAGTTCTCGAGCAGGTATTTTGATCACCGGAAGAGAGCACTATTTCGGTTCTGATAAAGAGATGATAGATAGCCTTGGACTTCGCGATGATGCCATCGTACTTAGGTGTCCCGCTGAATTTACCGAGCAGGAGGCAAAAGACTATCTGCAACTGAACTCGAGCCTTTCGATACTCCCCGATTGGATGCCACGGAAACCACTAATTTGCCAGCTCCTGTCTCAACTAGACGATGAGCAACTTGCGAAGCTGGAAGAAAAAAATAGTGGTGAAGTTCAGTTTTTTGAAAGTATCGTGGACGCTGTTTGCGAACGCGAGATTAGAATTCACAGCTCTTTGGATGCAGATACTGTCAAGAGAATTCTCTTGAAGCTTGCGCAAGATTCTCGGTACCAGCACCGAAATAATGAGTCGATCAGTGTGGCTCAACTCAACGAGGCATTTTTCTCAGTGACAGGATATAGCCCTGTTGATGATTCGTCTGTACTACTTCAGAGACTGCCCTATTTAGGACGTCTAAGTAGTGAAAGCACTGATCGAGTCTTCATTGACGACTATGCGAAAAATGGATTACGCGGCCTTGCTGTCGTCCAATCTCAGCTAAATAGAGATCCGCACGTTCCCAAATCTAATTGGAAGCAACCGCTCGACATTTTCGGATTACGGGTGTGGTCGGAAAATCTTGAGCCTGGTCAGCAAGCTCTCAACTATGCCAAGGAATGCGAAAGCTCTGGAAACTCTCAATTTGTCGCAGATTACGTTGCTGCTCGGCTTCTCGGCGAGGAAGAGACTTGTGATTTTGATGGCCTAATGGTGAACAACTCTCATATCGTTGATCTTCGGATGGCTGGCAAGACGATCACGAAGCTGATAATTCAGTCGACTGTTATAGAAAAAATTACGCATGAAGAGTGTGAAGTCTCCGATGTTTGGATAAATGATTGTCTCATCACAGATTTTTACGGGGTAAGCGAGAATCGTAAACTTCCGGATTATTTTCGAGACGATTGCAGTGTGCAGGTGTTCAATCACACGCTAAACACTTCCAAGATCAGTGAACTTGATCTCAACGATGCCCAAAAGACACTACTTGTGATTATCAAGAAGCTTTTTTTCCAGCATGGAGCAGGGCGCAAAGAAGAAGCGTTGCTAAGAGGAGCCGAATCCTATTGGGACAGGCGGATCGCTCAACGAATAATTACCTTCATGATCTCGGAAAAGATAGTTTCGCGGATTAAGGGAGATCAAGGACACGTCTACGTACCTCAGCGGCGACACACACGACGTATGGGGGCGATCGTGGAACTACGACGATCGAGCAAGGACCCAATCTGGGATATGGTCAGTTCGGCCTGAAAGACTAATCCTAGCTAATAAAAACCGGGGCTCCGACCTATTGGATTTGGGTCTCCGAGTTCACCTTTCGAGGACATACTGCGGTTTTACAACACGTTTGTTTGAGACCCACGGGTACGTCACCCGCCAAATTGAAATGGCAGGTGACGTGCCCATCTACATAGTTAGAATTCAGTTGGATTTCAGAAGTGCTGACTTATGGCTGAGGTCTGTGGTCCCTTGCAAGTTCAAGATTACGAAGTGCGCGGCAGCGGACCATGGTTCACGCAGGGTAGGTGATCGTTCATGAAAGCTGTTCGCGTTTACTTCTAGACGTATTGAACGAGGCGTCCTTAGGGCTGAAAATCCATCGACGATGAAATGATACAGACTGCTCTGTGCCGATGAGATGAGTCGGGGGAAAAAGAAGACTAGCCGCCTCTCCGTGTGTACAGAGAATGACGACTAGTACTGGTAACCCCGAACCTAACACACCTCCCACCCGATTGGAACGCCTCACAAGGGTTATCCCTCACTGGGAGTCTCTTGAGGGCGGGCATGTCGCCGGAGCGTCCAACCTACGCTGGAATGTGACATACCGGTCCACAGGGGAGGCATCGCATGCGGGTTCGCGAGCGCAACAGACGAGCACTCGGAGGCGACAGTTCCGGGTGCAGCGAAGCGACGTCGCGGTGAAGACGTCGTCCCGCCTACAGGCGCGGATGCTAAGCATCGACACGGCGCTGCGCACTCGGATCGCCGGGGTCTCCAACCGCGCGCTGCTGCTGACCTCGGTGGTGCTGTTCCTCATCGGGTTTGGCGTGGTGATGGTGCAGTCGGCCTCCCAGCCGGGGGATGCGGAAAACGCCGGCGACCCCTTTGCCGGGGCGCTGCGTCAGGGCGGGGTCGCGGCGCTCGCGCTGATCGCGATGTTCCTGGCCAGCCGGGCAACCCCGAGGTTCTGGAACCGGTTCGCCTGGATCGGCCTGGCCGGGGCGCTGCTGCTTCAGCTCGCCGTCTATACACCGCTCGGATACGAGTCCGGCGGTAACCGCAACTGGATCCACCTGGGGTTTATCTCGATGCAGCCCTCGGAGGTGATGAAGTTCGCCTTCATCATCTGGGCAGCCACGGTACTCGGTTCGAAGGAACGGCTGCTCAAGGGGTGGAAGCACGCGGTGATTCCCGTGGTTCCGGTGGCGGCCCTCTCGATGGGAATCAACCTGATTGGCGGTGACCTGGGCACCGTGCTGGTCATGGCGACCGTGATGATCGGGGTGCTGGTCTTCGCCAACGTCAACCTGCGTACGATCGGAATCGTGGCGCTGTCCGGCATCGTCGCGGCCCTGCTGATGACCGCGATCAAAGCCAACCGCGTGATGCGACTGGTGCACTTTTTCCAGGTGGATTGCCGCACCGATAAGTCGGAGTATCTGGGCCTGTGCTGGCAGCCATTGCACGGAACGTGGGCGCTGGCCGATGGCGGGGTGTTCGGGATCGGCCTGGGCAACTCGATCGAGAAGTGGGGCTGGCTCCCTGCCGCCGATAACGACTACCTGTTCGCGGTGGTGGGGGAGGAACTCGGCCTGGTGGGCACCGTGCTGGTCCTGCTCCTGTTCTGCGTACTCGCGGTCGCCCTGCTGGCAATCCTGGCGCGCGCCCGCGGAACCTTCGGTCGGGTGGTGGCCGGGGGCGTGTTCACCTGGCTGATCACCCAGGCCTTCATCAACATCTCGGTGGTGGTCGGGCTGCTCCCGGTGTTGGGAGTGCCGCTGCCGCTGATGTCCACGGGAGGATCGGCGCTGATCTCCGCGGGGGCGGCGATCGGTGCGGTGCTCTCGGTGGAGCGTCATTCGCTCGCCCCGGGGGAGGCCCGCGTCGATCCTGCCCCGCGCATGCCCGTCCCGGGGGCGGCGCAGAATCCCGCGCGGGGGCACGCAGACGCGGCCTCGGCTACGGCGAGCGCACGCACGCCCCGGGCCGCGCGGAAGTCCGCCACCGCATTGGCCGAACGCGCGCAGCCCGAGCCCGCGCCCAAGCTGGTCGACTGGCTCCCCGCCCCCACCCCGAGCGAATACGAAACGCCGCCCGCCACCGAGCGGTGACGGGCGGCGTGAGGGGAACCGACTAGTCGTTCACCGAGGATTCGGTGGACTCGGCGGTGGCAGCGGCGAGTGCACGCTTACGACGCGAGGCCACAAACACGCCGGCACCGGCCAGCAGCAGCACAAGCGCGGCGATCGGCAGCACGGCCGAAACCTGCGCACCGGTGTTCGCCAGGCCCGTTCCCGGAGCGGCGACTACCGGAACCGCGGACGGGTCGACCGGGGTGACCGAGGGAAGCGTGGTGCCCGGGTCGGTGGGCTCGGGGCTCGGGACCACAACTGCGGCGGCGGTCACGGTGACCGGGAACTGCACCATGGTCTTGGACTCCAGCGAGGTCAGGGTCACGGTGTGAACGCCCTCGGCGGTATCCGCGGGCAGGGCCACGGTCACGTCGCCACCGGTTCCGGTGACGGGCGAGGTGCCTAGCGCGGTGGTCCCCAGCGAGGCCACCACGGTGGTGGAAACCGGAGACCCGGTCGAGGTGCGGTCCAGGGATCCCAGCTTCACGGTGAAGGACTTACCGGCCTCGATCGCCTCGGTGGGCAGACCCTGGGCCTGCACGCCGGTGCGGGCGAAGCTCGGGGTCAGGGTGCCCTGGGCGCGGAGGTAGTCGATCCAGGCATCGCGGTCGACCAGGCCCGAGTCACGGGTACCGACGCCGTTGTTGAACTCCCGGAAGTTGTCACCACCGGTGATCAGGAAGCCGAAGGTTCCCACGCGGTAGCCGCGGGCGGGGTCGATCGGGGCACCGGCCACGCTGATGGTGGTGATCCGGTCGCCCTCGGGGCGGGTGGCATCAAACGTGTAGTGCACGTTGTCGCTCAGGCTCAGCTGCAGGTAGGGACGCGAGGGAACGTTGCCCGCGCCGTCGCGCTGCCACTGCTCCTCCAGAACCTTCTTCACCTGCGCACCGGTGAGGGTCGTGGTGTAGAGGTTGTTGACGAAGGGGAGCACGCCGTTGGCCTGCGCGTAGGTCACGTTTCCGGCGGCGATATCGGTGCGCATACCACCGGGGTTGACGATGCCGATTTCGGCGGCACCGCGCTCGGGGGTCGAGAGCGATGCCAGCAGGGAGTTGGCGACCAGTGAGCCCAGCGAGGACTCGGCCGAGCGGTCATCGCCCACCGGACCGTTGAACGCACGGGTGATCGGGGCCGCGGCGGTGGCGACCACCTGGCTGCCGATCTCGTTGGCCTTGGCCACGGCCTCGGTCACGATCTGATTGACGGTCGCGACGCGGGGGTAGGTGGCGATCAGTTCGGCGGTCGGGGTGGTGACGCGGGCGACGTTCTTGGCGTCGGCGTTTTCAACCGCACCGGTGGCACGGTTGACGCTCAGCACAACCTGGCCGATGCGCTCGCCGTAGCTGCCGGTCTGTACGATCGGGCGCAGGCTGCCGGCCTTGCCGGGCACCGGGGCCATCCACGCGTATTCCTTGTGGGTGTGACCGGTGAAGATCGCGGCCACGGCCGGATCGGTCTGGGTCACAATCTTGGCGAAGACACCGCCGGCGGCAATCTCCTGATCCAGGCTCGCGCCATCCGGGGTACCGGCGGAGGCACCCTCGTGGTACTCGGCCACGAAGACGTCGGCCTTGTTTTCGGCCTTGAGCTTGGTGACCACGCGGTTGACCGCATCCACCGGGTCGCCGAATTCCAGGGTGTTGATACCCGCGGGGGTGACCAGGGTCGGAGTCTCCTCGGTCACGGCACCGATCACGGCGACACGCATGCCGTCGGCCTCGATGATCTTAAACTCATCGAAGGCGGGCTCGGTGGTGCCCTTCTTGTAGACGTTGGCCCCCAGGTAGTCCCAGGCGGCGTTGTTTCCACCGTTGATCACGCGGTTCTTGAGGTCGTCAAGTCCCAGGTCAAACTCGTGGTTGCCCAGCGCCGAGGCCGACAGGCCCAGCGTGTTCAGCACGTCGATGGTGGGCTGATCCTTCTGGGTGGCCGAGGCGAACTCGCTGGCACCGATGTTGTCGCCGGCGGAGAGCAGGATGCTCTGGTCCGGGGCGAAACCGGCGCGGATCGACTCGACGGTGCCGGCGAAGTTGACGGTGCCGGTGGGGACGCCCTTATTGTCGGACGTGTTGATGCGTCCGTGGAAGTCGTTGATGTTCATCAGGTTGATGGTGGCCGTGTCTGCATCCGGGGCGGCCTGAGCGGGCAGCGCTGCAAGCGGTGCCATCAGGACGCCGGCGAGCGCGGCGAGGGTGATTGTGCGCCGGTGGCGCGGGAGTAGCGACATTGTTCTCCTGGTGCGAAGGACGAGGGGCCGCACACACGGGTGCGCGTGCGGGACCAGCCTGTGGCGGTGACCAACATCACGCCCCGGGGAAGGGAATGACCGGCTGTTGTCCCCCCGAAATAACCGTGGGTCAAACCTATCCAACTACCCCTGTGTGGGGGAACCGGACGCGGCGAAAGAAACCTACTGTTTACCGGATCGTGCGGCGCCCCGGGGCGCCCCGAGGCAAATGACGGTGGGCCGGGATACCCTGAGAGGGTGTCCAATGTGCATCCCATCACGTCACACTCGCCCTCCGTGCTGGAGTTTTTTGCCGGCATCGGACTGGCCCGAGTGGGTCTTGAGCGCGCCGGTTTTCGGGTGGCCTGGTCCAACGACTATGAGCCCGATAAGTGGGCACTGTATAACAGGAACTTCCCGCAGGATGCCGAGACCGGTGCACACACCTACGTGGTCGGCGACGTGGGCAACGTCTCCGGTGAGGACCTCCCCCGAGGTGCGGCGCTGGCCTGGGCGTCGTCGCCCTGCACCGACCTCTCCCTGGCCGGCAACCGGCGCGGTCTGGCCGGGACTCAGTCGAGCGCGTTCTGGCACTTTATTCGGCTGCTCGAGGAGCTCGAAGACGATGCTCCGGACACCGTGGTCCTGGAAAACGTGGTCGGCCTGGCCACCTCCAACGGCGGGGACGACCTCACCGCCGCCATCCGCGCGTTCAACCAGCTGGGCTACTCGATCGACATCCTGATGATTGATGCCCGCCGCTTTGTGCCGCAGTCACGTCCGCGCCTGTTTGTGGTGGGGGCCAAGAACCCGCCCGAGTCGGTGCCCGGAGCCAACCCCGAGCTGCGTCCGGAAAACCTGCAGGGCTTCTTCCGCGACTCCACGCTGACCACCCATCAGGCCCTGCTGCCCGATGCCCCGGCCATCCTGGTGGAGGGGTTTGGCAAGCTCGCCGAGACCATGCCCGCCGACGATGCCCGCTGGTGGGATGAGGCGCGCACACAGAAATTTATCGACTCGCTCTCCCCGGTGCAGCTGAGCCGAATCACCGAGATGCGTGGGGCCGCGGGCGTGAAGCACCGTACCGCGTACCGCCGAACCCGACACGGGCAGGCGGTCTGGGAGGTCCGTCCGGATGATATTTCCGGCTGCCTGCGCACCGCGCGCGGGGGCTCCTCCAAGCAGGCGGTGGTGCAGCTGGGCAACGGCCGGCTCCGGGTGCGCTGGATGACCCCGCGCGAGTACGCCCGGCTGATGGGGGTCGGCGACTTCGACCTGAGCGGTGCCCGCGACAACCAGGCCTTCTTTGCCTTCGGCGACGCGGTGGCTGCTCCGGTGGTGGGCTGGCTGTCCGAGAACTACCTGCTGCCGGTGGTGCGTGGGGTGCGCGCCGCCCGCCCCAGTGTGCGAGCCGCCGGTGTCTGACCTCGAGACCCTGCTTCCGGGCTTTGAGGGTGAGGATGAGCTTCTTCACGGTGCCAAGCCCGCCAAGCGTGAGCTGGCAGCCCCCGAGGTGCGGCGCTTCCGGGATGAGCTCTCCCGCTTCCTGACCGAACGCGACAACCAGGGCCGCGCCTGGGCCGATGCTCAGTGGGGCGTCTACGCGTTTTATGACTACGAGGGCGAGCCCATCTATGTGGGCCAAACCAATGAGCAGCTGCGCACCCGCATTCGCCGCCACCTGACCGGGCAGCGCACCGACGCGGTGGCGATGCGCATCCTCGACGTCTTCGAGGTGGCCGAGGTTGAGATCTGGCCGCTCTGGGACCTCGAGGGGGTCTCCGGCCGCGACCGCGCTTCCCGGCGCATCCTGGATGCCTATGAGTACACCGCCTACCTCGACGCGATCGAGAAGTCGCGTTTCAAGGCCATTCTGAACGAAAAAATCCCGCCGGTGTCCCCACGGGTCACCCTGCCGGCCTCGCTGCGCTGGCAGGTGGTGACCGATGCGGTGCGTGCCGAGCGTGGACACCCGGACATCCGTATCGCCCGTCGCGCCGAGACGGTGTCCCGGCTGGCGGCGGTGGCGCATGAGCGGGGTGAGGTGTCCGACGGACTGCGCCGGGTGCTCGTGGTGCAGTCGGTGCGACTGGCCTTCCTGGCCGCCGAGCGTTTCGCCTTTGCCGGCGGCACCGCGGCCCCGGATCCCTCGGCCATCTCGGTGGAGAAACTGGTGGGATCGGTGCGGGCCGAGCATCCCGAAGCTTCGGATGAGGACGATCCGGCGGCGGTGTTGAGCCGCCTGGCCGAGGAGTCCGAGGAGACCGGATCCCGGGCGCACCTCGATCCCGCGCGGGCGGATTCTTCCGATGAGGAACACGAGATTCCCCGCGAACAGATCGAGTACCGCCTGTTCTAGTCGCCCGGGTTACCGGACCCAGAGCGCCGTGATGAAGACCGCCGCGGTGAAGACCCAGAACCCGATCATAAACATCCAGTCGCGGGTGCGCACGGGAATCTGATGGCGCTCGGTGCGGGTATCGTGAGCGCCGAAGGCTCGGGCATCCATCGCCAACGACACCCGTCCGGCATGCCGGATGGCGCCGGTGAGCAGCGGAACCACGTAGCCGAAGCTGCGCCGGGTGCTGGCGATCGGACCGCGACCGGGCGACATTCCGCGCACCCGATGGGCCTGCCGGATCGTCTCCAGCTCATGGCCAAAGCGCGGCACAAAGCGGGTGGCGGCCAGGGCTGTATAGCCGATCCGGTAGGGCAGACGCAGGTGCTGAATGCTTGAGCGCACCAGATCCGGTCCGGTGCTGCTGAGACCACCGGTCAGCGCCAAACCAAACAGGGCGGCCAGGCGCAGGGCCGTGGTGAACCCGATCTCCAGGGCCCCCGCGGTGACCGGAAACGACCCGATCTCAAATACCACCGGAGTGTGGGCGACGCGACGCTGGTCGGCCCACAGCGCAAAGCTGAATCCGAACACCGCGATGAACGCCGGCAGCGCGATGACCATCGTGATCAGCGAGGAGCGCTGCCAGCGCAAACCGGTGAGCATCAGGACGGCGCAGAGAACCACAAAACACAGCGGGGTGAACATCGTGCCCGAGAGCAGCACCAGCACCATCGCCGGAATCGGACCAAAAATCTTGGCGAGCGGGTTGAGCCCGTACAGATACTCGCGGGGGGAGGCCAGGGGCGCCTGAATATCGGCGCGATACGCATCCAGCGCGCTGCCGCGTCCGCCGCTCATCGGATGCCTCCGTGGCCGCCGGGAAGTTCGGTGCGTGACGCCGCCGGGGCGCCCCTGCGTCCCACGCTCATCGGATGCCTCCGCCGCCGGGGAGCTCGGCGAGCCGGGTGACCGTTCGCCAGCCGGGGTGCGCGGTCAGTCCCCGCATCGCGCGGATCAGCGGTGGCATGCGCAGACCCGCCTCGAGGAGCAGGTCCTCATCGGCGAGAATCTCATCGCGGGTGCCGATGCGCATGAGCTCGCCGTCCTTCATGACCGCCACGTGGGTGGCGAAGTCGGAGACCAGCTGCAGATCGTGGCTCACCACGATGATCGTGGTACCGGTGGCATTGAGCTCATGCAGCAGCGCTAGCAGTTCGCCGGCGCGGGCGCGGTCCTGGCCGAAGGTGGGTTCATCCAGCGCCAGCATCGAGGCCCCGGCCACCAGGGCGGTGCCCACCGAGAGGCGTCGTTTCTGCCCGCCGGAGAGCAGGAACGGGTGCTGATCGCGGGCCTCGGTCAGCGCAAACCGTTCGAGTAGATCGTCCACCCGGGCATCGATGATTTCCTGATCGATGCCGCGCAGGCGCAGACCGTGGGCGAGCTCATCGGCCACGGTGTAGGTCACAAACTGGTTTTCGGGGTTCTGGAACACAAACCCGATTCGGGTGGTCAGGGTGCGCACGTCGAGGCGGGCCGGATCCAGACCGCCCAGGCTCACGGTCCCGCGCGGCGGCTGGATAACCCCGGCGATGGCCTGCACCAGCGTGGTTTTCCCGGCACCGTTGGTCCCGATCACCGCGAGGAAGGAGCCGGCGTCCAGGGTGAGGTTGATATTGCGCAGCACCTCACGACGTCCGCGCTTGAGACTCAGCCCGGTTACCTCCAGCTGCGGGGTATCCCAGATGCCCGGGACAGGTGGCGGCGGATCTGCCAGGGCCGGGAGCTCACGCCGATCCAGCGCGGCGGTCAGCTCGTCCGGGGTCAGGGGCAGCGGGTCGAGGATAATGCCGGCCTCACTCAGCCGCAGTGCCGCCATCAGCGACACCGGCAGCCAGACCCCCAGCTCGAGCAGCTCGGTGGCGTGGGTACGCAGGATTGAGTGGGCGTCCCCGAGGAACGCGGTGCGCCCCAGCGCATCCAGCACCAGAACCCGGTTGACCAGGTCCATCGCCGGATCCAGGTTGTGCTCGATCAGTACAATCGAGCGATCCTTCCGGGCAACCACCCGGGTCAGAACCCGATAGACCTCCTCGATACCCGCGGGATCGAGGTTTGCGGTGGGCTCATCCAACACCAGCACGGGTGAGCGCATCGCCAGTGCACAGGCGATTGCCAGACGCTGTCGTCCGCCGCCGGAGAGCCGGTCGGGGTTTTCGGTGCGGCGCTCCCACAGGTCAACCTCGCGCAGCGCGGTTTCGGCGCGCTCCAGGACCTCGGCCACCGGGAGCCCCAGGTTTTCCGGTCCGAAGCACACCTCGTCCAGCACCGAACCGGTGATCATCTGGGAATCGGGATCCTGGAAGACCATCGCGACGCTTTCGCTGAGGGTCGCAACCGACGCACCGACGGTTTCGGTTCCGGCGACCCGGACCGATCCGGTCAGCGTCGCCGGGATCGCATGCGGGACCAGGCCGTTGAGGGCGAGGGCCAGTGTGGACTTCCCCGAGCCGCTGGGACCAAGCACCAGCAAAACCTCGCCGGGGATCAGGTCCAGGCTCACACCATCAGGTCCGGGGCGAGCGCCGCCCTCGTGGGTGATGCTCACCTCGGACAGGGTCAGGGGTGGGTGTGCGGAGATACTAGGCCGTCGCTTTGCTTCCGCGGCGATCGCGTGGATATTCCAGCCCGCGCATCACCCCGGTCTTCGAGATGCGAGCGGCGAGCAGCTGGGCGAGCCAGGTGAACAGAACCGGGCCCAGCACAAACAGGACCACAAAGATGACCTGGGAGACCACATCAAACTTGGAGATATTGAAGGCGAGCGCCAGGATCGCGGCCAGGGCCCCGCCGCCAAAGAGAGCGCCCACATAGTAGAGCCAGCTGGGCCAGTAGCGGAACCGGGTAAAAACGAACGGCAGCTCCTGAATCAGGCCGATCAGCAGGCCGGTGCCGATGTGACGGGTCCACTGAGTGGGGTCGATGGCCGAGCTGGTGAGCCCGGCGACAAAACCGGTGATGACCGCGACGCCCGGGCGGCGCAGCAACCACTGCGCGATAATGCCGGGGAGGAAGTAGACGGAGATCAGCAGTCCGTAGAGAATCGGGATCGTGGCCAGGACTACCACGTGCAGATAGCCGGTGATGCCCAGCGGGATGCCGCTGCCCACTCCGATGGCGGCGCACGTAAGCAGAAGACGCGTGTTTGTCCGATGCATGTGGGTGTGCTCCCGCCGAAAAAAGTGAGGATTACCTTCCAATTTAGTCGACCCCGTGGGAAGTCCACAATCGAGCGTCACCCCCGGTCCCCTCCCCGAGCATCGAATGCCCTGTGTATCGAGTATTCTGGGGGAGAACTCAGGGAGGATTCCGGTGGTGGAAACCAACAGGCGCGTGCTAGCGCTGCGTGGTGTATCCGCCGCCGTGGTCGCCACGTTTTTTGCGGCCCTCTCCCACGGAATGGCCGGAATGTCCGGGCCCTCGGCCCCGGCGATTGTCTGGGCGCTGATTCTCTCGGTCTTCATCTGCATCGCGCTTGCCGGGAAGAAGCTGTCGCCGGTGCGGATCGGCCTCTCGGTGGTGGTCGCCCAGTCGCTCTTCCACGCGCTGTTTGCCTTCCTGCCCGCGGGCGGGGCACACGTGGCCCAGGCCGCGGGTGCCGCTCACGTGCACGGCGGGCCGGTGGTGATCAGCGCACTCGAACCGCTGACCCATGCCGGTCATGCGGGACCGATCATGTGGGTTGCCCACGTGGTGGCGGCGCTGGTCACCTGGCTGTTCCTGCTGCACGGAGAAGCCGCGCTCTACTCGCTGCTGCGGGAACTGCGCCTGCTGGCCCGCGTGCGCATTCTGTTGGGGATCCTCACCGAGCGTCCGCTCAGTCGCGCCCGGGTGCTCATCGCCGAGGCGATTACGCCGTTGCGCGAGCGCCATCTGGAGATCCGGTGCACTCGCGGGCCGCCGGTTCTGGCCGGGGCATCCACCTAGCTCCCTCCGAGTGGGGGCGCTGGCCGTGATGCCCAGACGCCGGTGCGCGAGGTCCCTCGCGCATCCCCACGGATCCAGAAAGCCCCCAAATTTCATGAAGTACACAAAAACCCTGTCGATCTCCGGTGCCGTGCTGGCAGGAGCGGCTCTCGCGATTGCGGTGCCGCTGGCCGCCAGCGCTCACGTGAGCGTCAAGCCCTCGGACACCTCCGCCGGTTCCTACAGCCTGCTGACCTTCTCGGTACCGCACGGCTGCGAGGGAAGCCCGACCACCTCGATCAAGATCACCATCCCCGAGGAAATCAACGGGGTCACCCCCACGGTCAACCCCAACTGGGACGTGACCAAGGACATGGTTGATCTGGCCACCCCGATCAAGGATGCCCACGGAAACTCCCTCGCCCAGCGAGTTGGCTCGGTAACCTACACCGCCAAGACCCCGCTGGCAGACGGCTACCGCGACGCCCTGGTTCTCCAGCTGCAGCTGCCCGCTGAAGCCGGGAAGACGCTGACCTTCCCGACCCTGCAGACCTGCGAGACCGGATCGACCAACTGGTCCGAGGTTCCCGCCAAGGGTCAGGACGAGGAGGATCTCAAGGCTCCGGCCCCGAGCCTCGTGGTGACCGCCGCGGCCAAGGATGCCGGACACGGTGGACACGATGCGGCTGCGACCGAGACCTCGGCCGAAACCCATGCAACCGCGGCCGAGCCCGACGTGCTGGCCCGCGGCCTGGGCATCGCCGGTCTGGCGCTCGGAGTGGTCGGCATTATCGTCGGCACCCTGGGCCTGCGCGCCAAGGCGGCCCGCAAGTGAGCCGGGCCCGTCTGATCGCGCTGCCGCAGGCACCCGCGCGCACGGCACTGATTGTCATCCTGGGCCTCGTCCTGGCGATGGCCGGACTGATGCTGAGCACGCCCGCCGCACAGGCACACAACACGGTGGTGTCTGAGTACCCGGCCGCCAAGTCCACGGTGACCGAGCAGCCCGGACAGATCGTGGTGACCACCAACGATAATCTGACCCCGATCGGTGTCAACACGGCGATCGTGGTGGGCCCGGACGGTAAGCACTATGCCTCCGGATGTGGCGTGGTCAACGGGCCCGCTCTGACCATGCCGGCCGAACTCGGTCCGGCGGGAACCTACACGGTCACCTGGCAGGTTGTCTCGACCGACGGTCACCCGATCTCGGGGGACTTCACCTTCGACTGGCAGCCCGCTGCCGGGCAGAAGCTGGGCACCGGTCAGACTGAGCGTCCGGTGTGCTCGAGTGCCGAACCGGGGGAGGGCACGGTCACCACTCAGGGGACCGATGCCACCCCGCAGACCGGCTCGGACGCCGCCTCCGCCGCCCCCGGCGAGGAGGTGGGCCCGAACGTGCGCCCGCACACCGCGGCGATGGATGACATCGGCTGGATCGTGGTGGCAATCGGCGTGGTTCTCTTCGGTGGTCTGGTCCTGCTGGTGCTGCTGCTCGTGCAGCGCCGCCGCAGCGACGTGGCCCGCGAGGAGGCCGAGAAGGCCAAGCGCCAGAACCCGTAGGTTCTCCGATCAGGAGCCCGGTCACGCATCCGCGTGGCCGGGCTCTTCTGGTTCGCCGGATTCATGTGGTTCGCCGGACCCTCGGAGCGAACGGGCTCGCGTGGGTCGCCGTGCCCTCGGGCGGGCCGGCCTCCTGGGGCTCGCCCGGATTTTCCCGGGCCGTGCCGTACCCGGGGGTCAGGGTGCGCCGCGCAGCGGGTAGCCTGGGAAGGATGAGCACGCAGACAGCCCCCGAGCCCCCCACCGCACTGGAAATCCTGCAGCGGGTCTTCGGGTATGAGTCCTTCCGGGGCGACCAGGCGGCGATTGTCGAGACCGTGCGCGCGGGTGGCAACGCGGTGGTGCTGATGCCCACCGGTGGTGGAAAGAGCCTCTGCTATCAGGTGCCGGCGCTGCTGCGCGAGGGCACCGCGATCGTGGTGTCCCCGCTGATCGCGCTGATGCAGGACCAGGTGGATGCGCTGCTCTCGGTGGGCGTGCGTGCCGCCTTCCTCAACTCCACCCAGGATTTCGAGGAGCGCGAGCGGGTCGAAAACGCCTATCTCACCGGCCAGCTCGACCTGCTGTATGTCGCGCCCGAGCGACTGAGTTCCCCGCAGACCAAGCGGTTCTTGGCCAACGGCAACGTCTCGCTGTTTGCGATCGATGAGGCCCACTGTGTGTCGCAGTGGGGTCACGACTTCCGCCCCGACTATCTGGCGCTGGGTGAGCTTGCCGATCTGTGGCCGGACGTCCCCCGAATCGCGCTGACCGCGACTGCGACCGAGGCCACTCACCGCGAGATCCGTCAGCGCCTGCACCTCGAGGACGCCGCCGACTTCGTCTCCAGCTTTGACCGTCCCAACATCCAGTACCGGATCGTGAATAAGGCCGAACCGCGCAAGCAGCTGCTCGAGTTCATCCGTTCCGAGGGCGACGGCCAGGTGGGCATCGTCTACGCGCTCAGTCGCAAGACGGTCGAGGCCACCGCCGAGTTCCTGCGGGCCAACGGGATCAACGCACTGCCGTATCACGCGGGGTTGCCCGCCGAGGTGCGGGCACACACGCAGGCGCGCTTCCTGCGCGAGGACGGCATGGTGATCGTGGCGACCATCGCGTTCGGAATGGGGATCGACAAGCCCGATGTCCGCTTTGTCGCCCACATCGACCTCCCCAAGAGCATCGAGGGCTACTACCAGGAGACCGGACGTGCGGGCCGCGACGGCGAACCGAGCGTGGCCTGGCTCACCTACGGTCTGCAGGACGTGGTGCAGCAGCGCCGGATGATCGATGAGTCCCCGGGAGACGCGGCGCACCGTCGCCGCCTGGGCCAGCACCTCGACGCGATGCTCGCGCTGTGTGAGACGGTCGAGTGCCGCCGGGTCAACCTGCTGGCCTACTTTGGCGAGCGCGGTACCGCCTGTGGCAACTGTGATGTGTGCCTGAATCCGCCGCAGGTGTGGGACGGTACGGTCCCCGCCCAGAAGCTGCTGAGCACGATTGTGCGGTTGCAGCGTGAGCGCAATCAGTCGTTCGGTGCGGGCCAGCTGATCGATATTCTGCGGGGCAAAACCACCCCGCGCACCCAGCAGTGGAGCCACGAGACCCTGGCCACCTGGGGCATCGGCAACGACCTGTCCGAGCCGCAGTGGCGCGGGGTGATCCGGCAGCTGCTGGCCCGTGGTCTGCTGATCACCCAGGGGGAGTACGGCACGCTCGCGCTCTCGCAGACCAGCGCCGCGGTCCTGCAGGGGGCGCAAACCGTGCCGCTGCGCACCGAGATGGCGCGGATTCCGCGCGGGAGTTCCTCGGCCAAGCGCAGCGCGCTGGCGGATCTGGCCCCCCGCGAGCTCGAGCTGTTCGAGGAGCTGCGCGCCTGGCGTGCCTCCGAGGCGCAGGAGCAGGGCGTGCCCGCGTACATCATCTTCGGGGATGCCACCCTGCGCGAGGTGGCTCAGGCCCGCCCGCTGGATGAGTCCAGGCTCGCGGGCATCACCGGGATCGGGCAGAAAAAGCTTGAGCGCTATGGCGCGGACCTGGTCGACGTGGTGCGCACCTATCTCGAGCGCTAGCCGTACCTATTCCACCAGGAAAGGCGTCCGCGTTAGTGGAAGTCCTACAGGTTTTGACGGTGGCCAGGCTTGGCATTTGTGCTCCGCACACGTGATGCTTCCCTTGTGTGGGTTGTCCTCCTAGCGTGGGGGGACGATCCACGACTTGGAAAGGCACGGCCAGCGATGTCCAACACCTCACCCAACGCCTCCGGCAATGGCGCCACCTTCAACCACGAGATCCTGCATCGGGCACTCCTGGGCCGCTGGCCCGAGGCCCGGCTGCACTCGCGTGAGCTCGCGGCCAAACCCGAGATGCAGCGCGATCCGCTGCTCGGGATGGATGAGCACCGCGAGCGTGTGCTCGAACAGCTCGGACTGCTGGTTGATGACGGGCAGGTGCACGCGGCATTCCCCAAGACGGTGGGGGGACGCGAGGACCACGGTGGGAACATTGCCGGGTTTGAGGAGCTGGTCACGGCGGATCCCTCGCTGCAGATCAAGGCCGGCGTGCAGTGGGGTCTGTTTGGGTCCGCGGTGATGCACCTGGGCACCGCCGAGCATCATAAGCGCTGGCTGCCGGGCATCATGAGTCTGGAGATCCCCGGCGTCTTTGCGATGACCGAGACCGGACACGGCTCGGATGTGGCCTCGATCGGGACCACCGCGACCTTTGACGCCGATACCGACGAGTTTGTAGTCAACACCCCGTTCCGCGGGGCCTGGAAGGACTACCTCGGGAATGCGGCCATCCACGGCCGCGCCGGGGTGCTGTTTGCCCAGCTGATCACCGGCGGCGTGAACCACGGCGTGCACGCCTTCTTCATCGAACTGCGCGATAAGGACGGGAACTTCCTGCCCGGTATCGGCGGCGAGGATGACGGGCTGAAGGGCGGACTCAACGGCATCGACAACGGTCGCCTGCACTTCACCGACGTGCGCATCCCGCGCACCAATCTGCTCAACCGCTACGGCGATGTGGCCGCCGACGGTAGCTACACCTCGCCGATCGAGAGCCCCGGGCGTCGCTTCTTCACGATGCTCGGGACCCTGGTGCAGGGGCGGGTCTCGCTGGATGGTGCGGCGACCGTGGCCAGCGCCATCGGCCTGCAGATCGCGCTCACCTACGCTAACCAGCGCCGCCAGTTCAATGCGGCCTCCGAGTATGACGAGCAGGTGCTGCTCGACTATCAGCGCCACCAGCGTCGGCTGATTCCCAAGCTCGCCCAGACCTTTGCCCAAAACTTCGCCCACGATGAGCTGCTCACCAAGTTTGATGCGGTGTTCAGCGGAGCCGAGGACACCGACGAGGACCGACAGGACCTGGAAACCCTGGCCGCCGCGCTCAAGTCGCTGTCCACCTGGAACGCACTGGAGGTGCTCCAGGAGGCACGCGAGGCCTGTGGCGGCGCGGGCTTCCTTGCCGAGAACCGCCTGGTCGGGCTGCGTGCCGACCTCGATGTGTATGTGACCTTCGAGGGCGATAACACCGTGCTGCTGCAGCTCGTGGGCAAGCGCCTGCTGGGCGACTACGCACGCCGGTTCAAGGGTGCCAGCGGCGGAGACCTCGCTCGCTTTGCCGTGGGGCAGGCCACCGACCGGGCCTTCCACGGATCGGGGCTGCGCCGGCTCACCCAGAACGTTGCCGACCTCGGTCAGGTGGCGCGTTCGGTGGGGCACGTGCGCGACGCCGACGAGCAGCGCGACCTGCTGACCGGTCGCGTGGAAACCATGATCGGGGAGATCGCCGGTCGTTTGCGTCCGGCCGGTAAGCTTGGCGCGACCGAGGCTGCCGCGCTGTTCAACTCGCAGCAGAACGAGCTGATCGAGGCCGCCCGAGCCCACGCCGAGCTGCTCCAGTGGGAGGCTTTTACCCGGGCCGTCGACAAGATCACCGACCGCGATACTCAGACCGTGCTGACCTGGCTGCGCGACCTCTTCGGGCTCAGCCTGATCGAGAAGCATGCGGCCTGGTACCTGATCAACGGTCGCCTTTCGCCGGCCCGCGCCCAGGCCGTAAGCGCGTATATCGACCGCCTGGTCGAGCGGCTGCGTCCGCAGGCTCAGGGGCTGGTTGAGGCCTTCGGCTACGGTCCCGAGCACCTGCGCGCAAAGATCGCCAGCGGTGCCGAGGAGGAGCGTCAGGAAGAGGCCCGGCAGTACTACCGCACCCAGCGGGCGAGCGGTGAGGCACCGATCGAGGAGAAGAAGCTGAAGAAGAAGGCTGCGCGCGCCTCGGCCTAGCACTCGGGGTTTTCCCGACGGTCCCGCGTGTGGGGGTCATCCGATCGGATGATCCCCACACGCCTGTTTTGGCCCGTGGGGTGGATGCCAGCACGGGTGTGCTGAAAATAGGGTGGGAACATGATCAACGCAATCAATCTCACCAAACAGTACGGGGCCAAGACCGCCGTCAACGGGGTGACTTTTTCGGTAAAGCCGGGAATGGTGACCGGGTTCCTCGGTCCCAACGGCGCCGGAAAGTCCACCACGATGCGCATGATCGTGGGCCTCGACAAGCCCACCGCGGGCACCGTTACCGTCAACGGCAAGCGCTACCGCGATCTGTCGGCTCCGCTGCAGGAGGTGGGTGTGCTGCTGGATGCCAAGGCCGTGCACACCGGCCGCAGCGCCTTCAACCACCTGCGTGCCCTGGCCGCGACCCACGGAATTCCGGTCCGCCGCGTGCACGAGGTCATCGAACTCACCGGTCTCGGGGCCGTCGCCCACAAGCGGGTGGGTGGATTCTCCCTCGGCATGGGCCAGCGCCTCGGCATCGCCGCCGCGCTGCTCGGCGACCCACAGACCCTGATCCTGGATGAGCCGGTGAACGGCCTCGACCCCGAGGGTGTGCGCTGGGTGCGCCAGCTGACCCGCTCGCTCGCCGCTCAGGGCCGCACGGTTCTGCTCTCCAGCCACCTGATGAGTGAGATGGCGCAGACCGCCGACCACATCATCGTGCTGGGTAAGGGCCGCCTGATCGCCGATGCTCCGGTGCAGGACTTCATTGCCGGTTCCTCACACGAAACCGTTCGGGTCAGTAGCCCGCGTGCAAGCGAGCTGGCCCAGGCGCTGCTCAACGCCGCCGGTCCCGGCTCGCGCGCCCGGATCGACCCGGTTGGGGTCAACCAGCTGCAGATTTCGGGATATACCGCCGCCGGGGTGGGCGATGCCGCCGCCGAGCTGGGTATCCCGCTGCACGAGCTGACCCCCATCCGTGCCTCGCTCGAAGAGGCCTATATGGAACTCACCGAAAACGATGTGGAATACCGCACCGGCGGTACCCTCGAGGAGACGAAACGATGACCGCAACCGCTACCATCCAGGCCCCGCCCCGCGCGAGCTACCGGCTGAGCTTCGGCGGACTGCTGAACTCCGAGTGGATTAAGCTGCGTACCCTGCGTTCGACCCTGTGGTCGTTTGCGATCATGATTCTGCTCAGTGGTGGCCTCGGCCTGCTCATGGCCTCCACCATCGACACCGCCGGCACCGGTGATTTTGCGATGAGTCCGCTCAACGTGGTCCAGGCCGCCACCTCGGGCAGCGTGATGTTTGGTCAGCTGATCGCCGCGGTGCTCGGTGCCCTGGTCATTACCGGTGAGTACTCCACCGGCATGATTCGCACCACGCTGACCGCGGCCCCCAAGCGTCTGGGCGCGTTCATTGCCAAGGCCGTGGTGCTGTTTATCAGCACCGGGATCGTCGCCCTGGTCTCGGCCGCCGCGTCCTACCTCGCCGTCGCGCTCATCCTGATGGGTCGCGGTCAGAGCGCCCCGCTCTTTGATGGCGACGTACTGCCGCACGTGCTGGGTGGCGCCCTCTACGTGGCCTGCGTGGCCCTGTTTGCGCTGGGCCTCGGGACCCTGATTCGCAGCGGTGCCGGAGCGATTGCCGGTGCCCTGGGAACGATCCTGGTGCTCCCGCTCGTGCTCGCCCTGGTGCCGGTGGAGTGGATCAACAACCTGCGTCCGTTCCTACTGGATGCTGCCGGATCGCGTCTGTCCAGTGGCATGATGGGAGACGACTGGACCTTCGCGACCAGCGCGCTGCTGATGGCCGGCTGGACCCTGGTGTCGCTGATTCTCGGCGCATTCGCCCTGCTCAAGCGCGACGCCTAACCCACACGTCGCCGAAACTTCGGCGCAGACAACCCCGGGACGATTCGTCGTCCCGGGGTTTTGTGTGTCGTGTGGGGATGAAGCCGGGTGCCCGGGTGCGCTATCGTGGCGTGCAAGGACAAGGAGTTCACGCGTGACATTCAATCCCAACTCGGATATCGGCGGCACCAACGTCAAGCGCGCCGGTCGTGGCCGCACCACGGGCCTGGCGCTGGGTGGCGGCGGTTTGGGTGTGATCGCGATCTTCCTGATTGCCCAGTTCACCGGGGTGGACCTGTCGGGATTCCTGGGGGGCACCGAGGTTCAGCAGCCCGGCGCGATCGTGGGGCAGAGCCTCGAGGAGTGCAAGACCGGGCAGGATGCCAACAACAGTGTGGACTGTCGGATGGCCGGGGCCGCGGCCTCGCTGGATCCGTATTGGACCGGGGCATTCACCACCCTGGGTGCCCGCGCGAGCTACCACACCCCCGAATTTACGCTGTTCTCCGGGTCCACCTCGACCGGATGTGGCGCGGCCACCAGCGCCACCGGGCCCTTCTACTGCCCCGGGGATGAGACCATCTACATCGATACCGCGTTCTTCGATCAGCTGAGTTCACAGTTCGGTGCGCACGGCGGCCCACTGGCCGAGCTGTACATCGTGGCTCATGAGTGGGGTCACCACATCCAAAACCTTGAGGGTACTTTCGACACCGTGGACCGGACCCAGACCGGCCCGACCTCGGGCACCGTGCGGATCGAGCTCCAGGCCGACTGCTACGCCGGCTCCTGGGTGGGATCGGCCGCCAACGTGCGCGATCGCGGCGGCAACCGCCTGATCGAACCGCCGACCGACGCGCAGATCCGTGATGCCCTCGATGCGGCGGCCGCGGTGGGAGACGACCGGATTCAGGAGCTCGGTGGCGGATCGGTGCATCCCGAGGCGTGGACGCACGGGTCGAGCGATCAGCGGCAGCGCTGGTTCCTCGAGGGCTACCGTGGCGGGGCCACCGCCTGCAACACGTTTGATACCAAGCGTCTCTAACCTGACCCTTCGGCGGATTTCAACACTCCGCCTAATATGCTGGGGGAATGACCGAACTGTCCTGGGGACGCCGCCATCCTTTCCTGCGCGTGATCGCCATCATCCTGGCGATTATTGTGGGGTTGGCCACGCTCACCTGGACGGCTTTTAGGGTGAGCCCCTGGCCCTCGGCACTCGTGGTCCGTTCGATGTTTGACCGGGGCGGCGAGGAGATGAATGCGGCCCTGAAGCAGCGGGCGGATGCGCTAGCCGTGCAGGTGACCTCGGATGTGAACTACGGGGATGAGCGCGATACGGTGCTCGATATCTATCGGCCCCAAAACGCCGGTTCAACGCCACTGCCCACCATCGTCTGGGTGCACGGGGGCGGCTGGATCTCCGGTGACAAGGGTCAGATCGCCAACTACCTGAAGATCCTCGCTGCCGAGGGGTTCACCGTGGTGGGGGTCAACTACTCGATCGCGCCCGGCGCCACCTACCCCACCCCGGTGGTGCAGACGATGTCGGCGCTGGGCTTCCTGCTGCATGATGCGCGGGAATTTGGGATCGACCCCACCAATTTTGTGTTGGCAGGAGACTCAGCCGGTTCGCAGATCGCCGCCCAGGTCGCGACGATCATCACCAATCCCGAGTACGCACGAGAGGTCGCGATCGACGCGTCGATTCCCGCCTCCTCGCTGCGCGGCACGGTGCTGGCCTGCGGTGCCTATGACCTCTCGCTGGCCAACGTGGAGGGCCCGTTTGGCGACTTCCTGAAAACCGTTCTGTGGTCCTACACGGGTACCCGCGACTATGCGTCGGATCCGCGCACCCGCACGGCCTCGGTCCTGAACTACGTGGACAAGAACTTCCCGCCGAGCTTTTTCACCGCGGGCAACGCGGATTCCCTAGCCCCGCAGTCCGAGGCGATGGCCGACCGATTGACGGGTCTGGGGGTCGAGGTGGAGACGCTGTTCTATCCGAAGGATCATGAGCCCGCGCTTCAGCACGAGTATCAGTTTGATCTGAGTAACGCCGACGGCGAGGAAGCCCTCGCGCGGATCGTGGCATTTGTCCACGCCCAGACCGGTCCGCGTTCGTGAGCGGTGCGATGACGCGCGGCCTGAGCGCCGTGCCGGTTCGGGCGGTGTCCGCGCGGCTGGGTGTCACCCTGGGCCGGGTCGGGGCGCTGCTCGCGGTCCTGGCGCTGCTGGCAATCTGGGTGATTCGGATTCGCTATGCGGCCCCCGCCTACGTGAGCGAGCTGGGGGCGGACGGTGCCCCCGACGCCGGGTGGTTTGCGCTGGCGCTGGGCACGGTCGCGGCCGCGGGCATGCTGCTGGGGGTCGCGGAACTGCTGCGCACCCCGATGGCGGGTGAGGCGCGCGGGGCCGTGCGTGCTGCGCTGGCGGGTGAGGCGCGCGGAGGTCTGCCTGGCGTGCCGGTGAGCGGGGGCCGCGGGGCCGTGCGTGCTGCGCTGCTGGGCGGAGTCTGCCTGATCCTGGCGGGCATCGGTTTCCTGGTTTCCACCGTGTATCCGTGCACGGCACGCTGCCCGGTTCCCGGCGACCCGCTGCACACGATGCGCGATACCATCCACATCACCGCGGCGATTGCCGGATTTGCCCTGGTGGCGATCGCGATGCTCGCACAGGCCTTCGCCGGGGCGGATCGCCGCAGCCGGCTGATCGCCTGGGGTGCCGCTATCGGCGTCGCGGTGATCGCCGGTGTGGGCGGCCTGCTGGCGCTTGCTCACGTGGCCACCGCACTGGGGGCCTGGTGTGAGCTGGTGGCGACCTCAATCGCGATTCTCTGGTGCGCAACCCGGGGGCTTGCGCGCACCAAGAGTTAGCGCACGAGCTGCTGGGTGATGATCAGCGACCCGTACCAGAAGACCTGCAGCACGCAGAGGTAGAGTCCGATCAGGCCGAGGACTCGCGCGACTCGGTGCCGAGCGATGGCCAGGATGCTCATGACCAGGCTGATCACCAGGCAGCCGAGCAGGATGAAGTTCACCGGCGGCAGGATGAAGAGCACCGGAACCCAGAAGGTGCCCTCCAGGCCGTCGGAGTAGAACATCGCCAGCGTGAAGACGGGCAGCACCATTCCGGTGAGGATCGAGATGATGCCAAAGAAGATCCCGAGTCTCGACTGTTTCACGTGGTGCCTTTCCTGTACTCCGGGTGGATCCCGGGAGCATGATTGAGATGCAGCCTCCAGACTAGTACGCCCGCTGTTCGGTAATCGCTGTGAAAAGGGAGATCAATCCCTGAGAGGGATACGGATCACCCTCGGGGGTGAGGCCGCCTCGGGGCGAGGCTTCCCGCCGCGTAACTGCGCGGTGCGATGGCCGGTAACCGCTTGGGGTGATGGCCGGTAACCGCACCGTGTGGTGACGTCGGATCGCCGCGCCCGGCGGCCCAGGAGTTACACACATGTAATTACACACAGGTTGTGGATAACTCTGTGAGTAATGTGGGGGAAACTCACAACCCGAGGTGGAAAACGCCGTGGTTAACGGGGAGAAGCTGTGGAGAACCCTGGGGAAAGTCCCTCGCTCGGGTGACGCGCCCGGGCGCGCATCCCCGGCAGTGGCGGGGAAAACCCGCGACGTCGGGTAGTGCTTCGTCGGTTAGGCCGGGTTGATCAGTGCGAGCACACTCATCGACACCACCAGGGCATTCACCACAACCAGGATGATCGGCCCGGCTGTTGGGCCCTGCTTGGCAATACGACGCAGGCCGATGAACATCCCCAGGGCACCCAGAATCAGGGCGGCGGGCAGGGCGAGCGGCGCGAGCAGGATGACATAGACGATCACCAGGACCGGCAGCAGGACCCACAGCAGGGTGCCCCACCAGGTGGGACGCGGTGGTTCGATGGTGGGCTGGTCGTTCGGGGTGCTCATGCGGGTCCTCTTTTTGCCGGAGTGTTCCCCTGAGCCTAGCGCGAAGCCCGGGAGGCCTCGCGGTGATGAGGAACGGCTTAGACCGTGTGCTGGGTAAATTCCTCGCGTGTGGTTCCCGGTCCAAACGACCAGAAAATACGCCTGGTATCCCCGGGCTTCAGCGGATCAAAGAGCACGGTCACCGGCGAGCCGATCGCCGGGATCAGCGCGCGTTCCAGGCGCACGGTGGGTTGAATCCAGCGCTGAGTTCCCGCCGCGTCGGTGAACTGAATGGTGAGACGCCCGAGGACCCGGGCCGCGTCGGGGGAAGGGGTCGGGGCCGAAGTGATCACACCCGAGGTGCGGCGTCCACCGGTGAGTAGGTCACCGAGAATATCGTCCCGGCGTCGGCGGTGGGCTCGGGAGACCACCCCGATGATCAGGCTGGTTGCACACAGCGCGGTGATGATTCCGGGCCACCACCAGCGTCCGGCAAACATGATCCACGCCCACACTCCCCAGGTTTCATCTCGGCCGAAGGTCGGGTCCACCGCCATGCCGATCTGGTCGGGCTGCACAAAACGTGACGCCGCATACCAGGCGGCGAGGCTCCAGCCGATCAGCGCGAGGGTCAGCGTGCCCAGTACCGGGGTGAACGGGGTGCCGGTAAACCGGGTGCCCCACATCCGGTGCAGGGCAAAGGCGAGAAAGGACCCGATGAATCCGATCGGGAAGAACCAAAAATAGTTCTCGCCGAGGGGCCCGTCCGGGGTATCCGAGAAGATGCTGTTCAGCGCGGATGCCCGGACCATGTTGAATAACCCGCTGAAGGCATAGGCGAGCATGGCACCGGCCGCCAGCACGAGGATTCCCCACAGGACGGTGAGGAGTGCGGCGCGGGTGCTGCCACGATACCCTTCGAGACGTGTGTGGGCGGCATGCAGCGGATCGGTGGTGCTCATGCCGGTAGCCTATCGACGTGGAACGAACTCGGCCAGCAGGCTGAGGCCGATGATCGCCAGACCGAGCCATCCCGCCGGGCTGATGTGTTCCCCGACGATCAGGACCGCGAGGACCGTGGCAATCGCCGGTTCGGAGAGCGTGAGCATGGTCGCCGTGCTCGCGGGGATTCGGGCCAGGCCAAACCCGAAGAGCACATACCCCAGAAACATCGGGATCAGGGCCATATAGGCGGTCACCGCGAGCGGAGCCGGGCCAGAGAGGATCGGGGCACCGGTGGCCAGCAGCACAGGAATCAGGAGCAGCGCCCCGCCGCCAAACACCGCGCCCATCGAGGCCGAGCGCCCGATACCATCCCGCATCATCCGGCGCACGGCATACGAGTAGGCCGCATAGGTGGCCCCGGCAATCAGGCCGAGGATCACCCCGAGGGGGATGTGTGAGCCCGCGGGCGAGGCGTCGGAACCCTGTGGGAGACACAGCAGGATGCTGCCGATGATTCCCAGGGCCGCGGCCACATACCAGCGCGCACGCAGTCGGGTGTGATCCAGGACCGCCTCCATCACCGCCGCGAGCAGTGGGGCCGAGGCCAGCGAGATGACCGTTCCCAGGGCCACACCGCCCAGGCGCATCGACCCGTAGAACGCCAGCGGATAGATGGCGACCGAGACGGCACCGAGGATAAGCATGCCGCGCTGGGCGGTCAGGGCGCGGCGCGAGCGGCGCAGGCTGGGCAGTGCGATGAGTGCCTGCAGGAGGCCGCCGATCCCCATCGCCGCGGATCCGATCGCCAGCGCGCCCACCTCGGGAACCAGGCTGGCCGCGGTGCCGGTGGTGCCCCAGAGCAGCGCGGCCGCGAGTACCGCAATGATCCCGGTGGTGTGGCGGCTCACGCGAGGGGTAGGAGCTGCGCGGCCAGGGTGCGCGCGGTGTGCAGCCGGGTGGAGGTGCCATCCAGGCCGGCCCGGGCCATCGACCCCTCCAGGAGGAAGGACAGGTGGGTTGCCAGGGTCCGCGCGTGTTCGTCCGTGGTGAGTTGGGCGAGTTCGCGATGAAGGATGAGCTCCACCTCCTCCTTATGTCGGCGTACGGCGCTGCGCCCCGCGTCCCCGGCGGGCAGCTCTGCCGCCGCATTCAGCAGGCCGCAGCCGCGGAACGCGTGCTCATGGGCGTCCTCGGCATGGTCGATATAGGCGTCAAAGACCGCGAGAATTCGCTCCTGCGGGGTGTGGGTTCCGAGAAGTCGGATGCTGTAAAGGTTAAGCCACTCTTCGTGCCGTCGCTCAATATAAGCTTCGATGAGGGCGGATTTGGACGCGAAGTTGTTGTACAGACTCATCTTTGCGACCCCGGCGGAGGCGGTGATCGTGTCGATCCCGGTGGCGGCGATTCCGTCCACATAAAAGTGACGGGCGGCGGCGTCGAGGAGGCGTTCGCGTGCGGCCCCGCGGCGGGCACCGGTATTTCGACCCTGTGATTCCATCTGTCCAGTGTTGCTTAAATATACATAACTACCTAATTAAGTCGCTCGGTGTGCGGCGGCGGACCTTGAGAGCGCTGAGAATAACCGAGGCGAGGGCGGCAAACACGGCGATCCACAGCACACCCGCTGCGGCGTCCGCCTGCTTTGCCAGCGAGGCCGCCTCGGCCCCGAACAGGGCAAAGGCCATGCTGACCGCGCCGGAACCGGCCGACTGTCCGATGGTTCGGTTGGTGTTGAGCACCGCCGAGGCCGAGGAGGAAAGCTCAAGCGGTGCCGAGGAGAGCATGTCGCGATTATTGGGGCTCTGGAAGGTGCCGAATCCGAGCCCGCAGATTGCGGTGGCGATGAGGATCGGCAGGATCGAGGGGTGGGGTCCGGCAATCGCGAGCATCAGCAGCCCGACGGTATAGATCCCGAGGCCCACCAGGGCGAGCACGGCGGGCCGGATCCGGTCGGCCAGGCGCCCGGAGATCGGGGCGACCAGGATGATGACAGCGGGCCACGGCGTGAACAGCAGCGCCGACTGCAGCGGGGTCGCACCAAACTCGCTCTGGAAGAGGAAGGGGAGCGCCACAAAGGCGATGCCCTGGGCAAAGAAGGAGGTCCAGGCGGTGAGCACGGCAATCGAGAAGACCCCGTTCCAGATCCGCGGCGGAATGATTGGACGGATGGCAACCCGCTCATGCCGAATAAACCACAGGGTGAAGGCGGCACCGATGGCCAGCAGGATTCCCGGCACCCAGATCGTGCCGAGGTCCACCAGCTGGTTCACACCCAGCAGGAACGCGGCGATGGCCAGCGCGATCAGCACGGATCCGCGGGCGTCGAAGTTCCCGCGCTGTGCCCGGGTCTTCGGCAGGAAGAGCGCGCCGAGCACAATCGAGATGATGCCGATCGGCACGTTGATCAGGAACAGCCAGGGCCAGTCGAGACCGGCGAGGATCAGCCCGCCGAGGGTGGGGCCGGCGGCGGTGCCGATCGCGACCACCATCGCGTTGATGCCCATCACACTGCCGATGCGCTGCGGCGGGTAGAGGTAGCGGAACATCGGGATCACCGCGGCGATAATCATCGCCGATCCGATGCCCTGAACCACCCGGAAGAAAATCAGCCATCCCAGCGAGGGGGAGAGCGCGCAGGCCAGCGAGGCGAGAGTGAACAGCGGCGCACCGGCGAGGAACAGGGTGCGCTGGCCGATCTGGTCGCCGAGGGCACTGGTCATCGGCACCATGCAGGCTACGGCCAGCAGGAACGCGGTGGTCACCCACACGGTCTCCGAGGGGCCCGCGTGCAGTGAGCGCGAGAGGGCGGGGAGGGCGACGTTGACGATCGAGGCGTCGATGGTTGCGGTGAGCTGGCAGAGCAGGAGCGCGATCATCGCCAGGAGGCGGCGCAGCGGGGTGATTTCGTGAGGCATAGTCGATTCGCGCGGGATGTTTAGGATTGCTAACGATTGGCGGGTGCGAGGGCACCGATGCACATCCTACGCCCGGGTTGCTTGGGGAATCGTGTACGGTGAAGCGGTGATCGCTCCCCTCCCGTTGCCCGCCGGAATCCTGCTGCGCGATCTGCGCGAGGGGGATGAGGAGGCGCTCGCCGCCGCCTACGTCCGCAATCGAGCGCACCTGGAACCGTGGGATCCGACTCGCAGCGAAGACTTCTACACCGCGGCCCTGCACCGCGCGGACATTCGCCGTCAGCTTGCCACCCGCGAGGCGGGAACCACCTATCCGGTGGTCCTGACCCGGGGGAGTGAGATTGTGGGTCGTTCGGCGCTGACCGGGATCACCCGGGGAGTGTTTCAGAATGCGGCGCTCGGATACTGGGTGGACGAGCGCCTCACCGGCCGCGGTGTGGCGACCGCGCTGGTTGCGCACATGCTCACACTGGCGCGCGAGCATCTGGGTCTGCACCGCGTGGAGGCGGGCACGCTGGTGCACAATGTCGCCTCGCAGCGGGTCCTTGAGCGCAACGGCTTTACCCGAATCGGGCTGGCACCGGGCTATCTCCGTATTGCCGGCGAGTGGCAGGACCACGTCCTGTTCCAGCGCATCCTGGATTAGCGCGCGTCGGTCTCGGCCGTGAGGGGGAATGGCCGGGTGCTTTCGAAGTGGCGTTCGGTTCCGTCGATCGGATCGCTGAAGCTCAGCGTGTGGGCGAGGAGCTGGAGCGGGGTGCTGAAATCATCCACGGCAACATCCTGGGCGACCGGATAGAGGGGATCGCCGGCGATCGGGATTCCCAGGCTCCACAGGTGCATGCGCAACTGGTGTGTCTTGCCGGTGCGGGGACTCAGCTTGTAGATGCCGCGACGGGCACCGTCGGGTCCGGGGGTGATCTCGGATTCCAGCTCGACCAGCGATTCGGAGTTGGGTTCGACCCCGGGCACAATCTCGGCGTTCATGATGCCGCGCTCTTTGATGAGGTGGTTGCGCACCACGGTGGGCAGCACCAGATCCTCACGGATCCCGGCGAGTGCCCGGTACACCTTCTGCACCTCACCGCGCATGAACATGGTTTGGTAGGGCGCGCGCCAGCGCTGCTCGGTCGCGAGCATCAAAACCCCCGAGGTGACGCGATCGAGGCGGTGCATGGGGGAGAGCTCGGGCAGACCCAGCTCCTCGCGCATCCGCACCACGACGCTCTCGCGGACGTGGCGGCCGCGCGGGATCGAGGAGAGGAACGGCGGCTTGTCGATCACCACGATCCGCTCGTCTCGGTGGATCACCCGGATCTTGCCCGGCACCGGGGTCTCGACCGGAAGGTCGCGGTGGAACCAGATAAACGTGTTGGACCGGTAGCCGTCTTCCCCGCGCACAGCCTCGCCGTTGGCATAGACAAAGCGTCCGGTATCGAGGAACGTGTCCACCTCGACGTTCTCGGGCAGCCGATAGTGCAACCACTCGCGCATGGTGGCCCAGGCCGGAGGGGCCGAGCGGTCCCCGTCATTGGTGCGCAGCCATGCGGCATCAAGGCCCAGACGCTGGGGAAGGGGGGAACGCGGAGGCACTAGAAGAGCATAGCGCGGGGCGGGGAAGCCCGGACTTCCTAGCGCCTGGAGTCGGAATGCCTGGTGCGTCTCCGAATCTGGGGAACTACGAGCGTAGGGACCGCCCGCATGATGTACTTGTCGAAATCGGGAACGGTGAAAGCGGCGTAGCCATGCTCGGGCGTATATAACAGACCCATGTCGATCAACTCCGCACGAGTTGGCGCCACCTGCGTCGATTCTCGTCCCATGAGTCCTGCAACATCGGCGGCTTTTTGAGGCAGGGAACCAAGCTGTGCCATCGCTCGCATATATGCGGTTTGCAATGGTGTAGCCCGGTCAAGGCGGACACGAAAGAAGGAGCTGTCGAGTTTTGCTTCGTAGGGGTCAACTGCCATTTGGGCGTCCATGAGAGTGATCGAATCACCGGGCGCGATTTCCCATGTCTGGTGCGCAAATTCTTGAATGAAATAGGGATAGCCCTTTGTGATGGACAGCGCGAATTCAAGTGCGTCAGGTTCCCACCCGATGCCTTCGGCGCGTGCGGGCCCTGAGATCGCTTCCCGTGAATCCTGCTCGCTGAGGGAACCGATAGAGGGAAACTTAAAGAGTCGTTCTGCGTATGATTTCGCGTCGCCCGCCAGCTCGGCGATCTGAGGCAGCCCCGCGCCGACCAGTGTGATCGGGAGGCGCCTCTGTACCGTCTTATGGATTGCCTGTATGAGAGCTTCAAGCTGGGGCTTTTTCAAGAATTGAACCTCGTCGATTGAAAGAACTACCCCGCGGCTTGCTTCTTTAGCCGCCTCACCCAGCTCCACTAGGACATCGGTGAGGTCGAGGGCAAGGTCACCATAATCAGCGATTCCTGCGGATGCGGGTATGTCCCATCCCAAAGTCCACGTGCCGGAATCATTGACGGAGAGAGCAAACGCGCTCAATGCACTCGCTGCGCGTTGGAACCGCTTGGTCCAACGAATACGTGGTGAGAGTTGAAATAGCGTGGACTTGATCTTCGAGGCGAGTGTTCGGCGAAAGGCCTCGTCACTGTATTTGCTGGCCTCGACTTCTACCACTACCTACTTGTGGAAGAGCGCGATGTCTCTCAGCTCATTGAGCAGGACCGTTTTCCCGACTCCACGCAGACCCGTGACTATGAGGGATTGGCTGTCCCGTCCGCGTGCTAAACGCTGAAGGAGGATGTTGAATGCGGCCGTTTGCTCTTCACGTCCGACAACGACTTCCGGCCGCGCGCCTGCATTCGGCGTATAGGGATTATTAACGCTGTCCATGGAGGCATCTTACGAGCGTTAGGAAGCTTTATCTACAGTCAATAAAGTTACATAAAGAGAGTAATCCGCAGCGATCGTGTGGCGGTTTGGGGAGGGCTCAGAATTTGCAGAGCCGCAAAAATGCAGGGTGTGGGCGGGACACCCTGCGAAGCACCCTTTACTCCCGGCTTATTTGGCCGAGATTATGCTTCGTCTATGACGACATATGTTTTTTCCACCGACCCTGCCCGCGTCGACCGGGACCGGGTGCATGCCTGGCTGCGGGATGAATCGTATTGGGCGCAGGACCGATCGCGTGAAGCGCAGGAAACCGCGATGGACGCGTCTCGAAACTATGGGATCTACGAGGAGGAGACCGGTCGCCAGGTTGCCTATGCTCGCGTGGTGACCGACGGGGCAACGTTTGGCTGGATCTGCGACGTCTTTGTGGACTCGGATACGCGTGGGGAGGGACTGGGCAAGATGCTAATGGCCGCCGTCATTGAGGACCTCGAACCGCTGAGTCTGCGCCGCCTCATCCTCACCACCGTGACTGCCCAGGGCCTCTACGAGCAGTACGGCTTCACTCACTTCGCCGACCCCACCCGCGTGATGGTTCGCGGCGCGGGCGACACGAGCGGAGCCTAGTCGTGCATGCAGGCGAGGTAAGACCGCAGTCCGGTAGCTGGTGGAGAGGACCTGGTGGAATGAGGAATCTCAACGACCTCAGTTGATGATGGATGGCACATAAATAGTTCAATTGAACTAGAATTGACAGCTATAGACTTCAGAATGGGGTGAATTATGGTTATGCGTCGGTCGCCGGCGAGAGAGCGGCAGCTCGCGGATCTCGGAGAGAACATCGCGCGCTGGCGGAAGCTCCAGGGCATGAGCGCTTCGCAGCTAGCTGAGCGCGCATTCGTGACGCGTGACACGCTTCGTTCCATTGAGAACGGCGCAGGTTCTGCCCGGATGGACTCCCTTTTGGCGGTTTTGAGTGTTCTTGGTATCGCCAACACCGTCATCTCGAGTACCGATCCGTGGGCCTCGCCTGCGGGACGAGCGCTCATGGATGAGAAGATTGCGCTCACGAAATGAGACTGCTGAACGAGGTGGAGGTCTATCTCGATGAGGGCCTCGGCGAGCCAGAACTGGTGGGGATTCTTCGGGCGTCCTTTGGGGCGGGTAGGCGGCTGTCGGCCTCGTCGTTTGAATATGCTCCTTCGTACCTTCAGGATTCGCGGAGTTATGAGCTTTCGCCCGACTTACCGCTCGTACCCGGGCGGCAGTATTCGGGTGCGGATACCGAATTGTTCGGGGCGTTTGCCGATGTTTCGCCCGACGACTGGGGCGCGGCGCTGATTGATGCTGCCTATGCCGATGAGCGCGACCCGGAACAGCCACGCGCAATTGGGGCATTCGACCACCTCGTGCAGCTTAACGATGTTTCGCGCGTGGGCGCGATTCGGCTTAAGCATGCCGGGGAATGGCTCACGAATGCAGCGCACTCTGAGCCTCGGGTAGTTGATGCTCGCCGCCTGGCCGAAGCCGCAGCTCGTTTTGAGATCTACGAGGCCACTGCGGAGGATTTGGAGCTTCTCGGCGTTGCGGGCTCGAGCCTGGGTGGGGCCCGGCCGAAGGCGAACGTGCGACGAGAGGACGGCTCGTTGTGGATTCTCAAGCTCCCCTCAAACAGGGATCGACGTGTGGAAATCGAGGCGTGGGAGGCCGTAGCTCTCGATATTGCAGGCGAAGCCGGACTAGATGTTCCTCAGCTCGAGCTGATCCGCCTGGAAAGCCTGGGATCGTCGCTCCTCGTGAAACGCTTTGATCGAGTCGATGCGCGTCGAGTGGGGTACGTCTCTGCTCTGTCGGCTATGTCTCTTGGGAGTCAGGGACGTGCGACCTACGCAGATTTTGCGGATACGGTTGATTCACTCACCGGGTCTCGAGCTGACTTGCGAGAGCTGTTCGGGCGGATCGCTCTCACTCTTCTCGTGAGAAATCTTGACGATCACTGGAAAAACCACGGGTTTGTGCGCGTGGGGAGCAGCTGGCGGTTGAGCCCACTATTTGATGTCAACCCCACGCGTGCCGGTGTGAAGGTTCAGGCGCGGCCCATCAACGACGATGATAATCCGCTGGATCGAGATATCAGACTACTTACCGCTGATCACAAGATCTATGGGCTCACGGAGCGGGAAGCGGCTCAGATGCTCGCTCGTGTTGTGGACGCCGTAAAGCGCTGGCGAGAATTCGCCAGCCGTCGCGGTATCTCCGCGGCCGAAGTTGAGCACATGTCGAGCGCATTTGATGAGCGGCAGCGTGAGCATGCCGAGGCATACATTGCTCGCCACATCGAATCCGAAGGTGGCGTTGGGGGCTAGCCCTTCCAGCGCAGGGCGCTGGCGACGAGCCAGCCGACGAAGCTGAGGGCGGCGAAGGCGAGCCAGCCGGATGCCGCGGCGAGGCTTCCCACGCTCTCGAGGCCGCCGCCGCTGCCCTGCACCGCCAGGGTGACACCGACGATTCCGGCGAGCAGCCAGGCCATCAGGAGCACAACCAAATAGGGGTTTGTCCTGGAGGTTTTGGGAGCGCTTCCGTACTTCGCTTCGATTTCGTCGCGGGTGAGTCGGGGAGTGGTGGGCTCGTCTGTCATGCCCACAGTGTATGGGTGAGGCCCGCGTCACAACACGAGGGCTGCTGCCGTGTTGTGCCCCTAGTTCGGAGGGGGCGTTCCGGGATCGCGGGTGAGGAGTCGGTCCAGTGAGCGAAGCACGGCGGGGCGATTATGGCGGCGCAGCATCCAACCGGGAAGCCTGTTTCCCAGCTCGTTATCGGTGGGTTTATGGGCCCCGGTGAGGACCGCTCGGAGATAGTCGGCATGCTCACGGTTGGCGATCCAGAGTTGGTGTCCCGCGCAGGGCTCGCTGAGGAAGTAGGGCAGTCCGTAGAGCGGATCGACACCGTCTATCTGGTGGATGAGTGGTCGCTGCTCGGTGATCGTAAAGGTGCCGCCGCAGGCGCAGTGCTCGGCTGGTAACGCTCGTCCGGTGCGGATGGTGCGCTGCTCGCCCGTGACCGAGCGTCCGCACCGAGGGCACTCCAGAATGACCTGGGCGAGATAGTGATCACCCACGGGGGCCGATACGTCACCCTCCCACCGGGTGCAGCACTGACACCAGTGGCCGGCGCGTGCACCGGAGGCGGACCAGGTGCAGTGGATGCAGCGCGCTATCGAGTCCCGAATCAGTGCCGCGTTGCCGCAGCGCGGGCACACCACCCACGCCTCGGTGCGGGGAACGCCGCGGAGACGGGTGATGGCGGGTGGCTGGGTCATGGGCGTGTGAACAGGAGGCATTGTGGGGCAACAAAAAACCCCCACGATCGGCGAGATGTGGGGGTTTTGGTGGCTCCGACCGGCATCGATCCGGTGACCTTTCGATTTTCAGTCGAACGCTCTACCAACTGAGCTACAGAGCCAGGTGGCAAATACTTGCCGCCTGAGATAAAAAACCCTTCCCGATGGGAAGGGTTCTTCACCTTGGCGACCCTGACGGGACTTGAACCCGCGACCTCCGCCGTGACAGGGCGGCACGCTAACCAACTGCGCTACAGGGCCTTACATATTGAATTGTACTGCATTACTTGGTAGTGGTGACCCCAACGGGATTCGAACCCGTGCTACCGCCGTGAAAGGGCGGCGTCCTAGGCCGCTAAACGATGGGGCCGTGAGGTTCGAAGACCTCGGCTACCGAAGTAACAGACCGGAGTGAGGGATGATTTCCGTTCGGATTTCGTTTCCCGCTCTCTTGCCTGAAATCAGTATATGGGCATAATCCTCTCACAGAAAAATCGAGGTCGCCCCGGGCGCGTCCGATTGAGCGAAATCCCCGGTCAATCGGCGTGGCGGGGTTGCGGGTTTCGGCGTGGCGGACGCCCGCAAAACCGCGCTTTTTGCCTCGCTGCTGAGCAGAATACCCGGGGGAATGCCGTCTCTCATATGCAAAACGGCGGCCCGGGAGAACCCGGACCGCCGTTTCGCGGGGGCAATTAGTGCTTGCCCTCGGCCTCAAACGCGGCGAAACCGTCGGTGACGATCTGCTCGGCGGTGGCGGCGTCGGCCCAACCGTCAACCTTGACCCACTTGCCGGGCTCCAGGTCCTTGTAACGGGTGAAGAAGTGCTCGATCTCGTTCTTGGTCTGCTCGTCCACATCCGAGATGTCCTGGATGTGAGCCCAGCGCGGGTCCTTGGCGGGGACAACCAGAACCTTGGCGTCCGAGCCGGCCTCATCGGACATGTTCAGGACGCCCACCGGACGAACCTTCACGCCGACGCCCGGGAAGACCGGGTACTCCAGCAGCACCAGGGCGTCAACGGGGTCGCCGTCGAGGCCCAGGGTGTTCTCGAAGTAGCCGTAGTCGGTGGGGTACACGAAGGTGGTGAACAGCACGCGGTCCAGGTAGACGCGACCGGTCTCGTGGTCAACCTCGTACTTGTTGCGGCTGCCCTTGGGGATCTCTACGACGACGTCGTAAGTAGCCATGACTTGTTCTCCTTAGTTAGAACGGATCAGAATCGGGAAAGTCTGTAATAACGTTACTTGATGCCCGAGAACACACAAGCACCCCGTCGCCCAGGTTTGGATACGTCTAGCGCCCGCATTCGTAGCGCCGTCCGTCAGGCCCTCGTCGAACGCGCCAATTCGGCGGATGCCGAGGGTGACGCGCCCGTGTTTGTGGCCCTCTCCGGTGGGCCCGATTCCCTCGCGCTGGCCGATGCCCTGGCGTTTGAGGCACGCTCGGCCGGGATTTTCGCCGGCGCGATCATCGTGGATCACGGTCTGCAGGAGGGCTCGGACCTCGTGGCCGAGCGGACCGCCGCTACCGCCCGCGAGCTGGGCCTGGAGCCGGTGATTGTGCGCCGCGTGAGCGTGGGAACCGAGGGTGGTCCCGAGGCTGCCGCCCGCGAGGCCCGCTATGCGGCGCTGTCCGAGGTGGCTCGCGAACACGGATCCGACACCGTGCTGCTCGCGCACACCCGCGATGACCAGGCCGAAACCGTGCTGCTGGGTCTTGCCCGAGGTGCCGGTGCACGCAGCCTCGCCGGCATGGCGCCGCGTTCGGGGCTCTATGCGCGTCCGCTGCTCGGGATCGACCGGGTTGACACCGTGGGCTCCTGCGCCGCCCGCGGCCTGACTCCCTGGATCGACCCCCATAACTTTGACCCCTCCTATGCACGCGTGCGTGTGCGCGAGACCATCCTGCCGATGCTCGAGGCCGAGCTCGGCCCGGGCATCGCCAAGGCGCTGGCTCGCACCGCCGATCAGGCCCGCGAGGACGCCGATGCGTTTGAGGACATGATCGAGGAGTTCATCGAGGAGATCGTGGAGCACGCCGAGGCGGGCATCGCGGTTTCGGTCCAGGCCCTGGCCGCGAACCCCGCGGCGCTGCGCAACCGGATCATCCGCCTGGTGGCCCAGGGGGAGTTCGGCGTCTCACTCGAACGTTCCCACACGCTGGAAATTGCCGAACTGGTGACCCGTTGGCGAGGCCAGGGCCCGATCGATGTGCCGGGGATTCGTGTACATCGCGACAATGGCCTGATCGTTTTCACCGCCGCCGGAGCGCTCGGGTAGCGGCATTGTGCGGGTGTGCCGAACGATAACGCACGTTGCACCCGCCAAACATGCCGTTTATACAAAACACGGCGCGCTGGTGGATTTCCCCCACCACCAGGACAACGTAGACTTGGTTCATGGAATCCAGCGACATCCGCAATGATCTGACCGAAATCCTCGTCACCGAGGAACAAATCAACACCAAACTGCGCCAGCTTGCCGCTCAGATCGACGCGGATTACGCCGGAAAGGACCTGCTCCTGGTGGGCGTCCTGAAGGGTGCCGTCATGGTCATGGCCGACCTCTCCCGCGCGCTGACCCAGCACGTGCAGATCGACTGGATGGCCGTGTCCTCCTACGGTGCCTCGACCAAGTCGAGCGGCGTCGTGCAGATCCGCAAGGACCTCGACACCGACATCGCCGGTCGTCACGTGCTGATCGTCGAGGACATCATCGACTCGGGTCTGACCCTCTCCTGGCTGCTGGATAACTTTGCCGCCCGCGGTGCCGCCTCGATCGAGGTCTGCGCGCTGCTGCGCAAGCCCGAGGCAGCCAAGGTGGAGATCGACTGCCGCTACGTCGGCTTCGATATCCCCAACGACTTCGTGGTGGGCTACGGCCTGGACTTCGCCGAGCGCTACCGCAACCTGCGCGACGTGGCCGTGCTGGCTCCTCACGTATACGCCTAAAACTCGACGTTGACGAAGACCCCGCGAGGTTTCCTCGCGGGGTCTTCCGCATATCCTCCGAGTCGCCCGAACGCAAGCTGTGAACACGCATGGGTTCATCCCACGGCGAACATGGGGCGGACTTTCGCCCCTAGCGGCTACCCTAATCAGTACGGGCCTCCTCGACCCGTCCTTGCCTCACCCGCAGAAAGGTCCGAGCGTCCGCTCGCACGCACATGAAACCCAATCGCCTTTTCAAGGGCCCGCTGCCCTACATCATCGTCGCAATTGTTGTCTTTCTGATTGGTTTTAACCTGATCGCGGGGCTGAACGGATTCCGTGAGATCAACACGGACCAGGGCATCTCGCTGATCAAGGACGGCAAGGTCAAGGAGGTCACCCTGACCGCCGGTGAAAACCGGGCCGATCTGGTGCTGAAGGATGACTTCAAGGACTTCGGCAAGCGGGTGCAGTTCAACTTCCTCGACGCGCGTGCCGGTGATGTCATCAGCGCGGTCAACGAGGCTAAGCCCTCCGACGGCTACACCGATAAGGTGCCCCAGCCCAGCTGGATCGGCTCGCTGCTGCAGTTCCTGATCCCGTTCCTGATCATCGGTGTGGTCTTCTGGTTCCTGCTGTCCAACATGCAGGGTGGTGGCAACAAGCTGATGTCCTTCGGTAAGTCGAAGGCCAAGCTGGTGTCCAAGGAGTCCCCGCAGGTCACCTTTGCGGATGTGGCCGGAAGCGACGAGGCGCTTGAGGAGCTCAACGAGATCAAGGAGTTCCTGAAGGAGCCCGCCAAGTTCCAGGCCGTCGGTGCGCGCATCCCCAAGGGTGTGTTGCTGTACGGTCCTCCCGGAACCGGTAAGACCCTGCTCGCACGCGCCGTCGCCGGTGAGGCCGGCGTTCCCTTCTACTCGATCTCCGGTTCGGACTTCGTGGAGATGTTTGTGGGTGTGGGTGCCAGCCGCGTGCGTGACCTGTTCCAGCAGGCCAAGGAAAACTCCCCGGCCATCATCTTTGTGGACGAGATCGACGCCGTCGGTCGCCACCGTGGCGCGGGAATGGGTGGTGGTCACGATGAGCGTGAGCAGACCCTGAACCAGCTCCTGGTGGAGATGGACGGCTTTGACCCCAAGACCAACGTGATCCTGATCGCGGCCACCAACCGTCCCGACATCCTGGACCCCGCGCTGCTGCGTCCGGGCCGGTTCGACCGTCAGATCGGCGTGGATGCGCCCGACCTGCCCGGCCGTCGCAAGATCCTCGAGGTGCACGGAAAGGGCAAGCCGCTCTCCAAGAACGTCGACCTTGAGGTTGTCGCCCGCAAGACCCCCGGGTTCACCGGTGCCGACCTGGCCAACGTCCTCAACGAGGCCGCCCTGCTGACCGCGCGCTCCAACGCGCAGCTGATCGACAACCGTGCGCTGGACGAGGCCATCGACCGCGTGATCGCCGGTCCGCAGCGTCGCACTCGCGTGATGAACGACCGTGAGAAGCTCATCACCGCCTACCACGAGGGCGGTCACGCCCTTGCCGCCGCCTCGATGCGCAACTCCGACCCGGTGACCAAGGTCACCATTCTCCCGCGTGGACGCGCCCTCGGTTACACGATGGTGCTGCCGCTGGAGGACAAGTACTCGGTGACCCGCAACGAGCTGCTGGACCAGCTGACCTATGCGATGGGTGGCCGCGTGGCCGAGGAGATCGTGTTCCACGATCCCACCACCGGTGCCTCCAACGACATCGAAAAGGCCACCTCGATCGCCCGCAAGATGGTGACCGAGTACGGCATGAGCGCCGGAATCGGCGCGGTCAAGCTGGGTGCCTCGAGCGGGGAGATGTTCCTCGGTCGCGACATGGGTTCCCAGCGCGACTACTCGGAGCGAATCGCCCAGCAGGTCGATGACCAGGTGCGCGCGCTGATCGAGCAGGCCCACGATGAGGCCTGGAAGATGCTTAACGCAAACCGCGACGTGCTCGACCGTCTGGCCCGTGAGCTGCTGGAGAAGGAAACCCTGGATCACAACCAGCTGGCCGAGATCTTCAAAGACATCAAGAAGCTGGACGAGCGCCCGCAGTGGCTCTCCAGCGTCGACCGTCCGGTGAGTGACCTGCCTCCGATCGAGATGCCGATCACCTCGGTCCCGATTCAGCCCGAGCTGACCGACGGTGCCGTGGCCTCGGCCACCCTGGAACCCACCGAGGATCCGGCCGCCGAGATCGGTGGCGAGAACTCGGCCGCCGAGACTCCGGTGACCGAGACCGAGAAGCCCGCTCAGGCAGAACAGAAGCCGACCGACACAACCCCGGAGTCCTAGCCGCATGGCAGTGGATCGCGAACGCGTGATGCGGGCGGTGTCCGAACTGATCGAAGCGATCGGTGAGGACCCCGCCCGTCCGGGCATGCAGGACACCCCGCGCCGGGTGGCCGAGGCCTACGCCGAATACTTTTCCGGTATCGGCGTGGATGCCCGCGCCCTGCTGAACAACACGGTGCCGCTGGATTCCGCGGCCGATGAGCATGAAACGTCGGGGCCGGGGGAGATCGTATTGCTGCGCGATATCGAGTTTCGCTCGATCTGCGAGCACCACCTGCTGCCCTTTATCGGGGTGGCCCACGTGGCCTACCTGCCCGGCGAGAAGGTGGTGGGCCTCGGCGCACTGCCGCGGGTTGTCGACACCCTGGCGTCGCGCCCGCAGCTGCAGGAACGCCTGACCGATGAGATTGCCGACACCCTCTTCACGGGTCTGGATGCGCGCGGTGCCCTGGTGGTCATGGAGGCCAAGCACGGCTGTGTTTCCGCCCGCGGACCGCGCCAGGTAGCCTCCAGCACGGTGACCATGGCTAGCCGCGGCGAGCTGTCCGACCCACTGCGTCGGGGGGAAGTGTTCGCCCTGATCGGTGGGACACATGAGCGCTAGGCCGCTGATGACGCGGCCATTGATCATGGGGGTGCTGAACGTCACCCCCGATTCGTTTTCCGACGGCGGTCACTATCTGGCTCCCGAGGATGCGATTGCCCGCGGCCGGGCCCTGGTGGAGGTGGGCGCGGACATCGTGGATGTGGGTGGTGAGTCCACCCGTCCCGGCGCGGAAATCGTCGGGGTAGCCGAGGAGATTGCCCGGGTGAAGCCGGCGCTGGAGGCGCTGAATGCGGCGGGGATCATCACCTCAATTGACACCATGAACGCCGAAACCGCGCGGGTCGCGGTCGCGGCCGGAACCCGTTATGTCAACGATGTGTCCGGCGGGCAATCGGACCCCGAACTGCTGCGGGTGGTCGCCGAGTCCAACACCGCGATTCTGATCGCCGGGCACTGGCGTGGTCGCCTGGATGCCGGCGATAGCCTGGCTCGCTATGACGACCCTGTGCGCGAGGTTGTGGCCGAGCTCACCCAGATTGTGGCGGGTGCGCGCGCCGCGGGGATTCCCCCAGAACGCATCATCCTGGACCCGGGCCTCGGATTTTCCAAGACCGGTGCCCACAACTGGGCGATCCTGCGGGGACTTGACCGACTGACCGCGCTGGGATTCCCGCTGCTGATCGGGGCCAGCCGTAAACGGTTCCTCGGCGAGCTGCTTCCCGCTGATGCCGACGTGGCCGAGCGGGATCTGCCCACCGCGGTCCTCACCGCGCTGATTGCCGACGCCGGCATCTGGGGGGTTCGCGTCCACGAGCCGCAGGCGAGTGCCCGCGCGCTGGACGTATGGGAGCGCCTGCGCGCCTAGCGCGCAATGGTCGTGCTCCGGCACACCTTCCTGTCGCCGCGTCCGGACGTTGGAGCGCGCGCCGCCGTTCGTGTGGCGGGGCCGAACCCGCGGCCGTAGACTAGCCCCGTGGCTGCCAACGACTTCATCACCCTGACCGGACTGCGTGTACGCGCGCACCACGGCGTCTTCGACTTTGAGCGGGAACAGGGCCAGGACTTCCTGATCGACCTGGTGGTGTGGCTCGACCTGCACCCGGCTGCCGCCGGAGACGACCTGGCCGCCACCGTCCACTATGGTGAGCTCGCCGAGGCCGTGGTGGCCGCCGTGGCCGCCAACCCGGTGGACCTGATCGAGACCGTGGCCGAGCGGGTTGCCGCGGTCGCCCTGAGTTTCCCCGCCGCCGAGCGCGTGCGCGCCACCGTACACAAGCCCGACGCCCCGATTTCGGTGCCGTTTGGGGATGTGGCCGTGACGATTGAGCGCACCCGATGACCCCGCTCCCCGGCGGGCGCCTCGTGCCGCCCACCCGCAATACGCAGGCGAAACTCGATCGGCTCGCCCGTGATGAGGTCCGCGCGAACGAAACCCCGCAGCACTCGGTTGCCGCGATCCTTGCCCTCGGTGCCAATCTGGGCAACCGCGCGGAAACCCTCGACGCCGCGGTGCGCGACCTGTCCGATGTGCCCGGGATCCTTGAAGTCACCCTCTCGCCGGTGGTCGACTCGGTCGCGGTGAAGCTCGACGGTCCCGACCCGGATGCGCCGGGATACCTGAACGCCGTCGCCCGCGTCCGCACCACGCTGAGCCCGCGTGACCTGCTGGCTGCCGGTGCCGAAATCGAACGGGCCCACGGCCGTGAGCGTCTGGAACGCTGGGGCGACCGAACGCTGGACATCGACATCATCACCTACGGCGACCTGGAAATCGAGACGCCCACGCTGACCATCCCGCATCCGCGTGCGGTCGAGCGGGACTTCGTGCTCGGCCCATGGTGGGCCCTGGACCCCGATGCGATCCTCCCCGGTGTCGGACCGGTCGCCGAGCTCCTGCGTGCGTTGCAGACCACCCCGATCGAAACGGAACGGCCGTGAAACGGACCTCCTATGGTGTCCTGATTGGGCTCCTCGCCATCGGTGCCGCGGTGGGGGCACTGACCAACATGACCCTCGCCGGGCTCGGTCGGCCGCTGCTGACGCCCGCACTGTCGCTTCCGATCACACTGCTGTTGATCGCCGGCGTCACGGTGTTTCTGGCTGCCCGGATCTATCGTGCGATCCGGGCGACACCGCGCCGCCGGGTTGACTCGTTTTATGCGATGCGGATCCTGGTTCTCGCCAAGGCCGAGGCCGTCACCGGTGCCCTACTGAGTGGTGTGGGACTGGGTCTGATCGGGTTTCTCCTCAGCCGCGCGGTGAGCCCCGCGCTAAACTCGTGGGTACCCCTGGTGATTGCCACCGTGGGTGCCCTGATCCTGTGCGCGGGCGGCCTGATCGCCGAGTACCTGTGCACCCTGCCGGAGGATACCGACGATGACCTACCCGGAGCAGCCCCCGCGTCTTCCTGAGACGACCGGCGAGCCCGCCGCGGAGCAGCCGTCCGCCGCCGGGCCCGCGTTTGCCGCTGCGCCTTCGCTCGCGGAGCCTCCGGCTACAGAGATCCCGCCGGCCCCGGGTGGCCCCGAGCTGAGGTCGCTGGAGCTCGACTATCCGCGGGATCAGTGGCAGCGGATTTCGCCGAAGTTTGCCGTGATCGAGCAGATCGGGAACACCGTCACGATGGTCGTGGTCGCCGCGGTGGCCGCCCTGATCTGGTGGCTAAACGAGTCGATCTGGCCGTTGCTGGGCGGTGGCGCAATCCTGATTGTGTTGATCATTACCGCGATCCTGATTCCCCGCCGTGCCCGCTCCATTGGCTATCTGCTGCGCGAGGACGACCTGCTGTTTCGCCGCGGGATCATGTGGCAACGCTTCGTCGCGGTGCCCTATGGTCGGATGCAGCTGGTTGATATCAACCGGGGGCCGGTGGCCCGTGCCTTCGGCCTGGCCGAGCTGAAATTTGTGACCGCCGCGGTGGGCACCAACGTGATCATTCCCGGAATGCCCCTGGCGGAGGCCGAGAAGCTGCGCGACCACCTGGTGGCCGTCGCCGAGAGTCGACGGAGCGGGCTGTGAGCGGCGAGTTCGCCCCGATCCCGCCCACGCCGGCAACCGCTTCCGCCTCGACGCCGCGCACTGCCGCCGACCTGACCGACGGCGAGTGGCACCGGATGCACCCGGCGACCCCGCTGCTGCGTGGAGGGGTCGCGTTTATCGTGATCTTCGGCATCGTTGTATCGAATTTCCGCGAGCGGCTGGTGGCCTTTTTTGTCCCGGTGCTGAACGGTCCCGAACAGTATGATCCGGTTACTCAAATCCTCAACTCCCCCAATATTCTGCTGATTCTGGGCGGGGTGCTGGCAGTGCTGGTGCTGATGATCGTGTTCTTCTACATTTCCTGGCGGATGGCGACCTTCCGGATCGGAACCGACGCGGTGGAGATTCGCAGCGGCATCCTGTTTCGGCGACACCGTCGGGCCCAGCTGGATCGGATCCAGTCGGTCAATATCTCTCGGCCGCTGTTCGCCCGTATCTTCGGGGCCGCCAAGCTGGAGGTTTCGGTTGCCGGTGACGGCGCCAACGTCAACCTGGAGTACCTGCACGCCCGCGATGCGGAGCCGCTGCGTGCGGCCCTGTTGACCCTGGCTTCGGGAAAGCAGCATCGTCCGGCCGCACCTGCGCTGGCGACACAGCCCGGCGACGGGGGAGTACCCACTACGACCTCGAAGCTCGAAAACCTGGTGACCGATCGCGCGCGTGATCTGCTCGGTCCCGAGCTGGATCTTGCCGCCCACCAGGTCACCGCGGTGGTGCGGGTGTCCCCGCTGCGCCTGATCGTCTCGACCGTGGTGAGCCTGTCCACCGTGCTCTTGATCGTGATGGTCATCGTGGTCACGGTCATGGTCACCCGCGGGATCTACTGGTCGCTGTTTGCGCTGTTGCCGGCGATCCTTGGTGTGGTCTCCTACTACTGGTCGCGGATCTCCAAGTCCATGCGCTACTCGGTGGCCAGCACCTCCGCGGGCATGCGGATCGGCGCGGGTTTGCTCTCCACCACCAACGACACCGTCCCGCCGGGACGGGTGCACGCGGTGCGGGTGACCCAGCCGCTGCTGTGGCGTCCGTTCGGATGGTGGAAGGTTCAGATCAACCGGGCCGGCACCTCGGCGTTGAATGCCGCCGATTCAGCCACCACCGCGCTGCCGGTGGGACGCCTGGATGACGCGGCCGCGGTGGTCGGCCTGCTGCTCAACCAGCCGTTCTATCAGCCCGTCCGCGAGCTCCTGAACGATGCGCTGAACTCCCGGAACCCACGCGGTTTTGTGGGGAACCCGCGGCGCGCTGCCTGGGTGGATCCCTTCGCCTGGCGCCGTACCGGCTACACGCTGACCGGGGATCTGCTGATCTTCCGTCGCGGCGTCATCTGGCGTCACCTGGACCTCATCCCGCTGGCCCGGTTGCAGAGTCTGAACACCACGCAGGGACCGATCGAGCGCCGGCTGCGGATCGCCAGTGTGACCGCGCATACGGTGCTCGGCCCGGTTGTGGCGACCCTGCCGCATATGTCCACCCGGGAGAGTGTGGATCTGTTTGAGAGGGTATCTGCCGCGGTGGCCGTGGCCATCGGGACCGACACCTCGCACCGCTGGGCCCAGGCGCGCGCCTCGGCACCGGTCCCGGGGGCTCCGCGGATCGACCTGGGACGCTGGGAACCGAGCAGCGAACGCGAGGCCGAGCTGGTCGCCGAAAACGCACAGCGCTATCCGGTGGCGGGCGTCGCCGAAAATATCGAATTGGGTCCGGACCTCGGACCACAGGAGGAAAAGTAGTGAGTGGTCGTGCCGGACGTTTGGGTGTCGGAATCATTGGAGCCGGGCGGGTGGGGCCGGTTCTCGGCGCGGCGCTGGCCGGTGCCGGGCACGCGGTAATCGGCATCTCGGCCATCTCCGAGGCCAGCCGCGACCGGGCCGAGGCGATCTTGCCCGGGGTGCCGATCCTGGAGATCCCCGAGATCATTGAGCGCAGCGAACTGGTCATCCTGGCGGTGCCCACCGCCGAGCTTGCCGCGCTGGTTGAGGGGTTGGCCGAGGCCGGAACCTGGCAGCCGGGCCAGATTGTGCTGCATACGGCCGCCGAGTTTGGGACCGCGGTGCTCGCCCCGGCGGCATCCCGCGGGGTGATTCCGCTCGCGCTGCACCCGGCGCTCGCCTTCACCGGCACCAGCATGGACCTGGCCCGGCTGGCCGAAAGCTATGTCGCGGTTACCGCGCCCGCGCCGGTGCAGCCGATCGGGCAGGCCCTGGTGGTGGAGATGGGCGCCGAGCCGGTGATCGTGGCCGAGGACGACCGCCCGGCCTATGCCGAGGCCATCACCACGGCCACCGCGTTCTCCCGCTCGATCGTGACCCAGGCGACCTCCATCCTCGCGGACATCGGGGTTGAGCACCCCGGCGGATTCCTCTCCTCTCTGGTGCGTAGCGCGGTGGATCAGGCGCTGCGCGAAACCACGCGGCAGCCGGAACCCGATTCGCTGATCTAGGCGCGGGCGCGCGGCCGCGTCGGTCCGGGCTAAACTGGGGTGCGAACGCCACCGTCCCCAAGGAGAACACACAGTATGAGCGACTCCCCCGTTGCCGCCCCGACCGATGCCGAAATCTTCGAGCAGAAGGCGGTGCGTCTGGCGAAGCGCGAACGGCTGATCGCCGAACGCACGAATGCCGCCGGCGGAGCCTACCCGGTGAGCGTCCCGATCACGACCACGATCCCCGAGCTGCGCGCCGAGTATGCCCACCTCGAAGCCGGCGAAGAGACCGGTATCACCGTGGGTGTGGCCGGACGCATCATGCACGCCCGTAACACCGGCAAGCTGTGCTTCGCGAGCCTCCAGTCGGGCGACGGATCCCGCGTCCAGGCCATGGTTTCGCTGGCCGAGGTGGGCGAGGAGTCGCTCGCCCGGTGGAAGGACCTGGTTGACCTGGGCGACCACGTGTTTGTCTCCGGACAGGTCATCTCCAGCCGCCGCGGCGAGCTGTCGATCATGGTGACCGACTGGCAGATCGCCGCCAAGGCCATCCAGCCGCTGCCCAACCTGCACAATGAGCTCAGCGAGGAGAGCCGCGTGCGCGCTCGCTACCTCGACCTGATTGCCCGCGAGCAGGCCCGCAAGACCGTGAAGGACCGGGCCACCATGATGGCCAGCCTGCGTTCAACCTTCACCGGCCAGGACTTCCTCGAGGTGGAAACCCCGATGCTCCAGGTGATGCACGGTGGCGCGGCTGCTCGTCCGTTTGTGACCGAGTCCAACGCCTTTGACACCGAGCTGTACCTGCGCATCGCCCCCGAGCTGTACCTCAAGCGTGCGGTGGTGGGCGGTATCGACCGCGTGTTCGAGATCAACCGCAACTTCCGCAACGAGGGTGCCGACTCGACCCACAGCCCCGAGTTCGCGATGGTTGAGGCCTACCAGGCCTACGGCGACTACAACTCGATCGCCGACCTGACCCAGGCCCTGATCCAGAACGCCGCGCTCGCGGTCGCCGACTCGCACGTGGTGACCTGGGCCGACGGCACCGAGTTTGACCTCGGTGGCGACTGGGACCGGATCGACATGTACTCCTCGCTCTCCGAGGCTGCCGGTCGCCAGATCACCCCGGAAACCCCGATCGAGGAGCTCAAGGCCCTGGCCGAGGCCGAGGGTGTGGCGGTGGCCCACCCGATCCACGGTAAGTACGTTGAGGAACTGTGGGAGCACTTCGTGAAGGGTTCGCTGGTGCGTCCGACCTTCGTGATGGACTTCCCGGTGGACACCTCGCCCCTGGTGCGCGACCACCGCAGCAAGGCCGGCGTGGTTGAGAAGTGGGACCTGTACGTGCGCGGCTTCGAGCTGGCTACCGGATACTCCGAGCTGGTTGACCCGGTCATCCAGCGCGAGCGTTTTGTCGAGCAGGCCAAGCTGGCCGCCCGCGGCGACGACGAGGCCATGCCGGTGGATGAGGACTTCCTGCGCGCACTTGAGCACGGCATGCCGCCGTCGGGTGGCATGGGTATGGGGGTTGACCGTCTGATGATGGCGATCACCGGCCTGGGTATCCGCGAGACCATCCTGTTCCCGCTGGTGAAGTAGGACAAATATCGTGAAGCCCCGGGTTTTCCCGGGGCTTCGGGTATTTAAGCGGGGACACGCCCCGGAGATGCGGACAACGCACAGGGTTCGGGCTTAGCGTGTCGCCATGTCTACCCCAGAAGAGAACCAGAACGGGACCCCGCGGGAATCCGATCCCACCGATGCCTCGACGCCGAGCCAGGCCCTGCCCGGGTTCCCTCCGCCGGAGCAGCCGCCCACCGCCTATCCGCCGCAGCCGAATCCGGCCGAGGGTGCCCCGCAGGCCTATCCGCCGCAGCCGGGTTATGGTCAGCAGTCCGATCCGGCACCCACCGCCTATCCGGCCCCGGGTGCACCGCAGGCCTATCCGCCGCAGCCCGGCAACTCGCAGCCCGGATATGGGCAGCCCGGATATGGGCAGCCCGGATACCCGCAGCCCGGATATGGGCAGCCCGCCGCCGAGCAGCCGGGCTACCCGCAGGCCCCCGGGGCCTATCCGCCGCCGCTGGGCAGCGCCCCGCCCGTGTCGCCGGCGCAGTTTGGCCAGCCCGCTCAGATCCCGCCCCAGGTGTCGCAGCCGCTGGCGAAATTCACGCTGATTCAGTACGGGGTCCTTGCTCTCGGTGCGTTGATCAACACCTGGGTCGGGTTGTTTACCGGCGGGGATCCCGCCCTGGCGCAGCTGGACAACAACTTCCTGGTGATCAGCGGGATCTTCGCCTCGATCTTCACCATCGCCATCGCCGCGGGAAGCGCCGCGCTGATCTTCTTCCCCGTGCGCCGTGGCCGCGCCTGGGGGCGCACGGTGGGCACGATCTTCGCGAGTTTCAGTGGCCTGTTTGGGGTCATTCAGCTGATTGGCTCGCTGATCGGGCTGGCCTCGGCACCGGGCACCGCCCTGCTGGGTATTGTGCTGGCGCTGGCCGCGGTCGCCGTCAGTGCCTACTGGCTGGTGCTCGCCTGGCGTAAGCCGCGCGTCTAGGCCGGCTCCGCACCCGCGGCCCCGGATCGTACTCACGATCCGGGGCCGCGGGTGTGTGCAATAACCGACAGCGTCGCGGGACCGCCGTCGCTCCCCGGCTAGCCTGAGCGCATGAGTGCCCTCTCCGCGTCTCCCGGTCGCCTCGTCCCGGCGCGTTTTCGGCCGCTGCTGAACCCGCTTACCGTGCTGTTTGTGTCCGGGGCCACGGCGATGCTCGCCTCGATCTGGCTCTTCTATAGCGCCTTTGCCCTGCCCCTCAGTGTGACCCTCGCCCCCGATGCGGACGCCCGTGCGGGGCACCACACACCATTCGCGGATCTGGGGATCGGACGAGAGTTCCTGCTGGGGTCCACGATCGTCGCGGCCCTGGCCACGGTCCTGGTCCTGGCCGTGGGATTTGTCAGCTGGCGCGGTCTGCGTACCGGGTTGCGTCGGGGGTCGCCGCGCGCGCGAATCGGGGCGAGTATCGGTGTGCCGATACTGATGGTGGTGGTGCCCGGCTGTCTTGCCGTGTTCGCGGCCCAATCGGGACTGTCCCGGATCGCGACGACCATGCATGACACCCTTCCCACGCCTCTGGTTGCGTCGTCGGGAGTGCTGGGGCGGACCCTGCTCTGCCTGCTGTGGGGGCTGGTGGTGGTGCAGTGTGTGCTGTGGGTGGGATCAGCTTGGCGCACGGCTACCCCGCCACGACGGCCCCGTCCCGAAACCCGAGGGGTGCGCGTCTGGTTTCTGGCACTCGGTGCCGTGGCCCTGGCCTGCCCGCTGGTCTTCGCGCTACTCGCCGCCGTCACCGCCCTGGGCCGGGATCAGGGGGAGTATTCGGCTCACCTCGGATTCACCGTGGGTCTCATCGTGCGCGGTGGCATGCTGATGCTCCTGTCGGTCGGACTCCTGGTGTGGCTCGGTGCGCTGAGCGCACGCTCCCATCCGCAGACACGGGCGGCGGGCACCATCGTCATGCTCACCGTGATGCTCTGGGGTCTCACCGGGCTGGTCTCACCGGTGATGAGCGCCCTTCAGGAGACGGGCGGACCGGACGCCCGGGGCGCGATCCTGTTGCGGGTCATTATTCCCCTGGCCGTCGGCACCTGCGGGCTGGTCCTCGCGCGACGCCTGCCCACCGACGTGGGCCCCCGCCTGCCCGAGCTGAGCACGGGTGCCCCGGCGCACTCGTCAGTCTCGGGGGAACGGGGTACGATGGAATCATCATGGAAAACTTCTGGGTAAACGCGCTCTGGTCGGTCACCCCGACCATCCTTGTCGGTCTGGTGTTCTGGGCCATCGTGCGCTCGATCATCCGGGCCGACCGTGGCGAACGTGCGGCGTATGCGGAGATGGAATCGGTTGAGCGCGTGCGTCTGGGCCTGCCGCCGGCACCGCGTCCCGGCAGCGCGGCCGCCGCGAAGGCGTCCTCGCCCGAGTAGTCCGGTCTCCGGTCCTACATGGCAGAGCTTTTTGTGTGGCCCCTCACCAGTGGTGAGGGGCCACACCGCGTATAAGCGACACCACACCGTGGTGTACCGCGTGTGCGACGGACCATGCGCACTGTGCTGACAGGCGCGGCAGCCCGGGGCTGGATGATGCCTATCGTGTCTTTTATGTCCCTACCGAACTCGCAGCCGCCATCGTTTGACCCCACCTTGGGCTTTGCACCGGTGGGAGGGTCGGTGACCGCAGAGGTCACCAGCGTGCGCGGCGTGTACGTGGACCACACCGGCATGAACAAGCTGGTCCCGGCATTTGCCAAACAGATGGCATCTAGCTACCTGGCCATCGTTATCATCGCGACCCTGCTGCTGTTGGCCAATATCTGGATCGGCTATGCCGCGTTCACCTCGGTGAGTTATCGCTACGAGAGCGGCGACGAGCTTGCGGCGGTGGCGCTGGTCCCGGTGATCGGGTTCACGGTGGTCGCGCTCATTGTGAGTGTCGCCGCCTGTCTCCTCGTGGCCATCCCGATGCGCCGAGGCCTGCCCTGGTCGCGGGTCCTGGGTACGGTGATCGTCTCGCTGGTGATCGTGGGCGCGCTCGCCGTGGTGATCCCGATGGTCGTGGCCTCGGGAATTCGCGTCGGGATTCTCTGGATCATCCTGCTCGCCACATCCATTGGGTGGATTGTCAATGCCTGGTCGGGCAAAGTCGCCGAACCCAAGAAACGTAAGCGGAGGGCGCAAAAAACCGCATAGCGTAGCTCCCGCGGTGATGGATCGCACCGGACACGGTAGAAACTCGCGCGCAGCACACCCGTTTGTCCGGGCCGGTTCGCTAAGCTGGGCTGACCCGGCGGAACCGCGCAGCAACGGCGTCTCCGCCCGATCGAGAGGAGCGCCGTGGGCCTCGACCTATTCCTGGGTGGATTCGGTCTGTGGAGTGCGCTCTACCTGGTCCTCGACATCACCATCCGCGTGATCGCGGTGATCGTGGTTCCGCGCAACCGCAAGCCCACCGCGGGTACCGCCTGGCTGATGCTGATCTTCATTCAGCCGGCCGTGGGCATGCTGATTTTCCTGCTGATCGGAAATCCGAAGCTCCCGCGTAAGCGGCGCAAGATCCAGGAGGAGATCAACGATGCGGTCAAGGCCGGCGTCGAGGCTCTCCCCAACCAGGAACATCAGCCCGGCGCTCCCACCTGGTTTAACTCGCTGGTTGAACTCAACTCCAACCTCGGCGCGCTGCCGCTGCTGGGCGGTAACACCGCGCGGCTGATCCCCGACTACGACGGGTCGATCGCCGAGATGGCGCGCGAAATCGATACGGCAGTGGACTACGTCCACATCGAGTTCTACATCCTCTCTTACAGCGATAAGACGGAGGAGTTTTTCAACGCGATCGGTCGCGCCGTGGCACGCGGGGTCAAGGTGCGGGTGCTCTTTGACCACATCGCCACGCTGCGCTCGCCGCGCTACCGACAGACCAAGCGTCGCCTGGTCCAGGTGGGTGCCGAGTGGCACATGATGCTGCCGGTGCAGCCGCTGCGCGGAAAGTATCAGCGCCCGGACCTGCGCAATCACCGCAAGCTGATGATCGTGGACGGTCGGGTCGGCTATATGGGTTCGCAGAACCTGGTGGATCGGACCTACCTCAAGCGTGGCAACCTGCGCCGCGGCCTGAAGTGGAAGGACCTGATGGTCCGCGTAGTGGGTCCCACGGTGGACGCGCTGAACGTGATCTTCCTCTCCGACTGGTACGCCGAATCCGGCGAGATTATCGCGCTGCGCCTGGACATGGCCGAGGCCGTACCCGAGGAAACCCCCAACGTGCTGGACTGTCAGGTGGTGCCCAGCGGCCCCGGATTCGACGGGGAGAACAACCTGCGTCTCTTCCTCGGCCTGCTCTATGCGGCGCAGAAGCGCATCGTGATCACCAGCCCGTACTTTGTGCCCGACGAATCGATCATGTACGCGGTCACCACCGCGGTGCAGCGCGGGGTCCCGGTGGACCTGTTTGTCTCCGAGGAGGGCGACCAGGCGGTCGTGTTCCACGCCCAGCGTTCTTACTATGAGGAACTGCTGAAGGCCGGAGTGCGCATCTTCATGTATCCAGCCCCCTACATCCTGCACTCCAAGCACTTCACCATCGACGATGACGTGGCCGTGATCGGATCCTCGAATATGGACATGCGCTCGTTCGGTCTGAACCTCGAGGTCTCGCTGCTGGTGCGCGGTGCCTCGTTTGTGGAGGAGATGCGCGGAATCGAGGATCAGTACCGGGCGATGAGCCGCGAACTGACCCTCGAGGAGTGGGAGCGGCAGCCGCTGCGCTCCACCGTGCTGGACAACCTCGCCCGGCTCACCTCGGCGCTGCAGTAGCGCGCCGTTGCTGCACCGAGCGGCTGCTACCGTAGAGATATGACTACGCCCCCGCGCCCGCCGATGACCCGCGCCACCATTATCGGAATCATTCTGGTGGTGGCCAGCCTCGCCGCCGGGATCGTCTCGACCCTCTCGGGAGATGTGACGATCAAGGCCATCGCGCTGGGGATTTCGTTTGTGGCCCTGGTGGGTGCCGGTGTGGTGATCGGAATCCAGGTGGCCGCCGAGCGTCGTAAGGTGAGTGCCGCACGCCGTGCCGCGGCCGCCGAGCGCGCGGCCGGAGACGGCGCTCCCCAGTCCTAGACGCGGAAACTCCGCGCGTTTCCCCCGATGTCACGCCCACGGCGAACAGGGGACTATTGAGCGCTTCGGCGCGTTATTCTCGATGTAACGACGCCGACCCACGCCGCGGCGTTTAAGGAGTGAAATGTTCGAGAGATTCACGGATCGTGCCCGTCGCGTTGTCGTTTTGGCCCAGGAAGAGGCCAAGATGCTCAACCACAACTACATCGGGACCGAGCACATCCTGCTCGGCCTCATCCACGAGGGTGAGGGGGTTGCCGCCAAGGCACTCGAATCCCTCGGGATTTCGCTTGACGCCGTGCGCGAGCAGGTGCAGGACATCATCGGTCAGGGCCAGCAGCAGCCCACCGGTCACATCCCGTTCACCCCGCGCGCCAAGAAGGTGCTTGAGCTCAGCCTCCGCGAGGCCCTGCAGCTGGGACACAACTACATCGGGACCGAGCACATCCTGCTCGGCCTGATCCGCGAGGGTGAGGGTGTTGCCGCCCAGGTTCTGGTGAAGCTGGGTGCCGACCTCAACCGCGTGCGCCAGCAGGTCATCCAGCTGCTCTCGGGTTACCAGGGCAAGGAGACCGCCTCGGTCGGTGCCGGTGCCCCCGAGCAGGCTGCGCCGCAGGGTGGCTCGGCCATCCTCGACCAGTTCGGCCGCAACCTGACCCAGGCCGCGCGCGATAACAAGCTGGACCCGGTCATCGGCCGGGAAAAGGAGATCGAGCGGGTCATGCAGATCCTCTCGCGTCGTTCCAAGAACAACCCCGTCCTGATCGGTGAGCCCGGTGTGGGTAAGACCGCCGTGGTTGAGGGCCTGGCCCAGGCCATCGTGGCCGGCAACGTGCCCGAGACCCTGAAGGACAAGCAGGTCTACTCGCTGGACCTCGGTTCGCTGATCGCCGGTAGCCGCTACCGCGGTGACTTCGAGGAGCGCCTGAAGAAGGTCACCAAGGAGATCCGCAACCGCGGCGACATCATCATCTTCATCGATGAGATCCACACCCTGGTGGGTGCCGGTGCCGCCGAGGGCGCGATCGACGCCGCGAACATCCTGAAGCCGCTGCTCGCGCGTGGTGAGCTGCAGACCATCGGTGCGACCACCCTGGACGAGTACCGCAAGCACTTCGAGAAGGACGCCGCCCTGGAGCGTCGCTTCCAGCAGATCCAGGTGGGGGAGCCCTCGCTGGCTCACACCATCAACATCCTGAAGGGTCTGCGCGACCGCTACGAGGCCCACCACAAGGTGTCCATCACCGATGGTGCCATCGTCGCCGCCGCCAACCTGGCCGACCGCTACATCTCCGACCGCTTCCTGCCGGACAAGGCCATCGACCTGCTCGACGAGGCTGGTGCACGCCTGCGCCTCTCGCTGCTGTCCAGCCCGCCCGAGCTGCTTGAGTTCGACGAGAAGATCAACGACGTGCGCACCCGCAAGGAAGACGCCATCGAGGGTCAGGACTTCGAGAAGGCCGCGTCGCTGCGCGACGAGGAAAAGAACCTCCTCGGCGAGCGTCTGCGCCTGGAGAAGAAGTGGCGTTCGGGCGAGGTGACCACCGAGGCTACGGTCGACGAGGGTCTGATCGCCGAGGTGCTCGCCCAGGCTACCGGTATCCCGGTGTTCAAGCTCACGGAGGAGGAGTCGGCACGTCTGATCTTCATGGAGAAGGCCCTGCACGAGCGGGTGATTGGCCAGAACGAGGCGATCAGTGCGCTCTCGCGGACGATCCGTCGTACCCGTGCCGGCCTGAAGGACCCCAAGCGTCCCTCCGGTTCGTTCATCTTCGCCGGCCCCACCGGTGTCGGTAAGACCGAGCTGGCCAAGGCCCTCGCCGAGTTCCTGTTTGACGACGAGAACGCGATGATCTCGCTCGACATGTCCGAGTACGGCGAGAAGCACACCGTCTCGCGTCTGTTTGGTGCTCCCCCCGGATTCGTTGGGTTCGAAGAGGGTGGCCAGCTGACCGAGAAGGTGCGCCGCAAGCCGTTCAGCGTGGTGCTGTTCGATGAGATCGAGAAGGCTCACCCGGACATCTTCAACTCCCTGCTCCAGATTCTGGAAGAGGGCCGGTTGACCGATGGCCAGGGTCGCGAGATCGACTTCAAGAACACCGTCATCATCATGACCACGAACCTCGGTTCCAAGGGCATCGCCGGTGGTCCGGTTGGTTTCCAGGCCTCGGGCGACTCGGCCGCGACCTACGACATCATGAAGGGCAAGGTGAGCGAGGAGCTGAAGAACCACTTCAAGCCCGAGTTCCTGAACCGCGTGGATGACGTGATCGTGTTCCCGCAGCTGAACAAGCCTGAACTGCTCCAGATCGTGGACCTCTTCATCGGCCGCCTGCGCGACCGTCTGATGGACCGCGACATGACCATCGAGCTGACCCAGGCCGCCAAGGAAAAGCTGATCGACATCGGCTTCGACCCGAGCCTGGGTGCCCGGCCGCTGCGTCGCGCGATGCAGCAGCACATCGAGGACCAGCTCTCCGAGCGCATCCTGCACGGTGAGCTGGGCGCGGGTGACCACATTCACGTGGATGTGGCGGACAACAAGTTCGTGTTCACCACCTCCCGTCAGGCCAACGCGCTGGATGCCTCGCTGACCAACGCCGCTCCGGCGATCAGCACCGGCCCGGCTACCCCGGACCTGCTGGCCTCGGGCGAGTAGTCCGCGACAGATAGAACCGGCCCATCCCTCTGGGGGTGGGCCGGTTTTGCGTGTCAGGGATGTGTGTGCGGTCATCCAAGCCGGGGCGCGAGTCCTCCGTGTCCGCCTCGGTTGCGCCAGATTAGTTGACCGGGCCGCCCGGAATCGCGGGGAATCAGGCGGGGTGGGCACCGGTGTCTGACGCACGGGTGAGGCCTCGGGGTTAGCGTGGAAGTGTTGGCCCGTGCCTGTCCCCACCACGGTGCCAATGTTTCGGCCCCGCGACCCGTATCCCCTTCCGACGAGTCGCGGGGATCGTAACCCGGGGCGATCGGGAGGGCACAATGGCCGGCCGGCAGAGTGAAGCTCCCATTGCGGCGGTCACGGGTACCCGCGCCGAAACCATTCGGCTGGCCCCGATCATTCGACGACTGCGCGGGCGGGCCAGGGTGTTCCACACCGGGACCCTCGGCGAGTCCGGTCTCTCGGGCCGATTCTTTGCGGCGCTGGGACTGGGCACACCGGATGTGGTGCTCAACGGTGCCCCCGGGCGGTCTCCGTCGGATCAGATCGGCACCGGCCTGATCGATCTGGGCGCCCAGTTTTTGGAGAGTCCCCCGGCCGCGGTGATCGTGTTTGGTCAGACTCCGAGCGCATCGATGGGGGCGCAGGCCGCACGCTACGCGGGAGTTCCGGTGGTGCAGGTGGGGGCCGGGATGGCGGCGCAGGGTCGGGACCAGCCCGACGAAACCACCCGTCTGGTGGTGAGGGCCCTCGCCGATCTGCACTGTGTCTCCACCCCGGAGAACGCCGAAAACCTGCGGATCGCCGGAGTCGATCCGGCACGGATCCGGCTGACCGGGAGCACCGGTGTGGAGTCGACCCGGCTGGCCCTGTCCACGGTGGTCCGGGACCGTCTAATCCCGGACGCCCCCAGCGGTTATGCCCTTGCCACCATCGCCCATCCGGAAAACATCGGCGATGCTGCCACCCTCGCCCGCATCCTCCGGGTGCTCGGGCAGGGAGCGTTGCCCACGGTGCTGGTGCTGCACCCGCGCACCGCCGAGGCCGTTACCCGGTTTGGGCTGGAGGACCTGCTGACCCCGTTGCAGGTGCGCCGGAATCTGGGCTATCGGGCCTTCCTGGAGCTCGCCGCCCGCGCCCGGCTGCTGATCACCGACTCCGATGGGGTGCAGGAGGAGGCCACGGTGCTGGGCAAACCGGTGCTGGTTCTGCGTCGAAACACCCGCTATCCGGAGGCAATCACCACTGGATTTGCCGTCCTGGTCACCCCGGGGATGGATCTCCGGCTGGAGGTCGCCCTGGCCCTCGCCGACGTGGACGGGGCGGCGCGGCTTGCTGGCCGGGCATCACCCTTCGGGGACGGACGCGCAAGCGAGCGTATCCTGCGGCACACCGCGGCGCTGATCGGTGAGCATTGTCCGCGCCTCCGGGGATAGCGGATACTGCATCCAATCCGCTGCGGGATTCTGCCGGGATCCGGGTATAGCCTGGCTGTATGAGTACCAATCCCACCTCGTATCGGGTTCGCCCGGCCACCACACGCGATATCCCGGGAATCATGAGCCTGATGCAGCCGTTCGTGGAGCGTCGCATCCTGCTGGGGAAGGAACGGGTGGTGTTTTATGAGGCGGTGCAGGAGTTTGTGGTCGCCGAGAATGCCGCGGGGCACCTGGTGGGTGCCGGGGCGCTGCACGTGATGTGGGAGGATCTGGGCGAGATTCGCACTCTTGCCGTGGACGAAACCCTGCGTGGCGCGGGGGTGGGCCACCTGATCATGAGTGCGCTTGAGGAACGTGCACTCGCGCTGGGTCTGAGCCGGCTGTTCTGCCTCACCTTTGAAACCGCCTTCTTCTCCCGGCACGGCTACTCGGCGATCGAGGAGAGCATCGTGGATGCCGATGTGTATGCGGAGCTGGTGCGCTCACCCGATGAGGGTGTGGCGGAGTTCCTGGATCTGGCCCGGGTGAAACCCAATACCCTGGGGAACACCCGAATGCTCAAGCGCCTCGCCTAGACGGGGTTTCCGTACCGAGTATCCCCGATAATCTCCCCCGGGTTCGGCGCTCCTGCCGAGCCGGGAGAATCGCGCAGATATCCTGGTTTTATGAGCTCTTCAGCACCCGATTCCGGTCGTCCGTCCAAGCAGATTTATGCACGGCGGCGGCTGTTTGTGTTGCTGGGGCTGGTCGCGGTCATCGCGGTCATCGTGCTGTTGATTGTGCAGCCCGGATCCACCTCGGACGTGCCCAAGGCCTCGGTGCCGGTGGTGACACCCACCGAGACTCCCGCGCCGGGTGCCTCCGGTGCGCCGTCGACGAACCCCTCGGGGGCACCCACGGATGGCGCATCGGTCCCGAAGTGTACCTCGAAGGTCATCGTGGTGAGTGCGATCACCGATAAGGGCGACTACGCGGCGGGGGAGAAGCCTCAGCTACGAATGTCGATCACCAATACCGGCAGCGAGGCGTGCACGATCAACGCGGGCACCAGCAAGCAGTCGTTTACGATCCTGAACGGCGACAACAAGGTGTGGACCTCGACGGACTGCCAGGTTGAGCCCAGCGATCAGAATTCGGTGATTGAGTCGGGGCAGACCGTGCAGTCGGCCGAGGCAATCGTGTGGGACCGCACCAAGTCCACGGCGGACACCTGCGAGGGAAACCGGGACCCGGTTCCCGCCGCCGGCGCCTCCTATCAGCTGTCGGTGAGCATCGATGGGATCAAGAGCACCAACGCCAAGCGATTCGTTCTCGAGTAGGAACCCTGGGAGAATAGGGGCATGGCAAAAAAGAAGCAGCCGTCGTTCCGTTCCGAACCGCTGGCCGAGGCGCTGGCCGAGCAGGATATGGCCAAGGTGGCGTTTGCGCTGCGCAATGACAGTTTTGTGGTGCCGCTGATGAAGCCGCGCACAAGCGATAAGCCCACGGCCGAGCAGTCTGCCGATGTTTGGCTGTACCGCGCCCCCGACACCGGGAAGGTGGCGCTGCTGCTGTTCTCGGATGCCAAGAATAAGCCCGAGGCCCTGCCGCCGTTTGTGGCGCTGCACAAGGGCCTGTGGCTGCATGATTTCCTGCGCACCCACGGATCCGAGATCGACACCGTGTTCTTTGATATTGCCGGGCCGCACCCGCTGCAGGCACCGGCCGCGGAGATCATGCGGGTCCTGGATATCTAGGTTGCCGCCGACCGCGTTGTGGCGTGCGTGAGCGCGCGCAGTCGTGGCGCGGGTGCGCAGAGTTCTCCGGGCGAGGCCCGGAGTGGCCGAAACCCGGTGCGGCTGGACCTTGGAGTGGGCTAGAACGCCGCGTCGAGTTCCTTTTCCCGGGTGGTCGCGGCGGCCTTACGCGCCTGCCGCAGCGCCTCCTGGATGCCCTCGGACTCGTGGTCAACGATGCGTGAGTAGCCGAGGCGCTCGGCCTCGGTACGCCGCTGACGGGCGGAGACCACGGGCCGGATTTCCCCGGCCAGCGAGATTTCCCCGATCGCCGCAAACGAGTGCGGAACGGCGAAGTCCTTAACCGCCGAGGCAATGGCGATGGCGATCGCGAGGTCTGCCCCGGGCTCAGTAAGGCGCACCCCGCCCACGGTGGACACATAGACGTCCTTATCGGAGAGTTTGAGGCCCGCGCGGCGTTCCAGGACGGCGAGCAACATCGAGACTCGTGAGGTGTCGACCCCGTTGGTGACCCGGCGCGGGTTGGGAGCCGAGGAGGACGCGACCAGCGCCTGCACCTCCACCGGAAGCGGGCGGCGGCCCTCCATCGTCACGGTCACGCAGGTGCCCGATACCGGGGTGCCGCGGCTGATGAACAGGGCGCTGGGATCGGGAACCTCGGCGATGCCGTCTCCGGCCATCTCGAAGCAGCCCACTTCATCGGTGGGACCGAAGCGGTTTTTGAGCGCGCGCACAAATCGCAGCGCGGTTTGACGGTCGCCCTCGAAGTGGCAGACGACGTCGACCAGGTGTTCCAGCAGTCGGGGACCGGCGATGGTGCCGTCTTTGGTGACGTGACCAACGATCAGCACCGGGAGGCTGCGCTCCTTGGCGAGGCGCACGAGGGTCTGGGCGACCTCGCGCACCTGCGCGGGCTGGCCGGCGAGGCCGTCTGACTGATCGCTTGAGACCGTTTGGACGGAGTCGACGATGAGCAGCTGCGGATCGATCGATTCCACCTGCCCCAGGAGCACGCCGAGGTCGGTTTCGCTGGCGATGTACAGGGTGTCGACCAGGGCTCCGGTGCGCCGTGCTCGCAGCGACACCTGGCCCACCGACTCCTCGGCACTCACATAGAGGACCCGGGCTCCCGAGCGGGCGACCCGCGCCGCGACCTCCAGCAGCAGCGTGGACTTGCCCACGCCGGGCTCACCCGAGAGCAGAATGGCCGCCCCGGGGACGATGCCGCCGCCGAGCACACGATCCAGCTCGCCGATGCCGCTGGGCCAGTGGGTGAGCGCGTTTTCGGTGATCGTGGTGATGGGCCGGGCGCTACGCTCGGCCGACACATTGGCCGCCTGCACGCGCGAGGAACCCGGCTGCGCACCCACCTCCTGCACGGTGCCCCACTGCTGGCACTCGCCGCAGCGGCCCACCCATTTGGCGGCATGCCAGCCACACTCGGTGCAGACATATGCGGAGGTGATCTTGGCCATACCCTCAGCGTACCCGGGACCCCCGACCGCGCCGGGGATGATGCCCGTTCTGTGGATAAAAACGATTCATCCACAGCGGCTCGACACGCCGAACACGCGCAAAAGGGGCCTCGATTCGCGCCCGAGATGCGGATATCGTAGACTCTTTCTCGGTGACGTGTCCGAGCGGCCGAAGGTGCAACACTCGAAATGTTGTGTAGGTTCACCCCTACCGCGGGTTCAAATCCCGCCGTCACCGCCACTAAAACCCCCTCCGTTTTGCGGAGGGGGTTTTGCTTTGGGTTCGCCACGGTCATGCCCAAGGTCAGCGCCACTAAAACCCCCTCCGTTTTGCGGAGGGGGTTTTGCTTTGGGTTTAACGCACCGGTCTATGTCTCGATGACCAGGTTGACGCCGAGCCGCCTAGATTTGGTAGTCGTCGGCACTCGCGACCGGCGCAGCGGGGCGGCGGCGAAGCCGAGGTACTCGGCCCTGGCTGACGAGGATGCCGATCACCACTACGGCGGCACCCACGGGCTGGTACCATGCGAGGTTCTCACCCAGGACGAGCACCCCCAGGGCGATCCCCACAACGGGCGCAATGTAGGTGACCGTGGAGGCGGCGGTTGCGCCCCAGTGGGCAACGATGCTGGCGTTCCAGGCGTAGGCCAGCCCGGTGCCGAACGCTCCGAGAACAACCATTGACGCGACCACCGCCGGCGAGATGACAAACACCTGGGTGGCAATCACGGGGCTGAGGATCACCATCACGACCGCAGCCATTCCTACTTGGGCCGTCGCGACGGGGATCGCGTCGAAGCCCCGAGGAGAGACGAACCGGCGCATGTACACGAACGCAATCCCGTAACTCAGCGTCGCTCCCAGGCAGGCGAGATAGCCGAGAGGGCCGGTATCACCGTGGAATCCGGTGAGCGGATCGAGGACCAACAGGATGCCGATGAACCCCACACCGAGCCCACCCGCCTTCCAGCGATCCGGTCGCTCGGACGGAAGCGCCAGCAACGCGACAACCATGGTCATCAACGGCGTTGTCGCGTTGATGATGCTCGCCACGCTCGAAGGAACGTGCTGCTGTGCCCACGCGAACAGCAGGAACGGCACCACACACAGCAGCATGGCCACCACAAAGAGGTGTGCCCAGATGCTTCCGCCGTGGGGAAGCTGTTGACGGCTGACGAGGCAGATGATCGCCAGGACCACCGCGCCGATCACCAGGCGAGCCAGCACCACCTGCGTCGGTGAGAGGCCACGCAACCCGATATCGACGAGGAAAAAGCTCGACCCCCACACCAGGGCAAGCATCACATATTGAGGCAGCGTGCGTCGCACCGCCGCCGATCCATCAAAAGCTGAAGTCATAACCCCATGGTCGGGGACATGTGTACGGCGACGCTGGCGGAAATCGGACACAGCGGGCTCACCCTGGGCAATGGTCTTTCAACACGGAGTAACCCCGTTGGGCAGCCCGACTAGCGCGCGGCGGCCGCCGTGCGCGTGGACAGCGCCGCAAATGCCTCGCGAAGCTCGGGCGGCCCTTCCACCTCGATCGCGCAGTCGAAGCGGCACAGTGCCGCGGCGAGGGATACCCAGGACCAGGAGCCCGCCTCCAACCGGCAGCGCTCGGGCCCGAGGTCCGTGAGGGTGCCGTCGCCCACAAACGGCTGCACGTCGCGCGCGGGAAGGGCGAGGATCACCGTTCCGGTGCACGGCCAGGTGTTCGCCCGTTCGGACCCTTTGAAGCGTGCCGAAACAAAGGTCGAAACGTCGCCCCCGGGAACCTCGCGCGGGGTGAAGCGTGGGCCGTTCGGGGTGCGCGGGGTGATCCGGTCCACACGGAAGATCCGCCAGCCGTCACGATCGAGGTCCCAGGCCACCAGGTACCACCGCCCGGCCACGGTAACCAGGTGGTGTGGTTCGACCCGGCGCGCAGGCTCGGGAGTTGCCGCGTCGCGGGCACTGCGCGTTAGGTCGGGGACGAGGGAATCCCGCGCAGATCCAGTCTGATCCGGGGCACCCGGGGCACCCGGGGCACCCGGGGCACCCGGAGCCCCCGGGGCAACCGAGGCATCCGAGGCATTCGGGGCGACAGCGGCAACCGGGGCAACGTCGGCACCCGGGGCATTCGACGCGACAGGCGCTACCGGGGCGTCTGCGATGCTCGGGATCGCGTGCCGCGCGTAGTCGAAGCGCACCACCGCGCGTGCGCGCACCGCGGCCGAGAGCGTGAGCAGCACCTCGGGCGTCGCGGGGGAGGGCACCGCCTGTCCCGGACCCGCGGGCAGCGCCGTGAACTCCAGGGCATTCAGCCGGTGTCGCAGTCGGGACGGCATCACCTGGCGCACGGTGGTCAGCGCCCGCAGAGCCGCCTCCTCGATCCCCGCCCCGGTCACGCTCGCCGCCTGGAGGGCGAGGGTGAGGGCCACCACCTGATCGTCATCAAAGAGGAGCGGCGGCAGCTCGTTGCCCGCATCCAGGCGGTAGCCGCCGTCGGGACCCATCGTCGCGTCGATGCGGTAGCCCATCTCGCGCAGCCGGTCGATATCTCGGCGCACGGTTCGGTGGCTGATCTCCAGGCGCTCGGCCAGCACCGCCCCCGGCCAGTCCCGCCGGGTCTGCAGCAGTGACAGCAGGGTGAGCAGTCGCGAGGTGGTGGTCATACCCCCGATCCTATGCACAGTTGAGGACCAAAACTGTCCTATACGGGCGGGAACATGGGACTACCGGGAGGTTCCCGGCCAGAGATTTAGGAGTGAACATGACCATCCAGACCACCACCCACCTCAACTTCCACGGCGACGCCCGGCCGGCACTGGAGTTCTACGCCGCGGTATTCGATGGACGGGTGACCCTCGCCACCTATGCGGAGTTCGGAATGCCCGCCGAGCTGCCCGGCGCACAGAACATCGTGTTCGGCCGAGTCGAATCCGATCGGGGCTTCCGTGTCATGGCGTACGACATTCCCGGATCAACCGGGGGATCGGCGGCGCACGGCGGCACCACCCATCGCGAAAACGGGACGACGATCACCACGTCGCCGTTCTTTGTCTCGGTCCGTGGCGAATCACTCGCCGAGGTCACCGAGTACTGGGAGGCCCTGTCTGCGGGGGCCAGCATCGTGGAACCGCTGGCGGCCTCCGCCTGGAGCGCGGGCTTCGGGATGCTGACCGACCGCTTCGGCGTCACCTGGGTAATCGACGTCGCCGCCTAAAACCGGACCGGCCGTGGCTCGAGAGCGCCACGGCCGGCTCGGTCTCCACCGGGCATCGACCGCCTTGTCCTCGACGCTTCCGAGCCATGGCGGCGGTGCCGAATCTGACGTAGGGTTACCGCACTATGAACGAGAAGCGGGGAACTCACGATGATCAACACGGCATACAACATGGGCGAAACGGAGGGCATGGTCGACAGCCCGGAGGCTCATTCGGCGGCGGCGGCAGCAGTGGCAGCGGAGGCGGAGGCGGAGGCGGAGGCGGTGGCGGGCAGGCCCAGGACCTGCGGCACAGAGGTCCAGCTGAACCGGCCAACCCGGTCGTCACACCTGACGGAGCGGGGACGGCATGGCGTCAGCGGCTGCACCTTCTAGCCTCTCTGGAACCCGGGTGGAATGGGGTGAACAGTACGCGTATTGCGCCGGCGGCGCTCGCCGGTGCGGCGCGGATGTTGGAGGCCGTTGACCTCCACGTTGACCCGTTGCCCACTATTGGGCCGACCGAAGAGGCAGGCATCCTGATCGAGATGTTCGATGGGACCCAAATACGCTCGGCGGAGATCCTCTCCTCGGGGGAAATCGAACTCTTCCACATGCGTATTGATGATGCGGGAGGCACGCACCTCAAGACGCAGGATAGCGAATCCGCGGCTCGGTTCCTGATGGGGCGATCGTGAACCGGAGGGACCAGACGGACACAGACGCGGGAGAATTCGAGATCCACGACGCCGCCGAGTTACTTTTCCGCCAGATCGTCGAGTGGATGGTGGTTGATGGCGTGGTCCTCTCCACCGTGTTTGGTCCGTCCCCACATGACCAGGGGAAACCGTCGAGATGCGGCTTCCCGGTCAATGTTTTCTTGACTCTCGGGGGCTCACCCGCAGCCAGGTTAAGGAACGACGGTTTCGCCTGTACGTTGCTGCACGCCGTCGAGGAGCGATGCCGACCATGTCCTAGTTAGATAGCGTGCGGCCCCACACCCGCAACCGATGCATGCAATTTCGGACAGGCGGGTGTACTTCCCAGGTTCAGCTTTGCCACAGTACGTAGATGAGTGCGCGCCCGTCGGTACAGCCCGAGAGTTTTCGGGAGCGCAAGCGCGCCGTGGTGGATGTCACCCTGTTGGTGTGTGCGGCGCTCGGAATTCTGGTGGGGATCATCATGATGACAGATACCCCGTGGGAGCACATCGACCAGTCCGAACAGCTGCGCACCTTCGGCGGAGACTATCAGCGCCTCCCGCTTGAGTTCTATCCGTACCCCTAGGTCTGACAGGACGGACACCAGTAGGTGTCCCGTTCGCGCGTCGGATCGGCACCGAGTCGGCCTTTGAGGATGCGCGTTCCGCAGCGGCGGCACGGCTTACGCTCGCGTCCGAATACCCAGTCGGTTTGGCCCGGGCGATCAATGCCGGTGGTCACGCGCTTGGGCCGGTCCCGGTTAGCGCGGATCAGCCGCGCCGAGAGATCAACCAACGGGACCAGCTCCACCTCGGCGACGGGTCGCGTGGGCAGCACCCCGCGCAGGAAGCAGATCTCATTGACATACTCGTTGCCGAGGCCCGCGATATTGCGCTGATCCATCAGCGCCACGTGGATGGCGCGCTCGGGCTCCGAGCCGAGCCGGGCGACAGCTTCGGGGGCGTCCCATTCGACGGTCAACGGATCCGGGCCGAGGAAGGCCAGTTCGCTCTCCTCGCGGCTACGCGGGTACAGTTTCACAAACCCCAGCTCGAAGCCCACGGCCTGATACTGCTCGGTCGTGATGACCGCGCGCGCCTGATAGGCCGGTCGTCGCCACACCGACCCCGGCCGGTACAGGTGCCAGGACCCCTCCATCCGCAGGTGGGTGTGCAGGGTGAAATCGCCGACGCGCATGAGCAGGTGCTTGCCGCGGGCGGCAACGGATTCGATTCGGGACCCGGTCAGATCGCTGGTGGCCAGGTCCGGGACGCGCAGGTCCCAGCCGGTCACGATCTGCCCGGCCAGTGCCGCATCAAGGTTTCGTGCGGCGCGAAACAGGGTATCGCCCTCAGGCATATCGGCCTCCCGTGTCCTTGACTGTGCCGGTGCTCATGCTCAGGGAGGGCCCGCATCGGCCCGGCATGGCCGTGCGCGCGCTCACGCGATCCCCCGACGGATGCGCAGGCCCTTGGGGGTATCGGAGAAGCCTGCCGCACGCAGCACCAGCGCCGCGGGGCTGGCATGCACCGAGCCGCCGTTGAACTTCTCGATCGCCAGCTTGTCCACGTGTCCCGCGCGCACCAGCGCCACGAGCGAGGCGGCGGCCAGCGCCACCCGGTCGGGATCCGCGGTGAAGGTCAGCAGCGACTTTCCGCCGCGTTCGAGGTACAGCACCAGGTCGCCGTCCACCAGGGTCACCAGGCCGCCGGCCTTGCGCCCCGGACGATGGCCGGTGGGCACCGCATCCGGGGTGGGCCAGGGGCTCTCAGCACCCGCCGCGGGCCAGGGGAGCGCCGCGCCAAACGGGTTGGCCGGGTCGGTGGCCGCGAGCGTGCGAACCCGCGGGGGTGCGGGATTGGGGTCGGGCAGGATCGCGCGGCGCAGTCGATCCACACTCGACGCCTGCGCGAACTGCGCACCGCCCAGGCCCTCGATGAAGTATCCCCGGCGTACTCGACCGGCGGATTCCATCTCGGCGAGCACCCGATAGGCCAGCGCAAAACCGCCCGCCGCGCCCTCGGCCATGACCGAGCCGCGGGTCAGCACGCCGTAGCGTTCGAGCAGCAGTTCGGCATCGGCGGCCCCGCGCACGGTGGGGTCCACAATCGGTTCGGGGAGCAGCGACCAGCGTCCCGATAGGTGCGGCGGTGCACCCTCGCGGGGCACACCGTAGGTGCTGCGCCGGGGGAGTACCGGACGGCGAGCGGAGACGCCGGACGCGGAGGAGCGCTCGCCGAGGCCGGTGCCCTCGGGCTCGGCGTCGGATGCGACGTCAGAGAATCCGGATTCGCGGGGACCGATGCTCTCGTTCCCCGTATCGTCGTCCGCCAGCGCCTCATCCCGGAAGGACACGGCCCCGCCCGGACCCAGCGCCCGCGCACCGCCGCCGGGTACCCCGTAGGCTCCGGCGCCGTTCATCGGGACCGCTCCGCCGAGCGAGCGTGCCCGCGACAGGCGCGACCGGTTCAACCGGGCGCGCGGGGCGGGGGCCGCCGCCTTATGGGCGCCGCGGCCGGCGGTGAAACCACGCAGCGGGGCGAGGGTGTCTCCGGCGACCAAACCCGCCCACACCAGTTCCCACAGCACCTCATCCAGGCGCGCCGCGGAGACCTCGGGCAGCGCCTGCTGGAGCTGGGCAAAGAAGAATGCGCCGCCACCGGCGAGGACATCGAGGACCGCCGCGTGCTCGGGACCGTGATCCGGCTCGGACGGGGGTGCGGCGAGCGTATAGGGGGCCAGGTCCGCCGGATGCAGCGCGACCCAGCCATCCCGTGCCCCGAGACTGCCCATGCCCGACCAGATGACCTCGCCACTCGCGGTCAGCCGATCCAGCAGCGCCGGAGTGTAGTCGCGCACCCGCAGCGGCAGGATCAGGGTTTCCCAGGCGGAGGCGGGCAGGTAGAGACCGGCCAGTTGGTCCACGACGCTCAGCACGCCGTCGATCCCGTGGAGGTCGCCGCCGAGACCGTGCCAGTCGTCGAGGAACCGGGCGAAGGTATCCGGGGAGACCGGTTCAACCTCCTGGCGCAGCGCGGCTAGTGAGCGCAGCCGTAGACGGCGCAGGACCTCGGCATCACACCACTCGGCGGCGCGGGCGGGATCCTCGAGCTCGATCGATACCTCGGGCAGGAACTCGCCCCGCACCAGGCGGCGCGCATCGGCCAGACGTCCCAGCGTATGGGTGACCACGGCGATCCCCAGCCCGAATCTGTCGGCTACCGCGCCCGCCCGGAACGGACCGTGGCTGCGCGCGTAGCGGCCGATCAGGTCGCCCAGCGGATCGGGCACCGCCTCGGTGAACGCGGTAGGTACCCCCGGGGGCAGGGGGACACCCAGGGCGTCGCGCACGCGGGAGGCATCCTCGATCGCGATCCAGTGAACGATGCCGCGCACCGGGACCGGCAGTGCCCGACGGGTGCGTTCGAGCTCGCTCAGGTAGCCCTCGGCTTCGGTGAGGGACACCGGGGGGACGATCGGAGTTTCGGGATCGGTCGGCTCGCCCTCGGAATCGGCACCGACCTCGGAATCGGCTCCGGACGCCGGAGCGGTGCCGGAACCGGCCTCGGCTTCAACAGCGGCCCCAGCCCCGGCTTCGCCTGTCGCCGCCCGCCCCGGCACGGTCGCCCCGGGAGTAACCTGGCGTGCCTCGGCCGGGCGCAACCGCTCGGCTACCTCATCGGCCCGCAGCGGTCCCAGCAGGCGCAGCAGATCGGCGGTGCCCTCGATCCCACGCAGGCGGCGTTCGGGGTCGAGACGCTGCAGCTCGGCCTCGGTCTGGGCCAAAACATCGGGATCCAGCAGCTCGCGCATTTCTACGCGGCCCAGCAGTTCGGCCAGCAGCTGCGGATCGAGGCTCAGCGCGGCGGCCCGCCGCTCGGCGATCGGCGCATCCCCCTCGTACATAAACGCGCCCACGTAGCCAAACAACAGCGCGGCCGCATACGGGCTTGCCGATTCGGTTTCGGTTTCGGCGATGCGCACCGAACGCGATTCCAGTCGCTTCGCCAGGTCGATCAGCGCGGGGACGTCATACACATCCTGCAGGCACTCGCGCACGGCCTCCAGCAGGATCGGGAAGGTGGGATAGTTGCGGGCCACATCCAGCAGCTGCGCCGAACGCTGACGCTGCTGCCACAGCGGTGCACGCTTGCCGGGATTGTAGTTGGGCAGGAGCAGCGCCCGAGCGGCGCTCTCCCGGAATCGGGAGGCAAACAGGGCCGAGGATCCCACCTCGGCGGTCACGATCTCCTCGAGTTCGGCCGGATCAAACAGGAACAGGTCGGCCCCGGGCGGCTCGGCCTCGGCGTCCGGCAGGCGCAGCACAATCCCGTCGTCGCTGGCCACCGGGGTGCCGTTGATGCCCAGGCGCTCCTGCAATCGCGCGCCCACCGCGAGCGCCCAGGGTGCGTGCACCTGCATACCGTAGGGGGAGTGGAGCACGATCCGCCAGTCGCCCAGCTCATCCCGGGTCCGCTCGACTACGAGTGTGCGGTCGGTGGGCAGCGTGCCGGTCGCCTCCTTCTGGGCGGCGAGGTAGGCACGCAGGTTGTCGATGGCAAAGGGATCGAGGCCGGCGGCGCTCAGCCGGGTGGCCGCGGGTTCGGACTCCAGCGCCGCGATCTCCCGGGCGAATGCGCCCAGCGCCTTACCCAGCGCCGCGGGACGGCCCAGGCCGTCGCCGCGCCAGAACGGCAGCCGTCCGGGTTGTCCGGGCGCGGGGGTGACGATCACCCGGTCGTGGGTGATCTCGCGGATCTTCCAGCTCGTGGTTCCCAGCGCAAACACGTCGCCCACCCGCGACTCGTACACCATCTCCTCATCCAGCTCGCCGACCCGCGAACCGGTGCCACCCTCGCCGTCGCCGATGAGGTACACCCCGAACAGGCCGCGATCGGGGATCGTGCCTCCGGCGATGACCGCGAGACGCTGTGCGCCCGGGCGTCCGGTCAGGGTGCCGTCCTCGCGGTCCCAGACCACGCGCGGGCGCAGCTCGGCGAACTCGTCACTTGGATAGCGGCCGGACACCAGGTCGAGTACCGCGTCAAACGCCGCCCGCGGGAGGGCCGAGAAGGGGGCGCTGCGCCGGACGGACTCAAACCAGTCCTCCACGGCGATGGGTTCTAGTGCACACACGGCGACGGTCTGCTGAGCCAGGATATCCAGCGGGTTGCTGGGCACCCGAAGCTGTTCGATCTCGCCGGCGAGCATCCGCTCGGCCGACACCGCGCTCGAGAGTAGGTCGGAACGATGCTTGGGATAGAGGAACCCACGCGAGACCTCGCCCACCTGGTGTCCGGCACGTCCGATACGCTGGAGCCCGGCGGCCACCGAGGGCGGGGACTCGATCTGAATAACCAGATCCACCTCGCCCATGTCGATGCCCAGCTCGAGGCTCGAGGTGGCCACCACGCAGCGCAGACGGCCGGTTTTCAGGTCGTCCTCGATCTCCGCCCGCTGCGCCTTGGCCACCGAGCCGTGGTGGGCGCGGGCGAGGATCGGGGCCTCGGGATCGATGCCGTTGGTCTGCCCGCTGCCGCCCACCAGCTGCGCGGGCGGGAGCAGGGTATCGAGGTCCGGGACGGCCGAGCCCAGCCGGGCCGCATACTGCTCGTTGAGCTGCGCGGTCAGGCGCTCGGCCAGGCGACGCGAGTTTACAAACACGATCGTCGAGCGGTGCTCGAGGATCCGCTCGATCACCGACTCCTCAATAAAGGGCCAGATCGATCCGGGCCGATCCACCTCGGGCAGGTCCTCAGCGGAACGGGCAGTGCTGCTGAAACGCTCAGACCCGGGGAGGTCGCCCGACGAACGGGGGTCCGCGCGATCATCGGGATCAGCGGTGAGATCGATAAAGCCGTCGTCCTCGGTGTGCAGCGGCCCGTGCTCGGTGGGTCCCTCGGACACCGCGTACCGCGGCAGGTCGGTCATATCCGGGACCGGCACGATGACCCGCAGGTCAAACTTCTTCTGCGAAACGGGCTTCACGATGGTGACCGGGGCCGTGCCACCCAAAAAGCGCGCAACCTCAGCCTCGGGGCGCACGGTGGCCGAGAGCCCGATCCGCTGCACCGGTTCGGGCACCAGCGCATCCAGGCGTTCCAGGCTGAGCGCCAGGTGGGCGCCGCGCTTGGTTGAGGCGACCGCGTGGATCTCGTCGATGATGACGGTATCCACCCCGCGCAGGGTTTCCCGCGCCGAGCTGGTGAGCATCAAAAAGAGCGACTCGGGGGTCGTGATCAGGATGTCCGGTGGGTTCTTGATGAGCGCGCGTCGCTCGGCCGCCGGGGTATCGCCCGAGCGGACCCCCACCCGCAGATCCCGAACCGCGATGCCCTCGCGCTCGGCCGTGCGACGGATGCCGCTGAGCGGGGCACGGAGGTTGCGTTCGACGTCGACGCCGAGGGCCTTGAGCGGGGAGATATAGAGCACCCGGGTGGTGGTTTCCGGCGGCTCGGTGGTGGCCAATCGGTCCAGGGCCCAGAGGAACGCCGAGAGGGTTTTCCCTGAACCGGTGGGGGCGATGACCAGGGTATTGTCGCCGCTGGAAATGGCCTTCCACGCGCCGGCTTGGGCGGCCGTGGGCGCGGCAAAGGACTCGGTGAACCAGGTCCGAGTCGCCGGGCCGAACCCGGTCAGTGCCGCGCGGGCCACGGCCCTAGTACTGCCGATCGAGGAACGCGCGCAGATCCGCCAGCTCGGGACCGGAGATCGAGTGATCCAGGCCCTCATAGATGCGTCCGGAAAGCGTGGAGTGATCGGGCAGCCAGTCGGTGGTGCGGGCCACGGCCTCGTCGCTGATCACGGTGTCGGCGCTTCCGCGACCCCAGAACACCGGGGGACGGGTTTCCTGCAGGACCGCGTCTCCGGGCTGTTCGCCGGCCACCACGAACCCCGCGAGGTTCCCGGCAAAGGCGAAGCGCTCGGGGGCACGACGCAGCAGGTGGACGGACATGGCCCCGCCCTGGGAGAACCCGGCGGCGGCGACGCTGGTCGGGGTGAAGGGGAGGGCATCGATCCAGGCGATGATGGCATCCACCGAGGCGTCCAGGCCCGCGGGATCGGGGGCACCGGGGACCGCGAGCGGGAACCAGGACCAGCCATCGATCGGCCAGGGGGCCTGCAGCGGAGCGCGCAGCGAGGCGATCACCGGGGCGTCGGGGAGGTGCGGGACCAGCCCAAACAGGTCGGCCTCATTGGACCCGTAGCCGTGCAGCAGGAGCAGCAGCGGACGCCCGGCGCGCTCCTCCTCGGGAACCGACCAGAGAACGGCATCGGGGGTGATCGCGGGGAGGGACATCGGCGGATCCTTCGGCTCGGGGCGTGTGGCTAAACGGGTCACCTCCCAGGTTAGGCTCTTCCACCGACATCCGCACCAGCCGCTGCCTCCGGCCGCGCTCGCTCGAAGCGAAATCGATTGGCTCGCTTCCCCCGGCGAATCTTGTAAGAATGAAGCATGAGCGTACGCACCCCGGATCCCGAACCGCTGCCCGATGAGCCGAGCCGTCCGGTGAACCCGGGCTGGCTGAGTGATGTGGAGTTGGAGGAGATCCGGCACCGCCTGCCCCTGCTGTATGTGGAGGCGATCCCCGTGCGTCAGGACGGCCTGGGCCAGGTCACCGAGGTGGGGATCCTGCTGCGCGGTACCGCGCTGGGCGCGATCACCCGCACGATTGTCTCTGGTCGGGTGCTCTATGGCGAGACCCTGCGCGAGTCGCTGTTCCGGCACCTGGAAAAGGACCTGGGTCCGATGGCCTTCCCGCTGCTGCCCGCCTCTCCGGTCCCGTTCCACGTGGCCGAATACTTCCCGCTGCCCGGTGTCTCGGCCTTCACCGATGAGCGCCAGCACGCGGTCTCTCTTGCCTATGTGGTGCCGGTGACCGGAACCTGCGAGCCGCGCCAGGACGCCCTGGAAATCACCTGGCTCACCCCCGAGGAGGCTTCGAGCGACGCGCTCGCCGCCGAGATGGAGGGCGGCCGCGGCACCCTGCTGCGCGCGGCACTGGCCTCGGTCGGCGCGCTGCGCTAATCGCCCTCGAAGCCGGGAGCGCGCCGTTCCCGAGTGAATAAAGGTGGGCCCCATCCGAATTGATCGGATGGGGCCCACCTTTGTCTGTGGGGCCGAAACCCCGTGCGGCCTGAGCCGCTAGTAACTAGTAACCGCTGGGAGCGGAGGCGCGACGCGGACCGTTGCCGCGACCGCGCGAGTTGCCACCGTCGGAGCTGGTGGAGTACATGGCCGAGGAACCGCCGCGGGTGTTGCCACCGCGACCGCCACCGGACTCGCCACGACGAGCCTGACCGGCACCGGCACCCTGGCCGCGACCGCCCTGACCGCGTCCGCCCTGGCCGGCACCCTGACCCGAACGCTGAGCGCCCTGGCCGCGTCCGCCTTCGGTGCGCTGTCCACCGCGACCGCCCTCGGAACGCTGAGCGCCCTGGCCGCGTCCACCCTCGGAACGCTGACCGCCCTGGCCACCGCCCTGCTGAGCCTTGCGCTGTCCGCCACCGGGACGGTCGGCGCGACCCTCACGGATCGCACGCTTACGCAGCGCGTTGGCACCCTGGCTCTTGCCACCGCCACCCTGCTGCTGGACCGGGGCCAGCGGCGCGGGCTTCACAAACGCGGCAACCGGGCCAACCAGCTCGGTCACGGCGGCCGAGTCGGCATCCACCTGCTGGAAGTCCACGGTGATCGCGGCCTTCTTCATGATCTTCTTGAGGTCATCGGTCTGGCTGGGCAGGCAGATGGTCACCACGTCACCCTCGGTGCCCGCACGCGCGGTACGGCCCGAACGGTGCAGGTACGCCTTGTGCTCCATGGGCGGGTCGACGTGCACAACCAGCTCCACGCCATCCACGTGCACACCGCGGGCGGCAACGTCGGTGGCCACGAGGACGCGCACGCCCTCGGGGCCGGTCGAGCCGAATGCGGCCAGGTTGCGGTCACGCTGCGGCTGGGAAAGGTTTCCGTGCAGGTCAACCGCGGGGATGCCCTGCGAGGTGAGCTGCTTGGCCAGCTTCTTGGCCTGGTGCTTGGTGCGGGTGAAGAGGATCCGCTTGCTCTGGCCGCTGGCCAGGGTGGTGATCAGGTCTTTCTTGCCCTCGAGCGAGGAGATCGAGAACACGTGGTGGGTCATCGCGGCCACGTGCGAGGTGGCCTCGTCTACCGAGTGCAGAACCTCGTTGTGCAGGAAGCGGCGCACGAGCTTGTCCACACCGTTGTCCAGGGTGGCCGAGAACAGCAGTCGCTGACCGTTCTCGGGGGTGGCCGAGAGCAGACGGGTGACAACCGGGAGGAAGCCGAGGTCGGCCATGTGGTCGGCCTCGTCAATGACGGTGATCTCCACGGCGTCCAGGCGCACGTGGCCCTGCTTCATGAGGTCTTCGAGGCGGCCGGGGCAGGCCACGACGATGTCGACGCCGGCGTTCAGCGCGTTGACCTGACGGGTCTGGTTGATGCCACCGAAGATGGTGGTGGTCTTCAGGCCGTAGGCCTCGGCCAGCGGGTTGATGACCGCGGCGATCTGGGTGGCCAGCTCGCGGGTCGGGGCGAGGACCAGACCCAGCGGGCGGCCGGGACGACGGTTACCGCCGGCCAGCTCGGTGGCCAGGCGGGCAACCAGGGGGATCGAGAAGGCAAGGGTCTTACCCGAGCCGGTCTTTCCGCGGCCGAGGACGTCGCGTCCGCCGAGGGTGTCGGCGAGGGTGTCGACCTGGATGGGGAAGGCGTTCTCCTTGCCGTCGGCCGCGAGGACCTTGACGAGCGGAGCGGGAACGCCGAGTGAGGCGAAAGTGGTTTCTGACATGCTGGTGCCTTTCGGGCATCACGTCCCCGCGGGCAGCGGCATAGCCGAGCTTCGGGGCAGGGGTGGCGAAGGCGCAGGTGTGCGCATCCGTTCGCCGTATGAAGTGTCATCGAATCGGCGGGGCCGACGAGAGAGGGAGCGTTCTACGACGCACGCGATATTTGGGCCTCCGGGCCTCAAAATGGATCGCGAGTAATCCCATTCTAGCGCGGAAGCTGAAATGGCGCTGAAAACATCGGGGTCGGATGGATCTTGCGCCGCGCGATCCGCCCACATCGGACCGGATCCACGCGTGCGTTGCCCCGGAGGAGCACGCTGGAATCATGCAGAAAACTTACGGTATGAAAAAGTCGCGGGACAGCGCACGTCGGGTCCTGCGCGCGGCCCCGATGCTGGTGGTGGCGGGCCTCGCGCTGGCCGGCTGTGCGGTGGCCGGTCCCGACGTAGCAGCGGGACCCTCCTCCACCGCGTCGCAACGGGTGGCCCCGCCGACCGGTAGCGCGGCGGAAACCGGGGGCCACGGTGAGGACCGACGCGATCGTGATCGCGAGTCCCCCCAACGGCACGTGGAAATTCGTGTGACCGGGGATGCCTCAAGCGCCCTGATTCGTGACTTCACCGTGCTCGAAAGTGAGAACCGGCGACACCTCGATCACGACGTGCGCGAGGCCGAAAACGCCGCCGCCGCGACCGAACATGAGCTGCCGTGGAGTACCGAGTTTGACCTGACCCTGGATGCCAACGGCGACTATCAGAAGGTCATCGTATGGGCCCAGAACACCGCGGGTAACCTCGGTGAGGTGCGCTGCGAGATCTATGTGGATGGGGAGCGCAAATCCCACCACGACGAGGACGGCACCGACTCGGTGGTCTGCGATAAGAAGCTAGACCTGGACTAGTTCGGCCGTGTCCGGGGAAGGTACCGGACTCTGGCTGCTCATTTTGAAATGAACGTTGAACTGCGGTAACTCCTTGGTCGACATAATTCGCCAGATCCATGTTGGTTTTCCGTGGAAAGCGCTTGGACGATTGAGGCTGGAGGCTAATAAAAACAGGATGTCAGAATTGGGCCATGTTAGACAAAACTTCTGAAATGATGTTCCCAATTGCTGTTGTCGGTGAGATCGATGGCACAGCGCTGGACGGCGTAGTTTCCAAAGACGAATCCGGGGACTTTTGGTTCAAATCCGATAGCCGATGGTCTGGAGGTACTCAGTGTGCCAGTCGTGCCGCAAAACGGAAGGTCTTTCGTGGGCATTTTGGCTCTATACCTGTCTATTTAAGTGGCGATGATTTTCATAAAGACGGGTCACCTTGCGTCCGTGTGAGTGATTTACGTGTCGGTTTCGATGCGCCCGATGACCTCTATCTGCGTGCGAGAAGCAGATATCAGTACGGGGCGTTGATATCTAGCTATTACGCGCGCGATGGTGTTCAACGTCCTCCAAAGAAACCGCTGATCCTTCCCGCGCTCGAAGGTGCGCCCGCGATGAAACTCACCTATGCAGGCGACTTGATTGAACTGGAGGCTAATACTCCTACCAAACTTGAGCACTTCGAAGCGCAGCTCGAAGCGCTCCGTCGGCTGTTGACTTTCGCTGTGCAACGTCCCTTGGCCCAGGTATCTATGTGTGTGTATGCAGAAGAAGGTAGTGAGACGAAAATCTTCGCTCGCCAATTGGTGAAGTCAGGTCCAATTGTGAAGCTAGACCATCGGGATTTTCCGATTCGACTCGGCAATGAAAATACGCAAAACGCGATACACAAGTGGTGGGATATGTCGATCAACCTTCGTCCACTTCCCCAAATCGTTGCTGGCATTATCGCCAAGCCTGGGTACTCTGAAGCTGATTTCCTGTTCGTTGCGACTGTTCTTGATCGCTTGGGCGAAGAGTGGGTTAATGTGCCGAAGATCCTGACGAAAGAGAAGTTCCTTGAAGTTCGGCGCGCGATTGCCGCAGTTGATGTTCCGGATGACTTTCAAATTACAAATGTCAGTACTTTCGCAGCTCGCACTGAGGCGATTGCGGACCTTTTGCCTGCGAAGGTCTGGGACAAACTGGGTCTGGACAAGGCATCTTGGACGACATCGCTGAAGCGCTATCGGAACCTAGTTGCACACTCAGATGCGCAGAAAGCTGCCCACCGGGAGTTCATGACCGGTAACGGTTTGCCAGCCTTGCGAGACGCTACCATTGTCGTGGTGACACTGCTAATGGCGCAGCACATGGGGGTGACCGACGACGCTCTAGTTTTTGCGGCGGAGAGGCAGCGGTATTCCTGGATTCAGAAATACACCAATGGGACGTTGACTTTCACAACCAAGGGGTTGGGAGCGGAAAGTTGACGTCGAGACCTTCTTGGGGCCGAACGCAGACATTGATAAGCATAAACACGCCAAGTGAGATCCGATATCTGCATGAGAACGTTGCAGCTTTTATTGTCGTGGTAGGTGCGATCTTCGGGCTTTCGGTCACTCGAAAACTAGGGAAACCGAGCAAAACTTCGTAGCCGCCGGGTGTGTAACCAAACCAATTGATGTTGGACTCGGCGTTTTCTGGGCCCGTTACTCAGAGTGCGCTCTTCTTTGTTAGATGCTCACCAGATTCTCCATGCCACTGTTCATGATTTATCAATCTTCCCCGGAACTCTACATTCCCGCAATCTGGATAGAACTGCCAAAATGGGAAACAATATCGGTATGTCTGAAAATCTCGCAACACAGAATCCTCGCGTCAGCGAGACCGCCTCAGCGTTTGCGAAGCTCGGTTGGGCCTTCTACGGCAACTGGCACTATGAAGAATCAAAGCGCCTCCTTCGCCTCATACAGCAAGGTGCTCCGGATGGGGAGATTGACCGGGAAATCAGCGAGGTATGGAATGGTCAACAGACGGCTCTGCTGAAGCATGTGGCGGGACCGCTTGGGCGATATGGTCGCGGTATCGATATGGAGTTTCAAAGGCGCTGTCAACAGCGTCAGACTCTGATCAACGAAGCTGTCGACTGTCACTTCGACGGAAGATATGCGGCTTGTATCACGTTAGTGCTTGCGCAGATTGATGGTTTGACCCGAGAGCTCGTGGGGACCTCTTTTTTCCGTTCGAAGCCTGGAGAAAAGGATCATGATTACACAGATGACTCCACTCTGGCGGGTGTCGAGGGTAATCTCCCCGTTGTACGTCAGGCGTTCAGCGAACCGGTTCCTGTGGTGGGCAGATACGGGCTTGTCTCAAGGCACGGCGTCATGCATGGGCAAGACCTTTCTTACGCAAATCGGGTGAACTCGACCAAGACCCTCGTTTTGGTCGGTGCGCTGGTCGAGCATCTTGCAGCACGGGCTGCGAAACGAGCTGAGAAGTGGCGAAGCCAGCGTGATATCAGAAAGAGCAAGCTCAGAGGGGCCGACATGACTGGTCGCTTGCTTGATGATCGTGGTTTCGAGGAACTATATATGTTCCGTGCAGACTTCGAAGGGTTCGCTTTCAACGCCATCATCTTTGACCAGAGTCTCTCGCGTCCTGTACTCGAGCTCAAAGCGATAGAACTGATGGATGAGCGGCGTTTGCCCCGCCGCGGATTTCGTCTGCACTACGTGGAATCGAATCGCCTCATGTGGAGCTATCGAACCCAAGGCGGGCATTATCTTGGCTCCGCGATGTCGATTAAAGATATCAACGTGAGACCGGTTGTTCAGGAACAGTGGACGTGGGATAGCGCAAACGTTCCCGACGAATCTCCATGGGATGCAGAAACAGGCTGGTCCAGGTGTCAAAACGAACCCGCCACCCCGAATTGGGCGTTTGCTGGTTTCTATAACGGGTAGTTCAGGTTCCTAGTATGAGCCAGGAAGTTCGAACACGCGCTGACGTGTTGTTCCCTTGGCTCAGGTCTCCGTGAAGCGATGGACGGCTCGATCATTGATTTCTTGCGGGGACTTCGAGAACGCCTTTAGCACGGCGTCCGGAACTGAGTTGGACAGAAAAGCCGATCCCTCTGAGATCGGAGCAGAGCCCGCGTATTACGCACTTGAAGTACATTCCGTGCCACACCGAACTCGGGCTGATAGGCGGGTAGACCTATGCATCCGCGCGCTGAGCCCACCCCGGTGCCAGCGCGCGGATTCTGCGGCCGCGCCACTGCCACAGGGCCCACAGCACCGGCCAGTAGAGCGGTGCCATTGGACCGTGGAACTCGACCCGGTCGCGCCAGAGCGTGCGGCTGGGATCCCCGGGCAGCGGGGCAACGGCCATGCGGTGCCGCCATCCGGACAGGAGCGCCAGCGGGCCCGCGGTGGCACCGCCGGTATCCACAAAGAGATTGGTGCGTCCCTCCTCCGCCTGCTCAAATCCCACTCGAATGACCTGACGACCCAGGGGAATGATGCCGAATAAGCGTGCTCGGCATTCCACCGAACCCGGTTCCCACATCGTGCGGACGGCCTCGAGGTTTTCCAACTCGATCGGGGTTCCGTCACCGTCGGGCACGAAGTCGCCCAGCGGGCGCACATCCACCAGCGGAGAGTACAGTTCGCGGACTACGGCGACCGAACGCAAGGCTCGCCAGGCGGCATCGGCCGGGGTATCCATCGCAAACTTCAGCTGCACATACATGAGCCCAGTCTGGCCGGTCAGTGCGGGAGATGCCAGGGGTTCGGGCAATACTGTACAAAGAAGCTATGGCGATCCGTTATTGGCTCGGGGTGGTTTCCGGGCAGCAGGCAGCGTGGTGCACACACCACGGGGTGTTTGCCGTGTCGCCGGGGCTGCGTCGCGAACTCGCCGAGCTGGGCGAGGCCGATGGGATTGTGCTGTACAGCCCGCGCGCCCGGCCCGCCGACGAGGAACCGTTGCGAGCATTTACGGCGATTGGCCGACTGACCGCCGCAGACGTTCGGCGCGTGGATATCCCCACGCCGCCGGGTGAGCGTCTGCGTCCCTGGCAACGGGCCGTGCGCTGGGAAGCCGATGCCGATGTGGTTCCGCTGCGGTTGCTGCGCGATGTCCTGGATCTTTCGGCCGGCTGGGACTGGGCAAAACCGCTGCGCCGCGGCCTGATCGAAATCTCCGCCCATGACTTTCGGATCCTCCGGGAGGAAATGGGGCCGCCGCTTCCCGAGGAGCGCCGCCACGGAATCGCCGCCGCCGGCCCCGGTGGTGACCCGACCATCGCGCCGGGGGCCGGGCTGCTGCGCTGGCGGGAGGAGCAGGCGGACGAGACGCCCGGCGGAGCGCTGCCCCTTTGGATCGCGGACCCCGAGGAGCGAGTGTGACGGCAATCATGACGCTCGACATGAATGCGGGGTCCGTGCGGATTACACTGGCACCGTGACCGATTCCAGCCTCCCCGAAACCTTCGCCCCCGCCCAGGCTCGCTACCAGGTGCGCTTCGACTTTGGATCGGCCGGGCTGCGTCGCCTAGCCGATGCCGACATCATCGTCTGGGTGGATGCCCTACCCGAGGCTGGCTCGCTGCCGAGCCTGGACGAGGTCGCTCCGACCAGCGCGATCATCCTCGGTGCCCTCACCACACGTTCGGCCGTGGCCGACTGGATCCTGCGCCGTCAGGTGGATCTGGGAAAGCGGGTCAGCATTGCGCTGGTGGCCGCCGGATTCGAGGATGGGTTTGCGAGCCACGATCTGCTGGCCGCCGGTGCCATCATCGAGGCGCTCGCCGATCGCGGCATCGACTTCACCTCCCCCGAGGCCGCCGTGGCCGGTGCCGCCTATGCGGGACTGCGCCAGGCCAGCGGACACCTGTTTACCGCCTCGGTGGTTGGCCAGAATGTGCGCCGCAAGCTGAGCCTGGAGCCGGTCAAGGCTGCCGCCCAGATCGATAGCCAGACCGAGGTTGTGGTGCTGCGCGAGTCGCCGATCCCGGTAACGGCACCCGCCGAGTAACGCCGCCCAGGGGTGCCGGTGCGGGCTCGTCCGTTCCGGGCCTCTGCCCCGGCTCGGCCTGTTCGTCTGTGGGCCCCATCCTCGGGTTTCCGGAGAGGGTCGTCGAGTGCGGAGTCTCCCGCGCTACAGCGTGGGCAGACGGTTGCCGGCCAACGCCAGCTGGGTGCGCTCGGCCAGGCGTGCGCGATGACGACGCACCTTATCGCGGTTGCCGCAGCGCTGCATCGAGCACCAGCGGCGGGTTCCCGCGCGGGAGGAGTCGAAGTAGATCAGGTCGCAGTCATCCGCCGCGCAGTGACGCAGGCGTCCGGCCAGGCGACCCGAGAACAGGGCCACGGCATCGCGGGCGATACTCGCGAGCACCTGGGCCGCACGCGGCTCGGTGCGTCCGGCTTGACGGGCTCCGCCGGCCAGGCGTGCCGGAACGTCCGGGGTGGCCGCATAGAGGTTCAGCATGTCGATGTCGGTTCCCGCGGGCGGGTACTCATCGGCCAGGGCGCGGGCGATCCGCGCGATGGTGGATCGCAGGGCCTGCGCGTCCTGGAGGTCGCGTTCGGTCGCGGGGGAGCAGGGGATGCGGGTGCTCAGCCAGGTGCCCAGTGCGAGCGGGTCGCCCAGCAGCTCCACGGCTTCGTCCAGGTGGCCGTCGGCCGCGCCCCAGGCGCCGGTGTAGCAGAAGTCAAGCGCGGTGCTGCCGCTGTCAAACAGCCAGGTCACGCCCTCTCGGGAGCGGAACTCTTGGCCCGTCGCAACGGTTTCACCATTCTGATCAATCACGAACCCAAGGGTATTGAATCCGGGGCCCGAACGTGAAATCACGTGCGTGATGCGCGCGCTAGCTGGCGCGCGCCAGGATCTTCTGCAGCGTCCCGATATTGCGGGTGGTGATGTTGAGGCCGCGGGTGCCCGCGCGGGCGGTGGCCTTGGCAAACGGGGTGGTGGTGCTGGAACCGCGGGGAACCGACCACCAGAGCACGCGGCCGTCGGGGTCGCCCGCGACCCGGTCTTCACCCTCCGCGTCCCAGGCGACGAGCCCGGCCCAGGTTTCGGTCTGGTCCGGGGTGGGATCGGCAAACACCACGTAGCGGTGACGCTCGGGATCCTCGATAAAGGGTGTCCGGGTCAGCAGCGAGGCCAGCTCGGACACCTCAACCAGGATGACCCGGGCCGAGTAGCCGAAGCGTTCGGAGAGGGCACGCTCGATGGTTGCGGGCTCGATCGCCCCGGAAAAGCACACGTTGCCCGTGGCCAGGACCGTGCTCACCGACGTCAGCCCCAGCTCGGTGAACACCGCGGCCAGCTCCGCCGAGGTGATGCGCACCCCGCCGACGTTGATCCCGCGCAGCAGCGCAACCTGCGTGGCGTTCATTGGTTCGACTCCGCCCGGATGTCCGGATGCGTGTTCAAAAGCTCTGCGCTCATCGACTCACCATCGCCGCGGCACGGGTGGCGGCGGTAATCTCCCGGCGGATCCAGCGCAGCTCATACTGCGGATCAAAGCTCGCCGAGCATTCGGCGCAGGAGCTGCGACGCACGGGCTTGCGGTACCGAAAGATTGTGTGACCCTGCGGGCAGGTTCCCACCCAGGGGGCCAGCTCATCGGCGGTCTCCCCATGGTGCAGACGGGAACCCTCATAGCCCAGCCCCTCGGCCACGCGTCGCCACTTGGGACCGTGTGCGGCCTGGGATCCGGCGAGGGCGTGGGCAACCTCGTGCAGCAGGATCTGATGGATCTCGTCGTCCTCATAGCGGGCGGCGAGATAGCGGGACACCGAGATTTCCTTGGCGGTGTAATTACACAGCCCGGCTCGCCGCTTAGCGTTGTCGAAGCGGAAACTCCATCCCTGGTTGGGGAGGTGCAGCGTGATGAGTGCCTGCGCCCAGATTCGGACGCGCTCAAGATCGGCCATGAGACTACGGTAACCCCTCCCGGTGACTTTGGCGCCCGGAATGCTGAAACTGGGTCCCGAAGTGGGGTTAGCTTCCCTGTCGGTTGAAGGTGAACACACCCCGGTCGGGCAGCGGGGACCCCACCGCGTCGGCGTCGGTCGCGGGTCGTGCGCCGCCGATGAAGGCGCGCAGTTCGGTTCCCTGCACGGCCTTAGCGGGGTGCGGCCCGCCGGCGAGCAGGCGCGGGATGAAGTCCATGGGCAGCGGCGCAAACGACCCGACCAGGACCACGTTGCCAAATCGGCGTCCCTTGAGGATCTGGGTTTCGGCCAGCGCCGCCACGTTCTCGGTGACCGCGCCAAGGGTCGCCGCCTGACCGCGGGCAAACGCGAGACCCGGGCCGTCGGCCACGTTGACCGCGATGATCCCGGTGGGGGAGAGGAACTTTGCAACCTCGCGGTAGAACTCGACGCTGGTCACGTGGGCGGGGGTCTGGCCGCCGGAGAAGATGTCGACCACGATCAGGTCGCAGGCCCCGTGCATCCCCGCGGGCAGCTTGCCCAGGGTTTCGCGGGCATCGCCGTAGCGGACCCGGATCGCAGCCCGCTTGGGCCAGGGCAGGTGCTCGCGCACCAGGTCGATCAGCTCGCGCTCGAGCTCCAATACCTGCTGCCGACTGCCGGGACGGGTGGCCTCCACGTAGCGGGGCAGGGTCAGCGCGCCGGCGCCCAGGTGCAGGGCGGTGATGGGCTTTCCCGGGGTGTCCAGCAGGTCGATCACGTGACCGATGCGCTGTACATACTCGAAGAACAGGTTGTCGGGCCGCTCAAGGTCGACGTGGGATTGCGGGGTCCCATCCACCACCAGCTGGAACGTGCCGGGTACAAACTGGTCGGGCTCGATCACCGCGTGATAGCCGCTAATGCCGAGTTGGACGCCGGGGTTTTCCTGCTGTTGAGCCACAGATAGAGCGTAGCTTACGGCCGTGAGAGTGGATCACTCGCGCGCTTATACCGGACCGCTTCAAACTTTTCAACTCGCGTACTGGACTTTGCGTGAATTGTCGCATATGCTTGACCTTTGCGCTCCCAGACGTTTCACCACGCCTTCATATTGCGGTCGGCCTCGGTGCTTCACTACCCAGATAACGGGGTTATGAAGTGTCCGCACTGTTCGTCCGGCGAGTACTCCACCTTACTCACGGTAACTAGGCCCGACGGGGCCCACGGAGGTAATTTCCTTGGCTGCTGCGCGCAACGCATCCACCACTTCACCCAAGAACGGCCGCGGGCACTCCCGCCTGTCGTTCGCAAAGATCACTGACACCCTAACGGTCCCCGACCTGCTGGCTCTCCAGACCGAGAGCTTCGACTGGCTGGTTGGCTCGGAGGCGTGGAAGACCCGCGTCGCCGAGGCTGAGGCTGAGGGACGCAACGACCTGCCGACGAACTCGGGCCTCGATGAGATCTTCGAGGAGATCTCCCCCATCGAGGACCTGGGCGAGACCATGCAGCTCAGCTTCACCGCTCCGTTCCTGGAGCCGGAGAAGTACTCCATCGAGGAGTGCAAGGAGCGTGGCAAGACCTACGCTGCTCCGCTGTACGTCGAGGCTGAGTTCATGAACCACCTCACCGGCGAAATCAAGACCCAGACGGTCTTCATGGGCGACTTCCCGCTGATGACCGAGCGCGGTACCTTCATCATCAACGGTACCGAGCGTGTGGTTGTGTCCCAGCTGGTTCGTAGCCCCGGTGTCTACTTCGAGCGCACCCCCGAGAAGAACTCCGACAAGGACCTCTACTCGGCACGCGTCATCCCGAGCCGTGGTGCATGGCTCGAGTTCGAGATTGACAAGCGCGACCAGGTTGGTGTGCGTATCGACCGTAAGCGTAAGCAGTCGGTCACCGTCTTCCTCAAGGCCCTGGGTCTGACCAGCGAAGACATCGCCAGCGAGTTCGCCGGCTACGAGTCGATCGCACTGACCCTGGAGAAGGACTCGATCGTCTCCAAGGACGACGCCCTGCGCGACATCTACCGCAAGCTGCGTCCGGGCGAGCAGGTGGCCGCCGAGGCTGCCCGCGCCCTGCTGGACAACTTCTACTTCAACTCCAAGCGCTACGACCTCGCCAAGGTGGGTCGCTACAAGATCAACAAGAAGCTTGGTCTTGAGGCACCGCTGACCGACTCGGTCCTGACCGTCGAAGACATCGTCTCGACCATCAAGTACCTGGTACGTCTGCACGCCGGCGAGACCCACTTCACCGGTGTCCGTAAGGGCGCTCCGGCGGAGATCCGCATCGACACCGACGACATCGACAACTTCGGTAACCGTCGTATCCGTGCCGTGGGTGAGCTCATCCAGAACCAGGTCCGTACCGGCCTCAGCCGTATGGAGCGCGTGGTTCGCGAGCGCATGACCACTCAGGACATCGAGGCGATCACCCCGCAGACCCTGATCAACGTGCGCCCCGTCGTTGCCGCGATCAAGGAGTTCTTCGGAACCTCGCAGCTGTCGCAGTTCATGGACCAGAACAACCCGCTCGCGGGTCTGACCCACAAGCGTCGTCTGTCGGCTCTGGGCCCCGGTGGTCTGAGCCGTGAGCGCGCCGGTGTTGAGGTGCGAGACGTTCACCCGTCCCACTACGGCCGTATGTGCCCGATTGAGACCCCTGAAGGCCCCAACATTGGTCTGATCGGTTCGCTGGCATCGTTCGCACGTATCAACGCCTTCGGTTTCATCGAGACCCCCTACCGTCGCGTTGTTGACGGTGTGGTGACCGAGAACATCGACTACCTGACCGCCATGGAAGAGGACGACTTCATCGTCGCCCAGGCAAACGCACCGCTGAACGAGGACGGTTCGTTCTCCGAGGACCGCGTGCTGGCTCGTAAGAAGGGTGGAGAGGTTGACCTCTTCGCACCCGACGAGATCGGCTACATGGACGTCTCCCCGCGCCAGATGGTGTCGGTAGCAACCTCGCTGATTCCGTTCCTCGAGCACGACGATGCAAACCGCGCGCTCATGGGTGCCAACATGCAGCGTCAGGCTGTGCCGCTGCTGCAGAGCACCTCGCCCATCGTGGGAACCGGTATGGAGGGCTTCGCGGCCATCGACGCCGGTGACGTTGTGACCGCAAACCGCTCGGGTGTTGTGGCTGAGGTTTCGGCAGACGCTGTGACCGTTCAGCTCGACGAGGGCGGCTCGGAGACCTACTACCTGCGCAAGTTCGACCGCTCGAACCAGGGCACCAGCTACAACAACCGCGTGGTTGTGACCGAGGGTGACCGGATCGAGGCCGGCGAGGTTATCGCCGACGGTCCCGCGACCGAAAACGGTGAGCTGGCACTGGGTAAGAACCTCCTCGTGGCGTTCATGACCTGGGAAGGTTACAACTTCGAGGACGCGATGATCCTCTCCCAGAACCTGGTGAAGGACGACACCCTCTCCTCGATTCACATCGAGGAGTACGAGGTTGACGCTCGCGACACCAAGCTGGGTAAGGAAGAGATCACCCGCGACCTGCCCAACGTCTCCCCGGACCTGCTGAAGGACCTGGACGAGCGCGGCATCATCCGCATCGGTGCCGAGGTTCGCCCCGGCGACATCCTGGTGGGTAAGGTCACCCCGAAGGGTGAGACCGAGCTCTCCGCCGAGGAGCGCCTGCTCCGTGCCATCTTCAACGAGAAGAGCCGCGAGGTTCGCGACACCTCGCTGAAGGTGCCCCACGGTGAGCGCGGAACCATCATCGCCGTCAAGGAGTTCAACGCCGAGGACGGCGACGACGAGCTGGGCTCGGGCGTCAACCGCCGCGTTGTGGTCTACATCGCCCAGAAGCGTAAGATCACCGAGGGTGACAAGCTCGCCGGTCGTCACGGTAACAAGGGTGTCATTGCCAAGATTCTGCCGGTTGAGGACATGCCGTTCCTCGCCGATGGAACCCCGGTGGACATCGTGCTGAACCCGATGGGTATCCCGGGTCGAATGAACTTCGGTCAGGTGCTGGAAACGCACCTCGGCTGGATCGCGACCCAGGGCTGGAAGGTTGAGGGCAAGCCCAGCTGGGCCAAGAACCTGCCCGAGCAGGCTCGTGAAGCCGCCCCGGGCACCAAGGTTGCGACCCCGGTGTTCGACGGTGCGTCCGAGGAGGAGATCGCGGGTCTGCTGGACTCCACGATCCTCACCCGTGACGGCGACCGCCTGATCGACCACTCCGGTAAGGCACAGCTGTTCGATGGCCGCTCCGGCGAGCCGTACCCGATGCCCATTTCGGTCGGTTACATGTACATCTTGAAGCTGCACCACCTGGTGGATGACAAGATCCACGCGCGTTCGACCGGTCCGTACTCCATGATCACGCAGCAGCCGCTGGGTGGTAAGGCACAGTTCGGTGGACAGCGTTTCGGTGAGATGGAGGTGTGGGCCCTCGAGGCCTATGGCGCCGCCTACGCACTGCAGGAGCTGCTCACGATCAAGTCCGATGACATCCTTGGCCGCGTCAAGGTGTACGAGGCGATCGTGAAGGGTGAGAACATCCAGGAGCCGGGTATCCCCGAGTCCTTCAAGGTTCTGATCAAGGAAATGCAGTCGCTCTGCCTGAACGTGGAGGTTCTCTCCGCCGATGGCCAGGTTGTGAGCCTGCGCGACACCGATGACGACGCCTTCCGCGCCGCCGAAGAACTCGGTATCAACATTTCTTCCCGGTTTGAGTCCTCGTCCGTGGACGAGATCTAACCAGGCCCACGCAGAGATTTTCCAGAGAATTTCCTGAGGAGAGAAATTGCTCGACGTAACAACTTTTGACGAGCTTCGCATTGGCCTGGCTACCGCTGACGACATTCGTCGTTGGTCGCACGGTGAGGTCAAGAAGCCGGAAACCATCAACTACCGCACCCTGAAGCCCGAGAAGGACGGTCTGTTCGGTGAGCAGATCTTCGGCCCGAGCCGCGACTGGGAGTGCTCCTGTGGCAAGTACAAGCGTGTCCGCTTCAAGGGCATCGTTTGTGAGCGCTGTGGAGTAGAGGTCACCAAGTCCAGCGTTCGTCGTGAGCGCATGGGCCACATTGAGCTCGCCGCCCCCGTCACCCACATCTGGTACTTCAAGGGTGTGCCCAGCCGTCTGGGTTACCTGCTGGACATGGCACCGAAGGACCTCGAAAAGGTCATCTACTTCGCCGCCTACATGGTCATCTCGGTGGACGAAGAGGGCCGTCACCAGGACATGCCGGGTCTGGAGAACGAGCTGCGTCTTGAGCTCAAGACCCTGGGTGACCAGCGTGATGCTCGCATCGCCGACCGTCTGAAGAAGCTCGAGGATGACCTCGCAGCCCTTGAGGCCGAGGGTGCCAAGTCCGACCAGAAGCGTCGTGCGAAGGATGCGGCTGAGAAGGAAATGACTCAGACCCGCAAGTCCTTCGACGAGCAGATCGCTCAGCTCGAGCGCGTGTGGGAAGACTTCCGCAACCTGAAGGTTGGCGAGCTGAAGCCCGAGGACACCGTGTTCCACGAGCTGCAGGACCGCTACGGCATGTACTTCGAGGCATTCATGGGTGCCGAGGCAATCAAGAAGCGCCTCGAGACCTTCGACCTGCCCGCCGAGGCTGAGCTGCTGCACCTCCAGATCGCCGAGGGCAAGGGTCAGAAGAAGATCCGCGCCATCAAGCGCCTGAAGGTTGTTAACTCCTTCATCCAGACCGGCAACTCGCCGGCCGCCATGGTGCTCGACGTTGTTCCGGTGATCCCGCCGGAGCTGCGTCCGATGGTTCAGCTGGACGGTGGCCGCTTCGCGACCTCCGACCTCAACGACCTGTACCGTCGTGTGATCAACCGCAACAACCGTCTGGGCCGTCTGCTGGATCTCGGTGCCCCCGAGATCATCGTGAACAACGAAAAGCGCATGCTCCAGGAGGCCGTTGACGCACTGTTCGACAACGGTCGTCGTGGACGTCCGGTCACCGGTACCGGTAACCGCGCCCTCAAGTCCCTGAGCGACATGCTCAAGGGTAAGCAGGGTCGATTCCGTCAGAACCTGCTGGGTAAGCGCGTGGACTACTCGGGCCGTTCGGTCATCGTGGTGGGCCCGCAGCTGAAGCTGCACCAGTGTGGTCTGCCCAAGCAGATGGCTCTGGAGCTCTTCAAGCCGTTCGTGATCAAGCGTCTGATCGACCTGAGCCACGCTCAGAACATCAAGGCAGCCAAGCGCATGGTTGAGCGCGCCCGTCCCGAGGTGTGGGACGTGCTCGAGGAGATCATCCGTGAGCGTCCGGTGCTGCTGAACCGTGCACCTACCCTGCACCGCCTGGGTATCCAGGCCTTCGAGCCTCAGCTCGTTGAGGGTAAGGCTATTCAGCTGCACCCGCTGGTTTGTGCCGCGTTCAACGCCGACTTCGATGGTGACCAGATGGCTGTTCACCTGCCGCTGTCGGTTGAGGCTCAGGCCGAGGCTCGCATCCTGATGCTCGCCTCCAACAACATCCTGAAGCCGTCGGATGGTCGTCCGGTGACCCTGCCCTCGCAGGACATGATCATCGGTCTGCACCACCTGACCACCGTGACCGAGGGTGCCACCGGTGAGGGCCGCGCGTTTGCGACCGTCTCCGAGGCAATCATGGCCAAGGACCAGGGCAGCCTGGACCTCAACGCCATGGTGAAGATCCGTCTGAACGACGTGCACTTCTACCCGGCCGTCAAGCCCGAGGGCTACGAGGGTGGACCCATCGTGGTCGACACCACCCTGGGTCAGGCACTGTTCAACGAGCTGCTGCCCGCGGACTACCCGTACGTTCAGGACGTCGCAGACAAGGGCCGCCTGTCGGCCCTGGTCAACGACCTCGCCGAGCGCTACCCGAAGAACGTGGTTGCCGCGACCCTGGACAACATCAAGGACGCCGGTTTCCACTGGGCTACCCGCTCGGGTGTCACCGTGGCACTGTCCGACGTTCTCACCCCGCCGAACAAGCGCGAGATCGTGGCCGGCTACGAGAAGAAGGCCGCCAAGGTTCAGAGCCAGTTCGACAAGGGTCTGACCACCGACGCCGAGCGTCGTGCCGAGCTGATCGCCATTTGGACCGAGGCTACCGACAAGGTCGCCGAGGCCATGCGTGCGAACTTCCCCAAGGACAACACCATCAACCGCATGGTGTCCTCGGGTGCACGTGGTAACTGGCTGCAGATCCGTAACATCGCGGGTATGCGAGGCCTGGTGAACAACCCGAAGGGTGAGATCATCCCTCGCCCGATCATCTCGTCCTACCGTGAGGGCCTGTCGGTTGCGGAGTACTTCATCGCAACCCACGGTGCTCGTAAGGGTCTGGCCGACACCGCTCTGCGTACCGCCGACTCGGGTTACCTGACCCGTCGTCTGGTGGACGTCTCGCAGGACGTCATCATCCGCGAGGACGACTGTGGCACCACCAAGGGCCTCTCGCTCCCGATCGCCGCCGTGGACTCCACCGGTGTTCTGGTTCGTGACCCCAACGTGGAAAACTCGGTGTTCGCTCGTTCGCTGGCAACCGCCGCGGTAGCCGACAACGGCACCCTGGTGGCCGACGCCGGTGCCGACGTGGGTGACGTGCTGATCGACGAGCTGGTTGCCGCCGGTGTTCACACCATCAAGGTGCGTTCGGTGCTGACCTGTGAGTCCGCCGTCGGTGTGTGTGCTGCCTGCTACGGCCGCTCGCTCGCTACCGGAAAGCTCGTGGACATCGGTGAGGCCGTGGGTATCATCGCGGCCCAGTCGATTGGTGAGCCCGGTACTCAGCTGACCATGCGTACCTTCCACACCGGTGGTTCGGCTTCGGCCGATGACATCACCCAGGGTCTGCCCCGCGTCCAGGAGCTGTTCGAGGCTCGTACCCCCAAGGGTGCAACCCCGATCGCCGAGGCCGCAGGTCGCATCACCATCGACGAGACCGACAAGGCTCGTAAGGTGATCCTGACCCCGGATAACGGCGATGAGCCGGTTGTCTACCCCGTGCTGAAGCGTGCGACCCTCCTCGTTGAGGATGGCCAGCACGTTGAGCTGGGTGCTCCGCTGCACGTTGGTGCCGTGGACCCCAAGGAGGTGCTGCGTGTGCAGGGCGTACGCGAGGTGCAGAAGCACCTCGTGGGCGGCGTGCAGGGCGTGTACCGCTCGCAGGGTGTGCCGATTCACGACAAGCACATTGAGGTTATCGTTCGTCAGATGCTGCGCAAGGTGACCGTGGTTGACCACGCCGACACCGAGCTGCTGCCGGGTGAGCTGGTTGACCGTTCGCGGTACAACGAGCTGAACCGTGCAGCACTGGCAGAGGGCAAGCGCACCGCCTCGGCGCGTCAGGAAGTCATGGGTATCACCAAGGCTTCGCTGGCCACCGAGTCGTGGCTGTCGGCCGCGTCCTTCCAGGAGACCACCCGGGTGCTGACCCAGGCGGCCATGGAGGGCAAGTCCGACCCGCTGGTGGGCCTCAAGGAGAACGTCATCATCGGTAAGCTGATCCCGGCCGGTACCGGTCTGGCTCGCTACCGTAACGTGGCTGTCGACGCTACCGACGAGGCGAAGGCCGAGCGCTACCCGAACCGGATCTTCGCATCCGACGGTGTGTTCGACGAGAACGACCTCTCGTTTGTGGACTTCGACTCCTTCACCGGTGACGACTTCACCCCGGGCACCTACAACTAGTAGTTAGCCTGACAAAACCCCGTCCGTCTCTTCGGAGGCGGGCGGGGTTTTGCGTTTCTATCGGGAATTATCGCGACTGGATAACGAAATAGTTTGTGGGTGACATTTGCCCTGGTGGAGTCGGTGGTGGGACATAAACTGGGAACAACTCATCACGCTGGGAACGTGGTTGATCGGGGTGTGGCCGGCACGGGGATTTCTGACCGGGGTGCACCCAGGTTGATCGAGGCTCCGCCTCTCCCGGTACGGCACGGGTCAAATGACCCACTAATTGGCGCGCTTAAACGCGAGAAAAGGAACCATCATGACCACACCCGAGGGCCCCAACACTCCGGACCAGACTCCGGCGGAGGCCTCATCCACCGAGGTCAAGAAGTCGCGAACCGGCCTGTGGGTCGGTATCGGCATTGCAGTTTTGGTGGTAATTGCGGTGGTGATAGCCGTGGTTTCGGGTGCGTTTGGTGGGAAATCGGGTGCCGAATCTCCGAGTCCGAGCGCTTCGGTCTCGGCATCTCCTTCGGCATCTCCTTCGGCATCTCCCTCGGAGACACCGTCGGCGACACCGGATCCGTCGCCGAGCGCGCCCGCGAGCGCGGCGCTCCCGGCAGACTGCACGGCGGTCTACTCGCCGGCGTTCCTGGCCGAATATGCCGAGCGCAACCCGTTGAATGATGCCACGAATTCACTTGAAGGTTCCACGGATGAGAAGACCCTCGCGCTGATCAAGGCTGCGTCCGCCCATCAGCTTCGCTGCACCCTCGGTGGTGCCGGTGAGAGCGGTGCCTCGACGATTGTTTCTCAGGTCACCCCCGAGCAGCAGGCAGCCGTGCTCGCGGTGCTCGCCGAACGTGGTGCAACCTGCGGCACCGAGCTGAACGGAACCCTGTGCCAGATTGTGACCCTGCACGCCGAGGGCATTGACCGCACCTGGGAGACCAGCTACTTCCGCGACGGACTGTGGGTTCAGGCCGAGCAGGTGCAGTTCCTGGACAAGCGCGACTTCATCACCGACATCGTGCACACCGTCTTCGGGTCCTAAACCCGGTCACAGTATCCCGCGTCCCGTCGCTCTCTCCCGAGAGTGGCGGGACGTGGGCGTTTAACGTGTCGCGCAGGGGGTGTCGTGATGACGCATATAACGAGCGAAATTTGCGTGTTTCTTCTTGCGACAGGTGTGGCATCATTTTGCGCCATTCCGCGGGAGCACTGACGGCGGCGCGACCGCGGAACATGCAGTCTGGATTTGGCCTCGTCCCGGGCGTAGTCGGCCAGCCACACGCGGTTTTCGCCGTCATTCCACCGCAAAACATAGCGAATGTTTTTGATCAGATAATCCGCCGGACACACGGTGTGGAGCAACGCAAAACTAATCGGGTTTTTCAAGTCGAAACGGCCGAAAATATCAAGGTGGCCGACTGAATCGGAGTCGAGGCCCCGATGCCGACTACTTGCCCCATTCGCGGGGATGATTAACCTATTGGTCAGAACGTAGCCTTGGAGCCATGTACGCATCAACGGGGGTCATAGACGGCGAATACCCCACGACACAACGCCGGGGCTTTTCGCGCCTTCTCGCGAGTTTGCTCACACTCATCCTCCTGGTTACCGGGTTTACCGTGCTCGGGGGAGCTCCCGCGCAGGCCGCGACCGGGGCCTTCAACGCCGCCAGCATCACCGTCGACAACGACGGGGTCTCGGCGGTCCCGGGAGACACCTCCCGCACCGACGGTATCGTCGCGATTCGCAACTCCGTTGTGTTTAGCTGGCGCACCGAGTTCACCAGCCTGACCGACGGCGTGATGACGCAGACCCTGCCTCCGCTCTGGAAGTGGGATGCGGCAAGCCTTGCAAAATCCGGACTGAACTCCACCGGCGTGACCGGCGGATACCGTTCGTCCTACGTGCTCAGCGAGGACGGTCGCACGGTGACCGCCACCGTCTCCGCCACCGAGGACGCGGGGGGAACCGTATCCGTTTCGTTCCCGAACCTGATCGCGGTGGTCCCGGAGACAGCCGATGTTCCCGGTAGCAACACCTACGTTCCGACCCTCACCGTGATCGACGAGGCCGGCGACCGGACGGCGGATATCGCCGGTCCGGTCAAGGACCTCAAGGTAGTCTCGCAGCAACGTGCAGACCTGCTGACCGTCCAGTGGCAGCTCGCCCCAAACGGGCAGGAGACCACCTTTGACTTTGGTGACGGACCCGAGCCGGCGATTCGCCGCTACTCCGAGGTTTGGCTGACTCAGCCGAGCGCGGCCGGGGACCGTCCGTATCTGTGGGCCGACAATGCTCGGGTCCGGGTGGACGTCAATCTCACACATCATGGTGAGCCGTATACCGGTCCGTTGGGGATTAAACACTCCGATTCCTCGCAGGTTGCCCTAGGAAAGTCCACCCTCGAAAACGTTGCGGCGGATAACCGAAGCTTTGAACTGAACTTTGTCTCAGGTGGCCAGAACGTCTCGTATTACCTGGCGGTTATCGACTACTTTGTGCCGCTTCGGCTGGCTGATGACCTGGAGGTCGCCGGTGGTGAACAGATTCACCTGAAGGGCACCGTGTCCTATGTGACGCCTCCGACCACCGTCGAGGGTAACCCCCCTGGTCAACGTCAAGCCCGACGGGGAGCCGCTGGCGATGGACTTCGCATATGTGCGGGGGATCGAGACGCGTCCGGCATCCGTATTGGGTCGAGTCGCCTATCGCAACGTTCCGCTCTCCACCATCGCCGAGTGGAACACAAACGTGCTCCCGGGATTTGATGGCGGTGACCTCAACACCACGTTCCGGCCCGAGGCCACGCATCCGCGAAATACCACCGAACCGTGGACCGTTGTCCCAACCACCAAGACCAACCTCTACGTGTATAACAAGCCAGGGGAGTTCGAGCTCAACCTCGAGGGCGGCAACACCATTCAGCTTGGTCAGCCTCAGGGCCGTGGGTATACCTGGTTCACCGAGGGGGCCGACTATCGCATCTACTACACGACAGACGTCGCGGATGCACAGGCGGTGCCCGGCCCCAACCCGGCCGAAATGGCCTGGACTGAGCGCTCGGCCTATACGGGAGACCTCAAAGCCGTCACCGGTGTTCGCGCCGAGTACCTGGCTAATGACGGGACGTGGAATCCGGCACCCGAAAGCAGTGTGAACGATCTGGCGTTGACCTTCCGGGTTCCGGTGAAGGTGACCCGCCCCTTACCCGTCCACACCGATCTCAACGACACCGGGTCCGCCTACATGCAGGGTTGGGTCACCGGAGCCACCACCGAGCCGCTGAACCTAGGCGAACGTCAACTCGTGAACGTTCGTCAGGCGAACGGAACGCTCGCCATGAAGGTCAATGCACTCGACCAGCAGGGAAACCCTGCAGATCCGTGGCGTAACAACATTCTTGCCGGTGAAACCGTGCGCTATACCGTGACCCCCGGAACGCTCCTGAAGCCGGCGAACGCAACCGAGGAGGAGAAGATCCTCAGGAACGCGAAGTTTGAGCTGTGTTTACCGGCGAACGCGGTGGACTATTCGCTGGCACCGTTGGATCGAGACCTCTGGGATGCGGAGTACTCCGCCGAGGCTTGTGGCGGGATGGCGAAGTTCTCCTCGGGAAAGGTGATTCTCACACCGAAGTTCGATGTGCGGGTGGACCAGCCGATTCCCGCCTACGAAATCGATGTGACCACCAACGTGTTCCCACCAAACACCAATGGCGGAATCTTTGAGGCCGGTGCCACCATGCACGCCGACGGGTTGGGGACCTTTACCAGCGGTGCGGGATGGAGCGGTCTTAGTGCGATGACCAGTGTCTACGCATTTGCTGCAGCACCCACGGTGGCCCTCTACAGCGTCACTCGTAAGGCACCCGAGGTAGCACCGTCGGTGAGCCCCGAGTTCACCCTCACCTGGGGAAACTATCAGCCGGGACCGGATGGGAAGGCCTCGTTTGTGACGGTCCTGCCCTATAACGGAGACGCCGCGGGAACCTCGGTCAGTGGACCGCTGACCCTGAGCTCAGCCTCGCTGAAGGCACCGGGAAACACCGGTTCGATCCTGCAGATCACGATCGATCCGGCCATTCGTGCCGAGGGTGCCGGTCAGGCCCCTGCCGAGAATGTGACCTGGATCAACTATGCCTCGGCAACCCCCGAGCAACTCGCTCAGGCCACCGGCCTGCGCTATGTCGCCGATAAGCTGCCCGTGGGGCCCAGCGGTGTGGGGAGCATGACCTTCACCCTGAATGCGCCGGAATCCAAGAACGGTGACGTCGTCTTTGCCTCCGCCTCGGGCATTGTCAACGAGGGTGTCACCGGTTCTCAGGTCGTCCTGGCCACCGGTAAGGCCGCACGGGTCGATGTGATTGACACCTCGATTCGCGGGACCATCTGGCACGACCTGGACGGCAACGGATCGTTTGGGGACGAGCCTGGTCTCGGCGGTGTGAGTGTTGCGCTGCTGCATGAGGACAAGTCGCCCGTGCTCGCCGAGGACGGAACGCCGGTAACGGCCGTGACCGAGGAGGACGGAAGTTACTACTTCGGTTCGATCGCTGCGGGTAACTACCGTGTTGCGGTAGACACCTCGACCCTGAGTGCGGACCAGACCTGGACCTATACCTCGGGCACCGGGGATCCGGTCTCCGACCCGGTGACGCTCGCCAAGGGCGATGACAGCGTGGGTACCGACTTCGGTTTCCGTGCGCTGCCCGCGTCCCTGACCCTCACCAAATCCGGTGTGGCCCCGGCCACCGTGGCCGCCGGCGCGAACCTTCCGTTCACGTTTGTGGTCACCAACACCGGGGAAACCGCGCTGACCGACGTCGCGATTACCGATGCCCTCCCGGGGATCGGTGCGATTACCGTGGCAGCCTGGCCGAACCCGGCAACCCCCGGTGTTCTGCCGGCCGGGACCAGCATCACCGCAACCGCCAACTATGCGCTGACCCAGGCCGATGTGGATGCCGGTGGCGTCACCAATAATGCGCAGGTAAGCGGCACGACGCCCACGGGATCCGTGGTGGACGCCGACGCCAGCACCACCGTTCCGCTCTCAGGTGTGGCTGGACTGGGTCTCACCCTGACCGGAGCCGTGGCGAGCGAGCCGGTGGCGGTGGGGGACACCGTAACCTTCACCTACCTGCTGGCCAACACCGGCAACACCACGCTGACCGATGTGGCGCCCGCATCCAAGCTCACCGGACAGTCGGACTTCGTGCCCGGCCTCTGGCCGAGCGCCGCGGGCACCCTGGCACCGGGACAGACCGTCAGCTTCACCACGACGATCGTTGTTACCCAGGCGATGCTTGATGCGGGCAAGGTGGTCAACCCTGGTACCGGGGCTGCCACCGATCCCGCCGGGACTCCGGTCAACGCGGATGCCATCGTGACGGTTCCGCTGGTTGCCGCCTCCGCACTTGACGTGCAGGCGAGTGCGGCGATCCCGTCGGGGGTTGCCGCGGCCGGGGAGAGCGTGGAGTACACGCTCACCGTGACCAACTCGGGTAGCGCCCAGCTGGAGAACGTGCAGCTGGACCCGAACGGCCCCTGGGCGGGTAAGGACTTCACCGTCGTCTGGCCCGATCCCACCAAGCCCGGCGTGCTGGGTGTGGGTGAATCGGCCACAATCGTGATCACCGATACGCTGACCCAGGCCCAGGTTGACGCGGGGCTGGTCTCCGCGGATGACCTGGTTGTCGAGGGAACCGATCCGAGCGCCACCACGGTGATCGGAACCGGAACCGCCTCGCTGGTGCTGAGTCCCGCCGTCGCGGTGAGCCTCACCGCAACCGGCGAGATCAGCGGGGAACCGGTCGCGGGCAGCCGAGCCGAGTACAGCATGCTGATCACCAACACCGGTGCCACCACGCTGACCGCCACCGAGCTCACCTCGCAGCTCGCGGGGCTGGGAGAGATAACCTTCGGGCCCATCCTGACCCGCGCCGCGGTTCCCGGAGCGCTGGCACCCGGTGCCAGTGTGACGGCCCGGGCCGGTATCGACCTCACCCAGGCGCACGTGGATGCGGGCAAGATCGTGAACCCGCTGAGTGTCACCGGAACCGCTCCCTCGGGCGCAACCGCCACGGATGCTGACGAGGTTGTGCTTGAACTCGTCGGTGCCCCGGGGATCACACTCACCAAGACCGCGACCCTCGAGGGTGACCAGATCCGCTATGCGTTTACGATCACTAACACCGGCGCGGTCACCCTCGCCGGGGCGGCGATCACCGACGCCCTGCCGGGTCTTGGAGCCATCACCTACGTGTGGCCCGCCGAGGCGGGAGTGCTGGCACCCGGTGCGACCGCAACGGCTGAGGCTACACTCACCGTGACCGATGCGCTGCGGGGCACCGCGGTGATCAACCAGGCCAGCGTCACCGCTACGGCACCCAACGGTGACCCGGTGACCGCGACCGATACGGTGAGCGTGGATGTGCCCGCGGCACCCGGCATCACCGACCCGGGCGGACTCGCACTCACCGGTGCGGGCCTGGTGTGGCCGATCCTGATCGCGCTGATCCTGCTGATCCTGGCGGGTGCGGGGCTTCTGATCTGGAAGCGTCGTCGCGACCGGGACCGTGAGGTCACCGAGTAGTACTCGAAAGCGCAACGCTCCCCGTGCCGTGTTGGCACGGGGAGCGTTGCTCTGTGCGGGCATTGGAGTGGGGCAAAAAAGCTCCCAGAAAGTACGGCGACTTTTGCAACAGTCGTTGGCTAATTCATGGATTAACCTGGTTTTTTCCACGGAACCGAACGTTGAACGGTCAATATGCGACACTGATATACCGGCATCGAATTATCGCGATTAGCGTTCACTATTATGACGATATTTACGCCCGGGCCGAACGCTGCCCCAGTAACACGCCTTCGCTGGCGGCGGTCACGGCTTCTCGCCGGGATCGTCGCCTCGGCCCTCGCCATCGGTGGCCTGGTGGTGCTCGACACCACCAATGCCCACGCGGCCGAGGGCTCCTTCCTGCAGTCGTCCGTCTCAATTGACGACGACGGTATCTCCGGTGTTCCCGGAGACGAATCCAAGACCGACGGCCTCGTGGCCGTACGCAACAGCGCCTACTTCAGCTGGCGGATGAGCCTCAATGAGCTCAAGGACGGCACGATCACCCAGACCCTGCCCCCGCTCTGGAGCTGGGATCTGGCCTCGATCAATGCCTCGGGAATGCACAACCCCGAGGGTGTGAGTGGGTATACCTCCGGCTTTGAACTGACCAACGACAACCGTACCCTGACCGCCACGGTTTCGGGCACGGGTACCTCGACCGGCGCGATGAGCGTGGTGTTCCCGCGTCTGCGCGCGGTCGTGGGGGCCGATGCCACCTCGGGTGAGAGCATCAAGTATGCCCCCGAGGTGACCGTGACCGATAAAGACGGTTCACGTACCGCGGAGGTTCGTGGCGACGTGAAGTCACTCGATGTTGTCTGGCGCAACCGCGTTCAGACCGTCATCAACGTGGGAAACAATGCCGGTGGCGCCAACGAGACCTTCGACTTTGGTGCCGGACCCGAGGATGCCCTGCGCATCAACGGTGGAATCTGGACCCAGAACCCGGGCCAGGCCGGAGACGCAACCTTCGAGCTGGGGAACAACCACAAGTACGTGGGTACCCTGGAACTGAAGACCCGCGACGGGCGGCCGTACACCGGACCGATCTCGTTCACCATGCAGCCCGACGCCCGCGGCACCTACGGTCTCCTGGACTATAAGTACGACCAGGCCACCGGAAAAATCACCGTAAAGTTTGATCGCAGCGAGGTGCAGACCCAGCAGTTCTCCCTCCTCTACCAGGTCCGCATTCCCAAGAAGAATGCCCCGGATATCTCCACCACCAGCCTGGATAACATCATCCAGGCGCACTATTCCTTCGTGAAGGATGGCGACTGGAAGACCCAGGACGGTTCCCCGATCGTGGACGCCACCCCGCAGGGCGTCTCTTCCTGGGGTGAATTCTACTACCGCACTACCCCGACCGGTGGTGGCGGCGGTGCCGGCGCACAGTACACCTACCACGTGTGGGACAGCACCCTCAAGACGCTCTACAACAACACTCGGCTGATGCCGGGTACGGATATCAGGACGCAGTCGTACTACATTCCGCTGGCCACTCAGAACGACGGCGACGCCACCTTCTACCCGCAGCCCATCGCCGACACCACGATGTATAACCTGTGGAACCCCGATCAGATGACGCTCAAGGACCCCTCTGACATTCGATTCCAGGTGCGTACCGCGGCCCTCCCCGAAGAAACGTTCAACACGTTTGTTGAGGGCACCGATTACCGTCTGTACTACACCACCCAGACCTGGGGGCCGCTGATGCAGCGCCAGGATATGAACGCCGCCACCTGGACCCTGCGCTCGGACTTCACCGGCGCACTCAACACCGTTTCCGGTGTCAAGGTCGAGTACATCAAGAACGGTGGCGTGTACGCTCCCGAGGGGAACGTCGACCGTGACCGTTTTGGCCTGCGCCTCAATGTGCCGCTGACCGTCATCAAGGAACTGCCTAAGGGCACCGAAGAGGCAAACGACGGTGTCGTTCCGACCCAGGGACTGATCTACACCCACGCCGCTCCGGTGGGCGAAGCCGTGGGCCCGCTCGGTATCGCCTCGGGTGCCCAGAACGTGTTTGTCCGCATTGCCGAGGCAACCCTGCCGATCGCAGTGAACGCGATCGATGGCAACAAGAACCCGGTCGTTCCCGCCCGTCAGCGAATCCTGGCCGGAGAGTCGGTGCGCTACACGGTGCAGCCGCAGTTCTCTTGGCTCGCCGTCGGCCTGACCGAGGCCGACAAGGTGGTTAAGAACGCTCGATTTGAGGTCTGTCTGCCGCCCAACGCCAATGCGATCGATCTGGCTCCGATCGACAAGACCCTGTGGAACGTCACGATCTCCCCGGAGGCGTGTGTCACCCCGAACGGTGCCTGGAACAAGCCCTTTAGCGGTCTGGGCAAGCTCGTGGTGACCCCGAAGTTTGACCTGCGCGTGGATAAGCCCGTGCCCTCGTTCGCCGTGGACATCGAGACCTCGATGATTCCGCCGCGGAACCAGGAGGGTTCGTTCGACGCGATGGCCTTCTTCTGGGGCGACGGCTTTACCCGTAACGGTGCCGAATGGAACTTTGTCGCCGTCGCGAACTGGGTGCGCGGCTTCGCTACCGCACCGGCTATCGCCCGCTATGAGCTGACCAATGAGGCACCCGAGGTGGGCGGCGGAGACTCCGTTTCCTTCACCCTGAACTGGATGAACTACCAGCCCGGTCCCTCGGGTCAGGCCAGCTTCGTTGCGGTTCTGCCCTATAACGGGGATGCCGCCGGAACCAAGCTCACGGGTCCGCTGACCCTGGAGAGCGCCGTGCTCGATATGAAGCCCGAGACCGGCTCGACCCTGCAAATCTCGGTGGATCCTGCCGTGCGTAACGGGAAGACCGGCGACGCTCCGGCCGGCGAGGTGGAGTGGATCAACTACGCCGATGCCACCCCGGAACAGATTGCCGCGGCCACCGCGATCCGAGTCTCGATCGAGACGCTGACCGTGGGCCCGGACGGCGTGGGATCGGTGACCATCAACATGGCCGCCCCGCAGTCCCAGGCCGGCGATGAGATTAAGCTCAACGCCACTGGCATTACCAACATGGGCGACCCCGGTTTCGAGGCGACCCTGGGTAAGGGACAGCCGAGCACCGTGAGTGTCGTGGACAGTGTCATCTCTGGTGTGATCTGGAACGACGCCGACGGCAACGGCATCCGCGCCGCCGGTGAGGACGGACTGCGTGCGGTCACCGTATCCCTGGTAGACGCCGCCGGAAAGCCGGTTCTGGATGGTGCGGGTAAGCCGCGTCAGGCCACCACCGACGCTTCGGGTGCCTACTCGTTCGGCAGTCTCACCGCCGGTTCCTACCGCGTGGCCGTAGACGTCAAGACTCTGCCCGCAACCGAGCAGTGGAAGTACACCTCGGGTGCCGGAGAACCGATCTCCGCCTCGACCTCGGCCGTCCTGAATGGCGAGGTTGCAAATGTCGACTTCGGTTTCCAGGCGCTGCCGGTGGGGATCACCTTCACCAAGACCGGTGCCGCTCCCGCCAAGATCGCCGCGGGTGAGCCCGTCACCTTCACCTTCACGGTGACCAACTCGGGGGGAACCGAGCTGCAGGGTGTAGCCATCACCGATAAGCTCGCCGGCCTGGGTGCCGTCGAGTTTGGTGCCTGGCCCGATGCCGCACGCCCCGGCGTGCTGCCGGTGGGTGCGAGCGTGTCCGCGACCGCACTCTACCCGCTGACCCAGGCCGATATCGACCGCGGTAGCGTCACCAACGACGCCACCGTGACCGGTCAGAGCGCCGAGGGCAAGTCCGTCACCGAAAAGGCTCAGGCCGTGGTGCAGCTGCCCGGAACCTCGGCGATCGCCCTCGCCCTGACCGGAACCGTGGATTCCACGGATCCGGCCAACAACGTGAGCGGCGACCCGGTGAACTACGAGTACACGGTGACCAACACCGGTTCGCAGACCCTGACCGGCGTCACCCTGACCTCGGAGCTCAAGGGCCTCTCGACCATTACCTTCGGGTCCTGGCCGAAGACCGCGGGCACCCTGGCACCGGGTGAGTCGGTGACCGCCACCGCGAGCACCAAGCTGACCCAGGCGCACATCAACGCGGGGGTCATCACGAACCCGAGTTCGGTGACCGCACAGAACCCTGCCAAGGCGGATGTGACCGCGGCGCAGAGCCTGGACATTCCGCTGGGGGCAACCAGTGGCATCCAGATTGTGGCCAGCGGCACGGTTCCCTCCGGGGTCTCCGCCGCAGGGGAGGGCGTCGAATACTCGGCGACCTTCACTAACGGTGGCGGCACCACGCTCACCGATGTGAAGCTGGACCCGGCCTCGCCGTGGGCGGCCAAGCCGCACACCATCGTCTGGCCGAACCCCGCTGCCCCCGGCGTGCTGGAGCCCGGCCAGAAGGCCTCGGTTGCCTTCACCGACGCGCTGACTCAGGCGCAGGTGGATGCGGGCAAGGTCATCGCCGATGACTTCGTGGTGGTGGGTACCGACCCGTCGGCTGCCACCGTGACCGCCTCGGCACCGGTAGAGATTCTGCTGGACCCGGTGGTAGCGATCAGCCTGACCGCAACCGGTGAGGTTGTGGGCGAGCCCATCGCCGGCAGCCGCGCCGACTACGAGATGGTCATCACCAACACCGGTGCGGCCACTCTCACCGAGACCGAACTGCTGTCCGATCTCAAGGGTCTGGGTGACATCTCGTTCGGAGACAAGGCCGCCCGCGGCATCGTTCCGAGCGAGCTCGCACCCGGTGCCTCGGTCACCGCGCACGCGTCGATCGACCTGACCCAGGCTCATGTGGACGCGGGCCAGATCGTGAACCCGGTGAACGTCACCGGAACCAGCGCGCTGGGCAAGACCGCGGTGGACACCGACGAGGTTGTGCTGGCTCTGCCGGGCACCTCGGGCCTGGCCCTGGTCAAGACCGCCACACTCGTGCGCGACGGTGCTGGAATCGACTATGCGTTCACGATCACCAACATCGGAACCGTGACCGTTTCCGAGATCGCGATCGCCGATCAGATGCCGGGCCTCGGTGAGGTCACCATGGTGTGGCCGGGGGCCGAGGGTGTGCTGGCACCGGGTGAGGTTGCCACCGCAACCGCAGCCTACGCCACCACCGAGGCGGATCACGGCACCACCGTGACCAACCTGGCCTCCGTCACGGGTGTTGACCCCACCGGCGACCCGGTCGAGGCCTCGGCCACCGCCCAGGCGGATGTCCCGAAGCTGGCGGATCCCCCCGGGATCCTCTCGCTCACCGGTGCCGAGGGTGCGGGGCTGTTTGCCACGCTGGTTCTGCTGCTGCTCCTGGCTGGTGCCGCGCTCATCCTCTGGAACCGCAAGCGCGAGCGTAACGCCTAGCGAGACGCCGCAGTGCACACCGCCGGGGTGGATCATCATGATCCGCCCCGGCGGTGTTTGCCGTGGGGCACGGATCGATCGCAACTCGGTAACAAAGTGGTGATTCCCCACCCAAATCACACGGAGGGCTCGCGCAATGCGCTTATTCTAGAACGGGCGTATTTGCGCCGGATGACCGTGCCATGGGAGGAACCAGGATGACCGAAACCGGTCCGGGAACCGACCCGGCAACCCCCGAGGACGCTGGGGAGGCCGCCGAACCCACACGGAGTTCGAAGCGCACCACCTGGATCATCGTGGCCGCGGTGGGTGCCCTGGTGGTCATCGCGTTGATCGTGTGGGCACTGGTTGCCCGGGCGGCACCCGCGGGCCATGTCGACGCATCCGCATCCGCCACGCCCTCGGCCTCTTCCACCCCCTCATCGTCACCGGCGGCCTCGGAAACCCCGAGCGCGTCCCCCTCTCCGACCGCCTCTTCGAGCCCAAGCCCGACGGTGCCCACACTGACGCTGCCCACCGACTGCTCGGCCATCTATTCGGGGCCGATGTTCGCCTCGCTGCGGGCTCTTCAACTGCCGCTGAACGACCCCTCGCTGGCCGACGAGACCGGCACCGCAATCCCCGAACTCGATACCCTGCTGCGCGCCAACCCCGGTTTGCACTGCTCCTGGGGGCTACCCAGCGAGCTGGGGATCAACACCAACGTCACCCTGATCGACCCCGCCGCCGCCCAGAACATCGAGGCCACGCTGGTCGCTCGCGGGGCAACCTGCGAAGAAAAGGACGACGGTACGCTGTGCACCCTGGTCCACGTGGGCCCGGGCATCGAGGACTGGGCCGAGGGCGACCCGCAGGCCGGCGAAAACCACTTCTTCCGGGATAACGCCTGGATCGCCACCCACTGGAGCACCGTCGAGATGAACGGGTACACCCCGGACATCGTGCACACCCTGTGGCCCTAGCGGCCGGACCGGCTTCCTGTGTACCGCCTCGATATGAGTCTTGGTACCCCGCGCCCCGAGCACGACAGCGAGGCGAACATGGCAGACTGGGTGTACACCGTGCTGCCGATCCGATCGGTGCCACTTCGCGACTGAAAGGGCGAGCGTGAGCGATCTTCCCCCTTACCCTCCCCGACCCCAGGGGCCCGATAGCGCCGGAATCACCTCGGAACCGATCGGGGAGACCCCCGACCCGCTGGTGACCGGGGGAATTCCCGCGCTGCCGCTCACGGTCCCGCCAACCCCCGCGCCCCGACGCGCTCGTGGCCCGCGCTGGGTGCTGGGGATCATTGCCTCGATTCTGGTCCTGATCGCGATGATCGCCGGTGTCATCGCTATCGATAACGGTGCCCTCAATCTGTCGGCTCCCAGTTCGACCAGCGGCAGCGCGAACGAGCGCCCCCGTCCCGAGGTGGTTCCCGGACCGGTCCCCGTGGTTACCCCCGCACCCTCAGATGTGCCCTCGGCCACCCCCTCCACCTCGCCGGTCGCCGAGGGGCTGCCCGCCGACTGCGATGCGCTCTACTCGGATGCCTTCAAGGCTGCCCTCGCCGCCGATGGTGCCCCCAATACCGCGGCGGGTCTGGCCTACAGGCCCACCACCGATTCGCTGCTGGAACCGCTGCTGGCGACCCCGGGGTCGCTGCGATGCAGCTGGGGCGACCCCGCCTCCCGGGGGCTGCTCACCACGATCGCCTCGATCGGGAAAACCTCGGCCGCCAATGTGGTTACCCGGCTGGAAAGCCTCGGCGCCAAGTGCTACGCGGAGTTCTCCGGGACCCGCTGCGTGCGCAGCATGACCGGAACCGGCGGCCCCCGCGGCGAATCGCACCTGCTACGCAACGGCATTTGGATCTCCACCTACTGGACGTCCTTTAGCCCCGACGGCTACACCGCGGAGCTTGCCAAGCACGTTTTCCCCGCCGGTCGATAACCTCGGCACGGGGGTCACGGTCGCCAGATTTTGCGCCCTGACCGGCCCCGCTCCCACCAAAGAGGCCGTTGTGGCGATAAAGTATGCCCAAGCGAGCGCGAAATCACGACCCGCAGTGAGTGAGGAGTATCGACATGCCCGAGAACACCACCGGTGCCGAGCAGCCGGATTCTGACGCAACCACGCCGGTCACACCACCGCCTTCCGCCCCCGCGAATGGGCAGCCGACACCGCCATTGACCAAGCCTGCCGATCCCGCCACGGCTACCTCGGCCGAGGACACCACCGTGACCGCGACCGTACGTGACCTGGGTGAGGAGATCACCGGAACGACCGCGGATGCGGTCACCGCGGGACCACCCACCGAACCCGCACCGATCCCGTCGGCCGCGTGGAGTCCGCTGGGGGAGGCCGCCGATGGCGGGCCTGCCGCGGGACCAGTGGATGCTGCCGGACCAGTGGATGCTGTCGCCGAGCCCACCGAGCCCTTCGTGGTGAATGCCTCGGGTGCCATCGATCTGCCTGCGGCCGAAAGTGTTGCCGGCGACCCCGCGCTCGTCGAGAGCGCGGCCGACGCCCGCGCAGCTGCCGAGAGCCCGGCTGCCGAGAGCCTGGCTGCCGAACAGTCCGCACCGGTCGAGTCGGCCGTCACCGCAGAGACCGTTGCTCTCGCCGAGACAACTGCCCCCGTCGAGCCTGCCCCGCCCGTCGAGCCTGCTACCCCGGCCGAGCCTGCTGGCCCCGCCGTCGCCGCCTCGGGTCTGCCGCTGGTAGACCCGGCACCCCCGGTGGATCCCGCGCCCCCGGTGCGCCATTCCGGGGTCGTGCCCGATCCCGCACCACAGCCCGATCGTGGGCTGGCCGGGCAGTCCCGTGCGGTTCCCCTGGCGGCATCCACTTCCGAGGCTGATGCCGAGTGGGTGGGCACCGAAACCGTGGCGCTGGACGCCTCCGAACTTCCGGGTGCCGCATCCGCCGCGCAGGCGGCCGAACCCGCGCCGACCATTCTGCCGCCCGAGCCACAGCCCGAACCGGCGGTTGCCCCGGCCCTTACGGCCCCGGCCGTCTACGTCGAGGCCCCCGAGCGTCCGCGCCGTGCGGGCAACCGGCTGGCCGGAATTCTGATCGGGATTCTCGCCACCATTGTGTTTGCCGCCGCCTTCTTCGGTGCCAACTATGGTGTGCGTGTGCTGACCAACGAGCCCACCGAGCCGCTGCCGCTCATCTCGGCCGCCTGGTTCTGGGGTGCGACCGCATTCTTCTTCCTCGGCACGGTCTTGATGGCGGCGATTATCAACCGCGGCCCCTGGTGGGCGCACGTTCTCGGTGGCCTGCTGGTGGGTCTCTTCGCGGCCGCGGGGACCGTGGGCGGGCTGCTGCTCGCCGACGCCTACACGATCTTCCCCGAGGATCTGGGCACCGCGCTGATCGAGCGCACCTTCAGCGTCCCGACCCTGATCGCGTTTATCGTCGGCCGTGAGGTTCCGGTCTGGTTCGGGCTGTGGGTGTCGGCTCGCGGCCGTCGCCTGACCACGCGCAACCAGGAGGAACTGGCCGAGTACGAGCGCCAGATCGACGCGGGCCCACAGCTGGCTCGCTAGTCGGTCCGGATGATCACCCCTCGCCCCTCCCTCGCTCGCGCGGCGGGCTATACTGCGGCGGCCACGCTGGTGTACCTGGCCGCGGTGATCGCGGGTTTTGGGATGGTGAGCCTGTTCACCGATACCGAGGTTGTGGACGAGTCCGCGCTCGGCACCCTTCCGGGACCGATTGCGATTGTGGTGACCGGGGTGCTGTTTGCGCTCGGCGCGCTCTGGGCTCTCGACCGCGCCGGCCGCGGCGATGCCTCGGCCGCGAGCTGGGCGACCCGGATCCTCAGCGCGTTCTGGATCGGGCTGGCGGTGCTGGCAGGCTATACCGCAAGCCTGGTGATTGCGCTGGTGTGGAACGGCCTGGACGAGTTCACTCCGGCCCTCGTGCACATCCTGCTGCGCCCCTATCCCTGGACCGCGGCGGCGATCGCCAGCGCGATCATCCTGGCCCTGCTCCCGCTCTCGGCGGCGGCTCTGCGCGGCCACACCCCGCGTCGCTGGTACTGGGAAGACGACGAATCCGAGTAGTTCCTGAGCGCGGAACACAAACGGTTGTGCGCGGTCGGCAAAGTCGTGCTATGTTTTTCCCGCAGCACTTCGTTAGGCGAGGCTCCTGCACGAATATAGGCCACTGATCTGACGACGTCGAGAGACGCCCAAGATTAGGACAGGTTCTCCCGGATTAAGGGTTAACCCCAAGTGGCTTCCCGCGAGGGATACGTCGTGCAGTGCCAAAGCTCTTACGTGGAGGTAGCGCACCGAAGCCCCCCAAAGCTTCATGCCTTCACGCGCGTGGGAGTGTGTGCATATGTGAAGGAGGTGACCGCGATGAGCGCGGACCATAGTCGTTCGTACCTGACTAACCCAGTACGCGGCCGCCTGGAGAACACTCCGGCCCTGTAGCCGCATGTCCCGATCCTCAGCGAGATCGGGGCGAGTTTATGTCCCGTTGCGAGCCCTCGTAACCGGTGTTTGTTGATGATTCGTCTCCCCAATTGAGGCGGTAATTGTCGCGCCCGGATTCGATCTCGCCGGTTTGAGAAGAGATTCATCATGCGTTTCCCCACCAGCGGCTTCGATGAGGCCACCACGAGCTTCGAGGCGGCAACCCCGCCGCCCACCCGTCCCACCCGTAACCCTCGCCGGTTCACCGAGACCGCCGGCAAGGGGCTGAGCGCCGCGCAGCAGGAACTGCTCCTGCTGGCCACCCACCGCGAGGCCGAGGCCACCATCCTCGCCCAGCAGAGCACCCTCAACGGCCTGACCCCGGACCAGGTGCGCGAGCGCACCGACCGCTTCGGTGCCAACGAGATCGGTCGGGACAAGCCGGCCCCCGCGATCGTCCAGTTCCTGAAGACCTTCCTCAACCCGTTCATCCTGATCCTGCTGTTCCTGGTGGGCGTGATGTGGGTGACCGATGTGTGGATGGCCGACCCGGCCGACGGACCCGACTACACCGGCATGATCACCGTGAGCATCATGGTGCTGGTCTCGGCCGTGCTGCGCTTCTGGCAGGAGTACCGCTCGGCCAAGTCCGCGCAGAAGCTCTCTGCCATGGTGCGCACCACCACCGCGGTGACCCGCCTGGTGGACGGGACCGCGGTGACCCGCGAGCTGCCGATCACCGACGTGGTCCCCGGCGACGTGCTGCAGTTCGCCGCCGGCGACATGCTGCCCGCCGATGTGCGATTCCTGCGCACCAAGGACCTGCAGCTCAACCAGGCCATGCTGACCGGTGAGGCCCTGCCCGCCGAGAAGACCATCGAGGCCGCCCGGAAGGTGCAGATCGCGGACATCCTGGACGCCCCGAACCTGGGGTTCATGGGTACCTCGGTGGTGTCCGGCTCGGGTACCGCAATCGTGATCGGCACCGGCGACAACTCCTACTTCGGCACCATGGCCCGCACCCTGGTGGGGGCCCGACCGGAGACCGCGTTTGATGTGGGTATCCGCCGGGTGTCCTTCACCCTGATCCGCTTCATGCTGATCATGGTCCCGGTGGTGTTCATCATCAACGGCCTGACCAAGGACTGGACCACGGCACTGCTCTTTGGTGTGACCACCGCCGTGGGTCTGACCCCGGAGATGCTCCCGCTGATCGTCACCGCGAACCTCGCCAAGGGCGCCCAGCACATGGCGAAGCACAAGGTGATCGTCAAGCGTCTGAACTCGATCCAGAACCTCGGGGCGATGGACATCTTGGCCACAGACAAGACCGGAACCCTCACCGAGGACCGGATCGTGCTTGAGCGTCACCTGGACGTGGACGGCCGCAGCAGCGAGTCGACCCTCGGCTACGGCGCGATCAATGCCCACTTCCAGACCGGTCTGCGCAACCTCCTGGACGGCGCGGTACTGACCGCCGCCGGCGAGGACGAGCTGGACCGGATCACCGCCGAGTACACCTATGTCGACGAGATGCCCTTCGACTTTGTGCGCCGCCGGATGTCCGTGGTGGTGGGGGACGGGTTCACCCACACCATCATCACCAAGGGTGCGGTCGAGGAGGTCATGGGCCTCTGCACCACCGAGCTGCACGGGATGGAGCAGCGTCCACTGTCGGCCATGCGCCTGATGGAGCTCGAGGACCTGGTCGCCGAGCAGAACGCGCTGGGGCTGCGGGTGCTCGCCGTCGCGATCAAGACCATCGACGAGGTGGGTCCCGAGGGTGATGAGACCGAGTACACCCTGGCCGATGAGCAGAACATGACCCTGGTTGGGTTCCTCGCGTTCCTCGACCCGCCCAAGGCCAGCGCGGCCGAGGCGATCCGTCAGATCCAGACTCACGGCACCACCGTCAAGGTCATCACCGGCGACAACGCACTGGTGGCCGCAACCGTGGGCCGTGAGGTGGGGCTGGATGTGGGCACCATCGTGACCGGACCCGAGATCGAGAACCTGACCCTGGTCGAGCTGGGTGAGCTTGCCGAAACCACCACCATCTTTGCCAAGATCACCCCGACCCAGAAGGCCCGCATCGTCGAGGCGATGCGCACCCACGGACACACGGTTGGTTTTATGGGGGACGGTATCAACGATGCCCCCGCCCTGCGCACCGCGGATGTGGGTATCTCGGTGGACACCGCGGTGGACATCGCCAAGGAATCGGCCGACATCATCCTGCTGGAAAAGGACCTCACCGTGCTTGAGCAGGGCATGATCGAGGGCCGCCGCACCTTCATCAACACGATGAAGTACATCTCGATGACCGCCTCCTCCAACTTCGGCAACATGTTCTCGGTCCTGGTGGCCAGCGCCCTGCTGCCGTTCATCCCGATGATCCCGATCGTGGTGCTGGTCCAGAACCTCACCTACGACCTCTCGATGCTCACCCTGCCCTGGGACAAGGTGGACCCCGAGGACCTGAAGAAGCCCCGCGCCTGGGAGAGCAAGAGCCTCAGCCGGTTCATGATCCGGATCGGACCGCTCTCCTCGATCTTTGACATCACCACGTTTGCCCTGATGTGGTTTGTCTTCGCTGCGAACACCCCCGAGCACGCCGCCCTGTTCCAGTCGGGCTGGTTCATCGAGTCGATCATCTCGCAGACCCTGATCGTGCACCTGCTGCGTACCCGGAAGCTCCCCTTCATCCAGTCGCGGGCCAGCCTCTCGGTGCTGCTGGCCACCGGCGCCGTGTGTGTCTTTGGTCTGGTACTGCCCTTTATCGGATGGGGTCAGAGCCTCGGCCTGGTGCCGCTGCCCTGGACCTACTTCCCCTGGCTGATCGCCACCCTGGCCGCCTACTGTGTGGTGGTACAGCTGGCCAAGCGCCGCTTCATCCGCCGCTTCAACTCCTGGATCTAACCGGCAGATTCCTTCCTGAAACCCCTGTCGGCCGGTGCCGCGTGTTTACCCACGCGACACCGGCCGCACCTATGCTTCCTGGCGCGGTCACCCCGCGTCCGCCTCGATCGGAGACCCTCATGACCATCACCACCCTGACCCCAGAATTCTTCGGCATCGTGTCCGGTTCGCCGGTCGATCTGGCCCTGCGCGTGGGGATCGGCGCGTTCCTCGGGGCGGCCATCGGATTTGAACGGCAGTGGCGTGCGCGCACCGCCGGGGTGCGCACCAACGCCCTGGTGAGCCTCGGTGCCGCCCTGTTTGTGGTGATGGGGGCGTTTAGCTTCAACGGTCCCGACGCCGATCCCACCCGGGTGGCCGCCCAGATCGTCTCGGGCATTGGTTTCCTCGGTGCCGGGGTGATCATGAAGCAGGGTGCCACGATCTCCGGGCTCAACACCGCCGCGACTCTCTGGGCTTCGGCGGCGGTGGGCGCGCTCGCCGGGGGCGGGCTCTACCTGGTGGCGCTTGGGGGAGCGGCGGCGATCATGCTGGCCAACACCCTGCTGCGTCCGCTCGGCCGTGCCCTCGATCGTCGCCGCGGTGAGGAGGGACGCGAGCACCCGGCCGCCGAGTACCGGTTCGAGGTGTACTGCCCGGTGGATGCCGAGGGGGCCGTACGCTCGCTGGTGTTTGACGCGGTCCACCGCCCCGAGTTCACGGTGCTCTCGATCGACGCGCTGGACCTGCCCGATGATGCGGGGGTGCGCATCACCGCGATGATTCGCTCGGATGAGCGCAACGACCGCGAAATTGAGGAGGCCATCGCCGAGGTGATCCGCACCCCCGCGGTGACCGCCGTGCGCTGGAGCGCCGAGGAGATGGCCGAAACCGATTAGGGCACCAACTCCAAGGGGCCGGGAAAACACACGCGGGGTGTGTCCCAAGGACACACCCCGCGTGGTGGTTACCGCGAACCGTTCGGACTAGCCGAGGTCGGTTCCGGTGCGACGACGCCGATTCCAGAACAGGAGTCCGGCACCCGCCAACAGGAACACACTCAGCACCGCCGAGAACAGCGGCACTCCGCCGGCACCGGTGAGCGACAGGATGTCGCCCGGGTCCTTGGGGAGCTTCGCGATCGCGAGCGTGGCCGTGGCCTTGGCCGAGAGCGCGGTTCCGGTCGGATCGGTCCCCGTTGCCGTCGCCACATTGACCACGGTGGTGCCACGGTTGGCATCGGTGATCGAATAGGCGGCGGTGGCGGTCACGGTCTGACCCGGCAGCAGCGTGCCCGCGGTTCCCGGCCAGACGTAGCTGAGCGTACCCAGCGCGGTCATCGGGTCACTCACGGTGACCTTCTTCAGCGTCACGTTTCCGGTGTTCTTCAGCGTGAACGCGTAGTTGATCTTCGACCCATCGGACGAGAGCGTCGCGGTCTTGGCAAAGACCACGGTCCGCTGCACCGGGAGCAGCAGGGTCACGCTGGCGGAGGACTCCGCCGTGGCCTTGCCTGCGGTTTTCGAACGAGCCGTCATGGTGTTGACGATCTTGCCCGCATCCACGTGATCCTGGGTCAGCGCGATTTTTGCCCGCGCATTCACCGAGGCCCCCGGGGCCAGAACTCCGGCCGAGGCCGGGTCCGCCGCGTTGTCGAACTCGAAGTCACCGAGACCGGTGAGATCCGAGGTCAGCTCGGTTTCGGTGAGCGTGGTGGCACCGGTGTTGGTGATGACGGTGTCGTAGGCCGCGGTGCTGCCCTCCGCCGGGTCACCCTCAAGGGTGCCGGTTGCGGCCAGATCAACCGTGGTCACCGGAGTGAGCACGATGGTGGCCGTGGTGGTTGCGGTCCGCTCGGTGCCGCGCGGGTCGGTTCCGGTCACGGTGAACGGATCGGAGGTCACCGAGCCCGCATCCACCTGCTTCTGCGTCAGCTGGGTGACGAAGGTGACCGTGGCCTGCTCGCCGGGCTTCAGCACACCGGGATTGGCCGGGGTGGGCCAGGTGATGATGTGCGGGACCGAAGCCCAGGACGATGCCGGGTCCAGAACCACGCCGGTCAGCGTGTTTCCACCGGTGTTGGTGAACGCAACCTTGTACTCCACGTCCTCACCGGCGGCGGCGACTCCCGAGGGAACGCTACCGGCGGCGGTGATGTCGAGGGCACCGGTTGAGGACAGGGCAACATCTACCGAGGCGGCGGCCCGAACCGTGGTTCCGGCCGGGTTCTTGGCCGTTGCCGAGCTAGCGTTGGTCACGATACCCGCATCGATCTGCTGCTGAGTCAGCGCCAGGGTCGCGGTCGCGGTGACCGTTTCGCCCGGGGCCAGTACGCCGGTCTTACCGGGCCAGGTTCCCGGCGTGATGGCCGAGATTCCGGGCAGCTCCGAGGCGATGTCGAGATCCGTCAGCGTCTGATTGCCGTTGTTGGTGATCGCGTAGTCATATGAGACCGTGTCACCGGGCTTCTGATCGCCCGCGGCAACCGAACCGCGCAGGGTCATCCCCAGCGCCGAGGTACCCGAGAGCAGAACCGTGGCCGAGGCCTTTTCGGTGACGTTCTTTCCCCCGGGGCTGGTGCCCGAGGCGACGGCGGTGTTGAGCACCGATCCGGCATCGATATCGGCCTGGGTGATCGGGTAAGTGGCACTCGCCGAGAGCGAGGCTCCCACCGGGAGGGTTCCCGGCCGGGCCGGATCCGGCCAGGCATCGACGCGCGGGGCGCTGACACCCGGGAGCGCATCATCGATGGTCACCTGAGAAACATCGACCGAGCCGGTGTTGGTCAGGGTGAAGGTGTACTCGATCGGGTTCCCCGCGGCGACGGTGGCCGGAGCCGCGCCTGACTTGGTGAAGGAGAGCGTCGGGGTCTGCGACTGGAAGCCGAAATCGGCATCCGCCACGGTGTTTCCGATGATCACCGGGATCGGGTCGGAGATGGGTTCACCGACGCCGCTGGTAAAGGCCCAGTCCTCGCCCGCGGGAAGCGTCGAGGTGTCTACGCCCAGCCGATAGCTGGCGGTTGCTAGGCCGGTGACCCGGTAGGAACCGTTGGCATCGGTCTGCACCGAGCGCGGGGTTCCGTCGGCACCGAGGATCGGAGCACCGGTGGTATCCAGCAGGTTCACCCGGACATCGGCGAGGCCGGGCTCTCCGGCGGTGCGCGTTCCGTCGCCGTTCTGGTCGTTCCAGACGCTTCCGGTGATGCCGGTGTCGGCGACCTTCACCTCGCTCGGGGTTCCCCCGGCGAGTTTGGTCTCAAACGCCGCATTGCCGAGGTTGGTGACCCCGTTTGCGCCGAGGCGAATACTGTCACCGGCACGAGACTGCGGCGCATCGAGGCGTACATCGAGGCTTCCGATGCCGTCGGTGCCCACGGTCAGGGTGCCTACCGATACGCGCAGCGCGGTTGCCTGGGTGACCTGATCCGCGGTTGCCTGGTCATAGGGCGTCCAGTCGATTTTCTCGGCGGGGGCGGTGGACTGAGTGGTCTCACGGATGCTCGCATCGGTGGTGAGTTCCAGGACCGATCCGGTTCCCGCGTTCGCGTTGAGGGTCGCAGTGGACAGTGAGAGCGGGCCGTTGACCCGGGTTCCGCTCTGATCGCCGTTGGTGGGGAGGACAGCGACGAAGCTCGCGGCCCCCGAGGGGCCGGGCTGATAGTTGAGCCACGAGAGACGGAACTCCGCATCATCCCCGGGCGCGATGACCGGGGCGCTGTTGCTCACCTCATACTGGGCGATCGCCGGAGCGTTGCCCCACATGTCCACGTAGGCGAGGGCCGCGGTATTGCCATAGTTGGCATCCTGGCCTAGGCCGTCACCCCAGAAACCGGCGTGCAGACGGAACGCGCCGCCGCCGTTCTTGGTGGGAACGATCGAGGTTTCAATATCTACCGTGAAGGCGGGGATGGGCTGATCGGCACGCATGTCAAACTTCGGGGTGACAACCAGGCCACCCTTATTGGATGACATCCCGGGCACGGTCTGGCACTTATTCTCGGGGAAGTAGGTGACGTTCCAGAGCTTGGTATCGATATCCTTGGCCGAGTAGCCCACGGTGTTCTCGGGGAAGCAGACCTCAATCTTGGCGTTCTTAATGATCGCGTTGGTGTCGTTCAGTCCCTGTGCCAGGTAGCGGTTACCCGGAGCGACGGTGTAGCGCACGGTTTCGCCGGCGACGATGTTGCGACGCTCGGGGGTCGCGGGCTTCCCATCGAGGTTGAACCCGGTGGCACCCAGGTTGATGTAGGCATCGGCCAGGCGCACGTAGAGCTGACGGCTGACGTTGCGAGAGTAGTAGAGGGAATCGCTTCCGTCGGCGTTGCGGGTCGAGATGTTCACGGCACCCACGTGACGCACGGTGGCGTCATCCAGGGTGCTGCCCAGCTCGGCCAGCGCGCGGGTGAGGTTCAACGGCACAAATACCTGAATCGTGAAGTTCCTGTAGTTTTCCGTCGGTGCGGGGGCATAGATGCCGTTGTTTCCGATCCATTCGAACCGGACACCGGCCACGTCACTGAGCTTGCCCTGATAGGCCGAACGCTCGGTCCAGCTCAGCCCCGCCGGGTTCCCCGGACGGCTGGGATCGGGCACAACGTCGGTGGTGTACGACAGCCGGTAATCGGTGCCCTCCACCAGGTCTCCGAGGGGGGTATTCACCTGGATTTTTGAGGGATCGCGGAACTCGGTGTCCTTGGGATTCCACAGTGTGAAGAGATTGATAGCGCTATCAGCCTGCGCCTGCCACTGGTCGGTGGTCCCCGCGGCACGCGATGCACGCGGGCGGTAGGCGGTCCGGGTCTTATACTCCAGACCCGGCAGCGTCCGTACGTCGTCCAAGACCTTGCTGCCATCGGGGCTGTACAGATCGTGAGCCCAGTCCTGGGCTACGCTCTCGTCTCCGCCGGGTCGCCCATCGGTGTGATAGAACTGCACCGAACGCTTGGTGGCTCCGGGGCCGGTGATGTCGGTGATGGTGTTGCCGGCCGCATCTTTCCAGGTGCCCGTAGCGGTGGGGGCGACGGTGAGCAGCAGCGGCTTCTGATCCTTGTCGTTCAGGTTTGGGGCCAGGCGTCGCGGGATATACACGTAGGTGTTGGTATCGAACCGGTTGGTGGTTTTTCCGGCGGTATCGAACCGGATATTCATGGTGCGCGGGTCGGTGCCGGAGACCGTGCTGGTTGCGGTGCCGTTCTCATCCACGTACTTATCGAATCCAAACGGCCCGCTCCACGGCTGACCGTCAATCGTGAGGGTCAGCGGGGTCGTGAGGTTGATGTTGTCGCCCATCTGGAGCGGGCGATCGCCCAGCCCGACCGCGCTGATGATGCGGAATGCCAGGTGGTTACGCAGTGCCTTTTCGGGTCCGTTGCCGAAGTCGAACTCGGCATCCACGCCACCGGCTGCGCTCGTGGCACCGTTGTAGTCCATCACGATGTAGGCGCGGGACTGGGCGACCACGTCGAGGGTCTTGACCTTGCTGGTGGTGGGGGCAACCCGGGTGCCGGTGGCATCGGTAATGCTCAGCTCCGGGGTATAGCGCTTGCTCTCGGGCTGCTCGGCGCGATCGGTCACGATCGCACGCAGTCGCGGGAACACCACGTTCAGTGCACCGTTGGCCCCGTTGCCGCCGCTGAGGTTCAGGGTCAGCGTGCGGTTGGCGTCGGAAAGTTCGTAGGTGGAGGTGTATCCTCCGACGCCGGTGGGGTTGTCCAGCCCGGCGGATTTGAATGACGTGGGGTCCCAGCTCCAGTTCGGCGGGAGGGTCTGCGTCATGGTGCCGTTCTCAAGCTCGTGCAGGTTTACCCGCCACGTCAGCGAGACGCCATTGCGCAGTGCGACCTTGCCATCGTCGATCGCGTCGTCCCCGGGGACGGGGGAGGTGCCATCGTCATCGATCGTGAGCGCGGCATCGGTAAAGGTGCCGGCCGGCGTGCCTGCGGCCTGGGCGGCCCCGGCGTCGAGGGCGATAATGCTGCCGACCACGAGGAGGGTCGAGAGTGTTGCGGCGAGGAGGCGGGGTGTGCGTTTACGCAAACCCGGCGAGGGGTCGTCAGTGTGGAGATTTATGGGGTTGGTCATGCGGGAAAAAATAACAAGTTTTCGACTCGCGAACAGGGAGTTGGCGCGGATTGTATGGCACCCGTTCGCGGATAACAAATGTGCAAATGATCAGGGTTTTTCCGAAGTCCGCTTTGACCGTGCGTCGGACCAGCCGATGCTGTCGCTCAAGTGGTGGTGGAATGGCGCAACGGGAGAACGGTGGTGGATTTTCCGGACAATAATCAGGCCGCGTGGTGTAGGGGATTCGCATTGAATTTCCGGTCCCCCTGGTATCGCGAGCGAACGCGGGTTACGCTCGCCGTATGGATCGGACGCTGGAGGACCGGGTGGCCGCCGCCGTGCGCTCCTGGGGTCGCTGGGTTCCGCGCTGGCAGCCCGGGGATTCGCGTGCGCGCACCCGGCCGTGTCGGCTGTGTCTCGGTTCGCCGCTGCTGCGGCATGCCGGGCTCGACGCCGATGTGCCCCACGCGGTGGGGCATGCGCTCGCCACGCGGCTAAAGCGCATCACCGATGCCGAGGTTGCCTCCTATACGGATCGCAACCTCCCCACCCTCTCCGCCGAGTTGAGCCACGCCGAGGATCGTGCCCGGGTTGCCTATCGGCCGCAGGAGGGTTTGGACCCCGAGTTTGAAGGTCTGCCGCTGGATCCCGAGCCGGAACCGGGTGCACCCTTTCTCTTTACCATCGAGGGGCTCGCGCGCCAGAGCGCCCGTGATGTGCCCGCGCCCCCGCCGCTGAGCGAGGAGGCCAAGGCTGCCCTGCGTACCGAGATTCGACTGGCCGATGAGTGCGGGCAGCACGCGACCACGCTGATTTCTCGCGCCCTCGATGGACATCAGCAGGAGATTCGTGGGGTGCTCGCCCGCTATGTGGAACCACAGGTGCAGGCACTCCTAGCGGACCTTCAGCGCGAGCTTGACTTCCCGCCGCTCTCGGGCTGACCGTGCGCTCGAGGGCGGTCCCGGCAACTCGGGCGTGTCCCTCACCGCGGCGCGAGGGGTGTTCCGGCGGAATCACGCGCGAAACCCCGTTTGACCGCAGCCTTCGGAGGGCATAAGATTGGTGGGTGTGCGTTTTGGCGTGCCTGCTCGAAAAAATCCCCGGATTTTGAGGGAATTTACGTCGTTATGTCACACACTCGGGTGCATCTGTTTCGATAGATGACCCCCACGGCATACCCACGGTTTATGGTCCGGCCACTTTGGCGGACTGGTGGGTCATATGAGACCGAGCCGAGCAATCGGAACGGACGAACATGTAGATACCGCCTCGGGACTCGTCTCGGAGTGGTCAATGCTAAAAACATGTCATTGCTGTCACCGTGCAGCACAAACAAGGAGAAGTAGTGCCAACTATTCAGCAGTTGGTCCGGAAGGGGCGTACGCCGAAGGTCACTAAGACCAAGGCTCCCGCTCTGAAGGCCAATCCCCAGCAGCGTGGTGTTTGCACCCGTGTGTACACCACCACCCCGAAGAAGCCGAACTCGGCGATGCGTAAGGTCGCTCGTGTGAAGCTCTCCAACGGCACCGAGGTCACCGCCTACATTCCCGGCGAGGGCCACAACCTGCAGGAGCACTCGATGGTGCTCGTGCGCGGCGGTCGTGTTAAGGACCTCCCCGGTGTGCGTTACAAGATCGTTCGCGGCGCTCTCGACACTCAGGCAGTGAAGAACCGCAAGCAGGCTCGTAGCCGCTACGGCGCCAAGAAGGAGAAGAAGTAATGCCTCGTAAGGGACCCGCTCCGAAGCGCCCCGTCGTTGCCGATCCGGTATACGGCGCTCCGATCGTCAGCCAGCTCGTAAACAAGATCCTCGTCGATGGTAAGAAGTCCCTCGCCGAGCGCATCGTGTACGACGCACTGGCTGCCGTTTCCGCCAAGAACGGCCAGGACGCCGTTGTGACCCTGAAGAAGGCGCTCGACAACGTGCGCCCGACCCTTGAGGTTCGCAGCCGTCGTGTTGGTGGTTCGACCTACCAGGTGCCGGTTGAGGTTAAGCCTCACCGTGCCAACACTCTCGCACTGCGCTGGCTCGTGTCCTACGCCAAGGGCCGCCGCGAGAAGACGATCATCGAGCGTCTCACCAACGAGATTCTGGATGCATCGAATGGTCTGGGCGCCGCTGTGAAGCGTCGTGAAGACACCCACAAGATGGCCGAGTCGAACCGGGCATTCGCTCACTACCGCTGGTAGCGAGAGTTCCATTCGCGGGCGGGCAGGATTTTTTCCTGTCCGCCCGTGGATGGGCCCGAGTTCGGCTTCCCGACCTACTAAATATCGGAGGAACCCGTGGCACTTGACGTGCTCACCGACCTGAACAAGGTCCGCAACATTGGCATCATGGCGCACATCGATGCCGGTAAGACCACTACGACCGAGCGCATCCTTTTCTACACCGGTGTGAACCACAAGATCGGTGAGACCCACGACGGCGGTGCCACCACCGACTGGATGGAGCAGGAGCAGGAGCGCGGCATCACGATCACGTCTGCCGCCGTGACCTGTTTCTGGAACAAGAACCAGATCAACATCATCGACACCCCCGGTCACGTTGACTTCACCGTTGAGGTAGAGCGTTCGCTCCGCGTCCTCGACGGCGCCGTCGCCGTGTTCGACGGCAAGGAGGGCGTTGAGCCCCAGTCCGAGACCGTGTGGCGTCAGGCTGACAAGTACAACGTTCCGCGTATCTGCTTCGTCAACAAGATGGACAAGCTGGGTGCTGACTTCTACTTCACCGTAGACACCATCGTCAACCGCCTGGGTGCCAAGCCGCTGGTTATCCAGCTGCCCATCGGCTCCGAGAGCGAGTTCGAGGGTGTTGTTGACCTCGTCGAGATGAACGCTAAGACCTGGCGCGGAGACGCAAAGGGTGACGTTCAGATGGGCGCCAAGTACGCCACTGAGGAGATCCCCGAGGACCTCAAGGAGAAGGCTGCGGAATACCGCACCGCTCTGCTGGAGACCGTCGCCGAGACCGACGACGCCCTCATGGAGAAGTACTTCGGCGGCGAAGAGCTGACCATCGCCGAGATCAAGGGCGCGATCCGTAAGCTCACCGTTAACTCGGAGATCTACCCGGTTCTGTGTGGCTCGGCCTTCAAGAACCGTGGTGTGCAGCCGATGCTGGACGCCGTTGTTGACTACCTCCCCTCGCCGCTGGACGTTGGAGCCATCGAGGCTCGCGACGTGCGCGACGAAGAGGTCATCATCGAGCGCAAGCCCGACGCCTCGGAGCCCTTCGCGGCTCTGGCCTTCAAGGTTGCCGTGCACCCCTTCTTCGGTCGTCTGACCTACGTACGTGTCTACTCGGGTTCGGCTGAATCCGGTGAGGGCATCTACAACGCCACCAAGGGCAAGAAGGAGCGCATCGGAAAGATCTTCCAGATGCAGGCCAACAAGGAGCTCCCCGTTGACCGCGTTACCGCCGGTCACATCTACGCCGTGATCGGTCTGAAGGACACCACCACCGGTGACACCCTGACCGACCCGAACAACCAGGTTGTTCTGGAGTCGATGACCTTCCCCGAGCCCGTCATTGAGGTTGCTATTGAGCCCAAGACCAAGGCCGACCAGGAGAAGCTCGGTACCGCTATCCAGAAGCTGGCTGAAGAGGACCCGACCTTCCGGGTTGAGCTCAACCAGGAGACCGGTCAGACCGTCATCAAGGGTATGGGTGAGCTTCACCTGGACATCCTCGTTGACCGTATGAAGCGCGAGTTCAAGGTTGAGGCCAACGTGGGTAAGCCCCAGGTTGCCTTCCGTGAGACCATCCGTCGCACGGTTGACAAGCACGACTACACCCACAAGAAGCAGACCGGTGGATCCGGTCAGTTCGCGAAGATCCAGTTCGGCATCGAGCCGATCGAGGTCACCGAGGACACCATCTACGAGTTCGACAACAAGGTCACCGGTGGCCGTATTCCTCGCGAGTACATCCCCTCGGTTGACGCCGGATTCAAGGATGCGCTTCAGGTTGGTGTGCTCGCCGGCTACCCCGTCGTGGGTGTCAAGGCGAACCTGCTTGACGGTGCCGCGCACGACGTCGACTCCTCGGAGATGGCGTTCAAGATTGCGGGCTCGATGGGTATGAAGGAGGCTCTGCGCAAGGCGAACCCCGTCCTGCTCGAGCCGCTCATGGCCGTTGAGGTCCGTACCCCCGAAGAGTACATGGGTGACGTTATTGGTGACCTGAACTCTCGTCGTGGACAGATTTCTTCGATGGAGGACGCCTCCGGTGTGAAGGTTATTCGCGCCGCTGTTCCGCTTTCGGAGATGTTCGGATACGTCGGTGACCTGCGCTCGAAGACCTCGGGTCGCGCCGTCTACTCGATGACTTTCGAAAGCTATGCTGAGGTCCCCAAGGCTGTTGCCGAGGAGATCATTCAGAAGAACCAGGGCGAATAGCCCCTGCGCTGCCTGGCGCGTCGTCGCTGACCTACGCTACATTTGCGACGACGCGCCGGGACACCGGCGAAACCTAGTAACATATATTGACAATCCCTGTGGTGTGCCGCGTGCAATCCAGCGCGTGAACACATTGCACAAGTCCTGAGGAGGACCCAGTGGCTAAGGCCAAGTTCGAGCGGACCAAGCCGCACGTAAACATCGGAACCATCGGTCACGTTGACCACGGTAAGACCACCCTTACCGCGGCCATCTCGAAGGTTCTGGCTGACACCTACCCGTCGGCAACCAACGTTCAGCGCGACTTCGCTACCATCGACTCCGCTCCCGAGGAGCGTCAGCGTGGTATCACGATCAACATCTCCCACGTGGAGTACGAGACCGAGAAGCGTCACTACGCACACGTTGACGCCCCGGGTCACGCCGACTACATCAAGAACATGATCACCGGTGCCGCTCAGATGGATGGCGCAATCCTCGTGGTTGCCGCTACCGACGGTCCGATGGCTCAGACCCGTGAGCACGTTCTGCTCGCCAAGCAGGTTGGTGTTCCCTACCTGCTCGTCGCACTGAACAAGTCCGACATGGTTGAGGACGAGGAGATCCTGGAGCTCGTTGAGCTCGAGGTTCGCGAGCTGCTCTCCAGCCAGAGCTTCGATGGCGACGACGCTCCGGTCGTGCGCGTTTCGGCTCTGAAGGCCCTCGAGGGCGACGAGAAGTGGGTCGGCCAGATCCTCGAGCTCATGAAGGCTGTTGACGAGAACATTCCGGACCCGGTTCGTGACCGCGACAAGCCCTTCCTGATGCCCGTTGAGGACGTCTTCACCATCACCGGTCGTGGAACCGTTGTGACCGGCCGCGCCGAGCGTGGAACCCTCGCCATCAACTCCGAGGTTGAGATCGTTGGACTGCGTCCGACCGTCAAGACCACCGTGACTGGTATCGAGATGTTCCACAAGCAGCTCGACGAGGCATGGGCCGGCGAGAACTGTGGTCTGCTGCTCCGCGGTACCAAGCGCGAAGACGTAGAGCGCGGTCAGGTTATCGTGAAGCCGGGTTCGGTTACCCCGCACACCAACTTCGAGGGCACCGCCTACATCCTGTCCAAGGATGAGGGTGGCCGTCACAACCCGTTCTACGCGAACTACCGCCCGCAGTTCTACTTCCGCACCACCGACGTGACCGGCGTCATCACCCTCCCCGAGGGTGTCGAGCTGGTTCTCCCCGGTGACACCGTGGACATGACCGTTGAGCTGATCCAGCCCATCGCCATGGAAGAGGGCCTCGGCTTCGCAATCCGTGAGGGTGGCCGCACCGTTGGTGCTGGTACCGTCACCTCGATCACCAAGTAATTTCGGTTACTTTCTGATCTAGCGACTAGCTAAACAACACCCCCGCAGACTTCGGTCTGCGGGGGTTTTGTGATTCTCGGCCCCCCCGAATCTCACCCCGCTCAATCCGAATTCTCAACCAATCACAGTTGTCTCGTCAGTCAAGGTCCAACTCTTCGGCCTACCGTGAGGAAATCCGGTGAGTCGCCGGGCAGACACACTGGGAGGTTTGGAATGACAAAACATACGGATCGCGTTGAATTCGCGGCAAACGAAAGCAACAATGATGTGCTGGGGCTGCAACCGGATACACAGGGCGAGGACGGAATCCCCACGATGAGTACGCCGCTCACGGTGCTCCCCCTCGCGGCATTTGTATTTTGCCAGGCGATGGGTATGCCATCCAAGGGCGGGCAACCACCGGTGCCGCGACGCAACACGAAACGTGCGTTCACGGAAGCAGCTGCAGTCAGCGCCGGGGCGAGCTACGCAGAGATTCTTGCCACGACCCATCGAGGGCTGAACGAGGCGACCTGATGATGAGGCGAGTGGAGGGGGGAAACCCTCGGAGAAAAGGGCAAACATGCGAGCCCACGGCACGCAGGATGCTCAGCCATGTATCGCGTTTGTCGCAGCTCTGTATCGCGCTCGGCTCAGTCGAGCAAATGTCGCCGGCAGGGCGAAAGGTGGAATCCGGGCTGCTCGCGTGGCCGGTGATGCGGAGGAGGTCTCCACGACTTGCCGAGATCCCCGGAATGGATTCGATCATGGGTCCGGGCGGCGACCGGGTCGCAAATTGGGCGACGCTCGCGATTGCTCCCGTGTTGTCTTTGGCTTCGCGTCAAACTTTCCTGACGCGCGGGTTACGGACCGTCCAGCTTATGGCACTTGTGCGACAGAATACGCGGGTAGGTGCGCTCGGGAGAGACGGTTCGGATCACGCCACCATAGTTGTGCAGCTCCTACTCACAATCGCGGAGCATGGGGGCTCCAAAGGCGTTGTTCAAACTCGGATCGGTTATGCCCTGGGACTGCACGGTCTCTTTGCGTATTCCGTATCCGGAGTATCGAAGCTGGCGTCATCGTCTTGGCGACGGGGAACCGCGCTGTCCGATTCGCTGCGAACCGTGAACTATGGGCACGCGCAGCTCTTTAGATTCTTAGAATCACATTCGATTCTTCGACTCATCGCAGCGTGGACAGTTATCGCCGCGGAAACCTTAGCAGCAACCGTCCTGTTTTTGCCGTCCCGAGTTAGAAGAGCGTACTTTCTAGCGATGCTCACCCTCCACCTTGGAATTGCATACTTTATGGGGTTGAACCGGTTCTTTTGGGCTTTTCTCGCTTTTCACCCGGCAATCGAATTCACGGCGCAGGGGTTCACAGCGGCTCGCCAACGTAGGCGTAAACGATGAAGCGGCACAACAGACAGCTCGTCGTGGTGGCGTTGTCGATCGCTTGGGCTTTGATGACGGTGCTGCAACAGTTTCCGCGCATGCGCCCGGTCGTGAGGATATTTGATCCGCTTTCCACGTTCACGCCCGTCTGGACTTTTTTCGCCCCGCGGCCCGCGAACTCCGACTTTTACCTGCTGAAAAGGGAGAAAGACGATGACGATACAGAAACGGTATGGACGTCCGCGGTGCAATATCAAGGTTTTCGCTGGTGGCACTGTCTCTATAACCCCGGACAACGCGCGGAGAAGGCCCTATTTGATACCTGTCAAGAACTCCTCATCACTGCCCAGCTCGGTACAAGCTTGTCGACGCTGCAGTCGGTGCCGAGTTATCTCGCCGTTCTCAATTTGGTATCGAATCACCTGAGCTACACCCGAGGCACAACCCAGATCCAATTCATGATTGTGCTTGACCCCGGTCACAGTTCCGACGATGTGAAACCGCGCGTGCTCTTCACCTCCCAGTGGCATCGACGCGATTGCGACGCTCCATGAGAATTCAGGCAATCGCGGAACTGCGGTCACGGCTCTCGAGTGACGGACCGATGAGTTCAGCGCGTATCTTCCTTAATCTCGCCCGAGGTGCTGCTCGCTGGGAGCAACAGCTCCGCGACACGGACCATGAGGTTTTCCACGAACAAGCTTTCAGTAGATTCACCAGGGGCGACGAGCTCTCTACCGGGGTCTCCGGATTTGAGCTGGCGGTGCTGCGGGAAGTTGCGCGGCGAGTCCTGGGAGTGCGAGCCTCCGAGGGGCAGCTTGCGGCAACGGCCGCAATGGTTGCCGGGGTAAGCGTCGAATTGGATACCGGCGAGGGGAAGACTCTCGTCGGTGCATTCACCGCCTGCGCGATGTTTGCCCGAGGACATGGTGTCCACATTTTGACAACAAACGACTACTTGGCGGCGCGGGATTTTGCGAGCATGGTCGCGCTGTTTAGGTTCCTGGGGATTAGTTCGGCACACATATCCTCGCTCACTTCGTACCGGGGGCGAGTAGCCGCATATCTTAAAGATGTGGTTTATGCGCCCCTACATGAGATTGGGTATGACCTCCTGCGGGACAGGGTCGCCGAGCGAGTCGAGACCAGGGTTCAGCCCGTTTGCGATGCGGTCATCCTTGATGAGGCCGACGCACTCATTATTGATGCCGGAGCCTCGCCTCTTGTCATTGCTCGGGATAACATCACCCCGACGAGCCTCATTCATGATGTGACAGGGGTCATCGCCGGCCTACAAGATGTTGTCCACTATCGAATCGCCCTGGACAAAACCGGTGTCGTACTCACCGATCAGGGGATCCACGAGATTGAGACACTGTTGGGAGTGGCAAATCTCTATCGTGATGACGCGCGAGACATCCTTGCGCATGTGCACGCAGCGCTTAGTGCGGTGGCAATACTCGAGCGGGGGAGGGACTATCTCGTTCGGGCCGGCCGCATCGAGCTCATTAATACCGCGCTCGGCAGAATCGCGCATCAGCATCGCTACCCGGATGGGCTGCAATTGGCAGTCGAGTCCAAAGAAGGTGTGACCCTGAGCCGCACGGGCACCGTGCTCGACACGATGTCGGTTCACGGCGTTATCAGTGCCTACACGCGACCGGTAGGGATGAGTGGCACCCTTCGCCTGGTGGCCTTAGACCTGATGGATCATTTTGGAATGCCCGTTACGCGGATAGAGCCGGAGAAGCCCATCGTACGGGTCGATCAACCAGATCTGATTTTTCGTACCGCTGACGAGCAGTTTGAAGCCTGCGTGAGAATAGTAAAGCTCGCCCTGGAACGAGGGCAGCCGGTCTTAATTGGAACCGCGAGTATCCCTGAATCGGAGTGGCTTGGACAGCGGTTGCGCGCAGTTGGGCTGACCCCGGTTGTGCTCAATGCGCGCAACGACTCCGAAGAAGCCAGCGTTATTGGGCAAGCCGGGAAGGAGGGCAGACTGACCATTTCTACCCAAATCTCGGGACGAGGCGCGGATATCGTTCTGGGCGGTGGCGATCCCGAAGAGCGACAGCGAGTACTCGAACATGGTGGCTTGCTGGTCATCGCATTGACCCGATATCAATCACGACGGATCGATGCTCAACTCCGTGGGCGTGCCGGACGGCGAGGGGACGCTGGATGTACCCGGTCAATACTGAGCCTGGAAGATCCGCAGGTTCAAGCTTTTGCACCGAAGAGCCTCTTGTCCCGAGCCGAGGTTGATCGGGAATCGGCGGGCGGACGCGCGGGCCGAGCCGCGATAGTCGCGGCGCAACGTGCCAGCGAGTATCGGCATCTCGACCGGCATCGAGATGTGATCGCATATGGACGACTCTTGGCCGAGCAGAGAGCCGTGATCCTGCTGGTTCGCGAGGAACTTTTGCTGGGGCGTTGCGAGGCATTTGATCGATACATGTCCCGGACCGCAGCACACAGCTCAGAGCATTTCACACATGACCCTGTCGATCCGCGCGTTCTCCTGCGGTGCCTCGATCTTGAGTGGAGTGCGTATTTGGCGGAGGTGAGTGTTATCCGAGATAGCGCACATCTTTTCGCCTTGGAAGGGAAAAGCCCGCTCGCACAATACAACCTCATCCTCGGCGGCATGTTTGAGCGATATTGGAAGTCTGTGCGGGACAGGGCCAGATGGGCCGACTCCGACATCTCGGATGGATACGCAACAACGTACTCAGGCTCGCCCGCGACCGACCCTTCCATTTGGACCTATCTTCTTGAAAGTGATCCGTATGGGAGCACCCTGGGGCGGTTTATCACCAACCTTCGTGCGCGTGGCGCGCGCCGGGATCGAGCCAGGAGTGATGGATGAGTCGGGGCCGAGCCTCGCGGTGCCGCAGCAGGCAGCCCCGAACGGGGGCCAGTGGAGCGGTTGTGTGTCGAGCGGGTGCGCGCGAGAATAATCGCACGCCGCCACTTTCGCGGCTGCTCGCGAATATAAGGGGAAGTGCAATGGGACTGGATGATCTGGTGAACAAGGCCAAGGGCCTCGTTGGCGACAACGCGGCGGCGATTAACGATGCGATCCACAGCGAAAAGGCCGAGGAGATCAGTGACAAGGTGCTGGACGGCGCCTCGGACCTGGCCAATAAGGTCACCGGCGGCAAGTTTGCCGACCAGGTGCAGTCGGCCCGCGACGCCGCGGACAAGCACATCGGCAACGAGTAGCACGCCGCCCAAACCACCGAATTCGGGGTTCGATGCACACGCATCGAGCCCCGAATTTTTGTGTTCGGGGGAGGCCTCGGAGGAGGTATTTGCATCCCGGGCGTGTTGTAAGGGCGGGCGCCCCGTTCTGCCGCATGAAATCAAGGCTGACAATCCGACACGCGCGGGTTGCATAAAGCGCCCGTCTCTGCCAGAATCGAGAGGTTCGACTTTTTCTTGGGGCACAGCTGTGTCCGGGGAAATAACCGGCCGATCGTGTCTGTGGATTGTGAGTAATCATACGCCGCGGGCCACGTCCGGGTAGACACAACATAATCTCCACTCCTCGAACAGGTGGCACCTCGGTGCCGGCCGAAAATCAGGGGTGGGGAACCCATCGTCGGAACCGGGAAACCGAAGCCGCGCGGTAGGTCACGTTGATAGCGAAATAGTGGTGCGACACCTAGGAGTACCCCACGGGGGAGCTGCAAAGCTCTAGCCGTGATGAAGCGCGTCCAATGCGGGAGACCGTAAGACGCAAGACAGAATGAGAGTCACTAATGGCGGGACAGAAGATCCGCATTCGACTTAAGTCGTATGACCACGAGGTCATCGACTCCTCGGCACGCAAGATCGTTGACACGGTCACCCGTGCCGGCGCAACCGTAGTTGGCCCCGTGCCGCTGCCGACCGAGAAGAACGTGGTTTGTGTAATCCGTTCTCCCCACAAGTACAAGGACAGCCGGGAGCACTTTGAAATGCGCACCCACAAGCGTCTGATTGACATTGTCGACCCGACCCCCAAGGCCGTTGATTCGCTGATGCGTCTCGACCTGCCGGCGGACGTCAACATCGAGATCAAGCTGTAGGGGCAATCATGGTTACGCAGAACAAGACCGTTAAGGGTCTGCTCGGCACCAAGCTCGGCATGACTCAGGTGTGGGACGAGAACAACAAGCTCGTACCCGTTACCGTTATCGAAATCGCTCCGAACGTTGTCACCCAGGTGCGCAACCTCGAGGTAGATGGATACGCTGCCGTGCAGATCGCTGCCGGTCAGATCGACCCGCGCAAGGTGAACAAGCCCGACGCAGGTCACTTCGAGAAGGCCGGGGTTACCCCGCGCCGTCACCTCACCGAGGTGCGCACCGCTGACGCCGCTGAGTACGCTCTCGGCCAGGAGCTCACCGTTGAGGCAACCTTCGAGGCCGGCCAGAAGGTCGACGTCGTTGGAACCTCTAAGGGTAAGGGTTTCGCCGGTGTGATGAAGCGCCACGGCTTCGGCGGCGCTCCGGCATCGCACGGTGCCCACCGCAACCACCGTAAGCCCGGTTCGATCGGTGGCGCGTCCACCCCGGGTCGCGTTTTCAAGGGCCAGCGCATGGCCGGCCGGATGGGTGGTGAGCGTGTTACGGTTCTGAACCTGCACGTCCACGCCATCGACGCCGAGAAGGGTCTCCTGCTCGTTAAGGGCGCGGTTCCCGGTGCGCGTGGTCGTCTCGTATTCGTCCGCACCGCCGTGAAGGGAGCCTAATTTCCATGGCTACCAAGATTGACGTTCTGGACGCGAAGGGCAAGAAGGCAGAGGCTGTAGAGCTTCCCGCCGAGATCTTCGACGTCGTTACCAACGTCCCGCTGATTCACCAGGTCGTCGTCGCGCAGCTTGCTGCCGCACGTCAGGGTACCCACAGCACCAAGACCCGCGGAGAGCGCTCCGGCGCCGGCCGCAAGCCGTTCAAGCAGAAGGGAACCGGTCGCGCTCGTCAGGGCTCGATCCGTGCTCCTCAGATGGTTGGCGGTGGAATCGTCCACGGACCGACCCCGCGTGACTACGCACAGCGCACCCCCAAGAAGATGATTGCTGCCGCCCTGCGCGGTGCACTGTCCGACCGGGCCCGCGGTGAGCGTCTGCACGTTGTGTCGACCCTCGCACTGAGCGAGACCCCGTCGACCAAGGTCGCCGCTACCTACCTGGACACCATTGCTTCCTCGCGTCACGTGCTCATCGTTATTGAGCGCAACGACGAGGTCGGCGCTCTGTCCGTTCGCAACATCCCCGAGGTCCACGTGATCCACCCGGATCAGCTGAACGCCTACGACGTGCTCGTCTCCGACGACATCGTTTTCACCAAGGGTGCCTTCGACGCTTTCGTCGCCGGTCCGGTGGCAGGCAAGTCGGCTAAGTCCGTGGCTTCGTCGGCCGAGGTGACCGAGGAGGTCTCCGCATGAGCATCATCGTAAACAAGGACCCCCGCGACGTCATTCTGGCTCCGGTTGTCTCCGAGAAGAGCTACGCTCTGATCGACGAGGGCAAGTACACCTTCGAGGTTGACCCCCGTTCGAACAAGACCGAGATCAAGCTCGCGATCGAGAAGATCTTCGATGTGCAGGTTGCATCGATCTCGACCCTGAACCGTAAGGGTAAGACTCGTCGTACCCGCTTCGGTCTGGGCAAGCGCAAGGACACCAAGCGCGCGATCGTCACGCTCAAGTCCGGTTCCATCGACATCTTCACCGCTGTCGGCTAGGGAGCATAAGGAATAATTATGGCTATTCGCAAGTACAAGCCGACGACCCCGGGTCGTCGTGGATCGAGCGTTTCGGACTTCGCCGAAATCACCCGTTCGACCCCCGAAAAGTCGCTGCTGCGCCCCCTGTCGAAGACCGGTGGACGTAACAACCAGGGTCGCATCACGACCCGTCACATCGGTGGTGGCCACAAGCGCCAGTACCGCGTGATCGACTTCCGTCGTAACGACAAGGACGGCGTGAACGCTCGCGTCGCTCACATCGAGTACGACCCCAACCGCACCGCACGTATCGCGCTGCTGCACTTCGTTGACGGAACCAAGCGTTACATCATCGCTCCGGACAAGCTGAAGCAGGGCGACATCGTCGAGTCGGGTGCCGGCGCTGACATCAAGCCCGGTAACAACCTGCCGATGAAGAACATCCCCACCGGTACCGTGATCCACAACATTGAGCTCCGCCCCGGTGGCGGCGCCAAGATGGCTCGCTCCGCTGGTGCTTCGGTTCGTCTCGTCGCCAAGGATGGCCCCTACGTGCAGCTGCGTCTGCCCTCGGGTGAAATCCGCAACGTTGACGCTCGCTGCCGCGCCACCATTGGTGAGGTCGGAAACGCCGAGCAGTCGAACATCAACTGGGGTAAGGCTGGACGTAACCGCTGGCGCGGTATCCGTCCGACCGTCCGTGGTGTTGCCATGAACCCGGTTGACCACCCGCACGGTGGTGGTGAGGGTAAGACCTCCGGTGGTCGTCACCCTGTGTCCCCCTGGGGCCAGAAGGAAGGCCGTACCCGTCGCCCCAACAAGGAAAGCGACAAGCTCATTGTTCGTCGCCGTACCGTCGGTAAGAAGCGTAAGTAGAGGACGTAGAAGATGCCACGCAGTCTTAAGAAGGGCCCCTTCGTTGACGATCACCTGCTTCGCAAGGTCGTCAAGCAGAACGAGGCCAAGAGCCAGAACGTGATCAAGACCTGGTCGCGCCGTTCGATGATCGTTCCCGCCATGCTGGGTCACACCATCGCGGTACACGACGGTCGCAAGCACATCCCGGTGTTCGTCACCGAGACCATGGTCGGTCACAAGCTGGGCGAGTTCGCCCCGACTCGTACCTTCCGCGGTCACGTGAAGGACGACAAGAAGGGCCGTCGCCGCTAAGGCGGCGACGATTAGGAGGAAATAATGGTGGAGTCAATCGCACGCGTGCGACACATCCGCGTCACCCCCATGAAGGCCCGTCGCGTTATCAACCTGGTGCGTGGAAAGCAGGCCGTTGAGGCCCTCGCTATCCTGAAGTTCGCACAGCAGGGTGCATCCGAGCCGATTTACAAGCTCGTCGCATCCGCCATGGCTAACGCCCGGGTGAAGGCCGACAAGGACAACCTGTTCCTGGACGAGGCCGACCTGTACATCAAGAGCGCATATGTAGACGAGGGGACCACGCTCAAGCGTTTCCAGCCTCGTGCTCAGGGTCGCGCTTTCCAGATCAAGAAGCGCACCAGCCACATCACTGTTGTGCTCGCCACTCCTGAGGAGGGTACGAAGTAATGGGTCAGAAAGTAAACCCTTACGGCTTCCGCCTGGGCATCACCACCGACCACGTGTCGCGTTGGTTTGCCGACAGCACCAAGCCGGGCCAGCGTTACGCCGACTACGTAGCCGAGGACGTGAAGATCCGCAGCTCGCTGCAGACCTCCCTCGACCGCGCAGGCGTTTCGAAGATTGAGATCGAGCGCACTCGCGACCGTGTACGGGTGGACATCCACACCGCACGTCCGGGTATCGTCATCGGTCGCCGTGGAGCCGAGGCCGAGCGCATCCGCGCCGACCTGGAGAAGCTCACCGGCAAGCAGATCCAGCTGAACATCCTCGAGGTCAAGAACCCCGAGGCCGACGCTCAGCTGGTTGCTCAGGGTATCGCTGAGCAGCTCACCGCACGTGTGGCCTTCCGCCGCGCAATGCGTAAGGGCCTGCAGGGCGCACAGCGCGCCGGCGCCAAGGGTGTTCGCATCCAGGTGTCGGGTCGTCTGGGCGGCGCCGAGATGAGCCGTTCGGAGTTCTACCGCGAGGGTCGCGTGCCGCTGCACACCCTTCGTGCGAACATCGACTACGGCTTCTACGAGGCCAAGACCACCTTTGGTCGGATCGGCGTTAAGGTCTGGATCTACAAGGGTGACATCACCAACAAGGAACTCGCTCGCGAGCAGGCCAACACCAAGGGCCGCAACGAGCGTAACGACCGGCCCCGTCGCGCCCCGCGCGCTGCTGAGGCGCCGGTGGCAGAAGGAGCTAGCGCCTAATGTTGATTCCCCGTCGTGTAAAGCACCGTAAGCAGCACCGTCCGCACCGGACCGGTCACGCTACCGGTGGCACCACCGTAAGCTTCGGCGAGTATGGCATCCAGGCTCTGACCCCCGCTTACGTGACCAACCGTCAGATCGAGTCCGCTCGTATCGCCATGACCCGTCACATCAAGCGTGGTGGAAAGGTGTGGATCAACATCTACCCCGACCGTCCGCTGACCAAGAAGCCCGCCGAAACCCGCATGGGTTCCGGTAAGGGTTCGCCCGAGTGGTGGGTCGCCAACGTCAAGCCGGGCCGCGTGCTCTTCGAGGTTGCTGGAGTCCCCGAGACCCTGGCCCGCGAGGCACTCACCCGTGCAATCCACAAGCTGCCCCTCAAGGCACGCATCATCAAGCGCGAGGAGGGCGACGCATAATGGCGATCGGTTCCAAGGAGCTCACCCCGAGCGAGCTCGACACTTTTGAAAACGAACGACTGGTAGACGAGCTGCGGAAGGCAAAGGAAGAACTCTTCAACCTGCGCTTCCAGTCCGCTACCGGTCAGCTGGAGACCCATGGACGCCTGCGCGCCGTGCGTCGCGACATCGCCCGTATTTACACGGTGATCCGCGAGCGCGAGCTGGGTATTCGGGCCACTCCGGCTCCGGTGGAGGCTGCCCCCAAGAAGGCTGCCGCCAAGAAGAGCAAGAAGACCGAGGCCGCTGAGGCCGAGGTCGCCGACACGAAGGAGGCCTAGGCATGGCTACCGCTAAGGAAAACGCGGCCGCAGCCGACGTCACGGAGACCGCTCGCGGTTACCGTAAGACCCGTCGTGGCTACGTTGTCAGCAACAAGATGGACAAGACCATCGTCATCGAGGTTGAGGACCGCGTCAAGCACGCTCTCTACGGCAAGATCATCCGCCGTACCTCGAAGATCAAGGCTCACGACGAGCAGAACACCGCCGGTATCGGTGACCACGTTCTGATCGCCGAGACTCGGCCGCTGAGTGCTACCAAGCACTGGCGCCTGGTCGAGATCCTCGAGAAGGCCAAGTAGTCCTTCGGGCCTACTTTGTAAAGGAGTAAATAGTGCTTCAGCAGGAATCACGACTCAAGGTTGCCGATAACACCGGCGCCAAGGAGCTGCTCACGATCCGCGTTCTCGGTGGCTCCGGCCGTCGTTACGCCGGTCTCGGCGACACCATCGTTGCAACCGTCAAGGACGCAATCCCCGGTGGAAACGTCAAGAAGGGTGACGTCGTCAAGGCCGTCATCGTTCGCACCAAGAAGGAAACCCGTCGTCCCGACGGTTCCTACATCAAGTTCGACGAGAACGCTGCCGTTATCCTCAAGGCTGACGGCGAGCCCCGTGGAACCCGTATCTTCGGACCGGTTGGTCGCGAGCTTCGCGACAAGAAGTTCATGAAGATCATCTCGCTGGCTCCGGAGGTGCTGTAACTATGGCGAACATCAAGAAGGGTGACCTGGTTCAGGTCATCACCGGTGCTACCCAGGCCCGCGGCGGCGACCGCGGCAAGCAGGGCAAGGTTCTCTCGGTTAACAACGAGACCAACCGCGTCGTGGTTGAGGGCGTAAACTACGTCACCAAGCACGTGCGTCAGGGCCAGACCCAGCGCGGCACCAAGACCGGTGGCATCGAGACCGTCGAGGCAGCCATCCACATCTCCAATGTGGCCCTGGTTGACCCCGAGTCGAAGAAGCCGACCCGCGTCGGACACCGTAACGAAGAGGTAGTGAAGGACGGCGTCAAGAAGACTGTCCGCGTTCGCTACGCCAAGAAGTCTGGTAAGGATCTCTAATGACTGACACCGCTGCCGCGTCGGCTGGCAAGATCCAGCCGCGCCTGAAGCAGAAGTACCGTAGCGAGATCGCTCCGGCACTGAAGGAAGAGTTTGGCTTCGCCAACGTTCACCAGATTCCGGGAATCGTTAAGGTTGTCGTGAACACCGGTGTCGGTGAAGCCGCTCGTGACTCGAAGGTGATCGAGGGTGCTATCGCAGACCTCATCAAGATCACCGGACAGAAGCCCCAGGTCACCCTGGCCCGTAAGTCCATCGCACAGTTCAAGCTGCGTGAGGGTCAGGCCATCGGCGCCCACGTCACCATGCGTGGAGACCGTGCCTGGGAGTTCCTGGACCGCCTCGTCAACCTGGCCCTGCCCCGTATCCGGGACTTCCGCGGCCTGAGCGACAAGCAGTTCGATGGAAACGGTAACTACACCTTCGGTCTGACCGAGCAGAGTGTGTTCCACGAAATCGACCAGGACAAGATCGATCGCGTGCGCGGTTTCGACATCACCGTCGTGACCACCGCCAAGACCGATGACGAGGGTCGCGCGCTGCTCAAGGCGCTCGGCTTCCCGTTCAAGTCCGGGAACTAATTCCGTTCGATTGAACGCGGGCGCGGTTCATGCTGTAGAGTATGCACCGCGCCCGTTTTCGGGCGGTACTTAGGGTGCTCGCAGCCGCGGCACCCTCCCACCACAGGTCGCCTGTCGTGTAACGGCAGTCGAAACCTGGTGTTTAAAGGAAAATTAAACATGACAATGACAGATCCGGTCGCAGACCTGCTGACCAGACTGCGCAATGCCAACTCGGCACACCACGACTCCGTGTCGATGCCGAGCAGCAAGCTCAAGAAGAACATCGCATCCATCCTCGAGCGCGAGGGTTACATTGCTGGTTGGAAGGTGGAGGCTGCCCGCGTGGGTGAGACTCTGTCCCTCGACCTCAAGTACGGCCCCAACCGTGAGCGTTCGATCGTCGGCATCAAGCGAGTTTCGAAGCCGGGCCTGCGCGTATACGCAAAGTCCACCGAAATTCCTCAGGTTCTTGGCGGCCTCGGTGTTGCCATCCTGTCCACCTCCTCCGGTCTGCTGACCGACCGTGAGGCCGAGAAGAAGGGCGTGGGCGGAGAAGTTCTCGCCTACGTGTGGTAATCCGACATGTCGCGTATTGGAAGACTTCCCATCCAGATCCCCGCGGGTGTCACCGTAGCCGTCGACGGCCAGAACGTCGCGGTTAAGGGACCCAAGGGTGAGCTGAGCCTCGTAGTTGCCAGCCCGATTGAGGTTGCACTCGAGGAGAACCAGGTTCTGGTTACCCGTCCGAACGACGAGCGCGACTCGCGTTCGCTGCACGGTCTGACCCGTACCCTGATCAACAACCAGATCATCGGTGTGACCGATGGTTACACCAAGGGCCTTGAGGTCGTTGGTACCGGTTACCGTGTTGCACTGAAGGGCGCGAACCTGGAGTTCGCTCTCGGCTTCTCGCACCCGGTTGTTGTCGAGCCCCCGGCCGGCATCACCTTCTCCGTTGAGGGCAACAACAAGGTCACCGTGGCCGGCATCGACAAGCAGGCCGTCGGTGAGGTTGCCGCCAACATTCGCAAGATCCGCAAGCCTGAGCCCTACAAGGGTAAGGGTGTGCGTTACGCCGGCGAGATCGTACGCCGCAAGGCCGGAAAGGCTGGTAAGTAACCATGGCTGTAAAGTCAAAGTCGGCCGCTCGTAAGCGTCGCCACACTCGTCTGCGCAAGAAGGTCGTCGGCACCGAGCTGCGTCCGCGCCTGGTCGTTACCCGTTCGGCACGTCACGTGTTCGTTCAGGTCATCGACGACAGCAAGGGCCACACCGTGGCCTCGGCCTCCACCATGGAAGCCGACCTGCGTACCTTCGAGGGCGACAAGTCCGCTAAGGCTCGCAAGATTGGTGAGCTGGTTGCTGAGCGTGCCAAGGCCGCCGGCATCGAAGAAGTTGTATTTGACCGTGGCGGTAACCGCTACGCCGGTCGTGTCGCAGCGATCGCCGATGGAGCTCGTGAGGGTGGGTTGAACCTGTGACCGAGGCAAGCAAGGAGCAGACCGTGGCTACTGAAGAAGCCGTCGCCGAGAAGCCGGTTGAGACCGCTGCCGGCACCGACCAGTCGGGTCGTGGCAACGGCCGCGACAACAACCGCCGTGGCGGTCAGGGTGGACGCGAGCGTGGCCAGGGCCGCGACCGCAACAGCCGTGACGCCGAGAAGAGCCAGTTCCTGGAGCGCGTTGTTACCATCAACCGCGTGTCCAAGGTTGTGAAGGGTGGTCGTCGCTTTAGCTTCACCGCTCTCGTAGTTGTCGGTGACGGCAACGGCCTGGTAGGCGTTGGCTACGGAAAGGCGAAGGAAGTTCCCCTCGCTATTTCCAAGGGTGTCGAGGAGGCGAAGAAGAACTTCTTCCGCGTCCCGCGCGTTGGTTCGTCCATCCCCCACCCCGTCCAGGGTGAGGCCGCAGCCGGCGTTGTCCTGCTGCGTCCGGCCGCTGCCGGTACCGGTGTTATCGCCGGTGGTCCGGTTCGCGCCGTACTCGAGTGCGCCGGTATCCACGACGTTCTCTCGAAGTCGCTGGGTTCCAGCAACACCATCAACATCGTTCACGCGACCGTTGCCGCTCTGAAGCAGCTGGAAGAGCCCCGCGCTGTTGCAGCTCGTCGTGGCAAGTCGTATGACGAGATCGCTCCGGCGAAGCTGCTGCAGGTTGAGGCTCGCGCCGCAGCCGCCGCTGCCGCCGCTAAGGTAGGTGCCTAATGGCCAAGCTGAAGATCACTCAGATCAAGTCCAAAATTAGTGAGAAGCAGTACCAGCGCGACACCCTGCGTTCGCTGGGTCTGCGTCGCATCGGTGCCGTTGTTATCCGCGAGGACAACAAGCAGAACCGCGGCTACGTAAACACTGTTGCTCACCTCGTGAAGGTTGAGGAGGTCGACTAATGGCTGAGGAAAAGGCTGTAGCCGACGAGAAGAAGACTGCCGCTAAGGCACCCGCCGCGAAGAAGGCACCGGCTGCTAAGGCAACCGCCGCCAAGAAGCCGGCCGCCAAGGCAGCTGAGAAGAAGACCGAGGAGACCGCTGCGCGTCCCCAGGTCCTCAAGGTTCACCACCTGCGTCCCGCCGAGGGTGCCAAGAAGGCCAAGACCCGCGTGGGTCGTGGTGAGGGCTCCAAGGGTAAGACCGCGGGCCGTGGTACCAAGGGAACCAAGGCACGCTACCAGGTACGCCCCGGCTTCGCCGGTGGGCAGCTCCCGCTGCACATGCGCGCACCGAAGCTGCGTGGTTTCAAGAACCCGTTCCGGGTCGAGTACCAGGTTGTTAACCTGTCGACCCTGGCTGAGCTCTACCCCAAGGGTGGCGACGTAACCGTTGCTGACCTCGTGGAAAAGGGCGCAGTCCGCAAGAACGAGCTGGTGAAGGTTCTGGGCAACGGCGAGATCGCCGTGAAGCTGAACATCACCGTCGACAAGATCTCGGGCTCGGCCCAGGAGAAGGTCGTCGCCGCAGGCGGTTCGGTTAACTAAGTTCGGCAGATGAATTCCGCTTAAATTGAGCGGATTTCGGTCCGAAATTGCGAATTGGGTCCGATAATCGAGTAGATTCGATTATCGGGCCCTTTTTCGTAGGGTCCATCAGCAGGTAAGCAGAGTTCGCGCCGTGAGGCACGCAACCAGGAGGCTGTTTTTTGTTTAGTGCCGTCGCGCGGATTTTCCGCACTCCCGATCTTCGCCGCAAGATCGGATTCACGCTCGGGATCATCGCGATCTACCGACTGGGTTCGTTCATTCCGGCGCCGTTTGTCGACTTCAAAAACGTCCAGGCCTGTCTGGTATCGGACCAGACCACCTCGGGTGCGTATGAGCTGATCAACCTGTTCTCGGGTGGTGCTCTGCTGCAGCTCTCGATCTTCGCGCTGGGTATCATGCCCTACATCACCGCGTCGATCATCACCCAGCTGCTGCGCGTGGTTATTCCGCACTTCGAAACCCTCTACAAGGAGGGCCAGACCGGTCAGGCCAAGCTGACCCAGTACACCCGTTACCTGACGATCTTCCTGGGTGTGCTGCAGTCCACCACCCTGATCACCGTGGCTCGTACCGGTGCACTGTTTGGTAACACCGGTGTGCCCGCCTGTGAGAACCTGCTGACCACCGACACCTGGTACGCGGTACTGCTGATGGTCATCACCATGACCGCCGGTACCGGTTTGATCATGTGGATGGGTGAGCTGATCACCGAGCGCGGTATCGGTAACGGTATGTCGCTGCTGATCTTCACCTCGATCTCGGCCACCTTCCCCGCCGCCATGGGTTCGATCTGGTCCGCCAAGGGTCCGGAGATCTTCTTCATGGTGATCGCCGTGGGTATCGTCATCATGGCCCTGGTTGTGTTCGTGGAGCAGTCCCAGCGCCGGATTCCGGTGCAGTACGCCAAGCGCATGGTGGGTCGCCGTACCTACGGTGGTAACAACACCTATATCCCGATCAAGGTCAACATGGCCGGTGTGGTCCCCGTGATCTTCGCCTCGTCGCTGCTGTACCTGCCCGCCCTGCTGGCGCAGTTCAACCAGCCCGCCGCCGGTCAGGATCCCGCCGCCTGGGTCACCTGGATCAACGATTACCTCACCAAGGGCGATCACCCGCTCTACATGCTTCTCTACTTCATGCTCATCGTTGGGTTCACCTACTTCTACGTTGCCATTACGTTCAACCCCGAAGAGGTAGCCGACAACATGAAGCGCTACGGGGGCTTCATCCCCGGCATCCGTGCCGGCCGCCCCACCGCCGAATACCTGGACTACGTGCTCACCCGCGTGACGCTGCCCGGTTCGGTTTACCTGGGTCTGATCGCGCTGATCCCGCTGATCGCGCTCGGCCTGGTTGGTGCCAACGCGAACTTCCCGTTCGGTGGCGCCTCGATTCTGATCATCGTTGGTGTGGGTCTGGAGACGGTCAAGCAGATCGACTCGCAGCTGCAGCAGCGTCACTACGAAGGGTTACTCCGTTGAGCCGTCTCCTCATTGTTGGTCCGCAGGGATCGGGCAAGGGCACCCAGGGTGTCGAAATCGCCGGTCTCCTGAACATCCCCGCCATCTCCACCGGCGACATGTTCCGGGCAAACATTGGTGGCGAGACCGAACTGGGTCTCAAGATCAAGGCAGTTATCGAAGCCGGCAACCTGGTGGACGACGCCCTGACCGGCGAGGTCGTGCGCGACCGTCTGTCCCAGGAGGACGCCGCCGCTGGGTTCCTGCTGGACGGCTACCCGCGCAACCTGGTTCAGGTTGCCGACCTGGACGCGTTCCTCAGCGCCCGCGGTGAGGCCCTGGACCTGGTTGTGGAGCTGGTTGTTCCCCGTGAGGAGAGCATCACCCGCCTGGTGGCTCGCGCCATCGAGCAGGGCCGCAGCGACGACACCGAAGAGGTCATCAGCCACCGCCTGAAGATCTACGAGGAGCAGACCACCCCGATCCTCGACGTGTACCGCGAGCGCGGTATCGTCGCCGAGGTCGACGGCGTCGGTTCGATTGCCGATGTGCTGGCACGGATCACCGACGTTCTGCGCGAGCGCGACCTGCTCGCGGCGTAGTTCGTGATCTTCCGCAAGAAAAAAATCTATAAGACCCCGGAGCAGATGCGCCGGATGGTCGCCCCGGGTCTCGCCACGGCCGCATCGCTTGCGGCCGTGCGCGAGGCCATCCGGCCCGGCATCACCACGCTGGAGCTCGACGCTATCGCCGAAGCCGCAATCATCGCGGCCGGCGGTGCGTCGAACTTCAAGCTGGTGCCGGGCTATCGGCATACCGTGTGCGCATCGGTGAACGCCGACGTGGTGCACGGCATCCCGAATGATCGCCCGCTTGAGCCCGGAGACATTCTCTCGATCGACTCCGGTGCGATCCTCGACGGCTGGAACGGCGATTCGGCCTTCACCACCGTTCTGGACAATTTCGCCGATCCCGAGCTGGTGGCCCTGCGTCGCCGCCTGAATGACGTCACCGAGGGCTCCCTGTGGGCCGGTATCGCCCGTTTGGCCTCGGCCAGGCACCTGAACGAGGTGGGGGCCGCGATCGAGGACCACATCGTCGCACAGGGCGGCGGACACGACTACGGGATCCTCGAAGACTTTGTGGGGCACGGCATCGGCCGCGACATGCATGAGGATCCGCCCGTCTTCAACTATCGGGTGCGCGAGAAGGGCCCTGAGGTTCGCCCCGGGCTCGTGGTCGCGATCGAGCCCATGGTGGTGCGGGGAAAGATCGACACCATCATCCAGGACGATGAGTGGACGGTGACCACCGCCGATGGCGAGCCTGCCGCCCACTGGGAGCACAGCGTGGCCGTGCACCGGGACGGTATCTGGGTGTTGACCGCCGAGGACGGTGGGGCCGCGGGCCTCGCTCCCTTCGGGATCACCCCGACGCCGATTCGTTAGCGTTTGCCTCAACCCGGCCTCGAAAGAGGCCGGGTTTTTGTGTGCGCGGCGCAGGCGGCGGGTTTATGGTGAATGCATGAGCGCAGTGTTCTTTCTTTCGCCCCTGGCCGCCGATGCACCCGAACCCGAGGGCGGGTTCGCCCAGACCGTTCGTCCCGCGGCCGAGGCCGTGGTTTCCTTGCGGGACGCGGGGATCGTGCGTGGGGATGGCATCTTTGAAACCTTTGGTGTGGTGAATCGTTCGATCCAGGCAGAGACCGCGCACCTCAACCGGCTGGCACGCTCGGCCCGTCTGCTTGACCTGCCCGCACCCCACCTGGACCAGTGGCGGGCGGCCCTGGCCATCGCCGCCGACACTCTGCCCGAGACCGGCACCGGGTCGCTCCGGCTGAGCCTGACCCGCGGTGTACCGGGGGAGGGGCCGAGCGCCTGGCTGGCCGCCGATGAGACCCCCGCAGACCTGCCCGAGCGTCACTCTGGGCTTGCCGTGGTGAGCCTGGAGCGCGGTCTGTCAGTGCACGCGAGCGAGCGAACCCCGTGGCTGCTGGCCGGCGCCAAGACCCTGTCCTACGCGATCAACATGGCGGCCCTGCGTGAGGCCGCATCCCGTGGCGCGGATGACGTACTGTTCATTTCAACCGAGGGCCTGGCGCTCGAGGGGCCGACCTCCTCGCTGCTGGTGTACACCGATGGGGAGTTTGTTTCGCCCCCGCGGGATGAGGCCATTCTTGCCGGCACCACCGTGGATGCCGCTTTCGAGTGGCTGCGCACCCAGGGCTACACCTGCGTGTATCGTCAGATTCCGGCGGTGTCGCTGGGCTCGGTCGACGGTGCCTGGCTGCTGTCGAGTGTGCGCATGGCGGCCCCGATTCGGACCCTGGATGGTCAGCCCGTGACCCAGCAGCCCGAGTTGAATGAGTCTCTGGTGCACGCCCTGTTGGCGCGTACGCACTAGGCAATTCCGCCCCGATTATGGGGCGGCATGATAACGCGCGGTGGCGCATCGTCGCGTAATGACATATTCTTGTTTCTTGGTGCGCTTTCGGCGTGCCCCGATTTGGGCGCATGAGTGCCCCGCTGGCTCAGAACGAGCCGATCGGACTTCGATACTGAGTGACAGTGAGGCTATGGCCAAGAAAGACGGCGTCATCGAGATCGAGGGCCAGGTTGTAGAGGCCCTCCCCAACGCGATGTTTCGAGTGGAACTGACCAACGGACACAAGGTCCTGGCCACGATCAGTGGCAAAATGCGTCAGCACTACATTCGCATCCTGCCCGAAGACCGCGTGATCGTAGAGCTGACGCCCTACGACCTGACGCGTGGGCGGATCGTCTACCGCTACAAGTAGTACGGATTTATCGGGTGACACCAGCGGGGGCTGGTGTCACCCGTTTTCATAACGCTAGTCTGGGGGCTAGCCGGGTCACGATCCGGTTAGGGGGGAGAAAAGATGTCCGACAGCACGGAGATCTGGAATTTAGGTACACGCGGCTCTAATCAGCTGCAGCACCATCGCTACTTGGGATTTGAGAGCGTTCCGCACTCGTCCGGTATGCAGCTGGTGGAGGGGCAACGCCCCGAGGACTTTGTGTTCTCGCAGGACTCGGTACGCATCGGCGGATATCTGTTTCGCCGGTTTGCGGTGACCCCGGTTCTCCTGCATCGTCCGGCCACGCCGGACACCCACGAAAAGATGCTTTTTGTCTATGTCCTGAGCGGCAAGCTCCGGTTGACCCAGGCGGGCCGTACCGTCGAGCTGGGCGCGGGGGAGAGCGCGATCGTGATCGGGTGGCAGCCCTACCTGGCGGAGATCGTCGAGTCCGCAAGCGGCATCTCGGTCGCGGTGGACCGCGATGTCCTGGACTCCGGGGGAATCTCGTTTCCCCATGCGGTGCGCAAGGTGGTGGCCCCGGCGCTGCTCCCCTCGGGTATGGCCGGGTTCTTCCTCGGGCTCTTTGAGGCGCGCCTCTACCCCCTGGGTCTCGAGCAGGTCACCCGGCTCTGCCGCGTCTTCGACTCCTTCCTGGTTGAGCTGCACCTCGGCTATGTGGAGGCCGCGCGCACCCCCGAGGAGCGGCTGGAAGAACAGCGTCAGGCCATCCTCGAATACGCCTTTACGCAGCGGGGTACCGCCTCGTTCTCGGTCGCGAATATCGCCGAACACTACGGGATGTCCACCCGCTCGCTGCAGCGCCTGTTTCAGTCGGCGCCACGCAGCCTGCGCGATGAACTCCGAGACATCGCCGGACGGGAGATCTCATGAGCGAGGCAAGAAAACGACTACTCAACCCGCACACCGCCGATAATTCGATTTCGGACCGCGCCTATTTTGGCCCCGAGGGTGTCGCGATGCTGGCGGCCTCGGACGGGGTTACCACCTCGGATGCCGAGCACTTTGACCTGCGGACACGGGTTGCGCGAATCGGATACTTCCGGATCCAGAGCATCCTCACCACCTCGCTCAACGTGTCGCTGGCGACCGACCACTACGATGCCCCCGATAAGGTGCGTTTCACCTTTGTTCGTGAGGGCCGGCTGGAAATTGACCAGCGTGGCCGGCACGTGGTGCTGACCCCCGGGGATGCGGTCATCGGCTTTGACACCGTGCCGACCCAGATTCACCTGCCCGAGCGCACCCGCTATGTCACGATCACCGTGGACCGAGAACTCCTCTTTCCCGCGGGCCTGGCCCAGGAAAAGCAGATGCGCTACATTCGCCGCGATGAGCTCTTCAACGGTGCCACCGCATCCTTCTTCGAGGCGCTGCTGCGCCCGGCCGCCTTCCCGCTGGCACCGGTGGATGAGCTGCGGGTGAGCCGCACCATCACCAAGATGCTCAACGAGGTCTTTGTGGCCACGCTGCCCAGCCAGGACTCGGTGGTCACCCGCCGGGCCGAGGAGCGCGCGGTGGTTCGTGGCTACATCGGGGCGCACTTCACCCGCCCCGACCTTTCGGTCTCCTCGATTGCCGCCCACTATGGGATGTCTCCGCGTTCGTTGCAGCGGCTCTACTCCGACTACGGCGAGAACGTGTCCAACGTGATTCGCAAGCGCCGGCTGGAGCATGCGGTCTCGATGCTGATGGATCGCCGGTTCGATGACGTGTCGATCGACGATGTGGCGATCCGCTCGGGATTTGCCGGGGCCAATCAGCTGCGCCGGGTCATGAACCAGGTCATGGATCAGACCCCCACCCAGCTGCGCGCCGTGCACGGTGGTCGCGACGAGGACGCGGAATCCGCCTCGGACTAGGGACTTTGTTCCGTAACGCTTGAGCGTTACCACACCGCGAAACGCCCGGGTGGCGAAACGCCCGAAAATGCCGTAGTGTTGACCCTTGGTATTTTGTGTGCGTTTCGGCGTGCCTATTTCCGCCAGACCAGCGCCGATACTTTCATTGGTGCTGTAAGTAACGGCCCGGGATTTTCCGGGTACGAGGACAGCGAAAGAGAGTTGCCGTGAAGGTCAACCCCAGTGTTAAGCCCATCTGCGAAAAGTGCAAGGTGATTCGTCGTAACGGCCGCGTTATGGTCATCTGCGAGAACCCGCGTCACAAGCAGCGTCAGGGCTAATTAAGCTCGATCGGTTTACCGATCATCCGGCCTCGGTTATGCGTGGCCACAGCAGTAACAGAATATATAGGCGTTTCCAAGAACTTCCCTCGTGGAAGGGACACCCCGGGTCGGAGGCCCGGGACCCCGGAATTGCCCCACACCTCCGCACTACTCCTAGGAGAAGCCAACATGGCACGTCTCGCCGGCGTTGACATTCCCCGCGATAAGCGCGTGGAAATCGCACTGACGTACATCTATGGTGTCGGTCACACCCGTTCGCTGCAGACTCTTGCAGCGACCGAGATCGACCTGAACATCCGAGTCAAGGACCTGACCGACGAGCAGCTCGTCGCTCTCCGTGACTACATCGAACAGAACTTCAAGGTAGAGGGTGACCTCCGCCGTGAGGTCGCCGCCGACATCCGCCGCAAGGTTGAGATCGGTTCCTACGAGGGTCTGCGCCACCGCCGCGGCCTGCCGGTCCGTGGTCAGCGCACCAAGACCAACGCACGTACCCGTAAGGGTCCGAAGCGCACCGTTGCCGGCAAGAAGAAGGCTCGCTAGGCCCTGCCAGCGCCCTCATAGGACCTAAGGAGATCATTCACAATGGCATCAACTAAGTCGGCTGCACGCAAGCCGCGCAAGAAGGAAAAGAAGAACGTCGCCGTGGGCCAGGCCCACATCAAGTCGACCTTCAACAACACGATCGTCTCGATCACCGACACCACCGGTGCGGTTATCAGCTGGGCTTCGTCCGGTGGAGTTGGCTTCAAGGGTTCGCGTAAGTCGACCCCGTTCGCCGCTCAGCTGGCAGCAGAGTCGGCCGCGCGCCAGGCTCAGGAGCACGGCATGAAGAAGGTTGACGTGTTCGTGAAGGGCCCGGGTTCGGGTCGCGAAACCGCCATCCGTTCGCTTCAGGCCGCAGGCCTCGAGGTTGGCTCGATCAACGATGTGACCCCTCAGGCTCACAACGGTTGCCGCCAGCCGAAGCGTCGCCGCGTTTAGTCCTTCCCTGGGCTGTGGCCGAGCGGTTCTCCGGAACCGCTCGGCCGCGGATTCAGCACTGTACGTCAAAACCTCGCACACGCAAGTGTCATATAGCGGACACTTAGCCGAAAGGAACCAATAGTGCTTATTGCACAGCGCCCGACGCTCACCGAAGAGAACATTTCCGAGTTCCGCAGCCGGTTCGTTATCGAGCCGCTCGAGCCCGGTTTTGGTTACACGCTGGGTAACTCCCTGCGTCGCACCCTGCTGTCGTCGATCCCCGGAGCCGCCGTTACCAGCGTCCGCCTCGACGGCGTTCTGCACGAGTTCAGCACCATCCCCGGTGTAAAGGAAGATGTCACTGAGATCATCCTGAACATCAAGGGTCTGGTTGTCTCGAGCGAGCACGATGAGCCGATCACCGCTTACCTGCGTAAGACCGGTGCCGGTCAGGTTACCGCCGCCGACATCTCGGCTCCGGCCGGTGTCGAGGTTCACAACCCCGAGCTCGTCATCGCGACCCTGAACGAGAAGGCCAAGTTTGAACTTGAGCTGACCATCGAGCGTGGCCGTGGATACGTGTCCGCCGGTCAGAACCGCAACGAGTTCTCCGAGGCCGGTCAGATTCCGATCGACTCGATCTACTCGCCGGTCCTGAAGGTTACCTACCGCGTCGAGGCAACTCGTGCCGGTGAGCGTACCGACTTCGACCGCCTGGTGGTCGACGTGGAGACCAAGTCCGCCATCTCCCCCCGGGATGCCATCGCTTCGGCTGGCACCACCCTGGTAGAGCTGTTCGGTCTGGCTCGTGAGCTGAACACCGCAGCCGAGGGCATCGAGATCGGCCCCGCGCCGGTTGACGCTGTCCTGTCGAGCGAACTGTCGATTCCGATCGAGGACCTGGACCTGTCGGTCCGTTCCTACAACTGCCTGAAGCGCGAAGGCATCAACACCGTCTCGGAGCTGGTTGCTCTGTCCGAGACCCAGCTGATGAACATCCGCAACTTCGGTCAGAAGTCGGTTGACGAGGTACGCGACAAGCTCGTTGAGATGGGTCTGTCCCTGAAGGACTCGGTTCCCGGGTTCGATGGCGCCCACTTCTACTCGGGCTTCGAGGACGACGTAGCTAACTAACCTTCCCGTCGGTTCGCCGACGTCACCCTTTTTCTAACTGGAGTTTCAACATGCCTAAGCCTTCCAAGGGCGCCCGCCTCGGTGGCGGTCCCGCTCACGAGCGCCTGCTGCTCAACAACCTCGCCGCTGCGCTCTTCGAGCACAAGCGCATCACCACCACCTTCACCAAGGCCAAGCGTCTGCAGCCCGTTGCAGAGCGTTACGTGACCTTCGCGAAGCGTGGCGACCTGGCTTCGCGCCGTCGTATGCTCGGTGTCATCACCGACAAGGGCATCGTGCACGAGCTGTTCGCCGAGATCGCCCCGCAGGTTGCGGAGCGTAACGGTGGTTACACTCGCATCACCAAGATCGGGAACCGCAAGGGTGACAACGCCCCCATGGCAGTGATCGAGCTCGTTCTCGAGCCCGTCACCCCGAAGAAGAAGGCTGCCAAGCCGGCCGCCGAGAAGGCTGCCGCTCCGGTAGCCGAGGAGACCGTCGAGGTCGTCGCCGAGGAGACCCCCGTGGTCGCCGAGGAGACCACCGAGGTTGTGGCTGAGGAAGCCGCCGCCGAGGAGACCAAGTAGTCTTCGGCTTCTTAAAACGACGATGCCGCATCCCTTCGGGGATGCGGCATCGTCGTTTTAACGGAGGGGCTATTCGCCGCGGGAGGTTTCCTCCAGCAGACCCGAGAAGAGCTTGCTCAGGTTCGTGGCCTCGGTCAGCGCCGAGGTGTGCTCGGGCAACGAAGGCGTGGCCGCATCGATGTAGCGCACCTGCTCGCGCAGCCGCAGCATCTTGCGGTCCAGGGCGGCGGCGGTTTCGGCGGCCTCCTTGAGCTCGGCCAGGACGTCACCGGGGACGTCTTTTTCAAACTTGTAGTAGATCTTGTGCTCCAGGCTCGCCCAGAAGTCCATCGCGACCGTGCGAATCTGAATCTCCACCGGCACCGATTCGACCCGGTCGGACAGGAACACCGGAACCTCCACCAGCACGTGCAGGCTCTGGTAGCCGTTGGGCTTCGGGTTTTTGATGTAGTCCCGTACCTCGATCACGGTTACGTCCTGCTGGTTGGTGATCAGGTCCGCGACGGTGTAAATGTCGGGGACGAAGCTACAGGTGATGCGGATGCCCGCGATGTCGCGTACCTCCCGCCGCAGCGCCTCGACCGTGTGCTCGATACCCCGCCGCTTGGCCTTTTCGATGATGCTCGCCGGGGACTTCACCCGAGAGCTCACGTGCTCGATCGGGTTGTATTCGTGGACGTAGGTGAACTCGTCCCGCAGGATCTTGATCTTGGTGGAGATCTCATCCAGACCGAAGCGGTAGGCCATCATCATCCGGGTCATCTCCTGACCAAGAATCTTGCGTTCGGCGGCGCTGGGGAGGGGCATTCTTCTGACCTTTCGCTGGAAAGCTGCTGATATGAGGCTATCGGCCGATCCTGCACGTGCGATCCATAAGGCGCACATAAAGAAGGTGCCATCCCCGGATGCACGATCGGATACACCGCATTCGGGGCCTGGTAAATCGTCCGGGGCGAGCGTAGCCTGAAGGCATGAGCTCACAGCCGAGTTTGCGTGACCGCCTGGCGGAGCGCCCCGCAGTACCGGTGCCGAATCACCCGGATGTGGTGACCTGGCGCGCGGCAGGACCCGAGGATATCGACGCGATCTGGAGGCTCCAGCGGGCCGCCGACGAGATTGATAGTCCCGAGCGGCTCAGCCCCCGATCGGCGATCACCGAAACGTTTGAAACCTCGAATGTGGACCCCACCCGGGACACCCTGGTGGGCCTGGCCGAGAACGGCGAGTACGTGGCCCATGCGCTGTGTGTGGTTGCCGGCGGACATGCGACACGGGTGCAGTCATATCTGTTTGGGGCGGTGCATCCGCTCTGGCGGGGGCGCGGGATCGGCGGCGAGGTGTTGGCCTGGCAGCTCGCGCGTTCGGCCGAACAGCTGGCCGAATATGACCTGGGCCTCCCCGGCTGGAGCATGCTCTATGCGGATGCACAGAACCCGGCGCTGCAGGCGCTGGCTCGGACGCACGGGCTCGTGCCCGAACGCTACTACCAGGAGATGCGACACCCGCTGGACCGGCCGGTGACACCGCTCGCGCCGCCCGAGGGGGTGCGGATCGTCAACTGCACCGAGGAGTTCTACGACCGCACTCGGATCGCCCGTAACGATGCCTTCCGCGACAACTGGGGATCCCAGCCCAACACCAAGGAACGCTGGAACCGGCTGGTGCGCGGTGGCCACTTCCGCGGAGATCTGTCGTTTGTGGCCCTGGCCCATGATGACGGGGGCAAACAGGAGCGGGTCGTGGGGTTTGCTTTGAGCACGGTGACCGAACCGGCCGAGGACGCATTGATCGAGCTGGTGGGGGTGATTCGCGACTGGCGCGGCCGCCGGCTGGCTCCCGCGCTGCTCACCCACCTGCTGAACGCCGGGGTCGAGGGGGACCTGCCCTCGGTGATTCTTGAGGTCGACTCGGCCAGCCCCACCGGTGCCAACACCCTGTATGCGGGGCTGGGGTTTGCCAGCGTCGGGGAGACCACGGTCTTTATTCGGGAGTACTAGACAAGCCTGGGCCAGATAACGGCAGTCCCAGTAACGGCAGACCAGACGTCTGCGGGGCTAGGCGTGGGCGGGCTCGTGGCGTCGGTAGGACGGTGCCTCGGGTGGCCCGTCGGATTTTGCCAGATTCTCGAGGGTGGTGTGCAGGGTCGCCGCATAGAGTGCCCCGCCGCGGCTGCCCGGATGGATGCGGTCGGAGGCAAGCAGCTCCCCGGCCTGCGGATCGATCGCGCTCGCCCAGTCGGACAGCCCCACCCGGGGATGCCCCGCCACATAGTCGCCGAGGCTCTGGTTGACACCGGCGATCCAGGGCCTGGGGGCGTAGGCGTTTACCAGGACCAGGTGGCGGCTGGGACCCACGATCCCCGCGAGGCGATCAAGCTGCGCGCTACTGATGGTGGCATTGGTGCCCAGCCCCACCACCACAACCGGGCGCAGGAGACCGGCCGCGGCCTGTTCCTGGATGAGGTCCAGTCCCGCATTCATGTTGCGGGAGACCGCCGCATCCACGGCAATTCCGGGGAATGCCTCCTGGAGTGCGGGGGCCGCGGCCAGCATGACGGAGTCCCCGATGGCGCTGATCTCCGACCCGTCCGCGAGGCCCTCGGGGTCAAGCGTGGGTTTGGGGGCAATCGGTCCCGGATAGCCGGTTTTCAGGCTCTGTGCCCCCTCCTCGATCAGCTGCTGGGCGCTCCCCTGCGTCGGGGCAAACACCAGCCCGGACACCCCGACGCCGGCCGCCAGCGCGGCAACCGTGACCAGCGAAGCCAGTACGATGCGCGGCTGGGGGAATCGCCAGATACGCGCGTGCAACGCGCGCAGGTAGGGGAGGAATCCCAGCTTGCGAATCGGGTTCTCCACAAAGCGGTAGGAGAGGACGGCGAGGACCATCGTGAGCGCGATGGCCACCAGGGCGAGCAACGGCGAGGGTGCACCGGTGGGTGCCTGGTCGGGGAACGCGGCGATCAGCAGCACCAGCAGCGGCCAGTGCCAGAGGTAAAGGCCGTAGGAGCGCGCACCGATATAGCGCAGCGGTGCCATATCCAGCACCCGGGACCAGATACCGCCGCTGATTGCTGACCACACGAGCACCACGGCCAGGATCGACACCACCGGCAGACCCCAGCGGAAGGTGGCGTGACCGCTCTCCCGCAGGCCCCAGACGGCGACCGCGATGCAGGACAGTGCGATGATGCCCACCAGGTCGCGCTGCCAGCTCGGGCGCTCGAGGCGTTCGAGCACACGCACGGGCTGACGAGCCTGGGCAACCAGGGCCGCCGCGAGGGTGGCACCGATGAGGAGGCCAAAGCTGTGGCTGTCGGTGCCGTAGTAGATCCGGGTGATATTTGCACCCGCTGCCGTCAGGATCCACATCCACCCCATCCCGGCGAGAGTGCCCGCGGCCAGCAGACCCACGCGCAGCCAGGGGCGACGGATCAGCAGCAGGGCGAGGAGCAGGATTGGCCAGATCAGGTAGAACTGTTCCTCGACCGAGAGTGACCAGAGATTCCGCAGCAGCTCGGGGGTTGTGGTGTCGAAGTAGCCGTTTCCGGTGGCCAGGGCGACCCAGTTATAGGCGAAGGTGGCCGCACCAAGGACCTGGGTGCGTAAGCCCACCAGCAGATCCCCGTGGATCAGGGGAGCGAGGGCGGTGGCGGTTCCCACCACGAGGACCAGCGCGGGCAGGAGCCTGCGTGCGCGCCGCAGCCAGAAGCGACCCAGCCGAATCCGTCCGGTGCCGGCATGCTCGCGCAGCAGCAGCGTGGTGATCAGGAAACCACTGATCACAAAGAACATGTCCACCCCGATAAACCCGCCGGGTGCCAGGGCCGGGGCCGCGTGATACACGATCACCAGGATCACGGCGATGGCCCGCAGCCCGTCGAGTCCGGGCAGGTGAAAACGCCCAGCCGTCGAGGTGGCTGGGGTACTGGTAACGGTGGATGCGCTGCTCATATCTCCCTCCAGCGTAGACAGGTCCCTCCGACAGGGCCGAATCGGTCGCGCATTTGGCCGGTAAACTCGCAGGGTGACATCAGAAGACACATCCTCCGCGATACCCGCCGAATTCACCCGCATTCGTCTGGACCTCGGCTATGACGGCACCGACTTTGCCGGCTGGGCCAAGCAGCCCGGTCTGCGCACGGTGCAGGAGGTCCTCGAATCGGCCGCGCACCAGACCTTCGGGTATCAGGGTGACCCGATTCGGCTGACGGTGGCCGGTCGCACCGACGCGGGTGTGCACGCCGAGGCCCAGGTGGCACACCTGGATCTGACCCCGGAACGAGTCGAGCGGATGCGCCGGGCGCGCACCTCCGACGGCAACCCCGAACCCGATGTGGCCCACGCGCTGCTGCGCCGGATTAACGGCGTCCTGGGACTGCACTCGGATGTCTGGCTGCACTCGGCTCGGGTGGTCGACGCCGGATTCAACGCCCGCTTCTCTGCCCTCTCGCGCAGCTATCGCTATCGGATTGCCGATGCTCAGGCCTGGAAGGATCCGCTGTCCCGGCGCACCACCCTCTGGTATCCGCGACCGCTGAGCCTCGAGGTGCTGGACCGCACGGCCGCGAGCCTGGTGGGCCTGCACGACTTTGCCGGGTTCTGTCGTCCCCGGGTCGGGGCCACCACGATCCGCAACCTCACCGATTTTCGCTGGCGTCGGGATACCGACGGCGTCCTGATCGCCGAGCTCTCCGCGGATGCGTTCTGTCACTCGATGGTGCGCTCGCTGGTGGGCGTGTGTATTGCGATGAGTGTGGAGTCGCTGCCCGCGGATGCGATTGCCGGGCTATTGCAGGCCACCAAGCGCGGGCACAGCAACGGCTTTGCCACCGCCCCCGCGCACGGGCTGAGTCTCACCAACGTGGAGTATCCCGAGGATTCACTGCTTGCGGCCCGAGCCGAGCTCACCCGGCAGCGTCGTGAATCGACCACGCCGATGCCCGGAGAGCCCGGATACTAGCGCCCGCCGCGTGGTCTCGGTTTGACCGGGCCGGTACTCTCGCGTAAGCTTGTCTATTGGTGTGTGTTCCCGTCATGGGACGCGCGCCCGAAGTTGAGCCCTCCACCTTGTGTGTTCCCGTTCGGGAACACCGCACGGAGTGGGATTCACGAACATCCAACTTACGACGAGAAAGCAGCACTATCGTGACGCGCACTTACTCCCCGAAGGCCAGTGAAATCCAGCGTGACTGGGTCATCATTGACGCCAACGACATCGTTCTGGGCCGCCTGGCCAGCCACGCAGCAAGCATCCTGCGCGGCAAGAACAAGGCAACCTTCACCCCCCACCTGGACATGGGTGACTTTGTCATCATCATCAACGCCGACAAGGTAGCCCTGACCGGCCAGAAGGCCGCTCAGAAGCGCGCCTACCGCCACTCGGGCTTCCCGGGTGGACTCAAGTCGGTCGGCTACGCCGAGCTGCTCGAGAAGAACCCGGTTCGCGCCGTGGAGAAGGCCATCCGTGGCATGCTCCCCAAGACCAGCCTGGGCCGTGCCCAGCTGCGCAAGCTGAAGGTCTACGAGGGTGCAGAGCACCCCCACGCCGCACAGCAGCCCAAGCCGTACACCCTCACCCAGGTCGCGCAGTAAGCGCCGAGTCAGACTTAAAGGACATAAACGTGGCGAACATCGCAGAAACCACCGAGCAGGCTCCGGAGAGCTACTCGACCGAAACCCCCGCCGCCGAGGCTGTTAAGCCGGCGCGCGTTGTCTCCGTTCCCGGCGCAGCCGTGGGTCGTCGCAAGCAGGCCATCGCCCGCGTGCGCATCGTCCCGGGTACCGGTGTTATCACCGTCAACGGTCGCGAACTGGCTGACTACTTCCCCAACAAGCTGCACCAGCAGCTGATCAACGACCCCTTCACCGTTCTCGAGCTGGCTGGCTCGTACGACGTGATCGCCCGTATCTCGGGTGGTGGCCCCTCGGGTCAGGCCGGCGCACTGCGTCTCGGCATCGCTCGTTCGCTCAACCAGGTTGACGAAGAGAACAACCGCGCCACCCTGAAGAAGGCCGGCTTCCTGACCCGCGATGCTCGCATCAAGGAGCGCAAGAAGGCTGGACTCAAGAAGGCACGTAAGGCTTCGCAGTTCTCGAAGCGCTAAGCGCCCGAATCCCCTTATGGCTGGCCTGTTTGGAACAGACGGCGTTCGCGGCCTCGCGAACGGCCTGTTGACGGCAGACCTGGCCCTCGGCCTCGCTCAAGCTACCGCATCGGTGCTTGGGCGGGGCCGTAGTGCTGAGGTCCGTCAAGCCGCCGGAAAGCGTCCGGTGGCAGTCCTTGCGCGTGATCCGCGTGTGTCCGGGGAATTCCTCGGTGCCGCGGTGGCCGCCGGACTCGCCTCCAGTGGCGTGGACGTGCTGGATGCGGGTGTGATTCCCACCCCCGCCGCCGCCTTCCTGATCGGAAACATCGACGCCGACTTCGGCGTGATGATCTCCGCCTCCCACAACCCCGCCCCGGATAACGGGATTAAGATCTTCGCCCGCGGTGGCACCAAGCTGCCCGACGAGGTTGAGGAGCGAATCGAGGCGGCACTCGCCTCGGAGCACCTGCTGCCCACCGGCGGAAACGTGGGTCGGATTAGTCGTTTTGCCGACGCCGAGGACCGATATGTGGTGCACCTGCTGCAGTCGCTGCCGAACCGCCTGGACGGGATCCACGTGGTCCTGGACTGCGCCCACGGTGCGGCCGCCGGTGTGTCTCCGGAGACCTTCCGCGATGCCGGAGCGACCGTGACCATCATCGGTAACGACCCCGACGGCGTGAACATCAACGACGGTGTGGGCTCAACCCACCTCGACGTGCTGCAGCGCGCGGTGCTGGAACACGGTGCCGACGTGGGCATCGCCCACGACGGTGACGCCGACCGGTGCCTCGCGGTGGACGCCGCCGGCAACATCATCGACGGTGACCAGATCATGGCGATCCTCGCCGTTTCGCTCAAGGAGCGCGGGCTGCTGACCAAGGACACCCTGGTGGCCACGGTGATGAGCAACCTGGGCCTGAAGATCGCGATGGCCGAGCACGGCATCACCGTCCTGGAGACCAAGGTGGGCGACCGCTACGTGCTCGAGGCGATGAATGAGGGTGGTTACGCCCTCGGTGGTGAGCAGTCCGGCCACGTCATCATGAGTGAGCACGCGACCACCGGTGATGGCATCCTGACCGGCCTGCAGCTGCTGGCCGAGATGGCCCGTACCGGCAAGAGCATCGCCGAGCTGGCCGCCGTGATGACCGTGTATCCGCAGATCCTGGTCAACGTCTCCGGCGTTGACCGCGACCGCCTGGGCCACGACGCCGTCCTCGACGAGGCCATTGCCGCGGCCGAGGCCGAGCTGGGTGACACCGGCCGGGTACTGCTGCGTCCCAGCGGTACCGAGCCTCTCGTGCGCGTGATGGTGGAGGCTGCCGATCAGCACACCGCCGACACGCTGGCACACCGTCTCGCCGATATTGTTCGGGAGCGTTTGGCTATCGCCTAGTCGCCTCAATCACAGACCCCCGTTTCCGCATGGAAACGGGGGTTTTGTGTTTCTGTGAGGGGGCTATGTCCACACAAAGGGGGACATTTCAGGACGCCTGTAATTGAAATATCGCCTGGTCAGACGTAATTTTTCGGACACAATGGTGCGCTACTCTATCGGTGCGAAGCCTCTTCGCCATGACCCTAGAGGAGCCTCAGTGAAACTTTCCCCCTCGGCGGTGCGCGCGCTGGGCCTCGGCCTGGTGCCGACGCTCACGCTGGCCGGCGTGCTGATTGCCAGCCCCGCGCTTGCCGCCCCCGCCCCGCATCCCTCACCCGCGGCACCGCTGGCGCGTGTGCAGGCCGAAACCCCTGCCCCGCCGGCCGATGGTATCCGGGTGGGCAGCGGCTCGGTGGCCGCCACGCCCCCGCCCGAGGTGGGTCAGGGCGTGCAGGACACTCTGCACCAAAAGCTCTGGATCGACAAGTCGCTGGATGGCACCCCGATCCCCACCAATGCGTGGTGGACCGACCTGGTGGTCTCCAAGTACTCGGGGGATCTGTGGGCGAATCCGCTGGTGGTCTCCAATAGTGCCGATGGCGCGCTGGTGAGTTCCCCGCGCAGCTGGAACAAGGACGGGACCACGATGCAGCTGGGCGAGGGTGTGCGCGTGGGGGGACGGGTTGCCCCGCAGCCCGATCCCAGCGACACCGTGCTGGCGGACTTCGAGCACGGACTGCCGCAGGGATGGACCACCACCGGTTCGGCCTTCGCAGGCACATCCACGGGCACCGGCAAGGGGCAGAGTGCCGTGTCCGGCTGGCTGGGCAAGGGTTTCCTGAACAGCTTCACCGATGCCGACGGCGACGGGGCAACCGGTTCGGTGCGTTCCGGGGACTTCACGATCGACCGTAACGCACTGGTGGCCAAGATCGGCGGCGGTAACCACCCCGGCAAGACCGAGCTGCGCGTGGTGGTGGGCGATCAGACAGTGGCCTCCGTCACCGGCGACAACAGCGAAAACCTCACCTGGAAGACCCTGGACCTGACCCCCTGGGCGGGCCAGACCGCCCACCTGGAAATCGTGGATGAGCTGACCGCCGGATGGGCCCACATCATGGTGGACCAGATCATGCTCACCAATAAAACCGATGGGCTCGAGGACCGGTTCGGATCGGCGTTCAGGGCCGACGACGCGGTGGCCACCGGCTGGGGCGACTGGAACGTGAACTGGCGGCTGGAAAACGCCCAGGGACCCGCGCACATCAACGTGAGCGCCGCCCGCGGCGTGCCCTACACCTGGTTCCAGTTTGACCACGTGACCCCGCAGCTGAGCGTCGCCAAGGACGCCAAGTTTGTGGACGCCGACGGAAACGACCTGAGCTTCCCGGTCACCACCGACCGCTTTGAGATCATCCAGAATGGCGCCAAGTTTGGGGTGCACGCCCCGGCGAAGACCACCTTCGACCGGGTGGGCGATCAGATCCTGGCGAGCGAGGGCGTGGATCACCTGGTGATCAGCGCGGTCCCCGATAACGGGTTTGACCTCAACACCCTGCAGAAGTACGCCTTCGCCCGGGTCACCGGGTCGAAGATGACCTACGTCAACAACACCCAGTCCGGCATGATCGAGCAGAACTGGGCGCTCACCACCGAGCCGCTCGAGGGCACGGGCACCGACACCATCCAGGGCTGGCTCCCGCACCAGTATCGCGAGGCTGACCGGTTCGACCCCAAGCTCACCGGGACCACCTACGCCACCCCGCGCGGGGAGATGCGCACCAGCATCGGCCACGATAACTGGACCATGGCGTATGCCTTCGATGGGATGACCCCGGTCGCCGGCACCCCCGAATCCCTGCCCGATGCCCCCAAAGGCACCGACTACTCCCATGACGTCATGGCCAAGTTCCTCAGCGACTATGCGGCCAAAACCACCTACGGTAACGACACCTACTGGGGTGGTAAGGACCTGATCCAGCTGGGTGAGTACATGCTCGCCGCCAAGCAGCTGGGCGAAACCGACTCCTACAACAAGCTCAAGTCCACGCTGCGCACGGCGATGACCGACTGGTTCACCTACACCAAGGGTGAGTCCAGCCACTTCTTCGCGCGCTATGACAGCTGGAAGGCCCTGATCGGTTTTAGTGAGTCCTACGGTTCTTCGCAGTTCACCGACAACCACTTCCACTACGGATACTTCACCGCCGCGGCGGCGATGCTGGCGATCGAGGATCCCGAGTGGGCCAAGGGCTACGGCGGGGTCGCGACCCTGGTGGCCCAGCAGTACGGCAACTGGGACCGCACGTCCAAGGATTACCCCTACCTGCGCACCTTCGACACCTGGAGTGGACACTCCTACGCCGGCGGATTCTCCTCCCCGGGCGGCAACAACCAGGAGTCCAGCTCCGAGGCGATCCAGTCCTGGGCAGGCCTGTATCTGCTGGGCGTGGCCCTGGGTAACACTCAGATGCGTGACGCCGGGGCGATGGGTTATGTGACCGAGCGCGCCTCGGTGCGTGAGTACTGGCTCAACGTGGGCGGCGCGCTGCCGGCCTCCTACCAGCACTCGACCACCGGCATCCTCTTCGACAGCGGACAGGCGTTTGCCACCTACTTCTCCGGGGACCCCGCCTGGATCTACGGTATCCAGTGGATGCCCACCGCGCCGTGGATGAACTACCTCGGATGGGACCGCAAGGCCGCAACCAAGCAGCTCGATGACATGTTTGCCCTGCGCCCCGACAACCTGGGCGGTGAGGGGGTGCGCGCCGGCAATAAGGCGGGCATCCAAACCTTCGCCAAACAGTGGTGGGGGATCGGAACCTACGGGGATATCAAGATCACCGAGGACCGCAAGTCGGCGATCGAGGTACTCAAGAACATCGTCCGCGACAGCGAGAAGAATAACCCCGGTTACACCACCCGGAAGGTGCCCGAGAACCCGCTGTACAACGCGGCCACCGATTCGCTGATCATCTCTATTGCCCAGGACGGCAGTGTCGTCTTCCCGGACCAGTACTGGACCCCGGACACCCTGCCCGCCTCGCTCATCCCCACCAAGTACGACGGCGCGATGGTGGATGGTGACCCGGCAAACTGGTCGCCGGCCAGCCCGCTGCTGCCCTATTTCTCGGTGAACTACACCCCCAACCTCGATGTGATCAACGCGCTGTACGGGATCAAGATCGACGGGTACACCCCGGGCCGGGACACCGCCGCCGCGGCGCGCGTGATCTCCGGCATGGGTGATGCCCTCGGTCAGGTGGTGCTGGGCGAGATGGCTCAGTCGCACCCGGACATCTACGCCGACATCTTTGGCGAGCTGACCCGGATGAAGGACCCGATGGTCTCGGCCGTGTCGATGGCCGGCATGGTTTACTACAACGCGATGGCCAACCGTGGGCTCGGGGTCGAAACCCGGGACCGCCGGGTGGGTGCAGACTTCGCCCAGGTGTATAAGAACGATGCCGGCGAGTACAGCTACGTGGTGAACAACATCACCGACCAGCAGCAGCGCTACCCGGTGTATCAGGGGACCGAGCGCATCGGCTGGATCGATGTGCCCGCCCACACCCAGGTCACCCACCACCTGGACTCGCACCTGGCGAAGATCACGCTCAGCGCAACCCCGGATGCCACCACGATCACGCCCGGTTCCACCCTGGCGCTGACCGCGACCGGAACCGACCAGTACGGGGCCACCGTGGATATTCCGAATCTGGAATGGAGCGTGGATCGCGGCGGCAAGATCGGTGCGGACGGCGTCTTCCACGCCGATACCAAGACCGAGAAGGCCACCATCACCGCCACCTCCGGCGACATCAACGCGACCCGCAGCGTGCGGGTGGGGGATGCGCCTGTACTCACCTCGGTGGCGATCACCCCCGGTCCCGTGCGGATCGCTCCCAACGCTCCGGTGACCTTCACCGCCACCGGTGTGGACCAGTACGGTGATCCGTTTGCCCTGCCCGGCGCGGTGACCTGGAGCACCACCGCGGCCGGCGCGATCTCCGCCGACGGTGTGCTCACCGCCACGGCCCCGGGATCGGGGCTGGTGCGTGCGAGCGTGGCCACCGCGGCCGGAGAAGTGCGCGGATCCACCGTGGTCGCCGTGAGTGATCCGAGCGTGAACGTGGCGCTCGGAGCGACCGTGAGCGCGACCTCGGAGGACGGCCCCAACCTGGCCAAGTATGCGGTGGACGGCGATCCCGGAACCCGCTGGGACAGCGTCCACGGGAGCGATGATCAGTCGATCACCCTGGACCTCGGCGCCAACTATGACCTCTCCGGTGCCCACATCGTCTGGGAGGCAGCGGCCGCCGCGAGCTACCAGATCGAGACGGCCACCAGTGAGAAGGGACCGTTCACCCCGGTGCTCACCGTGGCCAAGAACAACGCCGATCCTGATTCGCTGACGCTGAACACCACCGCCCGCTACGTCCGCATGCACGGGCTGAAGCGCCTGGGCGACTACGGATACTCGATCTATGAGTTCCAGGTGTTTGGGACCCGGTCGGTGGACGCGATCACCCCCACCGCGCAGTACCTGCTGCCGGAAACCGCGACCGTGGCCCCGGGTGCCCGGGTGCCGCTGAGTGCCTTCGCCTACGATGCGACCGGCGCCGGCGGACAGGTGAACGACACACTGCCGACCCTGAGCGGACCGGGCTCGATCGAACGAGACAAGAAGGGGAACCCGGTGTATGTGGCCGGGGACGCCGGTACCGCGACCATCACCCTGACCCGGGGTGGGCTGACCTCCACCGCGACCATCACGGTCGCCGGGCAGGACGCCCCCACCGGCCCGGTGACCGAGCTCTCGCGGAACCACCCGGTCACCGTGTCGAGTACCGAGGACGGGCCCTGGGATGCCAAGCATGCGGTGGACGATGATCCCGGGTCGCGCTGGTCCAGCGGGTGGTCCGAGGGACAGTGGATCGTGGTGGATCTGGGTGCCGTGCACACCCTGGATCGGGCCGAACTGGTCTGGGAGCGCGCCTTTGCTCAGGAGTTTGAGATCCAGACGGCCACAACCCCGGACGGTCCCTGGACCACGGTCGCCCATCCGACCGACGGTGCCGAAGGGGGACAAAAGATTGCCCTCACCGGTGCCTCGGGACGCTACGTTCGAATCCTCTCGATCAAGCGTGGAACCGGCTACGGCATCTCGCTCTATGATCTGAAGATCTTCGGAAACGGGCCGGCCAGCTAGGCCTCGATTACACACACTCGGGCGTTCCCGGGGGGAGAAATTCTCGCCCCTCGGGAACGCCCTTTTTCGTGCCCAGGTCCACGGTTTGGGGGACATTTGAGGACGGCTGTTTTGCTTACATTGTGCCTGATCCGAGGGGCTTTACGTGCCCCATTCGGGTCGCTAAGCTGGCTGCGCGATCCCCCTCGCCACCGACTTTGAGGAGTCCTTTGTGAAACTCTCCCGACCGCCGGTTCGCCGGTTGAGCCTGGGTGTCATCCCACTAGTGATATTTACCGGGGGGATCATCGCATCCCCCGCCATCGCGGCCCCCGAGGGAAAGCCCGGCAGTGCTGCCGGCGCACTCCCGCGGATCGCCGCGGCGGCCCCCGCACCGCGAGCCGACGGCATTCCCGTCGGCTCGGGATCGATCGCCGCCACACCGCCGGCGTCGCTCGGTCAGGATGTGCAAAACACGCTGAACCAGAAGATCTGGATCGACCAGTCGCTCACCGGAACCCCGGTGCCCACCAACAGCTGGTGGAGCGACCTGGTGGTCTCGACCTATTCGGGCGATCTCTGGGCCGACCCGCTGGTTCTCTCCAACAGCGCCGAGGGAACCCTCGTGCGTGATCCGCGCAAGTGGAACGCCGACGGCACCGCAATGGTGCTCGCCGACGGCGTCCGCGTGGGCGGGCAGGTTGCCCCGCAGCCGGATGCCAGCGACCGCGTGCTCGCGGACTTCGAGGATGGTCTGCCCGCGGGCTGGACCGCAACCGGGACCGCGTTCGACAGGGTCTCCACCGGCACCTCGCCCGGGCAGAGCCCGGTCAGCGGCTGGCTCGGCAAGGGCTTCCTGAACAGCTTCACCGCCGAGCAGGGTGACGGCGCCACCGGAAGCCTGCGCTCCCCGGACTTCACCATCGACCGTAACGCCCTGGTCGCCAAGATCGGCGGCGGAAACCACCCGGGGCTCACCGAGCTGCGGGTTGTGGTGAACGGACAGAGCGTCGCCGCCGCCACCGGTGAGGACAGCGAGACCCTCGCCTGGAAGACCCTTGACCTCACCCCCTGGGTGGGCCAGAACGCCCATATCGAGATCGTCGATGAGCTGACCGCGGGCTGGGCACACCTGCTCGTGGACCACGTGATGCTCACCAATAAGCCCGACGGGCTGGATGACCGCTTCGGTACCGCGTTCCGCGCGGCCAACGCCGTGGCCACCGGCTGGGGCGACTGGAACGTGGACTGGCGGCTCGACCCCGCCGCGGGACCCTCGAACATTGCCGTGAGCGCGGCACGCGGTGTGCCCTACACCTGGTTCCGTTTCAACCAGGTGACCCCCGAACTCACCGTCGGGGAAAACGCGACCTTCTTCAAGGCCAACGGCGATGAGCTGACCTTCCCGGCCACCACCGACCGTCTGATCATCCGCCAGGGTGACTCGAAGATCGGTGTGCACGCCCCCGAGGGCACCACCTTTGAGCGCTCGGGCAACCGCCTGATCGCCAGCGTGGGCACCGGCTACCTGGTGCTCAGCGCGCTGCCGGATTCGGGCTTCGACCTGAACACCCTGCACCGCTACGCGTTCGCCCGGGTGACCGGCACCACCATGTCGTATCAGAACCACACCGACTCGGGCGAGGTGCGCCAGGACTGGGCCCTCACCACCGAGCCGCTGCAGGGAACGGAATCCTCGACCATCCAGGGATGGCTTCCGCACCAGTACCGCGAGGCTAAGCGCTTCGAGCCTACGCTGACCGGCACCACCTACAAGACCCCGCGTGGTGAGATGCGCACCAGCATCGGCCGCGATGGCTGGAAGATGGCATATACCTTCGAGGGCATGACTCCGATCACCGGGGCACCCGAGTCGAAGCCCGGTGCCCCCGCGGGCACCGATTACGAGCACGCGGTGATGGCTAAGTTCCTGCGCGACTACGCCGCCAAGACCACCTACGGTAACGACACCTACTGGGGCGGCAAGGACGTCATCCAGCTGGGTGAGTACATGCTGGTGGCCAAGCAGCTCGGCGAAACCGAGTCCTATGAGGCCCTGCGCTCGACCCTGCGCACCGCGCTGAGCGACTGGTTTACCTACACCGAGGGCGAGGAGAGCCGCTTCTTTGCACGCTATGACACCTGGAAGGCGCTCGTGGGGTTCAGCGAGTCCTACGGGTCCTCGCAGTTCACCGACAACCACTTCCACTACGGGTACTTCACCGCCGCCGCGGCGATGCTCGCGATGGAGGATCCTGAGTGGGCCGCCGGCTACGGTGATGTGGCGACCCTGGTCGCCCAGCAGTACGGCAACTGGGACCGCAGCAGCCAGGACTACCCCTACCTGCGCACCTTCGACACCTGGAGCGGGTTCTCCTATGCGGGCGGATTCTCCTCCCCGGGTGGAAACAACCAGGAGTCCAGTTCCGAGGCGATCCAATCCTGGGCGGGTCTCTACCTGCTCGGTGTAGCCCTGGGCAACCAGGAAATGCGCGACACCGGTGCAATGGGTTACGTTACCGAGCGTGCGGCAATCCGTGAGTACTGGCTGAACACCGGGGGCGTGTTCCCCGAGCAGTACAAGTACTCCACCTCGGGCATCGTGTTCGACAGCGGCCAGGCCTTTGCGACCTACTTCTCGGGCGACCCCGCCTGGATCTACGGTATTCAGTGGCTGCCCACCGCGCCGTGGCTGAACTACCTCGGCTGGGACCGGACCGCGGCCACCAAGCTGCTGGATGACATGTTTGCGCTGCGCCCCGACAACATCGGCGGCGAGGGCACCAAGGCCGGTAATAAGGCCGGGATCCAGACCTTCGCCAAGCAGTGGTGGGGGATCGGAACCTACGGCGACATCAAGATCACCGAGGACCGTGAATCCGCGGTCAACGTGCTCAAGAACATCGTCCGGGATAGCGAGAAGCACAACCCCGGCTACACCACCCGCAAGGTTGCGGCCAACCCGCTGTTTGACCCGGCGACGAACTCGCTGCTGATCTCGGTGGACGCAGATGGCACCGTGGTCTTCCCGGACGAGTACTGGACCCCGGCAACCCTGCCGGCAAAGCTCATCCCGCACCAGTACACCGGTGCGGTGGTGGATGCCGACCCGGCAACCTGGAACCCGGTCAGCCCGCTGCTGGCGTACTTCTCGACCGACTTCCAGGCAAACCAGGACGCGATCGATTCGCTCTACCGGATTAAGGTCGCCGGCTACACTCCGGGTCGCGACACCGCTGCCGCCGCCGCCGTGATTTCGGGCATGGGCGACGCCCTCGGACAGGTTGTGCTGGGCCAGATGGCACAGTCGCATCCCGAGGTGTACGCGGACATCTTCGCCGAACTGCGCCGCACCAACGACCCGATGGTTTCGGCCGTCTCGATGGCCGGCATGGTCTATTACAACGCGATGGCTAACCGGAACCTCGGCATCGAGTCCCGGGATCACCGCGTCGGGGCAGACCTCGCCCAGGTGTACAAGAACCCGGACACCGGGGTGTACAGCTACGTGGTCACCAACCCCACCGACACCCAGCAGCGCTACCCCGCCTACAACGGAAACACCCGCATCGGCTGGATCGACGTGCCCGCACACAGCCAGGTAACCCACCGTCTGGATGCCAAGCTCAAGCGGATCGAACTGGTTGCCACCCCGGATGCCACCACGATCACCCCCGGTTCCACGCTCGCGCTGAGCGCGGTCGGGTATGACCAGTACGGGGCAACCGTAGATATTCCGAATCTGGAATGGAGTGCGAACCGCGGCGGAAACATCGGTGCCGATGGTGTCTTCCACGCGGCCACCGCGACCGAGAAGGCGACCATCACCGCGACCTCCGGCTCGGTCAAGGCCACCCGCGATGTGCGGGTGGGTGAGGCCCCGGTGCTAACCTCGCTGCGGGTAACCCCGGGCCCGGTGCGGATCGCACCGAACAGTCCGGTCACCTTCAGCGCCGCCGGACTGGACCAGTACGGTGACCCGTTTGCCCTGGCCGATGCGGTGACCTGGAGCACCACGGTTCCCGGATCCATCACCGCCGCCGGCGTGCTGACCGCAACCGCGACCGGTTCCGGTCTGGTGCGGGCCAGCGCCCAGAGCGGCGGCACAACGCTCGCCGGTTCGGCGGTGGTCGCGGTGAGCGATCCGAGCATCGACATCGCTCGCGGCGTGAGTGTGAGCGCAACCTCGCAGGGGGTCGAACACGTGGCCGCCCACGTGGTGGATGGCAATCCGGCCACCCGCTGGGAGAGCACCCACGGGCTGGATGATCAGAGCATCACCCTGGATCTGGGTGCGAGCTACGATCTCTCCGGAGTGAAAATCACCTGGGAGGCTGCGGCGGCTGCCCGCTACCGACTGGAGATTGCCCAGAGCGAGAACGGACCGTTCGAGCCGCTGATTACGGTCTCCAAATCGACCGCTGCCCCGGATGAGCTGACCCTCACCGGAACCGGACGCTACCTGCGCCTGCAGGGGATTGAGCGTCTGCTGCCCTACGGATACTCGATCCACAACTTCGAGGTATTCGGAACCCGTTCGGCCCAGGCGATCACGCCGAGCGCCCTGTACCTGCTGCCGGAAACCTCGGTGGTGAATACCGGACGCGAGATTCCGCTGACGGTGTTCGGGTATGACGCGGCCGGTGCCGGTGGTGCACTGTCGGGCATCACCCCGACGCTGAGCGGACCGGGCGAGATCCGCACCGGTGCTCAGGGATCCCCGGTGTTTGTGGCCCAGGGCTCGGGTGAGGCGACCATCACGGTCACCCACGCGGGCCAGACCGCGACCGCCACGGTTCTCGTGCGCTAGCCGGCGCGCGGCCTTCGGGTCGCAGCACACCACGGACCCCGGGGATGCCGATGCATCCCCGGGGTTTGTGCCGGGCGTTCCCGTGAGTATCCTGTACGCCCGTTATTCTCGCGTCATGTTATGGGATGTCCCTGCTCCCCAAGATGTACCTTCTCGCGCCGCCCACCGGGTGTGCGAGACACATCGAACGAGGGGACAACACCCGAAATGACACTTGCGCAACCCGACGCACAGAACACAAAACGGACGCGGGCGCAGGTCCGCACTCGCGGGCGGAGGGCTCTGGCCCTCGGCCTGCTGGGCGTGATGCTCGCGGGCGTGGGCGCCGCCCTGATGCCCGTTCAGCAGGCCCAGGCGGCCACCCGCTCCGGGGACGACGGTCTTGTTTTGACCATCACCCCGGAACGGCTGAACCAGGGCGATCCCAACGGATTCGAACTGGCGATCGTGGACGGGAATCTGAGTCACACCGCATTCGAAAACTACAAGGTCAGCGGGCTTCCGGCGGGGTGGTCGCTGCTGACCCTCGCCGGAGACAGGCTTGAGCCGGTATCGCCCAGCCCGCTGATCTTTGAGATCAACCGCGATACCACCGGACTGCGCGTGGTTCCCCCGGCCGACTTCTCCGGGACCCTGCCCGATGTGCAGCTTGCGCGAATCTCGCAGGCTCATAACCTAGTCACCGACTTTGACAAGGGCACCTTTGATTACCTGGGTCAAGCCAAGCCGCGGCTGGATTCAGCCGCGACGCCGTATGCCTTCCACGACCCGCACACGCTGACCGGCCAGCCCAACGTGGTGCAGTACTCACCCGTCGATGGGGAGTACTCGATCTGGCCGACCGGCATGATGAACGGTCCCGACGTTGAGCGCACCTCGTACTGGAACCAGACCAAGGCATATAACAACTACTGGGCCGATCTGCGCAGCACCACCAACGCCATGGTGACCCCCACCACCCAGGAGATCACCCGTAACTGGAACAAGTCCTGGCTCATGCCCAACACCCGGGCGGTCACCGATGAGGAATCCGCACGCTCGGGTAAGTTCATGATCGTCAACGGCTCCGAGTCGCTGGGAAACCCGCACGATGTGCTGACCACCACCGTCACCGGGCTGACCCCGAACACTGAGTACACGATGAGCGGTTTTGTAGCGAACCTCAGCGATGACCCGCGTTCGAGCACGTTTGTGGCACCGGTCCAGGTGGGGTTCGTGGTGAATGACACGTTCATCGGCACCTCGCGAGACATGCCCCGGCAGAGTGGACCCACCACCGCCGACGCCAAGTGGACCCGGTTGACCTCCACCGTGAACACCGGCAACTCCACCTCGCTCACCATCGGCGTGCGCAACTTCAAGGCCGGCGGGCACGGGAACGACTTCGGGATTGACGAACTCTCGCTGTTCCCGATGGCGACCGTGCGGACCGACCTGGAGGTGATTCCGCGGACCGAGCCGACGCCGACGCCGACTCCGACGCCGACTCCGACACCGACTCCGACGCCGACCCCGTCGGTTCCGCCGACGCCCACGCCGACCCCGACCCCCTCGGACCCGCCGAGCGTGCCGCCGACCACCCCGCCCACGACTCCGCCAACCGATCCGTCCACCGGCATCACCCCGCCGCCCGGACCGGATGCGCAGCCTCCGTCGTCCACCACCCACCTGAGTAACACCGGTTCGGACCTGATCCTGGGCATCGCGCTCGGGCTGGCCGGACTGCTGCTCGCCGTGGGCGGAGGCATCGTGTTCCTCGCCCGTCGCCGCTCCACTGCGCCACTGGACTAACCAGGTGACCGGGTAACAAACGGCCGCCCCATCCCCGAATCTGGGGATGGGGCGGCCGTTTGTTGTGGCCTAGATCTTGCGGAGCAGGACCGAGCTCACCGAGTGGTCACTGTCCTTCTTGAGGACCAGTTTGGCGCGTGCCCGGGTCGGGCGAATGTTCTGCTCCAGGTTGGGCCGGTTGACCTCGTCCCAGAAGTAGTGGGCGCGTGCCCGTGCCTGCTCCTCGGTGAGGTCCGCGTACACGTTGAAGTACGAGTTGGGGTTGGTGAAGGCCCCGCGCTGCAGGGTCATGAAGCGCTCCTCGTACCAGCGGGCGATATCGCTAGATCGGGCATCCACGTAGATGCTGAAGTCGAACAGATCACTCACGGCGAGACCACCACCGCGCGGTGGCTGGAGAACATTGAGGCCCTCGACAATCAGCACGTCGGGCTGTCGCACCACAACCGACGCGTCGGGGACGATGTCATAGCTCTGGTGCGAGTAGAACGGCGCACGCACCTCGGGCGCACCGCTCTTGACCTCGGCGATAAAGCGCAGCAGCGCGCGCCGGTCATAGGACTCGGGGAACCCCTTGCGTGACATGATGCCGCGTCGCTCAAGCTCGGCGTTGGGGTACAGGAACCCGTCGGTGGTGATCAGCTCAACCCGCGGGGTGTCCTCCCACCGGGAGAGCAGCTCGCGCAGCAGACGCGCGACGGTGGACTTGCCCACGGCCACCGAACCGGCGATGCCGATCACAAACGGGGTGGAGGGTCCGTCGGTTCCCAGGAAACTCGTGGCTTCGGCGTGCAGGCGCTTGGCGTTGGCCACGTAGAGGCTGAGCAGACGGCTCAGCGGCAGGTACACCTCGGCCACCTCGTCGATGTCCAGGCGGTCGCCCAGCCCGCGCAATTGGACGATCTCGGCGCTGGTCAGCGGGATCGGCATGGAGGGGGCCAGACGCGCCCACTCATCCCGGGAAATCTCGACAAACGGGGTGCGGGTGGTGTCAGCGGATGAATCGACGCGGAGCTCGGACATAGAAAGTCATTCTATTCCCGGTATTGTTCTCTATATGTGTGGAATCGTTGGATATGTAGGTAGCGGCGCGAGCGTAGACGTGCTGATGTCCGGTCTCAGCCGACTCGAATATCGCGGATATGACTCCGCGGGAGTCGCGGTGATCGACGCCGAGGGTGGTCTGTACACCCGCAAGCGCGCGGGGAAGCTCGCCGTGCTGGCCGGAGATCTGGAAGCCTCCCCGCTGCCCGAAAGCCATGTGGGAATTGGGCACACCCGCTGGGCCACCCACGGTGGACCGACCGATGTGAACGCGCACCCGCACCTGGGTGACGAGGGCAAGCTGGCCCTGATCCACAACGGAATTATCGAAAACTTTGCCGTTCTCAAGGCCGAGCTGGTCGAGGCCGGCTACACCTTCGAGAGCGAGACGGACACCGAGGTCGCCGCCGTGCTGCTGGGCCGCGAATACCGCGAGACCGGCGATCTGCTGGCCGCCTTCCGCGCCGTGGTCAACCGCTTCGAGGGTGCCTTCACCCTGCTCGCCGTGCACCGCGACCAGCCGAACCTGGTGGTCGGCGCTCGCCGAAACTCCCCGCTGGTGATCGGTCTGGGCGACGGGGAAAACTTCCTCGGCTCGGACGTAGCCGCCTTCATCGAGTACACCCGCAGCGCCCTGGCCATCGGCCAGGACCAGATTGTGGCGATCACCCCGGACGCCGTGGAGGTCACCGACTTCGATGGCAACGTCGTCGAGGTTGAGCCCTTCGAGGTTGAGTGGGACGCATCCGCATCGGATAAGGGTGGCTGGCCGAGCTTCATGGCCAAGGAGATCACCGAGCAGCCCGACGCCGTGGCCAACACCCTGCGTGGCCGCATCGCCGCCGACGAGACCGTGGTCATCCCCGAGCTGGACGGCCTGGATGAGCTGTTCACCGGCATCAACCGCATCGTTGTGGTTGCCGCCGGTACCGCCTCCTATGCGGGCCTGGTGGGCAAGTACGCGCTGGAGAAGTGGGCGCGCATCCCCGCCGAGGTTGAGCTCAGCCACGAGTTCCGCTACCGCGACCCGGTGATCGATGCCCACACCCTGGTGGTCTCGATCAGCCAGTCCGGTGAGACCATGGACACCCTGATGGCCGTCAAGTACGCCCGCGAAAACGGCGCCAAGACCCTCTCCATCTGCAACACCCAGGGCGCGACGATTCCGCGTGAGTCCGACGCCGTGGTGTACACCCACGCCGGACCCGAGGTCGCCGTGGCCTCGACCAAGGCGTTTGTGGCGCAGATCACCGCGATCTACCTGCTGGCCCTGCACGTGGCCCGGGTGCGCGGCACCGTCTCCACCGAGGAACTGGCCGGCTTCACCGCCGAGCTGCGCGCGATCCCCGAGAAGATCGTCACCGTGCTCGAGCAGACCGAGAGCATCACCCAGCTCGCACACTGGATGAGTGACTCGCGCGCGATCCTGTTCCTGGGCCGTCACGTGGGCTTCCCGATCGCGCTCGAGGGTGCGCTCAAGCTCAAGGAGCTCGCCTACATTCACGCCGAGGGCTTCGCCGCCGGTGAGCTCAAGCACGGTCCGATCGCGCTGATCGAGCCGGGCCAGCCCGTGTTTGTGGTGGTTCCGAGCCCGCGCGGCTCCTCGACCCTGCACTCCAAGGTCGTGTCGAACATTCAGGAGATCCGCGCCCGCGGTGCCCGAGTGATCGCGATCGCCGAGGCCGGCGACGCCGCGGTGCTGCCCTTCGCCGACACCGTGATCCACATCCCGCTGGCCGCTCCGCTGTTTGAGCCGCTGCTGGCCGTGGTGCCGATGCAGATCTTCGCGATGGAACTGGCCAACGCCAAGGGCCTCGACGTGGACCAGCCGCGTAACCTGGCCAAGTCCGTCACGGTGGAATAAAGCATGATTGTGGGAATCGGGGTGGACCTCGTGGACCTGCCCCGATTTCTGCGCACGCTGGAACGCACCCCCGCGCTGCGCGAGCGCCTGTTTACCCCCGCCGAGCGGGAGCTCAACGGGCGCTCGCTCGCCGGGCGGTTCGCCGCCAAGGAGGCGCTGATCAAGGCGCTGGGTGGCAGCGAGGATGTGTTTTGGCAGGAAATTGAGGTGCTCGGCGACCCCTCGGGTGCGCCGATCCTCACCACCAGCGGGAGCACCGCTCGCCGGCTGGCGGAGCGGGGCATCGAGAGCGTTCACCTCTCGATCTCGCATGATGGGGATGCGGCCATCGCGTTTGTGGTGGCCGAGGGAGGGGGACCCCGATGAGTCCACGTCGCGAAATTCTGGTCGATGCCGCCCGTGTGGAGCACAACGTGGCGTCCATCGTCGCCCGGGTCGCCCCGGCCGCGGTGCTCGCGGTCGTCAAGGCCAACGCCTACGGGCACGGCGCGCTGCTGTGCGCGCGGGCCGCGATGCGCGGGGGTGCCCGGGGGATCGGGACCGCCGACCTCGGTGAGGCGCTGGCGCTGCGGTCCGCGGGCTTTGACGGGCCGATCCTGTGCTGGCTGCACGGATCCGATACCGACTTTGCGGCGGCCTTTACCGCCGATATCGCGCTGGTGGCCTCGGGCCCCGCGCAGCTCGCGCGCATGCGTGCGGACGCCGAGGCGCTGGGACGTTCCGGCGAGGTGCACCTCAAGGTGGACACCGGTTTGTCTCGAAACGGCACCGCGCCCGCCCAGTGGGAGGCCCTGTTTGCCGACGCCCACGCCGCCGAGCAGGCGGGTGTGCTGCGAATCACCGGGCTGATGAGTCACCTGGCCAATACCTCCCCCGAGGAGGATCGCGCGCAGCTTGCGCGCTTCGCCGAGGCCGAAAACCTGGCCACCGCGGCGGGCCTCAACCCGCAGTGGCGACACCTGGCCGCCACCGCCGGTGCGCTCAAGCTCCCCGAAACCCGCGGCACCCTGGTGCGGATCGGCATCGGGATTCTCGGCCTCAGCCCGTTTGAGGACGATACCCCCGCCGACTGGAATCTGCGCCCCGCGCTGCGCCTGGAAACCGAGGTCGCCGCGGTGCGCACGGTCCCCGCGGGCACCGGAGTGTCCTACGGATACCGCTATCGTGCCGACACCGAAACCACCCTGGCCCTGATCCCGCTGGGCTACGCCGACGGGATACCCCGGCACGCCTCGGGCCGCGCCGACGTGAGCATTAACGGCACCCGCTATCCGCTGGTGGGGCAGATCGCGATGGACCAGTTTGTGGTCAACCTCGGCAGCGATACCGCGGCCGTGGGGGACCGGGTTGTGGTCATCGGGGATCCCGCCGCGGGCGAACCCGGAGCAGACGATTGGGCGAGGGCGGCCGACACCATCAACTATGAAATCGTGACCCGACTGGGTGGACGCATCACCCGAGCGCCGCAGCCGGCTCACCCGAGTGGAGACGAACCTCGATGACCGACCAGACCGATCGGACCGACCAGACAGTGCTGATCCCCGGCACCTTCCCGATGCCCACCCCCGCGGATATGCACGCGTTCGGGATCGCGCTGGGCCGGGAACTGGGCGCCGGCGACCTGATCGTGCTGACCGGTCCGCTGGGCGCGGGCAAAACCACGCTGACCCGCGGGATCGGCGAGGGGCTGGGGGTGCGCGGTCCGGTGACCAGCCCCACCTTTGTGCTCGCGCGTACCCACCCGAGCCTGGTCGGCGGCGTGCCGCTGGTCCACGTGGACGCCTACCGGCTGAGCAACGCCCTCGAGGTGGACGACCTGGATCTTGACCTCGATCACTCGGTGGTCATCATCGAGTGGGGACACGAGGTAGCCGGGGTGCTCGCCGATGAGTGGTGGGAGATTACGATCGAACGCCCCACCGCCGGAGCCGCCGACGATATGGACGTCGAGTCTGAACCGCGCACGGTCCGGATCGAACGGGCCGGGGTTTAGCGGGCGAGCATCTCGCATGGTCGGCGGTATCCTGGACATATGTTTTTGGCCATTGATACCTCCACCGGAACCGGCGTCGCCCTCGTGGACGGCACCGGGAAAATCCGTGCGTCCCGTGTTCTGGAAGACACCCGGCGGCACGTCGAGGTGGTGGGCACCTTCATTCAGGAGGTGCTGAGCGAGACCGGCACCGCCCCGGCTCAGGTCACCGCGGTAGCCGCGGGCATGGGCCCCGGGCCCTTCACCGGGCTGCGGATCGGCATCGCCGCCGCGCGCGCCTTCGGGCAGGGTGCACACGTCCCGGTGATTCCACTGGTGAGCCACGACGCCCTGGCCCTGGAATGGTACGACAACGGCGGGACCGGCGAGCTGCTGGTCACCACCGATGCGCGTCGCCGTGAACTCTACTGGTCGCGCTATACCGGGCTGGATGCCGACGGCATTCCGGTGCGGGTGGCGGGGCCTTCCCTGGATCGCCCCGATGACCTCGACGCCACCGAAACCGCGCGGCTGGCGGACGGCACCGCAGCCCCGCACCGGGTCGACGCGGTCGGGATCCCCGCGGGAGCGCTGGGCATCCTGGCCCGCCGGGTGCAGACCACCGGGCGTGAGCACGCGGCCGATGAGGCGCTGTACCTGCGCCCGCCGGACATTGCCGCGCAGGGTCCGCGCAAGCGGGTGAGCTAGTGAGCGAGAATCCGCAGGTGCCCGAAGCCGCGATCCCACAGCCGGGTGTCCCGGCCGCCGCGCTGTCCACCGAGGCTGTGCCGACCGGCCCGCAGATCGACCCGGTGTGGAGCCTGCGCACGGCCACCGCCGAGGATCTGGATGCGATCATGGCGATCGAGACCGCCGAGTTTGTCAGCGACGCCTGGTCCAGCCAGGCCATGGCCGCCGACCTCGCCTCCCCGCACACGCACTACCTGGTGGCCTCCTTCACCGGTGATCCCCGCACCATCATCGGCTACGCGGGCCTGTTCGCCCCGGCCGGGGGGCTGGACGCCGACATCCAGACCATCGCCGTATCTGCCCGGGCCCGCCGGCTGGGGATTGGCCGCGGCCTGATGACCGCGCTGATCGAGATCGCCCGCGCCCAGCGCATCCGCGAGATCTTCCTCGAGGTGCGCGAGGACAAGCCCGCGCCGCGCACGCTCTATCGCGACCTCGGATTCGAGGAGATTGCCGAGCGTCCGGGGTACTATCAGCCCGATAACATCACCGCGATCGTGATGCGTCTGAGCATCCCTCAGCCCGAAACCGGCATCGGCCGGAACGCCTAGTTTTACCCCGTCAAAAAGGAACACCATGAACCGCGAAAACCCGCTTGTCCTCGGGATCGAAAGCTCCTGTGATGAGACCGGCATCGGCATCGTGCGCGGCACCACCCTGCTGAGCAACACGATCGCCTCCTCGATGGATGAGCATGCGCGTTACGGCGGCGTGGTCCCCGAGGTGGCCGCCCGGGCACACCTGGAGGCGATGGGTCCCTCGATTGAGGCGGCGATGACCGAGGCGGGTGTGACCTTCGAGGAGCTCGACGCGATCGCCGTGACCAGCGGGCCCGGTCTCTCCGGCGCGCTGATGGTGGGGGTCGGCGCGGCCAAGGCGCTCGCGCTGTCCACCGGCAAGCCGTTCTATGCCGTGAACCACCTGGTGGGTCACGTGGGCGCCGACATCCTGGACACCCGCGGTGAACCCTTTGACTATCCCACCATCGCACTGCTGGTCTCCGGTGGGCACACCTCGCTACTGCTGGTCCGCGACCTGGTGGGGGATGTGGAACTCCTGGGCGAAACCATCGACGATGCCGCCGGTGAGGCCTTCGACAAGGTCGCCCGAATCCTCGGACTGCCCTACCCCGGCGGCCCGCAGATCGACCGTGCGGCCGAGGGTGGTAACCCCGCCGCGATCCGGTTCCCGCGCGGGCTGAGCCTGCCCAAGGACATGGCCGCACACCGCTACGACTTCTCCTTTTCGGGGCTCAAGACCGCGGTGGCTCGCTGGGTCGAGCGCGCCGAGGACGCCGGGGAAGAGGTGCCGATCGCTGATGTGGCCGCAAGCTTCCGCGAGGCCGTCGTGGACGTGCTGGTGACCAAGGCCATCAATGCCTGCAAGGATCTCGGCGTGCCTCGCCTGCTGCTCGGTGGCGGTGTAGTGGCCAACGCGCGTCTGCGCGAGGTCGCCGCCGAGCGGGCCGCGGCCGCCGGTGTGGCCCTGCGGATCCCGCCGTTCTCGCTGTGCACCGACAACGGGGCGATGATCGCCGCGCTCGCCGCCCAGCTGATCATGGCCGGCAAGGAACCCTCGAGCCTCGGCGTTGCCGCCGACTCGACCCTGCCGGTGACCGAGATCCAGGTGGCCGAGCTCACCACGGGTAGCTAGCGAGCGGATCCTTCTCCGGGGAGCGTGCCCTCCAGCACGGTGGCCTCGCGAGCCGGATCATGGCTCGCGTGCGGACGCAGCCCGGCGGCGGCAAACGCCTCGCGCAGGGTGCCGAGCTGTGCGGCCGAGATCTCGATCAGCAGGCTCCCTCCCGGACGCAGCCAGCGGGCGGCATCGGCGAGGATGCGGCGGTGGATGACCAGGCCGTCGCTCCCACCATCCAGGGCCGTGGTGGGCTCAAAGTCGCGCGCTTCGGCGGGCATCCCGGCGATGCTGTCGGTGGGCACATAGGGAGCGTTGGCCACGATTACGTCGAACGTGCCCAGCAGGCTCGGGGGGAGCGCCGAATAGAGGTCGCCGAGATACAGCGGGACATCCGTGCCGAGGTTCTGGCGGGCCCACTCGAGGGCGAGAGCGTCGCTGTCGGTGGCGATCAGGCGGGCATCGGGCACGTGTTCACGCACGGCCAGCGCGATGGCACCCGAGCCCGTGCAGAGATCGAGGATCTGCGCCCCCGGGGTCTCAAAGGAGCGGGCGATGGCGCGCAGCGCCAGGTACTCGGTGCGTCGGCGCGGGACAAAAACCCCCGACCCCAGCCGTACTCGCAAGCCGAGAAAGGCCGCCCAACCGAGCACCTGCTCGAGCGGTTCCCCGGCTATTCGCCGTCGGATCAGGGCCTCGGTCTGCGCCGGTCCACGGATCTCCCACACCTCGGCGAGCAGGGCTGCCTCCTCGGCGGCAAACACACAACCCGCCGCGCGGAGCCGGTCGGTGACCGGTTCCCAGGGGAATTGCGTCGTGGAGCGCATGGCGACATGGTACGTCCGAGCGCCGTGAGAAGCCAGGGTTTTGTCGGAGATCGGCCCCGAATGGGTGGGGATATTCGCGGTCGCTCGACGACATCCACCCCGATTCGTGGCCGGATTCGGGTAGTCTACCCAGGACGTGGGTGCCCGCCCGCGTGTGTGGATCGCGACAGCACTCGTCTCGGAGGACCCCATGACCACCCCCGGATTCCCGAACCCCGGCACACCCTCGGGTGGGGCCCAGCCGACGCCCGGCTGGAACGATGCCGCCGCAGGCTATGCCGGGTTTGCGGTCGCCGCCGCTCCGTCCACCGGGCGCGCTACCGCCACGTTTGTGTGGGGCCTGATCGGTTTGGTGGGAGGCATCGTGTTCGGGTGGGGATTCCCCGCTTCGATCATCGCGCTGATCCTCGCCCCGGGTGCCCTGCGCGGAGATCCCGCCGGCCACGCGCGTGCGCGCCACGGCCGCACGCTGGCGGTGGCCGGGCTGATCGCCACGGTCCTGTGGGCGGGATACAGCGTGCTGCGTATCGTGGAGTTGATTCTCGCCTAGCCGCGCGGGGTGAAACCGTCCGGGAGGGTTACCGCTTTCGGGGGTTAGGCGCGTTCGGCCAGCAGCGCCGCATGCTGCCCGTCGATTCGGGTCAGGAACAGCGTGGCCGCGTTCTTTCCCGAGAGGGACATCTTTTTGCGGAAGGTTGCCGGGTCGATATCCACCCCGCGCTTCTTGACCTCCAGCGTGCCGATTCCGCGCGCCTTGAGCTCACGCTTGAGCTTCTTCTCATCCAGGGTGAAGCGCTCCAGGATGCGGAAGCGCGCGGCAAACGGGGTCTCGACCGCGGTGTCTCCGGTCAGGTACGCGATGCCCGGGCTGAGCATGCCCGCATCCAGTTCCCGGGCCAGATCGCCGATCAGGCGGGCGCGGATGACCGAGCCGTCGGGCTCATACAGGTACTCGCCCGGCTCGCGCACCTCAACATCCGCGCTGTCTGCGGCGGCGGTCATCTCGTGGCTGCCGGCATCGTTCAGTACCAGGGCGGCGCGGGTAATCCCCGGACGCGCGAGCCTCGGCGACCAGAGCCCGAGCTCGACAACCTGTCCATCCACGGTGATCCACTGGGCCTCCCAGCCTTCGGGGATGTCCTCACGGTCAAACCCCGGGCCGAGCTTGATGCCCACCGCCCGCGTTTCGGCCAGGCCGAAGGCAAAGTCGAGGCTCGGGGAGTAGTCGGAGGCGCGGGTCAGTCGGGTGGTGTTGCTGTGGCCCGAGGTGCGCCGGGCGGGATCGAGATAGATCGCGTCGTACGGGTCCAGGTCCACATCCTCGGCGGAGGCGTTGAGGACGTCGGCGTTCTCAAACGGGGCCAGGTTGTAGCTGGCGAGGGTCGCGGTGACCTCGTCGCGGTCCACCGCGGTGACCCGCAGGCCGATGGCGGCGGCGGCCAGCGCGTCGCCGCCGATCCCGCAGCCCAGGTCGATCAGGTGGGTGGGGGCGAGCGCACGGAAGCGTCCGGCATGCAGTGCGGCGACGCGTAACCGGGTGGCCTGTTCGAGGCTCGCCTGAGTGAAGAGCATGCGCTCGGCAAACTCACCGAACTTTCCCACCGCCTTGCGGCGCAGCCGATCCTGGGTCAGCGCGGCCGAAACCAGCGCCGGGGAATGGCCCTGGGCACGCAGACGGCTCACCCGCGCCACCGGGTCGGCGCCCGCGGGTTCTTGCGCCAGATCGTCGAGGAGACGCAACCCCTCGGGGGTCAGCAGTTCGAGTAGCTCGTTTCTGTCCACCGCCCAAACCTACCAATATCGCGGGTCGCGTGTGGTGGGCATGCCGCCGAATGTGTCGCCGCGTTGGCACTCGCGTTGCAAGAGTGCCAACGGATCCCTAGACTGTGATTAGCACTCTCGACGTGAGGGTGCTAACCACGCTTAGTCTAGAAAGAGGTCAACCGTGTCGGTCTCCATCAAGCCGCTCGAGGATCGCATCGTCATCAAGCAGGTCGAGGCGGAGCGTACCACTGCTTCGGGCCTGGTCATCCCCGAGTCCGCAACCGAAAAGCCCCAGGAGGGCGAGGTTGTTGCGGTCGGTCCGGGTCGCATCGACGACAACGGCAACCGCATCCCGCTCGACGTCGCCGTCGGCGACAAGGTCATCTACTCCAAGTACGGCGGAACCGAGGTGAAGTACGGCGGGGAAGACCTGCTCGTGCTCTCGGCTCGCGACGTTCTCGCCGTGGTGGTTCGCTAACCACGCAGGAGACAACACAGCGCCCATCCGGTTTTCCGGATGGGCGCTGTGTTGTTCGAGGGGTTAGTAGCCGGTGTACTCACCCGGTGAGTTGGCGATAACAAACACGATGGCAACAATGTAGAAGGCAATAACCAGCAGCATGATCACCGTGAAGATGTAGCTCAGCACCAGACCGGCGGTTGCCAGGCCCGCGCCGCCCTCACCGGAGGTCTTCAGCTGCTTCTTAGAGATGTGACCCAGCACGATACCGGCCGGGGCAAACACGAACGCGAAGACCAGCGAGAGGATCGCCAGCAGGTTGGTGCGCGGCGGGGCCGCCGGGTAGCCGGGCTGGGCGTATCCCTGCTGAGGGTAACCCTGCTGGGCACCATAGGCCTCGGGAGCGGGGTAGCCCTGCGGGGTCGGGTAGCCGGCCTGCTCGGGCTGTGCTGGGTAGGCGGGCTGGCCGTAGGGCTGCTCGGGCTGAGCGGGGTAAGCGGGCTGGCCGTAGGGCTGCTCGGGCTGAGCGGGGTAGGCGGGCTGGCCATAGGGCTGCTCGGCGTGCTCGGGCTGAGCCGGGTAGGCGGGCTGGCCCTGGGGCTGCTCGGGCTGTCCCGGGAAGTTATTGTTGTTGTCGCTCATTTTGTGGTCCCCTCGGTGATAATGTCCCCTAATTCTGACATACCTGCATATTTCTGGGCCAGTGCGGGACTTATGGGTAAACAAAACGCCCGCTCGGTGAAGCGGGCGTCTCATCCGTGCGACCTAGTAGCCGTAGCTGCTGCTCGCACCGGCTAGAGCCATAATCACCCCGATTATATTGATCAGGATCCACAGGGCAAAGAAGATATAGCCGATAATCAAGCCGGCCTTCGCCAGGCCTTCACCGCCCTCACCCGAGGTTTTCAGTTGCTTGAGCGCGATGTGGCCCAGGACGATGCCGACCGGAGCTACCAGGATGCCGAAGATCAGCGCGAGAATCGCCATGACGCTGGTCTTCTGCGGTGCGGCGGCGTAGCCGGGCTGAGCATACCCCGGCTGCGGGGCTGCGGCGTATCCCGGCTGCGGAGCCGCGGCGTACCCCTGAAGTTCCGGGGCGGGCTGCTGGGTGGGGTACGCGGCGGGCTGTTCGGCACCCGGCTGCGAGGTGAAGTTGGGGTCGCTCATGTTCGGATCTCCTTGATAAAACCGTTTTCCTCCACGCTTTCACACCCGTGTGGGCTGCGGCGGTGCTCGGGCAGTGCATGTGCGGCGGGCTGTCGCATGTGGACTTACGGAATCGTCGCCCCGATATTCGGGTTATCCTCGGTTGTTCCCACAAAGAAAGCACACCCTTGACTTCCCCTACCCCGTCCGAGTCACGCCGCGGCCTCACCTATGCGCTCCTGTCCTACCTGATCTGGGGCATCCTGCCGCTGTACTTCGTCCTGCTCAGCTCCATTAACCCCTTCGAAATCGTCGCCTGGCGGATCGTGTTCACCGCGATCTTCTGCGCCCTGCTCATTAGCTTTACCCGCACCTGGCCCGAGGTGCGTGAGGTCCTGCGCCGTCCGCGCATGGTCGGTGTGATCGCCGCCGCGGGTCTGGTTATCTACGTCAACTGGCAAACCTATGTCATTGCCGCCACCAGTGGCTATGTGGTCGAGGCCGCGCTGGGATACTTCGCGAACCCGGTGGTGACCATCCTGCTCGGTGTGCTCATCTATCGTGAGAAGCTGCGCCCCACCCAGTGGTTTGCCCTGGCCATGACCGTGGTGGCGTTTGTGATCATCTCGATCGGCCTGGGCCGGGTGCCCTGGATTGCGCTGCTCCTCGCGGTGAGTTTCGGCATCTACGGCGTCCTGAAAAAGGGCATCGGCGCCCGGGTTAGCGCGCTGACCGGCCTGTTTGTTGAGACGGTTCTGCTGCTCCCGGTGGCCGCGATCATCATCGGCATCGTCTGGGCACACACCGGCAGCCTGGATCTGCTGCACTCCTCGCCGCTGCCCACCGTGCTGATGATCGCGACCGGCATCACCACCGCGGCCCCGCTGCTGCTGTTCGCCTCGGGCGCTCGCCGCATCTCGCTGACCGCCCTGGGATTCGCCCAGTATCTCGGCCCTACCCTGATGTTCCTGATCGGCTGGCTGGTGCTGGGCGAGCAGTTGCCACCCGAGCGGTGGATCGGATTTGGGATCGTGTGGCTCTCACTCGTTATCCTGTCGGTAGACCTGGTTCGTCACGGCCGGGCGAACCGGCTCGCCGATGCCGCCCTGGCTCAGGCGCAGACCGGCGCGATCCCGATCATCGCCCCCACACAGAAGCCTGAGAACCAGGGGAAATAAATCACCCGCAATATCGCTTAACATGGACTATCGGGTCCCTACCGGGATTCGAGTGGACATCCGCGACCCCCACCCGGGCCCAGAGACAGCAAAAGAGGAAATATGGAACAGCCGGATCCGTTCGGATTCTTGGGATTGACCTATGACGACGTGATGCTCCTTCCCGGGCACACCGACGTGATCCCCAGTGAGGCACGCACGACCACCCGGCTCACCAAGCGCATCACCATGAACTCGCCGCTGCTGTCCTCCGCAATGGACACCGTGACCGAGTCCCGCATGGCGATCGCAATGGCCCGCCACGGTGGTATCGGCATCCTGCACCGCAACCTCTCCATCGAGGAGCAGGCCGCGCATGTGGACAAGGTGAAGCGCTCCGAGTCGGGCATGATCACCAACCCCGTCACCACCCGTCCCGAGGCCACCGTGGCCGATGTGGACGCGATCTGCGGCGAGTTCCGCGTATCGGGTCTGCCGGTTGTGGAGTCCGATGGCACCCTCGTGGGCATCATCTCCAACCGCGACATGCGCTTTGTGGACAACGACAAGATGGCCACCACCAAGGTGTCCGAGGTCATGACCCCGCAGCCGCTGATCACCGCCCCGGTTGGCATCTCCAAGGAAGACGCGCTGGCGATCTTCGCCCAGCACAAGGTTGAGAAGCTGCCCCTGGTGGACGAGGCCGGCAAGCTGCGCGGTCTGATGACCATCAAGGACTTCGACAAGACCGAGCGTTACCCCGACGCGACCAAGGACGACGAGGGTCGTCTGCGCGTGGGTGCGGCCATCGGCTTCTTCGGTGACGCCTGGAAGCGCGCCTCCGCCCTGCGCGACGCGGGTGTGGATGTGCTCGTGGTGGACACCGCCAACGGCGACAGCGCCGGCGTGCTGGACATCATCCGTAAGCTCAAGGCCGACCCGAGCTTCGCCCACATCGACATCATCGGCGGCAACGTCGCGACCCGTTCGGGTGCGCAGGCGCTGATCGACGCCGGTGCCGACGCGATCAAGGTGGGTGTGGGCCCGGGCTCGATCTGCACCACCCGCGTGGTGGCCGGCGTGGGTGTACCCCAGGTCACCGCCGTGTATGAGGCATCCCTCGCCGCTCGCGAGGCCGGCGTGCCGGTCATCGCCGACGGTGGTTTGCAGTACTCCGGTGACATCGCCAAGGCCCTGGTTGCCGGTGCCGACAGCGTGATGCTCGGTTCGCTGCTCGCGGGCTGCACCGAGAGCCCCGGAGACCTGGTGCTGGTCAACGGCAAGCAGTTCAAGAAGTACCGCGGCATGGGTTCGCTGGGTGCGCTGCAGACCCGCGGCAAGAAGACCTCGTACTCGAAGGACCGCTACTTCCAGTCCGACGTCCCCACCGATGACCAGCTCATCGCCGAGGGTATCGAGGGCCAGGTTCCCTTCCGTGGACCGCTCTCGGCCGTGGCCTACCAGCTGATCGGTGGCCTGCGTCAGTCGATGTTCTACGTGGGAGCGCGTACCATCGCGGATCTCAAGCAGAACGGTAAGTTCGTTCGGATCACCGCGGCCGGCCTCAAGGAGAGCCACCCGCACGACATCCAGATGGTGGCCGAGGCCCCCAACTACCGCGGCTAAACTCGCAACCCAAAGCGGGCCGGTGATCCTGATCACCGGCCCGCTTTGTGTGTGTCCGCACGGATTCGAACGTCTGCCGTGATGTCGATAAGCGATGCTTAGTCGACCTGCGGCAGCCACACGTCCGGGCCGAAGATTTCATAGTGGACCCGGCTGGCGGGCAGTCCCAGGGCGAGCGCCTGTTCGCGGATGCGCTGCATAAACGGCTGCGGACCGCAGACAAACAGCTCGGCATCGGCGGGGATATTGTGATGGCTGAGGTCGATGGCCAAGCCGCTGCCCTCGCCGAGCCAGGTGTGCACGCTGGCACCGGGCAGGCGGGCGATGTCGGTCATCATCTGGTCGCGCAGGGCCCAGACCTCGGGGGACTGGTCGGCGTGCAGGACCTGGACCCGGCGGCCCGAACCGGCCAGGGCGAGGGTGCGCAGCATCGAGGCGCTCGGGGTCGAGCCGATGCCGGCGGAGACCAGAACCAGCGGGTGATTGCCCGCGGGGAGGACCACGTCGCCATACGGGTTGGAGAGCTCCACGACGCTACCCACGGGCATCCGGTCCTGCAGGATCGGGGAGACGGCACCGTCATCGCGACGGCGGCTGGTGATGCGGCGTTCGGCACCGCCGGGGCTGGTGAGGGTGAACTGGCGTGCCTGGTGAACACCGGAGTCCAGCAGTACCTTGACGCTCACATACTGGCCGGGAAGCGCCGGAGTGATCGGGGTGTCATCGGCCGGGGTGAAGGTGATGTTGACGGCGTTGCCCACCTCAACGCGTTCGGTGATCTTCCAGGGCATCCACACCTTATCGTTGGCCTGGATGGCGTAGAGGTCACGCTCAAGCTTGATCAGTGCGTGGGCCATCAGCCAGTACACCTCGCTCCAGGCGGCGGCGATCTCCGGGGTGATGGCTTCCCCGAGATCGGCGGCGATCGCAGCAAACAGATGTGTGTACACGATGTCGTACTGGTCGGCGGTGACGCCGAGGGAGGCGTGGCGGTGGGCGATGCGTGAGAGCAGTGCCTCGGGGTAGGTGCCCGGGTTCTTTAGCAGGTGGGTGGCGAAGACGGCGATGCTGCCGGCCAGCGCCCGCGGCTGCTCTCCGGTGCCCTGGTTGGCGGTGTTAAACATGCCGTCCAGCAGCTCGGGGTGCGCGGCAAACATCCGCTTATAGAACTCGGGGGTGATGAATTCGATCCGCTCGGCGATGAGCGGCAGGGTCGCTTCGATCAGGGGACGGGAGGTGGAGGAGAGCATGGTTCCCTTTCGGTTGAAACGTGCGTTCATCGGCGCATTCACAATGCGTATATGAGCAGCTTGCAGCCTCCACGGACCGTCCTCGGGAGTTTTGACGCATCCTGAACGCCCGGTTGGCGCACCAAGATGGGGTATCGGATCGGTTTTACAGCGCGGCCGCAACCGGGGTGCATACGGGAATCGTGGGAAACATGATGTGGATCTGCCGGGGCGTGGGAAGGTCCACGATCAGGTGCCGATCCAGCGATTGATAAAACGCCTCCCTCGCCTCGGCCAGGATGCTGCGCAGCGCGCAATCGGCAATCAGCGGGCATTGGTTTCCCTCGGCGCTGACACACTCGGCCAGATCCGAGCGCGGATCCAGGCGACGCAGCACCGCCCCCACGCTCGCTTCCCGCCCCGCCGCGGTCAGCTGAGCGCCGCCGTATCGTCCGCGGGCCACCTCAACCAGCCCAAAATCCGAGAGCCGGGAGATCGCCTTGCTCAGGTGCGTGACCGGGACCTCGATCACCTCGGCTACCTCGCGAGCCGTGCGAATCTCGCCGGGCGGGAGGGCGGCCAGCATGACCATCGCCCGCAGGGAGGCGTCGGCAAACATGCTGAGTTTCATGCCGTCAGCATAGGCAGGGCCTCGGGGCAATGGGCGGGGCTGTCGGAAACGGTATGTCGGTGCGTCCTATCGTCTCCGCACCGGTCGCGGAGGGTACCGTCGGAGGATTACACGCGCACCTGGCTGTCGAGTTCGCGGGTGATCCGGTTGATCTCGCGCAGCACTCCGGCTCGGCGCGGGGAACACGCGGGCAGCAGGTGGAGGCACATGCGCCAGATCTCGAGATCGTCGATCCCGTGCGGACCGCGGGCGAACTCCAGCAGCGGCTCCACCGCGGCACCGGTCAGCAGCGACTCACGCAGCCGCTCGCGGACCTGCTCGCGGATGGTCAGAATGCCCGGTGCCCGGGAGGAGGGCAGGACGTCGCCGGTAAACGCGGACAGAGCCCTGCGGTGCGCCCCGCGGTCCAGGAGACAGAGCACCCGGCGTACATCGGTGTCCAGCTCGGGATCCAGGCGATAGGGACGGGTGGCCAGCGTCGAGATGCCCACCTCGGCGAGGACTCGGCGCAGCCGGACGATCTCGGCGCGCAGGGTCACCAGCGGAGCCTTGCGCTCATACAGCAGATCGGCAAGCCGTTCGGCGGTGAGCCCCTGGGGATGCCAGGCCAGCAGGGTGAGGATCTCGGCGTGCCGTGCGCTCAGTCGTGCCTTGCCCGTGGGGCCTCGCAGGACACCCAGATCGCGGCCCAGCACGTCGAGGCTGGGCGTGCCGGACGGGGTGGCGTCGGGGGCTAATACCGGGGCCGACCGATGTGGCGTGGCAGCCTTCTCGCGCAGCCGGCGCACCAAGAGCTCCTGCTGGAGCGCGTAGGCGGTGGCGATGAGGAGGCGCTCGCCGTGGGTGCGAATATCCCCGGTCCGGTCGGTCAGATCCAACACCCCGAGAACGGTGCCGGTCTCGGGATCGCGCAGGGGCACGGCCAGGCAGCTCCACGACTTGGCGGCGCTGGCAAAATGTTCCCCGTGGTGGACCCGCACCGGCCGCTCGAGCGCGAGTGCGGTGCCCGGGGCGCTGGTGCCCACCGCCGCCTCGGACCAGTCGGTTCCCGGCATGAAGGACATTGACTCGGCCGCATCGCGCAGATCGTGATCGCCCTCCACCCAGAGCAGCGTACCGTCGGCATCGCCGAGGGCCACCAGTGCGTCACCATCGCGTGCATTTTCACCCAGGAGGAGCGCCCGGGCGATGGGGATGAGATCGGTCAGCGGGCTGTGGGCGCGCCGATTGTGCAGCTCGTCCGGGCTCAGCTGGGTGCGTCCGGGGCGTCCCGCCGGGTCCACTCGGTGTGCCGCCGATCGGCTCCACGACTGGCGAACCAGCTCACTCTGCCCGGGCGTGGAGGAAACCGTAGACCACACAACCGTGTCCCTTCGCCGTACTCTGGACGACCCAGTCGACCATCATCATGGGCCCGCCGAAAGGGTGGTCACACCCCGAATGACGGGCAGCGCTCACCGCCAGTCTAGGGGAGCGCCGACGGCAAAAACAGCTTTTCATGACATCGGTTATAGATCGCAACTGATTGCAACCTGGGCGGTCCTAGCATGAGGGTGACCAACGGGTCATCGCCCCGGATCCGTCATCACGGTGGGGTGAATCATTTCCATACGATTGGAGTAAACGTGTCGAACACGATGCGCGCCGCCGTCGCCCACTCCGCCGGGGCACCCCTCACCATTGATCAGGTCACCGTCCCGACTCCGGGGCCGGGCCAGGCTCTGGTGAAGGTTCTCACCACCGGGGTCTGCCACACCGACCTGCACGCCGTGCAGGGAGACTGGCCGGTCGCCCCGAAGTCCCCGCTGATCCCCGGACACGAGGGTGTGGGCACCGTCGTCGCCGTGGGTGAGGGCGTCTCCGATCTGGCCGTGGGCGACCTGGTGGGCAACGCCTGGCTGTGGTCCGCCTGTGGTACCTGTCAGTACTGCCGCACCGGGTGGGAGACCCTGTGCGAGAAGCAGCAGAACGGTGGCTACTCGGTGGACGGCAGCTTCGGTGAGTACATGCTGGTGGACGCCACCTATGCCGCCCGCCTGGACCCGAGCGTCGACCCGGTCGAAATCGCCCCGATCCTCTGCGCCGGCGTGACCGTATACAAGGGTCTCAAGGTCACCGATGCGCGTCCGGGCCAGTGGGTCGCGATCTCCGGTATCGGCGGCCTCGGTCACATCGCCGTGCAGTATGCGGTGGCGATGGGCTTCAAGGTCGTGGCCATCGACGTGGACGATGCCAAGCTGGAACTCGCCCGTCACCACGGTGCCGTGGTGACCGTCAACGCGCTGAACGAGGACCCCTCAACCGTCATCCAGGAGCAGACCGGTGGCGTGCACGGCGTGCTGGTGACCGCCGTCCACCCGCAGGCGTTCGCCCAGGCGCTGGCGATTGCCCGTCGCGGTGCCACCATCGTGTTCAACGGTCTGCCTCCGGGAGACTTCCCCGCCAACATTTTCGATATCGTGCTGCGTGGGCTCACCATCCGCGGATCGATCGTGGGAACCCGTCAGGACATGATCGAGGCAGTCCAGTTCTACACCGACGGCAAGGTGGTGCCGACCGTGGAAACCGCCAAGCTGGACGACATCAACGCGGTGTTTGACCGGATGAAGCGCGGAGCTATCGACGGTCGCATCGTGATGGACCTGCGCTAAGACGCGCCCCGTTTGCGGACATCGAAGCCCCGCGCCACCGAGGTGGCGCGGGGCTTTCGTCTGCCCGGACGTGCCCGGCTAGCGGGTATGGCTACCGCGTGCGCGGGCAGCCCGCACCCCGGCCTCGGGAGAGAGATCGAGCCGGCGCAGCAGCTGGGCGTTGGCGGCCACGATGATCGTGGACAGCGACATCAGAATCGCCCCCACCGACATCGGCAGCACAAACCCGATTGGCGCGAGCACCCCGGCCGCGAGTGGGACCGAGAGTAGGTTGTAGCCCGCGGCCCACCAGAGGTTTTGGCTCATCTTGCGGTAGCTGGCCCGGGAGAGTTCGATGACCGAGAGGACCGAGCGGGGATCATCGCTGGCCAGGATCACCCCGGCCGAGGCGATGGCCACATCCGTGCCCGCCCCGATCGCGATGCCCACATCCGCCCGGGCGAGGGCCGGGGCGTCGTTGACGCCGTCACCCACCATTGCCACGACCCGTCCCTCGGCCTGCAGCTCGGCCACGCGGGCCGCCTTGTCCTCGGGCCGCACCCCGGCAAAGACCCGGGTGATGCCGAGCTCGGCGGCGACCGCGTGCGCCACGGCCTCGGCGTCCCCGGTGATCATCACCGGCTCGATGCTCAGGTGCTGGAGTGCCTCCACAGCCTCGCGGGATTCCGGACGGATCTCATCGGCAAGCTTGAGTGCGCCGATGACCGCCCCGTCGGCAAGTACGTGCAGGATGATCGCACCCTGCGCTCGCCAATCCTCCGCCGCGGGAAGCTCCCGGGCCTGATACTCGCGGAGCAGTCCCGGACCGCCCACGCCGATCTCCCGCGTGCCCACCCGGGCCCGCACACCCAGCGCCGGGGCCGAGGTAAAGTCGCTCGCGCGTTCCCGGGTGAGGTTGCGCTCGTCGGCGGCCGCCATGATGGCGCGGGCCAGCGGATGCTCGGAATCCGACTCGGCCGCGGCGGCCAGGGCCAGCACCGCATGCTCGTCGAGGTCGGAACCGTCGGCGACCGCGATCTCCTCGACCCGGGGCTCCCCACGGGTCAGGGTTCCGGTCTTGTCAAAGAGCACGCTGCCGACCCCGCGCATGCTCTCCAGGGCGAGCCGGTCGGTGATCAGGATGCCGCCGCGGGCCGCCCGTTCGGTGGCGATCGAGACCACCAGTGGGATCGCCAGGCCCAGCGCGTGCGGGCAGGCAATGACCAGCACGGTGATGGTGCGCACCACGGCGTCATCGGGCATCCCGAGCAGGGTCCACACCAGCGCGGTGATGACCGCGGATCCCAGCGCGAACCAGAACAGCCAGCCAGCGGCGCGGTCGGCCAGGCGTTGGGCGCGCGAGGATGAGGCCTGGGCATCGGCCACCAGACGCTGAATCCCGGCCAGGGCGGTGTCTCCACCCACCGCGGTGACACGGACCCGCAGGCCCGAATCGGTGGCCACGGTGCCGGCGATTACGGTGTCCCCGGGCTCGCGGTGCACGGCGCGGGATTCGCCGGTGATCATCGACTCGTCCATGTCCGCGGACCCGGACTCGATCCGCGCATCGGCCGGGACCCGGCCGCCGGGGCGGACGATCAGCAGGTCGCCCACCGCGAGGGTGCTCGGGGCTACCCGTTCGATCTGCTCGGTGCCCGGTGCGCCGGCAACATGCCCGTCGTGCCGTTCATGTGATTCGGCGTCTTCGTGTGCTTCGTGCCCGTTGTTCCCGACGTGTGTTTGGTGTGCCTCGTGCCGGTCGTTCCCGCTGTGTGTCTCGTGTGCTGTGTGTGCCGGCGTGCCTTGCGCCGAGGGGGCGTGAGCGGCGGTGTCTTCAATGACCCGCTCGGCCTCGTCGGGCAGCAGGGCCGCCAGCGAGTCCAGGGCCGAGGAAGTCTGGGCGAGCGAGCGCATCTCGATCCAGTGTCCCAGCAGCATGATCACGATCAGCAGCGCGAGTTCCCACCAGAAGTCCAGCTCGTGGCTGAGCAGCCCGAGACTCGACCCCCAGGACGAGAGGAAGGCGACGGTGATGGCCAGCGCGATCAGGAGCATCATGCCCGGCTTGCGGGCCCGCAACTCATCCACCGCACCGGTCAGGAAGGGTTTGCCGCCCCAGACATACATGACGGTCCCGAGGATCGGGGACACCCAGGTGATTCCGGGGATATCGGGCAGGGCATAGCCGAGGATATGGGCAAACATGCCCGACAGCGTGACCACCGGGAGGGCGAAGACCAGCATGATCCAGAACAGGCGGCGGAACGCGGCGACGTGTCCGGCGTGGCCGCCATGCCCGCCGTGGCCCGCGTGCTCGTCGTGACCTGCATGCTCGTCGTGGCCCGCGTGCTCGTCGTGCCCGCCGTGGGTTGGGTGTGATCCCTGGGTGTTCTGCTCGTCGGTCATGGCACCCAGGCTATACCCCCAAGGGGTATGCGTCTAGGTGTGGATGTTCGCCCGGAGCGATGGCTTAGGCGGGGAAAATCTTGCCGATCGGCTCGCGCTTTTCCGCCTGGAAGCGATCTTCGGCGCGGCCATAGGCCCAGTATCCGGAGAGCGAAAGCTGGGAGCGTTCAAGCTCGCGCTCGGTGATGAATACCTCGCGCAGCGCCTTCATCGATTCGCGCTCACCGTGGGCAAATACCTGGACGCGGCCCTCCAGCCAGGTGAGGGAGCGCACGGCTTCGGCGAGGAGGCGCGGGGTGTCCTCGGTGCGCTCGCCGCGGATGATCCAGTGCACGGCAACCCCATCGGGGCCGGCCAGGGTGGGGCGATCATCCTCGGACTCAATCTCGATCACAACGATGCCTCGGGCATCCTCGGGCAGGGACTCCGCCGCGGCGGCAATCGCCGGGAACGCCGATTCGTCGCCCACAAACAGGTGCCAATCGGCCTCAAGGTCGGGCGAGTAGGCACCACCGGGACCGGCGAAAACCACGCGGTCGCCGAGGGCGGCGTTCGCGGCCCAGGGGCCCGCGAGGCCCTCGTCGCCGTGCACCACGAAGTCCACATCCAGCGTGCGCTCCTCGGCGTTCACCCGGCGTACGGTGTAGGTGCGGGTGACCGGAAGGTCCTCGGGCGCGAGCGTTTCGCGCAGCGCGGCCACATCGTAAGGCGGCTCGAGCTCCAGCTCGGGCTTGGTGAAGAAGATCTTGATGTACTTGTCGGTGGCATCGTTGGAGACGAAGTCGTCAAATCCGGGGCCACCGAGGGTGAGGCGCACGAGGTGCGGGGTCAGCCAGTTGCGCGCGACCACCTCAAGGATGGTCTGCGGGCGTGCGGGGCGAGGCGTAGGGGACGTGCTCATAATGCTCATTCTGCACCGTCCGGGTCCGAATTGCACGACCGTTTGTCCATTTTCCGACTGACCCACGTTCGAGGGGTGTCTGATAGGTGGATATCTGGACGACAGGAGCCCGGGATTCCGCCGGAAACGGCACCTTATGCGCGGGTATGGATCAACACGCGCGAGAAAACAAAATGCCCCCGCGTGCGGCGGTGCCGAACGCGGGGGCCGTGGCGGTGAGTTAGACGCCGATCGTCACGCGGCCGGTGTCGGTGCCCTCATGGGCGTGGGTCTGTGCCCGGCGGGCGTGCTCCTCGGCGAGCATCGCCTGGGTGATGATCGGAATGGCCACGGTGGGCGGCAGGATTTCGTCGAGGTGGTCGGTCTGCTCGCCGATGACCGAGACGGTGCCGGTTCCGATTGAGGTGATGGTGGGCAGCGCATCGGTCATCGGGTCACTCACGGCCGAGCGCGCACGCTGCCGGGCTCGACGCACCAGCATGATCGAGGCCTGCAGGCCGATGACGATCCAGATGCCGTTGACCACCGCCGAGGGCCATGCGCCGTTGGAGGCCGCGCTGATCAGCAGCATGCCCGCACCCACGATGTTGCCCACCTGGAACCAGGGCGAATCCGCGGCAAGTTTGCCCGCGCTGAGCAGGCCGTATGCGGCCACGGTGAGGATGGCGCCGATCCAACCGGCGGCAACGATGAGAAGCGAGAAATCCACGGGGTACTTTCGGGGGCAGAAGATCAATGGGAGGGGGTGGCAATTGGGGTGCCGAGAAATAAGTTTCGGTGATTTCCGACCTAAGCACAAATAACGTTTTGTGATCTAGGACATAAGCTTTACTTATGGCAGAAATTGACCCGACGCGACTCACCTTTTTGCTCGCCGTTGCCCGCCACGGCAGCATCCTGGCCGCGGCCGATTCGTTGCACGTGACGGCGTCCGCGGTGTCCCAGCAGATCTCCCGTTTGGAGCGCGAACAGGGGGTCGCGCTGTTGGATCGAGGCCCCCGGGGAGTGACCCTGACCCTGTCCGGGAGAATCCTGGTGGAGGCGGCCGAGAGCATCGAACGCGAGCTCACCGATGCGCGTGGGCGCCTGATCGAGGCGCAGCAGGAGGTGACCGGATCGGTGTCGATCGCGGCGTTCCAGACCGTGCTGTCCGGTCTCATCGTGCCGCACCTATCGCAGCTGCTGGACTCCCTCCCGGGAATCGAGCTGCGCCTGCACGATGCCTCAACCCTGCGTCTGCCGCGGATGCTGCGCAGCGGCGAGGCAGACCTGATTATCTTTGACCGCGAGCTGGATGAGGGCTCACCGGCCTATACCCGGGACGTGCCGCTGCTGGATGATCCGTGGCGACTCGTGGTGCCGCAGGCGACCCCGGCGGATCTGAGCCTGGACGAGCTGGTCGCGCTGCCCTGGCTCGGGGTGGCCACCGAGGGGGCATCGGCGCGGGCGGTCGAGCGGGCGCGGATCCGGCTGGGGGTCACCACCGCTCCGGTCCACGGATATGAGGACTTCCCGGCCGCACTCTCGCTGGTCTCGGCCGGACAGGGGGTGACGCTGCTGCCCGACCTGGCGCTTCAGGAGGCCCTGCCTGCTGGTGTTTCGGTGCGCGAGATGCCGGGCCTCGGCACCCGCTCGCTGACCCTGCGTCACCGCGCGACGAAGCGTGAACCGGTCGCCGCCACCGCGATGGTCATCGACGCCCTGGTGCGACTGGCCCGAGACTGGCAGGCCTCGCGAGTGTAGGGGTGGAGCGGTTTTCATGCAATGCCGCTTCGGCAAAAGACTCGGAACCGAGTAAGGGAGAGTGAACATGGCTGACACCCAGCACAACGCGCCGAATGATGAACGCGAACGCTTTGCCGAAGAGATGCCCGCGTTTGGCTCCGAAGCCGTCCGAAATGCGCGGATTTTTGAGCGGGTCCGAGTTTTCCACCGAGTCAGAGTTTGTTCGTGCGGCAATTAGCGAGTACATCCAAAACCATCGGGCGAGCTAGTTATCCAAGGCGATTTCATAGAAGAAATTAAGTTGCGTATGTGAGGATTGGGTGTCAAACTCGAACCGACCGGGGTCGTCCCGGTCGGAACCGAGGAGTACCCGTGAGCACGACCCCTGACACCGCCGTCACCCCCATCGACCAGACCTCGGCAGCCGAGCCCGTTGCATCCAGTCGCGCCGAGTCGGCTGCTTTCGCGGACGCCGCCGTCGCGGCGGAGGGCGTCGAGGATGCCGAGCCGAGCCGGGCCGAACTGGCTGCCGCCGGAGAACGCCGCATCGCCTGGATTCGCACCCGGATGGGCATGCTGGCGAATCTGCGCGAGCGCTTTGCCGCCGAGCGTCCGTTTGAGGGCATCACGATCGGGCTGTCGCTGCATGTGGAACCCAAGACCGCGGTCCTGGTGGAAACCCTCGCCGCCGGTGGTGCCCGCATCGTGGGAACCGGCAATCATGGGTCGACCCAGGACGACGTGGTCGCGGCCCTGCAGGAGCGCGGGATGACCATCTTTGGGCGGCGCGACGACTCGATCGAGGAGCACCACCGAAACCTTGCCCGCACAATCGCCGAACGCCCGCAGATTCTGCTGGATAACGGTGCTGATCTGGCGGCGCTGGCGGTCACCGAGGGGCTTTCGGGGTCGCTGATCGGCGGCACCGAGGAGACAACCTCGGGGGCGTTCCGCCTGCGCGAGGAGATGAACGGGGAGGTGCCCTTCCCGGTGATTGTGATCAACGACAGCCCGCTCAAGGCCATCGGCGAAAACAAGCACGCGGTGGGGCAGAGCGCGGTGGAATCCTTCATGCGCCTGACAAATGTGCAGGTGCCCGGACGCCGCTTCGTGGTGGCCGGCTACGGCTGGTGCGGTCGAGGGATCGCCCAGTATCTCCGCGCTCTGGGTGGCCGCGTCTCGGTGGCCGAGGTGGACGAGCTGGCCGCCTATGAGGCCGCGTTTGACGGTTTCCGGGTGGCACCGCTGGCCGATCTGGTGTCCTCCGCCGACGTCATCATCACCGCGACCGGCCGCGCCGGCATTCTCACCGCCGAGCACTTCGACCTGCTGCGAGACGGCACGATCCTGGGCAACATCGGTCACTTCCCCTGGGAGATCGACGTGCCCGCGCTGACCTCTGCGGGTGCCGTGGCTCCGGTCACCGAGGAGATCGATGCGATCACCCTGGACGGGGACCGTACCGTCTATCTGTTGACCGGCGGGCGCATGTACAACCTCGCCGGAACCGCGCCGCGGGGCAACTCAATCGAGGCGATGGATGTGGGCTTCATGATGCAGGCCCTCTCGCTCGAGCGGATCGCGCTGCGCGCGGCGAACCTGCCCACCGGACCGCAGCCGGTCCCCGATGACATCAACCGCGATATTGCCCGGCAGACCCTGAGCCTGCTGGGCAGCTCGCTCGCCTAGGCCCGCGCGGATGGGCTGCCGATGAGCGTCGGGCCCACGCGGGAAACCGCGGCGGGATCGGTACACTCGAACACTATGAGCATCGATCCCGCCGCGGCCTCCCCGGCCGAGTCCGCGCCCGCCTACGCCGCCCCGGCGGTGGAGAAGGCGCTCGACATCCTGGAGTTTCTCGCCGAGACCCCGGGGCCGGTGAGTCAGCAGGCGATCGCCCAGCACACGGGCCGCTCGGCCGCGCAGATTTTTCGGGTGCTCAGTGTGCTGGAGCGTCGGGGATACATCGCCCGAGATGAGGGCTCGGGTCTCTACTCGCTGAGCCTGCGACTCTTTGAACTCGCCCATCGGCATGATCCGATTCGCTCGCTGGTGTGGCTGGCGCAGCCCATCATGCGCCGCCTGGCCACGAGTGTGGGGCAGTCCTGCAACCTGGGCTATCGGGCGGGGGACCACTTGGTGATCCTGGCCGAGTCCGCCGGTCCCGGGGACTTCGGGTTCCGGGTGCGGGTGGGTGCGGAGTTCGATCTGCGCGGCACCAATGCGGGTCGGGTGCTGCTGGCGTTTGCCGATGCCGGCGGGGCAGGCGCTGCCACTGCTGTTGCAGCCGCTGATGCGGCACTCGATGCCGATGCCGATGCCGCTGCCGGTTCCGATGCTGCCGGCGTGGACGCTTCGCTCGCCGACACCCTGGCGGTCATCCGCACGGCCGGGATCGCCGAGCAGCCCGACGGACTCTATCCCGGGGTCACCGACCTCAGCGCCCCGATCCTCTCCCGGGAGGGCGTCGCCCTCGCCTGCCTCACCGTCCCCTATGTGGCCACCTCGCTGAGCACCCACCCGGCCGGTTTTGTGCGTGAGGAGCTTCTCGCCGCAGCTGCCGCGATCACCGAGCTGCTCGCGGGCGCGGATGCCGCGCCTTCGGGCGCATCCGGCATCCCCTCGGCAGCGAACGCGGGCTAGCCGGACGCCGAGCCTCGACGGCGAACGCGGGCTAGTTTGCGGCCGGGCCTCGCCGGCGGTCGATTTCGCTGAGCACCGCCGGTGCAACAACACCGTGGATGAGGACGCTCCCGACCACGGTGGCGACGGCGATCATCAACACATAATCGGCCTCCGTGCTGCCGGAGGGCAACGCATTGTAGGCGAGGAGCGCGAAGACGATCGAGGCCGTGCCGCGCGGGCCGAGCGCGCCGATGAGGAGTCGATCGCGACGGCCAACGGTGCTCCGCAGGAGCGACAGATAGACGGGGCCGATGCGCAGGAGCGTGAGCGAGAGCAGGGCAAACACGATGAGTGCCCACTCCACCCCGCCGGAAAACGCAACCAACATGGTGCCGCCGAGCATGAACCACACCAAGTTTGTGGTGAGTACCCCCACCTCGTCGATAAATCGAAGTTCGGTGTGGGGGATCGACCGCACCTCCATCCCCCGGGTTCTCATGATGCGATACGCGAGCCCGGTCACAAAGGCGGCCACAAAGCCGTTGGCGTTGATCTCGGGGATGACGGCGGCGGTTCCAAACGCGATGAGCGGCAGGAGCATGGTGACCAGCCGGATCCCCGCATCGCTGGCCCAGCCGATTCGGTGGAGGTGGCGCACCGCCAGCCCCAGGCAGGTCCCGAGTGTGATACCCACGGCAATGGCCGCCAGGATCGACGGCGCGGCATTTGCGAACACTCGCGCGAAATCCTCGGCACCCTGATCGAGGATCCGGTTCTGATCTCCGGGCTGGGCCTCGATCGCCTTAGTGATGGCCACGGATACCGCCAGCGACATGCCAAAGAACGGGGCAACCAGGCCGTCGTTATAGCCCCCCTCGATGGTGAGGATCGAGCGCACCCGCGGGGGCAGGCTGCCGAGCCGCAGCATCCGAGCGGCGGGTGCCAAATCGATCGGCATCACCACACAGGCGATGACCAGGGCGACCAGCAGCGCGTCGGGAACCAGAAAGACACTGATCAGTGCCGCGAGCATGATGGCAAGGGGGAGCGCGATCAGCAGCAGTCGCAGCGTCGCGTTTCGTTCCCCGCCAAACAGGCCGCGACCGCGTACCTCCATCGCGTCGGTGAACAGCAGAATGGCGAGGATCAGCTCGACCACGCGTGAGCTCACCTCGGTGTCGATGGCCGCGGCAAAAGCCGGAACATTCCAGACCGTGGTCAGGGCTCCGAGGGCGATCAGTACGGCCGGACCGGCGATTCCCCAGCGTTCGAATCGGTGGGAGACGAGGGACCACACCGTGACAGCCGCCAGTCCGATTAACACTAAGGGGGGCATCGGACTCTCCTTATACCGGGTCGGATGTGTGGCTGCACCTGCGGCCAGCTTACCCGGGGTAAGCGCTAATCGGCGGTGTTTTCGGCCGGGGACCAGGTCGGGAACGGGTCGGGGAACCGTGCCCAGGTGGTCGGTCCGGCCTCAAGCTCGGCGTCGGTGAGGGCGGCATCGTCGAGCGAGCGGGTGAGGGCGTCGAGGTCCAGGTCGAGACCGATGAAGGCCAGGTCCTGGCCGACGGACATGAGTTCCTCCGCGGCCGGATGATCGTCGATGCCCACCAGACGGTCGTGCTCCGAGAGGACCTGGAACGCGATCGTGCACCCCACGTGCTCCCACTGCATCGTCTCGCCGGGGCGGGTCGCGAAGCGGCAGAATCCCGCCGAGCGAACGATCAGGCCAAACTCACCCGGTTCGATCCGCTCATCCAGCATCCGCTGGAGTCGCCCGGGGTGCAGCGGACGCAGCTGCTGGTAGCGCAGGGTGCTCACCCGACGGTCGGTCATGTGGGGGGCGGCGTCCTCGTTGAGGATGCTGACCCATCCCGCGCGGTCCTGGGCGGCGGCGTAGGCGGGACCCACAGAGATCGGGTCAATGGTATCCACGTGCAGGCGCAGCCGGGCGCGCGGGCTCAGGGTGCTCACCAGCGCCATCACGGTCGAAAGATCGGGGGTGCTGAGCACGTCCCAGTTGACCAGCACGATGGTTGAGGCGTATTCAAGCTGGGTGACCGTGAGCAGGGCCCGGGCGGTGAATTCGCGGGGCTGGCCGGTGGGTGTGCGGGCGGTCACGATGAAGTCTTCGGCGGCGAGGTCGTCCAGTAAATGGGCGGCATCCACCACGCAGATGACCGCGCCCAGGCGCGTGTGTGCCGCGGGGTCGGTGAGGGCCCCGATGAGTTCGATCGCCGAGGCCGTGGCCGGGCACTCAACCACGACGCCGGCCGAGACGTCCACGGTCGCGGATCCATCCGCCGAGGTTTCGGCCCAGGTGAGTGCGTCGACGGCGGACGGCCGGCTCAGGTGTGCGGCGGGAATCAGCGCGCGCCCGGACTCCTCCGAGAGTCTGCGCGCGTACAGTGCCCGTTCCGGCGCGCACGCCCCCACCACCGCAACCACGTCTACCTGATCCACCGATTCTCCCTTGCTGTTCCCCGACGAGGGTCGTCGGTGTATGTTAATGATAACAGTTCTCAATAGTAAGGAAATTCGATGAAGGTTCGTTCATCCCTCAAATCGCTCAAGAATCAGCCGGGATCGCAGGTGGTTCGCCGCCGCGGCCGCACGTTTGTGATCAATAAGATCAACCCGCGCTTCAAGGGTCGTCAGGGCTAGCGCTCACCAACCGCCACACACACCAAACGCCGCACGCTCCGGGGGGAGGGCCGTGCGGCGTCTGGCGGGCTCGGTTAGTCTTCGGAGCCGTGTGGAATGTGACGGGTGCGTAGGAGCGAGCTTTCCCGCCACAGCAGGTGTGCCCCGGTCCAGACGAGCATGCCGGCCACCAGGCACAGGCAGGGGAACAGGATCAGGAAGTCCATCGTGGTGCCGATCGGCGGTGCCCCGGGCATCGCGCTGCGCAGGGCAGGGAAGGAGAGCATCGTGGCCGAGAGCCAGATCACGTTGGAGAATTCCAGCTTGCGCTTGATCAGCGCGCTCCCAATCGTGACCACGGCCATCAGGGTCGTCAGCAGGATAGCCAGGACGTAGAACCCCACCAGGGTGATGCTCAGCGCGTCTCGGCTGCCCTCGATGGTGATCGGGAAGAGCGTCTTCCCGTCGGTCACCCCGGCGTCGCTCAGGTGTGCATTGAGGACCCAGGGTCGCGCCGAGTTGGTGAGATCAACCTCGAAGGGCACCGCCTTACCGGTGTCCTCCTCCTGTACGCTCAGCTGGAAATCCGCGAAGGGCTGATCGAAGGGGTAGGCGGTGTCGCCGCGATCCAGAGCCAGGGTGACCGATGTGGGGTTGACCACCGATTCGCCCGGGAAGGTCACCACCGAGGTGGTCACGCCGCCGCTGGACACCTCGATCCGCAGCCCCTCGGAAATCTCGCCTGCCTTGGCACCCAGCAGCGATCCATGAGCAATCGGCAAAACATTCGCCTGGATCACCCGGTTGCCAAGGTCCACATCCTGCACCTTCATCTGCAGCGTGAGGTAATCGCTTGAGGTGGCCTTGTTGTCGCCGCTGATGGGCACCTTGGTGGTGCTCTGGAGCACCCCGGAGAACGCCACAATGATGTAGTAGATGACCAATACGGCCACCACCACGCCGAGGATAATCGGTGCCGGATTGCGCCGTGTGGTCACGGGGACGGTGTCATCGGGAGACGTCATGATTCACTCCGAGGGGGATTGGTGGCGGTTGGTTTCGAGTCGGACGGGCGGGGACGGCGTCGACGTTTTTCGGTTTCGGTCGCCGCGAGTGCGAGGAGCAGGAGCGCCAGCAGCGGAATCAGCGCACCGGGGAAGGTGGCAATGGGGAAGGTGGAGAAGGTTGACGCCAATGCGGCGGATTCGTTCTGGAGGCCCACGGGGATGGTGGAGGTCTGACTGTTCGCCTGTGCGGTGAGGTTTGTGGTGGTGGTGAACTGCTGCCGGGCGATGTCGGGGGCATTGAGTGCATCGGCGTAGAGGTAGATCTCGACGGCCGCCGACTGGCCGGGCTCCAGCGTGATCGTGCAGCTAAAGGTCAGGGTGAGCACCGCACACCGGCCGTCGTCGCGCAGGGTGACCGCGCGGTAGATCATGCCCGAGTCCGTGCGCCCCGAGAACCTCACGGTGACCGCCTCATCGACCCTGTTGGGGCCCAGCGTTCCGCGCATGACGCCGACGGTTCCGGGATCGATTCGGCTGGCGGCGAAGGAGAGGTCCATCGGTAGCGCGCTAATCCGAGCCTGGGCAGGAGAGCCGGGTTCCGGCGTCGGGGCGGGAGATTCCTCCGGGGGCACCATCGGCGCGGTGGGCGGCAACGTAGGGGGCGGGGTTGGCTGCGGCCGCGGCGAGGCACCCGTTCCCGGTGTGGGACGCGGAGCCGGAGGGCCCGGGGCGGTTGTGGGAGGCGGAGTGAGTGGCGGCGGAACCCGCGGCGTCTCGATCACGGTGAAGGTCGACTCCATGGGTGCGGATGTGAGGCCGCCGAGACTCTGGGTGATCGAGAGTTTCACCCCACCAAGGGCAAAGGAGGTGGCTGGGGTGCAGGCCCAGGTGCCGGTGGCCGATGCGGTCGCTGTACACACGATTCCGTTGGGGCCCGAAACCTCCACGCGTGCCCCCGGCAGGGCGGCGTTTCCGGAGATCTCCGGTGCGGTCAGCGTGGTGCTGCCACCGGGTTCGGGGGCCAGGATGCGCGGAGGCTCGGGGGCCGCCACGGTGAGGGTGGCGGCGGATGTGATCGGGGAGGCCGCGTCGTTGATCGAGGCGAGTGTGGCTGAAAGCGGGTAGGTGGTGCCCGCCGCGGTGTCCGCGGGCACGGTCCCATCAATACTCAGCTCGACGTTTTGCCCCGTGGCGAGCGTCCCCAGTGCCCGCCCCGCGGTGAGTGTGGCACAGTCCACGGCGGTCGTGCCTACGCGGCAGGCGGTGGCCGGAAAACCGCCCAGGGAGAGCGTGACGCTGGTGTCCGTGGCGGCCCCCGGACCGCCATTCGTGATGGATAGGGTACGGGTTAGCGCCACGGTGGGGACGGCCGTTTCCGGGCCGCCCTGAGTCAGGGTGAGCGCCGCGGGTTCGAGCACCTCATAGGTGCTGGCGTCCGAGGCGGGGGAGACGTCTCCCGCCGGACTGGTCTGGGTGGCGCTGAACGTGTGCGTCCCGGGTGTAAGGGGCGCGGGTGCCAGGCAGGTCCAGGTCGTGGCTGAGCTGGCCGGGATGGTGCACGCGGGAGCGCCATCGATGGTGATCGCCGCGGCGTTGCCCGCGCGTTTGGTGCCGGTGATCGTGGGCTGGGTCTCGAGTGAGCGCGTCCCGGGGGCGGGCGTCTGAATGATGGGTGCGGGCGGAGCAAGCACGGTGATCCGGTACACGCCCTCATCGCCGGGGATGAAGCTCACCCCGAGCGCGGTTCCCGCCGCCCGATTGTCGTTGATGCGGACCTGCAGGGTCACGATGTTGCCGGCCGCCCAGCCGCCGGCACTCGAGGGGCCGCAGGAGACGCCCGATGCGGTGGGGGTGCAGCCAAACGACGTCGAGCCGCTCGCCGAGGATCCGACGGCGCTCACGATGCTGGTGCCCACCGGGGCGTTGATTGTCCATCCGGTATTGGGTGCCCCGGCAATTGTGTTCTGTACCTGGACCTGAACGGTGTCTCCGGGGTATCCACTCGCGGTTCCCACCTGCGTCATGGCCCGGGCAGGGGCGGTGGGCCCGGCCACGAGGTATCCGGCGACCAGCGCGCACACTGCAATGAGGAGGGTTAGGGCGCGCAGGATCGGTGTGCGGTGTACGTGCTGAGACGTCATCGTCTATCGGGCCCCTTCCCTCAAGATTTGTGCCCCACGCTATCGGGCATATCGCCCGTTTGGCTAGGGGTTTTGCGGAGAATTTTGTGGAGTGATACCCGTATGGCACGCGCGTCCGAGCACGGGATTTTGCCCCGATTATCACGACCCGATGGGCGCTGTGTCGCGGGCACGGTAGGCTATACGGGTGAGTAATGAAATTGAGATCGGTGTCGGTAAGCGCGCCCGTGGCGTATTTGGATTCGACGATGTTGCCATCGTCCCGGACCGGCGTACCCGCGATCACCGCGACGTCTCGGTGAGCTGGGAGATCGACGCCTTCACCTTCGACACCCCCTTCATTGCCGCCCCCATGGACTCGGTCGTCTCGCCGACCTCGGCCATCACCATCGGCAAGCTCGGTGGCCTGGGTGTTCTCGACCTCGAGGGCCTCTGGACCCGCTACGAGAACCCCGAGGTACTGCTGGCCGAAATCGCCGAGCTGCCCGCCGAGCGTGCCACCAAGCGCATGCAGGAGATCTACTCCGCCCCGATCATCCCCGAGCTGGTGACCGCGCGCATCGCCGAGATCCGCGCCGCCGGTGTTCCCGTTGCCGCCGCGCTCTCGCCGCAGCGTACCCAGGAGCTTTCCGACACCGTGGTTGCCGCGGGTGTCGACATCTTCGTGATCCGTGGCACCACCGTGTCCGCCGAGCACGTGTCCAAGGAGTCCGAGCCGCTGAACCTGAAGAAGTTCATCTACGAGCTCGACGTGCCGGTCATCGTGGGTGGCGCCGCCACCTACACCACCGCCCTGCACCTGATGCGTACCGGTGCTGCCGGTGTGCTGGTGGGCTTCGGTGGCGGTGCGGCCTCGAACACTCGTGCAACTTTGGGTATCCACGCGCCGATGGCTACCGCCGTCGCCGATGTGGCCGGCGCTCGCCGTGACTACATGGTGGAGTCCGGTGGACGCTACGTGCAGGTCATCGCCGATGGTGGCCTGGGTTCCTCGGGTGACATCGTCAAGGCCATCGCCTGCGGTGCCGACGCCGTGATGCTGGGTACCACCCTGGCCCGCGCGACCGACGCTCCCGGACACGGCTACCACTGGGGTGCCGAGGCCTACCACCCGCAGGTCCCGCGTGGCCGCCGCGTCGAGGTGGGCACCGTGGGAACCTTCGAGGAGATCTTCCACGGCCCGGCATCCAGCTCCGAGGGCACCGCGAACCTCACCGGCGCCCTGCGTCGAGCGATGGCAACCACCGGATACTCGGACCTCAAGGAGTTCCAGCGCGCACCGCTGGTCACCCGCCGCTCGATGTAACACTTCCGCGGTGTTACGGCACCGCTCACGAATGCGTCGTCCCCACTTCGGGGCGGCGCATTTGTGGTTTTCCGCGGGGGATCGGGCCATACGCGGTGCACGCCGGGCGGTATCGTTCTGCACGCTCGGTAATTGCCCAGAATTTCGAGTGGACCCCTGGTTTCTGCCTGCGCGACTGGCTAGGCTCGGTGGTGGCGGTGTGACCGTTCCGGTCGCCCGCAATCAGCTTGGCCGGAATCGGCTTGCCGGTTCCCACCACCGAGGGAGGGCACATGGCAGCGGAAAAAAAGTCCACGAAGTCGACGGCGGGACAGGGGTCCCGTGCGGAGGAGCCGCGGCGTGTGGGGCTCGGCCCGGAACAGCGCTCGGCCGCGATCGAGGCACTCAAGGAGCGTGAGCTCGACGTTCTGGTGGTGGGTGGCGGAATCGTGGGTGCCGGATCGGCACTGGACGCAGTCACCCGTGGCCTGAGCACCGGAATCCTCGAGGCTCGCGACTGGGCCAGTGGAACCTCCAGCCGCTCCTCCAAGCTGGTGCACGGTGGCATCCGCTATCTGGAACAGCTCGACTTCCGTCTGGTGCGCGAAGCCCTGATCGAGCGTGGCCTGCTGCTGCAGCGTCTGGCCCCGCACCTGGTGAAGCCCGTGCGCTTCCTCTACCCCCTGAACCGGCCGGTGTTTGAGCGCTTCTACATCGGTGCCGGCATGATGCTGTACGACATCTTCTCCTACACCGGCGGCCGTCCGCCGGGGGTGCCGCACCACCGGCACCTGAGCAAACGACAGGTGCAGCGGGCGATCCCGTCGCTGCGCAATAACGCGTTTGTCGGCGGCCTTACCTACTACGACGCCCAGGTGGACGACGCCCGCTATGTGGCCTCCCTGGTACGGACCGCCGCGAGCTACGGCGCGCACGCCGCGAGCCGCGTGCGGGTTGAGGGCTTCCTCAAGGTGGGACAGCGCGTGGTGGGCGTGAAGGCACACGACCTGGAGACCGGCGAGCACTTCGAGGTGCGCGCCAAGCAGGTCGTGAACGCCACCGGTGTGTGGACCGATGACACCCAGGCGCTCGTGGGCGAGCGCGGGCAGTTCAAGGTGCGCGCGTCCAAGGGCATCCACCTGGTGGTGCCGCGCGATCGCTTCCAGTCCAACATGGGTCTGCTGCTGCGCACCGAGAAGAGTGTGCTGTTTGTGATTCCCTGGGGCCGGCACTGGCTGATCGGCACCACCGACACCGACTGGGACCTGGACAAGGCGCATCCTGCCGCAACCGCCGCGGATATCGACTACCTGCTGGAGCACGTCAATAAGATCCTCGCGGTTCCGCTCACCCGGGACGATGTCGAGGGTGTCTACGCGGGCCTGCGTCCGCTGCTGGCGGGCGAGAGCGATCAGACCTCGAAGCTCTCGCGCGAGCACATCGTGACTCACTCGGTCCCGGGGCTCGTGGTCGTGGCCGGCGGAAAGTGGACCACCTATCGGGTCATGGCCAAGGACGCGGTGGATGCGGCGGTGGATGCGCTAGATGGCAAGATCCCCAAGTCCGCGACCGAGAACATCTCGCTGGTGGGGGCCGAGGGCTATCAGGCCGCGTGGAATAAGCGCGCCAAGATCGCCCGTGCGTTCGACGTGCACCCGGCCCGGATCGAGCACCTGCTGAACCGTTACGGCACACTCGCCGATGAGGTCCTCGACCTGATCCGTGAGCGTCCCGAACTCGGGGAGCCGCTGCCCGGTGCCGACGACTATCTGGGTGCCGAGGTTGTCTACGCGGCCACCCACGAGGGCGCGCTGCACCTCGACGACGTCCTGGCCCGCCGCACCCGCATCTCGATCGAGGCGTGGGACCGCGGGGTTTCGGCCGCCCCGGTGGCCGCCAAGCTCCTCGGCGACGCCCTGGGCTGGGACGCTGCCCGTGTGCAGAAGGAAACCGACCTGTACCTTGAGCGGGTCAAGGCCGAGCGCGCCTCCCAGGAGCAGCCGGACGACGTCTCGGCCGACCGCGTGCGCCTGGAAGCCCCCGAGGTGGGCGAGGCATAGCCCCAAGCCGAATCACAACAGCGGCGGCCCCGGATCATCGATCCGGGGCCGCCGTGTTATGCGTGGGTGTTACGCCTGCAGCCAGATGGTGGCGTCACCGGGCAGGATGTTTCCGGCAATGGTGGTGCTGGCCAGCAGCACGGGCAGTTCCGCCAGCTCGGCCGGGATTTCCCAGTCGGTGGTGGCGGTGTTGCCGAGCACGATGACGTCACCGTTGCGGAAACCGATCACGGTGTCGGGCAGGTCCTCGACCCAGGTGACCGAGCCCAGACCCAGATCCAGACGCTTACGCAGTTCCAGGGCGGTGGTGTACATGGTCAGGGTCGAGCCCGCTACACCCTGCTGGGCGGCGCGGGAGTAGTCGTCCCAGTCGTCGGGCTGGGGCAGCCAGGCCTCGCCGGTGGTGTTGAAGCCGTAGGCGGTGGTGCCGGGCTCCCAGGGCAGCGGGACGCGGCAGCCGTCACGGCCGTAACGCTCACCGTTGGTGCGGAACCAGGTGGGGTCCTGACGGGCCTCATCGGGCAGGTTAATGACCTCGGGCAGGCCGAGCTCCTCACCCTGATACATGTACGCGCCACCGGGCAGCGCGAGCATGAAGGCGCTCGCGGCGCGGGCGCGCTGCAGACCGACCTCGCGCATCGGCTGGCCGGGGCTCTTGGGGCCGATGCCGTGACCCTGCGGGTTCTCGGCGGTCAGCGCCAGACGCGAGGCGTGACGCACCACGTCGTGGTTCGAGAGTACCCAGGTGGCCGGGGCACCCACGGCGCCGAAGGCTTCCAGCGACTCGTCGATGACGGGGCGCAGGGCCTGGGCATCCCAGGCGGTCTCCAGGTAGGGGAAGTTGAACGCCTGGTGCATTTCGTCCGGGCGCACCCACTTGGCCATCTTGCTCAGCGGGTTGATCCACGCCTCGGCGGCCAGCACGCGGTCGCCCTCGTACTCGGCGAGCACCTTGTGCCAGTCGCGGTAGATTTCGTGCACGCCCTCCTGTCCCCAGTAGGGAACCTCGAAGTCGTCGCCACCCATCGATCCACCGCCGGGGTTCGGGGTGTAGTCGGGCAGACCCTCGGCCTTGATCATGCCGTGGGCAACGTCCACGCGGAAGCCGTCGACGCCGCGGTCCAGCCAGAACCGCAGCACGCCGCGGAACATCTCGCGCACCTCGGGGTTGGTCCAGTCGAAGTCGGGCTGGGTCGAGTCAAACAGGTGCAGGAACCACTCGCCGGGGGTGCCGTCGGGGTTGGTGGTGCGGGTCCAGGCGGGGCCGCCGAACACGGATTCCCAGTTGTTCGGGGGCAGTTCGCCGTTTTCACCCTTGCCGTCGCGGAAGAGGTAGCGGCCGCGCTCGGGGGAGCCGGGGGCCGCAGCCAGGGCCTCGATGAACCACTCGTGGGTATCCGAGGAGTGGTTGGGAACGAGGTCCACGATGACCTTGATGCCGCGCTGGTGGGCGCTGGCAAGCATCGCATCGAAGTCGTCGATGGTGCCAAACAGCGGGTCCACGGACATGTAGTCGGTCACGTCATAGCCGGCGTCCTTCTGCGGGCTGCGCATGAACGGGGAGAGCCAGACGGCGTCGACGCCGAGGTTCTCCAGGGCGTCCATCCGGGAGGCGATTCCGGCGAGGTCGCCGACGCCGTCGCCGTTCGCATCGGCGAAGGAGCGCGGGTAGATCTGGTAAATAACGGCGCTGCGCCACCACTCGGGAGCGGTGGTGTCGCCTGCGGCAGAGAAGGCGGTGGGCTGAGTCATGCCGTTACTCTAGGGCACTTCGACAAAATATGGAAACGCTTGCTGAAACCAGCGAAAGGCGTGTCGCGTACTTTACATATCGCCAGGAATCATGGGCTTTGCGTGGCGACACGATCTGGGATATACATGTAAACGCTTGCACTATTTGCGGTGAAGCGCGGTAGCTCCACGCAACGAACGAAAGGTACACCAATGAAGGTGACTAAGAAGCGCGTCCTCCTTACCGGGGCCGCCCTGACCGCCCTGGCCCTCGGGCTGAGCGGCTGCTCGGCATCCACCGAATCCTCCGACGCCGGTTCGTCCAAGAACACGCTGACCGTGTGGGTGGACGCCGACCGTGCCCCGGTCCTCAAGGAGGCCGCCGCCGAATTCGAGAAGAGCTCGGGTGTGCACGTGAAGCTCGTGCAGAAGGACTTCGGTTCGATCCTCGACCAGTTCATCGCCCAGGTTCCCAGCGGCAAGGGCCCCGACATCACCATCGGTGCCCACGACTGGATCGGTAACTTCGTTCAGAACGGCGTCATCCAGCCCGTGGAGCTCGGCGACAAGGCCGCCGGCTTCGAGAAGATCGCCACCGACGCGATCACCTACCAGGGCAAGACCTACGCGGTTCCCTACTCGATCGAGAACATCGCGCTGCTGCGTAACACCGCCCTGGCCCCCACCGCGCCGACCACTTACGACGAGATGGTTGCGATGGGTAAGGCCGCCGGAAGCGCCAACCCGTTCCTCGTGCAGCTCGGCCCGCAGGCCGACCCGTACCACCTGTACCCGTTCCAGAGCTCGTTCGACAACCCGGTCTTCGGCCGCAACGCCGACGGCTCCTACAACGCCGACGACCTGACCATCGGCAACGAGGGTGGAACCAAGTACGCCAACTGGCTGGCCGAGCAGGGCAAGGCCGGAAACCTCAACATTTCGATCACCGCCGATATCGCCAAGGAGAAGTTCAACTCCGGGCAGTCGCCGTTCATGATCACCGGACCGTGGAACGTTCCCGACGCCGAGAAGGCCGGCATCAAGCTGGCAGTGGACCCGATCCCCTCCGCCGGTGGCGCTCCCGCGCAGCCGTTCGTGGGTGTGCAGGGCTTCTTCATCTCCTCCAAGACCGCCAACCCGCTGGCGGCCAACGAGTTCCTCACCAACTACCTGGCCACACAGAAGGTCCAGACCGCGCTGTTTGAAAAGGGTGGACGTGCCCCGGCACTCAAGGCCTCCTTCGACGCCGCCTCCTCGAACCCGATCGTCAAGGCGTTTGGTGACGTGGGCCGCAACGGTGTCCCGATGCCCTCGGTACCCGCCATGGGCAAGGTCTGGCAGTTCTGGGGTGTGACCGAGGCCGCCATCATCTCCGGCGAGGGCGACCCGTCCACGCTGTGGACCAAGATGACCGCGGATATCGCCGCCGCAATCAAGGGTTAGTCCGGGATCCACCGGGCCGAGAAACAGGAAAACAATGAGTTCACGTACCCCCTCACCCCAGACCCGAGCGCGCCGCTCGCGCGGTGCCGCGCGGCTGGCCAACATGGCCGGGGGATCGCTCGGGGCGATTCTGGTAAAGATCGTCCTTCTCGGCCTGGTGGATGCCCTCGGCATCTTTGCGCTGTTCATGCTGGCCACCCAGCACAACTGGATCGTGTTTGCGATCGTGGCAGCGGCGCTGATCGCCATCAACTACATCTACTTCTCCAAGCGCACGCTGGCGATGAAGTACCTCACCCCCGGCCTGATCTTCCTCCTGGTGTTCCAGGTATTTGTGATCGGCTACACCGGTTACATCTCGTTCACCAACTACGGTTCGGGCCACAACTCGACCAAGGAGGACGCGGTCACCGCGCTAATGCAGTCGGCGCAGGAGCGGGTGCCGGACTCGGCCACCTACGCGCTGACCGTGGTGCGCGACGGGGGAGACTTCGGCTTCCTGGTCACCGACCCGAAGGGTGAGGTGTCGTACGGTACCGCCGAGCACCCGCTCGAGCGGGTAACCAACGCCACCATGACCGGCGACAAGGCCACCGGCCTGCCCGGCAAGGAGGCCCTGAACTTTACCGACATCGTGGACAACCAAAAGGCCATCGTGGACCTGCAGGTTCCGGTGTCCAGCGATCCCAACGACGGTGCCCTGCGCACCCCGGATGGCTCCAGCGCCTTCCTCTACCTCTCCAGCCTGCGCTATGACGCGCACGCCGACACGATGACCGACACCAAGACCGGTACCGTCTACTCGGACACCGGGGTGGGTGCCTTCGCCGATCCGGCGGGCAAGCAGCTCAAGCCCGGCTGGTCGATCGGCGTGGGCTTTGACAACTACGTCAAGGCCATCACCGATGACGGCATCCGGGGTCCGCTGATCGGCGTGACCATCTGGACCTTCGTCTTCGCGCTGCTCTCGGTGCTCACCACGTTCGCACTCGGCCTGTTCCTCGCCATCGTCTTCAACGACATGCGGATGAAGGGGCGCGCGTTCTACCGTGTGCTGATCATCCTGCCCTACGCGTTCCCCTCGTTCCTGGGCGCGCTGGTGTGGGCGGGACTGCTGAACCGCGACTTCGGATTTATCAACCTGGAACTCTTTGGCGGGGCGCATATTCCGTGGCTCACGGATGCGCTCCTGGGTAAGATCAGCATCCTGTTTGTGAACCTCTGGCTGGGCTTCCCCTACATGTTCCTGGTGTGTATGGGAGCGCTGCAATCCATCCCCGACGACGTGCAGGAAGCCGCCAAGATGGACGGTGCCAACCCGTTCCAGATCTTCAAGAAGATCAAGCTTCCGCTGCTGCTGGTGTCGGTGGCCCCGCTGCTGATCTCCTCGTTTGCCTTCAACTTCAACAACTTCAACCTGGTGTACATGCTCACCGGGGGAGGCCCGCGTGATGCGTCCGCGTCGATCAACGTGGGTGGCACCGACATCCTGATCTCGATGGTCTACAAGGTCGCGTTTGTCGGAGCCGACCGTGACTACGGTCTGGCCAGCGCCTTCTCGATCCTGATCTTTATCGTGGTCGCGATCATCGCGATCGTGAGCTTCCGTCAAACCAAGGCCCTGGAGGAGCTGAACTAATGAGCGCACCCACCCTCACCCCGTCCACTCCCTCCACCCGAGCCCGGGACCGCCGCGGTTTCAAGGCGCGGCGCTGGTTCCTGGCCACCGGCTGGCGTCACCTGGTCGGCTGGATCATGATCGTGTTCTCGGTCTTCCCGCTGCTGTATGTGCTCTCCGCGTCGCTCAACCCCGGCGGTACCCTGCTGAGCTCCAACGGTCTGTTCTCGACCATTGGATTCGACAGCTATACCAAGCTGTTCAACTCGCCCCAGCAGCCCTACGCCGCCTGGTTTGGAAACACGCTGTTTATCGGCCTGATCACCGCCGCCGGTACCGTGTTCCTGGGAGCTTTGGCCGCCTACTGCTTCAGCCGGATGCGTTTTGCCGGCCGCCGCGTGGGCCTGCTGACCCTGCTGGTGGTGCAGATCTTCCCGCAGCTGCTCGCCGTGGTGGCGATCTTCCTGCTGCTCACCGGGATCGGAGACATCTTCCCGGCGCTCGGCCTCGACAACCAGGTCGCCCTGATCATGGTGTACCTCGGCGGCGCGCTGGGTGTGAACACCTACCTGATGTACGGGTTCTTCAACACCGTTCCGGCGGCGATCGATGAGGCGGCCAAGCTGGATGGTGCGAGCCACGCCCGCATCTTCTTCACCATCATCCTGCGCCTCGTCGCCCCGATCCTCGCGGTTGTGGGTCTGCTGGCCTTCATCGCCACGACCAACGACTTCGTGATCGCCAGCGTTGTGCTGGTGAGCCCGGAGAAGCAGACCCTCGCCGTGGGCCTGTACCAGTTTGTCTCGCAGGAGTTCTCCTCGAACTGGAGCGTGTTCGCCGCCGGTGCCGTGCTCGCGGCCCTCCCGGTGATGGCGCTGTTCCTCTTCCTGCAGAAGTACATCGTCGGCGGACTGACCGCCGGCGCGGTGAAGTAGGACACACCACCACACCATCCCGCGGCCTTTCGGCGCGCGCCAACAGGGGATCGCTACACTGGAACAACTTCATTTGAACACCCCGCCGCGCCTAGAAAGGACCGGGATGGTTGGTATTGACGAGGTCGCCGAGCGTGCTCGGGTGTCCACCGCCACCGTCTCACGTGCCCTGAGCGGACGTGGGTATGTGGCCGAGGGCACCCGCGCTCGGGTCCACGAGGCCGCGCGCGAGCTCGGTTACGTGGTTTCGGCCGGGGCCTCGGCCCTCGCCTCCGGACGCACCCGGAACGTCGGGGTCGTGGTGCCCTTCCTCAGCCACTGGTTCTTCGCGGCCGTGGTTGAGGGGGCGCAGTCGGCGCTTCAGGAGCACGGCTACGACCTGACCCTGTACAACCTCTCCGGCGGAGCGGATGCCCGCGCCCGGGTGTTTGACGATCTCCTGCTGCGTCAGCGGGTCGACGCGGTGCTGGCCATCGGTCTGGAACTCACCCCCGAGGAGGCCGGACGCCTGCACTCGCTGCGCAAGCCCGTGGTGGGCCTCGGTGGTCCGCTGCCGGGGGTACCCGCACTGGGCATCGACGACCGTGCGGCCGTGCGTTTGGCCACCGAACACCTGATCAGTCTGGGGCATGAGCGCATCGGATACATCGGTGGTTCGGCGGACTTCGACCTCGACTTCCACCTGCCCACGATGCGTCAGCTCGGCTATCGGGACGCGCTGACCGAGGCGGGTATCGAAATCGATCCCAAGATCGAACGCGGTGCCGACTTCACCCTGCGCGGCGGAAACGACGCGGCCAAGCAGCTGCTCGGTGCACCTCGTAACCGGCCCACGGCAATCGTCGCGGCATCGGATGTGATGGCGATTGGCGCGATACTCGCCGCCCGCGAGCTGGGACTGAACATCCCCTCCGATCTCTCGGTGACCGGCCTCGACGGTATTCCCGACGGGGAGTTCTTTGGGCTAACCACGGTCGCCCAGTACCCGGCCGAGCAGGGGCGCCACGTGGCGCAGCTGCTGATCGACCGCCTGGCCGGTCTGGTCGAGGACCCCGCTCCCGATACCGCGAGTGCTCGGCTCGAAAATGGCGTGGCCCCCGCAGCGACTTCGCCAACTGCCGGGCCCGCGCTGGCCCGCGAGCTCCCGGTCGAGCTGATCGTGCGCGAGTCCACCGCACGCCCGCGCCCCTGATCTCGATCCGATTTCCCGTTTCCGGCTGGGTAACCGAGAATTGAGGGAGTGCGCCGTTTCGATGCCTCCGGGCCCTCGAAGCACAGCGTGCGTGTCCCATCCGCGCAATCCGGAAGAAAGACCGCAGCCCCGATGACTTCCCCGCTTCAGGACCCCACCGAGAGTGCCGCTTCGGCACCCACATCCACGGTGGTGATGACGGAGGACGAGGCACCCACGAAGCGCAAGAAGCTGCGCGATGTGATTCTGGCTCCGGGGGATCCCAAGCTCGGCCAGGTCATGCGCCGTCCGCGCTGGATCGGCGTGCTGATTCTGGCTCTGGCCATCGCCGCAGCCTTTGCCGCGCTGGGACAGTGGCAGCTTGCCCGCGCGGTGGCGGTGGACCCCAGCCAGGCAGGGCCCACCGAACACATGGTGCCGCTGACCCAGGTCATCGGCCCGTCCGAGCCGATCCACGACGTGCTCGTGGGTCAGCAGGTGTCGGTTACGGGGGCGTTTGTTCCCGGTGACTTTGTGGTTCTGGGCGGTCGTCTCAACGGTGACACCAAGGGGTACTGGGTCACCGGTCACCTGGTCGTTGCCGGCGAGAAGCCCGCCTCCCTCGCGGTGGCGCTGGGCTGGGCCAAGTCTCAGGACGAGGCCAACACCGTCGCCAAGCGGCTCAATGCCGCCCCCTCCAGCCAGCTCGATCTGACCGGTCGCCTGGTTCCCTCGCAGGGGCCGCTGGTTCCCGACGCCAAGACCCCTGACGCGTTCCTGCTCACGGAGATGTCGGTGGCCTCGCTGATCAACGTGTGGGCCGGCCCCGCCGGAGACGTCTACCTGCCCTACTTCCTCTCCTTCGATACGCCGGATGGGCTGACCAAGATCGACGCCCCCAAACCCGAGATCGAATTCGAGCTCAACTGGCTCAACATCTTCTACGCGATCGAGTGGGCGGTCTTCGCCGGATTCGCCGTGTTCCTCTGGTACCGCCTGACCCGCGACGCCTGGGAGAAGGAAGTGGATGAGGCGGCCGAAAAGCGCGGCGACCCGTCGCCTTTTGAGTAGTTGGCGGTGACGTAGACTAGAGTCATGCCTCTCCAGCCGCGCGAACGCGATCTTCCCAAGATTCCCGGAGCCCTCCGTTTCTACCAGATCACCTCGGTGATCACGGGTGTCCTGCTCCTGCTCCTGTGCGGCGAGGTGCTGCTCAAGGTGTACTACGGTCTCGAAATCGAGATGGGTGGTGCCTTCGGCTTCCTGGCCTTCGTGCCCGCCGGGACCGTGCTGGCGATCAACATTTCGCTGGGTCTGCTGATCGTGCACGGCTGGTTCTACGTGGTCTACCTGCTGTCGATCTTCCGCATCTGGTCGCTCATGCGCTGGAACATCGGCTGGCTGCTGCTGATGGCCCTCGGTGGCGTGATTCCGTTCCTGTCCTTCTTCCTGGAGGTTCGGATCGTCCGCAAGGCCCGCACACAGATTTCCTCGCGCATCGGCGCGAATACCCCCAACGCTCACCAAGCAGAAGTGGAGCCTTCCCATTAGCGAGCAGTCCCTGGAGAACCGTCCGGTTCTCGTTGTAGATTTTGGTGCGCAGTATGCGCAGCTGATCGCCCGTCGTGTTCGGGAGGCCGGAGTCTACTCCGAGCTGGTCCCGCACTCGATCACCGCCGCAGAGGTGGCCGCCAAGAACCCGGCCGGCCTCGTCCTGTCCGGTGGTCCGTCCAGCGTGTACGAAGAGGGTGCGCCCGGGTTTGACCCGGCGATCTTCGAGCTGGGTGTGCCGACCTTCGGCATTTGCTACGGCTTCCAGGTCATGGCCACCGCCCTCGGCGGCGAGGTAGCCAAGACCGGTTCGCGCGAGTACGGTTCGACCGCCGTCGCGATCGAGGACGAGGGTGTGCTGCTGGGTGACCAGCCCGCCGCCCAGACCGTCTGGATGAGCCACGGTGACTCGGTGTCCCGTGCCCCCGAGGGCTTCGAGGTTCTGGCCTCGACCGAGGGCACCCCGGTTGCCGCGTTCGCCAACGATGAGCGCAAGCTCTACGGTGTGCAGTGGCACCCCGAGGTGAAGCACTCCGAGTACGGTCAGGACCTCCTGGTCAACTTCCTGCACAAGGCCGCCGGGATCCCCGGTGACTGGAACTCCGGCAACGTGATTGCCGAGCAGGTTGCCAAGATCCAGGCTCAGGTGGGTACCGGCAAGGTCATCTGTGGCCTCTCCGGTGGTGTCGACTCGGCCGTTGCCGCCGCGATCGTGCACAAGGCCGTCGGCGACCAGCTGGTCTGCGTGTTTGTGGACCACGGTCTGCTGCGCCAGGACGAGCGTCGTCAGGTTGAGGAAGACTACGTGAAGGCCACCGGTGTGCGCCTGGTCACCATCGACGCCGTCGAGCAGTTCGAGACCGCCCTCGCCGGCGTGACCGACCCCGAGACCAAGCGCAAGATCATCGGTCGCGAGTTCATCCGCACCTTCGAGAAGGCTCAGGCCGACCTGATCGCCGAGTCCCGCGAGCAGGATGGCGACCCCATCCGCTTCCTGGTGCAGGGCACCCTGTACCCGGACGTCGTGGAGTCCGGTGGCGGTACCGGTACCGCCAACATCAAGAGCCACCACAACGTGGGTGGACTGCCCGAGGACCTGACCTTCGAGCTGGTCGAGCCGCTGCGCGCCCTGTTCAAGGACGAGGTGCGGGCCATCGGTCGCGAGCTGGGTCTGCCCGAGGTTATCGTGGGCCGTCAGCCGTTCCCCGGCCCCGGCCTGGGAATCCGCATCGTGGGTGAGGTGACCCGCGAGCGTCTGGACCTGCTGCGCAAGGCCGACGCCATCGTGCGTGCCGAGCTGACCGAGGCCGGCCTCGACCAGGACATCTGGCAGTGCCCGGTTGTGCTGCTCGCCGACGTTCGCTCCGTGGGCGTGCAGGGCGACGGCCGTACCTACGGTCACCCGATCGTGCTGCGTCCGGTGAGCTCCGAGGACGCCATGACGGCCGACTGGACCCGCCTGCCCTACGACGTTCTGGCCAAGATCTCCAACCGCATCACCAACGAGGTTGAGGGTGTTAACCGCGTTGTTCTCGACGTCACCAGCAAGCCGCCGGGGACCATCGAGTGGGAGTAATCCTCGCCTAAAAATCCGCCGGTCCCGTTTCGGGGCCGGCGGATTTTTGTTGCCCGGACGAGGCCGCCAGACAGGGTGTGCCAGGAGGTGCGGGTACACGCCCACGCGTGCGAGCCCGAGGCTGCCCGGATCATCGGTGCAGGTTCGTGTTTGCCTGCCGGTAACCCCGCGGTCACCGCCGGGTCACCCCGGCCGAGGAGGATCGAGTACGCGTCCGCGTGGATGCGTCCCCACCTCCCCACCCGAAGGAAACCCGTGCAGACCCTTTCTCGAGCGCGCATCCGGCCGCGCCTGCTCGCCGCCACCGGTATCGCCGCGGCCCTGCTCGCCGCCCCGCTCGCCCTCCCCACGATCGCCAACGCCGAACCGGCACCGGTGCTCACCTCCCCGTCCGAACTGCTGGCCGCCAAGACCGATGATCTGGTGGACCTCCGCATTGGCGACATTCGCCCCACCCAGCCCTCGGTCGGATTCGATGAGGTCTACTACAAGGTGGGGCGCTACACGATGGGCAAGGATGCCCTGAACAAGGGCCTCGGCGACTGGTGTGAGGCCAACGGTCAGGGGGATGTCGCCTCGGCGCAGCCCGGTGCCACCATCGACAACGCCGCATCGTTTACCTGCACCATCCCGCTCGGTCAGGAAACCGCCGACAGCCTGGCCGCGATGAAAACCGTGGTCATCGGCCCCGGTGGTCTGCCCTACCTCACCGACGGTCATCACACCCTGACCTCGTTTGCCGAGACCCCCGGTGCGGGTCTGAACACCCCGCTGCGTCTGCGCGTGATGGGCAACCTCTCGAACCTGAGCGAAACCGATTTCTGGGCGAAGATGCAGGAAAACGGCTGGACCTGGCTCAAGGATGTTAACGGCAAGACGATCACCCCGCAGCAGCTGCCCAAGAGCGTCGGCCTGAAGAACTTCCAGGACGATCCGGCCCGCAGCCTGCTCTACTTCACCCGCGACATCGGCTACACCGCCGGCACGATCCCGTTCCAGGAGTTCATCTGGGGCGACTGGCTGCGCACCAGCGGCGTGGACCTGAGCGGCTGGAACCCCACCAGCGCCGAGAGCACCCTGGCGATCGTCAAGACCATCAGCGAGGCCCAGGTTGCCGCGGGTCAGGACACCGTGATCGCCGGTGGATACACCGGTAAGCAGCTCGGTACCCTGAAGAAGTGGAATGACGGTAAGGCCGTGGACAAGGGCGAGTTTGCCAAGCTGTCCAAGCCCTTCTCGGATGACAAGCCGGGCAAGATCGCCTACGCGATGGCCTATAAGGCCACCCTGCCGGTGCTCACCGCCCCGGCCACCCCCGCGGCTCCCTCGGTTACCGCATCGGGTACCACCGCGACCATTTCGTGGCAGGCACCGGCCGACGGCGGCAGCCCGATCACCGGGTACCGCGTACAGCTGAACGGCGATGACCAGCCCGCCCGGGCCCCGATCGAGGTGGCCGGAACCGAACTGAGTGTCACCGTCCCGAACCTGATTCCGGGCACCTACTCGGCCACCGTGACCGCGGTGAACGCGATCGGTGCCTCGGTGGCCTCCCCGGTTTCGGACGCGGTCACCATCGCGCAGCCGACCAACCCCGGCGACGTCCACGGCACACTGTCCATCTCGGGCGAGCTGCGTCCGGGTGCCACCGTGAAGGTCTCCGGCACCGGTTTCGCCCCGAACGTCGAGGGTTTTGCCCTGGAGCTGCACTCGGCCCCGGTTCGCCTGGCGACCGTGACCACCGATGCCAACGGTGCCTTCGCCGAGTCGGTCACCATCCCCGCGGATGCCGCGGCCGGTGCCCACCGCATCGTGGTGCTGTGGAACGGTGCCGAGGTTTCGGGATCGGATGTCACGGTGCAGCCCGCGGTCGACGCCACCCCGACCCCGGACCCCGGTACCACCGCCCCGAGCACCCCCACCCCCGGGACCCAGGCTCCGGGTTCGTCGGCCACCGCGCAGCCGGGTGCCACCCACCCGGCGGCAAACGCCGGGTCGTCCCTGCCGCAGACCGGTGCGGGTGACCTGCCCACCGCGACGCTGTTGATCGCCCTGCTGCTCGGCACCGGCGCACTGGCCGCGGGCATCGCCCGCAAGCGCTCCGCCCAGTAACACCCGCTCAGTAACCTCCACACACGAAGAATCCGCCGGTCCCGCCTCGGGGCCGGCGGATTCTTCTTGTGCGCGGTTCAGCTGTCCAGGCCACACAAAAGCGGCCGCCTCCCGGAGGAGACGGCCGCTGTGTGGTGAAAACTAGTTGCTGCGGAAGATCGCGATCATGCGCAGGATCTCGGTGTACAGCCAGATCACGGTGACCATGATGCCGAACGCACCGGCCCAGGCGTAAACCTTGGGGGCACGGTTCTGCACGCCGCGCTGGATCGAGTCGAAGTCGAGCACCAGCGAGTAGGCGGCCATGATGACCACAACGATACCGAGGAGCACACCCAGCGGAATGCCGAAGATCTCAACGCGGCTGTTCAGTCCGAACATCGCACCGCTGCCCAGGACACCGGTCATCATCAGGACCATGTTGACCAGCGAGTAGACCAGGTAGCCCACCATGGCGATCATGAAGATCTTGGTGGCCTTCTTGGAGGCGCGGATCTTGCCGCTGGCAAACAGCGCCAGGGTTACGCCGATCACCGAGAGGGTCGCGATCAGGGCCTGCAGGACGATTCCGGGGAACATCCGCTCGAAGGTCAGCGAGAGCGCACCCAGGAAGAGGCCCTGTGCTGCGGCATAGGCCAGCACCAGCGGTGCCGACGGGGCCTTCTTGAAGATGTTGACCATCGCCAGGACGAATCCGACGATCATGGCCGGGATCATCAGCACGGGAACGGCCCAGCCGATGACGGCACCCACGACGAGGATCGCGAAGGAGATACCGGTCTTGACGACGGTGTCCTCAACGGTCATCCGGTCGCTGGCATCCACCGCACCAACGGGCTGGTTGTACAGGTGCTGCAGCTGTTCGGCGCTCATCTGTGCCTGGGTGCCGGCCTGCGCCTGCGCACCACCGTTGTTGAACGCGGGGTTTCTGAATGCGGGGTTGTTGCTCGCCATGCGGGGTCCTGCTCTCGGTTTCTCAATCGGGCGCGGTGGGCTGTGTCGTGGCTGTTTCGTTCGGGGTATGTGCGCCCGTAACCCCTATAATCTACCGGAATTCGCTGGGAAGCGCCTGCCCAATCATGAAGTGATGGTAAACGGGGGCGCGTGTTCACCATTGGCGTAGCGGTCGGGGTTAGTCTGGGGGCATGAGCGAGCTTCCGAACCCCGTCGTCATTGGCCACCGCGGTGCAAGCGGATACCGTCCCGAGCACAGCGAGGAGGCGTACCGGCTGGCGTTTGAGCTGGGCGCAGACCTGGTGGAGCCCGACCTCGTGGTGAGCCGTGACGGGGTGCTCGTTCTGCGTCACGAGAACAACATCACCGACACCACCGATATCGCCGACCGGCCCGAGTTTGCCGAGTACAAAACGGTCAAGACCGTGGATGGCATCCGCCACGAGGGCTGGTTCACCGAGGACCTCACCTGGGCGCAGATCGCCACGCTCAAGTGCCGCGAACGTCTGCCCGAGCTGCGCCACGACAGCGTGCTTTTTAACGACCGCTCGCGGGTGCTGTGCCTCGCGGACCTGATCGCGCTGATCGGCGAGGAGGAACAGAACCACGGCCGCTCCCTCGGCATGGTCGCCGAAATCAAGCACTCGGCCTACTTTGCCAGCCAGGGCTTCACCATGAACGACCTGTTCCTGCAGCAGCTCACCGGCTGGGGCGAGCGGGCGCTGATCGTGGAGAGCTTCGAGCTGTCCGCCCTGACCGACCTGCGTGAGCGCGGCCTCAACGCCAAGTTTGTCTATCTGATCGATGAGGAGGGATCGCCGGCCGACGAGGTCGCGGCCCTCGGCGAGGATGCCCGCACCTACGCCTCCTATGCGACGCCCGAGGCACTGGCCAGTTTTGCGCCGGCCGTCAACGGGGTGAGCCTGGCCAAGTCGTTCCTGCTGGATGAGCTGGGATCCGCCCGGGTCGCCGCCGCCCATGCCGCGGGCCTGCTGGTATACACCTGGACGCTGCGCCCGGAAAACGCCTTCCTCATTCCCGAAAACCGGGGGCACGGGGACGATGCCCACCACGGAAACTGGCGATCCGAATACCGCCAGATCCTGGAAACCGGTGTGGACGGTGTCTTTGCCGACCAGCCCGACCTCGCCTATGAGGCGCGCGCCGAGTTCTGGGCGCATCACCGCGAGGGCTGACCCAGGCCCCCGGATCCCGGCCCGGGTGTCCCGCCGCACGCTGTCGGCGGCGCAGCCTAGACTGGGAGCACCATGGTGCAGCCTTCCGATTCCTCCACGTCCGCCAACGAGCCCGCGGTCGTCCGTATCGCCCCGCCCGGAACCGGGCCGGGGTTCGAAACCGGTGCTTCCGGGCGCTCGGTGCAGTTTGGGCAGAACCTGCCCGAGGGGGAGGACCCCACCACGCACGGCCTCAACCCGCAGCAGCTGGAGGCCGTGACCTATCGCGGTCCGGCGCTGCTGATCGTGGCCGGTGCCGGCTCGGGCAAGACCCGGGTGCTGACCCAGCGCATCGCCGGGCTCATCCGCAACCGCGAGGCGTGGCCAAGCCAGATTCTGGCGATCACCTTCACCAATAAGGCCGCCGCCGAGATGCGCGAGCGCGTCGAGGAGCAGCTGGGTGGCGCGGCCGAGGGCATGTGGATCTCCACCTTCCACTCGGCGTGTGTGCGCATCCTGCGCCGCGAGGCCGAGCACTTCGGGTTCAAAAAGAACTTCACCATCTACGACTCCTCCGACACCAAGGTGCTGATTAAGCGTCTGATCAAGGAGCTCCAGGCCGACGTTCTCGGGCTTACCCCGGGCAACGTCGCCAGCAAGATCAGCAAGCTCAAGAACGAGCTCACCGATGTGGACGCCTACGCGCGCAACGCGAGCCTCAACGATCCCGCCGAGCGCATGTTTGTGGAGCTGTTCCGTCGCTACACGCTCGAGCTGGCCCGCGCCAACTCCTTCGACTTTGACGACCTGATCGGTCAGACCGTCTACCTGTTCCGGGCGTTCCCGCACGTGGCGGCCACCTATCAGAAGCGCTTCCGGCACATCCTGGTGGATGAGTACCAGGACACCAACCACGCGCAGTACTCGCTCATTCGCGAGCTGACCCGCGCGCCCGAACCCGAGCCCGACGACTACCTGCTGGGCGCAGGCCCCGACGGAGTCGAGCCTGCCTCGCTCACCGTGGTGGGTGACTCGGACCAGTCGATCTACGCCTTCCGCGGCGCGGATATTCGCAACATCACCGAGTTTGAGCGCGACTTCCCCGGTGCCAAGGTGGTGCTGCTGGAACAGAACTATCGCTCAACCCAGAACATCCTCTCGGCCGCCAACGCGGTCATCTCCAACAACTTCGATCGCAAGGATAAGAAGCTGTGGTCCGCCGACGGTGCCGGCGAGAAGATCGTCGGGTTCACCGGCTATTCGGGTCACGATGAGGCGCAGTTTGTGGCCGATGAGATCGAGAAGCTGCACTCCGAGGGCATGTCCTATGCCGACATGGCTGTGTTCTACCGCACCAACGCGCAGACCCGTGCGCTCGAGGAAATCTTCATCCGCTCGGCCCTGCCCTATCGGGTCATGGGTGGCACGAAGTTCTACGACCGTGCCGAGATTCGCGACTCCTTCGGCTATCTGGTGTCGGTGGTTAACCCCGATGATCAGCTGGCCCTGCGCCGCATCCTGAACACCCCCAAGCGCGGTATCGGCCCGGCCACCGAAACCCAGCTGGCAACCTTTGCCGAGACCAACGGTCTGAGCTTCCGCGACGCCATGCGCAACGTCGAGGGTCTGGGCCTCGGCCCCAAGGTCACCGGTTCGATCCGCGCCCTCTCCGACCTGCTCGATGAGGCCGCGGAACTCGCGGACACCGGCGTGGTGGCCGACGTGCTGACCCTGCTGGTGACCCGCAGCGGACTGCTGGAAACCCTGCGTAACTCCCGCGATCCCCAGGACGAGGCCCGCGCCGAGAATATCGAGGAGCTCCAGGCGGTGACCAAGGAGTTTGAGAAAAACAACCCCGACGGCACCCTGATCGACTTCCTCACCGAGGTATCGCTGGTGGCCGCGGCCGACGATCTGGACGACACCTCCGGCACCGTCTCGCTGATGACCCTGCACACCGCCAAGGGCCTCGAGTATGAGGCCGTGTTCCTCACCGGGATCGAGGAGGATCTGCTCCCGCACAAGATGTCGGCGAACGAGCCCGGCGGTCCCGCCGAGGAGCGACGCCTGTTCTACGTGGGCATCACCCGTGCCCGCAAGCGCCTGTTCCTCTCGCTGGCGATGACCCGTGCGCAGTTCGGCGAGACCGCCGTGGCGATGCCCTCACGCTACCTTCAGGAGATCCCGGCCGAGCTGATCGAGTGGCGGCAGTCGCCGGGCATGGTCAACTCACGGGGTGGACAGCAGTCGCGTGCGCTCAACTCCACCGGTCGCCGCGGGTTCTCCAACGGCCGCGGGGGATACGGTGGTGGCTCGGATCAGCCCCCGGCCCTGCCGCGCCCGGAGAAGAAGGCCTGGCCCAACCAGGTCACCAACCAGGTGCGCGATAACTCGATGCTTGAGCTGGTTCCCGGCGACCGTATCCGCCACGTCGACTTCGGCGATGGTCGCGTACAGCAGGTCACCGGCGAGGGTGCCAAGCGCATCGCCCACGTGCTGTTTGAGGCGGCGGGTGCCAAGAAGCTGCTGATCAAGATCGCGCCGATCGAAAAGATCTAACCCCGAGGTGGCGTCCGACAGACGCCACCTGCGCCCACCTCGTACGAGGTCCGCATGAGGTGTGCTTTGCGACGCCTTCGAACGGTCGTTTTGCGACGAACCCGAGTGCTTTTTGCGACCACTTTCGCACAATATAGAGCGATTTCCGGCTTCACTGATCTCACGGCAAACGTTGTCGAGAAATCAAAGGAGATTCTCATGAAAACACTCACGGCAGCCCTGGTGGGAACCGCGATCGCGTTGACAGCCCTCCCTGCCCCCGCCCTCGCACAACCCGAGCCCGTGCAGTCGGCGGCCAAGTGCGATTTCACTCGGTCCATGTGGAGTGCAACCAACCAGACGTGTCGACTGGTCCAACACGTTTCCTACACGCTCTCCGGCGACAAATTGGCACCCAGGGTTGGGCCCGGTCAGGTTTCGCGACAGATCATGTGCTGGGTGGATGCTCAGGGCTCCGGGGTGAATTGGTGGATCTAACCCCTCACCACATAAACGTTGGTGGTTCGCCGCGAAACGAGGGCCGAAGCTTAGGGCGAAGCCTTCGTCTCGGCGGCGGACTGCTGATGCTAGGCGTCCTACTTTTTGCGACCGGTTGTACTGCCGAAAATCGCCCCGAAGTCGCACGGAGCAGTTCTGCGATACCCGAGTTTTCGGGGCCGTGGGCAGACGGGTTCCGCTCGGGGTATAAAAATGCCAAGAGTGAGATCGAGCGCAAGATCCTCGCTACCGGGACGATTACCGAGCAGCAGCTTGTCGAGTCTCGCGAGCCACTCGTCACCTGCCTCGCCTCCCGGGACGTCACGATCACCTTTGACTCCACAGGCGGCTCCACCCTGACTTCGACGCGCACCACGCAGTCTTCACCCGAGCGAACGCGGATCTATAACGAGTGTGTTGACAGTACCGGGACGGAGGTCGACTTTCTTTACTGGCAGATGAAGCGTAACCCCGACAATCTCGACGAGTTTACGATTGTGGCCAAATGCCTCGTGGACAGGAAAAAGGTTGATCCCGGATACGGGGCAACGGACTATAAGCGTGATTTCGACTCCAATTCGTTTCCGTTTTCGGCCACCGATGTCGAGGCGGGCGAATGTCAGTCCAATCCGCTCGGTGTGACGTATTGATGCGCACACGTTCGGCGGCCGACGGCCCGGATCGACGCTGGAAAATGAGGGGATGGTTTCGCCCTACCACCGCCATTCTCGGGGCACTGGTCCTGGTGTGTGTCGGCGCGGTCGTCGGCGTGCTGGCGACGGCGAGTACCGTTCCGGATTCGCTGCGTCCAGCGGATGCCGTGACCCAGTCGGTAGTGAGCGAGCGCAGCTTTGATGATTCCCGGGCCGTCGAACTGCGTATCTCCGGGGGAACCCCGCGGGCCCTGCGTGCCCCCGTCGCCGGCCGGGTTACCGCCCTGGCGTGCACACCCGGTACCGAGATCGCTCGCGGCAGCGTGCCGTTTTCGATTAGCGGAATTCCGGCGCTCGCCCTCGGCGGCGCGCAACCGCCCTGGCGGGATCTGGTTGCGGGAGATACCGGCACCGATGTGAGCGTGCTTCGTGCCGAGCTAAGCAGCCTCGGATTTACGGTTCCCGAGCGGGGCGGCGTCGATGCGAGCTTGCTGACGGCCATGAATTCCTTGCTCAAAAAGGCCGGAATAACGCCCGCGGATGCATCGGTCATCGCCCAGGCCAACATCGCCTGGATTTCGCCCGGTCCGGCGGGGATCACCGGTTGCCCGCTGGGAATCGGCGAACAGGTGGAGGAGGGGCGCACGCTGATCGCGCTGGCCGATAACCTCGCCACCGTCAGTCTGAGTGCACTCCCCGAAAACCCCGTGGAGGGGGCCCGGGTGGTTGAGGTCAACGGGCAACGCTATCCGATCGATGAAGACACCGGTGCGGTGACCGATCCTGAAGCACTAGCGGCGATCATCGCCGGGGAGCGGATCCCGGCCGATCAAAGTGCCTCGGCCGGTGCCACTCGCACCCTGGGTGCCCGCTACATTCTGGCCGAGCCGGTGACCGCCTGGGTGACCGCGCCGTCGGCCCTGTACAACATCGAGGGGGCAACGGCCTGCGTATCCGCCGGCCGGCAGAGCTATCGGGTGAGCCTGCTCGGCTCGCAGCTCGGGCAGTCGTTCATTCGGTTTGCCGAGGGTGTCACCCCGCCCAAGGCCCTTGACCTCACCCCGAATACGGCGCGCGCATGCGCGTAATCCTGGAGGAGGTGGGCCACGCCTTCCCCGGTGGGGCGTTGCTGTTTAGCGGGCTGACCCGAGAACTTCTGCCCCACCACGTCTACGCGCTCTCGGGACCGTCCGGATCGGGCAAGAGTACCCTGCTGAGTATCCTGGCGGGCTGGGAGGAACCCACCCACGGCCGCGTCCTGCGCGAGGGGGTGCGACGGACCGGCTGGGTATTCCAGAATCCGCACGGGGTGGCCACACGGGACGCCCTGGACCACGTGGTGCTGCCGCTGATCGCCCAGGGATATCCCCGTCGAGAGGCCGAGGAAATTGCCCGAGAATACCTGCAACGGTTCGGTCTCGGAGAGGTGGCCGATCGCCCCTTTGGTGCGCTCTCCGGTGGGGAGGCCCAACGGCTCATGCTCGCGCGGGGGATGGCCGCGGGGCCCGAACTCTTGCTGGTGGATGAGCCCACCGCGCAGCTGGACCGGGTCACCGCGGACACGGTGAACGCGACCCTCGGCGTCCTGTCTCAAGCCGGTGGCATCGTGGTGGTGGCCACCCACGATGCCGCGACGCGCGACGCCTGCACCGACCTGATCGATCTGAGCATCCCCGAATGAGAGCGCGGCGTCACCACCCGGGGAAAACGAATACCCGCATCACGGCGAACCCCCGTCGGAGTGGCCTGCGTCCCGGCGCGCTCCTCGGGGAGATTCTGCGCGATGTTTGCAGCGGAACTTCGCGCGCGCTCCTGTTCACGCTGCTGTGTGCGACGCTGCTGATCGGGCTGTGCCTGGCCGAGATCAGTACCGTATCCCGGGTAGTGAACGATGCGGATTCCTATCGTCGATCCGGAGCTTCGATCCTCATGTTTCAGGCCCCCGGTCAGATTGACGCGACCCGGTGCGAGGCGCTTTCCGCGCTGCCCAACGTGAACCAGGCCGGGGCCGTGCGCGAGAACCCGGTCGGGGTGAAGCCGACCGCGCTGCCCGGACACTCGATCCCCCAGCGCGACGCCAGCGAGGGCTTTATCCGGCTAATCACCGCGGCCGGGTCCACACCCGCCGCCGTGTCGGGGGCTGGGGTGGTCATCTCGGACCAGGTCGCCGCGGCGCTGGGACGCCGGGGTGGCGACACCATCATGACCGGTGCCGGGACGATTCCGGTGCGCGCGGTCTTTCCCTATCCCGATGATGGGCGTAAACCCGGGCTGGGCTACACGGTGCTTTCCCCGGTTCCCCTCGACCGGCGGGCCTTTGATGAGTGCTGGATTGAGGCATGGCCACAGACGGAAGAGGTTGCCACCCAGCTGCGTTCGACCCTGCTGGGGGAGGGAGACGCGCAGACGCGTCCGCAGCTAAGCCAGCTGAACTCTCGGCGTGGGCAGATCTTCCCCGGAGCCGAGGCGTTCGGTGGCCGGCTCACCATCGCTGCGGCACCGGCCGGGGCGTTCGCCGGACTGGTCATCGGGTTGGTGATGGTGCGTATCCGCAGGCTCGAACTCGCCTCGGCGCGCCACAGTGGGGTATCACCGGGCGCGCAAACCCTGATCCTGTTGGGGGAGGCCCTGGTTCCGGTGGCGGTCGCGGTACTGATTGCGCTGACGGCAACCCTGGTCCAGACCGGGTTGCCGGGGACCCTGGATCCGGCCGCGCTTCGGGGGCTGGCGGTGAGAATCTGCGTGGTCTTTGTGCCCGCCGTGGTACTCGGGGTGATCGCCGGCGCGCTCACCACCCGGGAACGACAACTGTTTCGCTACTTCAAAACACGAGCGTAGGCCTCCGCAATACCGTCTGTTCACCCAGAACTCGGGCGTGTATTTGGTATGCGGGTGACCTGCGCCGGGGGCAGGGGGTAGAGTCGTAGATGGGTATCTTGACGTCGAGTTACAAGCGAGGCGTCGGGTACGCAATTTTCTCCCAAAACCTCATTGCGGATTGGAACCACACGTGGATCTTTACGAGTATCAGGCCCGAGACCTGTTCGAGAAATACGAGGTGCCGGTCCTTGCCGGTATCGTCGCGGACACCCCCGAAGACGTACGCGCCGCCGCCGAAAAGATCGGTGGCGTTGTTGTCGTCAAGGCACAGGTTAAGGTTGGTGGCCGTGGAAAGGCCGGTGGCGTCAAGGTCGCCAAGAACGCCGACGAAGCCTTCGAAGCCGCCCAGGCCATCCTCGGCCTGGACATCAAGGGTCACGAAGTGAAGCGCGTCATGGTCGCGCAGGGTGCCAAGATCGCCCGCGAGTTCTACTTCTCGGTTCTGCTGGACCGTGCCAACCGCTCCTACCTCTCGCTCGCCAGCGTCGAGGGTGGCATGGAGATCGAGCAGCTCGCCGTAGAGAAGCCCGAGGCTCTGGCCCGCATTGAGGTCAACCCGCGCACCGGCATCGACGCCGCCAAGGCGCGCGAGATCGCGATTGCCGCAAACTTCCCCGAGGACCTGGTGGACAAGGTCGCCGACGTCTTCGTCAAGCTGTACAACGTCTACGCGGGCGAGGACGCCACCCTGGTTGAGGTCAACCCGCTGGTCCTCACCGAGGACGGCGACATCGTTGCCCTCGACGGCAAGGTTTCGATCGACGAGAACGCCGAGTTCCGTCACCCCGAGCACGCGGAACTCGCCGACAGCGCGACCACCGACCCGCTCGAGCTCAAGGCCAAGGAGTCCGACCTCAACTACGTCAAGCTCGACGGTGAGGTCGGAATCATCGGAAACGGTGCCGGTCTCGTGATGTCGACCCTCGACGTGGTTGCCTACGCCGGTGAGAACTTCGGCGGCGTCAAGCCCGCCAACTTCCTCGACATCGGTGGTGGAGCCTCCGCCGAGGTTATGGCCAACGGCCTCGACGTGATCCTCGGCGACAGCCAGGTGAAGTCGGTCTTCGTGAACGTCTTTGGTGGAATCACCGCCTGTGACGCGGTTGCCAACGGCATCGTCAAGGCCCTGGAAATCCTCGGTGACACCGCCACCAAGCCGCTCGTTGTTCGCCTGGACGGCAACAAGGTGGACGAGGGTCGCGCGATCCTCGCCGCCGCAAACCACCCGCTGATCACCATCGCGGGCTCCATGGACGAGGGCGCCGCTAAGGCCGCCGAGCTGGCATCGAAGTAGTAGGGATCCGAACATGTCGATCTTTGTAAACAAGGACTCCAAGGTCATCGTCCAGGGCATCACCGGCGGCGAGGCTTCCAAGCACACCGCGCTGATGCTCGCCGCGGGCACCAACATTGTGGGCGGCGTGAACGCCCGCAAGGCCGGCACCACCGTCACCCACGGGGATGTCACCCTGCCGGTCTTCGGTAGCGTCGTCGAGGCCATTGACACCACCGGTGCCGACGTCTCCATCGCCTTCGTCCCCCCGGCATTCGCCAAGGACGCGGCGATCGAGGCCATCGACGCCGAGATCCCGCTGCTGGTCATCATCACCGAGGGCATCCCCGTCGGCGACTCGGCCGAGGTCTGGGCCTACGCCCAGGAAAAGGGCAACAAGACCCGCATCATCGGTCCGAACTGCCCCGGCATCATCACCCCGGGTGAGGCCCTGGTCGGCATCACCCCGGCATCGATCGCCGGCACCGGCCCGATCGGACTGGTGTCCAAGTCCGGAACCCTCACCTACCAGATGATGTACGAGCTGCGCGAAATCGGCTTCTCGACCGCCATCGGTATCGGTGGAGACCCGATCATCGGCACCACCCACATCGACGCCCTCGCCGCATTCGAGGCCGACCCCGACACCAAGGCGATCGTGATGATCGGTGAGATCGGTGGAGACGCCGAGGAGCGTGCAGCCGACTACATCAAGGCACACGTCACCAAGCCCGTCGTGGGCTACGTCGCCGGCTTCACCGCTCCCGAGGGTAAGACCATGGGCCACGCCGGTGCCATCGTCTCCGGCTCGGCCGGAACCGCCCAGGCCAAGAAGGAGGCCCTCGAGGCCGCCGGCGTCAAGGTCGGAAAGACTCCGTCCGAGGCCGCCAACCTGATGCGTGAAATCGTCGCCGGTCTCTAAGGTCAGGCAAGACACGGCCTCGCATGCCGAGGTCGCGAACCTGATGCGTGAGATTGTCGCCGGTCTGTAACCAGCTACAGCTCAGCCCCCGTCACCACAAAGTGACGGGGGCTGTTGCGTGTCCCTAGCTTTCGTCGAAGAGGCCCGGCAGCGTGTAGCCGTCGATATCGTTCCAGGGGATGTCGAGGTCGTCCATCGCCAGCTCCCAGTCGGCCTCGGGCAGTGCTCGGCGCAGCTCGCTAAACGCGCGCAGCCAGTGGGCCAGCGCCTCGGTTGTGGTTTCCGGGGTATCCAGCGGCAGCTTGGTGGAGCCGGAAAAGAGGCTCGGCGGGGTGTCCGGCTCGAAATCGATATCCTCGTAGTCGAACGGGAACGCGGCATTGTGCCTGAGCACAATCTCCTCGATCACGGCGTTCTCCACCGCGGTAATCGGATGTGCGCGCGAGGCGCTGTAGTAGAGCGAAATGCCCATATGTGTCCCCATTTCCCGGACCCGCAGCAACACCGGTCCGCTCGTCGCAGCCAGCTTAGCCCCGCCCGACGACGGATTCCAGGGTCGATTCCCGGCGGGGTGCACCGCTGTCGGAACGGGCGAGACGCCGGGAACGGCGGCGACCGGGGCGGCGCATGCGGGCAAACACCGGTTTGCCCCGTACGCTTAGGGGGTGAGTGTGAACGATTCCCCCGCAGCAGCGTTGTCCGGTTCCGCAGTGGACGGCGGCGTCGCGGACCCCACGGCGTTTGTCCCGCCCACAGTGTTTGCGGCCGAGGCGATCGTGGACCTCGAGGCGATTCGGCACAACATTCGCACGTTCCGCGCGCACTATCCGCAGGGCAAAATCATGGCCGCGGTCAAGGCGGACGCATTCGGGCACGGGGCCCCGGCCTCGGCCACCGCGGCGCTTGAGGGTGGCGCGGACCTGCTCGGATTCGCCCGGCTGAGCGAGGCGCTGCAGCTGCGCGCGACGGGCGAGGAAGCCCCGATGTTTGCCTGGCTCAACGATGTGCCCAATTTTGCCCGGCATGCCCGCGCCAACGACATCGACATCAGCGTCTCGGGTCTCGACAACCTGCGTGCGGTGGCCGCCGAGAATACCGGAGTGAACGTACACCTGGAGGTCGAAACCGGCCTCAACCGTGGCGGCACCGTCGCGGCCGAATGGGAAACACTGGTGGCCGAAGCCGCCCGTTTTGAGACCGAGGGCTCGCTGAGTATCCGTGGCATCTGGTCGCACCTGTCTCACGCCGGAGACCTCGACGCCGAGCGCACCCGGGCCCAGTCCGACCGGCTCCAGCAGGCAATCCAGACCGCCCGTGCCGCGGGCCTGGACCCCGAATTCACCCACCTGGCCAACTCCAGCGGTGTCAGCCTGATCGATCCCTCCCTCTACAACATGGTGCGCCTGGGTGCCGGGGTCTACGGCATCGACGAGGCGGGGATCGGTCTGCGCCACGCAATGACCCTCACCGCCCGCGTCATGCAGGTCAAGCGCGCCTTCGCCGGCGAGGGAGTCTCCTACTCCCACACCTACACGCTGGAGCGCGACACGACCCTGGCTCTGATCGCCGTGGGCTACGCCGACGGCCTGCCCTGGGCGGCGGCGGGCAAGGCCGAGGTGTGGCTCGGCGGAAAAAGACGGCGCGTAGCTGGGCGTATCTCGATGGACCAGATTATGGTGGATCTTGGCGATGATCCGGTTGCCGAGGGTGACACCGCGATCCTGTTTGGACCGGGCACCCAGGGTGAACCCACGGTGTCCGAATGGGCAGCCTGGGCGGGTACCCTGGAACACGAGATTTACTGCGGGATCGGCGCCCGTATCAACCGCCGCTACATCAACTGAGGAGCACCATCCACATGAGCACCACCGCAGAAACCCCCGCCTTCCCGCACCGTGTCGCGGTCCTGATGGGCGGCATCAGCGGCGAGCACGAGGTCTCGCTGAAGAGCGGCGGTGGCCTGGTGGTGGCGCTGGAAGAGCTCGGGGCCGAGGTCCTGAGTGTCCTGGTGACCCGCGAGGGCGAGTGGGTGGCCGGCGAGGTCTACGGCCTGATCGATGTGCTCGCCCTGCTGCGCGACTACGACGTCGTGATCCCCGCCTTCCACGGTGTGGGCGGCGAGGACGGGACGATGCAGGGCCTGCTGGAGACCGCGGGCATCCGCTACGTGGGTGCTGGCGTGGGTGCCAGCGCGATCGCGATGGACAAGTGGTGGGCGAAGACCGTTGTGGCCGACGCGGGCATCCGCATCGCCCCGGCGCTGCGGCTGGACCCGACCGACGTGCCCGCGGCCATCGCCGACCCCGACGCGCTGGTGGCCCGCCTGGCCGAGCGCAGCATCTCGCTGCCGGTCTTTGTGAAGCCCAACCGCGGCGGATCCTCGATCGGTGGCACCAAGGTCACCGAGATCGCCCAGCTTCCGGCCGCACTGGCGCTGGCCACCGAGGGTGGCGACGCGGTGCTGATCGAGACCGAGATTGTGGGTCGCGAGATCGACCTGGGCCTGCTGGAGCACGCCGACGGAACCCTCGAGGTTGCCCCGGCCCTGGAGATCGACGCCGACCCCAACCAGCCCTTCTTCGACTACGCCGCCAAGTACACCAGCGGCGGATCCCACTTCACCGTGCCCGCCCACCTCTCCGATGAGGTGGCCGCCGACCTCGCCGACCAGGCCCGCCGCATCTTCCGGGTGCTCGGTGGACGGGGCCTCGCCCGGATCGACTTCTTCCTCGACGAGCAGGGTCCGATCTTCAACGAGATCAACACCCTGCCGGGCCTGACCGCGCAGTCGCAGTACCCGCAGATGTGGGCGGCCACCGGCCGCAGCTACCCCGAGGTGGTGCGGGTGCTGGTGGAGCGCGCCCTCGCCGAGGGATAGTCGGGCACCTTCGCGGAGCGGGGTTATCACCGCCTCGGCTGGACATGCTCAGGCGAGCACATAACTCTCGTTATGATTAGCCTGGGCAGAGTGCTCAGACTCGGGGCAGTGATCAATGAAGATTCATCAGCAACGTACAGCACCGGTATCTCGGGCCCTCATCGGCCTGACCCTGGGGCTTATGGCCTGCAGCCTGGGCGGATGCGCGACCAGCGAGGCGGCACGGATCGAGGCTCACAACGCTCAGTTGCCCAGCGTCGATGAATCCGAACCCGCTGTCGGCACCCAGCCCGAGGAGGACGGATACGTCCCGGCGACCGGCGGAGAGGTGCTGCTCCAGGTGCAGCAGCAGGGGAAGCAGAACTTCTCGTTTGGTTCGCTCGACTATGAACATGTGTCCTGGAAGATTGAGTGTATGCAGAGTGCCGCGTACTCAATCTCCCTCAAGTACTCGGGAGAATCCGGGCCCTCGGCTCGTTCGGAGGGCAAGGACTGCGCCTCGGGAGACACGCTGTATCGGAGCCCCCTGCTGGTTGCAGACCGGACCGTTTCCCTAGAGGATACGGGCGAGGGGATGGGCGTCTCTGTACCGTCGCGGGCAGGTGCCGCCGATATCACGGTGGATGTTCCCCGCGGAATCTCCTACCTGCTGACCGTATACATCGAATAGGGTCGCGGGGCGCTCTCACGGTACCCGCGGCTCGCCTTCGGCGTGGGAGCGGGCGAGCGGGTTAGTCTGAGGGTGTCATGAAACGCACCCAGGTCGCCCTCCTCGCCGCTCTCGAAGCCCTCATCGCCCTCGCCATCAGCGTGGGCGTCCTCGTGGTTCCGGCCACCCTGATCTGGGCCATCGGCACCGGATTCTCCGAATTCTGGAGCCTGTTCTGGCGCAGCTCGGTCGACTTCTGGCTACTCGGTCACGGCGTGCACCTGAATGTGGAACTCTCCGCCGATACGGTGGCACCGTTTGGTCTGGCCGGGGCGAGTGACCCGTTTGTGCTCTCGCTGGCTCCGATCGGCATCACCGCGCTGGTGATCTGGCTCGCCTATCGCAGTGGAACCCGCTCGGCGGATTCCGGACATCCCATCACCGCGCTGATCGCCGGAACCGTGACCTACGCGTTGCTCTCCTGCGGTGTGGTCTTTACCTCGGGCAGCGAGATCATCAGCACGGATCGGGTTACCGGCCTGATCTTCCCGCCGCTGATCTTTGCCGCCGCGATGGCCCTGGGCCTCGTGGTTGCCCGGTACCGGGCAGGGGAGCGGTTCCCGCTGGATACCCTGCCCGAGCGGCTCGGGGAACCGCGAAGCACGATCGCCTTCGCCTCGCTGCGCGGCGGGGCGCTAGCCTCGGGGGCCCTGATCGGTGTGGCTGGGCTGCTGACCGCGATTCTGCTGCTGGTCAACTATCCGCTGATCATCGGGCTGTATGAGACCACCGAGCTGGGGGTGGGCGGCGGCATCGTGATCACCCTGGCACAGCTGCTCTACCTACCCACGCTGATCATCTGGGCGGCGTCCTGGCTGATTGGTCCCGGATTTGCGGTGGGGGCCAACAGCATCTTCTCCCCGCTGGGCACCGTGGCGGGCCCCCTGCCCGCACTGCCGGTGTTTGGTGTGCTGCCCTCCTCGTCGAGCCCGCTGACTTGGATTCTGCTGATCGTCCCGATCCTCTGTGGGTTCCTCGCGGGCCTGTGGATCCGTCGCCGCCGGGTGGAGAGCGGCGAGCTGTCGATGGGGGAGGGCGCGATCACCGCGGCCGGCTCCGCGGTGGTCGCCGGGGTACTGCTGGGACTGCTCGCGTGGTTTGCGGCCGGCGCTTTTGGACCCGGACGCCTCGCCGAGATGGGGCCGACCGCCTGGCTTGTGGGACTGGTCTTTGCGGGGGAAATCCTGGTCGGCGCACTGATCGGTCTGGTCTCCGGCCGTAGCGTGGAGACGGTCGAGGAGCCGCGGTTTTTGAGCGGGGTTTCGGAGCGGTAGACTCATCGGGTGCTCTCACTCGTTGTGCTGATTTCCGGGACCGGCTCGAACCTTCGGGCGCTGCTTGAGGCAACTCGCGAACCCGGATATCCGGCGCGCGTGATCGCCGTGGGCGCCGACCGCGACGCCAGCGGTCTGGAGCACGCGGCCGAGTTTGGGATCCCCACCTTCACCGTGCCCTTCCGCGAGTATGCCTCGCGCGAGCAGTGGGGTTCCGCGCTGCTTGCGGCCATCGGTGAGTATGCCCCGGACCTGGTGGTCCTCAGCGGTCTGATGCGTCTGGTCCCCGACAATGTGGTCTCCGCACTGTCCCCGAACCTGATCAACACCCACCCCGCCTACCTGCCCGAATTCCCCGGTGCGCACGGCGTGCGCGATGCGTTGGCCTCGGGTGCCAGCCAGACCGGTGCGTCGATCATCGTGGTGGATAACGGCGTGGACACCGGATCGATCATCGTCCAGGAGCGCGTGCCGATCCTCGCCGATGACACCGAAGAAAGCCTGCACGAGCGCATCAAACCGGTGGAACGCCGGCTGCTCGTGGACACCGTTCGGCGCATCGCCGACGGTCTGGATTTATCCGCACGATAACAACCAAACACTAGGAGCACCCATGGCCGGCCCCCGTCACGATGCACACCTGTACCGAAACCGCGATCTCGTTCCCGTCCGCCGCGCACTGATTTCGGTCAGCGATAAGACCGGCCTGCTGGAGCTTGCCGCGGCCCTGGCCGAGGCGGGGGTGGAGATTGTGTCCACCGGTTCGACCGCTCAGACCATCCGCGATGCCGGCCACCAGGTCACCGATGTGGCCGCGGTCACCGGGTTCCCCGAGGCCCTCGACGGACGCGTGAAGACCCTGCACCCCGCCGTACACGCGGGCCTGCTGGCCGATCTGCGCCTGGAATCCCACGAGGCTCAGCTCGCCGAGATGGGTGTGGCACCGTTCGAGCTCGTGGTGGTCAACCTCTACCCGTTCGTCGAGACCGTGGCCTCGGGTGCCGTGGGTGATGATGTGGTCGAGCAGATCGACATCGGTGGCCCCGCGATGGTGCGTGCCTCCGCCAAGAACCACGCCAACGTGGGCATCGTGGTCTCCCCGGAGTCCTATGCCCGAGTGATCGAGGCCGTCGCAGCCGGCGGAACCACCCTCGCCCTGCGCCGTGAGCTGGCCGCCCAGGCCTTTGCCCACACCGCCGCCTATGACACCGCCGTGGCCGGCTGGTTCGCGGACAACGCGGAAGGCACCGACGACTCCACCGCCTTCGCCGAGTCGCTGACCATCCAGGCCGAGCGTCAGGGTGTGCTGCGCTACGGCGAGAACAGCCACCAGGCTGCGGCGCTGTACTCACGTGCCGGCGGTCACGGCATCGCTCAGGCCGAGCAGCTGCACGGCAAGGAGATGAGCTACAACAACTTCGTGGACGCCGATGCCGCCGTGCGTGCCGCCTACGATTTCGTCAACCCCGCGGTCGCGATCATCAAGCACGCGAACCCCTGCGGTATCGCCGTGGCAAGCCCCAAGGCACCCGACGCAATCGCCAGCGCCCACCAGCGTGCCCACGAGTGTGACCCGGTGTCCGCCTTCGGTGGCGTGATCGCCGCCAACCGCACGGTCACCCTGAAGATGGCCGAGACGGTCAAGGAAATCTTCACCGAGGTCCTGGTGGCCCCGGACTTTGAGCCCGAGGCCCTCGAGGTGCTGAAGACCAAGAAGAACCTGCGCCTGCTGCGCCTGCCCGAGGGCTTTACCCCGGAGACCAGCGAGTTCAAGCAGATCTCCGGCGGCCTGCTGGTTCAGGAGTCCGACCGCTTCGGTGCCGATGACGTGGACGCCACCTGGACCCTGGTCACCGGTGAGCCCGCCGACGAGGACACCCTGGCTGACCTGCGCTTCGCCTGGAAGGCCTGCCGCGCGGTGAAGTCCAACGGAATCCTGCTCGCCAACGCGGGCGCCTCGGTGGGCGTGGGCATGGGCCAGGTCAACCGGGTGGACTCCTGCCACCTGGCCGTAGACCGTGCCGGTGAGCGTGCGGTCGGCTCGGTCGCCGCCTCCGACGCCTTCTTCCCCTTCGCCGACGGCCTCGAGGTCCTGCTCAAGGCCGGCGTGCGCGCAGTCGTCCAGCCCGGTGGTTCGGTGCGCGATGAGGAGGTCATCGCCGCCGCAAAGGCCGCCGGCGTCACCATGTACTTCACCGGTGAGCGTCACTTCTTCCACTAAACACGTGGCGTAAAAACGGCCCGGCGGGATTTCCACCGGGCCGTTTTGTGTGCGGTCTGTCGTTTCCCGCTCTGTAGTTCTGAGCTACCCGCGGCGGAACTCGCACAGGCGCTCGAAGTCGATGCCGCAGTTGTAGGTGATGCGCACCTCGCCCCAGACCACGTGGGTTTGGAGGTTCAGGGGGCGGGTGTCCGGTCTGTCATTGGTCAGGGTGAGGTCGCGGTTCTCACCCGGGGTGAATGTCCAACTGCCGGTGGCGGTAGCCGGGTCACCGCCCTCGGGCCCGGGGCCGGGGAGCTTGGCCACGTTCTTCGCGGTGAGGGTTCGGTCGGCGCGGAAGAGGAGGACACCGCCGCCCTCGGCCGCATTCCAGGTGCCCACAACCTCCTCGGCGCGCAGGGGAATGGTGCCGGTCACCGTGCGGGCGATCAGCGGAGAGAGGGCGATCCCCAACACCACGATCACCGCGATGCCCAGCAGGATCAGGTTTCGACGGGCGCTTGGCGGTCTGCCCGCAGGCGTGGGCTGGGTGGCCGGAAAGAGCCAGGCGCTGAGTGACATCGTTCCCCCGATGAGTTGTGCGGTGCGGCGCGGACGCGCGTGGGTGAGAGCTTAGGCAGACCAGGCTGGGCATGGTCTCTGCGCCCGGAGCGCCCGTGTCCCGATGCTAGCGAGCGCATCGTCGGCACACCATCGGTCCCGTCACGGCGCGACACATGGGGAAAACGCATGAGTACCCGGTTAGGGCAGCGGTGTGAGGGCCAGGCGCTGTGAGGACTCGGGACGCACGTCGCCGGTCGCCCCGGGCTGCGCATTCCACTGCCGGATCGGAGCGGTGACGGCGGGAGCGTTCGCGTCAGAGCCCAGGCTCAATGCGAGCCCGCTGTAGCGGTTGACCAGGCGGTACTCGTCTGTGGCCTTGCCGGGGCCACGGTCTCCGCTCACCCGGGTGACCCGCTGGAAGGACCACTGCTGGCCGATCCGGGCGTCGCCCTCCGACGCCGGGGCTGCCAGCGCCGGGACCGCGCCCCAAGCCCGCCCGGCATTACCCGAGGCATCCACCCCGAGAACCTGGTCGGAACCGTCGGCCGTGATCGTGAAGAATCCGTCCTCGGTGCTGGTGAACCGCCAGGCCGAAGCCTCGTCCACGCCGAGTTTCGCGCCACCCGTCGCCTCGATCCGATACGGTTTCCCGGTTTTCACCGGGGGCGCGGGCAGGTCCTTTTTCGAGAGCGGCTCGATCGTGGTCTCCGAATACTCCGAAGTGAAGGTGGAGCACTCGAAGGAGCAGTACGAGCGGAAGGTTTTGCCGAGGATCGTGCCCGAGGTGCGGCTTCCCGAGTCCAGCAGCCAGCGGTACCAGGCGGCATTCTTATTGGATTCCACCGTGCCCATATCCGTCCATTTTTGGGTGGCCAGATCGTCGGTCGCGTAGAAGTGTAGGGGCGTCTGCGTCTCGGTGTCCTGGGCCAGCGAGTTCTGCGGGGTACCGATGTATTTACCGAGGTAGGCGCTCCAGGCGATGTTCATCACGGTGAGCTGCGAGTCATCCGGCAGGGTGCCTGCGGCGACCTGCGCAGGCTGGGAACCGGGCCGGGTGGGATCGTAGTCGTCCTTCGGCGCGGTGTAGCCGGGGCCGTTGCCGTCGGCGGGGATGATGTTGCTCTCCTTCCCGCCGGTACCCGGCTCCTGCCACGCACCGTCGTACCATTTTTGCCAGGAGTTCGGGGCCATCTTCTGGGCGATGGGCGCGCGGGCCACGTGCTGCATCCAGGTCTGGCCCTTCTCTACCCCGGGTTTGGCGATCGTGCGGGACGCATAGAACACGTAGAAGTAGCCCGAGGCGTTGTCCACAAACAGGCGCTGATCCCCGTCCCCGTAGTAGTAGTTATCGGCGGGGAAGGTCGCCGTATCGCCGCGCTCGGTACCAAAGGGCGAGGTGAGCACCTGATCCTTGATCGCCCAGGTTTTGCCCTGATCCGTGGAGACCGCATAGTCGATCGCGTCATAGTGCATCCGGTCGCCAAACGGTGCCGGGGTGAACTCGTTGTGGACCAGGCCGTACCAGTCGCCCGAGTCGGGATCCACCCAGACCCCCGCCAGATCGCAGTAGTTGCGCTGCGAGTAGCGTTCATGCCCCGTGGCGTATGTACTGGTGAGCCCGGTGGGGCTGTTGTTGCAGCGCCAGGTGGTGTCGTTGTTCTTGTCCAGCGGATTAGCGGGATTGACGGCCTCATTGAGTTCGGTGGCCGGCACCGCCTGGTCCACATTGGGGCCGGTGATGAACGACCACTCGCGCGGACCGTCGCTCTCATACTGCGCATCGGCGTACTGCTGGATAAAGGTACCGTCTCGGTCGATGATCGAGGCGTTGGGGGTATCCGCATAGAACTGGTTTTCCACGGCCGGGCCGCCGCTCAGCGCATAGCGGGTGCCGGGGGCGGTATCCGCTTTCCACTGCTGCGAGCCCTGCGCGGGATCGCAGGAGGCGAGACCGATCCGCGCGCGATTACCCGGGGTTCCCTGCACCGCCAGACACTTGGCAGACTTGGCCGAGTACAGGGTGCCATCGGGCAGCGCGGCAAACCGCTGCTGCGCCGACTTCCTGGAGCAGGTCCCCAGCTGAACCAGGGCACCGGTGGCATCGGAGCCGTCGGTGACCTCGAGGCAGCGATCAAAAGCGCGCACCGTTCCATCGTCTTCCCAGGTCCATTGCTGGGCGGCGGAATCGTTGCAGCCAAACAGCTGGACCGCGGTTCCGGCCGTCGACTGGGAATCGCGGACATCGAGGCAGCGGCCATTGCCGATGATCGGGCTCGCGGCCCGGGCGGTGGAATTCGTTGATGCGGTGAGTAGCGGGATCACACACACCGCGATCAGGGCAAGCAGTACGGCCGTCAGCACAATGCCGCGGATCGGGACCCTCCTCTTCGGTGGGGTTGAGGCGAGGGTGCGGCCGGATGGGTGGGTGCTGGGCATGGTGGTGCTCCGTTCACGTCATTGGGAATTCATGCAGTGGGGGAGGCGGGGGAGATCGGTGGCGGCGTTCGGCCCGGAACCGGGCCGAACGCCGCCACCGACTAGGGGAGCGGGGTGAGGGTGAGTCGCTGCGCCGCTTCGGGACGGGAATCGCCGGTGGATCCGGCGGGCGCGTTCCACTGACGGATGGGGGAGGTTGCGGTGCGCAGGTCGCCGCCGCCGGTCACGCTCAGCGCCAGTCCGCTATAGCGGTTGACCAGGCGATACTCGGCGGTGGGCACCGAGGCCCCGGCGGGGGAGGGCACCGTGGTGACCCGCTGGAAGGACCACTGCTGGCCGATCCGTGCGTCCCCGCTTGTGGCCGCCGCGGCCAGTGTGGGGACCGCGCCCCACGCCCGTCCGGCGTTGCCCGAGGCGTCCACGCCCAGAACCGACCCGGTTCCGACCGTGCCCAGGGTGAAGAATCCATCGCCGGTCGCGGTGAAGGTCCACGCCGAGGTGCCGCCCACGGTGAGGTCGCCCCCGCCCGCGGCGGTCAGCCGATAGCGGGTGCCAGCGCTCACCGGTGCCTGCGGAAGGTCACTCGCGTTTTTGGGTTCGATCGTGGTTTCCGAATACTCCGAGGTGAACGTGGTGCATTCAAAGGAGCAGTAGGTACGGAAGGTTTTTCCGAGGATCGTGCCCGAGGTGCGGCTGCCCGAATCGAGGAGCCAGCGGTACCAGGAGGCGTTTTTGTTGGAGTCCACGGTCCCCAGATCCGTCCACTTCTGGGTGGCCAGGTCGTCGGTCGCATAGACGTGCTGCGGCGTCTTGGTCCCCGTGTCCTGGGCAAGCGAGTTCTGTGGGGTTCCGAAGTACTTCCCGAGGTACGCACTCCAGGCGATGTTCATCACCGCGAGCTGCGAGTCATCCGGCAGGGTTCCCGCCGCTACCTGCGCGGGCTGAGACCCGGGCCGGGTGGGCGAATAGTCATCCGCGGGGGCGGTGAAGCCGGGACCGTTGCCGTCGGCGGGGACGATGTTGCTCTCTTTTCCGCCGATGCCCGGCTGCTGCCAGGCTCCGTTGTACCACTTCTGCCAGGAGCTCGGTGCCATCTTCTGTGAGATGGGCGCGCGGGCTACGTGCTGGAGCCAGCTCTGACCGGGGGCAACGCCGGGCTTGGCGATCGTGCGAGACGCATAGAACACATAGAAGTATCCCGAGGCATTGTCCACAAACAGGCGCTGGTCGCCATCGCCGTAGTAGTAGTTGTCGCCGGGGAAGGCCGCGGTGTCGCCGCGCTGGGTGCTGTACGGGGAGGTGAGCACCTGATCCTTGATGGTCCAGGTCTTGCCCTGGTCCCGGGAGACCGCATAGTCCACCGAGTCATAGTGCATGCCGTCACCGAAGGGCTGCGGGGTGAACTCGTTGTGGACCAGGCCGTACCAGTCACCCGAGTCCGGATCGACCCAGACCCCGGCCAGGTCGCAGTAGTTCCGCTGCGAATACGTGGCACTACCGGCGGCTACCGTGCTCTTTTTCCCGGTGGGACTGTTATCGCAGCGCCAGGTGGTGTCGTTGTTTTTGTCCAGTGGATTGGCCGGGTTGACCGCATCGTTCAGGGGGGACGGCGTCACGGTATCCACATTGGAGCCGCTGAGGAACTTCCACTCACGCGGATCGGTTTTCCCATAGAGGGCGTGGGCATACTGCTGATAGAACGTGCCATCCCGATCGATATAGGGACTGTTCGGGGTATCGCTGGCATAGGCGTTCTTCTGGGCCGGGGCGCCGGTGAGGGTATAGCGCGGGGCCGGGGCCGTCTGCGCCTTCCACTGCTGGGCGGGCTTACTCGGATCGCAGGAGGCCAGCCCCACCCGGGTGAGATTTGCCGGGGTACCCTGCACCGCGAGGCACTTGGCGGATTTGGGCGAGTAGATGGTGCCATCGGGCAGCGCCGCAAAGCGCTGCTGCACGGCACCGGCCGTGCAGGTGTAGAGCTGGAGGAGCGCACCGGTGGCGTTGGATCCGCCGGTCACATCCAGGCACTTACCGAAGACGCGCACGGTTCCGTCGTTTTCCCAGGTCCACTTCTGGGCGGCAGATCCGTTGCAGTCAAAGAGCTGGATCACCGTGCCGTTGGCGGTGCCGAAGTCGGCATCGTCCAGACACCGCGTGCCCGAGGTGATGGTCCCGGCCGCGGGGCTAGCCGAGGCCGGGACACTGGTATTCACCGCGGTGGTGGCGTTCACCGGGGTGGTGGCGCTCGCCGGACCGGCCGCCAACGGCACCACTGCCGCGGCGACCAGGGCGAACAGGGCACCGGTCAGCGCGAGGCGCCGGACCGGGGTGACCGGGTGGGACCGAGAGGTTCGGTCCCACCCGCGTGAGAGACGGTTGTGCATGATGTTGCTCCGTTCACGTCATTGTTTGGGGTGCTGCGAGGGAAGAGAAATATTGGCCACCAACTCGGCGATGTGCGCCGCGCGTTCGGCGGGGTCGCTCGGCCGGCCGGGAACCTCGGGGCGCTGCTGCCACGGGTGCGGTCCGGCCTCGGGGCGATACTCCACCCCGATGGCGTCCAGGCGGGCCAGGTGACGGCGCAGCCGGTTCTGGAAATCGACCACATCGCCATCCGAACCCCAGAGGGTTTCCGCCAGCGCACACAGACGCGGGAACGCCGCATAGTCCACCGCGCGCACGCCGTTGAGGTGTTCGGTCCAGATGTTGGCCTGACCGCCGAGCACCAGCGCCTCCTCCTCGGGGGTGGCACCGGCGGGCACCGGGTTGAACGCAAAGACGTCGGCCACACTCACCGGAATTCCCACCTGGATGGGCTCCTCGGGCAGATCGGACTGACGATAATCGAGGTACACCTGGTCGTCGGGGCTTGACACCACGTGGAAGCCGCGGGCCAGCGCGCTGCGCGCCCCGGTCATGCCGCGCCAGGAGGCGATGGTTGAGTCGGGGTGCGGATCGCCCTCAAGCAGCTCATCCCAGCCGAACGGCTTGCGTCCGCGGGCCACAATGTGGGCCGACAGCTTGTTGAGGAACCAGCCGTGCAGGTCGTGCACATCGCTCAGTCCGCGCTCGCGCACGAGCTGCTGGGTGCGGGGATCATCCCGCCACTGATCGGTGGGGCACTCATCCCCGCCGATACCGATGTGGGAGCCGGGGAACAGGTCCATGACCTCATCCAGCACGTTGGTGAAAAACTCCACCGTGGAATCCTCGGTGTTCAGCACGTTGGGGTTGATGCCCCAGCGGGTGAAGACCTCGAGGTCCGGGCCGCCCTCACCGTTCGCGTCCACGCCGATACCAAGCTCGGGATACGCGGCAATCGCCGCCTGCGAGTGCCCGGGCAGGTCAATCTCGGGCACCACGGAGACGTGCCGCGCGTGCGCATAGGCCACGATCTCGCGGATATCGTCCTGGGTGTAGAAGCCTCCGTGCGGACGGCCATCACCCGGCGCGTCACGCACCGGACCCTGCTGGGACTCACGCCGCCAGCCGCCCACCTCGGTGAGCTTCGGATAGCGGGTGATCTCGATCCGCCAACCCTGATCCTCGGTGAGGTGCAGGTGCAGCACGTTGAGTCGGTGCATCGCAATCAGGTCGATAAAGCGCAGGATGTCAGCCTTGGGCAGGAAGTGCCGGGCCACATCCAGCATGACTCCGCGCCAGCCAAAGCGCGGCGCGTCCTCGATGTTCACGGCCGGCAGGATCCACTCGGTCTTCGGGTGGATGCTCGCGGCCCGGTAGGCGTCCACCGGCAGCAGCTGACGCAGCACCTGCGCCGCATAAAACGCCCCGGCCGCGGCGCCCGCGGTGATCGCGACCCCGTGAGTTTCGATCCGCAGACGGTACTCCTCGGCACCGAGTGCCGGATCCAGGAGCAGACGGATACCGCGCTCGCCGGATTCGGGGTCGATGGCCGTGGGGTCCTGGGTATCCAGGTCGAGTCCGGTGGCCGGACGCAGGACCTGCTGCAGCCAGCGGCGTGCCTCCACAAGGGCCGGATCCGCGGCGATGCGGGTCGCCGAGGTGAGCGTGTAACCCACCGCCCACTCGGTGTCGATGCGGCGGGGCTGGGGGACTAAAGCGGTCATTACTATCCCTTCACGGATCCGGCGGTGATCCCGGATACGAGTCGTCGTTGAACAAGCATGAAAAACACCACCACGGGGAGGGCAAACAGAACCGACGCGGCCATCTGCCCGCCAAAATCGGTCCCGTGTGTCGGGGTGCTAAAGGTAGCCAACCACACCGGGAGGGTATACATGGCCTGATCCTTCATGAATGTGTAGGCAATCAGATAGTCGTTCCAGGCGGTGATGAACGCAAACACGCTGGTGGAGATCACGCCGGGGGCAACCAGTGGGAAGTAAATCCTGGTGAGCATCTGCCAGCTGGAGGCTCCATCGATCTGCGCGGCCTCGCCGACCTCGGCGGGGATGGCCACAAAAAATCCGCGCATGACCCAGATCGCAAACGGCAGGGTCAGCGAGATATAGGCCAGGATCAGCCCCACGTAGGTGCCGAGCAAGCCCACGCTGTTGAAGATCAGGAACTGCGGGATCAGCAGTGAGGTGGCCGGCAGCATCTGAATCACCAGAATCGCGACCAGGATCGAACGCCGGCTGCGGAACCTGAACACCGAGAGCGCGGCGGCGGCCAGCAGGCCCAGCAGGATCGCACACACCACCGCGATAATGACCACGATCGCACTGTTGGCGAGGTTGCGCAGGAACCCGGTCTGGGTGACCGCGACCACAAAGTTGTCCACCGTCGGGTTTTCCGGCCAGAACTTGGGCACCGGGCTCATCAGTTCCGAGCGCGGTTTGAACGCGGTGTTCACCATCCAGTAGGTCGGGAAGATCCACACCACACAGAAGATCGCGGCAATCGTGGTGGCCTTCCAGCGCAGCGGGCGACGGTGCCGACGTGAGCCGGATCGGGGACGGGCGATGGTGGCACTCACAGTTCCTCCCCCGATCGGATCAGGCTGCGAATATAGACGGCCGTGAGGCCCAGCAGCATGAGCGTGGTGACCACGGCGATGGCAGCACCGCGGGCAATATCAAAGCCCACAAAGGCGGTGGTGTACATGAACACTCCCAGCGTTGAGGTGGCGCCGTCCGGGCCGCCCGAGGACACCAGCCAGATCTGGTTGAAGATATTGAAGTCCCAGATGACCGAGAGGATGGTGACCAGGAACAGGGTGGGTTTCATATGCTGCAGGGTGACCGTGCGGTAGATACGGAACTCACCCGCACCGTCGAGCCGCGCCGCCTCGATGTACTCCCCGGGCACCTGGGTTTCGGCGGCGTTCAGGGTCAGCGCGATAAACGGGACCGCCTGCCACACCACGAGCATCCAGATGCTGGTGTAGGCCAGGACCGGATCGTTGGCCCAGTTGGTGTTTGTCATATCACCGAAGACGTGCAGCTGGGTCAGTATCCAGTTCATCACGCCGTAGCCGGGCTGAAACAGCCAGGTCCACACCAGCGAGGCAGCCACGTTGGGCATCGCCCAGGCGCAGATCAGTACGATTGTGACCGCGAGGCGCATGCCCGTATTCAGTCGGGTCAGCAGGTGCGAGACGCCCATCCCAATCAGCACGCTGCCGGCCACCAGGGCCACGGTGAAACCGATCGTGCGCAGGACCGAATACCAGAACTCGGGATCGCCGAGCAGCGCCGTGTACTGGTCGAATCCGACCCCGGCAAACGCGCCGGTGAACAGGGAGCGCTGACCAAAATCGGTAAACGAGATGAACACCACAAACACGATCGGTGCCAGGGTCACCAGGGCCAGCAGGATCCCGCCCGGTGCCAGCAGCGCAAAGGGAGCGAGGGTGCGTCGGCGGCGCGGGCCGCGCCCGGTGGGCGGCGGTGTGTGGGGTGCCCGGGTGGCACCCGCGGGACGCGACTGTGCGTCCGGCGGGAGAAGCGTGGAGGTGGCGTTCATGGTGTCCTTCGGAATGCCGTGACTGTGGAGTGGGGTTCCGGGCGGACCAGGGTCTGCCCGCCCGGAACGTGGGTGCTACTTTTTGTTGAGCGTCTTATCCGTGGCCTGGTCGAAGGTTGCCGCCGCATCCTTGGCGCTCTTAGCCCCCGAGGCGATGCTGGTGAAGAGGTTGTTGATGCTCTTGTCCCCCTCCAGATCAGCCCAGCGGGCGGCGGCCGGGGTGGCCCGGGAGATCTGGGTGGCGTCGAAGAATGCCTTACGGGTGGGGTCGAGGGTCGCGCCGATCTCCGTGGCCAGCTCGGTCGAGTTGGGAATCCACCCGTTGCTACCAAACACGAAGTCCTTCTGGATGGTCGGGCTGGCGGCGATTTTGGTCCACTGCAGAGCCAGATCCTTATTGGTGGTCTTGGTCGGAATGCCCCAGTCGGATCCGCCGATCAGGACCGGCTGCGGCTTCCCCGAAATACCCGGCAGTGCGAAGGCACCCAGATCATCGGCGGTGAGGGCGGGGTTGGCCTTGAGGACCTGGGAAATCAGGCCGTAGGTGGCGATGATGGCCGAGGTCTTCCCATCGGCAAACACCTGCACCTGGGCGGGGCTCTGCACATCCAGGGTCTGCGAGGCCGGGGTCGAGTAGGTGTTCTGGAAGTCCTTCCAGGCCTCCAATCCCTTCTGCGCCTCGGGGCTACTGAGCGCACCGCTCCAGGTGCCGTTCTTGACCGTGGCGATGTCACCACCGGCATCCCATACCCACTGCAAGCTGGCCTGCCAGTTCTGGCCGGGGAAGTAGAGCGGCGAGAAGTCGGCCTCGGTGTTGGCGGCCTTGACCTTATCCAGCGCCGCGGTGAGCTCGGCGTAGGTGGTTGGGGCCTCGGTGACCCCGGCGGCGGCCCAGATCTTCTTGTTGTAGAGCACCGCGCGGCTGCCGGCGAAGCTCGGGACCGCGTAGAGGGCGCCGTCCACGGTGGCGGGCTCCTCCAGGCCGGTGACCCAGGTTTGGCCCTGCTGGAGGTCCTTCTTATACGGGGTGAGGTCGAGCAGACCGCCGTTTTCGGCGAAGCTGGCGACCTGGGTGTTGCCGAGATCCAGTACGTCCGGCGGGGTCGAGGTGGCTAGGGCCGTGGAGATCTTGGTGGTGATCCCGTTCCACTGCTGTTCCTGGATGTTGACCTTGGCGCCGGTCTGCTTTTCAAACTCAGCGTTGATCGCGGCGATGGTGGCCGCGTCGTAGTCGTCCTGCATGGTCCAGACGGTGATGGTTTTACCCTTCCCATCGGTCTTGGGCACGACGGTGTCGCCGGTAGCCGCGCCGCCGTTGGCGGTCCCGGAACAGGCGGTCAGCAGCAGCGCCGAGGCCGCGGCCATCGCGACGAGGGTGCCGGTTTTCGAAAAGCGCATGTGAAGCTCCTTCATTGGATTACTGCGTGATGCGGGGAGACTGTGTGGTGATCAGCCGAAGCAGCCGGGCCGTTTCGGTCTGAATCGCGGACTTACCACGGGCGATATAGCGTCGCGGATCGGTCGTTGTGGGGGATTGCTCCAGCTCCGCGCGAATGGCCCGGGTGAACAGACCGTTGAGGTGCGTGGAGATGTTGATCTTGGTCATGCCCGCGGCGATTGCCCCGCGAAGCTGGTCGTCGGAGAGGCCCGAGGAACCGTGTAACACCAGGGGGACCGGAACCGCGGTGGCGAGGCGGGCGATCAGGTCACGATCCACTTCGGCCGTGCGCTGCTGCATCGCATGGGAGGAACCCACGGCGACCGCCAGCGCATCCACCCCGGTGGCCGCGACAAACGCGGCGGCCTCGCCCGGGTCGGTGCGGACGCCGGGGGCATGTACCCCGTCCTTACCGCCGACCCTGCCCAGCTCGGCCTCGATGCCGACCCCGGCCGCGTGGCAGCGGGCGGCGATCCGTGCGGTGGCGTCCACGTTGGCCGCGTAGTCCAGTCCGGAGCCGTCGTACATCACGCTGTCCACCCCGAGCCGGAGCCCCTGCATGATCAGTTCGGGATCCTCGATGTGGTCCAGGTGCACCAGCACCGGAACCCGGGCGGCGGCGGCGATGCCCAGGCTTCCCCGCAGAATCGGGGTGAGTGAACCGTGATAGCGAACGCAGTTCTCGCTGATCTGCAGGATGACCGGCGACCCGGCCTCCTCGGCACCGGCCACGATGGCCTCGGCATGTTCTAAGAGCACCACGTTGAATGCACCCACGCCGGTGTGCTGCGCGCGAGCCTCGGCCAGGAGCCCGGGCAGGCCGTGCAGGGTGCTGGGGGCGATCATCGCGCCACCTCGGTCCGAAGGAGACCTTCAAATCCTCGGGCGTCGGCGGGATCGAGCTCCCCAGCCACCGGGCTCAGTACCGCGGCCGCTCCGAGCGCTGACGCGGCCTCGAGCGAGTCCAGGATGTCGGTACCCCGTTCCAACGCGCGAACCAGGCCGGCGGTCACCGCATCCCCGGCACCGGTCGGATTTCCGGTGACGCCGGGGACCGCGGGCACCGAGCGGGATCGGTCGGCCGTGTAGCCGTACAGTCCCGCCGAGCCCTGGGAGATGACCACCGTATGTGCACCCAACCGCAGCAGTGCGGTGGCCGCATCGTCGATCCCGTGGGTGCCCGTGGCCTCCATCGCCTCGGCCGCATTGGGGGTGAGAACCTCGGCGCGCGCCTCGGCTGCGGCGATCAGTGCCCGGCCGGAAACATCCACTACCGTGCGTGCCCCCTGAGTGTGTGCCAGACGTACCCAGTCGGCGACCACGCGGGGATCGGTGTCGACCGGCAGCGATCCGGCAATCACCAGCGTTGAGCGCGCTGCCAAGCGCGTGAGCAGCAGCCGGGAGAACGAGTCCCACTCCATGTCCGTCACCACCGGTCCGGGTTCCCCCAGCATCGTGGGGTGGTCGATCCCGTCAATCACCGTGACGGTGCGCCGCGTGTGCCCCTGGATCGGGAAGGCGTGGACGGGAATCCCCAGATCCCGCAGCGAGGACTCGATCCCCTCGCCGGTGGCACCGCCAAGGGGCTGGATCGTGGCAACCGGCACCCCGAGGGTGTGTAGGACACGGGCCACATTATTGCCCTTGCCGCCGGGCCGAGTGGTGACCTCACGCACACGCTGAGTGACGCCGATGCGCTGACGATCAACCCGATAGCCCAGATCCAGCGCGGGATTCGGGGTGAGGACCAGCACGCCGGTCATGCCGTCACCGCCGGCTCGGGGTGGGATGTTTCGGCGGGAGTTGCGGCCGAGTCCCGGGTGGACGGATAGCGTTCCTCCCGGGTGGCGACGGCACGGGCCAGTAGTGCGGCACCGCGTGCGCTCGCCGTATCTCCGTGGCGGGCCCTGACGATTTCGGGTGCGGGCATCGGGGAGAGAATCTGGGCGACCCGGGTGTTGAGCGGCAGCAGCAGGAGATCGCCCGATTCAGCAAGGCCGCCACCCACCACGATCCGGGTGGCCCCGGAAATCGCGGCAATCCAGGCGAGAGCCTCGGCGAGTACCTCAACCGCATCGTCCCAGATGTGCTGCGCTTCGGCATTGCCCGCGCGGACCAGGTCCGCAAGTTCGTGGGCGTTCGCGACACCGGCGCGACGAGCGATCGCCCGTGCCGAGGCGGCTTCCTCAACGGTCTGACCGCGGAAGGGTCCGTGGGTGAGCCGCAACTGTCCGATTTCACCGGCGAGCCCGCCGCCCACAACCCGGCCGTTTTCCACCAGGGCGCTGGCGATCCCGGTCCCGATCGGGACAAAGGCAATGCGGTTATGGTGGACGGTATCGCCCACGCGTGGGTAGCTTTCGGCGAGTGCGCCGGCGCGGACATCGTGTCCAAACGCCAGCGGGAGGGTAAACCCAGCCTCGTCCAGGGCCGTACGCACCAGATCGCGCAGCGGGAGATTCCGCCACCCCAGGTTGACCGCAAGACCCACAATCCCCGACGCCTCTTCGAGGATCCCGGGGACAACGATTCCCACCGCCAGCGGGGCGTATCCGGCCGCCCGCGAGGACTCGTAGGCCCAGCGGACAACCTCAACAACGAGGGCGGCCAGGGAGCGTGCGCCGGCATCATTGCTCGGGGTGGTGTCGCGACGCAGCGCGAGAACCCGACCGTCGGAGTGGAAGAGGCCGGTCTTGATCCCGGTGCCGCCCACATCGATCCCGATCACCACGTCCTCCTCGGGAGTGACCGACGGGGTACTCATGCGAGGATGACCGATCGGGTGAGTGCGCGTGGCTGGTCGGGGTTCAGACCGCGCCGCTCGGCGAGAGCCACGGCGAAACGGTGCACGATCACGAGTTCGGCCAGCGGGTCCAGATTGTGATGCACAAACCGGGCACCGGTGCGGGCCACCTCCTGGTCGAGACCCTCGGGATACTCGCCGAGGGACCACACCAGCCTGCCGGGTTGGGCGATGGCGATCGGGCCGTGCCGGTAGTCCATCGCCGGGTAGGCCTCGGCCCAGAACTGGGCGGCCTCGCGGGTTTTCAGCGCGGCCTCCTGGGCGAGGCCCACGGCGGGGCCACGCCCCACAAAGGTCACCTGGTCGGCGTCCAACAGGTCGTCGATGGGAAGGGTGAGCGCCCGTTCGGCCTGCGCCGCCAGCGCCTCAACGTTTTCGCCCAGATGGGCACGCAACAGGGCGAGGGTCGTGGTGGCAAACCGGGTCTGCACCACCGATTGTTCATCGGCAAAGGGGATCAGTACCCGGTGGTCGGCGAGGGTGATCACCGGGCTGTCGGCCACCGCGGTGATCACGGTGGTGGGGATGGACACGTGCCCGAGCAGGTCCACGATCTCGGTGGTGGTGCCCGAGCGGGTGATGGCGAGGATCCGATCGTAGGTTCGATCCGCGGGGTATTCCGATCCGGCAAACGCATCGGTGACGCCCTGGCCCGAGCGTTCACGTGCCACCGCATAGCTCATCGCAATAAACCAGCTGGTTCCACACCCCACCACGGCGACCCGTTCGCCGGGCTGGGGGAGGAGGGCGGCGTTGTTCGCGGCAACCGCGGGAGTCAAACGCCAGGTCTCGGGCTGGGATTCCAGCTCACGGGAGACAAATCGTGAAGCCATTCGATGTCCTTTCATCGGTGCGGTGACTATAGAATATGACTGTTAATGATCGTTAATCAACATAATTAATCAAAACTAATCAAAAACGCCTGCGATGACCGTGAGGGAACGGCAGATAGGATGGCCCCGTGACTACCCAGCAGCGACTCAACCGTCTCCTCGACTATGTGGGGGAGCGCGGCAACGTTTCGATCGCCGATATCGTCGCCGAGTTTGAGGTGTCAGCCGCGACCGCAAGGCGCGACCTCACCACACTCGCCGAACAGCGCCTGGTGACTCGCACCCACGGTGGCGCTTCGGCTCTGAGTACCGGATACGAGCTGCCGCTGCAGTACAAAATTGCCCTACAGGCCGAGGCCAAGATCGCCATCGCCCGGGCGACCGAGGCTCTGATTCCCACCGGTGCGACCGTGGGGATCAACGGTGGAACCACCACCACCGAGGTGGCCCGGCACCTGGCCAAGAGTGAGCGGTTTGTGCGCGAGGACGGCGAGCCGGGACTGACCCTGGTGACCAATGCGCTGAATATCGCCTATGAGCTCTCGCTGCGCCGCAACGTGAAGATTACGGTGACCGGGGGCGTCGCCCGCGCCCAGTCCTATGAGCTGGTGGGGCCGCTGGTGCGCGATACCCTGACCGAGTTTGCCCTCGACGTTGTGGTGCTCGGTGTGGACGGTCTGGGTCCCAAGTTTGGGGCAACGACCGTGCATGAGAGCGAGGCCGAGGTGAGCCGAATCTTCGCCGAGGTGGGGGCTCGGGTGATCGTGGTGGCCGATTCCACCAAGATTTTACGATCCACCTTTGCGCGGATCTGCCCCCTGGAGGTGATCGACGTGCTGGTCACCGATCAGCCCCTGAACCCCGAGATTGCGGGCCAGTTCGCCGCCGCCGGCGTCGAGGTTGTGGTTACCACCCAGGAATCCGACGCCTGAGCGGGCTTGGAAAATAACGCGCCATCGGCTTGAAATTTTTCGTAACCTGACGATATCCTGAAAGGCTGTTCGCCGGGACCCGGCGTCACCCTCGTACATCGATGTTCAACTTCTCGGTGGCGGGGCCATATTTCGACCTTCCGGGTACGCATGTCTGAACGTTCTGTTTTTTCCTCCCTGTGGCGCCTGCGCGAATACGCACGTCCCGCTTTGCCGCGCCTCGCGCTCGGCGGCGTGGCCGGCCTGTTTGCGGGGCTGCTGGCACTGGCGATCCCGCTGGTGCTGCGTGAGCTCGTGGATGGCCCACTGGCCTCCCGCGATACCGCACTGATCATCGGCGCGGCCGGGATCGTGCTGGCGCTCGGTGTGGCCGAGGCGGCTACCGTGGCCGTGCGCCGCTGGCTGGTGCTGACCCCCGGTACCCACGTTGAAGCCGCGATGCGCAACGCGATGTATGAGCGCCTGCAGGATCTGCCGGTGTCCTTCCACGACCGCTGGCAATCCGGTCAGCTGCTCTCTCGTCAGGGCACCGACCTGGGTTTGATTCGTCGCTGGCTTGCCTTCGGCATCATCCTGCTGTTTGTGAACCTGGTCACCATCGTGGTGGGTACCGCGGTGCTGTTCACCTGGCATCCACTGCTCGGCGGGATCTTCCTGCTGATCTCGGTGCCGATCTGGATCTACGGCTTCGCGTTTGAAAAGCGCTACGCCGTGGTGGCTCGGCTGAGCCAGGACCAGACCGGCGACCTGGCCACCTCGGTTGAGGAATCGGTGCACGGCATCCGGGTCCTCAAGGCCTTCGGCCGTGGCCGGCACGCGCTGCGTGGGTTCACCCGTCAGGCCCAGGACCTCCAGGGCACCGAGATCAAAAAGGCCAAGGCCCTCGCCGGCATCTGGCTGTGGCTGGTGCTGCTCCCGGACATCGGCTTCGCGCTGTGTCTGCTCGGTGGTATCTGGCTGGCCAGCCAGGGCCAGATCAGCGTGGGCGAGCTCTTTGCGTTCTTCGCCACCGCGACGATCCTGCGCTTCCCGCTGGAATCCATCGGATTCCTGCTGGCGATGACCCTGGATGCGCGTGCCGCGACCGACCGTTTCTTCGAGGTCATGGACGAGCCGATCACCCTGGCCGATCCCGAGGCTCCGAAGCACATCGAGAACCCCCGCGGACGCCTGGAGTTCGACAACGTTCACTTCCGCTTCCCCGACGCCCCCGAGGGCACCCCCGACCTGCTGGACGGGGTCTCCTTCACCGTGGAGCCGGGTCAAACCGTGGCCGTGGTGGGCCTGACCGGATCGGGGAAGTCCACGCTGACGGCCCTCGCCTCGCGCCTCTATGAGGTGACCGGAGGATCCATCCGCCTGGACGGGATCGACCTGCGCGAGCTCAACCGCGACGACATCTACGCCAATCAGTCGGTGGCGTTTGAGGAGCCCACGCTCTTCAGCGCCTCGATCCGTGACAACGTGCTGCTGGGCCGGGACGACACCAAGACCGATCCGGAGACCGCCCAGAAGTCGCTGGATCGCGCCCTCGATGTGTCCCAGGCAGACTTTGTCCGTCGCCTTCCCGAGGGTGTGGAAACCGTGGTGGGTGAGGAGGGCATGAGCCTCTCCGGCGGTCAGCGTCAGCGCGTGGCGCTGGCTCGGGCACTGGCCACCGATCCGAAGATCCTGGTCCTCGACGACCCGCTCTCGGCACTGGATGTGAACACCGAGGCCCGGGTAGAGGAGGGGATGCGCCGCGACTACGGCAACACCTCAACCCTGATCGTGGCCCACCGCCCCTCGACCGTGCAGACCGCCGATCACGTGGTTCTGCTGCACGAGGGCCGTATCCACGACGCGGGCACCCACCGTGAGCTGCTGGAACGCAGCGCCGAATACCGATTTGTACTGTCCAGTTTGGACGAGGAGAACACCCGATGAGTGACAACACCGTGCAGGGGGTGAGCGGCGAGGAACGCTCCTCGCTGACCCCCGAGGAATCCGCACGGATCCGTAAGCGATCCCTGAAGCTCCTGGGCGAGCTGGTGCGGCCGGTCCGCGGCCGGGTCATCCTGACCATGGTGGTCGTGATTCTCTCGACCGCCGCGCAGGTCGCCGGCCCCGCGCTGATCGCGTTCGGGCTGAACCAGGCGCTGCCCGCGGTGCTGGATCAGGCCGACTGGGGCCCCGCCTTCCTGGCCGTGGGGGCGCTGCTGGCCTCGGGGATCGTGGGCGCCGTGCTCATCTCCTGGTACACGATCCTTAGTGCCCGGGTGAGCCAGGCGATCCTGCTGGATCTGCGCCTGCGCGTGTTTGCGCACACCCAGGACCTCAGCCTCGACTTCCACGAGAGCTACACCTCCGGCCGGATCATCTCGCGCCAGACCAGTGACCTCGACGCGATCCGCGAGCTGCTGGATTCCGGCATCAACCAGCTGGTGTCCGGCGTGCTCTACATGTCGTTCACCGCGGTTGCGATGGTCCTGTTGGATCCGATCAGCGCCCTGGTGATCGCGATCGCGCTGATCCCGCTGCTCCTGCTCGGCCGCTGGTTCCAGCGCCGCTCGCAGGTGCTGTTCCGTCAGCAGCGGGTGGCCTCGGCTCAGACCATCGTGAAGTTTGTGGAGACCATGACCGGCATCCGCGCGGTCAAGGCCTTCCGTGCCCGTCGCCGCAACGAGGAGGAGTTCGGCGAGAAGGTTGAGAACCTGCGGGGGATCAACGCCCGGGTGATCGGCCTGTTCGGAATCTTCGATCCGGGCCTGATCCTGATCGCCAATGTCTCGGTGGCCGTGATTGTGCTGGTTGGCGGCCTGCGGGTGGCCGGCGGTGCCATCGCGATCGGAACGCTGCTGGCCGCGGTCCTCTATGCCAAGCGCTTCTTCGATCCGGTTGAGGACATGGCCATGTTCTACAACTCCTATCAGTCGGCCGCGGCCGCGCTGGAGAAGATCTCGGGTGTGCTGGAGGAGGAGCCGGGCGTGCCCGCACCTCAGGCACCGGTCGCGCTGCACACGCCGCGCGGTCACCTGGAGTTCCGGGAGACCACGTTTGGGTACGGCAACGGGGTCGAGATCCTGCCGAAATTCTCGCTGGAGATTCCCGCCGGGCAGACCATCGCCCTGGTGGGAGCCACCGGTGCGGGCAAAACCACGCTGGCCAAGCTCATGTCCCGGTTCTACGACCCGACCTCGGGCCGGGTCACGCTGGACGGGGTGGACCTGCGCGATCTGGATGATGCGCACCTGCGCCGTGCGGTGGTGATGGTCACCCAGGAGGCGTACCTGTTCTCGGGCACCATCGCCGACAACATTGCGCTGGGAAACCCCGATGCCACCCGCGAGCAGATCATCGAAGCCGCCCGTGCGGTGGGCGCCGACACCTTCATCGAGGCGATGCCCGCCGGGTTTGATACCGACGTGAATAAGCGTGGTGGACGCCTGTCGGCGGGTCAGCGTCAGCTGGTCTCGTTTGCCCGGGCGTTCCTTGCCGATCCCGCGGTGCTGCTGCTGGATGAGGCGACCGCCTCGCTCGATATTCCGGGTGAGCGCGCGGTGCAGAACGCACTGCAAACGCTGCTCGCCTCGCGGACCGCGGTGATCATCGCGCACCGACTGTCCACGGTGGCCATCGCCGACCGGGTGCTCGTGATGGAGCAGGGCCAGATCGTCGAGGACGATACCCCCGAGGCGCTGATCAGCGGGACCGGCCGCTTTGCCAAGCTCCATGCGGCCTGGCGGAACTCGCTGGTCTAGACCTGGGCGTTAAAACGGCGAGGGTGCCACGGAAATATCCGTGGCACCCTCGCCGTTTGTGTGGAACCGACTGACTACTTGGGGGAGACCAGCGTCTCGCCGTAGTAGTTGCCGAAGGCCGAGAAGATGCTCCAGTCACCGCAGATTTGGACCTCCTTGGGGACCTCGGTGGGCCACCAGGTGTCGTTCAGACCGGGTGATTCGGGGCGCTCACCGGGCTTGCACACGCCCTCGGGCAGCGGAGAGTCGGTGTGGAAGGTGATCAGGGTTCCCGGGGTGGACGGGTGCGACTTGATCCGGATGTTCGTGGAGTCTTCGGGAATGAACGGGGTCGGCGCGAGCTTTTCGGCCTCCGGCGCAAATTCCTTATAGGTGGGGTAGATCGCGGACTTCGGTTCGGCAATCAGGGTGTTAACCGTTCCGCACCCGGCAAGCCCAATCACCCCGACCACGGAGAGGGCGGCGAAGGAGAGAATGCGAGCAGAAGACCAAACACGTTGCATAATTCCATTACAACGCGCTTTCCTGTGACGAACATCGTACGCAGGCGTGGCGTGTGTCGTCCTCGGGGATGATTTTTGCCACATCGGGCGCAAAAACCGCGTGATACTGCGGAGTTAAGTTGCCTCGGTGGCACATTCGCGAATTGCAACGATTCGGTAATGATTCTCGCGTGGCTCTTCCCATGTTCCCCATTTGGGGGACTGGAATCTCATGTTTTGGATTTTAGCTCAGGCGTGGGGTGCGGTTTTTGTTTCGAAGACGGCCTCGACCCGGGTGACAAAGGCCGATTTCGCCGGCCGCGGATGCCCACCCAGCCGGCGCAGCGCGGTGCCCTCGGCCTCCCAGTATTCCAGGGCGGCCTCGGCCAAATGGGTGGGCAGCGTCCCATCGGCGCGGATCACCCGCCACCAGGGCAGATCATTGCCCTGTCGGGACATGATCGCACCCACCTGGCGTGCGGCGCGGGTCCCCATCGCCGCGGCGACCCCGCCATAGCTCATCACGCGTCCCGGAGGGATCGCCAGCACCACACGATAGACGGCCTCGAGGAACGCCTCGGGGTCGTCGATGACGGGGAGGACCACCCGGAATTCGGGCTCGCTCGACTCCGGAACCGTCACCTAGATGCTACGGCGGGCCAGGACCTCGCCGTAGGCGGTTTCGCCCACGGGCTCGAAGCCGACCTGGCGGAAGAAGACATCGGGACCCAGGTCGCCGGGCTCATAGATCACGCTGACGTGATCGAAGCCGCGCTTGCGAGCCTCCTCGGTCAGGGCGTCGACCGCGAAGGTGCCCACACCCTCGCCCTGAGCATCGGCGTCCACGTTGATCCGCCAGAGCACGCTGCGGAACTCCTCGCTGGGAGAGTCTTCGTCGAAGGAACCCTGGATGAAGCCGACCACCTTGTTATCGCGCAGAACCACGCGCTGCCAGGTGGTGGATGGGTCGGTGACGGCGGCGGCTACCGAGTAGGAGACGGGCGCAACAAACTGCTCCTGTCCGGGCTTCAGGGTCAGGGCGTTTACCGCGACGATGGTCGTGGCCGAAAGTTCCTCAAGGCGTAGGTCGGTCATGTTCCTAGGGTAGCCCCACCCTTCCGACAGTGGTAGCCCGTGGGCGCGAATACTCTGGATACTGGATGTTCACCCACCGAATCTGTCTCGATGTCGAGATAATTCGCTCGCTCCGGTAAGCTGGCTGGTGGCCGGACCCGGCCCGTTTCTGAGGAGCACTCTTATGAGCAAAATCAAGGTTGAGGGAACCGTTGTCGAGCTCGACGGCGACGAGATGACCCGCATCATCTGGCAGTCCATCAAGGACACCCTGATTCACCCCTATGTCGACGTGAACCTGGAGTACTACGACCTGGGTATCGAGTCGCGCGACGCTACCGACGACCAGATCACCATCGATGCCGCTCACGCGATCCAGAAGCACGGCGTCGGCGTGAAGTGCGCAACCATCACCCCGGACGAGGCTCGGGTTGAGGAGTTCGGTCTGAAGAAGATGTGGAAGAGCCCCAACGGCACCATCCGCAACATCCTCGGCGGCGTGATCTTCCGTGAGCCGATTATCATCTCCAACATCCCGCGTCTGGTTCCGGGCTGGAACAAGCCGATCATCATCGGCCGTCACGCCTTCGGCGACCAGTACCGCGCGACCGACTTCCTGTTCCAGGGTGAGGGCACCCTGACCGTTGAGTTCACCCCCAAGGACGGTGGCGAAGCTCAGAAGTTCGAGGTTTACCAGGCACCCAGCGACGGTATTGCCCAGGTTCAGTACAACCTCGACTCCTCGATCCGCGACTTCGCTCGCGCCTCGCTTAACTACGGTCTGAGCCGTAACTACCCGGTTTACCTCTCGACCAAGAACACCATCCTGAAGGCCTATGACGGTCGCTTCAAGGACATCTTCGAGGACATCTTCGAGGCCGAGTTCAAGGCCGACTTCGACGCCGCGGGCCTCACCTACGAGCACCGCCTGATCGATGACATGGTGGCCTCGGCCATGAAGTGGGAGGGCGGTTACGTCTGGGCCTGCAAGAACTACGACGGTGACGTGCAGTCCGACACCGTGGCCCAGGGCTTCGGCTCGCTGGGTCTGATGACCTCGGTGCTGTCGACTCCGGACGGCAAGGTTGTGGAGGCCGAGGCTGCTCACGGTACCGTGACCCGTCACTACCGTCAGCACCAGGCCGGCAAGCCGACCTCGACCAACCCGATCGCCTCGATCTTCGCCTGGACCCGTGGCTTCGCCCACCGTGGCAAGCTGGACGGCAACCAGGAGCTGATCGACTTCGCCAACACCCTCGAAGACGTCGTGATCAAGACCGTCGAATCAGGCAAGATGACCAAGGACCTCGCGCTCCTGGTTGGCCCGGACCAGGCCTACCAGACCACCGAGGAATTCCTCGCGTCGATCACCGCGAACCTCCAGGCTCGCCTGGGCTAGTAGCCCGGCAGTAGCTCGGGCTCATCCCCGGCAAAACGGCCCCGTCGGATCTTCGGATCCGACGGGGCCGTTTTGCCGTGCGCGAGGCTAGCCGGCGGGTGTGGTTGCCGGGGGCGTGGCGCTCGGGCAGAGCTTGAGGAATGCCGCATCGGCGTCCTTGGCCGCCTTTTCCGCGGTGGAGAGCTTGTCCAGATCTACCTTGCTGGGATCGGTCTGGCCCTGCTGAAGGACGTTGGCCATCGCGGCGGCGGTGGTGGTGAGTTCGAGGCCAGCCTTGCGAACCTCGTCGTTATTGATCGTGTTGAAGGCGTTGGAGAGCTGGATGTTGGTGGCGCGCAGGGTCGCGAACGCGCCCGCCGGGTCCTCGGTCGGGTTGACCGTGGAGTTTGCCGGATAGGCGGTGTTGAGCGCCTCATTGGCGGTGGCACACGCGGTTGCCAGATCCACCGGGTCACCCGTGGGAGAGGTGGTGGGTGAGGGGAATGGTTCTACCCGAGGCGCCGACTGCGCGGTGGAGGAGGGTGAGGGGGCCGGATCGCCAGCCGAACAACCGGCGAGTCCGATCACCCCGACAAGCAGAATCGGAACCAGGGCGAGGCGGCGTGGGGTGAGCAGGTGCATAACAGTCTTTCGGTTCGGGTGCTCGGCGAGCGTAGCAGACCCGACTGGGGGATCACCCCCCCCGGGTGAGCGCCATTGCCCCTGCATCAGGAGCGCGCAAACACCTTCCCCGGGTTCAGGATGTTGAGTGGATCAAACGCCAGCTTGATCCGCTTCTGGAGCTCATGCTGGGTCTCACCCAGTTCCTCGGCCAGCCAGCGCTGCTTGAGTACCCCGATGCCGTGCTCTCCGGAGAGGGTGCCACCGAGCTCCAGGCAGGCCTGGAAGAGTGCGTGTGCCGCCTCCCAGACGCGTTCGGGCACCTCGGGACCGTCCACAATCAGGTTGGGATGCAGGTTCCCGTCGCCGGCATGGGAGAGGGTGGGAATCGGAATATCGAAGCGCTCGGATACCGCGGCGATCGCATCAAACATCTCGGCGAGCTTGGAGCGGGGGACACTCACATCCTCGATCAGCGGATAACCGAGGGTTTCCAGTGCCGGGTGCATCGCCCGGCGGACGATCAGCAGGTCCTCGCCCTCCCGCTCGGTGGCCGCGAGCTCGGCCGTTGCGCCGTGCGCACGCAGAATCCCCAGCGCCGCTTCGGCGGCCTCGCGGGCATCGGGACCGTCGGTCCGCAGCACCAGCTGGCTCTGTCCGAGCGGCGGGGTGGGACGGCCCAGATGGGCGTGCACGGTGGCGAGGCAGGTCGCATCCAGCAGCTCCATGATGGCCGGGGTGAGACCCGCGCGACCGATCGCGACGGATGCCTCGGCAGCGTCGCGCACACTGGGGAAGTAGGCGGCGATGGTGTGTACCGGCCCGGGAACCGCGCGTCGCAGACGGACGGTCGCACCCACGATGACGCCGAGCAGGCCCTCGGAGCCCACCATGAGTGCGGTCAGGTCGAGGCCGGTGACCCCCTTAACACTGCGGTGTCCCATCGAGATCAGCGAGCCATCGGCGAGGACCACGTCAAGGGCCAGCACGGCCTCCCGGGTCACCCCGTATTTGGCGCACAGTAGCCCGCCGGCGTTGGTCGCAATGTTGCCGCCGACGGTGGAGATGGCACGGGAGGCGGGGTCCGGGGCAAACCACAGGCCGTGCTCGGCGAGCACCGCATTGAGGTCGGCGTTGATGATGCCCGGCTCGATCACCGCGAGCAGGTCCACGTCGTTAATCTCGTGGATCCGGGTCATCCGGGCGGTCGACAGCACAATCTCGCCGGGACCCGCGGTGGCGGCGCCGGCCAGTCCCGTGCCTGCGCCGCGGGTGACCACGGGCACCCGGTGGGCGTGTGCCCAGCGCAGCGTGGCCTGAACATCCTCGACGGATTCGGCGTGCACGATGCCGAGTGGTGCCCCGGCCGACACGTAGCCCGAGCGGTCGCTGCGAACGATCTCGAGTGCGTCGGGGGAGGTGTCGAGGCGGTCGCCGAGAACCGCGCGCAATTCGGAGAGCATAGGGGCATCCTAGCGAGTGCGCGTCGAGGGGCCCACCCGGAAGACGCCGGGTTACCCGGATCGCCGCGGCGGGAGGGCGTAGGCCGAGCTCTCGTGGGGTGCGCGCACCGGAGACTCGGACCGCGGGGGATGAACCCGAGCCTGAGCGGTTACCGGTTCAGCGAGCGCAGGCCGTGTAACAGGCCCGAAATGGTGGAGATGACCGCGAGGATCACGGCACCGATCCAGCTACCCAGGTGCCACAGTGCCAGCGAGGCACCAAACATCACGAAGATCTCGATCAGCGCGCGACCGAAGACATCAAAGTGGATCACGGCGCGCGGCGACTGGAACAGGGCCCAGATCAGCACCACGAGGGCGGGGGCCGCGATACCAAAGGCGATGTTCCAGGGGAAGGGCCAGGAGGTGAATCCCCAAATCGCGACGATGACCACCGCGGCGAGCTCCAGGAAGAGTCGAAGAATATCGTTGGGAGCAAAGGCGGGGCGAGGGGTTACGTCTGACACCCGCATAGTCTACGGGATTCCGACGCCCAGTCCGGCATCGGTGCCCGCCGGCTCGCCTAGGTCAGCGAGAGCGCGGAGAACTCCACCCGGGCGCCATTGGTGGCGCTGTCCGAGGAGGACTGGTTGTAGGAGCCTGCCTTGAAGTACACGTTGTACCGGTCGAAGGAGGCGGGGATCGGATAGCTGCTTTCTGTGCCGTTGACACTCACCCGGAGCCGGTGATTATCCACGGTGATCGAATAGGTCCAGTTCTGGCCGAGCGCGACGGTGCCCAGCGGATACATGGTCTGACCGCCGTCCGGGGATTTGGCGACGCCCAGGGTGATCTGTCCGTCGGCATCGTAGAACAGTTCGGTGACCACCTTGGTGGAGGGGCCGCCGGTGCCCAGGTGCACCTGCCCCACGCACACCCGCTTGGTCACATCGGGGACCGCGACGGTCGCGCTGAGGGTGTGGTTTTCGGTGACCTTCCACTCGGCGAGGGAACCGTCCGGGTTCATCTGGCGCAGCTCGCTGCGTCCGTACTGCGAGTGTGGGGTGTGGACCCCGTTTTCGGGTGCCCAGAACGTCATCTGCCCGGCCTGGTTCAGGTAAAAGTAGTCCTTGTTTGTGTACCCGCCGGTGAGGGCCGTGGGCGAAATGGTGGTGGGATCACCCTGCGGGCCGGTGGGGAGCTGCAGCTCCCAGTCGGCGAGGTTGAAGCGGCTGGAGGGTGCGGCGCCGCTTGCCGGTGTCGACTGCGGGGTCGGGTGCTTGGCGGAGATCGTGGAGGCGAGTGCCCGCGAATCGGTGTGGCGCAGATGTCCCGGGTGCACGAGGTTCGGGACCGCAACCACCAGTCCGGCGGCCACCAGGACCGTGCCCCCGGCCGTGATCAGTGCCGTGCGACGCTTCATGAAGACTCCCAATTTTCTGGCCCGGCCGAATGGCTCTGTGGCACCCGTCCACAATGTAGGGTCCCAGGCTTTGGACTCGCCGAGGGTTTGTTGTGTGTTTCTCCGGCCGGGAAAAAACAACGGCGCGCCACCCCGAGGGGGCAGCGCGCCGTTGATGGATGACCGGTGTCTAGCGGAAGATGATGGTGCGGTCGCCGTCCAGCAGGATGCGGTCCTCGGCGAACCAGCGCACGGCCTGGGTCAGGGTCCGGCTCTCCTCATCCTGACCGATCGAGATCAGCTGTTCGGGTGAGCGGGAGTGGTCCACGCGCACCACGTTCTGCTCGATGATCGGGCCCTCATCCAGGTCGCTGGTCACAAAGTGCGCGGTGGCACCGATCAGCTTCACGCCGCGGGCATGCGCCTGACGGTAGGGGTTTGCGCCCTTGAAGCCGGGCAGGAAGGAGTGGTGAATGTTGATGGCCTTGCCGGCGAGCGCCTCGCACAGCTCGGGGGAGAGGATCTGCATGTAGCGGGCGAGAACCACGAGTTCGATGTTGTGCTCCTCGACGGCTTCAAGCACGCGCGCCTCAAACGCCGCCTTGCTCTCGGGGCCGGTGACCGCGTGGGACTCGAACGGGACGCCGTAGAACTCGGCCAGGTCGCCCAGCACGTCGTGGTTGGCGAGCACCAGCGGAATCTCCACCGGCAGCTGCCCGCCGCGCTGACGGAACAGCAGGTCGTTGACACAGTGGCCGGCCTTGCTGGCCAGCACCAGGGTGCGCAGCGGACGACCCACGCGGTCCAGGGTCCAGGTCGCGTCAAAGCGCTCCACGACCGGGGCGAGGGCCGCGGCAAACTCCTCATAGGAGGCGGCGGACTCGACCTGCAGGCGCATAAAGAAGCGGCCGGTGTCGGCGCTGGAGAACTGCTGGCTCTCGGTGATGTTGCCGCGGGCGGCGACGATCGATCCACTCACATCGTGGACGATGCCGGGCTGGTCGGCACATACGAGGGTGATTACCCAGTGGTTCAGTTCTGCGGGGGCGGTGTTGTTGGTCACCGCTCTAGAGTATTGCCTTGGCGGGGTAGATGCGTATTCCGGGCCAACCCTGTACCCTAATATATGGTTCCGGCAGTCCCCGAGAGCCCTGGGCGCGCACATCAGCGCGCAGACGAACTCGCCGCCCGAGGCACAGTCCCGGCCCGAGTGAACGCCATTCCGGAAATTTTCCTGATGACCTCTTCAACCACGACACCCGTGCGCTCGAATGCGCTGCCGATGCTGGGTTTGATCGCCCTCTCGGTCTCCGTTTTCCTCTCCATTACCAGCGAGATGATGCCCACCGGGCTGCTGCCCGAGATGAGTGCCGACCTGGGTGTGACCGAATCCCAGGTGGGATTGCTGGTGACCATTTTTGCTTTTACCGTGGTACTCACCAGCACCACGATGATTCGGGTGACCCGGCGTCTGCCGCGGCACACGCTGATGGTCGCGATCCTGCTGACCCTGGCTCTGTGTAACGTGCTGACCGCGGTGCTGCCGAGCTATCCGGCCATCGTGTTTGCCCGGATCCTCGGCGGGGTGGCCCACGGTATGTTCTGGTCACTGACCCCGGCCTATGCCTCGCGTCTGGTGGCCCCGCACCTGATCGGTCGTGCGATCACCATCGCGCTGACCGGCGGAACCCTCGCCATGATCCTCGGGGTCCCGCTGGGCACCGCCCTCGGCCACGCGGTGGGCTGGCGGGTTGCCTTCGGCGCGGTCGCCGTGGCCCTCGCGCTCGGCGCGCTGGCCGTGTTCTTCTTCCTGCCGAAGGTGGCCCAGGATCCGGTCACCCCGAAGGCAGCCAAGACCGATGCCGCCGGTAATAAGGTGCCCGGCTCGGTGCTCCCGGTGGCGCTGATCTGCATCATGGTCGCGCTGACCATGACCGGTTACTACGCCTTCTTCACCTACATCACCCCGTTCTTCATTGGGTTTATCGGGATTCCCGCCGAACTGGTGAGTGTGGCCCTGCTCGGGTTTGGTGCGTTCGGGGCGATCTCGCTGTTCTTTACCGGCGGTATCTTCTCCCGGCTGCCGCTGCGTGGATTGGCGATCGGCCTGGTCGGCTGTGTGGTCGCGGTCAGCGTGATCGCGATGACCGCGCAGTCGCCGATCATCGCCGCCATCGCGATGGCGATCTGGGGATTCTGCTTCGGCCTGATCCCGCCGCTGGCACAGACCCTGATGCTGCGGGCCGCGGCCCCCGAGAACCGCGACAACGCCGGTGCGTTCTACACCACCGCGTTCAACCTGGGCATCGGAGGCGGCGCACTCTTCGGAGGTATTCTGCTTTCGGCATATGGTTTGGGCGCGCTGCCGATCCTCTCGGCCGCCCTCACCGCGGCCGGTTTGGTGCTGTTCCTGATCGCGCGTGGACGGGTCAAGGCGGCGGTCGAGCGCCACTCGCCGACACCGGAATTGGCCGAGGTTCCGGCCTAAACGGGGAATGATCCGGGTTATTTTGTCGTTCAATTACGAAGAAGCTTCCCGGTTTTGATAGGTTAGAAGCTACAGGCCACCTACCTTACGGAGACCTCATGGCGACGATTCTGACCATCTTCCTGATTGTCTCCGTCGCGACTCCATTTCTTGCCAGGTTCCTCAAGAACCATGTTTTCACCGTTGTGGCTCTCGTGCCCGCTGGGGCATTTATTTGGACGTTGCTGCAGGGCGAACAGATCCGCACGCACGGCGAGATCACAGAAACCATCCGCTGGGTTCCCCAGCTGGATCTGGCTCTCGCATTCCGCATGGACACCCTCGCGTGGCTCCTGGCACTGGTCGTCACCGGTGTGGGCACCGTGGTGCTGCTCTACTGCACCCAGTACTTCACCAAGCGGGAACCCGGGCTCGGGCGCTTTGCGGCGTTCCTGTTTGCCTTCGCGGGCACCATGTTTGGGCTGGTCACGGCCGATGACATCATCCTGATGTTCATGTTCTGGGAGATCACCAGTGTGCTCTCCTACCTGCTGATCGGGCACTACACCGGCAAGAAGGAGAGCCGCGGTGCGGCCCTTCAGGCGCTGCTGGTCACCACCTTTGGTGGCCTGGTGATGCTGGTTGGTGTGATCATGATCTCGGTGCAGGTGGGCAGCACCTCGCTTTCGGCCATCGTCGCGGCCGGGGTCACCGGTCCGCTCGCGGTCACCGCGATTCTGCTGATCATCGTGGGTGCGATCTCCAAGTCCGCGATCGTCCCCTTCCACTTCTGGCTGCCGGCCGCGATGGCCGCGCCCACCCCGGTATCCGCCTACCTGCACGCCGCCGCGATGGTCAAGGCCGGTATCTATCTGATCGCCCGCCTGGCCCCCGGCTATGCCGACCTGCCCGGTTGGAAGCTGGTGCTGATCGGCCTGGGTGTCTGGACGATGCTGGTGGGTGCCTGGCGCTCGCTGCGTCAGTACGACCTCAAGCTGGTGCTCGCCTACGGCACCGTCAGCCAGCTCGGTTTCCTCATGGTCATCGTGGGCTTCGGAACCCCCGATGCTGCCCTCGCCGGTGCCGCGCTGCTGCTGGCCCATGCGATCTATAAGTCCACGCTGTTCCTGGTGGTGGGCATCATCGACCATGCTGCGGGCACCCGAGACTGGCGTCAGCTCTCGGGCCTCGGACGGAAGATGCCGGTACTCGCGGTCATCACCGCGCTGGCGATCGCCTCGATGGCGGGCATCCCGCCGCTGCTGGGCTTCGTGGCCAAGGAGTCCATTTTTGGGGCGTTCCTGCAGGCCGCCGAGGCCGGGGATCCCTACGGTTGGATCGCGCTGATCGGGACCGCGGTGGGTTCGATCCTGACCGTCGCCTACTCGGCCCGCTTCTTCTGGGGTGCCTTCGCGACCCGCACCGCCGCCTGCGTATCCACCGAGTGGCATAAGCCGCCGACCGCGATCCTGATCGGCCCGGCCGTGCTCGCGGTGGCCTCGGTCCTGCTGGGTATCTTCTCCCCGGCGCTGAATGCCTGGCTGGATCCGTACCCGGAGAGCTTCGATGGCCACCTCGAGGGCCACCTGGCGCTCTGGCACGGCTTCGAGCCCGCCCTGTTTATCTCGATTGCAATCCTGGGCCTCGGCGCCGCCCTGTTCTGGAAGAAGACCCAGGTGGCCCGCCTGCAGGAGGCTCTGCCCCCGCTGGTGGACTCCTCCCGCGGCTACTGGAGCGTGACCCGCGCGGTGGACAAGATCTCCGCCAAGGTCACGATCTTTGGTCAGCGTGGCGGTCTGCCGCAGTACCTCTCGACGATCCTCGTGGTCTTTGTTCTGATCCTGGGAACCCTGGCGGCGATCGGCAACGTCTGGCCCACCACCTTCCGCCTCTACGACTACCCGCAGCAGGTGGTGATCGCCCTGGTCATGGCCGTGGCCACCCTCGGTGCCGCCTGGACACGCAAGCGCATGGCCGCCGTGCTCCTGGTGGGCGTCACCGGATTTGGCATGGTTGCGCTGTTTGCCTTCCACGGTGCCCCCGACCTGGCCCTCACCCAGGCGCTGGTGGAGACGATTACCATCGTCGCCTTTGTGCTGGTGCTGCGCCGTCTGCCCGGCAACAGCCAGAAGCTCACCAAGCGAGTCCACCGCGGTCGCCGTGCGGTAATCGCGATCGGAACCGGTGTGGTGATGGGTGCCATCGCGTTGATCGCGCTGGGGTCGCGAATCACCGATCCGATCTCGGCTCAGCTGCCGGACATGGCCTACTACGAGGGCCACGGCAAAAACGTGGTCAACGTGGCGCTGGTGGACATTCGTGCCTGGGACACCATGGGTGAGATCTCCGTGCTCGTGGTGGTCGCCACCGGTATCGCCAGCCTGCTGTTTGTCTCCGGACGGGCCGATAAGAAGGGCCGTCGTGGCCTGCGCCGCCCGGCCACCGCGCAGGGACGCCGCAGCGTGCTCTCCGATCCGGACATCCAGCCCGCTACCCCCGGCGCGCGTCAGTCCTGGCTGGTGAGCGGCGGCAAGATCGCCAGCGCCAACCGCTCGATCCTGCTCGAGGTGCTGGTGCGACTGATGTTCCACCCCGCCATCGTGGTCTCGATCTTCCTGCTCTTCGTGGGCCACAACTCGCCCGGTGGAGGGTTCGCCGGAGGATTGCTTGCGGGTCTTGCCCTGGTCTTCCGCTACCTGGCCGGTGGCCGCTATGAGCTGCGCGAGGCCGTGCCGATCGACGCCGGCAAGCTCCTGGGCGCGGGACTCGTGCTCGCGGTGGGTTCGGCCATCGGATCGCTGTTCTTCGGCGAGGAGATCCTGTCTTCAGCCTACCTGTCCGCAGATATTCCGGTTTTGGGATACATCTCCATCGGCACCACGACGATCTTCGATATCGGGGTCTACCTGGTTGTTGTGGGCCTCGTGCTCGACATCCTGCGCTCGCTCGGTGGTGAGGTCGACCGGCAACAGGACGAGGCCGATATCGCCGAGGAGAGCACCGACGAGTTCAGCCCGCGCCAGCAGGTGCCCAACACCGACCTCTGGGCCACGCAGCGCGTGCCCATTGTGCCGGATACCCCGTCCATCACCGACACCCGAGAGGACAACCGATGAGTGCATCCCTCACCCTCGTCCTGCTGATGTCGCTGATGTACGCGGTGGGCATCTACGTCATGATGGAGCGCAGCCTGACCCGCTTCCTGATCGGCTTCCTGCTGGTGGGTAACGCCACCAACATCCTGATTTTCCTGATGAGCGGACCCAACGGCAATGCGCCGCTGTGGACCGGCGGCCCCGAGGACGCCGACATGGTGGATCCGCTGCCGCAGATTCTGATCCTCACCGCGATCGTGATCAACTTCGGTATTACCGCGTTTGTGCTCGCCCTGATCTACCGCACCTGGTGGCTCGCGCAGCTCGGCGACGAGGGTGACACCCTGCCGGACGACCACGCCCACGACACCGAAGAGGACGCCGAGGAGGCGTTCCGCCAGGTGGATGAGGACGATGAGGCCATTCAACGGGTCCTGGACGCCTCCAACGAACACGAAGATGACCCCGAACCCGACCCGGTTCAGACAGCACGAGACACGGAGGTGGGCCGATGAACGCCCTGGTTCCCCTCGTTGTCACGATTCCGCTGCTGGGTGCCGCGATCGCGCTGATTTTCGGTCAGCGTCCGCGCGTGCAGATCTTCGTGTCGCTGATCTCACTGACCCTGGTGACCGCAATTGCCGCGGTCCTGCTGGTGGCCGTGGATCAGACCGGCACCGTCACCGTCAACGTCGGAGGCTGGGCACCGCCCTGGGGCATCGTGCTGGTGGTGGACCGCCTCTCGGCGATCATGCTGCTGGTGTCCGCCCTGATGCTGCTCGGCGTGCTGATCTTCGCGATCGGCCAGGGCATCGTGGACGACGACAACGAGACTCCGGTGTCGATCTTCCACCCCGCCTACCTGGTGCTCTCCGCCGGTCTGTTTGACGCGTTTGTGGCCGGCGACCTCTTCAACATGTACGTCGGTTTCGAGATGCTGCTGGCGGCGAGCTACGTGCTGCTGACCCTCGGTGGGACCGGTGCCCGCATCCGCGCGGGCGTGACGTATATCGTGATCAGCCTGATGAGCTCGCTGCTGTTTGTGGGCGCCATCGCGCTGATCTACGGGGCCACCGGGACCGTGACCATCGCGCTGATCTCCGAGCGGGTGCGCGAGCTGCCGATGGGGGTCCAGGCGATCCTCTGCGCGGCGCTGCTGCTGGGCTTCGCGGTCAAGGCCGCGGTGTTCCCGCTGTCCTTCTGGCTGCCCGACTCGTATCCCACGGCGCCCGCGCCGGTCACCGCGGTGTTCGCGGGCCTGCTGACCAAGGTCGGCGTGTACGCGATCATCCGCACCGACACCGTGATGTTTGTGGATGTGCCGCTGCGAATACCGTTGATGGTGGTGGCGTTCTTCACGCTCCTTGTGGGCATCATGGGTGCGGTGATGCAGGCAGATATTAAGCGTCTGCTCTCGTTCACCCTGGTCAGTCACATCGGGTACATGATCTTTGGTATCGCGATCGGCGGCGATATCGCGTTGACCGCCACCATCTTCTACGTGGTGCACCACATCGTGGTCCAAACCACGCTATTCCTGGCGACCGGACTGGTCGAGCGCGTGGGCGGAAGTACGTCCATTTCGCGCCTGGGGGGTCTGCTCAAGGCCGCGCCGTTTGTGGCGGTGCTGTTCTTCCTGGGCGCGCTCAACCTCGGTGGAATCCCGCCGTTCTCCGGCTTCCTCGGCAAGATCGGCCTGTTCCAGGCCGGCGTCGAGGAGGGCAGCTGGCTCTCCTACGTGCTGATCGCCGCCGGTGCCGCGACCTCGCTGCTGACCCTGTACGCGCTCGCTCGGGTGTGGAACATGGCCTTCTGGCGTTCGCGTGGTGAGGTCGAGGGCTATCAGTCCCCGCTGCTGGAATCCCTGGCCGAGAGCCCCGAGGACTCGGGGACCGTCGCGACCAAGCAGACCTCGCGTCTGATGGTGGGCGCGACCACCGGCATGGTGGGGCTCACCCTGCTGCTGACCGTGTTCGCGGGCCCCATCTTCGGCTATGCCGAGCGCGCGGCCCACCAGGTGGAGAACGTGGACAACTACGTCTCCGCCGTGTTCCCGGAGGGATCGCCCTAATGCCGCATCAGACTCGCGATAAGCACCGCCTCGCCGGGCTCAGCCAGGGCCTGCTGGCCCTCGGTTTGCTCCTGCTGTGGTGCCTGCTCTGGGGCAGCTTCACGCCGCTCACCATCATCACCGGCATCCTGGTTTCGCTCGGGGTTTCGTTCACGTTCTACCTCCCCGGGGTGGAGCTCAGCGGCCGGGTCAACCCCTGGCGGGTGATCGTGTTCTTCGTGGTGCTGGGCTGGGACATCCTGCGCGCCTCGATTCAGATCGCCTGGCTGGCCTTCGCACCGAGCTTCAAGCCGGGTAACGCGATCGTGGGTATCCCGCTGAACACCCGCTCGGACCTGATTATGTCCTGGACCTCCACGGCGATCTCGATTGTGCCGGGATCCATCGTGGTCGACCTGGACCGCTCGGGCTCGATCCTCTACGTCCACGTGATCGACGTGCACTCCGAGGAAGACATTCAACGCTTCATCCAGGAGGTTCTGGACACCGAACGCCGCCTGGTGCTGGCGATCGGATCCAAGGCCGAGGTGGTGCGGGTCAACGAGCAGCATGCCCTGGCCCGAGGAAGGAAAAACCGATGACCATAATTTTGGGAATCATCATCGCCATGTTTGGTGCCTCGGCGCTGTGTGCGGTGTATCGGATCGTGCGTGGACCCTCGCTGCTTGACCGGGTGATCGCCTCGGACGTGCTGGTTGCGACCGCGATGTGTGCGATGGGTGCCGAGATGGCCATCAATCGTCACACCAACACGCTGCCGGTGATGCTGGTGCTGGCCATGTTCGCGATTGTGGGCTCGGTCAGCGTGGCCCGCTTCATGTCGAATCAGGCCGAAGCGTGACCGGCGAGTGGTGGCGCGACGCCCTGACCATCGCGCTGGTCTTTGCCGCCGCGGTGCTGTGTCTGGCCGCGGGCGTGGGTCTGCTGCGCTTCTCCGACGTGCTCGCGCGTCTGCATGCGGCGACCAAGCCGCAGGTGCTCGGTGTGATCCTGGTGGTGGCCGATGTGATCTTCTCGACCCCCACGATCGGCACGATCACCCTGGGCTTCTCGATCATCCTGTTCCAGGCGCTGACCGCGCCGATCTCGGCACACATGGTGGGCCGGGCGGCGTATCGGACGGGTAAGTTCCGCAGCGACGTGCTCTTCCGCGACGAGCTGCGCGGCCGCAACCACCTGCTGGGGCTCGACTACCCGGATCCCGAGGACTACGTGTCGGGTAACACCGTGGCGACCCCGCTGGTGCAGGAGGCTCCGGTCGAGCATGATCCGGTGGTTCCCAACCACGAGCAGACGCCGGGGGACACGGCACGGTAGGCGTTCGTATGCGCTTACAAACTGGATTACACTCGTTTGGGTGACTCTTCAGAACCATCTCGGTGAACGTGCCTATCCCGTCCGTCCGCGCATCTGGCATCAGCGTAACTATCAGCAGCTGAGGAAGGAACAGCGGCCCGCCCGGGCGCAGGGGCGTTCGCTGCTCACCTTCGCGATCGCGGTTCTCGCGGCCGCCGTGGTGTCGGTGAACTGGCACACCATCTCCGCGGCGCTGCCGTTCACCCCGGACACCACCTTTGCCCCGGTGCTCACCGCGGTGCTGGCGTTTGTGGTGGTGGCGTTTGCCGTCTCGAGCCTGGATTCCTGGGGCCCCTGGCGTGATCAGCGCCGCTACCGACGACTGACCGGCGCTACCGAGATCACGCCCGCGCAGCAGTCGCTGCTGGCGCTGGATGCCGAATCGGATTTCCGTTCGGGACTCTGGAACTCCAGCCTGGAATTCTCCCCGGCCTGGTCAAAGCTGCCCGAATCGCTGCGCAAGAAGTACGCCGACGGTGCCAAGGGCTACCCGATCATCTCGCTGCCCATGAACGATCTGCGCGACCTGCAGGCCGACCTGGATAAGCGCACCCGGATCGCCTCCGAGCGTGACCTGGAACTGTATGTGGCCGATGGAATGGCCCAGCACAGCATGAGCGCCCGCTTCCAGGCGATCCTCAACGGTCCGGATGCCGAGCGGATGCTCACCCGCATCGCCGGCCTGACCGGTTTGTCGGAGTGGGACCTGCGCGCGCTGGCCGAACCGCAGGCCGGGCGTCCGCCGCTGCTGCTGTGGGCGGGGGATGTGCAGCGCCTGATCGCGATCGTGCGCACCGCGTTTGTGGCCGGGCAGGTGAGCGAGCAGACCGCCTGGACCCTGATCGAGCGGCTGGGAAACGTTGCCTTTGCCCTGTATGCCGATGCGGCTGATTACTGGCGCGGCGTGCGGATCGCCACCGCGTTCGCCTCCGACGAGGTCGCCGCCCTGCAGGCCTTTGACGAGACCATGAAGGAGCTGCGCGACAGCGGCTGGCCGGCGACCCGCGCCGCGTTCCCGACCCTGCCCGTGGACACCCTGCCCGGCCAGATCCGCACCCCCGAGGTGCTGCTGCCGCGCGAGGAGGCGAACTAGTCCGTCCCGCGCAACGGCCCCGTCCGGTGAGAATTCTCACCGGACGGGGCCGTTGTGGTGTTTGTTGTCTGACCCGTATCGGGTGTCCGGAGCCTGCGCGGGGGAGCGCTGCTGCGGGGTCTAGGCGTGTGCCGCCGGATGTTCGGTGCCGTCGGCCCACACCCGCTGCAGGGTGAGATCGTCGTTCCAGAGCAGCACATCGGAGGGGTAGCCGACCTCGATTGCGCCGAGGTCCCGCTCACGCCCGAGTACCCGGGCGGGGGTTTCGGTGAGTGCGCGCACGGCCTCGGGAAGCGGGATGCCCACGACATGGACCGCGCGGTGCAGTGCGGCATCCAGGGTCAGGGTGGATCCGGCGATCGAACCGCCCTCAACCAGCCGGGCGGTGCCCTCGGTGACGAGGACCTCGAGGGAGCCGAGCATGTAGTGCCCATCGGCGGCGCCGGTCGCGGCCATCGCATCGGTGACCAGGGCGATCCGGCCGGGTGCCTCGGTGAAGGCCAGGCGCACAACGCTCTCGTGGACGTGCACGCCGTCGTTGATGACCTCGAGGGTCACGCCGGGGCTGTCGATCGCGGCCAGCACCGGGCCGGGCGCACGGTGGTGGATCGGGTGCATCGCGTTGAAGGCGTGGGTGAGGAGGGTCGCCCCGGCGTCGAAGGCGGCGCGGGCGGCGGTGTAGTCGGCGTCGGTGTGCCCCACGGCGACGATCACCCCGGCGGCGGTGAGCTCACGGATGGCTTCGGTTGCCCCATCGAGCTCGGGGGCGATGGTGATCTGGCGCAGCGTGCCCTGGCCGGCCTCGATCAGCCGGTCCACCGTGCGCACATCGGGGGTGCGCAGGGCCTCGGGATCGTGGGCGCCGCGGTGGCCGGGGTCCAGGAATGGGCCCTCGAGGTGGCTGCCCAGGACTCCCGAATCGGTTTCGGCGAGGTCGGCAACGATCTCCAGGCGGGTGACCAGGTCCTCAACGTCCGCACTGACAAACGACACCACCGCGCGGGTTGTGCCGTGGGAGCGGTGCAGGGCAAGGGCGGTGCGGATCGCCGCCTCACCGTCCTCAAACGCGACGCCCGCGCCGCCGTGGCAGTGCAGGTCGATCAGGCCGGGGGTGATGATCTGCCCGGTTCCGTCGATCACCGTGGTATCGGGGCTCTCGGCGACCCGTGTCCGCCAGGTGTCGTCGGTGCCGCGGGCAGTAATCCCATCCTCGTCAAACTCGATCCAGGCGTGCTTGGTGCTCTGCCCGCCGGAAATTACGGTGGCCGAGTGAATGAGGTTCCGCATACGCACGAGTGTAGTCCCGCAGCGTGTACTCCGGCAGCCCGAGTCGTCGGTTGTGACAGAAGTGTCCACCGGGGACAACGGCTTGGTTAACGCTGGGAAACCTCCGCCCACGAGCCCGCCCCGGGATGCTAGGCTAATCGCGTCGCGACTGGCGTCGGTGGAGCGGGATCGCACCACTCAAGATGGTTACCATCGGGGAGCGACCGACACGGATTCGACCGCACGCCTGGGCCGATACGGAAAATTGATGTTTTGTCCGCCGCTGTCATCAGAGGAGCCAGTTTTGACCGACCTATTTAACGCCCCCCTTGCCGAAGTAGACCCGGAGATCGCCGCGGTCCTGGAGCAGGAACTGGGTCGCCAGCGCGACTACCTCGAGATGATCGCCAGCGAGAACTTCGTTCCCGTTTCGGTGCTGGAATCCGTGGGTAGCGTGCTCACCAACAAGTACGCCGAGGGTTACCCGGGCCGTCGTTACTACGGTGGCTGCGAGGCCGTTGACGTCGCCGAGAACCTCGCGATCGCCCGCGTCAAGGAGCTCTTCGGGGCTCAGTACGCAAACGTCCAGCCGCACTCCGGTGCCACCGCAAACGCCGCCGTCCTGGCCGCGATCGCCAAGCCGGGAGACACCATCCTCGGTCTCGAGCTGGCACACGGTGGTCACCTGACCCACGGTATGAAGCTCAACTTCTCCGGCAAGCTCTACAACGCCGTGTCCTACGGTGTTGACCCCGAAACCTTCCTCGTGGACATGGACGTCGTGCGCGCCCAGGCCCTCGAGCACAAGCCGCAGGTCATCATCGCCGGCTGGTCGGCGTACCCGCGTCAGCTGGACTTCGCCGCGTTCCGTGCGATCGCCGACGAGGTGGGCGCGACCCTCTGGGTCGACATGGCTCACTTCGCCGGTCTGGTCGCCGCGGGCGTTCACCCCTCGCCGGTGCCCCACGCCCACGTGGTCTCCTCGACCGTGCACAAGACCATCGGTGGACCCCGCTCGGGCTTCATCCTCACCAACGATGTTGACCTCGCCAAGAAGATCAACTCGGCCGTGTTCCCGGGCCAGCAGGGTGGACCCCTGATGCACGTGATCGCCGGTAAGGCCACCGCGTTCAAGATCGCCGGTAGCCCCGAGTTCGCCGACCGTCAGCGTCGTACCCTCTCCGGTGCGAAGATCGTGGCCGAGCGCCTCACCGCCCCGGACAGCAAGGCCGCCGGCATTGACGTGCTGACCGGTGGATCCGACGTGCACCTGGTGCTTGTTGACCTCCGCAACTCCGAGCTCGACGGCAAGCAGGCCGAGGATGCGCTGCACGAGGTGGGCATCACCGTGAACCGCAACGCCGTGCCGTTTGACCCGCGTCCGCCGATGGTCACCTCGGGTCTGCGCATCGGTACCCCGGCGCTTGCGACCCGCGGATTCGGCGACGCCGAGTTCACCGAGGTTGCCGACGTGATCGCCCTCGCTCTGCGCCCCGGCGCCGACCTGCCCGCCCTGCGTGCACGCGTCGCCAAGCTTACCGAGGCGTTCCCCCTCTACCCGGGACTGTAGGGATGACCGCACAGAAGCTTGATGGTCTCGCCGCGGCGAGTGCCATCAAGGATGAGCTGCGTACCCGGATCGAGGCTCTGCGCGAGCGCGGCATCGTTCCCGGGCTCGGCACCCTGCTGGTGGGTGAAGACGGTGCCTCGCGCTCGTATGTGGCGGGGAAGCACCGCGACTGCGCCGAGGTCGGAATCGAGTCGATCCGCGTGGATCTGCCCGAAACCGCGAGTGCCGAGGAGATCCGTCAGGCCATCCGTGACCTGAATGAGAACCCCGCCGTCACCGGGTACATCGTGCAGCTGCCGCTGCCCAAGGGCATCAACGAAAACGAGATGCTGGAGCTGATCGACCCCGCCAAGGACGCCGACGGCCTGCACCCGACCAACCTTGGCAAGCTGGTGCTCGGCGTGGGCGGCGAACTGGATTCGCCGCTGCCCTGCACCCCGGCCGGCATCATCGAGTTGCTCGAGCGCAGCGGGGTCTCGATCCCTGGAAAGCATGTGGCCGTGATCGGCCGCGGCATCACCGTGGGTCGTCCGCTGGGCCTCTTGCTGACCCGTAAGGGCATCGACGCAACCGTCACCCTGACCCATTCGCGCACCCCGGATCTCGCGTCCGAGGTGTCCCGGGCGGACATCGTGGTGGCTGCCGTGGGTGTGCCGCACCTGGTCAAGCCCGAGTGGATCAAGCCCGGTGCCGCGGTGCTCGACGTGGGTGTGACCCGCGTGGGTACCACCGAGTCCGGCAAGGCGAAGCTCTCCGGAGACATCGACCCGGCCGTGGCCGAGGTTGCCGGCTTCCTCTCGCCGAACCCCGGCGGTGTGGGCCCGATGACCCGTGCACTGCTACTGAAGAACGTGGTGGAGGCAGCCGAGCGGCTGTAACTTTTCCCACCTGTAACGGGCATGACCTCAGCTTTTGAGGTCATGCCCGTTACTCGTTCCTGGACACCGTGTACGAGCGGTGTTAGCCTGAGGGTGTAGGACGCGTAAGCCTCCCACATCTGCCAACGCCTCGCTTCGCGGGGCGTTGTGTTTTTAACGCGGCCAGATTGCTTCCTTCCGTGTGATCGAACGAATGTTTTCTACGATTGTCTCTATAGCCCGAGCAGAGTCTGGGTTCTTCTCCTCGATCGTGTTGGCTCGGTTAAGGAAGTACGTTGCAACATCGGCTGCTTGCAGGAGACGGCTGGCGTCCGACGGCCCAAAATACAGGGTGTCGTGTATCTGAGTGAGCTGCTTCGTGACATAGCCGGGTACGGTAGCAAGCTTGAACCGTGAGAGGTTCTTTCGGCTGCTCGCGGCCGAGTGGTGGTCGTCGGCGAGCACGATTCCAGTGCTCCCACTGCAACGGTAGAAGAGATGATTATCGATGCTCTCTAAAAGGTGGGCCAGCGCGAGCAGATGCGCAGGGAATGGGGCGACGTATTTTTCTTTCTGTCGGGTGATATCGATTCCTCGAAAGATGAAATCTGCCCCGGAGCTTGCCAGGATACTCGAGATTATTTTGCAGGTTTTCACTCTCCACCCAGTGGAGACTTTCTTCCACGGGCCGGTTCCTTGAAAGATCTCGACGGCATGAAACTCTGTCTCGATGTCGAACCCATGAATATTGCGCGCGAGCATCCCCGCTAGTTTTTCCATCTCGCGGTCAATGTAGGTCAGCGATTCTGCCTCGACGACGAGACCCCCGAAGAAATAGAAATTGTCGTCTCGTCCCGACTCATCAATGTAGATAGCCCTCATAGCCCTAACCTAGATGCCGGATACGTTCCGCCAGCAGTTGAGTAAAAGATTTGCGGACGAGCTGTGAGAATCGCGCGTAATTCAACCGAAATGAGGAATTCCCTAGGACATTGCGGACACAGATCTTGGCCGTCCGCAGAGGGTTTAGTGAGCACCGTATCGTCACAGCCGCGAAGGAACGTTCCACCAGCGAGGATGGCTTATGGCTCAGAAACTCCGGGGCGCAGGTCTAGATCGCGGGGCGGTCTGCTTTGGGAGTATTGTCGAAACCGGTGGCAGGTGGCCGCCGTCGAGGAGGCCTAGAAACACGATGCACGCAGCTCCCAACGGACAGAGCTTCACACTCACCCATGAACACGGCGATCTTGCGCTGAACGCCGAGATTACCGAGGTGGCCGCGGGCCTGCGGGTCCTCACCGTGAACGGCGTGGACGTGCTTGCCCCCTACGACGTCACCGAGCCTCGTCCGATGGCCTCGGGCATCGTGCTGGCCCCCTGGCCCAACCGCGTCGAGGACGCCCGTTGGGTACTCGATGGTCAGGTGCAGCAGCTGGATGTGACCGAGCCCGCGCAGTCAAACGCGATCCACGGCCTGCTGCGCTTCACCCCGTATACGGTGCTGGAGCAGACCGCGAACTCGATCCGGCTGGCGGCGACCGTGTTCCCGCAGCACGGCTATCCGTTCCACCTCGACACCGAGGTGGACTACGTGCTGGACGAGCGCGGCTTGACCGTGACCCACCGCCTCACCAACCGCTCGGAGACTCCCGCTCCGGCCGGTGTCGGCGCACACCCGTACCTCACCATCGGCGGCGTTCCCGCCTCGGAGCTGACCCTCACCGTGGCCTGCGACACCGTCTGGGAGGTCAACGCCCACCAGATCCCGCAGAGCGAGGTGCCCGTGGGCGCGGGCAACGATCTGCGCCACGGTGTCGCCCTGAACTCGGTGGTCCTGGATCACGGCTTTGCCGCCCCGCACGTCGTGGACGGCGTGAGTGCCCACACCCTCGCCGACCCGGCCGGACGCACCGTCACCATCTGGGGTGAGGAGCGTTTCGGGACCTGGCAGGTCTTCAACCCGACCCGCTATCCCGGAGACAACGCGGTGGTCGCGATCGAGCCGATGACCGCCCCGGCCAACGCCCTGAACAGCGGCATCGGCCTGGAGTGGATCGCCCCGGGTGAGACCTGGAGCGTGAGCTGGGGCATCCGCGCCGAGGGCTTCACCGCCTAGTTACACACCAGCCGTTCGGGCCGTGGGGATCTTCGGATTCCCGCGGTCCGTCTGTGTTTTGAGGCGCAAAAAACCGGGCCCGTCGCGATGCGACAGGACATGCCGTACGTAATTGACTTAATCGAACATGTGTTCGAATATTAACGCATGTCGCTCGCTTTCTCCTCTCGTGTGGGCACCGGACCCGCTCGGCCCGGTGCCGATTCCGGTGCCGCCGAACGGGCGGGCACCGTGGCGGCGCTGCGTGAGCGCATCCGGGGGATGCAGCGCACCGAACTAGAGTCTCAGCCACTACCGACGCTGCCGATCCTCGGCGACCTGCTGCCCGGCGGTGCGCTGCGAGCGGGCGGAGTGTATGCGGTGCCGGATGCGCCGGTGCTGGCGATGGCGCTGGCCGCGGGGCCGAGCCTGGCCGGGTCCTGGAGCGCCGTGGTGGACCTGCCAACCTTTGGCCTGGAGGCCGCCGAGCGGGTGGGGATCAACCTCGAACGCCTGGTGGTGGTGCCCCAGCCCGGTGCACACTGGCTGGAGGTGGTGGCGGCGCTCGCCGATGTGGTGACCGTGATCATCACCGGGCCCGCCCCACACCTGAGTACGTCGGATCGTGCGCGTCTGACGGCTCGACTGCACCAGCGAGCGGCGACGCTGGTGACCCTGGGCACCTGGCCAGGGAGCGACGCAGAGCTGCATAATAGCGCCGGAAACTGGGGTGGGATCGGCGCGGGATTTGGATATCTGGGGGCGCGGGAGCTGAGGGTTGAGGCGACCGATCGCGCCGGACGCCTGCGTCGAGCCTCGCTGACCCTGGCCGAGAGCGGCGGGTTGATCGCGGCCGAGCGACCCGGTATCCGCGCGGTGCCGCGGCCCGAGCGCCGTTTAGCGGGGGTGGGCTGATGCCGCGGGACTGTGTTTCTGGGTGGGTGATGCCGCCCTGGTCGTGGTGTGTGCGGTGGGTTCCTGAGCGCGCGGGTGTTGGTGTTGTGGCTGTGCGGTGGGTGATGGGTCGATGAGTGAACGAGTGGTGGCACTGTGGCTTCCTGATTGGGCGGTCCTCACCGCCGCCGAGGATGCGGAGATTTCCCTCGAAGCCCCGGTGGTGCTGACCGCGCGCGGCGAGGTGTTCGCCGCGAATGCGGTGGCGCGGGCGCTGGGGGTGCGCCGAGGGTTGCGCATCCGGGAGGCTCAGGAGCGGTCGGCCGAGGCGGTGTTTCTGCCGTATCGGGAGGATGTGGATCATCGACGATTCGAACCGCTGATTCGAATCCTGGAGGGCATCGTGCCGAGTATTCAGCAGGTGCGGCCGGGGCTGTGTCTGGTGCCCGGGCGTGGTCCCGCGCGCTACTACGGAAGTGAGGCGGCGGCGGCGCAAGCGCTGACCGCGGCGCTGCGGGAGGAGGGGGTGATCCCGGCCGGATCGGCGGTACGGATCGGCGCGGCCGACGGGGTCTTTGCCGCTCAGCAGGCGGCGTACCGTGCGGTGCCGTCTTCCCTGCCGGAGGCGCCGGGGACGGTGGCCGAATCCGAGGATGCCGCCCCCATTACCGACGCGATCCTGGTGATCCCGCCCGGACAGTCGGCGCGTTTTCTCGCCCAGATGCCGGTGACCACGCTGGGCGAACCCGAGCTGACACGGGTGCTCGCCCGGCTTGGCGTGCACCGACTCGGGGAGCTGGCCGCGCTGCCGGCAGCCTCGGTCCGGGACCGGTTTGGGGCGGCGGGGGAGCAGGCGCATCGGATCGCCGCGGGAGAGGATCCGCGTCGGGTGCGCCCACGCATCCCACCGGCCGAGCTTGCGGTGGAGCGCGAGTTTGATCCGCCGCTTGAGCGCGCCGACCAGGCGGCCTTCGGGTTCCGTGCCTCCGCCGACCGCTTTCTGGCGGGCCTGACCGAGCATGCGCTGGTGGTGAGCGCGGTGCGAATCGAGATTATCGGGGACCGTGGCGGGCGCAGCGCCCGCAGCTGGTTGCACCCCCGACACCTCGATGCGGGCGACGTTGTGGACCGGGTGCGCTGGCAGCTGCAGGGATCCGGGGCGATCGAGGCGGCGCTGTCCGAACCGGTGGCGCTGATCCGGGTGATCCCCGAAACCCTCGCCGCGATGAGCACCCAGGAGCCCGGGCTCTGGGGCGGCGGACCGGACACCCGCGTGCATAACGGGCTGACCCGGTTACAGGGGATGGTGGGTCACGACGGGGTCCTGACCGCCCGGATCGGCGCGGGCCGCGAACCGCGGGAACGTCAGAGCCTGGTGCCCTGGGGTGAGCGCGATCCGCGCACCGATCCCGCCGGTCCCTGGCCCGGGAGCCTGCCCGGGGCGCCACCCCAGACGGTGCTGGCCGAGCCGCTGCCGGTGCGGGTGATCGATGCGGCGGGGGAGAGCGTGAGCATCACCGACCGGGACATGCTGAGCGCCCCGCCACACCGCCTGGTGATCCCGCCGCTGCCGCGGATCGCCCCGGGCGGGGTGGACTCGACGGTGCGGGCCTGGGCGGGCCCCTGGCCGGTAATCACCGGGACCACGGCCGAGCGGGTCGACCGCTTTCAGCTGGTGGATGAGCGCGGCCACGGCTGGCTGGTGCGCCGTGATCGTAGCGAGTGGTGGGCCGAGGCTCGCTACGACTGAGCGGGCCCTGGCGGCCCAACACATCGATGATCGGGGCGGGCACCCGCCCAGGCAACACAGCAGAGAGGAGCGCGAGATGGGATTCTCGAATCCGCCGATCCCCTGGTCGGAGTTTGAACGCCGGCTGAGCGGGCGGCGCACCGCCGAGGCCGCACCGGAGACCCCGGAGACGGCTGCCGAACCGTGCGCCGAGGACCTCCCCGGAGCGACGGACGGCCCGGGATACGCCGAGCTGCATACCCACTCCAACTTCAGCTTCCTGGACGGGGCATCCGGCCCCGAGGAGCTGGCGGATGAGGCTGCCCGGCTCGGACTACACGGCCTGGCCCTCACCGACCACAACGGGTTCTACGGGGCGGTACGCCTGGCCGAGGCCGCCGAGAAGCACCCCGATCTGCACACGATGTTTGGGGCCGAGCTGACCCTGGGCCTGGACGCCCCGCAGAACGGGGTGCCCGATCCGGCCGGTCAGCACCTGCTGCTGCTTGCCCGGGGGATCGAGGGATACCATGCGCTCGCCGGGGCGATCACCCGCGGGCAGCTCGCCCCCGAGGCCGAGAAGGGCGCACCGCGGTTCGATCCCGATGTGCTGGCAGAGAGCCTGCGCGACCGGGTCATCGCCCTCACCGGCTGCCGCAAGGGGCCGGTGCGATCGGCCCTGGAAGCCGAGGGGCTGGATGCCGCCCGGGCCGAACTCATCCGGCTGGAGGAACGGTTTGGACCCGAGAACGTGCTGGTCGAGCTGACCGACCTGGGGGATCCGCGTGACAGCACCCGCAACGACGCTCTGGCCGCCCTCGCCCGGGAGCGTGGCCTACCGATCGTGGCGACCACCGGTGCCCACTATGCGGCCCCGAACCGTCGCCCGCTGGCCCGGGCCCTCGCCGCCGTGCGCGCCCGCACCAGCGTGGACGCCCACGCCGGCTGGCTGCCCGCCGCCGGTGGCGCGTATCTGCGTTCCCCGGCCGAGATGCACGCGCGCTTCGCCCGGTATCCGGGGGCCGCCGCGCACACCGTGACCGTGGCCGACGAGATCGGGTTCCGGCTGCGCTCGGCCCGCCCCCGGCTCCCGCGGCAGGAGGTGCCCGAGGGGCACACCCCGATGAGCTGGCTGCGCGAACTCACCTGGCGCGGGGCCGCCAAGCTCTATCCGAATATGAGCGAGGGCGACCGCGACCGCATCACCCGCGAGCTCGCGGTGATCGAGCAAAAGGACTTCCCCGGCTACTTCCTCATCGTGCACGATATCGTGCAGTTTGCGCGCTCGCGCGGGATCCTCTGCCAGGGCCGGGGTTCGGCCGCCAACTCGGCCGTGTGCTACCTGCTGGAGATCACCGCGGTGGACTCGATCGCCTACGGTCTGCCCTTTGAACGCTTCCTCTCCAGCCTGCGCGCCGAGGAACCGGACATCGATGTGGACTTCGATGCCGACCGCCGCGAGGAGGTCATCCAGTACGTGTACGAGCGCTATGGACGCTTCAACGCGGCGCAGGTCGCCAACGTCATCACCTACCGGCCCAAGGCGGCCATCCGGGACATGGCCAAGGCGCTGGGCTATACCCCGGGGCAGCAGGATGCGTGGTCTAAGCGGATCGAACGCGGCAGCGCGCTCGCCGAGGATCCCGAGATTCCCGAGGAACTGCGCACCCTCAGTACCGAGCTGCTGGGCTTTCCCCGACACCTGGGCATCCACTCGGGCGGCATGGTGCTGACCGATCGCCCGGTGGGGGAGGTCTGCCCGATCGAACACGGCCGGATGGATGGACGCACGGTCCTGCAGTGGGACAAGGATGACTGCGCCTGGATGGGCCTGGTCAAATTCGACCTGCTGGGCCTCGGCATGCTGGCGGCGATCCAGCACTGCTTCGATCTGGTGGAGGAGCACACCGGCGAGCACTGGGACCTCCACTCGCTCCCCAAGGAGGAGGCCGGGGTGTACGACCAGCTGTGCCGGGCCGACGCCGTGGGGGTTTTCCAGGTCGAGTCGCGCGCGCAGCTGGGGATGCTCCCGCGGCTGCGCCCGCGCACGTTCTACGACCTGGTAATCGAGGTGGCGCTGGTGCGTCCGGGGCCCATCCAGGGCGGCGCGGTGCACCCCTATATTCGTCGCCGGATGGGACAGGAACCGGTGACCTACCTGCACCCGAGTCTCGAACCGGTGCTTGAGCGCACCCTGGGGATCCCGCTGTTTCAGGAGCAGCTGATGCAGATGGCGATGGCCGTGGGCGGCTGCGACGCCGAGGATGCCGACCTGCTGCGCCGGGCGATGGGTTCCAAGCGCGGCCGGGAGAAGATCGCGACCCTGCGCGAAAAGCTCTATGCGGGCATGGCCGAAAACGGCATCGTGGGGGCCGAGGCTGACAACATCTACGAGCGGATCGAGGCCTTTTCCAACTTCGGATTTGCCGAGAGCCACTCGATCAGCTTCGCCCTGATCGTCTATGCGAGCGCCTGGCTGCGCCTGCACTATCCCGGCGCGTTCCTCGCCGCACTACTGCGCGCCCAGCCGATGGGGTTCTACGCCCCGCACACGCTGGTGGCCGATGCGACCCGGCACGGCGTGCGCACCCTGCGCCCGGACCTGCATCGTTCGGGGGTGGACGCCGGGCTGGAACCCCTCCCGGCCCAGAGCACCGAGCGGTGCGGTATGGACGCCTGCCTGCACACGCCCGCCGAAAGCCCCGGCCCCTTCGACCCGTCGGGTCCCGTCCTCGATCATGAGCACCGTCGCGACACCGGCTTTGCCGTGCGCCTGGGCCTGGCCGGGATCACCGGGATCGGGGCCGAGGCGGCCGCGCGGATCGTCGCCGAGCGTGAGCGTGGCGGTGAGTATCGGAGCATGGAGGACCTCGGCCGCCGCACCGGACTCTCGGCAACCCAGTTGGAGGCGCTGGCCACCTCGGGTGCCTGCGACGGGCTGGGTACCTCGCGTCGCCAGGCCCTCTGGCAGGCGGGTCCGGCATCGCGGGAGAACCCGAATCAGCTGGCCGGATCTGCGGTGACCGTCCAGCCACCGCTGTTTGCGCTGCTGGATGCCCAGGAAACCCTCGCCGCCGACCTCTGGGCCACCGGGATCTCGACCGATGATCATCCGATGCGCGGGCTGCGTACGGTCCTCGGCACCCGCGGAATTCTCGGGTCGGCCGCGCTGCGCGACACCGAATCCGGCCGGCGGGTGCGGGTGGCCGGGGTCGTGGTGCACCGTCAGCGTCCGGCCACCGCCTCGGGGATCACGTTTGTGAACCTCGAAGATGAGGACGGGATGATCAACGTGATCTGTAGCGTCGGCCTCTGGCAGCGCCACCGCCGAGTCCTGCGCGAATCCCCGGCCCTGGTCATTCGTGGCATCCTGGAGCGCAGCCCCGAGGGCATCATTAACCTGGTCGCGGACGGTGCCGAACCCCTGGATCTTGCGGTTCGCACCCGGTCCCGAGATTTTCAATAGCACGAGGTTTTCTCTCGAATCGAGTTTCGGGGCACTCCCTCGGTAGACTGTCAGCATGATTTTTGTAATTGCACTGGTCCTGTTCCTGGGTGGAATCTACCTGTTTGGTCTGGCCTTCCACCTGGAAGAGCTGCACGCGGTGGTGTTCTTCGCCGGAATCCTGGCGATTTCGCTGAGCCTCGCTATCCCCTTCCACATGCTGCGGAGGCGCTAGCGGGAGAACGGTGACCGTTCTCAAGGAGGGGCGTTCCGAGGCAATTGCCGGGGACGCCACGGCGCTATCACGCGTGTTTTCGGTGGTGGGTATCCTCGGTCTGATGACCGGGATCCTGCTGATTGGCGTTGCCGCCTATCGGCTCGATGCCGCCGGCGCGGGGATCGGCCTGGGTGTGATCGCCCTCGCCATCATCGTGCACGCGATCGGTGTGCTCCTGCGGCTGCGCCGGGGTTTTGCCTGGCGGTAGTCGCGCACCGCGCACCAACACTGAATGACGATTCCCCTACGGGCGAATCGTCATTTTTGTCTTTTCATTGGATTTTCAGCCCCCATCGACCAGAATAAAAACGTAGGTTATTCACTAGCTCGAGGAGGAATTATGGGATTCATCGAAGACGCCAAGGAAACCATCGAAGCCGGAGCCGAAAAGGTTTCGCGCGCCGCACACGACCTGGTGGACCAGGCCAAGGACAAGGCTGACGAGGTCAAGGCCGACGCCGAGGTCAAGAAGGCCGAGGCCGAAGCAGAGTCGGTCCGCGCCCGTAACGAGGCCAAGGACAAGCTGCGCGACTAGTCGCCAACTTAAACGGAGAGGCGGGGACACCACGGTGTCCCCGCCTCTCCGCGTTATTGAGGGTCAGCGGCGGGTCCCCGGCTGCCATCAAATAGGTAAGCGAACGCTAGCGGCGCGTACTGCGGCGTCCACGACGCGACATCAGCAGCAGCGCCAGTGCGCGCCAGCCGATCAGGAAGACCGCGAGGACTCCGGCGGTCACCAGCACAAACGAGATCGGAGCTTCACCACCGGCGAGAACCCGCAGCGGCAGGCCCAGCACCACGGTCGCCAGCCAGATCAGCGGACCGGTCCAGCGCAGGGCTACCGGGTTGCGCCAGGCGAGGGTGACGATCCAGCCGATCGCCGCACCCACCAGGAAGGGCCAGGCGGTTCCGAGGATCCCCAGCAGGTCGTTGCCCTCGGCGTGACTGCGCCGGCCCAGCATCACGAAGACGATGATCAGCAGGGCGTCCAGTGCCGCGGCGGAGACAATCGATCGGGTGGGGGAGGATCCAAAACGCATGCTCCCAGTCTAGGGGCGGGCGTACGAACGCGCGGTCGGTTAGCTGCGGCGCAGCGCGAAGAACATCACGACAAAACCGGCCAGGCCCACGATCATCGCGCCGATCATCACGCCCAGCTCGGTACCGGTTGCCGGGCAGGCGGCGGCGATGATGTCGTCCCCGCAGGTGCGCCAGGGCTGGAGGAGCCCCAGCACCAGCCCGACCACGCCGAGGGCCATGAGGCCCATGCCGATGAGGCCGAGGGGGTTTGCACGTCGTCTGGAGGCAGCCATGCCTCCATCGTACGGGGTGTGCGGGCCGCCAGCTTGTCCGGCTTGTCCGCCGAGCGGGGTTCCGGACACCGGAATTCCGGGCTGATAGCGCCTGTGATCTGGTAATTCATTTGATGCCAGGCGAGGATGGCGCCTATCGTGGCGCAGACCCACCACCGTCGGTGGGCCCACACGAGAGGACCCCGTCATGACCGCATCCCTCACGGAATCTACCCCGGACCGGCCCCGGGTTCGTGGGCCTCTTCTCCGACTCCTGTTTTCCATCCTGGGGGCCAACCTCGGGGTGTTTTTTCTCTGGGGCGCGATCCCGGGCATCCTCTTGCCGCTCCAGATTCAGGCCTTCGGGGAGGACCAGAAAGCCGAAAACCTGGCGCTGGTACTAGCGGTCGGGGCCATCGTTGCGCTGATCGCGCAGCCCTTGGCGGGCATGGTCTCGGACCGCACCCGTAGCCGGTTCGGGCGACGCAGCCCGTGGATGATCATCGGCGCGCTGGTGGGAGGACTGGGATTGATCGGTATCGCCAGCGCTTCCACACTGGTCCAGATCGTCATCTCCTGGTGTGTGGTCCAGCTGGCCTATAACTTTTCCCAGGGGCCGCTCAGCGCCATCATGCCCGATCGTGTGCCGGGACCCGTGCGCGGATTGTTTTCGGCGTTCACCGGGCTCGGGGTCATGGCGGGAATGGCGGGTGGACAGGTCATCGCCAGCCGGTTTGCCGCCAACATCCCCGCAGGCTACCTGTTTTTTGCCGGGGTGACCCTCGTGGTGCTGGTGGTATTTGTTTTCCTCAATCCCGACCGAGACAATCGGGGTGAACCGCGTGAGCCCTTCGACGTGGCGGCCTTTTTCCACACCTTCTGGGTCAATCCGATCAGGCACCCCGATTTCTTCTGGGGATTTAGTGGGCGCATGCTCCTCAACGTCGGAACCAACCTGGTGGTCGGATATCAGCTGTACATCCTGCAGGACTACATCGGACTCGGTGCTGAGGCCATCGGGCTGGTGCCGCTGGTGGCCGTCATCAACCTGGTGGCGACCACGGTTGCGGTGCTGGTCTCCGGGCCGCTATCGGATCGCCTGAGGCGTCGTCGCATCTTCGTGATTATTGCGGGCATCGGGATGGCGGTGGGATTCTCGGTGCCCTGGATCGCCCCGTCGGTTACCGGGGTGCTGATCTACGCGGCCCTCGGCGGATTCTTCAGCGGGATGTTCCAGGCCGTGGATACCGCGCTGATGAGCGAGGTATTGCCCTCAGAAAAGACCTTTGCCAAGGACCTCGGGGTCCTGAACATTGCGGCCACCCTGCCGCAGACCTTTGGCCCCGCGCTGGCCGGCCTCATCGTGGTGTCCTTCGGGGGATATGTGATGCTTTTCCCCATCGCGATCGTGCTGGTGGTGCTGGGGGCGATAGCGGTGATCCCGATTCGTTCGGTGCGTTAGGAGCGCGGGGTTGGCGGCTAGTCTCGGTCGACGACCGGGGTGACCTCGGGGCTGCGGATGTGCTCGTAGACCACCGAGGTGCGCACATCGGCAACCTCGGGCTTCTCGGTCAGCCGGTCAATCACAAACGCGTAAAGGTGCTCATTATCGGGCACGGCCACGTGCAGCAGGAAGTCTTCGGTGCCGCTGGTCACAAAGACCCCGATGACCTCGGGAAGGGTCGCCGCCCACTCGCGAAAGCCCTCAATATTGGCGCGTGTGGGTGGGCGAACACGCACGGCGACCATCGCCTGGACGGGGCGTCCGATCTTGGTGAGATCGAGTTCGAGCCGGGCACCTCGAATGATTCCACGCTCGCGCAGCGCACGGGTGCGATCCAGCGCGGTGGTGGGGGCGACGCCCACGGCGGCCGCGATGTCACGATTTGTGCGTCGTGCATCACGCTGCAATTCCCGCAGGATCGCCGTATCTAATTCGTCCAAACGGGCCATATCCACATCTTATCCGCAGAAAATACGAGTTTTCCACAGGGATATGCACATGTTTATAAACTGCACGATCATGAACGATTTAAATACGAGTATTTCTCTAGAATCCCGAACTTTAAACCAGGCCATTGGTTTTCGCGCGGACGAGATCCACCCGGGCGAGCCCACCCGGCAGGCGCGCCTGAAGTGGGTCATCGTGGTGAATGCCGAGCTTGCCCCGGGGCGGGCGGCAAATGCGGCGGCCTGTGTGGCGGCGGTGACCGGGTCCGTGGTGTCCGGAATGCTCGGGGACGCTGTCTTCGATGCCGACGGGTCAGAGCATGCCGGGCTGCCCTGGGCCGGGTGCAGTGTGCTGGTGGCCTCGGGTGAAAAGCTCGCTGCGATCCGGGCGAAAGCGGAGACGCGCGAAGACATGCACGTCGCGGATATGCCTGTGCTTGCGCAGGAAACCCGCGTCTATGCGGAGTATCTGGAACGAATGACCGAGCGTGTGTCGAGTGAGATTGCCTATGCGGCGGTTGGCCTGGTGGGGGAGCGCAAGCGTGTTGACCGACTGGTGGGTGGGCTTTCGCTGCTGACCTAGCGGTTCGGCGCCTCGGTGCCCCAGCCGTCGCGGAGGAGATCAAAGATTTCGTTCGCGGCGGCGGCGGGATCGGTGTGCTCGCGAATCAGGGCGGGGACCTGCACCACGAAGCGTGCCAGGGTCGCCGAGCGAAGGTCGTTTTCGGGGCGACCTGATGCCTCGGCGATGACGGCGGCGAGAGCGTCGGAGTGCCGCGCCCACAGGCGATCGGCGTACTCGCGCAGTGCCGGAGTCTGGTCGAGGAGGCCGGCGATCCCCACGAGGCGCGGGTCGGTGGAGATTGGGACCCAGGTGGCCAGCGCATGGCCGCGAAGCGCCTCGAGAATCGGGGTGCCCTCGGGGCGTTCGGTTACCGCGGAGGTTAGCTCGGAGGAGAAGTCCTCGCTGCGATCAAAGAGCAGGGCCTCCTTGCCGGTGAAGTGTTTAAAGATCGTGGTGGTGGAGACATCTGCGCGTTCGGCGATTTCCCGGATGCTCACGGCGTCAAAGCCACGTGCGAGGAACAGTTCCAGGGCGGCGTCGGCGATGGACTGCCGGGTTGCGGCCTTCTTGCGTTCGCGTCGTCCGGGGCTCTGTTCACTGGTCATATCCCTCAGTGTAATACATGGTTCATTCATTACAAAAGTGCAACGGTTGCACTTTTGTAATGATTGTGTTTATCTTGACCCAGAGACGTCGTCAACCGCGACATCCCAGTGAAAGGACACGAATCATGACCCCTCCCGTCCTCGCGAATAAGCGAATCAGCATCATCGGTGCCGGCCCCGGTGGCCTGGTGTGCGCGCGTATCCTGCAGCGCCGTGGGCTGAGCGTTACCGTCTATGAGCGTGAGGCGAGCGAACATTCCCGTGGTCAGGGAGGCTCGCTCGACCTGCACCCCGATGACGGGCAGCGCGCCCTGGATGCGGCGGGCCTGCTGGATCAGTTCTTTGCCCGTGCGCGCTTTGACGGACAGGCAATGCGTCAGCTGGGAATTGATGGGAGCGTGCGGATGAGTCATGAGCCGGATCCCGATGACACCTCTGCACCTGAAATTGACCGCGGTCACCTGCGCGACCTCCTGCTGCACTCACTCGATGCGGGTACCGTGCAGTGGGGGCGTGCGCTGGAGTCTGTGGAGGGTGCGGACGCCGGCCCGCGAACCCTGGTTTTCGCGGACGGTTCCACGGTGGAAACCGACCTGGTGATCGGTGCCGATGGAGCCTGGTCGCGCGTGCGTCGCGCGGTCTCCGACGCCGTGCCCCTCTATTCGGGAGTGAGTTTCCTGGAGGCGTGGTTTGACGATGTGACGGTCGCCCATCCCGAGCTTGCGGCGCTCGTGGGTGCCGGAAGTGCACTGGCCACCGATGGGGATCGGGCGCTATTCGCCCAGCGTAATTCCGGCGATCACATGCGTGTCTATATCGTGCGTCGACAGCCGGTGGACTGGCTAGCGATGGAGGGGCTCGTTGCCGAGGATGCCCCGGGGATCCGGGCGCACCTCCTCTCCGAGTTTTCCGAGTGGGCACCCGAGCTTCGTGACCTGTTCGCCGAAAATGATGGTGACTACGTTGATCGTCCACTCTTTGTGTTGCCCGCGCCTCATGTCTGGGCGCCGTCGGCGACCGTGACGCTGCTCGGGGACGCCGCGCACCTGATGCCGCCGGTGGGGGTTGGGGTGAACTATGCGATGCTCGACGGGGCCGAGTTGGCCATCGCCCTGTCTGAGTCGGACAGCATTGAACGGGCTCTGCGCACCTATGAGGGCACCATGATTCCGCGGTCGAGTGAGCTGGCGACCGCGCTGGAAGGTAATGCGGATTTCCTGTTGGGAATGGACGGGCCGCCCGAGTTTGCCGAGGGGGAGGACCCCTTCGGGGCCGATGGTCCGGGTGGATTCCCCGGAGGTTTTCCGGGCGCGCGATAGTCCTCTCCCGGGTGCGGTGACGTCGTAGTTGATTTTGTACATACTAGTAGTTACAGTTAACGCATGACGACCCGCGAGAAGCTTACGACCGCCATGGCCGACCTGCTCTGGGAGCGCGGCTACGCGGCCACGAGCCCGCGAGACGTCCTGGACCGTGCGGGCGTGGGCCAGGGCAGCATGTACCACCACTTCAGTGGCAAGCATGAGCTCGCCGTAGAAACGCTGCGCGAGACGGTCACCCGGGTCACCGAGCGTTCGATCCTGCTCACCGGTGAGGGTACCCCGATGGAGCGCATCCGCGCCTATCTGACGCTGCCGCGTCCGGGCGTGCGCGGGTGTCGCATCGGCCGGATGACCCAGGACCCGCAGGTGGTCGAAGACGCCGAGATGATCGGCCTTGTGGCCGGAGGGTTCGACCTCATCATCGAGCGCTGGACCGCGGCCCTGACCGAGGCAACGCGGGACGGAGAGCTACCCGCCAGCGTCGACCCGAACGAGCTGGCCCACACCCTGGTGGCCGTCATCCAGGGCGGCTATGTGCTGGCCCGCGCGCACGGCGATCAGGCCCCGATGGATGCCGCGATCCGTGGAGCCCTGGCGCTGCTGGACGCCGCCGGTGCCCCGCGCCCCGAGATTTAACCGCACAACAGAAGGAGTACCCATGTCCACTCGGATTGGAATCAACGGCTTTGGTCGGATCGGCCGCAGCTACCTGCGCGCCGCCCTGGCGAGCGGAGCCGACGTTGAAGTGGTCGCGATCAACGACATCACCAGCGCTAAGACCCTCGCAAACCTGCTGGAATGGGACTCGATCTCCGGACACCTGGACGGTGTTTCGGTGGACGGCGACTTCATCGTCGTGGGTGAGCGTCGCATCCGCGTGTTCTCCGAGCGTGAGCCCGACCAGATCCCCTGGGGCTCGGTCGGTGTGGACGTGGTGGTGGAATCTACCGGCTTCTTCACCAGCGAGGAGAGCGCTCGGCGCCACCTGGTGGGTGGTGCCCGGAAGGTCATCATCTCGGCACCGGCCTCGGGCGACCTGCCCTCGGTGGTGCTCGGAGTGAACGACGAGGTGATCGGCGACTCGGTGGAGGTCATCTCCAACGGTTCCTGCACCACCAACTCGCTAGCCCCACTGGCCAAGGTCCTGCACGATGCGTTTGGCATCGAGCACGGCCTGATGACCACCGTGCACGCCTACACGAGCGATCAGCGCCTGCAGGATGCCCCGCACAGCGACCCGCGTCGGGCCCGCGCCGCCGCCCTCTCCACCATCCCGACCTCCTCGGGGGCGGCCAAGACGATCGGCAAGATCATCCCCGAACTTGACGGCAAGCTCACCGGGCTGGCCCTGCGCGTTCCGGTGCCGGTGGGATCGATCACCGACCTCACCGTCAAGCTCACCCATCCCGCCACCGTGGAAGAGGTCAACGCGGCGTTTGCGGCGGCCGCCGCCTCTGGGCCGCTGGCCCACGTACTGGAGTACTCCGAGGCACCGATCGTCTCCGCCGACATCGTGGGCAACCCGCACTCGACGATCTTCGACGCTCCGCTCACCCAGGTGGTGGGCGACCAGGTGAAGGTCTTCGGCTGGTACGACAACGAGTGGGGATTCACCAACCGTCTGGTGGAGCTTTCCGAACGTCTCGGGGCGTAGTATCTCCCGGCGGCCGGGCACCCGCGGGGTGTCCGGCCGTCGTTTCGCCATCCCCGTCTGCTACGCTCGGGCCAGTTCAACCCGAGGGAGCAGCGCATGTTTGATCCGTGGAACCTCACCGACGAGCCCGGCCGTCCGGATGCGGTCTTTGCGATCACCGGATCCACCTCGGGCATCGGCTACTTTATTGCCGAGCAGCTCGCCCAGACCGGCGCCGAGATTGTGCTGCTGGGGCGCAGCGAGGAGCGGATCGATCGGGCCCGGCGCGAGATCGAAAGCCGCGTCCCCGGGGCGCACACCTCGGGCATTCGAGTGGACCTATCCGATCTGGAATCCGCCACCGCCGCGGGACAGGCCCTGGCTAAGCTGCCCCGCCTGGATGCGCTGGTGGCCAACGCCGGACTCATCTCTGCGGGGCGTCGCCGGCAGGTGACCGCGCAGGGTCATGAACTCGTGGTGGGTACCAACCATCTGGGGCATTTTGCGCTGGTGGCGGCCGCTCACCCGGTATTGGAGAACACCGCGGGCAGCCGGGTCATCTCGATGGGCAGCATGCTGGTGGGGAGGCTCAAGCTGGATCCGGGCAATCTGATGAGCGAGCGTTCGTATCGGCCCCTGCAGGCCTATGCGAACTCCAAACACGCGACCGAACTCTTCGGGTTTGACTACCATCGGCGCCTGCGTCGAGCGGGGCTGAACATCACCTCGATCGTCGCGCATCCAGGCGGTGCGATGGATCAGATGACCCCGTCTCGGGAGGGAATCGCCGGCGCCAATCGTGCAACCCGCACCCTGTTCTCCCCCGTGCACGCGGCCATCCAGGGCAAGGACTCAGGTGCGCTGCCCGCGACCCGGGCGGTGCTGGATGCGGAGGTTCGAGGCGGCGACTATGTGGGCCCGATTCACACCTCGCGGGGGCGGCCGGTGCGGCTGCGCCCGCATCCGATGAGTATCGATCAGGAGCGGGCAGCCTGGCTGTGGCAGCGCACCGAGGAGCTGACCGGGATCCGGCTACTCTCCGACTAACCGTGAGCGCGGACACCTGGGTGTTGCGCCGGGAACCGGAGTAGGATCCAGGCAGCAGCGCCTCTTCCCCCTCACCAAAGGACCCTCGATGACCCAGTGGACCGCCCAGAACCTGCCCGATCTCTCCGGCAAAACGGTCATCGTGACCGGTGCCAGCAGCGGCATCGGCGAGGTGACGGCACGGGAGCTCGCCCGGGTGGGTGCCCGCGTGATCCTCGCGGTCCGCAACGTGGAAAAGGGGCGGGCGGTGGCCACGACCATCGACGGAGACACCGAGGTGCGTGAGCTCGACCTCGGCAGCCTGGACTCGGTGCGTGCCTTTGCCTCCGGGGTCGAGGGCCCGGTGGACATCCTGATCAACAATGCCGGGATCATGCAGGTGCCCGAGCAACGCTCGGCGGACGGGTTTGAGCTCCAGCTGGCGACCAATTTCCTGGGGCCGTTCCTGCTCACCAACCTGCTGCTGCCGCGGATTACCGAGCGGGTGGTGACGCTGTCCTCGGTGATGCACCGGATGTCGCGGATGGACGGCAGCGACCTCGGTTGGCAGCGCCGAAAGTACAGCGATATGGGCGCGTACAGTGACTCAAAACTCGCCGACGTGTACCTGGCCAAGGAGCTGCAGCGCCGTCTCGAAGCCGCCGGGAGCCCGGTGCGCTCGGTCCTCGCGCACCCCGGAGTTGCGCTGACCAACCTGGCGGTGGGCACCAGCTCAAGCTTCATCTACCGCTTCCCGAAGTTCGTGAACGACGCCGCCCACGGTGCCCTTCCGACGCTATATGCGGCCACTCAGGATGTCCCCGGCGGCGCCTTTGTGGGACCCAACGGAGCATTCGGGATGAAGGGGTACCCGAAGGTTGGCGACTCCAACCGCCGCGGCCGCGACCCGGAACTGGCCCGCACCATCTGGACCTCCGCCGAGCGGATGACGGGGCTGGCTTAGGGCCGTGGTGTCAAACGGATAGCAGCGCCCGGCACGGGGGCGTGCCTACTCGGGGGCTGGCGGGGCTAGAATCTCGTGAGCCTCGACGCGGGACGCCGCGATCTCGGGGTCGCCGAGGCCGAGGATGCGCAGGCACGAGGTGGCGATCATCTCGTCATCCAGGGCGGTGCCCGGATTCGGATCACGGCGCAGCTGGATCACGGTTTCGGCGAGCTGGATGAGAAGCAGCCCGATGCGTTCCTCGCCGAGGGCCGCGGCCACCCCGGGCGTCGCCGCGGCGATGCCCAGCTCGCCGTAGATCCTGCGCAGCCGAACCCGCTGCTCGCGGAAGTGCTCGTAGCGCGGATCCTGAATCTCGGGGAGCAGGTACAGTGTGCCGATGTTGTGGGGTGCGGCGCGCAGGGTGCGGGTATCCACCGTGGCCAGGGCAAACAGCATGCCGGCCGGGCTCGCGCCGCCGACACTCTGCGCCCGCATGTCGTCGATAAAGTCGATGCTCGGGCGCACCGAGCCGCTGAGCAGCTCGGCCAGAATCTCGTCCTTGCCGGCGAAGTGATAGTAGAGCGACTGCTGGCGGATGCCGACCCGCTCGGCGATCGCCCGAGTTGAGGCCCCCGAGAACCCCGACTCGACAAACAGCGCGGCCGCCGCATCGAGGATCTGTTCCCGGGCCGACAGCGTGGATGCGGTGCCCTCCGCCCGGGCGCGCGGGCGTCCGGCCCTGCCGGCGGCGGTCGAAGATGAAGCCATAATCTCCATAATGTCATGCCACCGGCAGGGTGTGACTATGCCGCCGATCCCCGGGTGAGCCAGGCGATCCAGCCCCCGAAGCCGGTGATCTCGGGCGCTCCCTGCGTCGCGAGGGATTCGCAGAGAAAACCGGGCACCTCACGGCCATCGGAGAGGCGCACCCGACCGATACTCATCGGGGTGGGCAGCGCGGCGACAAACGTCGCGAATCCGGCCGCCGGCAGTCGCCAGAGCTCCCCAGCAATTGCTGCGCCACCCTCGGCAACCCGCACCAAACCGGGCTTGGGCGGCGTGGTCGGCAGGGCAAACAGGGTGTAGTCGGGGGCGGTCGAGACCGGCTCGATCAGTGAGCCTCCGGCGGCGATCAGCTGATGGTTGAGTGGCTGTCCGCTGAGGTGTGCCCCCACCACAACCAGCTCCACCGTGGGAGCGGCGAAGCGCTCGGCCAGCTCGCGCAGCGCGAGGTCGTGGAAGGCCGGTGCCGTGAGCATCACGCCGAACGGGCGCCCGTCCACGGCCCCGGCGGGGATCGCCAGCGCGGACATGTCCAGGAGGTTGGCAAAGTTGGTGAAGCGGCCCATCCTGCTGTTGCCCCCGATCGGGTCCTCGACCAGCTCGGCGAGGGTCGGGTGCCAGGTCGTGGTCGGGGTGAGGAGCGCGTCGGTCCCGGTAAGCAGCGCGCGCGCCCGACTGCCCAGGGTGTCCAGGCGTTCGCGATCCCGGAACAGCTCCACCGCGGTCTTGTGTGCACCGCCAAGCACGATTGCGGCGACCGAGGGATCGAGATCGGTCCCGATCAGGTCCCGGTTCTGCTCGATGTGTTCCCCCACCGCGGCGAAGCGCTCGGCCACAAACGCCCCCTCATAGAGCAGGGCCGCGGCCTCCAGCAGCGGGGCAATGTTGACCTCCACGATCTCCACCCCGGTCGAGGCGAGCCGGGCGACGGCGTCGCCGAAGGCCTCCCGCCAGCCCGCGGCCATGCCGTCCAGATGTTCGGCGGTGGGGATCGCGACCCGCGGGGTGGCGCTCAGCCGGGAGCCAGCGGCGGATGCGACGACCTCGGCCGCGGAGCGTGCCAGCGGATCGAGCCCGTCATCGCCTGCGAGCAGCCGGGCGGTGGTGGATCCGAGACCCAGGTCGCGGGCAAACACGGTGACGCAGTCCAGTGTGCGGCACGCGGGCACCACCCCGGTGGCCGGGATCAGGCCGCGGGTCGGCTTGATCCCGATAATCCCGTTGAGCGCGGCGGGCACCCGGCCCGATCCGGCGGTGTCGGTTCCGAGGGCCAGATCCACGATGCCCAGGGCCACGGCGACCGCGGATCCCGAGCTGGACCCGCCCGAAATCCGGGTGGGATCCCAGGCGTTGCGGACGGCGCCGTACGGGCTGCGTGTCCCGACCAGGCCGGTGGCAAACTGGTCGAGGTTGGTTTTGCCGATCACGATGGCTCCGGCCGCGCGCAGTCGCTCTACGGCGGTGGCGTCGGCCATCGGATCGTAGCGATAGCTGGCCGAACCCGCAGTGGTGGGCAGCCCGGCGACGTCGATATTGTCCTTGACCGCGGCGACCAGACCCGCGAGCGGCAGACGCTCCCCGGCACTCAGTCGCTCCTCGATCCCGGCGGCCTCGGCCAGCACCTCGGCCTCGGCGCGCAGCGAGATCCACACCTCGGGACGATCAACCTCGGCGATGCGTGCGTAGGCCCGGCGAATACGCTGGGTGGGGGTGAAAAACGACATCAGTGTTCTCCCATCAGGGCGAGGAGCACCTGGCCGGGGGTGGCCTGCTCACTCGGGGCGGTGTAAATCTCGACGACGGTGCCGTCGATCGGGGCGAGGACGGAGGATTCCATCTTCATGGCCTCCAGCGCGATCAGCTTGTCCCCGGCACGCACCCGCTGCCCGGGACGCACGTTGAGCTGCCACACGGTTGAGGTGAACGGCGCACTCACCGCGGTCGCTCCGGCGGGGATAACCACCGCATCGGCGGGCGGGGCGGGCTTGGGTTCGGGACGCACGTCAAACTCACCCGAGGCGTGCCAGCGCTCCTTCTCCTCGGCAAAGGCGCGGGCCTGCACCGCGCGGAACTCGGCAATCGAGGACGCGTTGTCGGCGAGGAAGCGCTCGTGATCGGCGATCGCAAAGGTGCCCTCCTCGGTCTCGAAGTGGCCGCGTCCGGCGGCGGTTTCGGCGCGCAGCTCGGTCAGCTCCTCGGGGCTCACCGGGTACCATTCGATCCGGTCGAAGAAGCGCAGCGCCCAGGGGTTTTCGGCGAACAGGCCGCCGCGCTGATAGCGGCTCCAGATCGGCACCGTGCGTCCCACCAGCTGGTAGCCTCCGGGACCCTCCAGCCCGTAGATGCACATGTAGGCGCCGCCGATCCCCACCGAGTTTTCGGCGGTCCAGGTGCGGGCGGGGTTGTACTTGGTGGTGACCAGGCGGTGCCGGGGATCCAGCGGGGTCGCGACCGGTGCGCCGAGGTACACATCCCCGAGACCGAGCACCAGGTAGGTGGCATCGAACACGGTTTTATAAACGTCCTCCGCCGAGCCCAGGCCGTTGATCCGGCGGATGAACTCGATGTTGGACGGGGTCCACGGGGCATCGTTGCGGACGCCGTTCATGTAGCGCTCGATGGCCAGGTTGACCGTGGGATCGTCCCAGGAGAGGGGCAATCGTACGGTACGCGAGGGCACCACAAGCTTCCCGGTTTCGGGAATCTCGGACTCGATTTCGCGCAGCAGCCCGGCCAGTCCGCTCGCGGTGAGGGTGCTCGAATCGGTCTGGATCTGGAGCGAGCGGATCCCCGGGGTGAGCTCACGCACCCCCGCCGGCCGGTTCTCGTTGAGGGTGGTCATCAGCGCGTGCACGCGCATCCGCAGGCCGAGATCCAGGGTCAGGTCGCCGTACTCGACCAGCAGGTTGTCGTCGCCGTCCCGGCGGTAGGTGACCGAGGGGCGTTCGGCGGTGGCCTCCATCCGGCCGATCACCCCGTCATCCCCGTCGCCGCCCGTGCTCAGCACCGTGAGCGAGGCGCGCGCCTCCAGCAGCCCGGCGGCCTCCGATTCCCGGATCGGCACAAAGCGGATGGTGTCGCCCGGGCGCAGCTGACCGAGCTTCCACAGGTCGCCGCTGCCCACCACCGCCGGGCACACAAACCCGCCGAGGCTGGGGCCGTCGGGGCCCAGGATGATCGGGGTGTCCCCGGTGAAGTCGATCGCGCCGACCGCATAGGGGTTGTCGTGAATATTGGAGGGGTGCAGACCGGCCTCGCCGCCGTCGGGGCGGGCCCAGGTGGGGCGCGGACCCTCCAGTCGCACGCCGGTGCGGGCCGAATTGAAGTGCACCACGTAGTCGGTCGCATAGAACACGTCCATGTCCTCCCGGGTGAAGAACTCGGGGGCACCGTGCGGACCCTCGGTCACGCCGATCTGCCAGGTGTGGGTGATCGCCGGGCGTCGGTGTGCGGGGGTCGGGCCGCCGATCAAGCCGAGTCGGGTGCCCGCGGGCAGCGCCGGGTGGGCGGCGTCGGAGTCGGGGGATCCCGGGCGCAGCACATCGCCCGGACGCAGGGCGCGGCCCGCGTGACCGCCAAACCCGCCGAGGGTGAATGTCGAGGCGCTGCCGAGGTAGAGCGGCACATCGAATCCACCCCGAACCGCGAGGTAGGCTCGCTGGCCGGGACCGTTCAGCGCCCCGACCACGAGCACCGAGCCCTGCGCAACCTCGAAGGGTTCCCACATCGGCACGGGCTCACCATCGAGGGTCGCGGTTGCCGGGGCCCCGGTGAGCGCGAGGATCATCGTGGTGCTAAAGCGCAGGGTTGGCCCGGTGGCGGTGATTTCCAGCGCCGGTGCTCCGGCGGGGTTGCCCACCGCGAGGTTGGCCTCGGTGAGGGACACCGTATCCATCGGGCCGCTCGGGGGAACGCCGATCTGCCAGTAGCCGGTGCGGCCGGGAAGGTCCTGGATCGTGGACATCGCTCCGGCCTCCACCACGTCGATGCGCGGATCGGGATCGGTGGTGACATCCAGCGTGGACGTGGAGTGGGTGGCTGCCCGCAGGGAGTCCTCGTCGGTGAGCGCGCGTAGCAGTCCCAGGTTGGTCACGACGCCGTCGATGCGGCTGGCCTCCAACCCCTCGCGCAGCAGGTCGAGGGCCGCCTCGCGGGTGGGGCCGGCGGCGATTACCTTGGCGAGCATCGGGTCGTAGTAGGGGGACACCTCCAGCCCGGTCTCGATCCAGCCGTCGACCCGCACCCCGGCCAGCGGATCGGTTCCGAAGCCGGGGAACACCGCCTGGGTCACCAGGCCCGAGCTGGGCAGGCCGTTCTGTGCGGTGTCCTCGGCGTAGACGCGGGCCTCCACCGCGAATCCGCGCGGCACAAACGCGCGCTCGAAGATCTCGGGGGCACACGCATCCGCGCCATCTCGGGCGAGGGTCAGCATCATCGCCACCAGGTCCACCCCGAACACCTCCTCGGTGACCGGGTGCTCAACCTGCAGCCGGGTATTCACCTCGAGGAAGGCGATCTCCTCGCGAATCGGATCGTAGATGAACTCGACGGTACCCGCGGACCGGTAGGACACCGATTCGGCCAGGGCCCGCGCCGACTCGTGGAGCAGGGTACGCACGTGGTCCGGCAGCGCGGGGGCTGGGGCTTCCTCGATGACCTTCTGATTGCGGCGCTGCAGGGAGCAGTCGCGGTCGCCGATCACGGCCACCCGTCCCTCCCCGTCGCCAAACAGCTGCACCTCGACGTGGCGGGCGGGACGGACCAGGCGCTCCAGGAACACCCCGGCCGACCCGAAGTTTTTCTCTCCCAGCCGGGCCACACTGGCGAAGGCCTCGCGCACCTCCGCGGGGGTGGCACACGCCTGCATCCCGATGCCGCCGCCTCCGCCGGTGGCCTTCACCATGACCGGCAGGCCCACCCGCTCGGCCCACTCGACCGCCTCCTCCGCCGAGGCGAGCAGGCCGCTGCCGGGCAGCATCGGTACCCCGGCGCGCTGGGCCAGCTCGCGGGCCGTGTGCTTTTCGCCGAACGCGGCGATGTGGTCGGCGCTCGGGCCGATGAACCGTATGCCCTCCTCCTCGAGGCGACGGGCAAACTCCAGGTTTTCGGAGAGGAACCCATAGCCGGGGTGCACGGCCCCGACCCCGAGCTCTCGGCAGGCATCGAGGATCTTCTCGATATTGAGGTAGGAGTCCTTGGCCGGTGCCGGGCCCAGATAGACGGCCTCATCAGCCTCGCGAACGTGGGGTGCCGCACGGTCAGCATCGGAGTAGACCGCGACCGTGCGCAGGCCCAGCGCCCGGGCCGAGCGGATGATCCGGCGGGCGATCTCGCCGCGGTTGGCAATCAGGACGGTGTCAAAGGCGGCGCTCATGCGGGGTCCGTTTCGGTCTGGGGGTCGGTGATGATCATGCGCAGGGGGGTGCAGTTGAAGTCGTTGCAGGGGTTGTTCATCTGGGGGCAGTTGGAGACGATTACCAGGACGTCGATCTCGGCGTACAGTGCGACCCGCTTGCCCGGGGCGGACATCCCGTCCACGATTCCCAGCGCCCCGTCGGCCTCGACCGGAACGTTCATAAACCAGTTGATGTTGGACACCAGATCGCGCACCCCGAGCCCGTACCGAGCCCCCTCGGTGAGGAAGTTCTCCCGGCACGCGTGCTGATACTCGGTGTGGAAGCCGTAGCGCAGCGTGTTGGACTCCTTGGAGCAGGCCCCTCCGATGGTGTCCTGACGGTCGATCTCGTTGCCCACCACTCGCATCAACACCCGGCCCTCGCTGGAGTACAGCGACGAACCGGTGCGCAGGTAGGCGTTGCCCGCGGCCGCGAGGGTGTCGGGGACCGAGTATCGTTCGGCGGTGTTCGCGGCGTTGTAGACCAGGAAGTCCGCCGACTGGTTTCCTCCGACATCCACGATGGTGAGTGTCTGTCCGGCCCGAACGATGCCCGACCAGGGGCCGAGCGGGGCGACCGTGTCGTCCAGCACAGTGGGGCCCTCCGCCAGGGGCCCCGAGGGATCGAGGACCGTGTCGGGGGCAAAGACCGCGCCGACCGGAACGGTGGAAGCTGGAATAGCGAGGGGAGTCGATGTCATGGTCAGAGTCCTTGTGCCTGTGCGTAGTCGATCGTGTTGAGGTAGGCCCGGGTGAGCTCGGGCGTGCGGGTAAACCGCTCATCGTCGGGGCCGGTGGGATCGCCCCGCCACGCGTGGATGCGCAGCGGCCCGACCGCGTAGTCGGGGGAGGGGTCCAGCGGATGCGGCACATTGGCTACCAGAATCAGCACCGGCATCTCGGCGATCAGGTCCACGTGGGTCCCCGCTCCGGCACTGCCAACGAACCTCAGCGCACCATCCCCGTCGATTCGTACCCCCTGAAACAGCGAGACCGAGGGCGGTAGATCCCGGGCATCGAGGCCGTGCTTGGCGGCGGCCAGTAGGAAGCGCGAGCGGCCCGAAGGCGTGGGGCCTTCGGCGGCCGAAGCACCGTACTTTTGCCGGGTGGCCGGGTCGGTGGTGGTGCCGCAGAAGGCGTCGTGGTGGCCCGAGGTGTCGGCGGCGATGGTGGCGAGCACACGGCCGTCGCCGGAGAGCAGCGGATGGTCGGTCCCCAGATACGCCTGCCAGGGGATTTTCACGGTGTCGGCGGTGTTGAGGCGCTCGCCGAGGGCTACGGCGTTGAACAGCAGCAGGTGCGCGCAGGCGGATCCGGTGGGATCCTCGAACCGAATCCGGGTCCCGCGGGCCAGCACCCGGTGCGTGTATCCGCCGGGGGCCACGGTCTCCGCCCAGGTGAGGGCCGCGGGATCCACGTCGGCCGGGATAAACGGGGAGGAGGCCGCGGGCCGATACGGCATAAAGGGTGAGGTAAGCGCGGCCCGGGAACGGGCATCGGAACGGGCGTTGTGCACGTGATCGGTCAGGTGTAAGGGGGCGATGGAGGTCATGAATCCGTCACTTTCTGAGGTGGGCCGCTACGCCTGAGTGGGCGTGGTCGGGGCCGGTGAAGCGGGCGTTGCGGAAGCGGTCGGCGCCGTGGGGATCGTCGTGGCGGTGAGGGCCAGATCACTCAGGGCAATCTCCGCGGTGGTGGGCAGGTGGCCGAGCCGGATGACTCCGTCACGTGCATGATTGCGGCGGTGCACCAGTACACCCACCAGCAGCGTTGCCCCGATAAACAGCAGCGCGCTCCACTGCAACCACCAGGTTTCCCCGGTGAGGTCGTAGATTTCCGGGCGGGGCCATGCGAGGTTGATCACCATCGCAATCTGATAGAGCACCGCCAGCACATTGAGGGGCAGCCCCCAGCGTCCCAGCGCAAACAAGGGCTTTCCGTCCTCATTGATCCCACCCGAGTGCCAGTCCCGCGGGGTACGCAGACGGGCAAACAGGAGGGGGACCGTGACGCCGAGGTACGCGAGGTAGAGCATCGCGATACAGAGGCTGGACAGGGCGGTGAAGATCGCGTTGTGTCCGAAGTTCACGGCGAGGGCCAGCGCCGCGCCCACCCCGATCACGATGCTGGTGGCGATCGGGGTCCCGGTGCGCGGGGAGACCCGAGCCAGCGTGCGCCAGAAGGGGAGCGCTCGTTCGCGGGCCATCGAGTAGATCATCCGCGATCCGGAGGTCTGCACGGCGAGGGTGCACGCAAAAACCGCGACCGCGACGGCGACCAGGAGCAACCGGCCAAACACCGGTCCGAGCCGTTCGGTCACCACGTAGGCGATCCCTCCGGCGGCGAGCTTCCCGTCTGACAGGCTGGGGGCGGCCACCAGGGTCGCGATGATCAGCAGCGCACCGCCGAGTCCCGAGACCACCACCGCGTTGATGATGGTTTTGGCGATGGTCTTACGTGGCGCATGGGTTTCCTCGGCAAGCTCCCCGGCGGAGTCAAAGCCCACCAGGACGTAGGCGGCCATCAGCGAGGAGGCCAGAAACGCCCAGATATAGGGGGAGTCCGACGGTGCCGCCCCCTCGGTGGTGAAAACCACGGCGGGGCTGCGGGCGGGCAGCAGGAACAGCGCGGCCACCACGAGAATCAGTCCGATGATCTCCACGATCACGCCGACGCTGGTGGCGAAGGCCATGATGCGCACGCTCAGAATGTTGACGACGGTGGTGATGAACAGCAGGATCACCCCCAGCAGGACCGCGTTCTGGGCTCCGGTATCCGAGGTGAGTGAGGGGTCGGCCCCGGGGCCGCCGATGATTTGGAAGCCGTCCCAGATCGAGGGGAGTACCGCCTGGACGGCGATCGCGGCCACGGCCACGGTCAGTGTCTGCGCAATGATCATGACCCAACCGGTAAACCAGCCAAACGTGGTGCCCGAGAGCCGGCTGGACCACTGGAAGATCGCCCCGGAGATCGGCCAACGCGCGGCGAGCTGGGCGAAGTTCAGGGCAACCAGCAGCTGCCCGGCAAACACCAGCGGCCAGGTCCAGAAGAACGCGGCCCCGCCGAACCCGAATCCCAGCCCGAAGAGCTGAAACACGGTGGTCAGGATCGAAACAAACGAGAATCCCGCGGCAAACGAGGAGAAATGGCCCACGCCGCGGCGCAGCTCCTGGCGGTAGGTGGCGGGGGAATCGGTGATGCTCATGGGTACGGCCTTCCCAAAACAAGAACCTAATACCTGTCATGTGACAGGTACAGTTCTTATCCTGGGTAGCGCGTATTGCCCAGCGATTTCTCAATTGTTAAATCGATGTTCCAGCCGGCAGGAAATATCACATCCGAAATATGGTGCGCAAAAAGCCCCACACGGTAACGTGTGGGGCGGCGACCTGCTCGGTAATGGTGGGCCCGGAGGGGCTCGAACCCTCGACCCGCGGATTAAAAGTCCGATGCTCTGCCAACTGAGCTACAGGCCCAACCCCGCACAGAATTCACGAGTGTGATGCGGTGCGAGGGGAGAACGCTCGAAGAATCCAACGAGCGAACATCATCAGTCTATCGGATCAAACCGGGTGTTCGCCGCCACCACCCGCCGGGATCGCGGAGTACGCTGGAGACCGACTTTATGCGTCCACTCCCGGTGAAAGGATCCAGCCGTCAACGAGTTCCGCAAACCCACCCTGTTCCCCGGACACCTGTTCAGCACGTTTGTCGGGGGGAGTGATCCGGCCGAAACCAGCCGGATCTCCCATGAGACCGCTCATGCGCTGCTTTCGCGTGTGCGCGCGAATCCCGACGCCGACATTCTCGACCGTCTGGTCGCCTACACCGACAACCACGGAATCGAAACCCTCGCCGAGCTGTGGGCGACCGCGCCCGCACGCAGCCTCCCCGGTGCGCTCTGGCGCATCTACCTGTTGCGGGCCCTGATCCGTCAGGATCCGCACACCTCCAGTCTTATCTTCCGCCGTGGATCCGAGGTTATTCCCACCATCGATCCGGTGATCGCCGGTGCCGCGGTCCCCACCAACGTGGAGGAGATTACGACCCTGGCCGATGAGATCCTGCGCGGCGTGTTTGACGGGGACTTTGCAATCGCGCTGGATCGCGCGGCGGCGTACTGTCGGATCAACGCCGCGGGCTGTGTCTCGCTGGCTAACGATGCCGACCCGATCCATCCCGAACGGGCCGAGGGCCTGACCCGGCGGGCGCTGCGCTACAGCACGCTGGGTGATGAGTTGGCCGCGTGTTCCAAACTGTGGCGGAGCGAGTCGCTGGACTAGCCCTCGGATGCGGTTGCGGGCGAAGCGAGCCCGGCGCCGGCTCGCGCAAAACCCCGCTGGCTTCTGCCGCCCGGAGGAGGGCTCGATCCGCGTTTGTGCCTGTTCGCGTAGCGCGAAGACACGCCACAACTCGCGGATTTCTAAGTGAAATCCTCCCCCGAGCGGGGCACAGTCCCACGGACTTTGGTACACTGGCATAGCCGGGCCGCAAAACCCCGGGCTCCAATTTTTGCCGCTGCGAGCGGCCTTCCGCCGAGAGGCGTTTCTGCGGCCTGGCACCTACTTTTAATGCGGGTGATAAATACATGACCCGCACCGCAGCAAAACAGCATCGCCCCCGAATCAGATTCGGGGGCGATGCTGTTTTACTAGTGGAGACTAGAGGGCGTCTACCGAGGAACGACGGCGCTGCAGTCCGAGCAGGCCAACGCCGGCGGCGAGGACCAGGACGGCGATGCCGGGCACCACCGAGGACAGGTCCGAACCGGTTTCGGCCAGGCCGCCACCGGTGGTCGGGTCAAGCTTGACCGTCAGAGTCTGGGCCGGGGAAAGCACCCAATCCTCCTTCTGACTCTGGGACGTAGCGTTGATTGAGATGTTCACGACGCCACGAGCCACATCAGTCTTGGTCACCACGTAGCTTCCGGTGAGGGTGGTCGTGCCCTGCGGAAGGATGCCCTTTTCGACGTCGGGGCCAAAGCTCCGGAAACCGGTTCCGGCAGTCGTCTGTGCGGGTGAGGCAAGAACAGGAATTGCCAGGGTGGTGTTGCCGGTGTTTTTTGCCGCTACCGAATATGTAATGACATCGCCGGCACGTGTGGGTGCGGTGGTGGATGTAACGGTTGCACTGGTGCTCAGGGAGGGAGCCAGGTCGGGCACGGGGAACCGGTGGGCTAGGATCGGGCTGACAACTCCCTTGTCATTGGGGGAGATCCCTCGGATGACCCACGCCTCACCGATGTAGTTGAATGCTTCGTCTCGTGATCCAGTGTAGTCAAAATAGTACTGGTCGAGCACGTTGGTCTGGGTCATCTCGACCGTTTCACCTGCGGCGATGCTGGGGCCAGGGGTGTCCCATGGGTAGCTCGGGTGGATGGCGTTGATAGTCAGGTTCTTCAGATCCATGTCGGTGACATTTGTGATCGTGAAGGTGACTCCGTAGGTCTCACCAACGTCGAGCAGGCCGTTTCCATTGGCGTCAGTGAAGAACCAGTTTGGGACTACCTGAAGTCCGTCCTCAAATTCGCCCCAGGGACCTTCCTCGTACTCCCTCTGAGGCTCGGTACCTTCGCCTTCGCCTTCGCCTTCGCCCTCGTCTTCGGTGGCGGCCTCATCCTCGGTCGGAACCGCGACGTTGCTGGGCTGGGCAGGCTCTTCGGGGGCCGCGGGAGTGGTGGGTGTGGTGGAAACCTCGGGGCTCGGCGTGGAGGTGTCGGTTTCCGTCTCGGAACCCTCGCTGGGCTGAGTCTGATCGGTGGGCGTGGTGCTCGGATCCACCGTGGGTGTGGTGGCTTCATCCTCCGCGAAGGCACTCACCGACGGCACCGGAATCGGTGCGGCGGAGGCCGGAAGGGTGGTGGCCACACCGAGCAGTGCGCCGATAGACAGGACGGAGGCCGCGGTAGCCCAGCGACCCGAGATTTTTGCCATTATTCCCCCATGGAATAGAAGTGATTGATTGATCTCAAAGATACGTGCAACCGGGGACATTTCAGGTCGAAAATAGCGGATTTTTCATAACGTTTGAGCCACGAATGCTCGTTATGTTCCCGCAATCGAATACATTGCCCGAAATCGCCGATAATCAACGCTTTTATGACCCCTGGAGAGGGGGCGCTGAAACGACAAAATGCGCCGATCTCCCCGAGGGAAATCGGCGCATTCTGTAATGGCCATATGGTGGTGGTTGGTTATCCGAAGCGACCCGAAACGTAGTCCTCGGTGGCCTGGACGCCTGGACCTGTGCGGTCTGGGTGCGTGGTTATCCGAAGCGACCCGAAACGTAGTCCTCGGTGGCCTGGACGTTGGGCTGAGTGAAGATCGTGTTGGTGTCGTCGTACTCGATCAGCTTTCCGGGCTGGCCGGTACCGGCGATGTTGAAGAACGCGGTCTTGTCCGAGACGCGGGAGGCCTGCTGCATGTTGTGGGTCACGATCACGATCGTGTACTCCTTCTTCAGCTCCTCCATCAGGTCCTCGATCGCCAGGGTCGAGATCGGGTCCAGCGCGGAACACGGCTCATCCATCAGCAGGATGTCCGGGGAGACCGCGATCGCGCGGGCGATGCACAGACGCTGCTGCTGTCCACCGGACAGGCCCGAGCCGGGACGGTCGAGGCGGTCCTTGACCTCGTTCCAGAGGTTGGCTCCGCGCAGTGACTTCTCCACCAGGTCGTCGGCGTCGGACTTGGAGATGCGGCGGTTGTTGAGCTTCACACCGGCGAGCACGTTCTCCTTGATCGACATGGTCGGGAACGGGTTCGGACGCTGGAACACCATACCCACCTGACGGCGCACGAGCACCGGGTCGACGCCGGGGCCGTACAGGTCGTCACCGTCGATCAGCACCTCGCCCTCGACGCGGGCGCCGGGGATGACCTCGTGCATGCGGTTCAGGGTGCGCAGGAAGGTGGACTTGCCACAACCGGACGGACCGATGAACGCGGTGATGCTGCGCGGCTCAATGGTCAGGGAGACACCCTCCACGGCACGGAACTTGGAGTAGTAGACGTTGAGGTCGCGGACCTCGATGCGCTTAGACACGGACTATTCCTTCGGGTTTCTATCGGGAGAGCTTCGGGGAGAAGATGCGGGCGATCAGGCGACCGAGGAGGTTCAGGGCCATCACGATCAGGATCAGGGTGAGCGCGCCGGTCCAGGCACGGTCGAGGAACTGCTGCGGGTCGGCACCCTGCTGCGAGTACGAGGAGTACACAAACAGCGGGAGGGACATCATCCGGTCGCTGAAGAGGTTGTAGTTCATCGACTGGGTGAATCCGGCCACGATCAGCAGCGGCGCGGTCTCACCGATCACGCGGGCGACCGCGAGCAGCGAACCGGTCACGATACCGGCGAGCGAGGTGGGCAGAACCACCTTGAGGATCGTCAGGTACTTGGGAACACCCAGGGCGAGGGAGGCCTCACGCAGCTCGTTGGGAACCAGCTTGAGCATTTCTTCGGTCGAGCGCACCACCACGGGGATCATCAGCAGCGACAGCGCGATGGATCCGGCGATACCCAGGCGGATGCCGGGACCGAAGATCAGTGCAAACAGGGCGTAGGCGAACAGACCGGCCACGATCGAGGGGATACCGATCATGATGTCGACCATGAAGGTGATCCACTTGGCCAGCTTGCCGCGGCCATACTCGACCAGGTAGATGGCGGTCAGGATACCGATCGGGATCGAGATGATCGCGGTGGCCAGGGTGATCAGCAGGGTTCCCACGATCGCGTGCAGCGCTCCACCGCCGGCGTCGGTGACGTTGCGCATCGAGGTGGTGAAGAACTCCAGGTCGAAGCGGGCGAGGCCCAGGCCGATCGTGGTGGCGGCCACCGAGATCAGCGGCACCAGGGCGAGCAGGAAGGCCAGGGTGACCAGCGAGGTCATCAGACGGTCCTTGGCCTTACGTGAGCCCTCCACAACCAGCGAGAGGAGGTACACCAGGACCACAAACAGGACCGCGGTGACCACCACGATGCCGGGGATCGAGGGGTTGCCCATCAGCAGTGCGATACCGGTGATGATGACCGCGGATCCCAGCAGGACCCAGGCCGGCGTGTAGCGCGGGAGCTTGCCCGCGGTGAGGGCGTTAGCAATCGGGGCGACGGTGGACATTAGTTGGCTCCCGAGAATTCTTTACGACGCGCGACGATGGCTCGAGCAATGAAGTTCACCGCGAAGGTGATCACGAACAGGATCAGACCGGTCGCGATCAGCACGTTGACGCCGGTGCCGTGGGCCTCGGGGAAGTTCAGCGCGATGTTCGAGGCGATGGTGTTGGGGTTCTCGGACTGCAGCAGCACAAAGGAGATCACGGTGCTGGGCGAGAGAACCATGGCGACGGCCATGGTTTCACCGAGCGCGCGGCCGAGGCCAAGGATCGAGGCGGACACCAGGCCGGAGCGGCCGAAGGGCAGCACTGCCATCTTGACCATTTCCCAGCGGGTGGCACCGAGGGCCAGGGCGGCCTCCTCGTGCAGCTTGGGGGTCTGCAGGAATACTTCGCGGGCCATCGCGGTGATGATCGGCAGGATCATCACGGCGAGCACAATCGCGACGGTAAGGATGGTGCGTCCGGTACCCGAAACCGGGCCGGAGAAGAGCGGGAACCAACCGAGGTTGTCGGTCATCCAGGCGTACACCGGCTGCACGGCCGGAGCCAGGACCTTGATGCCCCAGAGACCAAAGACCACCGAGGGAACGGCGGCGAGCAGGTCGATCACGTAGGCGAGACCCTGAGCCAGGCGGCGCGGTGCGTAGTGGGAGATGAACAGTGCGATTCCCACGGCCAGCGGAACGGCGATCAACAGGGCGAGGAACGCGGCCCAGACCGTACCGAAGGCGAGCGGACCAACGTAGGTCCAGAAGTTTGAGGGGGAGCCCTTGAGCTCGGTGGTGTCGGCGCCGAGGGCGGGGATTGCTTCAACGATCAGGAAGATGGCCACCGCGGCCAGGGCCACGAGGATGAGGCTTCCAGCGATCAGGGTACTCCGGGCGAAAACGCGGTCACCCAGACGGATGACGGGTTTAGGCCGTTCGGTTTGAGTGGTCATAGTCGACGGTGCCCTCGGCTCCTTGTCTCGCCGTCGTGGCCCGGCCAAAAGGCCGGGCCACGACGAGTGTGATGTGGGGTGTTACTTGATGCTTCCGACGGCGGTAGCAACCTTCTTGGAGAGGTCAGCCGACAGCGGTGCGTTTCCGGCCTTCTCGGCGGCAGCCTTCTGGCCGGCCTCGGAGGTGATGTACTCGAGGTACGCCTTGGTCAGGGTGCCCTGAGCCGGGTCCTTGTAGGTCTCGCAGGCGATGGCGTAGGAGACCAGGACGATCGGGTAGTGGGTCGCGTCGGTGGTCTTGCGGTCCAGCTTGATGGCCAGATCGTTGGCTCCACGGCCCTCAACCAGCGGCGACTCTGCGACGACGGCGGCTGCGGCCTCGGCCGAGTAACCGACGAACTTGTCGCCAACCTTGACCTTGACCACGCCCAGCTTGCCGGCGCGCGAGGCGTCGGCGTAACCGATCATGTTGGTGCCGTTGGTCACGGCGTCAACCACGCCCGAGGTGCCCTGAGCACCCTCGCCACCGGTGTACGGGAAGTCGTCAGCCGGCTTCTCGGTCCACACGTCGGGAGCGTTCTGGTTCAGGTAGTCGGCGAAGTTCTTGGTGGTACCCGAAGCGTCCGAGCGGTGCACGGCGTTGATCTTGGCGTCGGGGAGCTTAGCGTCCTTGTTCAGGGCGACGATCGCGGGGTCGTTCCACTGGGTGATCTTGCCCGAGAAGATGCCGGCCAGGGTGGCGGCGTCCAGGTTCAGGTCCTTGACTCCGTCAACGTTGAAGATCACGGCGATCGGGGAGATGTAGACGGGGATGTCGATGGCCTTGGTGTCTGCCTTGCAGGTACCGAAGGAACCGGCGAGCTCCTCATCCGAGAGGGCCGAGTCGCTACCGGCGAATGCGGCGCCACCGGCGATGAAGGCCTTACGGCCAGCACCCGAACCGGACGGGTCGTAGTTCACGGTGACCTTCTCGTTGGCGGTCTGGAAACCGGCACCCCAGGTGGTCTGAGCGGTGCCCTGGCTCGAAGCGCCAACGCCGACAAGCTCACCGGAGAGGTTGCTGGCCGCGGGGGAGTCGGAGGCCGACCCGGATGCCGAGGGCGAGCCCTCGTTCGCTGCACACGAGGTGAGGGCGAGGGCGGTGATCGCGGCGACAACCGAGACGCGCGCTACCGAAGAAAACTTCACGGGTACTTCCATTCATAGTGGATTCGGGGCGAGCCTGCTGTCGGCTCACCGCCGAGGCTATGCCGCGATAGTGACAAGCATGCCGCGCGTTGGTGAACGGGAGGTTAACTCGGGTGAACGGTTGGTGCCGCACCGCGTGATCTCGCGGCGGCCATTTTTACGATCTTGCCGAGCGTTTACCTAACGGTAGGAATCCGGCCGTTGCCGGTACATCCTAGATGCACGACATAGCCCGCGTCATCGAGATGACGCGGGCTATGAGCTTGGTGAAGATTAGACCGGATTGGGGTGGGTCTCGATCGAGATGATGCCCGAACTCGGGTTGGTGGCCGAGAGGTGGACCACCGAGAAGTCGCCCGGGGCGAGGTCTGCGGCCGAACGGATGTAGCTGCCGGTCACGCTGCCGGTGGCTAGCGCGATCTCGCGCAGGAGCTCGGGAACCAGGGGCAGGTGTGAGCAGATCACCGCGTTTTTGCCGGCGCTGACACGCTTGCCGATGATGCTGCGCGGGTCCGCGCGGTCCTCCTCGAAGGCGTCCTGGCTGATTTTGCCACTGCGTTTGGGGGTGATCCCGGTGGCTGCTGCAAGCGGGGCAACCGTGGTGACACAGCGGACGGCGTCGCTGGTGACGATCTTTCGCGGTCCAAACGCGGCGATCATCGGAACCACCGCCTGGGCCTGGTCGAGCCCGCGCGGGGTCAACGGACGCCCGGCATCGGTGCCGTCCCCCGCGGAGGGGGAGGCCGCCTTGGCATGGCGCAGCACCGTGATTGAGAAGGTGTGGGTCACACCCTCGGCCACGAGCTTCTCAAACACGTCCACGATTTCGACATCGTGTGCGTAGGTGAGATAGGTGCGCGCCTTCTTCAGGGTGACCCATTCGATGGCCGCCACCTCGCGGTTCGGGCGGAACTGTGAGGTGCGGATCGCCTCATCGCTGACAAACGCCGCCCAGTAGTGCACCACCTTGGTTTTGCCCGAGGGCAGCAGGTAGCGGCTCATCCCGAGCGGCACTCCGAGGTTGACCGACAGGCCGGTCTCCTCACCAATTTCGCGGACGGCCGTCTGCGGAAGGGTTTCGCCGGGATCTACCTTGCCCTTGGGGATGGTGACATCCCCATAGGCAGTGCGGTGGATGACGAGGACATGGACCTTGCCCTCGATCAGGCGCCAGCACAGGGCTCCGGCGGCATATACGGCTTTGTTCACCTACGGTTCCTCGGACGTCGACGATGGGTAATCTGCTGCAACAGCTTATCCTGCAGATCATCCAGCGGCGCACCCGTGTCGTCGAACGCATGCCGGATCCACTCACCATCGGCCTGCAGATCCCAGGCTCCGGTCTGGTCGTCCATGGCCAGGTCAAACAGCTCGGTGATCTCGGCGATGTGACCGGGATCCACCAGGCGCACCAGGGCCTCGACGCGGCGATCCAGGTTGCGGTGCATCATGTCGGCGCTGCCGATGAACAGGTGCTGATCGCCATCGTTGACAAACGAGAAGATGCGCGAGTGCTCCAGATAGCGACCGAGGATCGAGCGCACCCGGATGTTTTCGCTAAGCCCGGGAACACCCGGCATCAGCCCGCAGATGCCGCGCACCCAGACCTCAACCGGAACTCCGGCCTGGCTGGCCCGGTACAGCGCGTCGATGATGGCCTCATCCACGATCGAGTTGACCTTGATCCGGATGCCGCTGGGCTTGCCCTCAAGCGCGTTGCGACGCTCGGTGTCGATGTGCTTCAGCAGTCCCTTACGCAGGTGCAGCGGTGCCACCAGCAGGCGCTTGAACTTCTTCTCGATCGCGTAGCCGGAGAGCTCGTTGAACAGACGGGTGAGGTCACGGCCAACCTGCGGGTCGGCGGTCAGCAGCCCGAAGTCCTCGTAGATACGCGAGGTCTTGGGGTTGTAGTTTCCGGTACCGATGTGGCTGTAGGACACCAGCGATCCGTTTTCCTCACGGATGACGTGGGCAAGCTTGCAGTGGGTCTTCAGCCCGACCAGACCGTAGACCACGTGCACGCCGGCCTTTTCCAGCTTGCGCGCCCAGGTGATGTTCGCCTGCTCGTCAAAGCGCGCCTTAACCTCAACCAGCGCGAGCACCTGCTTGCCGGCCTCGGCCGCGCGAATCAGGGCCTCCACGATGGGGGAGTCGCCCGAGGTGCGATACAGGGTCTGCTTGATTGCCAGCACGTGCGGGTCCGAGGCCGCCTGCTCCAGGAAGGCCTGGACGCTGGTCGCGAAGGACTCATACGGGTGGTGCAGCAGCACGTCGCCGCGGGCGATGACCTCGAAGAAGTCGACCTTGCTGTTGGAATCCGAGGGGGCCAGTGCGGCGGCCGTGGTGGGCAGGCGCTTGGGGTAGTGCAGGTCCGGACGGTCGGCCCCGGCCAGGCTAAACAGCCCGCCCAGGTCCAGCGGTGCCGGCAGACGGTAGATCTCCTGATCGGTGATGTCGAGTTCGCGCACCAGCAGGCCCAGGGTGACCGGGTCCATATCGGCGCTGACCTCGAGCCGGATCGGCGGCCCGAAGCGGCGACGCAGCAGCTCGCGTTCGAGGGCCTGGATGAGGTTCTCGGACTCGTCCTCCTCGATCACCACGTCCTCGTTTCGGGTCACCCGGAACACGTGGTGTTCGAGGATCTCCATGCCCGGGAAGAGGTCGCCGAGGTGGCTGGAAATGACGTCCTCCAGCGAGATGAACCGCGCCGAACGCAGCGTCTCGGTGGGGTCCACCCGGATGAAGCGCGGCAGCATCTGCGGCACCTTGAGCCGGGCAAATTCCTGGCGACCGGTCTTGGTGTTGCGGATCCGCACGGCCAGGTTGATCGAGAGCCCCGAAATATAGGGGAACGGGTGGGCGGGGTCCACCGCGAGCGGCATCAGGATCGGGAACAGCTGATCGGCAAAGTAGTTGTCGATTCGGCCGTGATCGGCCTCATCCAGATCCTCCCAGGTGACCACGCTGATACCCGCCCGGGCAAGATCCGGGGATACCAGGTCGCGCCAGGCTCGGGCATGACGCTCCTGCAGCTCGTGGGCGGCAATGGAGATATCGTTCAGCACGTCTGCCGGGGAGCGACCCACGTTGGTCGGCACGGCCAGGCCGGTCAGGATGCGCCGCTTGAGACCGGCGACGCGCACCATGAAGAACTCGTCCAGGTTGGAGGCGAAAATGGCGAGGAAGTTTGCCCGCTCCAGCACCGGAAGCGAGGCATCTTCGGCCAGCTCCAGGACACGCTGGTTGAACGCGAGCCAGCTCAGCTCGCGGTCGAGGTAACGCTCCTCGGGGAGCGAGGGGTCGGATTCGTCCAGTACCGCGTCGAAGTCATCATCGTCGCCGCCGAGTCCGCTATAGAGAGCCACGTTTTCTTCAGCCATTTCCCCATCTTGGCAGGTTATTTAGCGCGCCGCGCGGGAAATCTGTGAACGTTGTGAAAACTTCGTAGCGAATCTAAACCCGTGGACGGTGGTACTGCACGTCGATCGTGTCGGTCTCATAACCCATCGAGCGATAGAGGCCCAGCGCCCCCGGATTGGAGTCGTCCACATACAGGCTGGTGGTGGTCAGACCCAGCTCGCCAAAACGCGCCAGTCCGGCGTTCATCAGGCGTCTGCCCAGGCCCTGACCGGCGGTTTCCGGGGCCACACCGAGGACGTAGATTTCCCCGTCGGTGTCGCCGGGAATCACCTTCAGCCAGTTGTAGCCGATCAGATGACCGGTTTCATCGCGCACCAGCAGGAAGTTTTCGGGGTCGAACCAGTCCTCGTGGGTGCGGGCGTCGAGGTCTGCGCGCAGCAGGGCACCCTGCTCGGGATGGTCGCGGAAAACCCGGGCATTCAGGGTGACCCAGTCGTCGGCGTCGCGTTCGGCACGGAACGTGGAGATCAGCGGATCGATCGTCACCGGGCCCGGAGCCTCGGGTTCCAGCTCGCGCTCCAGCCGGTACAGCACGCGTGCACGCTCAAATTCGTGGGTGCGGGCCAGGGCGGCGGCGGCCGGGTGATCGCCGTGAGCCCAGGCCGAGACCAGACCTGCCCCAGAGTTTCCTGCCAGAACCTCGCCGATCAGGGCGGTGCCGTGGCCGTGGCCGCGGTGGGCCGGATCGATAACCGCCTCGAAGCCCACGCCGTCGATGATTGCGGCACCCAGCAGGGTTTCCTCGTTGTCTTCGAGGGTCGCCAGACGGGCGGTTCCGGCGGCCAGCGCGAGGCGGGACTGATCATTGAACGGGGGCTGATTGTCGGCCTCCTGCGCGTGCCGGATCAGTGTCTCAAGCGCCTCGGTGATCTCTCCCGCATCGCGGTTGGTACGGATCTGGCGGTTCACGCGTCCTCCCCGGTGCCCTCTTCGGCGAGGTTGAAACGGTACCCAACGTTGCGGATGGTCACGATCAGCTGCTCCATGTCACCCAGCTTGGCGCGCAGGCGTCGAATATGTACGTCGACGGTGCGGGTGCCACCGAAGTAGTCGTAGCCCCACACCTCGCTCAGAAGCTGTTCGCGGGTGAACACTCGGCCCGGGTTTCCAACAAAAAACCGCAGGAGCTCAAATTCTTTATAAGTGAGATCCAGCGGTCTTCCCTGAACGCGGGCGGAGTACGACGATTCGTCGATGGTCACGCCGGAGGTTTGCAGCGGCGAGGCCACGGTGGGCGCGGGCGTGCGTCCGATACACAGTCGAAGGCGGGCGTCCAGCTCGGCCGGGCCCACCCCGTCCAGCAGCAAATCGTCGACACCCCAGTCGGAGGTGACCACCGAGAGGCCGCCCTCGGTGAGGACCAGAAGCAGTGGAATCTCGGCGAATCCCGAGTGCAGGATCTTGCACAGCGCACGGGCGGAGGCCAGGTCGCGGCGGCCATCCACCACCAGGACATCGGCCTCGACACCGGCCATGACCTGGTCGGCGCGGGCGGGTACCTGACGCACCCGGTGTTGCAGCAGCCCGAGCGCGGGTAACACCTCGGTGTCGGTCTGACTGGTCAGAATCAAGAGTCGTGCCACGGGTTCCTCCGCCAAAGATGTAGGGCTATCCTACTGTTTCTTCCGGGGAACTCGGGACCATACCCGGCTGGGGCGTGGCTGCGAAGCTGAGGATCGGGCGTTTGGAATGGTGCCCGGGCGGGTGATCAGGCACAATGGCAGAATGAGCCAATTTGATCAGGTTGCCCTGCCGCGCCGCCGTGACATCGTTGTGGTGTGGGTAGTTTCCCTGGTTGCGGCGATCCTGATTTGGATCTTCGCCCCCGGCGTCACCGCCTTCTCCTGGCTTGCCGTGGCACTGGCCGTGGTCACCATGCTGAGTTTTGTCATTCAGCTGCGCGGCGGCCGAAAGACCGGCTTCATCGACCGCGTCACCATCAGCATCGCCGGCTCCGTCGTGATTCTTGGTGTGATGAGTGCGCTGATGGGGATCGGCAAGCTACTCCCCGCCGCCTAGCCGGATTTCGATCGGGTAAGAAGGTTGATCCTCGCGGGCTGCGGGATAGACTGGAGCCATGCTCGCACTTGAACTGTTTTTCATCGGTCTGCTCTGCCTGGCATCGCTGGCGATTGTCTACACGGCAGGCGTCGTTGTGTACAACCTGTACCGCGGTCAGCGCTAGGTTCTCGAATGATTGAAATTCCGACCGGTCTGCCGGCCGAGATCGTTCCGCTGTCCTGGCTGCTCGGCGTCTGGGAGGGCACCGGCGTGCTGTCCTATCCCGTGGGTGATGAGCGGGTGGAGCGTGAATTTCGTCAGCGGGTGAGCTTCAGCCACGACGGACAGTCGTACCTGAACTACAGCTCGCAGGCCTGGATTCTTGGCGGAGAGCCCGCGGCCCCCGGCGTTGTCGGGTTTGCCGATGTGGCAGCGGACGCCGATGCCGATTCCGCAGATGTTGATTCCGTGGATCCGGATGCCGCCGACCCGTCGGAGACCGTGGCTGAGATTCTGCCGCTCGCGGCGGAGACCGGCTACTGGCGTTTGCACCGTCCGCTGACCCCCGGTGACGCCGGCCCGGCAATGCTGCCCGCCCGCGCGGATGCCCCCTATACCGATGCCGAGAGCGTCGAGACCCTGCGTAATGACGCCGGCGGTTTCGATATTCAAGCCTCGATCATCCACCCGGATGGCGTGAGCGAGCTGTACCTGGGCCAGATCGTTGGCCCGCGGATCGATCTGGCGACCGATGCGGTGCTGCGTGCGGCCGGAAGCAAGGATTACACCGCGGCGACGCGGATGTATGGGCTGGTGGACAACCACCTGCTCTGGGCGTGGGACATCGCCGCGCTGGGTCAGGAATTGACCTCGCACGCGTCCGCACGTCTCGCGAAGGTCGACTAGGTGACCTCGCTCCCGCGGACCCCGTTTGCCTCACTGCCCGGCGCGATTGTGCCCGAGGCCGTGGCACCGTCGGATGCGTTTACCGCGGATTCCACGCCGGCGGGTCACGCGGACCGGGCGATCACCGAGGCAACACGCGGACCGGGCGACCCCGGCGTGCCCGCGCACTACGGCAATCCGTTGCGGGAGCAGCGCGTGCTGGATGCAGGCAAGGCGCTGGTGGACCTGTCCACCCGCACCGTTCTTGAACTGCGGGGCGAGGACCGACTGACCTGGTTGAACTCGATCACCTCGGGTTTGGTCACCGCCCTGGCCGTGGGCGATTCGGGGGAGACCCTGGTGCTCAGCCCGCAGGGGCGGATCGAGCATGCGGCCGGCCTCATCGATGATGGGGTGTCGCTGTGGCTGCTGCCGGAGTCTTCTTCGGCCGAGGCTCTGGTGTCCTGGCTGCTCAAGATGCGATTCCGCGCCCGGGTGGAGATCCTGGACCGCACCGAAGACCTCGCGGTGATCGGCCTGCTGGAGCGAGACGGTGGCATTGCCCTCGAAGCGCTGCCCGCCGCCGCACCGAACGGTGTGCCGCTGATCTGGCGCGACCCGTGGACCCACGTGGTAGACGGGGGCTGGCAGTACTCCCGCCCGGAAACTCACCCGGGAGTGGACTTCACCTGGCGTGAGGTGCTTGTGCCGCGCTCGGCCCTGGCCGAGGTCGCCGCCGCGCACCCGGCCGCCGGTTCGCTCGCGGCCGAGGCGCTGCGGGTTGCCGCGTGGCGTCCGCGAGAGCTGAGCGAGGTCGACGATCACGCGATCCCGCATGAGACCGACTGGCTGCGCTCCGCCGTGCACCTCAACAAGGGGTGCTACCGCGGTCAGGAAACCATCGCCAAGGTGCACAACCTCGGCCACCCGCCGCGCCGATTTGTCCAGCTGCACCTGGACGGTTCGGAGGGCTTCCTGCCCGAACCCGGTGCCGAGATCCGCGCTTTCCGCGACGGTGAACCACGCATTGTGGGTAAGGTCACCTCGGTGGCCAACCACTATGAGTTTGGTCCGATCGCCCTCGGCCTGATTCGCCGTGCCGTGGACCCCGCCATCGAGCTGGAGGTTGCGCGTCCCGTTGGGGAAAACGAGGAACCCGGGTGGCTGGCTGCCGCCCAGGAAATCATTGTCCCGAGTGACGCCGGCTCGGTCGCCGACATCCCGCGCCTGCCGCGCATCGGCGGCCGCCGAGCGTAGTGCATCCACGACACCCGCATACGGGTATCCGTGCACGCCAAATTTTCCCCGTGTCGACGGGGGCCTCGATAGACTGGTGTCATGACTGAGCCCTATACCCTTATCCTGCTGCGTCACGGTAACAGTGACTGGAACCAGAAGAACCTGTTCACCGGTTGGGTCGATGTTCGCCTGAGCGACCAGGGTGTTGCCGAGGCCGCCCGCGCCGGCGAGCTGCTGACCGAATCCGGTCTGCGCCCCGACGTGCTGTTCACCTCGGTGCTGACCCGCGCCATCCAGACCGCCAACATCGCCCTGGACAAGGCGGACCTGGCCTGGATCCCGGTCACCCGCTCCTGGCGTCTGAACGAGCGTCACTACGGTGCGCTCCAGGGCAAGGACAAGGCCCAGACCCTCGCCGAGTACGGCCCCGAGCAGTTCCAGACCTGGCGTCGTTCCTTCGACGTACCGCCGCCCGCGCTGGCCGCGGACGCCGAGTACTCGCAGGCCCACGACCCGCGCTACGCCGACATCGATGGTGAGATCCCCGAGACCGAGTGCCTCAAGGACGTCATCGAGCGCATGCTCCCCTACTGGGAGGGCACCATCGCCCCCGAGCTGGTTTCGGGCAAGACCGTCCTGGTCACCGCCCACGGCAACTCGCTGCGTGCACTCGTGAAGCACCTCGATGGCATCTCGGATGACGAGATCGCCGAGCTGAACATCCCGACCGGTATCCCACTGGTGTACCGCCTGGACGCCGACCTCAAGCCGATCGGTGCCGCCGAGTACCTCGACCCCGAGGCCGCCGCTGCCGGTGCCGCCGCCGTGGCCGCCCAGGGCGAGAAGAAGTAACTTCCAGCTTCAACACAAAGCCCCCGAGACCAGACGGTCTCGGGGGTTTTGTCCGTTGCTGCAGCCGGACCCTCGTTTCATCCCCGACGGATCCGTGACCGAGCTTCCCCACTCTGGGGAGGTCTGGCACCCCAGACAGACCGGCCGGGGTGGGCATTGTTCCGGGGGTGCGGGACCGGTTGGATTGGGTCAGGCAGACAACGAAAGGTCTTCAACATGGCACTCCCTGGGGCACGTCCGGTTCGCGCGGCGCGAGGTACCGAGATCACCGCAAAAAGCTGGCAGACCGAAGCCGTGCTGCGCATGCTGCACAACAACCTCGACCCCGAGGTAGCCGAACGCCCCGACGACCTCGTCGTCTACGGCGGCACCGGCCGGGCCGCACGCGACTGGGCGAGCTTCGACGCGATCACCCGCGAACTCACCAACCTCGATGACGATGAAACCCTGCTGGTGCAGTCCGGCAAGCCCGTCGGCGTTTTCCGCACCAACGTGTGGGCACCGCGCGTGCTGATCGCCAACTCCAACCTCGTCGGCGACTGGGCAACGTGGCCCGAGTTCCGCCGCCTGGAGGCCGAGGGCCTGACCATGTACGGCCAGATGACCGCGGGATCCTGGATCTACATCGGTACCCAGGGCATTCTCCAGGGCACCTACGAAACCTTCGCCGCGATCGCCGAAAAGCGCTTCGGCGGCACCCTCGCCGGCACCCTGACCCTCACCGGCGGCTGTGGCGGCATGGGCGGCGCACAGCCGCTCTCGGTCACCCTGAACGGCGGGGCTGTGCTGATCGTCGACGTCGACATCGACCGCCTGAACCGTCGCGCCGGTAAGCGTTACCTCGACCGCGTCGAGACCGACATCGACCGCGCCCTCGAACTCGTGCTCGAGGCCAAGGAAAACCGCACCGCCCTCTCGGTGGGCCTCGTGGGCAACGCCGCCGAGGTGTTCCCCGAGCTGCTGCGCCGCGGTATTCCGATCGATATCGTCACCGATCAGACCTCCGCCCACGACCCGCTCTCCTACCTTCCAGTCGGCTACACCGTCGCCGACTGGGCCGAGCGCGCCGCCGCCGATCCCGAGACCTTCACGATCGACGCCCGCGCCTCGATGGCCGCACACGTCAAGGCGATGGTGGAATTTCAGGACGCCGGTGCCGAGGTCTTCGACTACGGCAACTCCATCCGCGACGAGGCCCGCCACGGCGGCTACGACCGCGCATTCGAGTTCCCCGGATTCGTCCCGGCCTACATTCGTCCGCTGTTCTGCGAGGGACTCGGGCCGTTCCGCTGGGTTGCGCTCTCCGGCGATCCCGAGGACATTCGGGTCACCGATGAGGCCATGCTTGAGCTGTTCCCCGAAAACGAGCACCTGCACCGCTGGATCCGCGCCGCCCAGGAGCACGTCGAGTACGAGGGCCTGCCCGCGCGTATCTGCTGGCTCGGCTACGGCGATCGTGCCAAGGCCGCGGTGCGCTTCAACGAGCTGGTGGCCGAGGGCAAGGTCAGCGCCCCGATCGTGATCGGCCGCGACCACCTCGACTCCGGATCGGTCGCCTCGCCCTACCGCGAGACCGAATCTATGGCCGACGGCTCGGACGCGATTGCCGACTGGCCGCTGCTCAATGCCTTGACCGCCGCATCCTCGGGTGCCACCTGGGTGTCGATTCACCACGGGGGTGGCGTGGGCATCGGTCGCTCGATTCATTCGGGCCAGGTATCCGTGGCCGACGGTACACCGCTGGCCGCCGAGCGCCTCTCGCGTCTGCTGACCAACGACCCGGGCATGGGTGTGATTCGACACGTGGACGCCGGCTATCAGCGGGCCGTGGACGTGGCAGCCGAACGCGGAGTCCACATCCCGATGGAACCGAAAATCCGTAACACCGGCAACTAGCCAGCATCTCGGATGTGGGGGCCGTAGCCCCCACATCCGAACCGCTCGGGAGGAGCGAACATGAGCACCCTGATCACCGGCATCGGCGAGCTAACCACCCACGATCCGGAGCATCCCGGCGGTCGCCTGCACGATGCGGCGGTGGTGATCGAGGACGGGCTGGTTGCCTGGACCGGCCTCGCCGCCGACGCCCCCGCCGCCGACGAACGCTACGAAGCTGAGGGGCGCGCGGCACTACCCGGCTGGGTCGACTCGCACACCCACCTCGTCTTTGCCGGAGACCGGACCGCAGAGTTCGAGGCGCGGATGGCCGGAGAATCATATGCCGCCGGCGGCATCAACGTGACCGTCGAGGCCACCCGTGCAGCCTCCGACGCCGAGCTTGAACGTGGGCTCATCCGGCACCTGGAGGAAGCCTACGACGGAGGCACCACCACCTTGGAAACCAAAACCGGATACGGATTGACGGTGGCCGATGAGCGACGGTCCGCCCTGATCGCCGCCCGGCACGTGGATGAGGTCACCTTCCTCGGTGCCCACGTCGTGCCCGCCGGAAGTGACCGGGCCGCGTACCTGGACCTGGTGACCGGCGAGATGCTGGATGCGGTGGCCGACATCGTCAGCGCGGTCGACGTCTTCTGCGAGACCGGCGCGTTCGACGAGACCGAAACCCGGCGCATCCTGGAGGCTGCGGGTGCCCGCGGGCTGGCAACCCACGTCCACGGAAACCAGCTCGGGCATGGTCCGGGCGTCCGCCTGGCGGTCGAATACGGATCGCTCAGCGTGGACCACCTGGGGTTCTTGACCGATGCGGACGTGGACCTGCTGGCCGGATCCAGCACCGTCGCCACGGTCCTGCCCGCCTGCGACCTCTCGACCCGCATGCCGCTGGCCCCCGCCCGACAGCTGGTGGATGCGGGGGCTCACCTGGCCATCGCGACCAACGCGAATCCGGGAACCTCCTACACATCCTCGATGGGATTCGCCGTGGCCACCGCGGTGCTGCAGATGCGGCTGACCGTGGCCGAGGCCGTACGCGCGGCCACCCACGGCGGTGCTCGGGCGCTGGGCCGACACATTGACCGACCCGGTAAACCTCGAGTGGGCGAGCTCACGGTGGGGGCTCGCGCCGACCTTCAGATACTCGATGCGCCCTCGGTGACCCACCTGGCGTATCGTCCCGGCATGCCGCTGACCCGCGCGGTCTGGCACGCCGGATTACGCGTTCGCGGATAACAGGGGAATAGGGATCCGCGAACGATCACGGGCCGACCGGGGAGCTGCACCCCAGTCGGCCCGCTCCTCGTGTGGGACTAGGAGGTGCGGCCGTAGATGCGCTGGGTGAGGGTGTCCGCGGTGTTCTGCACCTGCTCAACCAGGCCGGCGATGGCCGTCGGGTCCACCGAGTTCGCGGGGAAGGTGACCGCGAGGCCCGCGACCGGCCAGCCACGGTGGTCGTGGACCGCGCAGGCGACGGAGGACAGGCCCGGGCTAACCGATCCCTCCTCGGTCGCGTAGCCGCGGCGCTGCACCTGGCCGAGGACCTCGCGCAGCCGGCCGTAGCGGGTGATCTCGTCGGGGCCTTCGCCGCGGGATACAAAGGATTCCTTGTCCGGGAACAGGGCTCGCACCTGGGCCGGGGGCATCCCGGCGAGGATCGCGCGCCCGGTGGCGGTCAGCGGGGCGGGTAGGCGCACGTCCACATCGGTGACCAGCGAGGGGGCATTGCGGGCACGTTCCTCCACGATGTAGAGGACATCGCGCCCGTGCAGCACCGCGAGGTGCGCGCTGGCCCCCACACGGTCCACCAGCCCCGCGAGTAGCGGACGGCCGAGCCGGGACAGCGGTTCCTGGCGCGCATACGCCGAGCTCAGGGCCGCCGCGGCGACCCCGAGTCCGTAGCGCTTCTCCTCGGCCAGGTGCAGCACAAAACCGTTGCGCACCAGCACGTTGAGCAGGTGGTAGACGCTCGAGCGGGGCAGATCCAGCTGGGTCGCAATCATCGAGGCGGGCAGGGGCCCGCGCTGGGTGGAGAGCAGGGTGAGGATCTGCAGCGTCTGTTCCGCCGCGGGTACCCTCGATGCTTCGCCAACCATGTTTCACTCCCCAAACCGATGGATCTCCCCGGTCGTCATCGAACGGAGGTTATCTCCAGCCTAGTCAAGCAGACCGATGGCGTCCTCCACAGCGGCCAAAACGGCGCCGGATTCCACCAGTTCGGTGGCGGCGGTGATGGTGGGGGAGAGGAACTCATCGGTGTTCGGGGCGGCGATCCGGGTGCGGAACAGGGTGTGAACGGCACCGGTGGCGGCTCCCGGACGCAGCTCGGGTGCGTCGTTCAGGCGGAAGTCCAGCGCGCGGGTCGAGGCCAGCAGTTCGATCGAGAGGACGCGGCGCAGGCCGTCGATTCCCCGGCGCAGCTTGCGGGCGGCGGCCCAGCCCATCGACACGTGATCCTCCTGCATCGCCGAGGAGGGGATCGAATCCACCGAGGCGGGCACGGCGAGGCGCTTGAGTTCGGAGACGATGCCGGCGGCGGTGTACTGGGCGATCATCAGGCCCGAGTCCAGACCCGGGTCGGCGGCCAGGAAGGGCGGCAGGCCGTGGTTGCGGGAGGTGTCGAGGAAGCGGTCGGTGCGACGCTCGGAGATGCTGGCGAGGTCGGCCACGGCGATCGCCAGGAAGTCGAGCACGTAGCCCACCGGTGCCCCGTGGAAGTTTCCGTTGGACTCGACCCGTCCATCGCTGGTGACCACCGGGTTGTCCACGGCCGAACCCAGCTCGATCTGCGCGACGCTCTCTGCATGCGCCATCGTTGCACGCACGGCCCCGTGCACCTGGGGCGAGCAGCGCAGCGAGTAGGCGTCCTGAACCCGGGTGAACTGGCCCTCCACCGGACGCTGAATCAGCCCCGAGTCGGCGAGGACTCGGCGCAGGTTCGCGGCGCTGTCGCGCTGACCGGGGTGCGGACGCAGCTCGTGCAGATCGGGGGCGAACACCGCGTCGGTACCCCGCAGGCCCTCGATGCTGGCGGCGGCCGCGATGTCCGCGACCCGGACCAGCTTCGCCAGGTCGAACAGGGCCAGCGAGAGCATGCCGAGCATGCCGTCGGTGCCGTTGATCAGCGCCAGACCCTCCTTTTCGGCCAGTACCACCGGGGTGATTCCGGCCGCGGCCAGGGCCTCGGCGGCGTCCTGACGGCGACCATCGGGTCCGTCCACCTCGCCCTCGCCCATGACCGCGAGCGCGCAGTGGGCGAGCGGGGACAGATCTCCCGAGCAGCCCAGCGAACCGTACTCGTGCACCACCGGGGTGATGCCCGCGTTGAGCACGTCACGGTAGGCTTCGGCGGTTTCCAGGCGCACCCCCGTGTGTCCGGAAACGAGGGTGTTCAGACGCAGCAGCATCAGCGCGCGCACGACCTCTCGCTCGACCTCGGCACCGGTGCCGGCGGCGTGGGAGCGCACCAGGCTGCGCTGCAGCTGGGCGCGCTTCTCGGTCGGGATCTGCACGTTAGCAAGCGCCCCGAAACCGGTGGAAACGCCGTAGTGCGGGCGGGTATCGTTGGCCAGCTCCTCGATCACGTCCCGCGCCGCGCGGATCCGAACCGCGGCCTCCGGGGCAATCTCGATACGGGCATTTTCGCGGGCAACCCGAACCACGTCATTGATGGTGAGGGTCTGCGCGCCGAGGGTGATGGTCTGTGTGATGCTCATGATCTGATTTGAGCGCACCGGCGGCAAAAGGCCAACCCGACCCGTGCCGCAATTGTCTGGTATTCCAGACCCGTGACGAAACCCGGACTGATCGTGACGACTGCCGAGCCGCTCCCGGTCCGTTCCCGATCCGCGAAAACCCCTCGGCGCGACGTCTGACAGGCCAGACACAAGTGAGCATGCACCCCGTACACCCCGAGGGAATTCCCGCGGTACGGTCGGGGAATGAGTACCCCATCCCTGCACGATGATCCGCTCTGGCCTCGCACTGGCGCCTGGCCCTCCCGTGGATCGCTGCCGGGCGGCAGAGTCGCCGACCTGGCCATTGTCGGTGTGCCCACGTGGCGCACCTCGCTCTCGCCCACCGGCGCGCAGCACACCCCCGACGCCATCCGAGACGCGCTGCGGCGCTACTCGGGACACAGCGTCAGTCTCGATGGCGCAACCGACATCGTGATCGAGGAGGCGCTGCGCCTGGTGGACGACGGAAACCTCGCCGATCCGGACACCCCGGAGGGGGAGGCTTCGGCCATTCGCACCCTGCGCGAATTGGCCTCCGACACCGAACTGCTCATAAGCTTGGGCGGAGACAATGCGGCCACCGTTCCGGCCGCACTCGGGGGATTTGGCGATAACCTTGCCACCGCCGGGCTGATCACGATCGATGCGCACCATGACCTGCGCGACGGAGTGAGTAACGGATCCCCGGTACGCCGCCTCATCCAGGCGGGCCTTGAGGGCACCCGGGTGGTCCAGATCGGCATCGCCGACTTCGCTAACTCCCGCGCCTACCGTGAGCGGGCCCGCGAACTGGGCATCACCGTGATTCACCGCGATGCGCTCCACGATCGCACCCCGCAGGACATCGCCCACGAGGCCCTGGCCATCGCGGGTGCTGCGGGCGGACCCGTGCACATCGATGTGGATGTGGACGTGTGCGATCGCAGCGTAGCCCCGGCCTGCCCGGCATCGGTGCCGGGTGGATTACAGGCGCATGAACTGCGTCGCCTCACCCGGGCACTGGCCCGGGATACGCGGGTACGCTCGCTCGATATCACCGAGATCGATGCCACCGCAGACACCGCGGATAGCCGGACCATCCGGCTCGCCGCCCTCCTGATTCTTGAGGCCGCTACCGGCCTGATCCAACGAAAGGCTGCCCAATGAGCGCCGAACCGAAAACCCCGCTCGCGCCGCCCGCGAGCGCCGGAGCCCCCGGCGTGATGCGCCGCGGCCTCACCGCCCGCCACATCCGATTCATGGCCCTCGGCTCGGCGATCGGGACCGGTCTGTTCTACGGTTCCTCGGCGGCAATCAAGACCGCCGGACCCGCGGTGCTGATCGCCTATATGATCGGCGGCGCGGCGGTCTTCATGGTTATGCGTGCCCTCGGTGAGATGGCCGTGCGCCACCCCATCTCGGGCTCGTTCGGACAGTATGCCTCGCGCTACATCGGCCCCTTCGCCGGCTTCCTGACCGGCTGGACCTACACGTTTGAAATGTTTGTGGTCGCCCTGGCGGATGTCACGGCCTTCTCTGTCTATATGGGCTTCTGGTTCCCCGATGTGGACCGCTGGATCTGGATCCTGGCGCTGATCTTCTTCATCGCCGCGGTCAACCTGATCTCGGTCAAGGTGTTTGGTGAGCTGGAATTCTGGTTTGCGCTGATCAAGATCGTGGCCATCATCGGCATGATTGCCGGTGGCATCGCGATCATCGTCTTCGGCCTGGGGAACCAGAGCGAAAACGCCGCGGGCCTGGCGAACCTCTTTGATCACGGCGGGTTCTTCGCCGGTGGATTTATGGGCTTCCTGGCCGCCTTCACCATCGTGATGTTTGCCTTCGGCGGCATCGAGGTCATCGGTATCACCGCCGGTGAGGCGCAGAACCCCAAGAAGGTCATCCCCAAGGCGATCAACTCGGTGCCCGTGCGCATCCTGCTCTTCTACGTGCTGACCCTCGGCGTGATCATGATGATCCAGCCCTGGAACACCATCGACGGATCCAAGAGCCCGTTCGTGTCGATCTTCGACGGGCTGGGCCTCACCGGCGCCGCCCACGTACTGAATGCGGTCGTGATCACCGCCGCGATCTCGGCGATCAACGCGGACATCTTCGGTGCCGGACGCATGCTGCACGGCCTGGCCGAGCAGGGCCACGCACCCAAGGCGTTCACCAGCCTGACCCGCACCGGGGTGCCGTGGCTCACGGTCATCGCGATGGCCGGCGCGCTGCTGGTGGGTGTGGTGCTGAACATCCTCTTCCCCGATCAGATCTTCTTCCTGATCGCGGCCCTGGCCACCTTCGCCACGGTTGTGGTGTGGCTGATGATTTTGATCTCGCATATTCGGATGAAACGCGAGATCGCCCGCGACAATCTGCTGCCCAGCGAGTTCCCGGTTCCGCTGTGGCCCGCCGCCTCCTGGGCCGCGGTTGGATTCATCGTGTTTGTGATCGTGATGATCGGTGTGGTGCCCGGCACCCGCGATGCTCTCTGGGTGGGACTGGTGTGGATCGCGATTCTGGCGCTCAGCTACCACTTCCTGGTGAAGCCCGCCGGGAAGAAGCGGCGCGAGCTGGAGGACACCACGGCCCCGATCCGGATCATTCCGCCGAGCGAGCGCTAACGTCCGCCCGGAACACACAGACGCCGCCCGGCATCCCCACGGATGCCGGGCGGCGCTGTGCTAACGTGACCAGCATGTCCGCCGTGATTCCCAACAGCCTGAGCGAGCGGGTGTTTGAACGGATCCGCGACCGGATCATCGACGGCACCCTGGCTCCGGGCGAGCGCCTGCGCGAACGCGAGTTGGCCGCCGAGCTTGAGGTGTCCCGGGTGCCGGTGCGCGAGGCGCTGCCGCGGCTGCTGGATGCCGGGTACATTGCCGCGGGCCCCGGACGCGGCACCGTGGTGCGCGACTTTGATCGCGCCGAGGTGATTGAACTCTTTGACGTGCGCGCGCACCTGGACGTGCTGGCAGCCGAGTCCGCCGCCCGCAACGTTGCCGCCGGGGCGGATACCACTGCGTTGGCCGCGGCGCTGGCGGCGGTGACCGCGCGGGCGGCGTCGGGTGGGGTTCGGAGCGATAGTGCCCGGGCTGAGGTATCCCGAACCGAGGCGTCCCGCTCCGATGTATCCCGGGCCGAGGCGTCCCGGGCGGAGGCGTCGGATGGGGCCACCGCAGCGGCCGCGGTCCTGCACGCGGAGATCGTCAAACTTGCCGATAACTCGCTGCTAACGAGGCTGCTGCGTCCGGTCCTGGATATGGATCGACGTCTGGCGGCCCACGCCTACCGTGAGGATCACGATGAGGCGGTGGACGAGCACCGAAGTCTTGCGGGAGCCATCCTGCGGGGACGGCCGGAAGCCGCGGCGGGCTTTGCTCGCGCCCACGTGGCCGAGGCGAGACAGCGGGTCTTGGACGCGCTAACCACAACCACATAGCCCCATCTGGGTATACCGAAACATTCACTGGCCCGAGGGGCTGGCGGGAATTTACATGTTAGAAACATGATCGCCGCCAAGTGGACTTTCGCATTGCCTAGTTTGGGTATACCGAGGCGGTGACCGTTGGGTCCCGCGTCAGCGGAGGGATCACGGGTGACCACACCATCACAGCACCGGACAGGCGGCGTCTCGCACGTCGCCCTGATGCTTGCACTCACGTTCTCCACCGGCATCATCGATGCCGTGGGTTACGTCGGCCTGGACCGGGTTTTCACCGGAAACATGACCGGCAACGTCGTGCTGCTGGGAATGGCCCTGGTTGGGGCCGATCACCTCCCGATCCTTGGCCCCGTGATCGCCCTTGTCTGCTTCATGGCCGGAGCCGCACTCAGCGGACGCCTGGCTCGGGGCAGCGAACCCGGCTGGACCCGCCGCAACACCACCCAGCTGGGCATCGTCGCCGCGGGGCTGATTGCCTGCGCGGTGATTGTGCTCACCCTGCCGGTGGTGGACATCGCCCCGCTCGCCCTCACCGTGACCGGCCTGTTGGGAGCCTCGATGGGGCTGCAGGCCGGGGCGGCGCGGCACCTCGCGGTGGCCGATGTGACCACCGTCGTGGTGACCTCGACCCTGGTCGGCCTCGCCTACGACTCCGTGCTGGGTCGCGGCGCCACCCACCCGTGGCTGCGCCGAGCCCTCGCGGTCATCCTGATCGGGCTCGGGGCCGCCACCGGTGCCTGGCTGCACCGGTTCGGGCTGGCCCCGGGCATCCTGGTGGCCGCCCTGATCACCATCGTGGTGGCCTTCCTCGGCCACCGCGGAGCCTCCCGCAGCGAGACCCGCGCATGAGCGCGGGGCGAGCGCCCCATCACCAGGGCATCCCGGTGCCCGGAAAGACACCGCCGATGACATCCCCCGCGCTCGCCCCCTCCTCGCCCGAACCTCGTCCCGAGATCGGGGTCGGCCCGATCCTGCAGCGTGGCACCGGTCCGATTCGCGCCGCCCACTACGTACCCGCGGGCGTCGATACCGTGCTCTGGGGGCGTCTGCCCGCCGCCGGCGATGTGCCGATCCTCAGCGTGGATTCCGGCACCGAGGTCACCATCGACACCGTCAGCCATGAGGGGTTGCTGGATGACCAGGGCGGGGATCCTGTCGCCTTCTTTGCCGTACACGGGGTGCCCCGAAACCGAGTCCTGGATGATGCGGTAGAAATTGCCGGTTTGGTGCCGCGCGATTCGGGTATCGACGGGCCGCACGTGGTGTCGCGGCCGATCGAGGTGCGGGGTGCCCGGCCGGGCGACGTGCTGGGAATCACCCTGGTCGAGGCCCTGCGCCGGGTCCCTTACGGGGTGATTTCCAACCGGCACGGACGCGGTGCGCTGCCCGATCGGTTCCCCGCGGGACCTGAGAACGTGAGTGTGTTCAGCCCGGTGATGCCGAATGACCCCACGGACCTCGCAGCCGATGCCCCCGCCCACGGCAGCGTGCCACTGCGTACGGGTGCGCCCGGACCGGGAGCTGATCCGCAAACGCTCACGCCCGGCCCGGAGATCGGCCTGAGTGATGGAGTCGTGCCCGCGCGGGCGACCTTCCCACTGCGCCCTTTCCTGGGAATCATGGGGGTCGCGGTCGCCGAGACCGAGCGTCCCCACTCGGTGCCGCCGGGGATGCACGGCGGCAATATCGACGTGTCCCTGCTGGTGCCCGGCGCCACCATCTATCTGCCCGTGCAGGTGGCCGGGGCGCTCGCCTATGTGGGGGATCCGCACTTCGCCCAGGGAGACGGTGAGGTCTCGTTGACCGCGCTGGAGGCTTCGCTGCGGGTGACCGTGCGCTTCGATCTGGTGAGCGCCACCGCCGCCGCCGCCCGCTGGGGAACCCTGAGCGCGCCGCTGATCGAGACCCCCGAGTTTCTGGTGCCCTGCGGTCTGGGGGACACCCTGGACGAGGCGATGCGTGCCTGCGTCTCGGCGAGCATCGGCCTGCTGGGCACCCGCTTCGACATGGAGTCCCACCTCGCCTATGCCTACCTCAGCGCCGCGACCGACTTCCGGATCTCCCAGGTGGTGGACCGCGTGGTGGGGGTGCACGCAACCATCCGTCGCAGCGATTTTGAGGGCGATCAGAACCTTGGCGTGCTGATCGCCGCCAGCGAGTCCTATGAGGAGGCACTCGCCGCGAACGATACCAACGCCTTGGATGCGGCCTTTATCGAGGGGCTGGATACCCTGCGCGCTGATGCCCACGGGATTCTGCGCGGATCCGAGGCGATCTCGCGCTTCCGGGGTCGTCGCGGCGGGACGGCCCGGCGCGAGGTTGTGGGGCGCGATGTTCGCTGGATCGATCCGCACAACGCGCTGATGGTTATCGAAACCCGAACCCTCGCCGGCGGACGCGGGCTGAACACGCAGCACTGGACACTCGGCCCTGGTGGCTGGCGGATTGCGCTGGCACAGGTGGCCGCCCCGGCCGCGGCCATCGATCCGGCCGTCTGGCGGATCGTCGGCACGCCGCTGGTTTCGGCGAGCGCCGACGGATTGCTGGCGGGGGAGCGGATCGCGGTCAAGGACCTGTTTGCGGTTGCCGGGCAGCGCATCGGTGCCGGGGTTCCGGCCTATCTCGCCGAGGCCGAGTCCGAGAATGAAATCGAGCCCGTCCACGCCCCTGCTCTCGCCGCCCTGCTGGAGGCGGGGGCCGAGGTGACCGGGATCGCCCAGACCGACGAGTTTGCCTACGGGCTCACCGGCACGAGCGGTCCACACGCCCCGGCGGCGAACCCGGCCGCCCCCGGACATCTGCCGGGGGGATCCACGAGCGGCCCGGCCGTGGCGGTTGCCTCCGGCCAGGTGAGCATCGGACTGGGCACGGACACCGCCGGGTCGATTCGTGTGCCCGCCGCCTATCAGGGGCTCTGGGGGTTGCGTACCACTCACGGTTTGGTGTCCCGCGCCGGAGTGCTGCCGTTGGCTCCGAGTTTTGACGCCGTCGGCTGGCTGACCCGATCCCCGGAGCTGCTGCGCCGAGTGCTGGAGGCGAGTGTGCCGGAGCTGTCGCCCGCAGCAGCGCTGTCCGCCGAGGCGAACTCCGTACCTGAGTCGGTGCCGCTGCCCGAGGTCGCACTGCCCGCGCACCCGCGCCGCCCCCACATTTTGTGCCTGCCCGACCTGCTCACCGGGGTCGACCCGGACGTACTCTCCGCCTATCATGCGGCCCTCGCGCGCCTGGCCTCACAGGGGCTGACAATCACCGAGCTGGCCCCCGCCCATCTCGCCGAGGTGCCCGAGGTCTTCCGGGTGGTGCAGGCGGGGGAGGCCCACGCGGCGCACGGCGAGTGGGTGGCCGCGCATCCGGATGCCCTCGATCCGGCGGTTGCCGAGCGATTCCGGGCCGCCGCAAACCTGGATCCCGCGGTACTCACCGCCGCCACGGCCCGGCTGCCGGAACTGCGGGCGCACCTGAACGCCGCCCTCGGCGGGCGCGTGGTACTGCTGCCCACGACCCCCGGACCGGCACCCCGCGTGGACGCTGATCCCGCCGAGCTGGACCGGGTTCGTGCCCACACCCTGCGCCTGACCACGCTGGCCTCCCTCACCGGACGTCCGGCGCTCGCCTTCCCGGTGCCGCGGGCACCGGGTGCGCTTCCGATCGGGCTGAGCCTGATCGGTCCGCCCGGCAGCGAGCACACCCTGCTTGCACTCGCCGAAACCCTGTTCCCCTCAACCGTTCGGGAGATTTGATGTCCATCCATACTCAGGTTCCAGCCTTTGCCTCCGAACCGATTGCGCCGCCGCAGCGGCTACTGATGGGTCCGGGACCGATCAACGCCGATCCGCGCGTGCTGCGGGCGATGTCGGCGGGGCTGATCGGCCAGTTCGACCCGGCGATGACCGACTATATGGGCCAGACCCAGGAACTTTACCGCCGGGTGTTCCAGACCCGCAACGAACACACGCTGCTGGTGGACGGTACCGCTCGCGCGGGCATCGAGGCCGCGCTGTTCTCGCTGATCACCCCCGGGGACCGCGTGCTGGTCCCGATCTTCGGGCGCTTCGGCGGACTGCTGCGCGAGATCTGCGAGCGGGCCGGAGCCGAGGTGCATGTGCGCGAGATCCCCTGGGGCACGGTGTTTCGGCCCGAGCAGATCGCCGAGGCCATCGCGCAGACCCGGCCCGCGCTGGTGGCAATGGTCCACGGCGACACCTCCACCACGATGCTGCAACCGATGGACGGGCTGCGCGAAATCTGTGACCGCTACGGCGCGCTGCTCTACACCGACGTGACGGCCTCGCTCGGTGGGAACCCGTTTGATCAGGATGAGCTGGGCATCGATGCGGCCACCGCCGGGCTGCAGAAGTGCCTGGGCGGGCCCTCGGGCAGCGCGCCCGCCTCGTTCTCCCCGGCGGCGGTCGAGCGGATCGGCCGCCGGCACAGCGTGGAGGCGGGCCTGCGCGATCCCGGACAATTCCCCTCCGAGCACCGTATCCGCTCCAACTACTTCGACCTCGGCATGATCTTTGACTACTGGGGTGCCACCCGGCTCAACCACCACACCGAGGCCACCAGCATGCTCTACGCGGCGCATGAGTGCGCGCGGATCATCGTGACCGAGGGGCTGGCCGAAACCATCGAGCGCCACCGGGTGCACGGGGCGGCGATGCACGCCGGGGTGCTGGGGCTCGGGCTGCGCGACTTCGGTGAGGCTCAGTACCGGATGAATAACGTGGTGGCCGTGCACATCCCCGAGGGGGTCAACGGTGACGCGGTGCGAGCGGACATGCTGACGGACTTTGCGATCGAAATCGGCACCTCCTTCGGGCCGCTGCACGGCAAGGTGTGGCGGATCGGCACGATGGGCTACAACGCCCGCCGGGACACCGTGCTCTCGACCCTTGCCGCGCTGGAATCCGTGCTGGTGCGTCACGGCGTCTCGGTGCCGCGCTCGGGCGGGGTCGAGGCCGCGCTGGACAGCTATCGCGGCGCGGGGAACCCGGCGTGAGCGCGCACGGGAGTCAGATGATTCCGCCGCAAAATCGGCACACACCCGTGTCGGGCAGCCTCGAGCCCGGGCACACGAACAGCGGGCACGAGCCGAGTGCCGAGGGTGCGCTGATTGCCCGCCGCATTGCCGAGTTGGCCGCGGTGTCCGCCCGCCCCGACGCCCTGGAGCGGGTGCACCTGAGCATGGAGCACTCGGCCGTCAACGCGTGTGTGGGCACCTGGTTTGCCGAGGCCGGGCTAGAGGTCCGCATCGATGCGGCCGGAAACCTGTGTGGGCGGATCGAGGGGCGCGAGCCCGGGCTGCCCGCGCTGCTGCTCGGCTCCCACCTGGATACCGTGCCCGATGCCGGACGCTATGACGGGATGCTCGGTGTGCTGCTGGCGCTCGCTGCGATCCACCGGCTGGCCCAGCAGGCGCGAAGCCTTCCGTTCGCGCTGGAACTGGTCGCACTGAGCGATGAGGAGGGTACCCGGTTTGGGACCGCGCTCTCCGGCAGCCGCGCGCTCGCCGGAACGTTTGATCCCGCCTGGTGGGACATCCCGGACAGCGACGGGGTGACCTACCGCGAGGCGGCGCTCGCCTTCGGACTCGACCCCGCCCGCATCGGCGAGGCAGCCCGCGCCCCGCACGAGCTGGTGGGGTACCTGGAGGCGCACATCGAGCAGGGGCCCGAGCTGCTGGATCAGGATTGTCCGCTCGGTGTGGTCTCCTCTATTGGGGCGGCCACCCGCTCCCGAATCACCCTGACCGGACGTGCCGGTCACGCCGGGGGCACACCCTGGCCGCGTCGCCGGGATGCGCTGGTCACCGCGAGCGAGGTGATTCTGGCCATCGAGTCCATCGCCCGGGACGCCGGTGCCCTGGCCACGGTGGGCACCATTCAGGTGCTGCCCGGCGGGGTCAACGTGATCCCCGGGATCGCCGAGTTCAGCCTCGACCTGCGCGCCGAATCCACCGAGTTGCGCGCGGCAACCTTCGAGCGGATCCTCGATGCCACCCGCGAGATCTGCGAGCGCCGGCGGGTGACATTCGAGTGCACCGAAACCTACCGGGCCGATGCGGTCACCTGCGCCCCCGCGCTGCGCGCCGCCGTGGAAACCGGGATCGCCCGGGCCACCGCCGCCCCGGTGCCCGCCCCGATCTGGAGCCGGGCCGGACACGACGGCCTGGCCATTGCCGGGATCACCGACGTGGCCATGCTGTTTGTGCGCTGCGGGAATGAGGGCATCAGCCACCATCCCGACGAGAGCGTGCTCGGTGCCGATATCGAGGTCGCACTGGATGCGCTGACCGCGGCGATCCGGGCGTTTGCCGAGGGTTTCCGGAGTTCCTAGCTCGGGGACGAGCCCCGGGCCCGTCATACGACCTACCCGTCCATCTCCCTGTCGCCTCAAACGCTGCACCCATCCCCTTGTTCCCTTCCCTTTCCCCCCTCCCCGGATGGAGCAACCCCCGATGTCCCACACCCCGATGTTCGCGACCCCAAAAACGGGTGAGAACCCCAACACTCAGCCTCTGGTGGCGCCCGATCTGATCATCCACGCCGAGCGTGCCCTGATCGACGGGGTGCTGCGCCCGGGGAGCGTGCACGTCACCGGCGGTCGCATCACCGCGATCACCGCCCTGGATCCGGCGCCGGACCCCGCGGTGCCGGGGATCACCCTGCCTCCGAGCCAGGTGCTGCTCCCGGGCCTCGTGGACACCCACGTCCACGTCAACGAACCCGGCCGCACCGAGTGGGAGGGCTTCGACTCGGCGACCCGTGCGGCCGCCCGCGGCGGGGTCACGACCCTGCTCGACATGCCGCTGAACTCGATTCCGGTCACCACCACGGTGGCCGCGCTGGAGGAAAAGCTGGCCGCGGCGATTCCGCAGCTCCGGGTGGACGTCGGCTTCTGGGGAGGTGCGGTCCCCGAAAACGGTGCCGACCTGCGTCCGCTGCACGAGGCCGGGGTCTTCGGATTCAAGGCGTTTCTGGCCCCCTCGGGGATCGACGAGTTTGGGCATCTGACCGAACCCGAGCTGAACACCGTGCTGGCGGCGCTCGCCGAGGACGATGCGCTGCTGATCGTGCACGCCGAATCCCCGGCGGTGCTCGACGCCCAGCCCGAATCCGTGGACGGCGGGTATCCGGAATTCCTCCGCTCGCGTCCGGAGGAGGCCGAGCGGGATGCGATCCGCATGGTCATCGAGGGGCTGGAGCGCACGGGTGGGCGGGCCCACATCCTGCACCTGTCTGCGGCGAGCGCGCTGGATCAGATTCGCGCCGCCAAGGCCGCGGGCCTGCGCCTGAGTGTGGAAACCTGCCCGCACTATCTGGGGCTCAGCGCCGAGGAGGTGCCCGCCGGGGGTACCGAGTTCAAGTGCTGCCCGCCGATCCGCGACGCGGGAAACCGGGCGGCGCTCTGGGCTGCCCTGATCGATGGGACCATCGACACGATCGCCTCGGATCACTCACCCAGCACCATCGAACAGAAGCGCCGCGGCGACGGCGACTTCCGGGTCGCCTGGGGCGGAGTCTCGGGTCTTGAGGTTGAGCTGCCGGTGGTGTGGACCGCGGCGCGCGAGTTTGGGATGCCGCTTGAGCGCGTGATCCGCCTCCTCGCCGAAGCCCCGGCCCGGCTGGTGGGGCTGTCGGACGTGGGCAGCATCGCAGTGGGCAACCGCGCCCACCTGATCGCCTTCGACCCCGACGCCGCGTTCACCGTCCACGCCGAACACCTCGCCCACCGTAATAAGATCTCGGCCTTTGACGGCCGCACCCTGCACGGCGTGGTTGAGCGGGTCTGGCTGCACGGCGCCGAACTCACCGAGGACTCGGCCCCCAGCGGGCAGGTGCGCCGGCGGGGCTGATCCCGGGTCAGTTGCGGGCTGTCACACTTTGGGCATGAGCGGTGTCCTATGTCTGAAACCGTTTGTGAACGAGAGGACACCCTATGTCAGCGCCCACCCGAGTGGTCATTATCGGTGCCGGATATGCCGGGGTGATGGCGGCCAATAGGCTTGCCGGAAGCCCGGAACTGTCGGGATCGGTGCATGTGAGTGTCCTAAATCCCCGGCCCGAGTTTGTTGAGCGGATCCGGCTGCACGAGCTCGCCGCGGGCACTCGGCAGTCGGCCACCGTGCCGATGCGCTCGCTGCTGCACGCCGATGCCGAGCTGATCGAGGGCACCGCGGTGCGCATCGACCCGGAACGGCGTCGGGTACACCTGTCCTCCGGGGAAGCCACGCTGGACTACGACGTGTTGCTCTATGCCGTGGGCAGCACCCAGCCCACCGAGTCTGTGCCGGCGGCGGCATATGGGCTGCGCGATCCCGAGGAGGCGCGACGGCTGCACACGCGCCTGGCCACCCTGGACCCCGGGTCGACCGTCAGCGTGGTTGGGGCGGGCGCAACCGGGATCGAGGCGGCCACCGAAATCGCCGAGGCCTATCCACGACTGCGCCTCCGGCTGATGTCCCGCGGCGAGATCGGCGCGAACCTCTCGGCGGCCGGAAAGCGGGCGATCGTCACCAAACTCGCGAGGCTGAAGATCGAGACGCTCACCCACACGACCGTGCAGCGCTGCGAGGACTCGGCGGTAGTGACCGCGGATGGGCGCACCCTGGACTCGGCCTGTACGGTCTGGACCGGTGGACTCGGCGTCCCCGAGCTGGCGAGTCTCAGCGGTCTTCCCGTGGATGAGTTCGGTCGACTCCTGGTGGATGACACCCTGTCCTGCCCGCGCTACCCAAATATCTTTGGTGCGGGGGATGCGATCTCGGCCCCACGGGAGGTCGCAGGCCACCTGCGGATGAGCTGTGCGTCGGCGCTGCCGCTCGGCGCACACGCGGCCCAGAACATCATCGCGCTGCTCCAGGGGAAGGAACGGGCCCCGCTCTCGATCGGGTATATGATCGCCTGCATCAGCCTGGGCCGTACATCCGGGCTGATCCAGACGCTGCACGCCGATGATCGGCCGCGACGTTTCATCCTGCGGGGCCGACTCGCGGGCATCACAAAGGAACGGGTATGTGCAATGACGCTGTCGTGGATGCGGGGCGAACGGCGCCGCAGCGGTTCCTTCGGTTGGCCCCGCGGCCCCCGGCCCACCCCCACCAGGTAGCGCGATGAGTGGCACGGAGGTATTTGCCGAGCATCGATCGCTGCTGTTCACGATTGCGTATGAGATCACCGGCTCGGCGGTCGAGGCCGAGGACGTGGTGCAGGAGAGTTTTCTGCGCTGGACGGCGGTGGACAGGTCGGCAATCGAGAATCCACGAGCCTATCTGGCCAAGATCGTGACGCGTCAGGCCCTCAACGCGCTGCGCGCCGCCCAGCGCCGGCGGGAGGACTACATCGGGCCGTGGCTGCCCGAGCCGCTGCTCACGACCCCCGATGTGGCCGATCACGCGGAGCTTGGCGAATCGCTGTCCTTTGCGATGCTGGTGGTGTTGGAAACCCTGTCCCCGGAGGAGCGGGCAGTGTTTGTACTGCGGGAGGTGTTCGACTTCCCGTATGTGGAGATTGCCGAGGCCACCGAGAAATCGGTGGTGGCCGTGCGCCAGATTTCCAGCCGCGCCAGGGCACATGTGCGTGCCCGGCGGCCGAGGTTCGACGTGGATACGCAGCGGCAGCGCGCCGTCGCCGACCGCTTCTTGACCGCGCTGCAGGGCGGAGACGTACAGTCCCTGATGGATGTGCTGGCACCGGGTGCGGTGCTGCTCTCCGACGGTGGCGGGCGGGTCTCCGCGGCCCGAAAGCCCGTGCTGGGGGCCGAGAATATCGTTCGCTTCCTGCTGGGGATCGCCCAAAAACCGCTCCCCGACATGCGGATCGAACCTGCCTCGGTCAACGGCATGCCCGCGGTCATCGTCTGGAGCGGGGACCGGGTGGATCTGGTGGCGCTGGTCGAATCCGACCGGGACCGGGTCAGCGCCGTCTACCTGGTGCGCAACCCGGACAAGCTGGGCGCACTGGGTCGGCCCTAACCTCAAACGGCGTGGCACTTGCGTCGCACAAACGGGGCAGGGCCAGTCGCAGGAGCATTGTCTGTGAAAACAGATCTGATTCAGGAGCGGGCCGAGCAGGTTACGGCAGTGGACGCAGCGCGAGTGTACGGCGCACGCGATCAAGGCGGGCGAGACTTCGAGCTGCCCCGGGATCGATGCTTCGAAGGAGGGCCGACACATCGTGAAGTCGTTGCACATGTTCAACTGAAAAAGTCTGCTCATGATGGCTAATACGATTGCGAAGCCTTCGAAGCCGTTCGAGTGCTCGACCAACTGCGTATCCGGGAGAGACGCTTTCCGGGATTTCGCGAGGGAGTCTCCCAAGGAGCCCGCGGTTCTGTTCAGTAGTGAGGTGAGGGAACGCCTTATCCAAGCCCGAGATCCAGAGGTTTTCTCGGGCGTTTAACCCGGACTTGTACGGCGTACGATCACTTGGCGGCACGCGCGGGAAAAGAGTTGAAATACTCCCAAAGCTGAGCTGTGAAACTAGATCATCGAGCGTGAGGGGCTGCCGTGAACCCTTATGCGTCACAGTGCGTATAGTCCGCGCATGTTGCGCCTGACGACGTGCGTCTTGTGCTGAGCGTGCCACGAATTTTGCGAGCGGAGTCGCGCCATCATCAAGCCAGTTCTCGGTTCGACCGTGTTCCAGGTTCCACACTCTTAAGCTGTGATCGACTGTGCGTCGCAGCACAGCTTCGGTGTATGCCAGCGTCTCAAACCATGCGGCGTTTAGCGAAACCTGCCAGACATACAGCGACGCGACGGCTTCCTTTGACACATCTGCAGGCGAAACACCGGCGCGACGTGCCCATTCGTTTTGATATGAGGACAGCCGAACCGGATCCACCGCGGCGATGAGTAGTTGAGGCATTGGGTAACCTTCTGCAGATAAAGTAAGAGCCCCACGCTGTGGGGCTCTTACCGTAGTAGCGAGCAGATCCTGTCTGCTGCTCTTCGCGATCAGTGTATGTCGCTCATCACCGTCGCACAAGAGAACGTGCGTGATCTCGGGGGCATGGCTTTTACACCCCCGGCCTGCTGATTTTGGCCGGCAGCGGGAGGGTGCGTTCGGTCCACACCTTGGCACGCGGGGGCGCGAACGGGCCGTGCTTGCTGGTGGAGAGACCGGCGGCGAGGAGGGTTTCGGCCATGCGCACGGCCTGGCCCACTCCGTCCACCACCGGGACGCCGCCCAGGCGTTCGGACAGGCGCCGATCGAGCCCGCCGAAGGCCGCGCAGCCGAGCACAATCACGTCGGCTCCGGCATCCAGCAGAACCCGCGCCTCGCGCTCCAGCGCTTCCAGGCCGGGGTCTTCACCCTCGGCCACCGCCCCCGCATGCGACACCGGGATTCCCGAGGCGCGTACGCCCGCCGAGCGGCCCGCGAGGCCGATCAGCTCGATCGTGTCGGTGATCCCCGCGAGGGTGGATTCCAGCGTGGTCACCACGCCGAAGCGGTGCCCGAGTAGGCAGGCCGTAAAGACCGCGGCCTCCGTGATGTCCACCACCGGGACACTCGCCAGCTGCCGCACTCCCTCGCGTCCGTGCTCGCCGAATCCGGCGAGTACCACCGCATCGTAGGTGCGCTCCTGGGCGACCCGCTCGATTACCGCGGCCGCGCTGAGGTAGCTTTCCAGATACCCCTCGGCGGAGGTGGGACCCCAAGTGGGCTGCACCGCGCGCACCACCGAGGTGCGTGCGGCCGCCTGCGCGGTGCGGGCGATCCCCGCGGTGACCTGCTCATCGGTATTGCAGTTCACCACGAGGATCGTCGGCAGCAGATTGCTCAGCACAGCTCGCCGTCTCGGGCGACCACGCGTCCCGCGTGAATCACCACTCGGCCGAGAGCCGGACGGTCCATGACCGCCGAGGTCGGGGTTTCGCCGGGGATCAGCACCAGCTCGGCCGGGTCGCCCACGGCCACGCCGGGTCGCCCGGTTCCGGCGGCGCTCAGCTCGCGGTTGATGACCCGCGCCCCGCCCCAGGTTGCCAGCTCCAGCGCGTTTTCGATCTGATCGTCGCGGTTGTAGTTCTGCACAAACGCCAGCTGCCAGGTGCGGTCAAGCATGTCCGCGTTGCCGTAGGGCGACCAGTAGTCGCGCTGGCCGTCCATGCCCAGGCCCACGCGGATACCCGTGGCGGACATCCGCTCCAGTGGCAGCACCCAGCCGCCACCCGAGGGGGCGATGTGGGTGATCGCGATGTCCAGCTCGGCGATCTGTTCGAGGGCTTTGTCCACCTGCGGCAGCCCGCTGCCGAGCGCCGGGGCGTGCGAGATGGACACCTGGCCCTGCATGCTCAGCGCGCGCACCCGCTCGAAAATCAGGTCCATCGAGAACAGGCCCAGCAGTCCGGCCTCGTGCAGGTGAATGTCCGCACCGGCACCGTGGCGCTCGGCGAGCTCAAACACGGTGTTGAGGTGGCGGACCGGATCACGGTCGATCTCGCACGGGTCGATCCCGCCCACCAGGTTGCCGCCCGAGCGCAGCGCCTCGGACATCAGCTCGGGGACGCCGGGCTCGCGGTGGATCCCCACCTGTGGGAACACCACGATCTCCACGTCCGCCCGGTCCGCATAGGCCTCGCGGGCGGCCAGGACACCGGCGAACTTCTCCAGGCCCGAGTCGGCATCCACCTGGGCGTGCGAGCGCACCCGGGTGGCACCGTGCGCGATCATCCGCTCGAGCGTATAGGTCGCCCGCTCGGTGACGGACTTCTCGGCCGAGCGCCAGTTAGCGCGGTCGTTGTAGATACGTCCGTCTCGTCCGGGTTCGCCCGAGTAGGGGCGGAAGGGCAGACCCAGCCGGGTCGAGTCCAGGTGCACGTGGGTGTCGGAGAAGGAGGGAACCAGTAGACGGTCCTCCCCGTCCAGGATCTCGGCCGTGGGGGCTTCGGGATGGGTGGCAACCTCGGCACCGACCGCCACGATAACCCCGCCCGAGAGCAGAACATCGGTGGTTTCGGCACCCCAGGGACGCACGTTGGTAATCAGCAGGGCGGTTGTCATGTCACTCACTTCGCATAGGTAATGTCGGCGATCACAAACTCGCCGTCGGCGCGGGGCTTCCAGGTGATGCCGTCGCGGACCGCATAGTCGGTGTTCGGGGTGTAGAGCCCGATGATGTGGGCCTGTTCCACATTCAGCTTATGCAGTTCCGCAAACACCGCGGTGCGCTCGTCTCCGGAAACCGTGCGCTGCTTGAGGACCAGATCCTTGGCGGCGGCGTCCTTGGCGTAGTCGTTCTGGCCTCCGGCGAACAGGTTGGTGACGGGCATGTCACCATCCAGGGTCGAGGGTGCCCAGGTGTTGAGGTAGATGCCGGCGGCGTTCACGGTGGAGTAGATGATCGAGGACAGGGTGGCCTGGTCGGTCCCGGCGAGCTCGATGTTTAGACCCACGGCCTTGAGGTAGCCCTGGATCGCCTGGGCCACGTTCGAGGAGAGCGGGATACGGCCGCTGGTCGCGTACTGGAAGGTGATCTTCTCACCCTTGTATCCGGCCTCGGCGAGCAGCGACTTGGCCTTTTCGGGGTCGAACTCGTGGGTGGCCGCGTCCTTGACGTAACCGGCAACCGAGGGGGCGATGACCTGGTCGTTGGCGGTGCCGCTGCCCGAGAGGACCTTGGACACCAGCGACTTCTCATCGATCGCCAGCGAGATCGCCTGACGCACCTTGGCATCGGCGAGCACACCCGCCGTGGAGTTGATGCCGAGGAACACCGAACCGTTGCCGGTGCGGCTCTTGACCGAGGCGCCGGGGGCGTTGAATCCGGTGGCCTGGTTGGGGGAGATCAGCGCGATATCGAGGCTGCCGGAGATCACACCGTTGAGGCGGGCATCCTCATCTCCGACGGTCTGGAACACCACCTTTTTGGTTTCGGGGGCCTTGCCCCAGTAGTCGGGGTTTGCAACCATCGTGTAATTCACGCCGCGGGTGTAGCTTTCAAATTTGAACGGTCCGCTGCCCACCGGGGCCTTGGCGAAGCCGTCCGAGCCGAGCTTCTCGTAGACCTTCTCGGGCACAATCGAGATCGCGGTGGTGATCGAGGGCCAGGGCGAGAAGGGGGCGTTGAGGTCAAACTCGACGGTGTCCTTGGCGGTGGCCCGCACGGCCTTCAGCGTTTCCATATAGCCGAGGTTGTCCGAGTCGGGGGAGGCGAGGATCTTGTTGTAGGTGTAGGCCACATCTTCGGCGGTGACCGGATCGCCGTTGCTGAACTTGGCGTCGGTGCGGATGGTGAACGTCCAGGTGGTGAAGTCGGCGTTCGGGGTCCACTTGGTGGCCAGGCGCGGAGTTAGCTCGCCGTCGGCACTGAGCTGGGTCAGCTGGTCGAACTCGTTGTAGTAGTAGTTATAGCCGGCCAGGGAACCGTCCATGATGGGGTCGGGTGCCTTCTCCGGCTCGGCCACCTGGCCGATGGTCAGCGTGTGATCGGCGGAGCCTCCGGCGGCGCCGGCCGAGCAACCGGCCAGCAGCAGGGTCGCGGCAACCGAGAGTGCCAGGGTGGCAGTGAGGGAACGTCTCATTGCGGTACTCATTTCAGGGATCGGTGGTGCGGGTGGGGGTGGGGAGTCTAGGCGGCCGAGGAGAGCGGGCCGGAGGAACTGTCGCGTCGGGAATCGGCGAGGCCGAGGGTTCCTGGACGGGGGCCGGCGGTGCCCGGGTTCGGCGTGGGGATCGCCCCGGTCAGCGCACCGCGACGGTGCGGATCGGGGATCGGGATCGCCGCGAGCAGCTCGCGGGTGTACGCATCCTCGGGGTGGTGGAACACGCGCTCGGCGGGTCCGGTCTCCACGATCTGTCCGGCGCGCATCACGGCGATCCGGTCGGAGAGGTGGCGCACCACCGAGAGATCGTGGGCGATAAAGAGGTAGGAGAGCCCGTGCTGCTCCTGTAACCGGATCAGCAGGTTGATCACCTGCGCCTGCACCGACACATCCAGCGCCGACACCGGCTCATCCAACACCAGGATCTCGGGGTTGAGCGCGAGCGCCCGGGCGATGCCGATGCGCTGACGCTGGCCGCCGGAGAACTGTGCCGGGCGGCGGCCCAGCACGTCCTCGCCGAGGCCCACATCCGCGAGCAGCTGGATCACCCGGCTGCGGTCATAGCGACCCATCAGCCGCAGCGGCTCGGCCACGATGTCGTGGGTCGTGAGCCGCGGGTTGAGCGAGGAGTAGGGGTCCTGGAACACCATCTGCATGCGGTTGCGCAGGCGGCGCAGGTCTCGGCCGTTCAGCGCGTTCGGGTCCTGATCGAGGATGCGGATGCTCCCGCGGGTGGGGGCGTTCAGCCCGAACAGGGTGCGCACCAGGGTGGACTTGCCGGAGCCGGATTCGCCGACCAGGCCCAGGGTTTCGCCGCGGTGCAGGGTCAGGCTCACACCGTCCACAGCGCGCACGGGTTCGCGGCGGCGGCCCGAGCCGCGGAAGGTGACCGCGAGGTCGGCGACCTCCAGGACCACAGGGGCATCGGTGGCGACCGGGGTGCGGGTCAGGTGTTCGATCGGTCCGGTACCGGTGGCGGTGTCGCTCATGCCGAAACTCCCTCGGGGTTGGTGGTGGGAACGCCCAGGATCGAGCTCAGCAGCATCCGGGTATAGGGGTGGTCTGGGCGGTCGAAGATATCCCAGACGCTGCCCTCCTCGACGATCTCGCCCGAGCGCATGATGCAGATCCGATCGGCCACCTGGGCAACCAGGCCCAGGTCGTGGGTGATCATCACCAGGGCGGCCCCGGTGTCCCGACGGGCCTCGGCGAGCACGCGCATGATCTGCGCCTGCACGGTCACATCCAGCGCGGTGGTGGGTTCGTCGGCGATCAGCAGGCCGGGATTATTGGCAATGGCCATCGCGATCACCGCGCGCTGGCGCATACCGCCGGACCACTGGTGCGGATAGGCGCGGGCCCGCTCGGCGGCGTCGCGCACCCCGACCTGTTCCAGCAGCTCGGCGGCGCGGACTCGGGTTTGGATGGTGGAGAGTGTGGGCTGGTGCACCTTCACGGCCCGGGCGACCTGGTTACCGACCCGCTTGACCGGGTTGAGCGCGGTCATCGGATCCTGGAACACCATGCCGACTCGGCCCCCGCGCAGCACCCGCAGTTCGTTTTCGTCCAGGCCCGCGACGTCGATCCCATCCACCAGGATCTGGCCGCCGGTCACCTCGACCCCCGGGGGCAGCAGCCCCAGCACGGCGAGCATCGTGAGGCTCTTGCCCGAACCGGATTCTCCCACCAGGCACAGCACCTCGCCCGGGTTCACCATGAGGCTCACGCCGTGCACGAGCTCGCGCACACTTCCATCGGGGGCGGTGGTGGCGATGCGCAGGTCGCGCACCTCCAGCAGCGGGGTGGGGATACTCATGCGCGCTTTCCCTTCTTGGCGATGCGGAACAGGGCCGAGCCCTCGGCGGTGAAGCGCTGGCTGATCAGGTTGGTGCCGATGATGACCAGGAAGATCGCGATTCCGGGGACCAGGGCCAGGTGCGGTGCCTGACGGATGTACTTCTGCCCCTCGGAGATCATCAGACCCCAGCTCGGGGTGGGGGCCTGGACGCCGAGGCCCAGGAAGTCGAATGAGGAGGTCAACAGCATCACGCCGCCGATATCGGTCGAGGCCAGAATGAGAATCTGCACGGCCACATTGGGCATGATGTGCTTGCGGGCGGTCCACCAGCGACTGGCCCCCTGAATGCGTGGGGCGATCACAAAGTCGCGTTCGCGCAGGCTCAGCGCGGTGCCGCGGGCGACCCGGGCGTAACCGACCCAGTAGGTTGCGGCGAGCACGATGATCATCAGCCAGACGCTCGGGCCGAGTGCCGCGGAGAGGGCGATCAGGACCAGGATCACCGGGAGCGCAAGCTGGACGTCGGCCCAGCCCATCAGCACGGTGTCGACCTTGCCGCCGAGATAGCCGGCGGAGGTGCCGACCACCAGGCCGATCAGCGCGTTGACCACAACGATCGCGACCACGATGCCCAGGGTGATCCGCCCGGCCAGCGCGAGCCGGCTGGCCTCATCGCGGCCGAGGGCGTCGGTGCCCAGCGGATGCGCCGGATCGGTCAGCGGACCCAGCAGCATCTTGTCGAGGTTCTGGGTGTACGCGTCATAGCCGGGCAGCAGCGGGTACAGCAGGCAAAACAGCACCACGATGCCCACGAGCACGGTGCCCACAAGCGGTCCGGTGATGCGGAACCGGCGGGCACGCGGTGCCGCGACGGTGGCGGGGGAAGCGGTGGTGGTCATCAGATCCTCACTTCGGGACGGGGGAAATCAGGAGAGGCGGACACGAGGGTCAACGAGGCCGTAGATCAGGTCAACCAGGAGGTTGGCAACCACAAAGATCACCGCGATGATGATCAGCGCCGACTGCACCACCGGGAAGTCCCGCGAGTACACGGCCCCGAGCATCAGCTGCCCCAGGCCCGGCCAGGCGAACACGTTTTCCACGATGACCAGGCCGCCGAGGAAGGTGCCGAGATTGATGCCGGCCACGGTGAGGACCGGAAGGAGCGCGTTGGGGAGGGTCTCGGTGAGAACCACGGTGCCGTGGCGCTCGCCGCGGGCGTATGCGGTGCGGGTGTAGTCGGCAACGCTCTGCTCGCTCAGTGCGTTATCCATCAGTCGGGTGTAGACCACAAACTGTCCGGTAGCGATGGTCAGCACCGGCATGATCATGGCCCGCCAGTCGGCGTTGCCGAGCGAGGGCAGCACGCCCAGCCCAACCGAGAAGACGAGGACCAGGAGCAGACCGAAGAAGAAGTCGGGGATGGCCTGGCGCAGTGATCCGAAACCCAGGAAGATCGTGCGCAGCGAGCGCCGGCCGGTGAGGTGGATACTGACCGCGGCGATCAGCGCCAGTAGCAGACCCACCGCGAGTCCGGCGAAGCCGAGCTGGAAGGAGGCGGGGATGCGCTCGAAGACCAGCTGCATCGAGGGGACGCCGGGCTGGCGGTAGGAGTCGCCGAAGTCGCCGTGCAGCACGCCGCCCATGTAGTTGAGGTACTGCTGCCAGATCGGCAGGTCGAAGCCGAGGCGGTGGTTGAGAGCGTCGATCTGTGACTGCGGGGCGTTCTCGGTGAGCAGGATCGCCGCGGGGCTGCCGCTCAGGCGACCGAAGACAAACGTGAGGCTCACCACGATGGCGAGGGTCACGACGGCCTGGATCAGGCGGCGGAGGACGTATCGAGCCATGTTTGCCTTTCAAACGGGATCTTTGTATACATAGTGACCCGGGATTGTTTCGGGCGGATCACATCCTGTTACGGGCCGGTAACAAAAGTCAGTCCCGGCATATCCGCGGGTATTTCGCGGTATTTGCGGTGATCTGAGCGTGTTGCAAATCGCTCAGCTACACCGCATACTGGGAACGTGTTCCGCGGGTTCAATCGCATCCGCTCCTGATTCTGTATACAAGGACTGATATGACCACAGTGCTCCTGACCGGCGAAGACTGCGCGCGTCTGGTTGAATGGCCCGGCCTGATCGCGGCGATGCGCGAGATCCATCTGGACCATGCCCGAGGCGTGGCAATCCAGCCCGTGCCGCGCTCGATCCGCAATCCGGCCGACACCGATCCGGTGCCCGCCCAGATCATCCCGATGACCGGATATCGGGCGAGCACCGGGGGTTATGTCCTCAAGGCGCTGGCCGATGCCCCGCATAATCGTGAGCGCGGGATTCCCGCGCAGCGCTCGACCGTCGCGCTGTTTTCGGCTGAGACGGGGGAGTGCCGGGCGCTGATCGACGGGGCCGTTTTGACCCGCACCCGCACGGCCGCGGTCACCGTGGCGGCAACCCTGGCGCTGGCGCCCGCGGGGGCCGACGTGGTGACGATCGTGGGAGCCGGGGCCCTGGCGCTGGAACATGCGCGGGCGCTGGTCTCGGCGATGCCTCTGCGCGAGATCCGGTTCTGGTCGCGGACCCCGGCCGGATCGGACACCGCGGTGGCGACCCTGAGCGCCGAGCCCGCCTTCGCCCGCGTGAGTCTGAGCGCCACCACGAACCTGCGCGCGGCCCTCGATGGTGCCGGGATCGTCTGCACGCTGACCCCGGCGCTCGATCCGCTGATCACCCCGGACCTGCTGGGCGAGGACGTGCACCTGAACGCGGTGGGTTCCCCGCCGCGCCCTCTGTTCCGCGAGCTGACCCCCGAGGTGTTCGGGCGCGCGGCCCTCACCGTGGTGGATGCGCTGCCGATCGCCCTGGCCGAGTCCGGAAATATTCGAGACGCGATCGCCGCGGGCACACTGGCCGAGACGGAACCGGTCGAGCTCGGGAGGATTCTCGCCGGCGAGGTCGCTCGGCCCCGCGGACTCAGCGTGTTCAACAGCGTGGGCATTGGGTTGCAGGATCTGGCGGCGGCCGAGTACTTCCTGGGCCGTTCCGAAGCTCATGAGGATGGTCTGCAGGTCCAGCTGCGTCCGGTGCGCACTCCCGTATCATGAGCATGACGGCGTTGAAGAAGGGGTCGCGATGACACGGGTATCGGCCGAGGACTCGCTGGTGGGTGCGCTCTACGCAACCCTGCGTGAGCGCATCATCCTGGGGGAGTATCCCCAGGGGGCGAAGCTTCCCGAGACGACCCTGGCCGCCGATCTCAACGTGTCCCGCGTTCCGATTCGCGAGGTGCTGCCGCTGCTGGAGCGCGACGGCCTGATCCGCACCAATCCGCGCCGCAGTGCGGTGGTGCACAGCTGGGACCATGCCTCGGTTACGGACCTGTTTGAGGTGCGTCTGGCGCTGGAGCCGCTGGCTGCCGAGTATGCGGCCCGGCGCGTGGCGGCGGGGGCGGATCCGGCACCGCTGCACCGGGCGTTCGCCGATGCCGTGGCGGCGATCGAGCAGGGCGACCCGATCACTATCGCGGCAACCAACGCCGACCTACACCGGGTCATCCTCGACCTGGCCGATAACGAACTGCTGCGCCAGATGATGCGGCCGGTCCTGGTGCGGATGAACTGGATCTTCTTCCTCACCTCCGACCGCGACACCGACGTGCAGTGCTCCGAGCATCGCCACCTGGTCGAGGCCATCGCCGCGGGCGAGGGTGCCCTCGCCCGGTTCCTCGCCAGTGCCCACGTCGAGGGCGGACGCGTCCCTACCTTCGCGGCCCTCGCCGGCCACCTCGGAGAAAAAGCCGAATAGGCCTGCTTTTGCCGTTCGGCTAGCTTGCGAGGCGCATGGAGATGAGTCGGTTGAGTGAAACCTGCTGTTCCGCGGCCTCGATCGCGAGATTACGGTGGAGCTCGGGCGCGATGCGTACGAGGAACTTCCCGGAATATGCGCGGTCCGAGAGGGGGCCGGGGATCGTCTCGCCGCTGAGCTCCATATCCGCGAGCACTTCGGCGACGAGTTTGTTAATCCCGGTGAAGGCGTCCCGTGAGGTTTCGGCGAACCAGGAGAGCGCGGGGAACTCGGCGACGGTGCCCAGGAACCCGTTGTCCTCCCCGGACCAGCGGACTCGATAGGTGTAGTGATCTGCGTGAATCATGCGGATTCCCCCGTCAGTTTAGCTATCGCGGCAAGTACCTGCTTCACCTGATAGGCCTTTGCCCTGCCTCGGATATTTTGGATGTTTACTCGAGGGTCACCCGGCCAGGGCATCCGATAGACCCGATGTGCGGTGCTGTTCTGGCGAGGTTCGCCAAAATAGTGGTCGCAGACCCGTGCGAGCTCAGTGAATCTCACGTCGCTTGGGTTCTGTTTCATACGGATGAGGACCTTCATCATGTTGGCCATCATCTATAGTATCAATAGCGATACTAACACGAGAAGTCCGGTCGTGATGTTTGGGCGCAGCAAAAACCCCGCGAAACCGAGGTTCCGCGGGGTTTGTGACGGGCCGGACTAGAGCGCGTTGTCGTCCGACTCCGGGGTCCAGTCGCCGGTGGCGAGGTACTGGACCTTCTTGGCGATCGAGACCGCGTGGTCGGCGAAGCGCTCGTGGTAGCGGGAGGCGAGGGTGGCGTCCACGGTTGCGGTGGCCTCACCCTTCCAGGAGTCGCCCAGAACCTTCTCGAAGACGGCGACGTGCAGGTCATCAACCCGGTCATCGTCGGTCAGGATCTCCTCGGCGAGCTCCACATCCTGGTTGCGCAGCATCTCGGTGAGCTTGCGCGAGATCTCCACGTCCAGACGCCCCATCTCGGCGAAGGTCGAACGCAGGCCCTTGGGCACCGCGCGCTCCGGGAAACGGTAGCGGGCAAGCTGGGCGATGTGCTCGGCCATGTCACCCATGCGCTCAAGCGATGCGGAGATACGCAGGGCCGAGACGACGGTGCGCAGGTCGCGGGCGACCGGCTGCTGGCGGGCAAGAATGTTGATGGCGAGTTCGTCCAGGGCGCGAGTGAGGACGTCGATGCGGGTGTCGTTCTCGATCACACCCTCGGCGATTGCCACATCCGATTCGTTGAAAGCGCGCACGGCGTTCTCAATCGAGATCGTCACGAGCTCCGAGATGGCGATCAGACGATCCTGAACCTCTCGCAACTCCTGCTGGAATACCTGACGCATGCTTCTCCTCGTGTGAACGGGTGTGTGGTGCGGGCCGAAGGATTGGCGGCACCGCATTAGAATGCCCGGTCAAGGTTAACAGTTGGTGCCGATTACGTAAACGCGACACTAAAAGCCCTGGTTGGGATGGTTGCCGTTGGGTAACCGGGTGCACTGCCCCCTAATCTAGTCGTATGCACTCAACCCTGTTGGTGACTTCCACTCTGGTCCTGGGACTTGTCCTGGGGGCCGGGTTTACCCTCCTGTTCTTTGTGGCCGCTCAGCGCGGCCGTCGGGTGGCCGCCGTTGCCGCACCCCGGGTGCCGGAGGGGGTATCGCAGGTTCTGGATGCGATCGAAAGCGCGGGCGTGGTCGTGGACCCCTCGGGCAATGTGGTCAAGGCATCGAGCGCGGCGTTCACGCTGGGCTTGGTGCGGGATGGTCACGTGACCCATGAGGAGCTTGACGCACTGGCCAATGTGGTGCGCGACACCGGACTGCCCACCACCCGCGAATTTGCCCTGCGCCCCGACCAGTTCGGCGAGCTTGACCGTCAGGTCCTCGCCCGCGGGGCGCGCCTGGGCACACGCTACGTGCTGATCCTGGTGGAGGATCAGACCGAGCGGCTGCGCCTGGATGAGGTCCGCCGCGATTTCATCGCCAACATCTCCCACGAACTCAAGACCCCGATCGGCGCGATTTCGCTGCTGGCCGATGCCCTGGATCCCGCCGCCGATGATCCCGAGCGGGTGCGCTCCTTCGCCACCCGCCTGGAGGTGGAGGCCGAGCGGCTGACCAAGATCACCGCCGACATCATCAACCTCTCCCGGCTCCAGTCCGCCGAGGCGATCGGGAAGCCGGCGCTGGTGGACATGGCCGATGTGGTCAAGGCCGCGGTGGAACAGAACAAGGTGATCGCCGAATCCCACGGGGTCGAGGTGATCTCCCGAACCGTCTCCGATGCCGTCGTGATCGGCGACCGGGCACTGCTCGTGGTGGCCGTGCACAACCTGGTGAATAACGCGATCGCCTACTCCCCGGACGCCACTCGCGTCGGTGTGGGCCTGGCCGTGCGTGACGGGATCGTCGAGGTCTCGGTCACCGACCAGGGCCCGGGCATCGCCGAGGAGGAGCGCGAACGCGTGTTTGAGCGCTTCTTCCGGGTGGATCAGGCGCGCTCGCGCACCACCGGCGGATCGGGCCTGGGGCTCTCCATCGTCAAGCACACGGCACAGAACCACGGTGGCGAGGCCCGAGTGTGGTCCCGCGTGGGCCAGGGCTCCACCTTCACCATCAGACTTCCCGAGGCATCGGCTGATGCCCGGGCTCAGATCGAAACCACATCCCTGGAGGAAAAGTAATGGCTCGCATCCTGGTTGTTGAGGACGAAGCTTCACTCAGCGAACCGCTGGTGTACCTGCTGGAGCGCGAGGGGCACACCGTGTCGCTCGCCGAGAACGGAACGGACGCGCTGGCCAAGTTCCACACCGATAACCCCGAGGTGATCCTGCTGGATCTCATGCTGCCGGGGATCTCGGGCACCGAGGTGTGCCGGCAGATCCGTGCGCTCTCTACTGTGCCGATCATCATGGTGACCGCCAAGGATGATGAGGTGGACGTGGTGGTGGGTCTCGAACTCGGGGCCGATGACTACGTGACCAAGCCGTATAAGAGCCGCGAACTGCTCGCCCGAATTCGCGCCGTCCTGCGTCGCCGCGGCGACGAGGAGGGCGACGAGCTGGATGACACCGTGCTGCGCGCCGGGAACGTCACGATGGACCTCAACCGGCACACGGTCGAGGTGGACGGCACCGCCGTAGCGATGCCGCTCAAGGAGTTCGAGCTGCTGGAAATGCTCATGCGCAACACCGGCCGCGTGCTCACCCGCGGACAGCTCATCGACCGCGTGTGGGGCAGCGACTACTTCGGGGACACCAAGACCCTGGACGTGCACATCAAGCGCATCCGCTCGCGGATCGAACCGGTTCCCTCCGAGCCCAAGATGCTGCTGACCGTGCGTGGCCTCGGCTACCGCCTGGAGGGCTAGCCCACCCTGTGCGCCTCGCCTGAGGTCGCGATTTCGCCGCCCGTGCACCGATGGTGTGCGGGCGGCGGCGTTTCTCGGCGGTGATATTTTTGCGAACTTCTTGAGGTGATTTCGAAGTCGGGCGCGTCGCGTACTCGTGATGATGGGTCCACGGCGAAATACAAAACCGGGTATCAACCGGCGAAAGCCGTGTTGATACCCGGTGAGGTGCGCGCTGGCCTGTGGGCGAGCGAGGCGAATGCTGTAGGTGTTAGTTGCCGGTCGAGGACGAGGCCGAGGGGCTCGGGACCGGGGTGATGGTCTCGTACTCCTTGAGTACCGGGTCGAGGACCGGAACGCGGGCCTCACCGGCGGTCTCGTTGCCGTACTGGAACGACATGGCGGCGTCGGCGCCGGCCGGGGTCGTGAAGTCCTGCAGGGTGATGCCGGGCTTGCCGTCGGCACCAAAGGTGGTCATCCCGGTAGCGTCGATCTCGACGGAGGTGCGTCCGCCGGGGTATTCGATGTTCAGGGTCTGAGCCTTGTCACCGGTGTTCACCACGGTGACGGCCAGCACGGCCTCGGTCTTCGAGTGGGAGATCACCAGGGCGTTACGCACGTCGAGGGTTCCGACGTTTGCGGAAACGCCATCGCTCGCGTCGTAGTGCTTCAGCGTCGCCTGCGGGGCGATCAGGTTGCAACCGGCGGTGCCGACAAGAACGGTAGCCGCGAGTACGGCCGAGGTGATGAAACGCGTCTTCACTGGTCCTCCAAGAACACGACGGTGGCAGGCGAGCGGGATTGCCCGCGTGCAGGGGCTGGACCGTCCTAGTCTAGCGTGCGGATAAAGGGTGTGTTGACCGCGCAGATAATAACGTATCTTCACTGTGCTAAACTGAAAAACGCTGAAGGGACACCGATTCATGATTTTTGAGGTTGGCGAGACCGTCGTTTACCCCCACCACGGGGCTGCCGAAATTACCGAGGTAAAGACCCGGTTGATTAAGGGCGTCGAGAAAACATATCTGAAACTGCGGGTGACCCAGGGCGACCTGGTTATCGAGGTTCCGGCAGACAATGTGGACCTTGTTGGGGTCCGCGATGTGATCGGCAAGGAGGGGCTGGAGCGCGTGTTCGACGTGCTGCGTGCACCCTTCACCGAGGAACCCACCAACTGGTCGCGCCGGTACAAGGCCAACCTTGAAAAGCTCGCCTCCGGCGATGTGATCAAGGTGAGCGAGGTTGTTCGTGACCTCTGGCGCCGAGACCAGGACCGTGGACTCTCCGCCGGAGAGAAGCGCATGCTGGCAAAGGCCCGGCAGATCCTGATCTCCGAGCTGGCCCTGGCCGAGAAGACCGATGAGGACAAGGCGTCGCTGGTCCTCGATGAGGTACTGGCTTCCTAGTAGGTCTTGAGACCTCCTCTGGAGGTTGGGCTTGCTAGCCACTCACGGGTTCACCCCCGAATAACGCACTTCGAAACGGGCGGATGCTGATGCATCTGCCCGTTTTGCGTTTCCTCGGAGGCCCGGCCTGTACGCTCGTTGTATGAGTGTGAACCCCGCCGTCGCCGTGATCGTTGTAGCCGCCGGAAGTGGAACCCGCCTCGGCGGAGATATCCCCAAGGCTTTCCGTGAGGTGGCCGGCGTGCCGATCCTCGAGCACGCGCTGCGCGGCGTTTTTGGCATGCGTCGTGAGGCACAGGTGATCGTGGTTGCTCCCGAGGCGTTCCGCGGGGACGCCGAACTTATCCTGGGCCACGCGGCCGGAGATGCCGCCGAGTACGCCTCGGTGGTGACCGGCGGGGCGACCCGACAGGCCTCGGTCGCCGCGGGAATCGCGGTGCTGGCCGACTCGGTGCGCATCGTCCTGGTGCACGACGCGGCCCGGGCGCTGACCCCCTCCACGCAGTTTGACGACGTGGTGGACTCGGTGGCCGCGGGCGGCCGCGGAATTGTTCCGGGCCTGGCGGTGGCCGACACCATCAAGCGGGTGGATGACGAGGAGCGCATCGTCGAGACCGTGGACCGTGACGAGCTGCGGGCGATGCAGACTCCCCAGGGGTTCCCGCGCCACGCGCTGGCTCAGGGCTACGCGGACGCCGAGGAGGAGTACACCGACGACGCGGCGCTGTTTGCGGCCACCGGCGGATCTGTCGCGGTGATCCCCGGAGATGCCCGCGCCTTCAAGATCACCACCCCGTGGGACCTCAACCGTGCCGAACACCTGCTGCGCCCCGAGGGCGGCGAGCGGATCCGCGTGGGGGTTGGGGTGGACGTGCACGCCTACGATGACAACGCCGAACTGTGGCTCGCGGGCCTGCTCTGGCCGGGGGAGGCCGGGCTCGCCGGTCACTCGGATGGCGATGCGGTGGCCCACGCGATCACCGACGCACTGCTGGGTGCCGCCGGACTCGGCGACATCGGCACGATGTTCGGGACCGATGACCCCCGGTTTGCCCAGGCACGCGGCGAGGTCTTCCTGATCGCAACCCGGGAGCGGCTGATCCAGGCGGGCTTCGGGATCGAGAACGTCTCGGTCCAGATCATCGGCAACACCCCGCGCTTCACCCCGCGCCGGGCCGAGGCCGAAGCTCTGCTGAGCGGGCTGATCGGGGCCCCGGTGAGCCTCTCGGCCACCACGACCGACCGCCTAGGCTTCGCCGGTCGGGGCGAGGGCCTCACCGCCATCGCGACCGCGGCGCTGCGCCAGCGCCACTAGGGTCGAGTAACAAAAATGCCGGGCCCCGCGGGGTCCGGCATTTTTGTGTGGGGGAGACTAGCCCATCGTGTTGACGATCAGGCCGATGTGGGTGAAGAAGTTCATCGCGCCAAACAGCACAAACGCGATGCCCGCGAGACCCCAGACGATGCCCACAATCTTTTCAACGACACCGGGCAGGGTCTTGACCGAAAAGCTCTTCAGCGCGAACGGGAAGAGAACCGCGCCGAGGCCCACCAGGGCAAACAGACCGGACATGAAGATCGCCTCGATCATCGGATACTCGGCGAAGGCACCGGAGATGGGCTCCTCCGGCGGGGCGGCAAAGAGCTGGAAGATCACGCCGGCGAACGCGATCCCGAACAGGGCGAGGCCGAGGCCGACGATGAAGATGCCCAGCGGACGCGACACCTTCGCCACATACTGAGCGGGATCCGCTGCGTCGCGGATCGTCTTGCCACGCTTCCAGAGGAACAGCGAGGAGGCCAGGAGCAGCACGCCGAGACCGAGGCTGGTCTCACCGAAGATGATGTTGTCAAAGGGGAAGTACTTGGCAAAGGGCCAGGTGAGGGTCATGTGCAGGCCGGTGGCGGTCAGGATGAAGCCGAGCACACCCGAGGCGAGTGCCCATCCCTCGGGGACAAACTCGGTGTCCTTCTTGCGCAGCTCGCGGGCGAGCAGGACCAGCAGCAGCAGTCCGGCGCCGGCGGCGATCGACATGATCGTGTTGTAGGTGGGCATCTGGGTCCAGTCGATGACCAGACCCTCGGTTTTGATGGGGGACATGAGGTTTCCTTCTATGCATGTGTATATGCTGTGTATACGGCAGTATAAACCCGGTCTGTGCGGATTCCTAGGGGGAGCAAGCCGGTAATCTGGGGAGATGACTACGCCGACCACCCAGCAGCGCCGAGAGCTCATGGTGGCCGCCGCCGCGACGCTGCTGATTGCCGAGGGCCCGCGCGCGATTACGCACCGCCGGGTCGCCGATGCCGCGGGGATCCCCGCGGGGTCTGCCAACTACCTGTTTGCCACCCGGCGTGAGCTCTACGCCGCCGCGGTCACCTCGGCCGAAAATGTTCGCGTCACCGCCGCCACCCGGGTGGCCGAGGCGTTGCCGCGGTCCGAGCGCGACGCGGTGGCGACCGCCTCGCTGCTGCTGGAAACCTGGTACGCGCCGCAGACCGATCCCAACCTGGTTCGGGTGCGACTTGAACCCATGCTGGAGGCCGGGGCCGATCCCGAGCTGCGCGAGATCATGGCCGTGTCCCGCCCGCGTCTGCTGGCCGCGCTGGAAACCGTGCTGGATCGCTGCGGGTTTGGTGGCGTGGGGGAGACCGAGATGATCGCCCAGATGCTCGATGCGAGCCTGCTCTATGCGGTGGGTGCGGGGGAAGCCGACCCCAGGCTCGCGGCCGCGCGGCAGGTTGCCCGGCTCCTCGACCTCCTGAAGCGAGTTCCGCGAGGGTAGCCCGCGCGCACAAAATACATCTGACAACCGGTATTTTTTGAGTAAACACGGTGTCTGAGCGAGAAAATCTCGTGTCACACACCGGCCGCGGCGCGCCGTCGGGCCTCGCCCCTTGTACTCTTATATACGTGGCCCTACACCTGTACGACTCCAAATCCCAAGACCTGCGCGAATTTACCCCGATTATTCCGGGCCAGGTAGGACTCTACGTTTGTGGACCCACCGTGCAGTCCTCCCCGCATATCGGGCACCTGCGTTCGGCGCTGGTCTACGATCAGCTGCGTCGCTGGTTTGAGTACTCGGGCTACCGGGTCACCCTGGTACGCAACGTCACGGACATCGATGACAAGGTGCTGCTCAACGCCACCGAGGATGAGCCGTGGTGGGCGCTGGCCTACCGGATGGAGCTGGAATTCACCGAGGGCTACCGTGCACTCGGCGTTCTGCCGCCCACCTACGAGCCGCGGGCAACCGCGAGCATCCAGCAGATGCAGCAGATCATCACCAGCCTGATCGAGCGCGGTCACGCCTACCCGGCCGCCGATGGCTCGGGGGATGTGTACTTCGACGTGCGCAGCTGGTCGCGCTATGGCGAACTGACCCGGCAGAGCATCGACGCGATGGAGGACGCCACCGACGCCGATCCGCGCGGCAAGAACGATCCCCGCGACTTTGCCCTGTGGAAGGGACGCAAGGATGGCGAGCCCTCCTCGGCCGTCTGGGACAGCCCGTGGGGTGCCGGACGCCCCGGCTGGCACATCGAGTGCTCGGCCATGTCCAGCCGCTACCTCGGCGAGAACTTCGACATCCACGGTGGGGGCCTCGACCTGCGCTTCCCGCACCACGAGAACGAGCTGGCTCAGTCCAGCGCCGCCGGTCACGGCTTCGCAAACTACTGGGTACACAACGGCCTGGTGAACGTGGGCGGACAGAAGATGTCCAAGTCGCTCGGCAACTCGCTGTTCGCCGCCGACCTGCTCGCCCAAGCGCGACCGCTCGTGCTGCGCTACTTCCTGGGACAGGCACACTACCGTTCCACCATTGATTTCCACGACGGAGCCCTGGCCGAGGCCGAGGCTGCCCTGGATCGGATCGAAAGCTTCCTCGAGCGCGTCGATCGTCGCCTGGCCGATACCCGATTCGCCGGCACCCAGACCGAGGAGCTTCCCGCCGAGTTCATCGCCGCCATGGACGATGACCTGGCGATCCCGCAGGCCCTCGCGGTCCTGCACGACACCATTCGCGGCGGCAACGCGGCGATTGACGGAGACGATCTTGCGGCCGCGGCCGCCGCCTTTGGACAGGTCATCGCGATGACCAACGTCCTCGGCATCAACCCACTTTCGGCAACCTGGCAGCAGGCCGGCGACCAGGCGGCCCAGGCCGTGCTCGCGCCGCTTGTAGACCGGCTGCTGGGGCATCGCGAACAGGCCCGGACCAGCCGGGACTTCGCCACCGCAGACCAAATTCGTGATGACCTCCAGGCTGCGGGTATCACGATTGACGACACCCCCACCGGGGCACATTGGAGTATTGATGGCTAACAACAACGGGCGTCCCGGCGCCATTCGTAAGGGTAAGAAGGGCCCCGCAAAGGGCACCGGCGGACTCGGACGCAAGTCCCTCGAGGGCAAGGGCCCGACCCCCAAGGCCGAGGACCGGACCTACCACGTCGCCGGCAAGCGCAAGATTGCTCGCGAGCGTCTGGAGGCCGCCCGCGGTGGTCGCGGACCCGCGCAGTCGCGCGGCGGAGACCAGCCCGCCCAGGCTCCGCAGCAGCGCCGCCCCAAGCAGCGCACCGCGGATGAGTCGGAGATCGTCACCGGTCGTAATGCGGTGCTTGAGGCGCTGCGGGCAAAGATCCCCGCAACCACCCTCTACATCGCCTCGCGGATCGAGTATGACGAGCGCGTCAAGGAGATCGTGACCATCGCGACCGGCCGTGGCATCCCGATCCTCGAGGTCATGCGCCCGGAGCTTGACCGCATGGTGAGTTTCGACTCGGTGCACCAGGGCCTGGCGCTCAAGGTGCCGCCGTACCGCTACGAGCACCCCGAGGACCTGCTGCAGAAGACCATCTCGCGCGCCCAGGTGCCGCTGATCGTCGCGCTGGATGGAATCACGGACCCGCGTAACCTCGGGGCGATCCTGCGTTCGACCGCCGCGTTTGGTGGTCACGGCGTGATCGTTCCGCAGCGCCGCTCGGTGGGCATGACCGCCTCGGCCTGGCGAACCTCCGCCGGTGCCGCCGCGCGTACCCCCGTGGCTATGGCCGCGAACCTCACTCAGACCATCAAGGCGTATAAGGCCGCGGGTGTCTTCGTGATCGGTCTCGACGGTGGTGGCGACACCATGCTGCCGGGCCTGGAACTGGCCGACCGTCCGCTGCTGATCGTTGTCGGTAGCGAGGGCAAGGGCCTCTCGCGTCTGGTGACCGAGGCCTGCGACGCGATCGTCTCGATCCCGATCTCCGCCGCAACCGAGTCGCTCAACGCCGGTATCGCCGCCTCGGTGACCCTGTACGAGATCTCGCGTCTGCGTGCCGAGGGCAAGGCTGCCAAGTAGGTTTTGATGCGTCCAGCATGCCCTTCCGGTTCAACCGGGAGGGCATGCTGAGTTTTAGCTGTGAAGAACCGGTAGGCTTGTGTGATGCGTCGAAACGAATTTTGGTGAGCACATGCAGGACATGGAACTGATTTCGCAGCCCCGGCCCCGCGTGAAATGGATCGACGCTACACGCGGGATTGCCGTTGTTGCGGTGGTTCTGATGCACTATCTTTCCTGGCTCGTGGACCCGTCCGGACTGAACGAGGGTCGTGCTCTCGCCGGCTGGAGCGAATTTGTGGCCGCCATGGCTCCGCTACGGATGCCGCTGCTTTTTCTGATTTCTGGCATCGTTGCCGCCTCGGCTCTGCGTGCGCCCACGCGCCGCCCGGGCCTGCGTCGGGTGTATTCCTCGCTGTATCTGGTCCTAGTTTGGACAGTCCTGTACAACATCGTGGGTTATCTGATCCCCGGAGATCTTCCCGGGCCGGCGACGTCCCTGCGGGAGTTCGTGCTTCAGATGCTGTTTCCGTCCACAATCCTGTGGTTCATCTATACCCTGGGAGCTTCGGCACTGCTGATTGTCCTGTTGCGTCGCGCCCCGGCCTGGACCGTGCTGACGCTGTTCTTTGCGATCGGCGTGGCCGCTCGGGTGTTTCAGGATGACCTTGACAACCTGGCTTGGCGGGCAATGGTCTGCGCGTTCTTCTTTGCCCTGGGCGTCTACGGTAAAGAGACGCTGCTGGAGCTGGTGGCGCGACCGTGGCCGTGGCCCCGCGCGGTGGTGTATTGGTTAGCGTTCCTAGGTGCCGGGGTGACCTCGGCCTGGACTGCGTTTTCCCCGCTTACCGAACACGTCAATTGGGTCGTCAGTGCAGCCGTGCTCTCCCTTGCGGTGATGCTTGTCATCGCGCAGCTCTGCCGAATACAGTGGATCGCTCGTGCCCTGGGCGGGCTCGGTCAAAAGACCCTTCCCATATTCATTCTTCATCTTCCGATCGCGTGGACGATCGTGGCAATTCCCGCGCTCCATGAGTTTTTCTTCCTCCCACTGCTACGCCCGATCTGGCCCTTGATGGGTACCATCTATCTGGTGGCAAGCTCCCTTTTGGCGTATTGGCTAATGATGAAGACGCCGCTTCGTGTGCTCTTCGCGCTGCCACCCCGGTGGTTCCCGATCACCGCCGAGGAGAAACCGACGGGCCCGACCAGGGCGCCCGCAACCCGCGCCGAGGCGCGAGCACAGGAACGCTCGCGGAAGCACTGAGACGGAAAAACCCGCCCGGTTTCCCGGACGGGTTTGTTCTCGATTAGACCAGATCGCGCCAGTCGGCGGTGGGCTCGCCATCATCGTCCACCGCATCGAGCGGCAGGTCGAGGGCTTCGGTGGGCGGAGCGATGACGGTGGCCTCGTCGCGGCGGTGGCGCAGCACGTCGTTGATGTAGGAGCTCAGCGCCTCGGCCAGCGGCACATCGGCGTCGCGGGCTTCGGAGAGGCGATAGCGGTGCTCCAGGAGCTGGTGGAATACCTCGGCCGGCTCGAGCTTGCCCTTGAGCTCGCGCGGGATGGCCTTCACGACGGGCTCGAACACGCGGATCAGCCACTCGTGGGCCACGACCTCCTCGTCCATGTCCTGCTTACCGTTGGCAGCAATGTAGGAGTCAAGGTCGTTCAGCAGCCGGCGGGCCTGGTTCTCGCCGGTGTCGAGACCGGTGAGGCGCAGCAGACGGCGCTGGTGGTGTCCGGCGTCCACAACCTTGGGCTGGATGCGCACGGTGGTGCCACCCTCGGCGGTCTTGATTGCCAACTCCTCGATGTCGAAGCCCAGATCGTTCAGGCGCTCAACCCGCGAGCGGATCCGCCAGCGCTCATGCGAGGAGAAGGACTCGGAGCCGGTGAGCTCGGTCCACAGCTGACGGTAGGCGGCGACGATTCCGTTGGAGAGCTCCACCGGGTCGAGGTCCTCGTCGGCGCGGCCACCGGCGGCGAGGTCCATCAGCTCACCGGCGATGTTCACGCGGGCGATCTCCAGGTCGTTCTCGCGCTGGCCGCGCGACAGACCACCCGGGTAGAGCTTGCCGGTCTCGGCGTCCACCAGATAGGCGGCAAACGCGCCGGCGTCGCGGCGGAAGAGGGTGTTGGACAGCGACACGTCGCCCCAGAAGAAGCCGACGATGTGCAGGCGTACCAGGAGCACCGCGAGGGCGTCCACGAGACGCGTGGCGGTGTCCGGGCGCAGCTGCTGCGAGAACAGCGCGCGATAGGGCAGCGAGAAGCGCAGGTGACGGGTCACCAGCACCGAGGGCAGCTCATCGCCGTTCTCGGTGCCGCGTCCGGTGATCACCGCGAGGGGATCCACACACGGGATATCCAGGCGCTGCAGGGTGCGCAGCATGTCATACTCGCCCCGCGCCATCTCGGCGGTGGTTTCCTTCACGGCCACCACATAGCCGGAAAGGTTGGCAAAGCGCACCAGGTGGCGCGAAATACCCTTGGGCAGCGAGGCGATGCTCTCGCTCGGCCAGTCCGCCAGGGGGAGTTCCCAGGGCAGGTCCAGCAGCGCCGGATCCGCGGTGGCCGAGGTGATGTTTAGCGAGCCGCTCATGCGTTCCCTCTCTTTCCGGTTACCCGGGATAACACTTCGGCCCACACCGAGGGTGTGGGCCGAAGCTAAACAAACTCTATTTCGAGCGTACCGGAGGTCACGAGACTACCGGCTGAATATCCGCCCGGGAAGGTGACCTAAATTACAGGGTCACCGGCTTCGAGAGGCGCAGGCCCGACTCGACATCGAACACGTGCAGGTGGTTCGGCAGAACCTCCAGGCGCACGGTCTCGCCGGCGTAGGGGTGGATGCGGCCGTCGACGCGGGCCACCAGATCGGTGCGGACACCGTTGATGTCTGCGTGACCGTAGAGGTAACCGTCGGCGCCGAGCTCCTCGACCAGGTCCACGGTCACGGCCAGGCCGGCGTTGGGGTCCTCGGTGACGCGGATGTCTTCGGGGCGCACACCGATGGTTGCGTTGGCCGCGGTGGTCTGGGCGAGGGTCTCGCGCTCCACCGGCACAACCGACTGACCGAACTGCACGCCGCCGTCGGCCAGGCCGACCTGCAGCAGGTTCATCGCGGGGGAGCCGATGAAGCCGGCCACGAAGACGTTCTCGGGACGCTCGTACAGGTCGCGCGGGGTTCCGACCTGCTGGAGCAGACCGTCCTTCAGTACGGCGATACGGTCACCCATGGTGAGCGCCTCGGTCTGGTCGTGGGTCACGTAGACGGTGGTGACGCCCAGGCGACGCTGCAGCGACGCGATCTGGGTACGGGTCTGGACGCGCAGCTTGGCGTCCAGGTTCGACAGCGGCTCATCCATCAGGAACACCTGGGGCTGACGCACGATGGCGCGACCCATGGCCACACGCTGACGCTGACCACCCGAGAGGGCCTTGGGCTTGCGGGTCAGGTAGTCCTCGAGGTCCAGCAGCTTGGCGGCCTCAAGCACGCGGGCGGCACGCTCGTCCTTGCTGACACCGGCGATCTTCAGGGCGAAGCCCATGTTCTCGGCCACGGTCATGTGCGGGTACAGCGCGTAGTTCTGGAAGACCATGGCGATGTCACGGTCCTTCGGCGGGATGTCGGTCACATCGCGGTCGCCAATGAGGATGCGTCCGTCGTTGACCTCTTCGAGGCCGGCGAGCATACGCAGGGAGGTGGACTTACCACAACCGGACGGGCCAACCAGAACGAGGAATTCGCCATCTGCGACCTCAAGGTTGAGCTTGTCAACGGCGGCGCGGGTGCCTCCGGGGTACATACGAGTTGCGTTATCAAAAGTGACCGAAGCCATTTTCTCTTCTCCTTCACCGGCAGGTACGTGCCGGACGATCCGTTGTGATGGAACCCCGTTCTTAACAGCTCGGGGTGTGACGCCAGTGTCACGTTTTTTAGTATGGCACGCCCGGGCGTGGTTTCGGAACGTCTGCGCCGGGATTGGGAAAACGTCCCCTCAACGGGGACGCGTTTGGGCTATTTTCAGATGCGCTGGGTAAACTCGGAGTTCGCGTGTCGTCTAATTCCGATGTAGACACGCATTGAGCGAGGACGAATGACTAACGACGCAGACCCGAAGTCGCCCCGGAACCGATCGGTCCGACAGGCCGCGCGTGAGCGCGCCACCGAACTGCGCAGCGCCCAGCGCCGCAAGGATATTCTGGGGCGTGTGCTCCTGATCGGTGCCGGCGTGATCGTGGTCGGAGCCATCGTGGTGGGTGTTGTCATGTCGCTGCGCACCACCGAGCCTTCCGCGACCACGACCCCCGCAAACATGATCAGCGGCGGTATCGTGGTGGGGGCTGAGCTGAAGGCCGTTCGCACGGATTCTCAGCCGATCGCAGACCCGGCTAAGCCCACCGAGATCAACCCGGCGGTGCCCAACATTCGTATCTACGCCGACTACATCGCCTCGGACATGGGCGCCTTCCAGAAGGCCAACGCCGAGATGCTGGAAACCCTGGTCAAGGACGGCGCGATCACCGTCGAGTATCACCCGATTGCACCGCTGGCCAGTAAGTCGGCCGGTAGCCAGTACTCCGTACGGGCCGCAAATGCCGCCGCCTGTGTCGCAAACTTCGCTCCCGATCAGTTCTTCGCCTTCAACGCGGCGATGTATAAGGACCAGCCCACCGAGGGCACCACCGGTCGTAGCGATGATGACCTGGTGAAGCTGGCCAAGGACGCCAAGGTATCGGACGCGAGCTCGATCGAGGAGTGCATCACCAAGCAGACCTATAAGGGCTGGGTGAGCAGTGTCACCGATACCGCGATGAATGAGCCGGTGCCGAACTCGAAGCTCGACAAGGTGGTGACCATGCCCACCGTTCTGGTGAACGAGAAGGTGTACACCGGTGAGCTGACCAGTTCCAAGGAGTTCCGCGCGTTTGTGCTGTCGATCGCCAGCGAAACTCAGAACAAGGCGAGCGTTTCACCCACACCGTCAGCCGACCCCGCCGATCCCACTGATGGGGCAACCCCCGGCGAATAGATTCACCACCGGTGCGTGGAGTTGCACCGCGCGCGATTGGGTGCCCTAGAATAATGGGGTGCCTGATCCGCACCCGCCGTTTTAGCTCAGTTGGCAGAGCGCCGCACTTGTAATGCGAAGGTCGCGAGTTCGATTCTCGCAAACGGCTCCATCACCCCCCCCGGTCCCCGTGCCCATCGGCACGGTGCGGCCGGGGGTTTTGCGTGGGATCGCGTCACCGTCTGAGTCGTGGCGGTTTGCGACGCAGCGGCTTGTCGCCAAGAAACAGCGTGTGATACCAGCGTCGTCGGCGAGCTGGCCAGAGCTCCGAGGCGAGGTCAATGACCCACTCGGGTGAGGCGATGCCCTGTGCCTGCTCGGCTCGAAACCGAATGTTCGCGGCGTAGACACGCTCGTTGCGGCGGAAGCCCCAGGGGAAGGCGGCTGTAGTCGTTGGTCATGGTTTCCTACTCTACTTATCGATGTTCCTCGGGTTCGTGCATGTGAGTAAAGCTGGTGTCCGACTTCTGTCCACGTGGAGAACGCATGTGTTCCACGGCGGCATCCTGCGAGAAAACCGCCGAGGCCGCGAGAAGTAACCGGCTGCCGTCGATTCCACCCAGGCGTGAGCTCACCATCTCGGTGAGGATGCCCAGCGCGGTTTCTCGTTCGGCGCTCTCCTCGCGCCAAAGTAGTGGGTGAGTCCCCACTCGACTCGCTGCCACCAGATGTCCTCGCGCTGTGGAGGAGGGGCGAAGCGGTCGATCGCAGGATCGCGCACCGCGACCCAAGAAAATTTCGATTGGGCTATGGACACGGGACCTAAATGAGGTATGTTGATGACGTGAACATACCTCCGGAAAGTCGGGGGCACCCGGAATCGCGTAGGGGAATCGTGATTCTGGCACCGCCAATGAGGGCGGTGATTGGTGCGCCCGGGGGAGGGAAACTCACACCCGCATCACGTTTCGTCATTGACCTGCAAAGGAGCAACGCCCATGAAAAAACGTTCCCTCTCCCTCCTCGCCGCCACGGCCATCGTGGCCCTGCTTGCCGGATGCTCCGGTGGGGCAAGCGCCGAAGAGGATAAGGGTCTCGGCACCGCCGATAAGCCCGTGACCATCAAGTTTTGGCACCCCACGCAGTACGCCCCGCAGATCGTTGAGGCCTTCGAAAAGTCTCATCCGAATATCAAGGTCAAGCTGACCGTGGTCCCCTCCAACCAGCCCGATATCGCCGCCAAGCTGATCGCCGCCGTCCAGGCCGGAGACGCCCCCGATGTGATCAAGGCCGAGTATCAGATGCTGCCCTACCTGGTCTCCCAGGGGGCCGTGGCCCCGCTGGAAAACCTGAAGATCGATGAGGGTAACTACCGCGAATCCGTGCGCGGCCTGGTGCACTTCGGCGACAAGGATTACGGCGCACCCGAGGACTTCACCCCGATGATGTTCTTCTACCGCGCCGACCTGTTTGACCAGCTGGGACTGACCGTCCCGACCACGTGGGACGAGTATGAGGCGCTCGCCCGCAAGGTCAAGGAGGTTGCCCCGGACAAGGTGCTCGGAAACTACAACTACGACTCCAACGACCTGGCCGGATGGTCGGCTCAGGCCGGTGCCGACTGGTGGAAGGCCGACGGCGAGAAGTGGACCGTGGGCATCGATGACCCGGCCACCCTGAAGGCCGCCAACTTCCGCTCCAAGCTCATCAAGGAGGGCCTAATCTCCACCGAGACCGGCCCCGGCGTCAACAACATGCTCGCCGACGGGACGATCCTCTCCTGGAACGCCGGCGCCTGGGCACCCGGCACCATCATGAACGCCAACCCGCAGCTGGATGGTAAGTGGCGTGCGGCACCGATGCCGGTGTGGAACGAGGGTGATACCGAGACCGCGGTGTCCGGTGGATCGGCGATCATCCTGGTCAAGAACACCAAGGTGCGTCAGGCCGCCGAGACCTTCATCGAGTGGTTCACCGACTCCGAGGAGGGCATCCTCACCCGCTGGAAGTACTCCAACAACCTCTCCGGCAGCGACCGCCTGGACAACTCCAAGGAGATCCTGGAGATGCGCCCGAGCCCGATCGATCCGGCCCAGGACTACCTCAAGCTGGTGGCCAGCCAGAAGGCCAAGACGTTCTCCAACTGGGGTCCCAACGCCCTGCTGATGCAGAGTACCTGGAAGGACATCGCGCCCAAGGCCGTGGCCGGGGAGCTGTCGATGGATGACGCCATCAAGAAGCTGCAAACCACCGTGGTGGACGATATGAAGCGCACGGGCTTCACGGTGACGGACTAGCCCCACATGTCTCAGTCAGTTCTCGAACAGGCCGGCCCCGCCCGGACGCGACGCTCGCTCGCGCCCGGTCGGGCCCCGGCCGGCCCGGGCCGCCCGAAGAAGGGCCGCCACCGCCTCGCCCCGTACCTGTTTATCGCACCGGGGATCACCCTCTTCACCCTGTTCCTGCTGATCCCGATCGGCTACTCGGTCTACCTCAGCTTCTTCTCCAATAAGGTCTCCTCGGGCATCATCGGTGCCTCCGAACGGGCCTCGGTATTTGTCGGGTTCGACAACTTCGCGGCGATCCTCGAGGGCTCGGTGTTCTGGTCGGGCCTGGCCCGCGCCGGATACTACGGCCTGCTGGTGATCCCGATCACCCTCGGCCTGGCGCTGGTCTTCGCCCTGGCGCTGGATGTGGGCGTCTCCAAACTACGTACCGTTTCCAAAACGATTATCTTCATCCCCTATGCGGTGCCCGGCGTGATCGCCACGCTCATGTGGGGCTACATGTACCACGAGCGCACCAGCCCGTTCGGTGACATCTTCACCTTCTTCGGTTTCCCCACCCCGGACTTCCTCGGGGACTCGCTGGTGTTCTACTCGATCGTGAACATCGCCGTCTGGGGAGGTATCGGCTTCAACATGATCATCCTGCACACCGCGCTCAGCGGGATCCCACGGGAGATCTACGAGGCGGCCCGGATCGACGGGGCCAGCGAGCTGCGGATCGCGATCCAGGTCAAGCTGCCGCTCGTGGTGCCCTCGATGATCTTCACCCTGCTGTTTGGTGTGATCGGCGCGGTTCAGGTGTACGCCGAACCGCAGACCATGAAAACCATGTCCCCCTCCATCACCTCCGGCTGGGTGCCGCTGATGGAGATCCAGCGCCTGGCCTTTGAGCAGGGCGAAACCAACATGGCCGCGGCCGGGGCGATCATCATCGCGCTGATCGCTTTTGGACTCTCGCTGCTGGTCTTCCGGCTGGCCGGTAAGAAGGGATCGGGCGACTGATGACCACGATCGATAAAACCCCGGTTCCTGTCGCCGCCGCGCTGCCCGCGAGCGAGCGTCCGCCGCAGGAGATCAAGCGCGAACGCGCCCGGGCCAAGCGTAAGGCGCTCGGTGCGATTCCCTCGGCGATCCTGATCATCGGCTCGCTGTACTGCTTTATCCCGCTGTTCTGGCTGGTGAGTGCCTCGACCAAGGGGCGCGATACCCTCTTCACCACCAACACGTTTATCCCCGATGGGATCGACGGGTTCTTCCGCAACGTCGCCCAGCTGGGCAACTATCAGGACGGCGCGTTCTGGACGTGGATGGGTAACTCGGTCATCTACGCCGGCGGAGGCGCCGCCCTCTCGGTGCTGGTCTCGGCGGCGTTCGGCTACGGCCTGGCGATGTATGAGTTCCGCGGCAAGCAGGTCGCCTTCGGCCTGGTGCTCACCGGCATGCTGCTGCCCGGCGTGGTGGTGGCGATCCCGCAGTATCTGCTGATGGCCCAGCTTGAGCTCACCAACACGTACTTCGCGATCCTGTTCCCGGTTATGGTCAGCCCGTTTGGGATGTGGCTGTGCCGCGTGTTTGCAGCTTCCTCGGTACCACGGGAGCTGCTGGATGCCGGACGCGTGGACGGGGCCAGCGAGTTTCGAATCTTCTCGGCGATTGGGCTGCGTTTGATGGCGCCCGGCCTGCTCACCGTGTTCCTGTTGCAGTTCGTGGGAATCTGGAATAACTTCCTGCTGCCGTTCATCATGCTGAGCGACAACACCAAGTACCCCCTCTCCCTCGGCCTCTACAGCATGATGCGCGGTAGTGATACCGAGGAGGCCATCATCCCGACCCTGGTGATTTCCGGATCACTCGTGGCCACCATTCCGCTGATCATCATCTTTATCTGGCTGCAGAAGTACATGCGTATCAACTTCGGCGGCGGACTGAAAGGCTAATCATGACAACCGAACCCACCAAGCGGGTTACCTTCCCGCAGGCCCGCGGCCTGGCCCTCGGCGCAACCTCGCTGATCCATCATGCCGACCCGCAGGCCAACAGCGACGACCTGGTGGATGCCGCCTGGGATGCGGGAATCCGCTACTTCGACACCGCCCCGATGTATGGTGGCGGTGCCTCGGAGAAGCTGTTTGGCCCCTCGCTGACCCGCTATCCCCGCGAGGAGTATGTGCTCTCCTCGAAGGTGGGCCGCCTGGTGCGCGAGGGCGAACCGGTCCTCGAACACGAGGATGCGCTGTGGCGCTACGACTTCTCGGCCGACGGGATTCGCCGCTCGGTGGATGCCTCACTCGCCCGGCTGGGCGTGGACCGGTTGGACATCGCGTATATCCACGATCCCGATCGCTTCTATGACCAGGCCTCCACCGAGTCCTATGCGGCCCTCCAGGAGCTGCGCGCCGAGGGCGTGATCGGTGCCATCGGCGTCGGCATCACCCAGGCACCGATGCTCGCCCGGTTCCTGCGCGAAATCGAGCTGGACGCCGCGCTGCTCGCCGGACGCTTCTCGCTGGTGGACTCCGAGGCGCTGGACGAGGTGATCCCGCTGGTGCGGGAGCAGGGCGTGACCCTGAGCATCGCCTCGACCCTGCACGCGGGCCTGGTGGATGGCAAGGACTCCGGTCACTTCCACTATCAGCCCACCCCGCCCGAGATCGTCGAGCGGGTCGCCGCGATTCACGCACTGAGTGAGCGCTACGGCGTGCCCATCGGTGCGGTGGCCATTCAGTATGTGCTGGGCTATCCCGAGGTGGACATGATCCTCACCGGGGTGGCCGACCGCGGCCAGCTGAACCAGAACCTGTCCTGGGCCAGCTGGGAGATCCCCACCGAGCTGTGGGCGGAGCTGGATGCCTCCGGCCTGGTTTCGGCCCCGATTCCCACCACCCTGCTGCACCCCTAACCCCACCCGAGAAAGGGAAACATCATGGCAAAAATCACCATCCTGACCGGCTCCGGTCAGTACCAGGACCGCTGGCACGATTTCACCGCGACGGGCTTCCGCGTCGCCCAGGTATTGCAGGAGGCCGGGCACGAGGTTGTGCTGCGTGCGCTCAAACCGCAGGGCATCCTCGAGGAGCTGGAGGACACCGACCTGCTGGTGGTCAACTCGGGCTTTGGCGAGTACACCGAGGTCTCCGACGGTCCGCGCGAGGAGTGGGACGAGGCGTTTGCCGCGCTGCGTGCCTACCGTGCCCGCAAGGCACCGATCCTCGCGCTGCACGCCGCCTCGAACAGCCTCGACGGGCTGGATGAGTGGCACCAGTGGATCGGCGGCGAGTGGGTGCGGGGGACCTCGATGCACCCGCCGATCGGCGTCTCGCACGTGCAGGTGTCGGATGCGGATCACCCCATCACCGCGGGCTTTGCCGACTTCCACCCCTATGACGAGATGTACAGCTACCTGGAGGCATACCCGGGCAGCCGTGTTCTGCTGACCCACGACTATGCCGACCTGACCCACGCACTGGTCTGGACCACCGAGCAGGACGGTGCCCGCACCGTTTATGACGCGCTGGGCCACGGCGTGCAGGCGTTCGACACCCCGGAACGGCACGAGCTGCTGCGCCGCGAGGTGGATTGGCTGCTGGCAGAGTGACCTCAAAAAACGAGGCGATTGATTCCCTGGAATCGGTTGGAACGGGGGCGCTGCCGCAGGTAGCGCCCCCGCGCATGACCGGGGAGGTTCAACGCGGGAAGCTCGCGCTGATGTCGGTGACTCACGTGGTCAACGATTTCTACGCGGGGGCGGTGCCGGCGCTGATCCCGTTTATGGTGCTGGAGCGCAACTATACCTACGCCGCCGCCAGCGCAATCATGCTCGCCGCCAACCTGCTGGGCAGCGTGCTCCAGCCCGCATTTGGGCTGCTGGTGGATCGCTGGCGGATTCCCTGGCTCGCGGTGGTGGGCTTCCTGATCGCCGGCGTCGGCGTCGGTATCTCGGGGCTCACCCAGGACCTGCTGCTGACCTGTCTCGCGGTCGCCGGCACCGGTCTCGGGGTCGCCGCCTACCATCCCTCGGCCACGCGTCAGGCGAAGGCGGCCTCGGGTCCGCGCACCAGTGGGCTCGCGGTCTTCTCGGTCGGTGGAAATATCGGCATGGCGCTGGCACCGCTTGCGGTGTCGCTGGTGATCGGAAACCTGGGCCTCGCGGCCACCCCGCTGCTCGCGCTCCCGGCCGTGGCTCTGGCGCTGCTGATGTCGATCTGGCGCGGTATCGAACGAGCAAAGCGTGCGCGCTCGGGTGTTGCCGTTCCGGCTCCGACGAAGCCCGCACGGCAGGGCAAGGATGACTGGCGAGCATTCGGCTGGTTCTCGGCGATGGTGATCCTGTCCTCGGCGGGATCGGCCGGAATTCAAGCCTTCCTCGCCCTGTTCCTGATTAGCGAGTTCGGGGTCAGTACCGAGTTCGGGGCCGGAAGCCTGACCCTGTTCACCGGGATGGGTGTGCTGGGAACCCTGGCCGGCGGCTGGCTTGCCGACCGGATCGGCCATATTCTCACCCTGCGCCTGGGCTACCTGATCGGCCCGCTGGCGCTCGGGGTCATGCTGCTTGCGCCGGGCACGGTGGTCGCGCTGATCGCGATTGCGGTGCTCGGGTTTGCCGCCTTCATCCCGTTCTCGGTGCAGGTTGCGCTGGGGATGAAGTACCTGCCGAATCGGATCGGAACCTCAAGCGGACTCACCCTGGGCCTCGGGGCCACGGTGGGTGGGCTGTTCGCGCCGGTGTACGGCATCCTCGCGGATGGGCACGGTCTGCGGTTTGCGCTCACCGTGGGCCTGGGAGTCAAGGTCCTCGCACTGGCGATGACCTTCCTGCTCAAAAAACCCGACGAAGCCTAGGCCGAAACGCGGTCGCGCCGTCATGTTCCCGAATCGGAATATGACGGCGCGACCGGTTAACGCGGCTCGGCGGCCGGCGCAGTTGGGTTGGCCGGTGTGTGCGGGGTAACCGGGTTCGCCGTGGTGTCCGTGCCCGCCGGCTGTCCGCCGATCACGCCGAGCGGATCGGCCAGGAGCCGACGGAAGCCCAGGTCCGCCGCACCGAGCAGGAGCAGGTCGGGCCCGAGTGCTGGGGTGCCGAGCTCCACCCGCTGGCGCATGCTGTCGAAGCTGGAGATTACGCAGTAGCTCGCGAGGGCGTCGGGGTCGTAGGCCAGCAGGTGGCTGAAGAATCCATCAAACAGGATCAGCTCGGGATCGTAGGCGATGACGGCGGCTCGCAGGGCCGCACCGGTCCGAGACAGGTAGCTTTCCAGGCGTTCATGCGGGGACTGCGGCGGCTCGGGGAGTACCGGATCGTCATCGTGTGGAGGCGCGTAGACAGTGCGCGGGGAGCGGTCCTCGGCGGCTTCGGGCGGCAGCTCGGGCAGGGCACCGATCTCGCCGAGGGCCTGCAGGATGTCGTACTGGGTAACCTCTACTTGGAAGCAGCCGCGGGCGCCGCACCAGCAGCGTCCGCCGCCGGGCCGCACGGTGGCGTGGGCGAAGGAGGCGGCGATACCGGTGTTGCCGGTGAGGAGGTGCCCTCCCACTAGCACCGCGGTGCCGATCCCGCCGGGGCCGCCGTAGAAGTAGACAACGTTTTTTCGATCCAGCCCGGCACCCCAGATGCTCTCGGCCAGTACACCCAGGTGCCCGTCATAGCGGGTTTCGGCGGGGATTCCGGTGGCCTCGGTGAGGTAGCGGGCAAACGGCTCGGCATCCCATCCCAGCGACGACGCGCTTACAAACTCGTGGTTGTCTCCGGTCACAAACCCCGGGGTGGCCACGCCGATCCCCACCAGGACGGCCCCGGCGGGCAGCTCCTGCCGAGCCTCGGCGATCGTGGTGGCCACGATATCCGCGGTGTCGCGTGCGGACACGTTGCGGGGGAGGGGGACCGCCCGACGCCAGACAATCTTCGCCCCGAGGGTCGCCAGGGCCACGGTGATCCCGTTGGCATCGCGCATCACCGCAACGCTCAGCACGTCGGGGCGCGGCTGTACCATCGGGGAGGGACGCCCCGAGCGGTTATTGGCTAGCGGCTCGCTCTCAAAGCACAGCCCGAGGGTCTCCAGCTCGGCCACCAGGCCCTTGATCGAGGACCGGCTCAGCCCGGATGCCCGGGTAATCTCGGTGCGCGAAAGCTGCCGACGACGATGGATGATCTCCAGGACCGCGGCGAGGTTGTGACGACGCATACCGTCGGCGTTGGCGGCAGGGCGTGTGGATGTCATCTCGGGTTCCCTTCTCGGGTTGATCCCATCGTGCCAGAACGCTCGGTGGATCGGGCGACGACTGTCCGTACGGCGCTGCGCTCGCTCGCCACGAGCCAGATTTGCGACCGAACACTCCCCAGATTGGGGGTCTTTTCTCATCAAAGTTGCAAAAACCCCTCTGGGCATTTTCCCAGAAAAGGTGTTATTCATTAGGCTGCTTATGTGAGTGCCCATTGCGCAGGGCCTCAAACTCCCCCAGATGTGCGCGAGAGCGCTGCGCGACAAAGGAATTTCACATGCCCGTTTGGCCTCCTCGATTCCCCGCTCGACGGTGGGAACAGGTGTATCGTCGACGGTTGATGGTTTCCGACACCCTGAGTGTCTTGGTCGCCGTCTTCGGGAGCCAGTGGATTCGTTTCGGAACCGAGGCGGAGTCCCTCGCGATCGACCCAGATCCCCGGTACATCGCGTTTACGATTTCCTACACGGTGTTTTCGGTTGTGCTTGCCCTGGTGTGGCTGTTTGCACTATCCCTGTTTGGAACCCGCCGCGCGTCCATTATCGGGACGGGCACCGTGGAGTATAAGCAGATCGTTGATGCGACGATTCGAGTGTTCGGGGTTCTCGCGATCATCTGCTATCTGGGCAAAGTAGAACTGGGGCGTGGGTATTTTCTTCTTGCCCTCCCGTTCGGCCTCCTACTGCTCCTCGGGACGCGCTGGGCTTGGCGAACCTGGGTGGGATACAAGCGTAAGAGTGGCTGGTATTTCAACCGGACCCTCCTGATCGGTGAGCAGCACCAGACCCAACATGTCGCGGCTCAGATCCTGCGTGCCCCGGCATCGGGACTCGCCCCTGTGGCGGCGATAACCTCGGATGGCTTGGGACAGCAGAATATTGCGCCGGGTATCGCGGTGGCGGGTGGCCTGGACGATATCGAACGCGTTCTCGATGAGGAGGCGATTGAGACCGTGGTGTACACAGGTTCGGACCAGATGAGCCCCGACGCTCTGAGGCAGCTCGGTTGGCAGCTTGAAAGTCGAGGCATTCACCTGGTGGTAGCCCCCGCCCTGACCGATATCGCAGGACCGCGTATTCGTGCGCGTCCGGTTGCGGGCCTGCCCCTGATCAGTGTCGATATTCCCGAGTTTGAAGGGCGAAAGTACTCCTCCAAGCGCGCGCTGGATATCCTCGGTTCCGGATTTGGCATCCTCCTGCTCTCTCCGATTTTCCTCCTGTTTGCGATTCTGATTAAGAGGGATTCGCGCGGGCCGGTGTTCTTCCGGCAGAAGCGGGTGGGACTGAACGGACGCGACTTCTACATGGTGAAGTTCCGCTCGATGGTGGTGGACGCTGAGGACCGTCTGGATGCACTGCGACACCAGTCTCAGGGCAATGAAATCCTGTTCAAGATGAAGAGCGATCCTCGAATCACCAAGCTCGGCGCGTTTATGCGCCGCTATAGTATCGACGAGCTGCCACAGCTGATCAACGTCTTCCGCGGCGACATGTCCCTGGTGGGTCCGCGGCCGCCACTGCGCAGCGAGGTTGACCAGTATGAGGACGCCGCACACCGCCGCTTCCTGGTGAAGCCCGGCATGACCGGTCTCTGGCAGGTCAGCGGTCGCAGCGACCTCTCCTGGGAAGACAGCCTGCGTCTAGACCTCTACTACGTAGAGAACTGGTCCATGACCGGTGACTTCATCATCCTCTGGCGCACCGTGCGTGCGGTAATGGGCAGCAGCGGCGCCTACTAGTTTGACCCCGTAATTTTTATGCAGAATCGAAGTGAATCCATGGCTCCGTCGTCAAAATCCGTTGTTGTGATCGGCACGCGCGGCTACCCCAGCTACTATGGCGGGTTTGAAACCGCCGTGCGCCGAATCGCTCCGTATCTGGCCGATGAGGGATGGGACGTCACCGTGTATGGGCGTACCGGGTCGACCCGGGATGAGGATCCGGGGCGTGACCCGCGTGTGCACACGGTGGTGACCGGTGGCATCGAGAAGAAGTCGCTCAGCACGCTCACCTACGGTTTGACCGCCTGCTGGCATGCCGCCTGGCACAAGCCGGATGTGGCCCTGGTGATGAACGTGGCCAACGGATTCTGGCTGCCGCTGCTGCGGATGCGTGGAATCAAGACCCTGGTGAACGTGGATGGTATCGAATGGGACCGCCAGAAATGGGGTCGCCTGGCCAAGCTCACCTTCCGGATCGGTGCCAAGCTCACTGCCCGTTGGGGTAACCGCATGGTCTACGACGCCGAGGCGATTGCCGAACGCTGGAAGCGTGACTTCGGGGTTGACGGGGTATTCATCCCCTATGGCGGGGATGAGCCGGCCGAGACGCTACCCGTGCCCGAGGGTCTGACCCGACGCGGCTACGTGTTGGTGGTGGCCCGTTTTGTTCCCGAGAACACCGTGGGTGAGTTCTTTGATGCGGTCGAGGCACTGGGGCAGAACCACGACGTGGTGATTGTGGGATCCAGCGGTTACGGTGGGGAACTCGACGAGCGCGCCGAAGACCTCGCGGCCCGCCTCCCGCGCGTGCAGTGGCTGGGACATGTGAGTGACGATGCCAAGCTGCACGCACTCTGGCAGCACGCCGGCGTGTACTTCCACGGACACAGCGTGGGTGGCACCAACCCGGCTCTGGTCCAGGCGATGGCCTGCGGTGCCCCCACCGTGGCCCGTGACACCGTGTATAACCGTGAGGTGCTGGGTGAGGGTGCCGTATTGACGGCTCCCGAGCCTCAGGCGATCATCCAGGCGTGCGAACGCATGCTGGGTGATGCCGACCTCCAGGAGCACAGCGCCGCAACCGCGCTGGAGCGCAGTCGGGCCATCTACACATGGGATCGCGTGTGTGGGGCCTACGAGGAAAACCTCGCCGAGTTGGCTGGATAGGGGCCGATGGTGGCGCGCCGGAACACAGGGATCGTTTTTGTGCACTCGTCAAACGAGATGTACGGAGCCGACCGTATTCTGCTCCAGGTCTTGGAGTCTATTCCGCAGACCCGACACGGAGATATCACCGTGCTCGTTCCGGATGATGTCACCCCTGCAGAGCATAGTCTGGTGGCCGAATTAGAGTCCCGCAGCATCGCCTCTAGGGTAGGGCCGCTGCCCATCGTGCGAAGAAAGTACCTCACGCCGAGAGGGCTCATTGGTTTGCTGGAGCGTATGCGTCAGCTAGATAAAACACTGCGTGAGCTGTCTGCGGAGATTGTCTATGTGTCGACCTCGGCCGGGCTCCTCGCGGCACCGATCGCGAGAGCTCGAACAAAGGCCGTGATCATCTTGCATGTACAAGAGATTTGGGCCGGAGGAATGGGACTTCTCATGGGGGCTCTGTCACGGTATACGCACCACGTGGTTGCGATCTCTGAAGCGTCGAGGCGCTCATTAAAGCTTGTGAGGTCTGCGTCAGTCGAGGTCATATTGAACGCGGTCAACGATCCGATTAGTCCGAGACGGCAACCAGGGGCTGCAAACCTTCGCTTCTTGATGGCGAGCCGGTGGAATTCCTGGAAGGGTCACGGAACCCTATTGCACGCGTGGAAAGCTGCAAACGAACCCGGAGAGCTTGTTATTGCAGGTGGTCCACCGGAGCTAGGTACAGCGGTTGATGTGCCCAAGCTTGTACATGACCTGGGGATCGAGTCCAGTGTGCGAATTGTCGGTGAAACTTCTGATCTGACCGGACTGATCGACGAGGCACATTTTGTTTTGATGCCCTCGGACGAGCCTGAACCATTTGGTCTGGTTAGTATTGAAGCCTTCGCACGAGGTCGCGCGGTGATCGCAAGTCGGGCAGGGGGATTGGCTGACATCATCACGGACAAGGAGACCGGACGATTCTTTGAACGGATGAACGCTGATGAGCTCGCGACCGTTCTCGCGGAACTGAATGCAACCGATGCCGTCGAGATGGGAGCGCGGGCGCGATCTCAGTACGAAAGCGAATACACCCCTGAACGATTCGCTGAGCGTTTCCAACAGCTCTGGACTCGCGTTGGAATGCAGTAGCGACATGATGAGACCATCAAACGAGTTTTCGTTCTCTCAGATTCGAGAAAGCAGATGAACGCCGCAGTGGCAGACACAGGACACGGCGCTAAAGCGTTTGGCGGGGCTGTTTGGCTCGGTGCCTCGACCGGGTTGAACAGCCTACTGCAGTTTGCACAAATTGTGATTCTCGCTCGATTGTTAACCGGTACTGAAGTCGGCGTGGTCGCAATCCTCGTCATCGTGGTTTCGGTAATCGACATGTTCACCGATCTCGGTATGTCCAACGCTCTCATCCAGAAGAAGAACATCACACAGAGTGATGTGAGTTCCGTTTATTGGTTTAACGTGGGTGTTGGCTTTCTGCTTGCGGTGAGCGCCTTTTTCGCGGCCGCACCCCTGGCCGCGCTCTACAACGAGCCAGCCCTAGAAGGGGCCATCCGATGGATTTCTCTGGTATTCCTCATCTCACCTCACGGCCAAGTCTTCCGCGGACTCCTCGAGCGCGAACATCGTTTCCGGCCCGTGGGTGTATCGGAGGCCGCTTCGGGCATCACCGGGGTTATCCTGACCATCGTGGGAGCGCTGCTCGGATGGGGAGTGTTCTCCTACGTTCTGGGACGTGTTGCAAACGCTGCGGTTCGTACGGGTCTGCTTCAGCTCTTCGCTCGGTCGGCCCACCACCGTATTACGTTTGCCTTTCATCCACGTCGCGCGTTCTCGCTGCTTCGATTTGGCGCGATTCAAACCGTTGATGCGCTCGTGAGCTTCGTCCATAACAGCGTAGGGACCCTGGTTGTGGGGCGCATGGTTAGTGTGAGCCAGCTAGGCGGGTTCAACCTTGCATTCAATCTCGCGGTTAATCTCCCGGGGACGGTGAACGGTGTCTTCAGTCGGGCAGCTTTTCCCTCGCTGTCACGAATGCAAGACGACGAGGGGACTCTGGTCCGGGGATACCTGAAACTCTTGCGTGTCACCGGGTTCGTAAACTTTCCCGTTCTCGTGGGGCTCGCCCTGGTAGCTCAGGACCTTGTACCAGTGCTGTTTGGCGACCGCTGGACGTGGATCGTTCAGATCGTTCAAATCCTGGCAATCGGGGGATGCGTCAGAGCCTTGACCAGCCCGCTTTCATCTTTGTTCATGTCGGTGGGACGCCCCGAAGTCTCTCTGATCGTGAACGTTGTTCGCACTACTCTCGTATTGGGAGGCGTGCTGTTGACCGCGGCGACCGGAGGGACTGTGGCCGTTGCTCTGGTGGTTTCGGCGGGCGCCGCGGTGACTCTCCTGTTGAACATGGTGATTCTCAAGTGGCGGTTCAGAATTGGTTTTGGGATGTTCCTGATGGCGATTCTGCGTCCAACGCTCTTAGTCCTACCTATGGCGGTGAGCGTTTGGGGAGCCCATATTGTCATGAACGGCATGCAGTGGACCGCTCTGCTAGCGCTCGCTGTCGAAGTATTGGTTGGTGCGTTCGTCTTCGTGGGGACGGTGCTCCTAACCAAGGACTCGATCGGACAAGAGATTCTGCAGAATATTCGCCGAATAGCCGGCCGCTAACGACGCCGACAAGCCAGAATCGACCATGCCACTGAGTTTCGGAAGGTTAGTCTGCGCGTTCAAAGCTAGAGCGTGCGGGGAAACGGCGGGTGAAAGCCGCATAGGTCGCGCGCGCCAATTCCTCGGTGTTTTCTACCGCCACATCGTTGAGACAGAATAACGGAATGCTTGCGTCTTCAATGACCTGAACAATTTCATCCACGGGGTCAATGCCCAACCCTAAATATCGCCCAATCTTGTGGCGGTTACGTGGTTCGAATTTGCCGGTAAGGAGCTGCCACATATTCACAAGGTAGATCGGTGCGATGTTCTCGTAGGCACGAAACGCAGACGCGCTTGTATCTGCTAACTCTGATTTTGCGGCAGCAAAGGCTTCAACCATTGAAGACTTTAAGATTGGGGTCGGCAGGTGAGGGTCAATTACCGGGAGGAGCTGTTTCCATGGGAACAGTGCGATGTTTCGGTAGATTTCGGCACCGTATCGAAGAGTGAACCACTTGCTGAGGTTTTTCCGGAGGACTGTGCGCTTGTCAAAGTGTTTATTCAAAAGCGCCGAGGCGTTGAGCATCGCGTGTGCATGAGCATCGTTCATGCTCATCGCGTCAAAGATTCCTACGCCATATGGAAGTCCGCCCGGGAAAAAGAATTCGGGAGACAGCGGAGCGCCCACGTAGAAGTCATCATTGAAATAAATGAATCGCTCTGACAGCTCGGGAATCCTGTGGAAGTTAGCTTCTACCGCCTGGGAGTTGAAAGTCGGCTGGTGTGCCTCGGGAACGATTGAGTCTTGATCCACGACAACAAGTTTTGGATGATCTAGATCAAGCCAAGCTGGTACGTGTCCTGCGGTAACAAGAAATACCTTGTTTACCCACGGGCAGTTGGTTTCCAGCGCTCTAAACCAGAACTGGAATAATCCCCAATCGCGGTATCGCTGCTCGTTTTCATCGGCGGCTGAGGCCGGCGGCACCTGCCCCAGTGCCGCGGCACGACGTTCGAGCCATTCACGGTTGTTGCCATCCACCCAGGTGACGACTACGTCGATGGGCTCTGCTTGCGGTGAGGACATGGGTAAAACCTTAGGACTCGAATCAATTGTGGGATGTGGTGACCGGCTGTGTTCAGACCTAGTCACACGTGATGCGGTGAAACTGCATTACCGCACGCGAGATAGCTGAGGAGGGAATGCTCTGACGGAGAGGTCGAGTACCGGGCGCACCGTGTTGTCAGCCCTGGCCAGAATACTGAGAAGTACCAGGAACGGGAGATTATTAAGAAGGCCGAAATACTCTGTGTTGTCGCCGAGTCCATGGACTACGACCCATAGCCAGGAGGCAATCACCAGAGCGGCCGCGATCCGTCCCGCGTGGGATGTGCTTGAACGTAGCTGTTTGAAGGCAGTCCACATGAACAGCACGATCACGGCGATGATGCCTACGGTCCCAATCGCTCCGAGATCGATCATGCTTCGCAGGAGAAAATTATGCGGTGGATAGGCCGCGCTAAACCCTGTTTTTTCGGAAACTGGTGCCCAAAAAAGTTCCCAACTACCGGCACCTGATCCGAAAACTGGGTTCTGACCAATGAGCTCAAATGCCGTTGCCCAAATCGCCTTACGTGGTTCCAGCGTCTCGGCGGACGCTGCTATGAAACGAGATCCAAAAAGTGTCAACCCCACGCCAGCGATTATCGCTAGTGGTACGAGGACCCCCGCGACGGCGGCAAGGTTTTTACGGGTCAACCCCTGAGTGGAACGCCAGAGGATGAAAGCGAGAATCGGAGCAATCGCAAGCATGACGATGCCGGTCTTGGAGTTCGTGGCGACTACTGCGGCGGCCGAAATTAACGCGGTGATCAACGCATAACGGTGTTTGAGATAGACGAAGATGCCGAGGTAGGCAAGCGTCGCCAAGCCAAGAATGAGTGACGTACGGTTTGCATTACTTGAAAGAATGCCACCTGCCTTGTTGCCGTCGCCTAGGAGCACATTTGCCTCGACACGTCCGCTGCGCACGTCCTCAACCAATTTGGGACTGAACATTATCTGAGCCAGCGAAGATTCAAAGAATGCCCGCTCAATCGACGGAAGAATGCGGAACATGATCGTCGTGATTGCAGCAAGGAGAGTGACCGGTGTCAGGATTTTTGCGATACCTCCCACCCGGTCAAGTGGATTCTGCAGGACCCAGGGCAGGCCAAGCATGGCTGAGGCAATGATCCATTCCAGCGCGCGGGTTAGCGCGGCCGCAGGGTCGGGAGACCAGAGTGCGGTGATCGCAGACCAAATTGCCAACCCGAACATGATGATGGCTGGAGCAGACAAAGCCAACGATCGATTGCGGTCGCGCACACCCACAATTGCGAATAGTGCTAGGGAGAACGCACGCAGCGCCGTCACACCTTTGACAACGGTGATGAACGGGTTAATAAGAGCGAGCGCAAACCAAGCGCCAATTGTTGAGTCGCGTCTATCGATTACGGCGAGGGCCACCGTAGAAATTATGGCCAGCGCGCACAGTATCCAGATGATCCACATGTTTTCCCCTACTGCGGTTTCGCCCCAAACCAGCTCGACGAAAACACGGGAGGCGCAGCGTTAACAATCATTTGACGCGAACGCGTTATGTATTCATCCTAGCCTGGCGATACGGCCGATCAATAATCGACTCGTGTAGGACGGAAATTCAACGTGATTTGGTACTCACATCGTTGGGGAAAACCCGATGGTGGCGCTGTGCTGCGATGATGAACTACGCCTTTGGTGACTGCGCGCTCGACACGTTACTATCGGCCCAGTCAAGCCACGAGAGGTCCTCTGGGCCGTCGGTAATGAAAAACTCCGTAATCCTCGTCCACAGTGCTAATTTCATCTGTCATCTCCGTTCCAACGCCAGAGTAGATGCGGAGGTCCAATACAAGCTGGGTGGCAGATGTCCACACGGATAATTTGTCGTGAATAAACAGATGGCCCCGCAAGCTTGCGCTTTGCGGGGCCATCTGACAGGCAGAGAACCCTACTTCTTATTCGCCGCGAAATACTCTTCGAGCTTGTCGGTCTGGAACGCGGTGGCCAGCTGACCCATCTTGGCGTCGTCTAGGCGGACAATGGACTGGCCGTCGGGGGAGGTTCCGGTTCCCGTTGTGGGCGCGGTGATGAACTGCACGTCCTCGCCGCGAACGTTCGCCATGCTCGGGGCAAGGCCAGCTGCGAAGCCGGCGTTCAGGCCGCTGTCGACCTTGAGGAAGGGTGCCAGCGCATCGATGGATTCGATCACACGACCAGGGTTGGTCAGCGTTTCCTTGCTCAGCAGCTTATTCATGACCCCCTTCATGTAGAGCTGCTGGTTGCGTGCCCGCTGGTAGTCGCCATCCTTGAAGGAATAGCGCTCGCGAACAAAGGACAGCGCGTCCGTTCCGCTCAGCGTGATCTCGCCCTCCTTGAAGTACTGCTTCCCATGCATCGCAGTGAAGGCGATCGGGTTATTGATCGTCACCCCACCCAGCGCGTCGGTCAGCTTTTCGAAACCGTCGAAGTCGATCACGGCGACGTGGTCGATGCGGGTGTTGATGAGCTTCTCGACCACCTCAACCGCCAGCTTCGGGCCGCCGTAGGCCATTGCCGCGTTGATCTTGGCGGAGCCGTGGCCGGGGATCGGTACCCAGCTGTCGCGCATGAAGGAGGTGATGTATACCCCCGAGCGGTCGCCGGGAATGTGCAGGACCATCATGGAGTCCGAGCGGTCGCCCTTGATGTTGTCAAGCTCCTTATCGCCGATCTCGCCGCGAGTATCCGAGCCGAGCAGCAGGATGTTCTGCGCACCGGTATCGGTCTTTGCGGGACGGTTCGCCTCATCGGGGAACGGATCGTCGATCTTCTCGGTCTGACCATCAAACTTCTGAGCGAGGGTCAGGGCGAAAATTCCGCCGCCGACGGCGACGGCGAGCACCACCACAACAATGGACAGAATCACTGTCAGGCTGATGCGCTTTTTCTTGGTGAGGGCCATATGTAAAGAATTGTCCTTGCCGGTACGGGGAGACGTGCCGATTGTGGGCACAGGGCAGTCCCTAATGATAACGGGTGTAGAGACAATGTGTTGGACGCGCGATTTCGGGATCCGAAGGGACGCGCGAACCACGTCCCCCGGTATGGGGGTGCGGGTCGCTGGCGAGGAGTAAGCTGGCACGCGGCGTGCGACCCCTTGCGTGCGCCAAGTTGGAAGGCTTCACCATGTCACAGCGGACCGCCCGCATTCTCCCGCGCTGGATTGCGCTTATTCTTGCCGTCGTGATCGGATCGGCCATGTCGATCCAGGCCCGCATTAACGGTCACCTCGGTGAGGCACTACACGATGGCCTGGCCGCGGCCGCCGTCTCGTTCGGGTCGGGCCTCGTGGTGCTCTCGCTGATCATGGTCTTCTCCCGCGCGGGGCGCCGCGGAGTCGCCGCGATCTTCCGCGGAATTGCCGGGAAAACGGTACCCTGGTGGATTTTGCTGGCGGGCTTCTGCGGTGCATTCCTGGTGTTTAGTCAAAGCCAGGTGGGAGCCATCGTGGGCATCGCGATGTTCAGCGTCGCCGTGGTTGCCGGGCAGACCGTGTCCGGGCTCATCCTCGACGGCATCGGATTTGGCCCACTTGGACGGGTCCGGCCGAGCATCAACCGATTGCTGGGTGCCGCGCTTGTGCTGGCCGCCGCCGGCTGGTCGGTGACCGGCAAGATTTCCGTGGACATTCCCGTGTGGGCACTGATCCTGCCCTTTATCGCCGGGCTTCTGCTGGGCTGGCAGCAGGCGGTAAACGGACGTGTGCGTGCGGCCGCAAACAGTGTGCTCTCGGCCACGTTCCTGAACTTCCTGTTCGGCACCTTCGCGCTGCTCTGCGCCGTCTTTATCAGTGGCGGGCCGCACTTCACCGAGTTTGCCTGGCCGAGCGATCCGTCACTCTACATCGGCGGGCTGATCGGGTGTGTGTGCATCGGACTCTCGGCGTGGATCGTCGCCTCCACCGGCGTGCTGTTGATGGGGATGGGCATGATCGCCGGTCAGCTGATCACCGCGGTGATCCTGGACCTGATGGACTTCGGTGCCGATCAGATGTCCTTCGCCACCGTCGGCGGTGCACTGCTGGCACTGATCGCGGCGATCATCGCCGGGCTTCCGCGCTGGGGCCGTCACCGTCATGCAGCCCCCGCGGTCTCACAGACCGGCGCCGAATAGGCCGCAGGCACAGCAAAATGCCCGTGCCCCTGATCATCAGGGGCACGGGCATTCTGTGGTTTACGCGGTCGGCAGGCCGGTGATGAACCGAGCGCCGTCGATGGTGCGGGGCCGCTCGGGTTTGTCGCGGGGGAGCACCCCACCCACATACAGCCAGCCCAGCAGCTTCTCCTGCGGGGCGAGCCCATGCATCCGGTGGACGGGCTCGGTACGGGTCAGCTCGCCGGTGCGCCACAGCACACCCCAGCCGGCCTCATCCAGGAGCAGGCTCAGGACGTGCGCAACACCCGAGGCCACGGCCTCCTGCTCCCACTCGGGAACCTTATGCGACTTTTTCGGGGCAAACACGATCGCGATCAGCAGTTCGGCACGCAGCGGTTTGGTCGAGGGGGAGCGTTTGCCCTCCGCCTCGGCCAGCGCCTCACCGAGACGGTGACGGTCGGTGCCGCGCAGCTCGATCAGTCGCCACGGTTCCAGACCGCTGTGATCGGCGACCCGACCTGCGGCCGAAACCAGCCGCACCAGTTCGTCATGGTCCGGGGTTTCCGGCGACACCTTTGATCGTGATCGCCGCGTCAGCGCGGCCTCATATGCCCCTGCGCTCACGCTACTCGGATTCCGCGGTGAAGTTCAGGGCGATCGAGTTCATGCAGTAACGGTCGCCGGTGGGGGTTCCGAAGCCGTCGTCAAAGACGTGTCCCAGGTGCGAGTCGCAGGTTGCGCAGCGCACCTCGGTGCGGACCATGCCCAGCGAGTTGTCCTCGATCAGCTTGACCGCCTCGGGGCGCACGGACTCGTAGAAGCTCGGCCATCCACAGCCCGAATCAAACTTGGTTCCACTCTTAAACAGCTCAGCACCACAGGCCGCACAGGTGTAGAGGCCGGAGCGCTCCTCGTCCAGCAGCTCGCCGGTCCAGGGACGCTCGGTCGCGGCCTCACGCAGCACCTGATACTGCTCGGGGCTTAGTTCTTCACGCCACTCGGCGTCGCTCTTGTTCACGGGGGTGTTCATACCGTCTCCTTCGGGTGGTGATCCACTCCTAATCTAACGCTCTCGCCCACGGTTTGTTCCCCCTATTGGGGTAAGTCTCACCGGTTGGGTGGGGGTTCTCTCAGCAGGTCCCCATCTAGCGTCGGGGATTCGGGTTAGGATTACCCCACGGACCTCTTGAGGTGAGCGCTACTGGTGGGGAGATGACAATGAGTTCCGATTCCACGGCACCTACGCCGGAACCCGTGCGCGCCAGTGCGCTCAGCGATCGTGAACGTGCGATCCTCGAGTTTGAGAACCGCTGGTGGCAGCACCCGGGTTTGAAGGAGGAGGCCATTCGTGCCGAACTCTCGCTGTCCCCGGCTCGGTACTATCAGATCCTCTCGGGCCTGATCGATCGTCCCGCCGCCCTCATCTTTGACCCAATGCTGATCAAACGTCTGCAGCGACTGCGTCAGGCCCGCCAGGCCGCCCGCGAACGCCGCGCCACCGGACAGCACTAGCCTCCCTCGATCGTTTTCCCGCCGTACCGGGCATCTGCCCGGCTGCTCGACCCGCCATGAGGAACCACCCAGATGCGCGAACGCCACCCCCACGACCGTTTTGACAACACTCGCACGCACACCAAGCGTGTGGGTGCCCATCGTGCCGCCGGTGCGCTGCCCCAGCGCCACTGGGGATGGCTGGTTGCGGTGCTGGCGGTGCTGGTGCTGGTTGTGAGCGGCATCATCTACATCGCCGTGCAAAACGGCAAGATCGACTTCACCCCGCCGAGCTCAAGCGCTACTGAACAGCCCAGCGAAGAGCCTACCGATGGTGCAACTGATAACCCAGATGATGGCGGAACCGATCAAAACGGTGGAGACACGGGGGAGAGCCAGGCACCGCCGAGCGACACTCCGACCACCGGCGCGATCGACAAGACCGCCTCGATCTACGTCCTGAACGGTACAACCACCACGGGCCTGTCCGCCGGCGCTTCGACCCGGCTGAACCAGGCTGGATGGACCCAGCAGATCAGCGTTGGAAACGCCAAGAGCAAGAATGTCCGCCAGAGCGTGGTGTACTACCACGATGACGCCGGTGAGTCTGCCGCACGCGGTGTGGCTGCAGCCCTGGGAATCCAGACCGTGACCAAGTCGCAGGAGTACGCCAAGAACAACGCCGGCGGCCCGGCACCGGCCAACCAGGTCGTGGCAGTTCTCGGAACCGACTACTCGGCAAGCCGATAGAGACGCAACGGCGACTTCGCCAGCGAGGCTATCCCGCTTTTTGAACAACGCGGGTTAGGGTTTCGCCATGCGTGAAACCCTGCCCGTGCGTTCAGAATCGTTCTCACCCGTTTCCGCGTCCGCGCGAATCCGGCGAATCATCGCCGTGTGCGCCCTGGGAGCCGTGATGCTGACCGGGTGTGCGGAGCACGGCGATGCGGGACCCTCGGCAGCGCCCACGGAAAACGCCACCGAGCCCGCTCCCCAGGCGGCCGCCCCGCTGACAGGGATGCCGGCCGACCTAGAGGTCCTGGGCCGCCCCTCGCTCGCCGCCAAGATCGGCAACGACGTCGAGGCGCGTCCGCAGCGCGGGTTGGACCGTGCCGACCTGGTGTTTGAGGAGCTGGTTGAGGGCGGGCTGACACGCTACGTTGCGTTTTGGCAGTCGCAGATTCCCGAGGAGCTGGGGCCGCTGCGCTCGATTCGCCCGATGGATCCGGACATCATTTCCCCCTTCGGCGGGATTGTGGCCTACTCGGGTGGACAGCAGATCTTCTTGGACCAGATGGAAAACACCCCGGTCAAAAACTTCATTCACGGTCAGCCGAATGCCGACCCGTTTATGTACCGCAGCAAGGACAAGCCGGCCCCGCACAACGTCATCCTGCGGGCCGAAAAGCTGATCAAAGATCAACAGGGACTGAGCGCGCCGCCCACGCAGTTCGAGCATGCCGAAACCGCCGAAGGGGCCTCGGCGCTCCAGGGCGGTACTCCGGTGGCGACAATTCACGCAACGTTCTCGGCCTCCCGGCAACAGTCCTGGGCCTGGGACGCCAACCAGGGGGTGTTCCTTCGTTCCCAACAGGGCAAACCCGACCCGGATACCGACGGGAAAACCCGTTCAGCCACCAATGTGATTGCGCTTCGGGTGAACATCGATAACCGATATCAGGGGGTACCCAAGACCGTGCTGATCGGCTCGGGGACCGGACACGTCGCGACCGGCGGGCAGGTCATTCCGGTCACCTGGTCCAAGACCGAGGCCACCGCGCCGATCACGCTGACCACCGAGGCGGGCGAGCCGATTCTGTTGGCTCCCGGCAACGCCTGGGTTGAGCTTGTGCCGCTGATCTCGGGTGCCGAAGTCCGCCTCGAATAGGCACCCTGCGGGCTCCCTGTTCATCCGCCGTCATCTGCCTGGTTCGGCTTGCACTCGTAGGTGGAGAGTGCCAGAATCGAGTTAGCACTCACATTCATCGAGTGCTAACCCCGTTTTCGACGTCCGGGAGGGACGAAAAACCACATGGCAAAGATCATTGCTTTTGACGAAGAGGCCCGCCGCGGTCTTGAGCGTGGACTGAACACGCTCGCCGACGCCGTCAAGGTCACCCTTGGCCCGCGCGGTCGGAACGTAGTACTTGAGAAGAAGTGGGGCGCCCCCACGATCACCAACGATGGTGTGTCCATCGCCAAGGAGATCGAGCTCGACGACCCGTACGAGAAGATCGGTGCGGAGCTCGTCAAGGAGGTCGCCAAGAAGACCGACGACGTCGCCGGTGACGGAACCACCACCTCGGTGGTTCTCGCCCAGGCTCTGGTCCGCGAGGGCCTGCGTAACGTCGCCGCCGGTGCCGACCCGATCAGCCTGAAGAAGGGCATCGAGAAGGCCGTGGCCGCGGTTATCGCCGAGCTGACCGAGGCTTCCAAGGAGATCGAGACCAAGGACCAGATCGCCGCCACCGCGTCGATCTCGGCCGCCGACACCGGCATTGGTGAGATCATCGCCGAGGCCATCGACAAGGTTGGTAAGGAGGGTGTGGTCACCGTTGAGGAGTCCAGCACCTTCGGTACCGAGCTCGAGCTGACCGAGGGTATGCGCTTCGACAAGGGTTACCTGTCGGCCTACTTCGTCACCGACCCCGACCGCCAGGAGACCGTCTTCGAGGATGCCTACATCCTGATCGCAGACTCCAAGATCTCCTCGGTCAAGGACCTGTCCCCGGTTGCCGACCTGGTCATGCAGACCGGCAAGCCCCTCGTCATCATCGCCGAGGACGTGGACGGCGAAGCGCTGACCACCCTGGTTGTCAACAAGATCCGTGGCATCTTCAAGTCCGCTGCCGTCAAGGCTCCGGGCTTCGGTGAGCGCCGCAAGGCTCAGCTCAAGGACATCGCCGTACTGGCCGGTGGAGAGGTTATCTCCGCTGAGCTCGGCCTGACCTTCGAGCAGCTGAAGCTGACCGACCTGGGCCGCGCCCGCAAGGTTGTTATCACCAAGGACGAGACCACCATCGTTGAGGGTGCCGGCGACGCCGACGCCATCGCCGGTCGCGTGGCTCAGATCCGTCGCGAGATCGAGGGCACCGACTCGGACTACGACCGCGAGAAGCTGCAGGAGCGCCTGGCCAAGCTGGCCGGCGGTGTTGCGGTCATCAAGGCCGGAGCCGCAACCGAGGTTGAGCTCAAGGAGCGCAAGCACCGCATCGAGGACGCCGTGCGTAACGCCAAGGCTGCCGTCGAAGAGGGCATCATCGCCGGTGGTGGCGTTGCCCTGATCCAGGCCGGCAAGCTGGCCTTCGAGAAGCTGGAGCTCGTCGGCGACGAGGCAACCGGTGCAAACATCGTTCGCGTGGCCATCGAGGCTCCGCTGAAGCAGATCGCACTGAACGCCGGCCAGGAGCCCGGTGTTGTGGCCGCCAAGGTCCGCGACCTGCCCGTCGGCCACGGCTTCAACGCCGCATCCGGTGAGTACGGTGACATGATCGCCCAGGGCATCATCGACCCGGCCAAGGTCACCCGCTCGGCCCTGCAGAACGCCGCATCGATCGCCGGTCTGTTCCTGACCACCGAGGTCGTCGTGGCTGACAAGCCCGAGAAGGCTGCTCCGGTAGCCGGTGGCGACGGCGGCGGTATGGACTTCTAAGTCCAACCCTCGTTTCACACGAGACGGGCGCTCTCCTTCGGGAGGGCGCCCGTTTTGTTCTTGCCCGTACCCAATTCTCAGCGATCTTGACGGTAAGACTGGCAGCATCGCGCAGATGAACGGTGCCTCGAGATCTCGCGTTGTTGATGCCATACACCGGTCTCGTCTGCGCGTTTATCTCGATGCCACGCAAGGCAATGAACGCGACGCCCTGGTGCTCTATCGGTGGCATTCGGATCTGGTTGCGGCGCTGCACTCGGTACTCGGGGATACCGAGGTTGTATTGCGTAACGCCATGGATCGCCAGCTCCAAATATGGAATGACGCCGAAACCGGGGGCATCGGGAGTTGGCTTTTACATGAGCCTGCCTCACCGCTCCGGAGCTTGACCGCGGCTAAGCGCAAGGACGCCTTACGAAGGTTACACAAACTGCCACGAAACCCGGAGAGAGATAGCCGGTCAGGCGTTTCACACGATGATGTCGTGGCCCAGTTGACGTTTGGAGTGTGGAAAGATCTACTACCCAACCATCTGCCAGCTGCCGGAAATAGCTTTGAGAACACCAATCGTCGGCGCATCTGGCAAGAAGCTCTGATCCAAGCGTTTCCAAACGCACCGGATGACGGCGGGGAAGCCACCTTCTGGAGGGTTAATCGACTCCACCAGCTTCGTAATCGCGTATCGCATTTGGAACCCCTGCTCCAGGTGAACATCGCCGACGCGGTGCGGGACGCCTTCGGTCTTGTGCGAAGCATCGACGCCCATGTCGCGGATTGGGTGACAGGCGGAAGCCATGTGGCACCAGTGCTCGCCCGCAGGCCGGAGTTTCGAAAGGGAATTTCGAGATAAAAGAACGAGCCTGCAAGCGCTTTCGTCTTGCAGACCCGGTCTACTCCTGATGAGGGACCTCGTCCTCACCTTCTTGTCAGCGAGGCTACGCGCTGATGACCAGAATTACAAGAGTCGAGGAGCGTTTCTGCACGGGAATGACAGGCGCAACGATCATCGGGCGCGCGGCGGCCAGGGGAGCAGGCGTGAGGTGCGGGCGCGGTAGGCCGCGTAGCCGGGATACTTAGCGCCGGAGATGGATTCGGCCATCACCGTCGAGCCGATGCTCTGTGCGGTGAGAAGCACGGTTCCCAGGATGGTCCAGGAGAACGGCTCTCCCACCGCAATGGCTCCCAGCACATAGAACACCCACCACATCATGATCTCGCAGAACAGGTTGGGATGCCGGGAGAGGCGAAACAGGCCGGTGCTGATAAAGCCGTCGGCCAACGGCTGTCCCGCGGCCACGGCGTCTTTCTTGCGCTGCTGGAACCGCCACTGCTGACCGTCTGCCGTGCCCTCACCCACCAGTAGGAGGAGAAACACGGCGGCAAAAAGCCAGTCCGACCACCCCAGCGGGGCGCGGTGTTCGTATGCGGTCCAGGCGGGGAGCACCAGGAGCAGCAGGAGAGCCTGCTGGTAAACGCTAATAAAGAGCGCGTGGAAAAAGAACCACTGTGTGCGATTCAGCCTGTTGCGCACGGTGCCCCAGCGATAATCCTCGGCACCGCGCTTATAGCCACCCTTGCGGGCGTAGTTGAACGTGAGACGCACGCCCCAGGCGGTAACCAGTATTGCCAGCATATTCAGCCGGGGATCTGCGAGGCCGGCGGCCGCGGCAAAGACCCAGCCGTAGATGATCGGCAGGATCGACCATAACCGGTCGAGCCAGGCGGAGGAACCGCGGCGGGCGGTGACCGCCCAGCTGAGTACCGCCACGAAGGCGAAGATCAGAATGCTCACGAGTAGTGGATTGATCGCGGTCATGCCCAACGCTGGTCTCCTTGCCCTGCGGAGCACCCCGCCCCGGTGGCCCCATTCTGGCAACGTGCGTGGGTGAGGGCAAGCACGACGGGCAAACCCGGCCGATCTGGGGTGAAAAAACGCTCGTTCCGCTCTCGCGTTCTCGGGCTTCCGGGCGTCGAGACGAAAGCCAGCAACGGAACCGCCCCCGAAACCGTGCGGTTCCGGGGGCGATGGTGTGCCTGGGGAGGGCGGTTAGATTGCTGCCTCGGACCAGGCGTCGTGGTTGCCGAAGCGGTGTGCGGTGATCGAGATGGCCTGCTCGTGCAGGAACGGCAGCAGCTCGATCCGGCCGGCCTCGGTGACCGGGTCACGGTAGAAGGCCAGCTCGGGGCGTCCACCGGCGGCGGCATACTCGTCGCCGGTGCTCGAGCCGACCACGCGGATGCGGGCCAGATCGGTGGTGGGGAGGGTGGCCAGCCACTCGGCATCGTTCTGGTTGGTGACGGTCAGTCCCGAGGCACGCAGCGCCGACTCCAGCGTTCCAGGCAGGGCGATTCCGGTGCTCACCGGGACCGAACCTCCGGCACGAACGGCGGCGATCAGCACACGCACGGCGTCGGTCAGGGTGGCGTTCTCGGCGATCCGCACGCCGGTGTGGGCGGGCAGGTAGCGGAACAGGTTACGCTCCAGGCCCAGGTCGGACACATCCGCGGCGATTCCGAACTCGGTGTCCCAGGCGGCCTGGTCAAGGGCGGCGGCGCGCAGCAGGGTCTCGGTGTCGATGCTGCTGGCGGCGTTGATGATGCCGCGTACCCGGGCATCCGGTCCCGTCTGCGGAACTACGGACACGGCGGCGGGGGTGAACGAGCCTAGACCGAACAGGTAGTTGGGTCCGCCGGCCTTGGCTCCGGCACCGATGGCCGAACGCTTCCAGCCACCGAAGGGCTGACGGCGCACGATCGCCCCGGTGATGCCACGGTTCACGTACAGGTTCCCGGCCTGTACGCCGTCCAGCCAGACCTTCAGCTCGGCGGCATCCAGCGAGTGGAGCCCGGCGGTCAGGCCGTAGGCGGTGCCGTTCTGCACGCGGATTGCGTCCTCCAAGGTGGGGACGGTCATCACGCCGAGCACCGGGCCGAAGAACTCGGTGGTGTGGAAGCGGCTACCCTCGGCCACGCCGAGGCGCACGCCGGGGGAGTACAGCTGACCCTCATCGTCGAGCTTCTTCGGGGTCACGGCCCAGGTCTCACCCGGTGCCAGTTCGTTCAGGGCCCAGGCAAGCTTGCCGGCGGCGGGCTCGATGATCGGACCCACCTGGGCGGCGAGGTTCGTGGGCAGATCTACGCGCAGACTCGAGGTGGCGTCCTTGAGCTGGTTGATGAAGCGCTCCGAGCGTCCCATCTCGCCCACCAGGATCACCAGGCTCGCGGCCGAGCACTTCTGACCGGCGTGGCCAAAGGCCGAGTACACGACGTCGGCCACGGCCAGGTCGATGTCGGCGCTCGGGGTCACGATGATCGAGTTCTTACCCGAGGTCTCGGCGAGCAGCGGGAGGTCCTGTCGCCAGGAGCGGAACAGCTCGGCGGTCTCAAACGCACCGGTGAGGATCACGCGGTCCACGTTCGGGTGCGAGATCAGCTGCTTGCCCAGCTCGCCCTCGGCCACGTCGGCGAGGATCAGCACCTCGCGCGGTACCCCGGCCTCCCAGAGCAGGTCGGCGATCACCGCGGCGCAGCGACGGGCCTGCGGGGCGGGCTTGAGGATCACGGCAGATCCGGCGGCCAGCGCGGCGAGCACCGAACCGGTGGGGATCGCGACCGGGAAGTTCCACGGCGGGGCAACCACGGTCAGGGTCGCCGGGGTGAAGTCGGCACCCTGGATGCGGTCGAGTTCCTCGGCACGCTCGGCGTAGTACACGGCGAAGTCGATGGCCTCGGACACCTCGGGGTCGGCCTGGTCCAGGCTCTTCCCGGTCTCCACGGCGGCCACCTCGATCAGCTCACCGCGGTGGGCCGACAGGTTGCGGGCCACCTCGCGCAGCACGCGGGCGCGCTCGGCCGAACCGGCACCGTGCCAGGCGGGCTGGGCGGCGCGGGCACCGGCAATCAGTGCCTCGACCTCGTCGCCGGTGTGTACGGCGGCCGCGGCGATCCCGGCCAGTCCCAGCTCGGAGGTGGGGATGCGGGCGGCGATCTGGTGCGCCCAGCGGATGTTATCGGGCAGTGAGGAGTCGGTGTCCGGGGTATTGGCAAAGGCTGCGGCGGGGGGCGCAGGTACCTCGGTCAGGCGAGACTGGGTGCGGTTGGCTCCGGGGACGGTCGCATCCACCGCGGCCAGCGAGGCCAGGAAGCGGTTCTTCTCGCGGTCGAACAGCGAGGGGTCCTTGGTCAGTTCAAACACCGCGGACATGAAGTTCTGCGGGCTGGCGTTTTCCTCGAGGCGGCGCACCAGGTAGGAGATCGCGGCGTCGAAGTTTTCGGGGGCCACTACCGGGGTGTAGAGCAGCAGCGAGCCGACATCCTTGGAGATCGCGGCAGCCTGGCCCTCGGCCATGCCCAGCAGCATCTCGAACTCGACTCGGTCAGAGACCCCACGAGCCTCGGCCAGCAGGTGTGCGTGGGCGATGTCGAAGAGGTTGTGACCGGCGATACCGAGGCGGACGGCATCGGTGTGCTCGGGACGCAGGGCCCAGTCGAGTACACGCTTGTAGTTGGTGTCGGAGTCCTGCTTGGTGCCGTAGGTCGCCAGCTCCCAGCCGTGGGTGGTGGCCGAGACGGTCTCCATTGCCAGGTTGGCGCCCTTCACCACGCGCACCTTGATGCCGGCACCGCCGCGGGCCCGGCGGGCCTGGGACCACTCGGTGAGCTCCTGGATCGCGCCCAGCGCGTCGGGCAGGTAGGCCTGCAGCACGATGCCGGCCTCGAGGGTCAGGAACTCGGGGCGGTCGAGGATCGCCTTCAGCACATCGATGGTCAGGTGGAGGTCGTGGTACTCCTCCATGTCCAGGTTGATGAACTTGGGGGAGGGGGAGTTTGCGGCCAGCTGGTACAGCGGCACCAGGCGGTCCACGACCTTGGTGACGGTGTTGTCGTAGTCCCAGAGGCTCAGCTCGTTAACCACCGAGGACACCTTGATCGACACGTAGTCCACGTCGGGGCGGGCCAGCAGCTCGCGGGTTCCGGCCAGACGGCGGTTAGCTTCGGCGTCACCGAGCACGGCCTCGCCGAGCAGGTTGATGTTCAGTCGGTGACCGGCGGCGGAGAGGTGGCTGATGCCGCGACCGAGCTGCGCCGGACGGGCGTCAAGAATCAGGTGGCTCACCATGCCGCGCAGGACGCGGCGGGCGATCGGCACCACGATCCCGGGCAGGATCGGCGCGAATGCGCCACCCAGACGCACGGCACCACGCATGTAGGCGGGGAGGAACCGCGGGGTGTTCCCGGCCAGGGCGCGCAGGTTCTTGGCGGCCACGCCCAGGTCTTCGGGGCGGATGACCCGGTCCACAAAGCCCAGGGTGAAGTCGAGGCCCGCGGGGTCGCGCAAGGTTTCGGCCAGCAGCGTCGCCGAGCGGCTCGGGGCGTGGTCCTTGCTCTCGGTGAGCCAGCGGCGCACCAGGGCGACGGCGTCCTCGCCGGGCACGGTGGGAAGTTCTGTGGTCATGATGTTCCTGACGACGGGGTACGGACGCCACCCGGGGCGGGAGGCCCTGCCAATCTACGCCGGAATACGACCGATATTCTTAGCCAACTGAATGAGGCTCTAGGCTATCTCTAGGACGTTTGCACAAAGAGACGAGACGGGTGAGGGTTATGACCGGTGAGGTGGAACTGCGCACCCTGCTGCACACGATCGGCGCGCCGCTGGCACGCCTGATCACCACGGGGAAAACCTCGGTTCGGCTCCGTGCGAGCGCGGTGATCGAAGCCGACGAGCTGCGCACCCGCAGCATCCCCGATGCCGACGTGCTGCTGCTGATCGGCGTTCGTGATGCGGACCTTGCGTCCCTCGTGCCGCTGGCCCCCGAGGGCAGCGTACTCTTTGTGAAGCTGGCGGGGGAGCCGGTCGAGGCGATCGGTGCCGCCCAGGAGCGCGGCGTCCACCTTGTCCGAGTGCATCCCGACGCCGGCTGGGACCAGCTGGCCGGGCTCGTGCAGCGGGTGCTCGGGCATGCCGCGCTCCCTGATCCTGCCCGTGGTGAGGACGCCGCAGACCTGTTTGCGCTGGCCGAATCGGTGGCCGCCCAGGTGCGCGGACTGGTGAGCATCGAGGGGCCCGGCGGCGAGGTGCTCGCCTACTCGCGTGCGGTGGCCGGGGCGGATGAGCTGCGGATATCCTCGATCCTCGGTCGGCGCGGTCCCGCCGCCCAGATGCGCCGGCTCAGCGACGAGGGTGTGCTGAGCGCGCTGGCCCGGGAAGACACCGTGGTGCAGGTCCCGGCAACCGCCGATGGGCTGCGTCAGGAGCGCCTCGCCGTGGGCATCCACGACGGGGGCGAATTCCTCGGCACCCTCTGGATTCAGCGCGGAGTTGTCCCCTTTGCCCCCGATGCTCGCGACCTGCTGCCCGGTGCCGCTCGGCTCGCGGTGCGCGGGTTGCGTGGCCGCCCCGGAGGACCTGGGCTGGAGGAGCGCCTGGTTCGGGAGGGCCTGGGACTGGGCGCCCCCGGAACCGAACCCACGGTCACCGACCGTTATGCACTGGCGAGTCTGCTGGATCCGCGCGGAAACGAGTTCCTTGCGGTGATTGGCTTCGCTCCGGACGTAGCCACCGGGCTCGAAGAAAGCGCGGTGGCCGCCCTCACCGGATACCTGCGCCTCTCGGCGTCCAGCGATCGCCGCCGGATCGTGATGGGCACCCATCGTGGACGGCTGTACGCGATCATCACCGGAACCGACCCCGACCGCCTGACCGAGTGGACCGAAACCGCCCTGGCCAGTGTGCGCTCACGCCTGACCGGTGCGCTGCACGCGGGCATCGCCGAGGCCGAGGGCGGGTTCGCGACGCTACCCGAGGCGCGTCTCAGCGTGGACCATCTGCTGGACACCGTCGCCCGCGACCCGGCACGATTCCCCGCGGTGGTCACCCGATCGGGACTGCGCTCGGACGTACTCCTGGGGGAGGTGACCGGCTGGCTGTCCTCCCGCCCGGATCTGCGCGATCCGCGGCTGGAAGCGCTGCGCGCGCACGATGCCACCCACGAGGGTGCGCTGATCCCCAGCATTCGCGCCTATCTCGACGCGTTTTCCGATGTGCGCTATGCCGCCGATCGGCTGGGCATCCACCCCAATACACTCCGCTACCGCCTGACCCGGGCGCAGCAGATCAGCGGGCTGGACCTGGCCGATGCGGCGACCCGGTTGATGACCGCGCTCCTGCTGCGGCTTCCCGCCGCCGAGGAGGAGGCGCGCTAAACGAGACCCTGAACCTACTCGGTCGGGGCCACGGGCTCCTGCGGCGCGGGCGGTGCCTCGGTCAGCAGCGGCAGTTCGACGCGGAAGGTCGCGCCGCCGCCGGGGGTCTCCGAGACGGTGACCGTGCCGTGGTGCGCGCCGATGATCGAGGCGACGATCGCCAGCCCGAGGCCGCTACCGCCGGTCTCGCGGGTGCGCGAGGTGTCGGCACGCCAGAAGCGCTGGAAGATTTTCTCCCGCAGCTGTTCGGGGATTCCATCACCGTGATCGATGATCGCGATCGATGCGCGTCGGGTTTCCGGGTTGGCCGAGACACCGATCTCGATCGGCGAGGAGGTGTCGGTAAAACGCAGCGCGTTGCCCATCAGGTTGGTGACCACCTGGCGGATCTTGTTCTCCTCGGCCAGCACGATCGCCGGGGTCTCCAGGGTGGGAACCGAGGACGGTGCGGGAACCGGTGATTCGGGCACCTCGGTGGCGACCGGTCCGGTGTTCCGGCGCGGACGACGTGCACGCAGTCGGGACACCAGGGAGGTGGGGGAGGTGAACGGACCCGAGCCGTCGCCGCGCACCCGGGAGAGCGGACCGGTACCGGTCCGCACCCTGCCCGTGGTGGTGGGAACCTCGGTCGCCGGCAGGTCGATGACCCGGGTGGGGTCTACCTGGGGGATCGCAGTCTCATCCAGCGGCGGACGGGTGAGTGAGGGTTCGCCACCCGGCAGAATCTCGCCGGTTGGGGAAGTATTTGCCGTGTTGGGTCGAGGTGACGCGCCCGCGGGGAGTGCGGGCCGCGGCGGCGTGGCCACCGGATATGCCTCGGCGGGAAGCGGGACGGGGCTCACCGGGACATACTCGTCGACCACGAGGGTCACCGTGCGTCCCTGATCGGCCGCACGAGCGTCCATCACCGCGTCGCGGGCCAGCGCCGAGAGATCCAGGCGGCCGAGGTTGAGCGGCTTGGTTTCGTCCAGGCGGGCGAGTTCCAGCAGGTCCTCCACCAGGCCACCCATGCGGATGGCCTCCTTTTCGATGCGCTCCATCGCCTGGCTGACGTCCTCCGAGGATTGCAGCGCGCCCATCCGATACAGCTCGGCATATCCGCGCACGGTGACCAGCGGGGTGCGCAGCTCATGGCTCGCATCGCCCACAAAGCGGCGCATCTGGCCGATGGTTTTGGCGCGGTCGGAGAAGGCTTGGTCGATGCGATCCAGCATCGTATTGAGGGAGCGGCTGAGCCTGCCCACCTCGGTATTGGGGGTGGTGACCGCCAATCGTTGGCTGAAATCGCCCCCGGCAATGGCTGCGGCCGTGTGTTCCACCTCACGCAGCGGGGTGAAGGTGGAGGTCACCAGCAGGCGGGTCAGCGCGGCCCCAAACAGGATCACCGCAAGGCCCAGCCCAAAGAAGATGGTGAGGTAGGTCGCGATGATGTTCTCGGCCTCGCGGGTGCTCGTGGCCACGAGCATCACACCCTGCTCCTCGGGGCCGTCCTTGTACCAGACGGGGATCAGGACGGCGCGGAAGTGGGTGGACCCGTTGGCGCTGTCTAGTGCGAAGGGCGCACGGCCGCGCGAGAGTGCATCCTGGAGGTGAATGTTGTTGGGAATCTTGGGCACCACGCTGGGCGACTTATCGCTCCAGTTGGTCTGCACGAGTTTGCCATCATCGGGCCAGTAGAACGCGAAGTAGTAGTCGTTCGCGGTGGTCGACAGGCCGCCGGAGGAGGTGGATGACTGGTCGATCTTGCCAAACGTGGCCATCGACTCGGCCGCGGCCTTGAGCCGCTCATCCACCTGCCCCTGCAGTGCCGGACGCAGCATCGCCATGGTTCCGATTCCCGCAACGAGAATGCCGAAGGCCAGCACCAGAACGGTGACCCCGGTGATCTTGGTACGCAGCGAGATCGAGTGCCACCACTCGCTGAGGGAATCGTGCATGGAGATGAGCTGTTACACCTTCGAAGTCTTGAGCATGTATCCAAAACCGCGCTTGGTCTGGATCAGGGGCTCCGCAGAGTACTGGTCGAGCTTGCGCCGCAGGTAGGAGATGTAGCTCTCCACGATGCCGGCGTCGCCGTTAAAATCGTACTCCCAAACGTGGTCCAGAATCTGTGCCTTGCTGAGAACCCGGTTGGGGTTCAGCATGAGGTAGCGCAGCAGCTTGAATTCGGTGGGGCTCAGCTCGATCGGGGTGTCGCCGACGAGGACCTCGTGGGTGTCCTGATCCATGGTGAGCTCGCCGGTGCGGATGATCGCATCCTCGTCGGCCTGCATGGTGCGGCGGAGGATCGCCTTGATTCGAGCGACGATCTCGTCGAGGCTGAAGGGCTTGGTGACGTAGTCGTCGCCGCCCACGGTGAGCCCGGTGATCTTGTCCTCGGTGTCATCCTTTGCGGTGAGGAAGAGGATGGGGGCGGTGTACCCGGCGGCGCGGAGGCGCTTGGTTACGCCGAAGCCGTTCATATCCGGGAGCATGACGTCGAGGATCATCAGGTCGGGCTCCTCCTCCAGGACGGCGGAGATAGCCTGAGCACCGTTTCCTACGGCGCGGACCGCGAAGCCTGCAAAACGCAGGCTGGTGGTCAGCAGGTCGCGAATGTTGGGTTCGTCATCAACGATAAGAATTCTGGGTCCGGTCATGTGCCCAGTATCTGCACAGTTCCTGAAAGAAGTCTGAACGTTGTCGGGATGTCTGGGGATTCCCACCCGGGATTCGGCCGCACCAGGGGCTTCGCACACACAGGCGTGCCCCCGCCGAAGAAACGGCGAGGGCACGTGACACAGGTGAGGCTACACCCAGGCGGGGACGTCGCTGAGCTCGGGGGAATCCGAGTCCAGGATCGTATACGAGTAGCCCTGCTCGGCGAGGAAGCGCTGACGGTTCAGCGCGAAGTCCTGGTCCAGGGTGTCCCGGGCCACCAGCGTATAGAAATGGGCGGTCTTCTTGACCGACTTCGGACGCAGCAGACGGCCCAGGCGCTGGGCCTCCTCCTGCCGGGATCCAAACGCGCCGGACACCTGAATCGCGACCGAAGCCTCGGGCAGATCCACCGAGAAGTTGGCGACCTTGGAAACCACCAGGACGTCCGAAACACCGTCGCGGAACTCCTGGAACAGGCGCTCACGCTCATCCACCGGGGTCGAGCCGGTGAGCTGGGGAACCCCGAGCGAGGTGGCGATGTGATCGATCTGGTCGAGGTACTGGCCGATGATCAGGATCCGCTCACCCTTGTGCTTCTTGAGGATGCGGTTCACAATTGGCAGCTTGGCCTCGGCGGTGGCCGCCAGACGGTAGCGCTCCTCGTCCGCGGCGGCGGCGTAGGCCATCCGGTCCTCATAGGGCAGGTCGACGCGTACCTCGAAGCACGCGGCGGGGGAGATGAAGCCCTGGGCCTCGATCTCCTTCCAGGGGGCGTCGAAACGCTTGGGACCGATCAGGCTGAAGACGTCGCCCTCGCGGCCGTCCTCGCGCACCAGGGTTGCGGTGAGGCCCAGGCGGCGGCGGGCCTGCAGCTCGGCGGTCAGCTTGAACACCGGCGCGGGCAGCAGGTGCACCTCGTCATAGACCACGAGGCCCCAGTCCAGCGCATCCAGCAGAGCCAGGTGCGCGTACTCGCCCTTTCGGCGGGCGGTGAGGATCTGATAGGTCGCGATGGTGACCGGCTTGATCTCCTTGGTCGCGCCGGAGTACTCACCGATCTCCTCGGGGGTGAGGCTGGTACGGCGCAGCAGCTCGTCGCGCCACTGGCGCGCGGAGACCGTGTTGGTGACCAGGATCAGGGTGTTGGTTTTGGCGGTGGCCATCGCGCCGGCACCCACCAGGGTCTTGCCGGCACCACAGGGCAGCACCACCACGCCCGAGCCGCCATCAAAGAAGTTGTCGATCGCCTTCTGCTGGTAGCCGCGCAGCTCCCAGCCGTCGGTGGCCAGATCGATCTGGTGTGGGGTACCGGGGGTGTAGCCGGCGAGGTCTTCGGCGGGCCAGCCGAGCTTAACCAGGTCCTGCTTCAGCTGACCGCGCGCCCACGGCTCTACCAGGTAGACCCCGGCTTCCGGGTGTCCCACCAGGAGGGGCTGGATGCGCTTGGCATGGGAGACCTCGCGCAGCACCGCCGCATCGTCGGAGCGCAGGATCAGCTCCCCCTCCTCGTTGCGGTCGATGACCAGGCGGCCGTAGCGGGAGACCGTCTCGGCGATGTCCATGGTGACGCTCGGCGGAATGGCGAACTTGGAATAGCGTTCCAGGGTCGCGATCATGTCCTCACCGGTGTGCCCGGCGGCGCGAGCGTTCCAGAGTCCTAGTCGGGTGATTCGATAGGTGTGGATGTGTTCGGGGGCACGTTCGAGTTCGGCAAAGACCGCGAGCTCGTGGCGCGCATCTTCGGCCTGGGGGTGGGCGACTTCGAGGAGTACCGTGCGGTCGCTTTGAACGATGAGGGGGCCGTCTGACATAACCGCCAAGTCTACCCGCCTTTCCCGAGTCTGGGGAGGCGGACATGGCAAACGGGTGTGGTTCTCGCTCCCCGCGAACATCGGGAAGCCCGCACCAAGGTTGGGACTAGACCTCGGAGACCGTGGTGATGTTGGCGATCGGGAAGGTGCGCTCGGTATCGGCGGCTTTATCCAGCCCGCGGAGGCGTCCGCCGGAGATTCCGGTGGGTTCCAGCAGGAAGGTGAAGTCGCCGTGTCCGGGCATATGAACGGTGATGTTCAGGGTTTCACGGGCGCGCAGGGCGGTAGCCAGGCGTCGAGTCAGCCAGGCGGCATCGGTTTCGGTGGGGGTATCCCGGGCGGCGGAGGTGAGGACATCGATCAGCGGACGGTAGTCGGTTTCGGCGACGATCGCGACGGGTGCCACACGGCGCCTGGGCCGTCGTACGGCACCATCCACGGTGTGCGCCACCACCGGATAGCGGGCATCGGTCAGCGCCCAAAACACCACATCCGGGTCGAACCGGGAGTGCGCCGTGACGGCCGAATCCCGGTGCAGTGCGAGGGCGGCGAGGTTGCGATCCACGAGCATCTGATCGAGCAGGGGCGACTCGGTCACCGTGAGAGCGCTCTGGCCCGATTCCGGCCGGAGAATCAGCGAACCAAACCGCTCGCCGCCTCGGGTAATGAGGTAGCGCACGGGCTGAGGAATCCCGGTGAGTGAGATCTGTTCGAGGAAGGTCGAGATTTCTTCGGCCGTGATTCCGGCGCTTAACCCGCGGATGATGCTGGCGTCGCTCAGGCGGTAGGTCGAAGCTTCGGCCCGGTTTTCCAGGTCGGCGAATCCACGCAGCGTGCGCTCCAGGTGTGGTGCCAGGGTTCCGGGGATGATGATGCTGAGATCGTGCTGGAGGTAGACGCCGGTGATCGGGGCGGGGAACGCGTCGGTGAGGACCTCGGCCAGCGTGTCGGGAGACACCAGGATGCGGGCACCGGGGATTGTGAGCCGTCCGTGTGAGAGAACCCCGAGGATCTCGCCACTGGTGAGCCGCTGCGCGAAGGTGGCGCGCAGCGGGTCGGTAGCCGCGGGGAATCCTGCCTCGAGGAGCGTGGCAAACGGCGCATTGATGCGCGCGAGTGAGGCGATGCCCGCGGGGAAACCGGCGGCCCAGGCCTCGGCCAGAACACGCCACCGGCTGGGGGTATCGAGCCCGAGCCAGGATTCACCGGCTTCCGTCGGGACCCAGCCGTCGCGGGTGAGCGTGACCAGCTGAGCATCGGCGGCGAGGGACATCAGCGCGGGAATGAGCTCGGGGTCGAGGCCCAATTCGGTGCCGAGGCGTCGCAGCTCGGGTTGGGCAAGGCCGCCACGCAGCAGCTCCCGAGCCGGGGTATCGCCCAGTCCAATGACCAGCTCGCTGAGGGCGCGCTCGCCGCGGGCAAGACGTCCGGCGGGGGCGGGAGCGGGATCCTCGGCCGGATCTGAGTCGGGCAGCACCGCCGCCTCGGTGCTGATCTCGCGGGCGAGCCGGGTCACGGTTTCCAAAAAGACGGGGGTGTTGTCGGGTACGGCCAGGAGTGCTCGCTCGGACAGCTCGATGGTCAGCGCCGCGGACAGCGTCTGTGCACTCGCGGTGGCCAGCGCGTTGATGCGTTCCCGATCCAGCGGGGAGAGCGCCGCGCGCAGCGAATCCTCGGCCAGGAGCAGCTCGGCGAGGTCAAAAAAGTCGGTGAGCTTCGCGGAGGGGGAAACGCGACGCAGTCGAAGGAGGACATCTAGGTCGGTTTCGGTGCGCGCGGAGAGCGCTCCCGCGAGAACTCGGAGGTCGGCGACGCGAGGTTGCACGATGGGGGTCAGCTCCCGTTTTCGGAGCGTACTGCCTTCTCATTTGCGGCCGCGCGGCCTCGACTGCCGATAAAGATCAGCACAAAGACGATGATGAACGCCGCCGGCAGACCCACCCACGGCACAAACGCGATGACGCGCCAGAGCGGAGTATCAAAAGATTCGGGGGTCATTCCATTGGAGGAACCGATGATGATGGCGAAAAACGAGATGATCGCCGCCGCCACAAACACCAGTAGGAGGTAGGCAAGGACGCGCTCGGTACGGGACACGCTGCGGGGCTCTTCGATCGTCACTCCCCAAGGATAACCCGCACCGGGGTGCCGAGGCGAACGTCACGGTCCCGCCAATTCCAGAAAACCACTGGGATCACGGGTAAGCTGGGGCCGTGAACAACCCGTTCACGGCGGCGTCCAGCGATGCCCACCCAGACACAGTGGATCGCCCGTGGCGATCCGCGCAACTCAGCGAGGTTTTCCCATGCCCACCGGCAAGGTCAAGTTCTACGACGATGACAAGGGTTTCGGCTTCATCGCCAGCGATGATGGCCAGGAGGTGTTCCTGCACGCTTCGGCGCTGCCCGAGGGCGTGAGCTCGGTCAAGCCCGGCAGCCGGCTGGAGTTTGGAATTGCGGCGGGAAAACGTGGAGCGCAGGCGCTCTCGGTCCGGCTGCTCGAGGCTCCGCCGAGCCTGGCGCGGATGAAGCGAAAGAACGCCGACGATATGGCGATCATCATCGAGGACGTGGTGAAGGTTCTGGACGGCGTGGGTTCCAACCTGCGCAAGGGCCGCTATCCCGAGGGCTCACAGGCCAAGCTGGTCGCCCAGGCGCTGCGCCGGGTGGCCGACGAGCTCGACGCCTAGGCACGAGCGACCCCAATTTTCCGCCAGCGAGCGGCACCCAAGAGCAAGGAACACCCAGTGACTTCAGAAACCGACAACCTCGAGCACGACGCTAACGTGCACACCGACGGTACGACGGACACTGTGCCCGCGCAGCGGGCAGACGCCCGGTTGGCGGATGTCGAACTGGCGCAGACCCTGAACTCGGTGCGCGCCACCGAGGCGTCAACCGAGCCCGAGGCACCGGCGGCGCAGGATGTCGCCGATGGGGCCGTGCCCGCCGTCGCGAACGCGGCACCCTCCGAGGTTTCGGAGAGCGCGGAAGATTCGGAGGAGGACGGCGCAGAGGAGACCCCGGTGGTGTTCGAAGCCGATCCGGTCTTGGCGGTAGCCGTGGATGTGTCGCGGGCTGCGCTGCTGGAGGTCATCCCCGAGGCTCAGGTGGGACGTCACATCGGTCACCGGGTCGAGGGCGAGCGAGTCCTGTCGATGCTGTTCGAGAACCGCCTTCCGGGCTACCCGGGATGGCTCTGGAACGTCACGATTGCTCGCGTGGACGAGAGCGCCGAGCCCAACGTCCTTGAGGTGTCCCTGATCCCCGCCGACGGTGCCCTGCTCTCGCCCGAGTGGGTGCCGTGGTCCGAGCGTCTGGCCGAGTATCGTGCGAGCCAGGCCGCCGCCGCGGCGGCCGAGGCCGAGCTTGCCCAGCTGCGTGCGGAGTCCGGCGAGGAAGACGACCACGACGATGACGATGATCACGACGATGATGATGACGACGACGAGTTCGACGAGCACGGCCGTCGCGTCCACGGCGGCGACATCGACGGCGTGGACGTCGACCAGGTGCAGGACGAACACGAGTCGGATGACGACGACGATGACGACGAGGATGAGTTCTCCGACCAGAACTTCGACGCCGACGACTCGGATGACTCCGAGCCCCGAGCCTCCGCGGGGCGCACTGGCGGTCGCAGCCGCAATCGCCGTGCGCGTCACGCCACCGGCGACGAGGATATCTACGGTGACCTGGTTGAGGATGAGGACGACGAGGGTCCCGCGTCCTTCCGCTAGCCCCACATCCCATCGCGGCGCACTCAGATTGTGCTGACCACCCAACCGGAATCCCCCGCGGGCATCGCCCCGGGGGATTTCGGTGGTTTGGGTACCAGCACCGGGATCTACAGCTCGGACGACTCGGGCATCGTGTCCCCCACCGCCCGCGGGTGCCCACCATAGAAATCCTCCACTCGCCGCAGCGCGGCGGCGGGATCGCGCAGCAGTTCGCGTTCGTCCGGGTGCTCCCAAAAATACCGAACCGTCCAATACAGGACATTGACGTCGGTTGCGGTGAGCTGCGTATTCACAGCAACCTGATCATGCCCAAACTCGGTGAGGTAGAGCCAGATACCGGCCTTGGCATGAGGAAGGTTTCGATGCTCTCTTTTTGGGCGTTTGGGAACCACTGCGGCGTCTACTCGGTAGAGGGCGCTCCATGCAATGTTGACCCGTTCGCCGCCGCGCACTCCGTATATTCCGTGCGGCGTCAAGGTGAGGCCGGGGGCACGGAACTGACGGCGAAGCGTCTCTACGAGGAAGGCGACACCCAGAAATACCATAAAAAAGACCCGAATGCGCCACAACCAATACCCCCTCTGCTCGCTGAGTATCTCCATGACTGGCCATCCGACTGCCGTCACCAGCGTGTAGGCATAGGGTGCCCAGAATCGGTCTTGTCGTGGGGCAAAACGCAGGTGCCCGGTTTTTGTCGAAAACCGCGCAGTGTGTCGATGTGGACGGTGCGCAACAGTTTCGCTGTACCAGGCCAGGATCCCCGCAAAAAGCATGACGTAGATGTTGAACCAGAAGCGGTGTGGATTCTGCTCGGTCAGTGCACTGATTAGGCTCAGCCCAAAGAGCACCCCGACGATTACGAGGACGACGATCAGCTTAGGGTCTCGCCTATCAATCCGTATGGGAATGAAACGGGGAGGAAGAGCGCTCAGCTCAAGGCGTCGGTATCTCATGAGCGTGGAAATACGATCCTTGGCAGCGCGATTCCGCTGCCGGCAACAGTGCTGGAGTTCCAGTATGCGTAGGGTAGTTCATGATCGATCGTTTCTCGTGTGGTCTCAGGAACCACCTTCTGATACTCGTCTTGAAGGTAGTTCGCTAGGACCGCCGAGCTCACCACCACGACGGGAACTCCGGCGAGTGGGCCGAGGCCCAACACTTCTACACCAGCGCCAGCCACAGCTGCGCCTGCGGCTCCGCCCAGCAGTCCCACCCCCACCACGTCCGCGGGAGTGCCGGTGGCCAGGTCCAGGGTCGAGGTGACCACGGTGATGGTGGCCCCGCCAAAACGCAGATAGCGGCCAATCTTTACCCCCTCCTCGATCTGCGCGTTCAGGCCCGCTGTGACCGAGTCGATCCGGTCGGCCTCGATAAACCGGGCCAGGCCCTGTGGGTTGGCGGTCACGGCCTCCTCGGCGACTCGTTTCAACGACGCGCGTAGTCCGTCCAATGCGGTATTACGAGTCTGGGTTCCGGCCTCGAACCCCGCCGAGGCAAACAGGTCCACGTTGGCCGCGCGGAGCGTGTCCCAGACCTGTGCCAGGACCGATAATCTTTCCTCTCCGTCTAGCAGTGGAGGGATGTTGTCCTGAACCCACTGATCGTGTTCGCTCCACCACTGCCGCATCGCGGTGCTGATACGGGCGTATTCCGCGGCCTGTTTCCAGTAGGTCTTGGCAGCGACCACCTTTTCCTGTGGGGGCGGTGGGGGCGGGGTGGCGAAACAGTCCACCGGGAGCGGGCTTACCGGTGCTTGGATGTAACGGCCGCCGGTCACAACCAGGTCGGCGGTGTGGGCGTCTTCTGCGAGGTGGGTCGAGCGGGTGTGTCCGAGTTCGAGGAGCTCGGCATAGTCGTTCAGGGTTTTGCCTGCCAGATTGACGTAGTCCTCGACCGGCCAGAGGGCGCTCAATGCGTCGCCGAGCTTGGTGCGGAACGCGTCACCGGCCTCGCCCTCGAACCCCTGAGCCGAGGAGGATCGGGTGCCGCGGAGGGCATCGCTTGCCGCGCGCAGTCCGGCGCTGAGTGTCTGGGTGAACCAGGCAGCCAGGGTGCGTATCGAGGTGGGTTCCCCGGGGATGTCCAGATCGATCCGGTTCATAGCCGGTTCATCTCCCGTGCCAGTCGACCAATCTCCACCCGATGCCTGTCCTCGGCACGCTCCATCGCGACGAGCACCTCGCCGGACGCAGCCGAGAGCCCATACAGAATCAGGATCAGGTAGTTCGCGGCATCGGCGGCTGCCGCGGCGATCAGTACCGCTTCCGCCGTGATCTGCCCGGCGGATATGCCCCCGGGAACCGCTCGGCCGGCGCGATCCAAGGCATCGGCGGCCGCATCGAGATCGCCTTGGATCTGGACGAAGCGTTCGGGATCGGCGGAAATGAGCATCAGGGTGCTCCCGTGATCCCCGGCACCGGCTGATCCAGAATCAGCACGCTGAATCCCGATTCCTTCTGCAACAGCGCGAGCGCGTCGGTGGGCAACACGATCCATGAGGCCCGCGCACCGCAGTGTTGTACCAGCCGATCCAGCGCGGTGAACGCAAACAGTGCGCGCTTGCCGGAGCGTGTGGTGCCCACGATCACCCGTGGTTCCTCGGTGGTCTCTGTTGCCCGGTGCACGGGGAGGTATAACACCGGGGGAATGATCACGCCCTGCTCGTTCATCGCTGCCTCCTTTACTTGGCAGGGACGCTAACAGGTCCCGGTGACCCATAGCCCTAGACGGCTTCGTGAAACGCCTCCTAGCCGCGGAATCTCGCGTCTCATCGCTCGCTCATGATCGCGGACACGTGGGACATGATTCGCAAGCTCGAGCGTGATGGCCCGTACACCACAACGGCCTCCGCATCCCGGAGGATGCGGAGGCCGTGAGAAGAGCAGATCCGCTTAGAGGGCACCCACCACGTAGTCGATGCTTGCGGTCAATGCGCGCACATCGTCGGGGTCGATCGCGGTGAAGGTCGCCACGCGCAGCTGGTTGCGGCCGAGCTTGCGGTAGGGCTCGGTGTCCACGATGCCGTTGGCGCGCAGTACCTTGGCCACGGCGGCGGCATCGATGCTGTCATCGAAGTCGATGGTGGCCACGACCTGCGAGCGGTGCTCGGGGTTTGCCACGAACGGGGTGGTGAAGGAGTTCTTCTCGGCCCACTCGTACAGGTGTCCCGAGGACTCCTGGGTGCGGGCGTCGGCCCAGGCGAGTCCGCCGTTGGCGTTCATCCACTGCACCTGGCTGTCCATCAGCACCAGGGTGCTGAGCGCCGGGGTGTTCAGCGTCTGGTTCAGGCGCGAGTTGGTGACGGCGTTGGCCAGCGAGAGGAACTCGGGGATGTAACGGCCCGATGCGGCGATGCGCTCGATGCGCTCGATCGCGGCGGGGGAGACCACGGCGAACCACAGGCCACCGTCGGAGGCGAAGTTCTTCTGCGGGGCGAAGTAGTAGACGTCGGCCTGAGCGGTGTCGAAGTTGATACCACCGGCGGCGCTGGTGGCGTCGATCACCGTGAGCGCGCCGGCGTCGCCGTGCACGCGGGTGACCGGGGCCGAAACACCGGTCGAGGTCTCGTTGTGCGGCCAGGCGTAAACGTCCACGCCCTCCACGGCCTCAAAGTCGCTGCGCGACCCGCCCGGTGCGGTGCGCACATCCGGGGTCTGCAGCCAGGGGGCGGCGGCCGCGGCGGCGAACTTCGAGCCAAACTCACCGAAGCTCAGCAGCTGGGCGCGGTTCTCGATCAGGCCGAACGAGGCGGCATCCCAGAATGCGGTCGATCCACCGTTGCCGAGGATGATCTCGTAACCCTCGGGCAGCGAGAAGAGCGAGGCCAGACCATCGCGGACGCGGCCCACGAGGTTCTTGACCGGTGCCTGCCGGTGGCTGGTACCGAGCAGTTCGGATCCGGCAGCCAGCAGGGCGGCGCTCTGCTCGGGGCGGATCTTGGACGGGCCGCAACCAAAGCGGCCGTCGGCGGGCAGGAGGTTGGAGGGGATCGTAATCTCAGGCATAACCAGATTCTAGAGCGGAGAAAGGGGGTGCGTCAGCGATGTTGTTGTCGTTCGTCACAGATATGGTTAGAAGTGCACGGAACAACCGTTGCACGGCGAGGCGCTCCGGTATGTTCCCAGCAAGGAACGGCTAAGCTAAGTGCGACCCCCGAGGGCTAGTAGGGAGACCCAATGACCGATCTCATTGACACCACTGAAATGTATCTGCGAACCATCCTCGATCTCGAAGAAGAGAACATCGTGCCGCTTCGCGCGCGTATTTCCGAGCGACTCGGGCACTCCGGGCCGACGGTTTCGCAGACGGTTGGCCGGATGGAGCGCGATGGACTCGTGGTTGTCTCGGGCGATCGTCACCTGGAGCTGACCACCGAGGGCCGTCGCAAGGCCGTCCAGGTCATGCGCAAGCACCGCCTGGCCGAGCGTCTGCTCAGCGACGTCATTGGACTCGAGTGGGAACTCGTGCACGATGAGGCCTGTCGCTGGGAGCACGTGATGAGCGAGCAGGTGGAGCGCAAGCTGCTTGAGGTCCTGGACCACCCCACCGAGTCGCCCTACGGCAACCCGATCCCCGGTCTTGCTGACCTGGGTGGCCCCGAGGCTGTGTCCTTCACCGAGGGTGTCTCCAGCCTGGTCCAGCTCGTGGCCGACACCACCACCCCGGTCAGCGCGCGCATTCGCCGCCTGAGCGAGCCGGTGCAGTTTGAGCCGGAGTTGCTGCTGCAGCTCAAGCAGGCCGGTGTGATGCCCGGACAGACCGGAACCTTCACCTCCGCAGGCTCCTACGTTCTGGTACGAGTTGAAGGTTTTGGTGACGGATTGGAACTTCCCACCGAGGTGGCCGCACACATTTACGCCGAGGCGCTCTAACCCGCGCTATTCCGGCGATCCAACGCCCCCGCCACGAAATGTGGCGGGGGTTTTGCGTTGTAGGGAAATCATAAAAAGACTGTTGGACGTTACCAATTTGTTAGAAATATCCCTCTGGAAGATGACAACCGCTCTAATCTCGCGTACTGTCGGTTGAGTCCGATGGTTAAACCCAGACCGCAGGACCCATCATGAGGCGCTCTCCCGTTCGTCTCCTCATGATCGAGACTCCAAGTATTCTTGAAGTAGACGAACGGTGAAATCGTGCCTGGCACGGTCGCCGTCGGGAGGCGCCGGAGGAAGTCACTTTGACTGAAGCAGGAAACAACGAGTCGAACGCAGACTCATTGACCGCGGCTCGTTCGCAGACGCTCAGCCGTCGAGAGACCCGACTCGCACGTGAAGCTCAGGCTCCCGAGCCGACGCTCACCCGCACCGTCCAGACCAACGTACCGACCGCTCCGCGTCGTCGTTGGGGTTCCACGCTCGCCGTGGCCCTGGCAGTTCCGGCACTGTTTGGAACCGTTGCCCTCCCCGCATACGCCGCAGGTCTGCCCGGCCAGAAGGACCCCTCCTCGGGGAACACCGCCGCTGGCAACCCGCAGAGCTTCGCCGTCGACTCGGCCGTGGCCGAGACCGCCGACCTGGCCCGCGACGGCTTTGACGCCACCAGCTCCGCCGAGCTGGCAGCCAACGCCGCCGCCCGCGATCAGGCTCAGCGCACCGCAGATGCTGCCGCAAGCCGCGCAGCCTTTGCCGCCAACCAGACCGCATACACCGGCCCCTCGGCCGATCAGCTGCTGTCCTCCAACGCGCCGACCCCGTCCTACAGCCTGTCCGCTGTCTTCAGCGAGGCGCTCAAGTACCAGGGCGTTCCCTACGTCCTCGGCGGTGCGACCCCGGCCGGCTTTGACTGCTCCGGTTTTGTGAAGTACGTCTTCGCCAAGTTTGGTATCGGCCTTCCCCACAACGCGGACACTCAGGGTCGCATGGGAACCAAGATCAACGTCGCCGACGCCGTCCCCGGAGACCTCGTGGTCAGCGCCGGACACATCGGTTTCTACGCCGGTAACGGCATGATCCTGCACGCATCGCGTCCGGGTGTGCCGCTGCGGATCGGTCCGATCTACGCAAAGAGCTGGTCGATCGTTCGGATCGCGGGCTAAGCTTCCTTCTTTGTTCATCGGAATTGGCGCAATTTCTTCGGAAATTGCGCCAATTCTGTATTAGGGTGAGGTCGTTACCCGTTGTAAGGAGCGGAAGCACATGATCCGAATACCCGGAGTCCGACCCACGGACGTTCCTGGTGTGCAGGAGAGTGTGTTTACCTTCCGGAGTGGGGTGGGTAGCCACCCCGAGTTTTGGCGCTGTCGTAATGACAGCGCCATTTTTGTTTTCCGGGGAAACCATGTCTTGCTCGGGGCTGTTGTCGAATTACCTAGAAGCCGTCCAGGCCATTCGCGAGGGAGAACCACTCATGCGCACACTCATTTTGAACGCGGGATACGAACCGCTCGGGATCGTCTCGTTTAGACGAGCACTCGTGCTGGTCATGAACAATAAGGCCACGGTGCTCGAGGTTGATATCGAACACCCGGTCTGGACCTCGGAGGCGGAATACGCCCGCCCCCTGGTGATCGTCTTAGGAACCTATGTGCGTCTCCCTCGGGTGCGTCGGGTGCCGGTGAGTCGGCGTGGTGTGCTGCGCCGGGATGACTTCCGCTGCGCCTACTGCGGAGCCTCGGCAAACACCATCGATCACGTGATTCCCCGCTCCCGCGGCGGTGCCGGCAGTTGGGAGAACCTGGTGGCCTGCTGCATGCGCTGCAATAATCTCAAGGCCGATCGGACTCCGCGTGAAATGGGCTGGAGTCTCAACGCCGCCCCGCGGCCGCCTCGCGGACCCTCCTGGACCGTGCGCGGTGCCGATCGCGCCGTCCCGTCCTGGGAACCGTATCTGGAAAGTCACCTCGCCGCCTAGCGACTGCGCACTCACGGCCGGACCCCCGCACGGGGTCCGGCCGTGAGTGCGTGTGAGGCACACGAGTTTTGCATCGAGACGCGCCGACATACCAAATGCTTGCCAAGTTACTTACAGGCCAGTAACCTTAAGTCAACGCACACGCGCAGAGACGCACGGAAGGCGACGCAACGATGCCCACAACACCTCAGGTTCTCCCGACCCATCGGGACGGAACCACCCTCGACGAGCTGATCGCCCGGATCCCGCTTGAGCAGCGGATCACACTGCTCACCGGCATGACCTCCTGGCGTCTGACCCCGATCACCGAGATCGGCCTTGATTCCGTTGTGGTATCCGATGGTCCCGTGGGTGTGCGTGGCACCGGGGAAACCCCGGGGGAGACCTCGATCCTGCTGCCCTCGCCCAGCGCGCTGAGCGCCCTGTGGGATCCCCAGCGTGCCCGTGCGGTGGGAAATCTGTTTGCTCGCGAGGCCCGTCGTCACGGCGTGGATGTGGTCCTTGCCCCGCAGGTTAACATCCAGCGCACCCCGGTGGGCGGCCGTCACTTCGAGTGCTTCGCCGAGGACCCGCTGCTCACCGCCGAGGTGGGATCCGCCGTGGTCCAGGGTCTGCAGGAGTGCGGCGTGGCCGCATGCCTCAAGCACTATGTGGCCAATGATTCCGAGACCAAGCGCACCGAGTACGTTTCCGAGGTGGATGAGCGCACGCTGCGCGAGGTCTACCTGGCCCCGTTTGAGCACGCGGTACGCGAGGTTGGCGTCTGGTCCATCATGGCCGCCTATAACGGCGTGGATGACGGGACCGAGGCCGCCCCGATGACCGAGCACTCGCACCTGCTGCGCGATGTCCTCAAGGATGAACTCGGGTTTGATGGCACCGTGATCAGTGACTGGATGGCCACCAACACCACGGTGGAATCCGCCACAGGCGGGCTCGACATCGTGATGCCCGGTCCCGGTGGTCCCTGGGCCGAAAACCTGCTGGCTGCCGTGCGCGCGGGTGAGGTGTCCGAGGAGATCATCAACGACAAGGTGCGCCGCATTCTGCTGATGGCTGCTCGCGTGGGTAAGCTGGCCGGCTTCGATGCACCCGACGTGCCCGCGGGCCTGGATGAGGTCGAGGATGACGCCCGCATGGCCCGCGAACTTGCGGCGGCCGGTACCGTGGTGCTGCGCCGGCCCGACGCCGGACTGCCCACCCTGGTGGACGGGGAATCGATCGCCCTGATCGGTCCGAATGCCGCGCGCACCCACGTCCTGGGTGGGGGCAGCTCTACCGTGCACCCGGCCCGGGTGCAGGAGATTCACGACGGTCTGACCGAGGCGTTCCCGAACAGCAACGTGACCCTGAGCCGCGGTGGCGACAGTCGTCGCTATGCCCCCACGATCCCGGTCCTGGCCGGACTCACCGGTTTTGTTGACGCGTCCGGAAACCCGACCGTGCCCGGTGCCGGCATCGTCACGGTCACCCAGCTGGATGCCGCCGGCGAGGTCCTCGGACACCGCGAGATGGTCGAGTGGGAGGGCTGGGAGCGTGTCACCGACGATCGCATCGACACCGTCGTGGTGGAAACGCGCATCCTGCTGGATGAGCCGGGCCCACACAGTCTCGAAGTGGGGACCGTGGGTGCCTACCGAATCATCGTGGACGGCGAACTGATCGCCGAAAGCACCACCCCCGCCGGGGCCGAGGTTGTGCTGGACTCCAGCGTCAACAACCCGCCGAGCATCGTCACCAAGGGTCACGTCACCGAACCGCGCGTGGCGGTCCTGCGGGCCGAACTCAAGGTTGTGCACGCCGGCGGCTATGGCGAGTTTGTGCGCGCCGAGTTCCGCCACCGCACCCCCAGCGAGGATGCCGACCTGGAGATTTCGACCGCCGTGGATGCCGCCCGCGCCGCGCAGCGCGCCGTGCTGGTTGTGGGAACCAATGAGGAGGTCGAATCCGAGGGCTGGGATCGGACGACCCTGTCCCTACCCGGTCGGCAGGATGAACTGGTGCGCCGCGTGCTCGCGGTTGCGCCGGACACGATCATTGTGGTGAACGCCGGAGCGCCGGTGCTGTTGCCGTGGCTGGAGGATGCCCAGACGGTCCTGTGGGCCTGGTTCCCTGGACAGGAAGCCGGCGGAGCTCTCGCCGATGTACTGGCCGGTCGGGCCGAACCGCAGGGCCGCCTACCGTGGACCCTGCCCGCGGACGAGGCCAGCGTGCCCGTGCCGCATGCGATCCCCAACGAACAGGGTCGGATCGACTATGCCGAGGGTGTCCACGTGGGTTACCGTGGCTGGCTGCGTGCCGGTGCGACCCCGGCGTTGCCGTTTGGATTTGGTCGCGGATGGACCGACTGGAGCTATCGCGAGCTGGGTGTTCCGCGCCCGGCCGCGGATGGTTCGGTGGAGGTCGACGTGGTGATTGAAAACGTCGGTGCACGCACCGGCCGTGAGGTGGTTCAGGTCTATCTGGAACCGCCGGTTGAGACCCCCGAGGGTGAGCGTCCAGTACGCTGGCTCGCCGGGTTCGGCGCCGGCACCGTGGCCGCGGGGGATCGCGCCACGGTGACCGTGCGCATTCCTGCCCGCGCCTTCGAGGTGTGGAGTGTCGCCGAGGCCGGCTGGGTCCGCCCGGGCGGCACCTATCGCCTGGTCGCGGGCTCCAATGTGGACCAGACGCCGTTGGAAACACGCCTGGATGTGGCGGAGCGCGGACGGTAAATCCTCCGTCCTGGTGTGTACGGGGGATGGATCGGGGTTCACCCGGATGCAAACTCACAATTGGGTTCGTTATTGTAGTGGGGACCGGTGTGACCGGATCACCAACCGCATGATGTGAAAGGCCCCGCGATGAGTGGCACCGAGCCGACCCCCGAGGGCACCCCGCCGACCCCGCCAGGGGGTGTGTATCCGCCGAATCTGCCGCCGTATGGATATCCGCCGCAGGGACCAGCCACCCACGCGTATGCGTATCCCGAACACACGGCACCGCTAGTAGCCTCCCGGCCCGCGCCCGAGGCGCTGACCATCGTCGCGTTCATCCTGGCTTTTGTGCTGGCTCCGATCGGATTGGTGCTGGGCATCGTGCAGACCGTGCGCGAGCGAGCCGCTCGCGGGCGCGCCTCCGGGCTTGCCGTGGGATCGATCTGGGTGGGGGCGGCGATCAGCGTGCTCACGTTTGCGTCTGGCATCCTGCTGATGCTGTCCTTCTTTGCTTTTGGCGGGTACCTCATCAACAACGGTGTAGACGTCGATTCGATCCCGGAGCAAGCACCCCGTACGGATACGGTGACGGCGGAGTTCTGTGACGGTGCACAGGATCTCGTTCCGCTGCGTGAGCCGCTGGACAGCCTGGATGCCGACGGCTATGCCGAGCATGTGGGCGACGGGGGCGTGTATCGCGCCGAAACCGAGTTCATGATTGAGCTTGCCACCGCGGGTGAGTCGCTCTGGGATTCTGCCCCCAGCTCGATCATCGGATCGGTGGAAACCCTGATCGATGCATCCTGGTACAGCGCCGAGGGGTTCGAGGGGGCCGCACCGTTTGATCCGCAGGACCTGCACGATGCTCAGAGCGCCGCGGCCGAGGTTACGGACTTCGCCGCCGCGCACTGCACCACGCCCTAAGCGCCGGCACAAGCCGGTTCCTTCTGCGCGTCGAGCGCGGTCCTGGGCTAACATGGACACGGTCATCCAGTTTTCGGGGATGACGCTGTGCCAGCCTCTGTAGCTCAATGGAAGAGCAACTCCGTCCTAAGGAGCAGGTTGGGGGTTCGAGTCCCTCCAGGGGCACCAACATGTAACACCGAGAAACCGGGCTTTGGCCCGGTTTTTTGTTTTCCGCGGGTGATAAAGGGGGAGAATCCGCTCCGCTCCGGATAATCGCGCGTCCCCCAAAAGGACGACACGCCCGGGGAGGCCGAGAGGTTTTGCGAGGCTAACGGGGGTTTTGTATATCGCGGGTAAAAGTACCCTAGGCTCTCTGGGAGTCCGTGCGCCGTGATCCCGAATATCACGCACACATACCCCGGGCTTACCTCCCCCCAAGAAAGTACATACCCCCATATGAGTCATGCCCTCGTGCACACGAGGGCGCGTTCCAGCGCGCCCAAAATGTCCCGACGCATTGCCGCGATTATCGCCGGTGTCGTCTCCGTTCTGCTGGTAGTCACCGGCGTGAGCATGCCCGCATTTGCCGCCGGTGAACCGGTTGTGAAGATCACCCTTCCCAAGACCGGCAGCGCGGGTAGCCAGAACGGCACCCCCGTGTTCGAGCCGGGGAAGGACTATACGCTGGCGTTTGGTTACAGCGATATGGCGGATGGCCAGGTCGTGACCGTCAAGCTTCCCGAGGGTGTGATCATCCCCGAGAGTGCACTCGTGGTTCCCGCGGGAAACACTGCGATCAAGTCCTACACGCTGGATGGCAAGGGCAACCTGCTGGTGACCTTCGCGGACAAGATCCCCGAGGACCGGGTCCAGGGAACCTTCCAGATCAACTTCCAGTACACCGAGGTACTGACCTCGCGTGAGGTCACCGACACCTGGCTGGTGGATGGTAAGCCGACCTCGTCGACGGTGGTTGTGAAAAAGACCGGTGACCAGTTCACCAACATCGATAATTCAGCCAAGAAGAGCATCGGGAGCTTCTCTTGGCCGGGTATCAGCATTAACGCCGAGGGACAGGTTGTCCTGAGTCCCGATTTCGCGAACGCGCAAATCCCCTATTCGGTTGTTGTTCGCAGCAAGGATGCGCGCTCCCCGCTGACCATCACCGACACGTTCTCGGACAGCCTGGTGCTGGTGGGAAACCCCACAGCCAAGCTGGTCACCTGGGACGCCAAGGGGATGAACCGTACCGAGCAGGCGGCTCCGTCGGGAAGCACCACGAAGCCCACCGCCTCCTCGTTTGTGTACACGACGCAGGCCCCGGCAAACTCCGAGCTGACCCTGACCTACAACCTGAAGATCAAGGACGCCGCCGCGCTGGAGAGCATCCGCGCAAGCCTGCAGGCTCAGTACGATGCCCGCGACGTGAGTGAAAACGCGGAGCTTAAGGTTTCGCTGCCGAACACCGCCAAGGTGACCGGGGGTACCACGCATGAGTCCAGCGCCAACATCGACATCAAGACCACCATCGGCGGCATCGGTGCCTTCGACAAGTGGTCGGATATTCCGCGCGACTTCCCGGTGACCTTCAAGGAGGGCACCCGCCAGCTGGACCCCACCGTTCCGGTGACCTACACCCTGCGCGCGGACCTGAACCAGCTCAAGTCGCTGGAGAACACCAAGTACAAGCTCAACCAGAACGTCGTGATCTCCGATGATCTGCCCGAGCAGCTGCGCTGGTTGGACTCGGACAACGCGTTCATCACCGCGTCAAACGGAACCAAGATTCTCCCCGCCGCCAACTTCACGGGCAACGCCACCGCGTTTGCCGCCGACACCTTTGTGAACCAGTACGCCGTGCTGGGGAACAAGCTGCTGATCAACGTGGGCATGAACCCGACCCTGAACGTGGAGATCAAGGTCAAGGCCGAGCTCCTCACCCTCGCGGGTAACGGGGTTAACCTCATCAACAAGCCGGGCTGGATCCCCACGGCCCAGGAACTCTACGTTGGCCCGACCAACCGCGCGTCGTTCACCTACTCGAACAACGCCGATGCCAAGTCGATCGTTAAGTCGCATGAGCACGCGTTTGTGATCGAGAAGGACCGCGAGTTCCCGCTGGATGACGCCGACACCTTCACCAAGAAGAACCTCAGCGGTGACGCCCAGGTGCAGCCGGGTCAGCCGATCGCTCTGACCTACGAGTTCGCCGTGAAGCGTCACGCCGGCGATGCCCGCAAGTCGAAGATCGTGGACCAGATCGACCACAACGTCTTTGACGTGACCCCCGAAACCCTGCCCGCGATCCAGCGCAGCATCGAGGTCACCCGCGAGGGTGCCCGCGCCGATGATTCGGTGACCGCGGTCATCGCCCCCAACGGCGACCTGGAGTTTGTGGCATCGGCAAAGCTTGCGGCCGCACCGAACGCCGATAACCGCGCGTTCACGCTGCGGGTTACCCTGCCGGTCAAGGCCCTGGTGGGCAAGGACACCGTCGCCGTGGATAACTCGGCCGCCTACGTGGGTGCCTCCAACCAGTTTGTCTACGACTCGAGCTTCTCCTCCTCGGCCACCTCGTTTGGTGACGAGCTGGAGCTCACCAAGACGCTCTACAACCCCAAGACCGACTCGTACACCAAGTCGCTGCGCGTCGAGATGGACGCCGACGGCAAGATGATGAACGACTCGTTCATCTACCGGGTGCGCATGGTCCCGCACGGCAAGTTCGACGCAATGGTGTCGGACGTCAAGGACGTGCTGCCTAAGTCGCTCGAGTTCCTCGGTTTCGTCAAGCCCGACCAGGTCAAGAACGGTACCACCGAGAAGGTATCCTCGGACACCTACCGGATCCCCGGGTCCAGCATCGACACGAAGTACGACGCCGACGCCAACACGATCGCGATTACCGCGGGCGCACTGCCCGGGGGCAAGGCCGTGGACCTGTTCTTCAAGGTCAAGGTGAAGGAGTTCACTCCGGACATCGGCATCACCAACTCGATCGGCCGCATCTCGGCCACGATCGTGCCCTCGAACGCCTACCCGCTGAACGTCTCCAAGGTGGACTCGGTCGACTCCGACGTATCCATCACCGACGAGAGCGCACGCTTCGAGGTGCGCAATGAGGCCGGCGAGGTCGTCGTCAAGAACGTCTACGTGGTGGATGGAAAGCTCGTCACCAAGGGCGATGACACCCACCCGCACCGCTCGGTAACCGTCAAGGAGCCCGGCAAGTACACCGTCGTGGAGACCAAGGCCCCCAAGGGCTACCTGCTCTCCTCCGTGCCGGTCGCCCTGACCATCGACGAGGACGGCGTTCAGTCCCCGGGCGAGGCCAAGATGGTTAACGTTTCGGCGGGACCGATGGTCTCCGTGGGTGACTACGTCTGGCTGGACACCAACCGCAACGGCATCCAGGACGGTTCGGAAACCGGCATCGCGGGTGTCAAGCTCGTGGTGGTGGGACCCGGCGACGCCGCGGTAACCGACGTCTACGGAACCCCCGTCGGACCGCAGATCACCGATGCCAAGGGTAAGTACTCCTTCGACAACCTTCCGACGCTGCCCGCGGGCCAGCACTACACCGTGAAGATCGTTCAGGACGATGCGGACACCATCGCGGCGCTGGACGGCCTCGTGCCGACCAAGGCCGAGCAGGGGACCGACCGTGCCAAGGACTCCTCGACCTGGACCGCGACCTCGCGTGACCTGGTCAACGGTGGCGAGCGTGACGACACCCTCGACTTCGGATTTGTCACCAAGTCCTATGCGATCGGTGACTACGTCTGGATCGACACCAACCGCGACGGCAAGCAGGATGCCACCGAGCCGGCCCTCGCCGGTGTCACGGTCATCCTGACCGATGTCGACGGCAAGAAGATCGCTGAAACCACCACCAACGAGGCGGGCAAGTACCTCTTCGATGGTCTGGCCGCGGGCGACTACAAGGTGCGCTTTGTCCTGACCGACGAGCAGGCCGCGATCTACACCTTCACCACGCAGAACGCCGAGGGCACCACCGGTGCCACCGGTTCGGATGCCGATCCGAAGGGCTGGACCGCTCAGATCACCCTGAACGATGCCAACACCGCGCTCACCACGAGCTACGCGGATGCCGAGCTCTCGGCCACGCAGGGTATCGACCCGACCTGGGATGCCGGTGTGGTGCGCAAGAGCGTATCCGTGGGTGACTTCGTCTGGGCCGACACCAACCGTGACGGCATTCAGGACGGCGACGAGCCCGGTATCGCCGGGGTTGTGCTGAAGCTGACCGACGCCACGGGCAACCCGGTCACCGACGTGTTCGGTAACCCCGTCGGACCGGTCACCACCAACGCCGAGGGTAAGTACACCTTCGCCAACCTGCCCTCGCTGCCCGCCGGCGAGTCGTACACGGTGACGATCGTCGCCGACGACCCCTCGACCGTGGCCGCGCTGAAGGACTTTGTTCCGACCAAGGCCGGCGCGGGTACTGACCCGGCACAGGACTCCTCCACCGGATCCGCCACCTCCGGCGACCTGGTGAACGACGGCGACAAGGACCTGACCCTCGACTTCGGATTCGTTCGCAAGAGCGTTTCCGTGGGTGACTTCGTCTGGGCCGACACCAACCGTGACGGCATCCAGGACGAGGGCGAGCCCGGTATCCCCGGTGTCAAGCTGGAACTGGTGGGACCCAACGGTGCCGCGGTAACCGACATCTTTGGCAACGTGGTTGTCCCGACCGTGACCGACGAGAACGGCAAGTACTCCTTCGAGAACCTGCCGGCTCTGGAGGCCGGTCAGTCCTACACCGTCAAGATTGTGCGTGACGATGAGGGCACCCTGAAGGCTCTGGCCCCCTACGTGCCGACCCTGGTTGGTGCCGGTGAGGACCGGGAGCTGGACTCCTCCGAGTGGACCGCAACCTCGGGTGACCTGGTCACCAACGGTGCCAAGGACCTCTCGCTGGACTTCGGTTTCGTGCGCAAGAGCGTGTCCGTGGGTGACTTCGTCTGGCTTGATCTGAACCGCGACGGCATCCAGGACGAGGGTGAGCCCGGAATTCAGGGTGTCAAGCTCGAACTGGTGGGTCCGGACGGCAAGGCCGTGACCAACGTCTTCGGCGAGGCCGTCGAGCCGACCATCACCGACGACTACGGACACTACTCGTTCGACAACCTGCCGGCTCTGCAGCCGGGAGAGTCCTACACCGTCAAGGTTGTACGCGATGACGAGGGAACCCAGGCGGCGCTGAAGCACTTTGTGCCGACGATCGCCGGTGCCGGTGATGACCGTGCCCAGGACTCCTCCAGCTGGGAGGCCGC
>NZ_RCUY01000001.1 GCF_003667575.1 Mycetocola lacteus | reverse complement strand
ATCCGGCGACCTGATCAGCAACGAGGACCACGACCCGACCCTCGACTTCGGATTCGTGCGCAAGAGCGTCTCGGTGGGCGACGTGGTCTGGGTAGACCTCAACCGCGACGGCATCCTGGATGAGGGCGAGCCCGGTATCCCCGGTGTCAAGCTTGTGCTGGTGGGCCCGGATAGCGAGCCCGTGACCGACGTGTTCGGTAACCCGGTGGAGTCCACCGTGACCGACGCCGATGGCCGCTACTCGTTCGACAACCTGCCGGCTCTGGAACAGGGCGAGAGCTACACCGTCAAGATTGTTCGGGATGACCCCGCAACCATCGAGGCGCTGAAGCCCTACACCCCGACCAAGCCCGGCCAGGGCGAGGATCGCAAGCGCAACTCGTCCGACTGGGAGTCCTCGTCCGAGGGCCTGCTGGAGGACGGTGAGCACGACCCGGCGCTCGACTTCGGATTCGTAACCAAGAGCTATGCGATTGGTGACTACGTCTGGATCGACACCAACGCCAACGGAATCCAGGACGCGGACGAGAAGCCGCTGCCCGGAGTGAACGTCATCCTGACCGACGAGAACGGAACCGAGCTTGCTCGGACCACCACCAACTCGGCCGGACGTTACGTGTTCGACAACCTGCCCGCGGGCAGCTATAAGGTCCGTTTCGAGCTGACCGCCGAGCAGGCCAAGCTGTACCACTTCACCACCGCGGGCGCGGATGGCGAAAACAGCGGACGCGACTCGGACGCCGACGCGACCACCGGATGGACCCGCGTGATTGTCCTGGGAGATGACAACGTCAACCTCACCGGCGACTACACCGCGTTCAACCTGGGCGCGACCGAGGGCATCGACCCGACCTGGGACGCCGGTGTGGTGCTGAACCCCGCCGCGATCGTTCCGTCGGCCCCGGCGGAGGCCCCCACGGGCGACCGCCTGTCCTCGACCGGTGTGGACCCGAACCTGCTGTGGGGTGGTGGTGCCGCGGCACTGCTGCTGCTGGCCGGTGGAGCATTCATGCTGGCACGCGCACGTCGCAACGACGCAGCCTAGTCACACGGTTTAGCTCTTAACCTCGGGCCCCTCACCACTTGGTGAGGGGCCCGAGGTGCGTTTCCCGTCTAATTCGGCTCCGCGCGGGGTGTCCCCTAAAATTTAGGGAGTCGCGACGCGCGACGCCCGCACTGATTCAGAGGATTTCATGACGTCGACCCCCGAAAACGGTTCCGAGCCCGAGGTGTTTGCCGCGCCGGAGATTGCGGATGCAGCCACCGAGATCGCGCCGCTGGCCCCCGGGATTTCGCTTGCCGAGGATGGCGATCGCGCCCCGGTGGTGCCCAACCCCGAGGGGGTGCCCGAACAGTATCGGCCGTACCCGGTGTCGTTTGTCCGCCGCTCGGCCCGGTTGACCGCCGGCCAGGAATCTGCGATGAGTCGAGTGGGCGACGACTACCTGGTGCAGGTGCCGCGCGCTCACGCGTCCACCTCGGTGGACCCGCGGGTCAGCATCGACCTCCCCACGGTCTTTGGGCGCGAGGCCCGCACCATCGTGGAGATTGGTTCGGGGATGGGGGAGTGCGTCTCCGCCGCCGCCCTGGCCAACCCCGACAACAACTATCTGGCCCTTGAGGTGTACTGGGCGGGTCTGGCCCAGGCTATCTCGCTGGCCGACCGGGCCGGCGGCGTACCCAACCTGCGCCTGATCGAGGCCAATGCCCCCGAGATTCTGGACGCGCTGCCTGCGGCCAGCCTCGACGAAATCTGGGTGTTCTTCCCCGATCCCTGGCACAAGGCGCGGCACCACAAGCGCCGAATGGTGCAGCCCGAGTTCGCCGATCAGGTCGCCCGGGTCCTGCGTCCGGGTGGCATCTGGCGACTCGCGACCGACTGGGAACCCTATGCCGATCACATGCGTGAGGTGCTCCGTGGTCGTACCGATCTGGTACCGGTGATCCCCGAAAGCGACGGGGTTGTCGAGCGGTTTGAGGGCCGGGTCCTCACCACCTTTGAGGAGAAGGGGCGCCGCGCCGGACGCGGTGCCACCGACCTGGCCTACGTGCGAGCCTGACCAACAGAGCCGCCCGGGAACCTCTGGTTCCCGGGCGGCTCTGTTTGTGAGGGGCTAGGCATGCGCGGGTGCCGCCGCTTGTGAGGGTTTGCACAATCGCGGTTGCCGCCGCTCCGCACTCGTCAACCTACGCGGAGACCGCCTCGGTCTCACGCTTACGCGTACGCGAGCGCCAGAACACCAGCGCCGCAACCGCCGCGAGCATGCCCACGGCGACCAGGACAAACACCAGGTTGGGCACCTTGATTGCCGTCTCGGAAACCCAGGACTCGGCCCGATACTGCGTGCTCACTGTGAAGATACCGCCGAGCGATGCGGTGCCCTCGGTGACCAGGAGCAGTACGCCAATCCCGATCGAGAGCAGCCCAGAGACAACCATCCAGACCGAGTTTTCCCAGCGTCCGATCCGCACCTGACGCGGACGCAGCCAGCTCTTTTTGGCCGCGCTTATCCGGGTCCAGATCAGGGCCAGCACGCCCAGCGGCAGGGCCATGCCCAGCGCAAAGATCGCCAGCATGATGCCGCCGTACACCGGGTTGGCCCCGGTAGCCGCGACGGTCAGCACCGATCCGAGGATCGGCCCCGCACACACCCCGGCGACCCCATATACCGCGCCGAGTATGAACACAGAAACGGCCGAGGTGCCCTCGCCCACGGCCCCGCGGTTGAGACCGGGAATGTTGATCCCGATCAGCTGAAGCAGGCCGATCACGATGACGATGCCCGCGGCGACCGAGACCAGGATTCCGCGGTTCTCGGTGAGTAGGGACCCCAGCGCTCCGGCCAGCAGGCCGAGCGGGACCAGGGTCACCAGCAGTCCCAGGTAGAAGACCCCGGTGCGCTGTAAAAGCTTGGTGGGGCTAGCAAATGCATAGGCGAAGAAGGCCGGCAGCAGCATGACCGAACAGGGGCTGAACAGGGTCAGGATCCCGCCCAGCAGTGCCCCGGTGTAGCCGATATCCACGCTTAGCGTCCGACCTTCGCCAGCTCGGCCCGGATGGCTTCCTGGAAGACCGAGAGGGGCTGGGCACCCACCACAGGGGTCGAGTTGATCGCGAATACCGGGGTCGAATTCACGCCCAACGATTTACCCTCGGTGAGATCCTTGTTCACGGCGGCGGCGAGTGCCGGGCTGTCGAGGTCGGCTGTGAACTTGGCCATGTCGGGAACGCCCACCTGTTCGGCGAACGCAATCAGTGCCTCGCGCGGATAGTCGGGGTGCCCACGCTCGGGGGCGGCGGCATAAACGGCGTCGTGGTACTCCCAGAACTTGCCCTGTTCGCCGGCCGCACGAGCGGCGACGGCGGAGGCTACGGAATCCTCTCCGAAGATCGGGAAGTCGCGCCACTCCACCCGGACCAGCCCGGTATCAACAAATTCCTTCTTGATCTGGGGCATGCTGTCGCGCGAGAACACACCGCAGAAGGGGCAGCGGTAGTCGGCGAACTCGACCAGGGTGACCGGGGCGTCGATCGCGCCCATCGCCAGCGGGTCGCCGTCGATTCGACGATCCAGGGTCAGCGGTGGCTGCTCGGGCTGCGGGGCGGCGTTGTTGGTGCTCGGGCCCTGGCTCTCGGCGATCGGCGTGGTGGGGGCGGTGTCGCCGGGGCCGGTGGTTCCGGCCCAGATCATCACGCCAATGGCGGCAACCGCGAGGGTGGAACCGATGGCAATCAGGGTGGTACGACGGGTACTCATAAAAATCCTAGGGTAGGGGCATGATTTCGCGATGCGGATCAGAATGCCAAATAATTTAATGCGCAGGCCGAGCGGACGGCGCGATTCTCGATTCGCGCGCCGGCACGGATACACGGCTGCACCGGCGTGGATGCGCGGGTGTTCGCGTGCGCTGATGCGCGGGAGAGACGGTCGAAAGAGCGTCAGGCCTGAGCAGCCGGTGCGGGTTTTACGACCGTGGGGTGCGGAGTTTATGCGTCGACTACGCGAAAATCGCGGACGCTACCGGAGGATGCCTAGGTCCGGGATATCCCGAGGTCCTGGGGCAGCGGGGCTGCCGGGGTGTGCGAGTGCGTGGGGAAGACGGCCGTCACGATGGGCTCGAGTCCGAGCGCGGTGGTGGTGACGGCGTCGCCGGTGGTGATGGTGTGCTGATCCAGTGTGCGGGCGCTGGTCACGTTGTCTGGGCTCGGACCGGTCGGCGCACAGAATGGCGACGAGTCATCCACGGTTTCGGCGGCCAACGCCTCGGCCAGCCCGCGGCTGAACGCGCCCGACTCGGGGCTCAGCTCTGCGGAGCGATGCGCGGTTGAGGACGCGGAGACGATGTCATGCGAAGCGTCGGTGTGCGCGGACGCGATGTCACGCGACGCGTCAGCGTGCGCCGACACGACCGGAGATTCGGTGTTCTCGATCACGAGGTTGTGGGCCGGTGCGCGCAGCGTTTGCGCGGCGTTGGTGCAGCGCGGCGCCATCAGCGCCACCGTCACAATCGCCAGGAGCACGGTAAAAACCAGGAGCGTACGCGGGGAGAACCCGGCGATCCGCGTGGTGATCTGGCGTCTCATGGTCCCCCTTCCGGCCTCGATCAAACCCCTCCACTATAGCGGGGAAGCCTGAAGAGGCACCCGGATACTGGCAAAAGGGGACGGACGAGCACTGTCTGTCCGTGATTTCCTACGTGTGACGCTTGATGACTGCACTATATGTTCGCCGCGCGTGAGGCGGAATTTGGGGAAGTGTTTCCCATCTCGCGGGCTTTGTTACATTTGCTGGCTGAGATCTCCCCCAACGGATTCAGACGGAAGCGTAGCGTGTCCCTAACCTCCCGGGGACCCCCTCGGATGACAGAGATTAGGAGAACAAAATGAACAAACGAACGCGCATCGCTCTCGCGGTGACGCTGGCAGGTGGGCTCGCTGTCGGGGCCGCAGCGCCCGCTTTCGCTGGAACGATCGTTAACGTGGGCGGTGGGACGTGGAGCTACGGAACCGCATTCCAGGCCCCGTGGTTCAAGAACGTCTGGTCGCACTATCAGAATCAGGCCGTTACTCATTCGGCGACCGCCATTGCCGGGCCCAACACGAAATTCGTGAAGAAAGACCCGGGAGAGTTCGCAAAGGCTGAAACCCAGGCCGGTGCAAGTGAAGACGCCGCAGAATACTGGAACGTGTATCCCTAGACGGGAGCTCTCGAACGATGAAGACGATCCTGCTGGGGCTGGTCGCGTTGGTGATCTGTGCGGCATTTGGTGTGGGCTATATGAACGCCCTTAACGCCGAGCGTGCGGAGTTTGCCGACGCGGCCGCCCGAGTGGGCACACCCTTCGTCATCCCGGCGACAAGGGATGATCCCGGTCCGGTCCTTGATGCGCTCACGTCCGCCGCGCGATCCACCCGGTCCAATATCTATCGGACGGTCATCGGAGCCACACCTCAGGGAGCGAGCACCGTCACCCAGTATGTATTCCTGGCAGGTGAATCCTCTCGGGTAGTGGACACTCTTGAGGTTTCTGCGGGCCGCCTCCCCACCGCGGATGAGACGCGGGCGGGGACCGCATCCGCTGGTACAGCTCCGAGCACGCGACCGGAACGAACCGTCGGCGAGCTGCGTACACTCTGGCCGGGGGAGGAGCGGGCTTTGCGTCCCCTCGCCCGCGTGTTTGACTCGCTTCCGGCACCGGGAACCTACCTTGCCGAATGCCCCCGGCGCGACTGCGCCGCCTTCACCGATGCGCTGGCTACGGCGCTCTCGGGGGACCCGACGAAGGCACCGGTCACCGCCGCAGACCTGCGTGCGGCGCGGGTAGTGACCCTCGTTCCCACGGCGACCCAGCCGGTCTATCCGGGCATGCTCTTGGCCGCGGGCACCGTACTGGTGGCGATCCTTGCGCTCTATCGGCAGTTTCGAGAGGCCAAGCACGCCGGGGTATTGCGAATGCAGGGAATCGGGGCGACGCGGGCCTGGTGGATCATCTCGGGGCGGCCCATCGCCGGGACTGCCCTCATCACCCTCGTCCTGGGTACCGGGATAGCGGTGACTCTTCCCGGTATGCACCCGGCGGTGCTCGGCTCCCTCGCCCAGACCGTCGGGATTACGGGAGTTCTGCTGCTGGCGGTCACCGCTCCAACCATTCCCTATCTTGCTCGGTTGCGGATTGCCGAGTTCATCAAAAACCGCAGGGATACCCGTGCCATTTTTGGGCTGAGTTTAATCGCGTCCGCGACAACGGCCGTCGCGGTGATCGTGGTTGGAAGCGGGTTGTGGGCGGGGGCCGACGGTCTGAATGCCGAAGTCAAAAAGCTGGAGATTTGGGCGGCGAGTACCGAATATGGGGTGTTTGCCCCGTTGCGCAACGGTGATGAAACCCTCGACATCCAATCCGGCAGCCTGACGTTAATTGCCCGAACTGCCGGGCAACTGTATCCCCGCCTGGCTGCTCGCGGTGCGCTCTATGTCGACGCCACCAGCTATGACGAAGGTTTAGATAAAAACTCGGTTGACCCCGACGTGTTTCCGGCGCTCAAAGTCAACCCCGCTTATCTGGCGCGGTATCCGCTGAGAGATACCAACGGGCAGCGGATCCGCGTGGACGAGTCCGAGAGGGACTGGATCATTCTGGCACCGGAGAGCTATCGAGACCGTGAAGAGCAGCTCCTGGCGACGACCCGTCGCAACCGCGCAGGGGCAGCCCAAAGCAGCCAGAAGGTGCTGGGCGTGGCCGCGCCTCCGGGTGTGCAGGACCAGAGCGTACGCATTATCTGGACCAAGAACGGTCAGGACGTATTCGCATTCTCGCCCACGGTGGGCACGAAAAACGCCGGCCGGATTCGAGACCCACTGATCGAGGTGATGACCCGGGAAAACTCCACCGCATGGGACGCCGCCAACGCCATCACCGGTGGCCCAGACGGGGCGCTCCGGGTACCGCTGATTGGCGGAGACGGGCGCAAGACGCGCAGCAGTCTTGCCCCGATCCTGGCCGAATACGGTCTTGATGACAATCTGCCGAGCCTGGTGACCATTGGCGAAGCCGAGCAGGCACGGCTGGCGTATGCCCGGGATGCCCAGGTAAAGAGTGGAATGCTCGGCGGCGCGCTGATTCTGCTGTTGCTTCTGATGACGGCGCAGTCGCTCACGATTGCTCTGGAACGTTTTGCCCGTCCCATAGCCGTGCGGGGGCTACACGGTCACGGTCCCGTGCACAGATACCGGGAGCTGTTGCGCATCGGAATAATTCTGGGCTTCGTGTATCTCGCGGCTGGATCCGGATTATGGGTGCTGGATCTTCACCCGTTCTCCCCGGCTATTCCGCCCCTGGGTCAAAGCCTGACGGTGGCCGCGGGAATCTGCGTCCTTCAGGGCGTGGCCGCCGTCATCATCGTGACCAAGCGAAAGGGGATCCGCCCATGAGTGAAACACCGCTGTGTGTGGCGCGGGGCATCTCGCGGGATTTTGCAGGCCACCGGGTGCTGGACGAGTTTGACCTCACCGTCAACGCGGGGGAGATAGTCGCGGTGACCGGGCCAAGCGGCAGTGGTAAAACCACCGCGCTGAACATTCTGGGGTTACTGGAGCATTTCGACGCCGGCGAACTACAACTTTTTGGGGCACGGGCCCCGGCACCGCATACCCGGGCGGCGCGACTGCTGCTGAGGAATCGTCTGGGGTATCTCTTTCAAAACTTCGCCCTGGTGGACACCCTAGACATCCTGCATAACCTGGCGATTGCGCAGGTGTATCCGCGACGCTCGCGTGCGATCGGGCGCAGGGAACGAGCGGCGGCGCTGGAGCGGGTCGGGTTGGCACCGGATCTGAACCGTCCGATTTTCACCCTGTCCGGCGGCGAACAGCAGCGGTTGGCCATCGCCCGGCTCCTGCTGAAACCCTCGCGGCTGGTGCTGGCCGATGAACCCACCGGGTCATTGGATACACACAATCGGGACCGAATCCTCGACCTCCTGTCCGAGCTCGCTCGGGAGGGACGTGGGATCGTCCTGGTCACTCACGACCTGGAGGTGGCCGCGCGCTGTGACCGGAGGATCGACCTGCCTGCCGGATCCTCCTGACCGGCGGATCGCTCCGCTAGTCGGCGACGGCCTCCAGGGCGGGCTCACGCAGCGGGGAGGGCTGCGGGCTCAGCACTGCCGACACGATGGCCTCGATGGCGAACTCGCTGGTTTCGCCCAGCTCAATGTTGGTGGGATCCAGCAACCACTGCACCTGCAGACCATCCATCACGGCCAGGATCCCGGCACCGGCACGGTAGGCGGTCTCGGGGGTGGCAACGCCACGCTCCGCACAGATCTGGGTGAAGGCTTCAACGGCCTCCTGACGCAGGGTGCGGTAGCGGTCCTCGAAGTAGTCGCGGGCCGCATGATCGTCGGTCACCGACTCGGCCGAGAGCACGGCGTACGCCTGCACCAGACCGGCACGGTGGGCGTTGGAGAATGCGGTGCGCACCAGGTGGCGGAAGAACTCGATCCCGGTGGGGATGTGCTTCTCCTCCAGGTGGTCCACGTCAGACTCATCACGGTAGGTGAGCACCTCCATCAGGAGCTGATCCTTGGAACCGAAGTGGTGGAGGATGCCGGCGTGGGTCATGCCGACCTGCTCGGCGATATCGGTCAGGGTACCGTTTACCGAACCCTTGGAACCAAAAATATCCGTTGCTGCACGCAAAATCTCGCGTCGACGGGCGATGGTTTCCGGACGCGAACGTGTTTGCTTTTTTGCGGTGGCCACGTGGGGCACCCCCTTCAATCTGCGTCTGCATCGTTGCTTCGGCAAGTGTTGTCGAACCGTAATCAAGAGTGCACTGACCCAGTAGAACTCGAATGTTATGTGACGTGCACGGCACGTGACGCGTCTGTATTTAGGAGGATAGCGCAGACTCGAACGTGGCGCACTTGAAAACTTACTGACAAGCCGGTAACCTTTTGGAAGATTACCGGTCTCACCGGTGAAGAGCGGCCAATATCAACGCTTGTGATCCACCCGCCCCACGGGTTATGGAACACAACGAGGGCGAAGATATACGGCCATTCTCCACCACCGAGATTCAGGGATAACGACAATTTGTCTACCCGCAACGAGGCGCTTCCCGGCTCCTTCGCGCGAGCCGGATTTTTTATCGCCCCCGGCAGTTGGGTCTCACAGGGTCGCGAGCAGGTGGCGATCACGGTAGATCGGTAACCGCATTCCGATGGCGCATCACCATCGGGAACGGGTTGGAGACACAGCCCGCGGTTGGACACGCCCACTCGGGTGTCCGCACTCACAGTGAATATCCGTTTCGAAGCACGACGCTTCGAAACTCCCATCCTATGTAGGAGAGAGAAATGACGAAGAAGTCCTCTTTGGTCGCCCTGGGGCTCGCGGCCGCGCTCGCCCTGACCGGCTGTGCCGGCGGTGGCAACAACGGTGGTAACGCCGGTGAAGGTAAGGCCGGCGCTGCGCTGACCATCGCCAAGCCGGACGGTGCCATCGCTACCGAGTCGAACAACCCCTGGGTTGGCGACTCCTCGGCCCTCAAGCTCGGATACATCAACTCGATCCTCGAGCCGCTGGCCCTGATTAACCTCGCAAACCCGAGCGAAGCCGCCACCCCGTGGCTCGCCGAAAAGGTCGAGTGGTCGGAAGACTACAAGTCCGTCACCGTCACCGCTCGCGATGGCGTGAAGTGGAACGATGGCAAGGACTTCACCGCCGCCGACATCGCTTACACCTTCCAGATGTTCCTGGACCACCCCGCGCTCGACATCGACGCCATGGGCCTGACCAAGGTCACCGAAGACGGCAACAAGGTCACCCTGGACTTCGAAAACTCGATGTTCGTGAAGCAGGAGAAGGTGCTGCACAAGCGCATCGTCCCCAAGCACATCTACGAGGGCGTCAAGGACCCCGCAACCTACGACTTCAAGGAAGCCGTTGGAACCGGTCCGTACAAGCTCACCAAGTTCGACACCCAGTCCGTTGAGCTGACCGCTCGCGACGACTACTGGGGTGGCAAGCTCGCCGTCCCGAAGCTGTACTACGTGTCCTACAACGACAACACCGCTCTGACCACCGCACTGGCTAACGGCGACGCCGACTGGGCTCAGGCCTTCATCCCCAACGTGAAGTCCGCCTTCCTGGACAAGGACCCGGAGCACAACGTGCAGTGGGCCGCCGCGGGCCTCGGCATCGACGCCATGTACGTCAACACCACCAAGGCACCGTTCAACAACCTGGCATTCCGTCAGGCTGTCAACGACGTGATCGACCGTCACAAGCACCAGGAAGTCGCTCGTGAGGGCGCGGTTCCGGCGATCAAGTCGATCACCGGTCTGCCCACCCCCGCCGGTGACCCCTTCATCCAGGAAGAGTACAAGGGCAAGGACTACAAGGTTGACGTTGATGCAGCCAAGAAGATCCTGACCGACGCCGGTTACACCGGTGTGGGCACCAAGCTGGTCGACCCGCAGGGTCAGCCGGTTTCCTTCACCATCTCCGTCCCGCAGGGCTGGAACGACTACGTGACCGGCATCAGCCTGATCGCCGACTCGGTCAAGGCCCTCGGTGCCGAGGCCAAGGTTAACACCCCGGACTCCGACACCTGGTGGGACAACAAGGGTAAGGGCGACTTCGACGCGATCCTGCACTGGACCGACACCGGAGCAACCCCGTACAACATCTACAACAACACCATGGGCGGCATGTACCTGAAGCCCATCGGTGAGCAGGCCGACTTCAACTTCGGTCGCTACGACAACCCCGAGGCCACCACCGAGCTCGCCGCCTACGCTAACGCGACCGACGACGCAGCCCGCACCGCGGCCCTGGACAAGGTTCAGCAGATCTTCGTTAACGACGTTCCTGCCATGCCGATCGGTACCCGTCCCTACATCGGTTCGTACAACACCCGTAACTACGTGGGTTGGCCGAACGAGAAGGACCCGTACGCACCGGCCGACCCCACTCAGGTCAACTCGGTCCTCATCCTGACCAAGCTGAAGGCCGCCGCGAAGTAATTTCGCACCGCATCACCTTTCGTGACGGGGGTGGAGCGCACCAGCGCTCCACCCCCGCCCACGGGTTTCTCATGTCTTCCCCCATCCCCGCCTAAGACATGACGCATGACAAGAATCAGGAACGCATTGTGACCTCCGACAATCTGCTGACGGTCTCGAACTTCAGCGTGATGTACGACGTGGATCCCCCCGTCGAAGCCGTGCGAGACGTTTCGATCACGCTGAAGCGTGGCGAAATCCTCGGTCTCGCCGGTGAATCCGGCTGTGGTAAGACCACCCTCGCCTACGGTATCCAGCGGCTGCTCAAGCCGCCGGCTGTGATTACCCAGGGATCCGCCATCTTCCACGACAAGGGCGGCGAGGACATCGACCTCAACTCCCTCGATGACCAGCAGATGCGTGCGTTCCGCTGGGACAAGGCCTCGATGGTGTTCCAGGGTGCGATGAACGCCCTGAACCCCGTGGTCAACATCGGCAAGCAGCTCGGTGACGTCTTCACGACCCACCGCCCCGAGATGAACAAGGCACAGCGCACCGAGGAATCGGGACGCCTGCTGGAGATCGTCGGCGTGGGCCGCGACCGTCTGCGTGCGTTCCCCCACGAGCTCTCCGGTGGTATGCGTCAGCGCGTCATGATCGCCATGGCTCTGGCCCTCAAGCCCCAGCTGATGATCATGGACGAGCCCACCACCGCGCTGGACGTGCTGGTGCAGCGCGAAATCCTGCAGCAGATCTCCGACCTGCGCAAGGAATTCGGCTTCTCGGTGATCTTCATCACCCACGACCTTCCGCTGCTACTGGAAATCTCCGACCGTATTGCCGTGATGCGTCAGGGCAAGGTTGTTGAGATCAACACCGCCGAGCAGATCTACCACCACGCCGAGCACGAGTACACCCGTAAGCTCCTCGCGTCCTTCCCGAGCCTCACCGGCGAACGCGGCGACTTCGTGCGTGGTAAGTCCTCGGCCACCGAGACTGGAGCGTAACCGCCATGACGACCCTTGAATTCAAAGACGTCACCAAGCGCTACCGCATCCGCGGTACCGGTGACTTCCTCGCCCTGGACAAGGTGAACTTCACCCTGACCTCGGGTAAGACCATCGCCCTGGTGGGTCAGAGTGGTAGTGGTAAGTCCACGATCGCCAAGATCCTCACCCAGCTGGAGCGCGCCACCTCCGGTGAGGTGCTGCTGGATGGCGTGGCCATTCCGCGTCGCGGCCGTGCGCTGCGTAAGTACCGCCAGCAGGTTCGCATGGTCTTCCAGGACCCGTTTGCCTCGCTGAACCCGTACCACACCATCCGTCACCACATCGAGCGTCCGCTGCTGCTGGACAAGGTGGTTCCCAAGGACCAGGTCGAGGACGAGGTGTTCCGTCTGCTGGAGCGTGTGCGCCTGGAGCCAAACGACGTGATCGATCGTCGCCCGCATGAGCTCTCCGGTGGACAGCGTCAGCGTGTGGCCATCGCCCGTGCACTGGCCTCGCGCCCCTCGCTGCTGATCGCTGATGAGCCCGTCTCGATGCTTGACGTGTCGATCCGCCTCGGCGTGCTGAACCTGCTTGCCGACCTGCAGCGCGAGTCCAACCTGGGTGTGCTCTACATCACCCACGACCTCGCGACCGCCCGTCACTTCTCGGATGAGATTATGGTGCTCAACCACGGTGTCGTGGTCGAGCGCGGTAACGCCGATGATGTCATCCTGAACCCGCAGAACGCCTACACGCGTCAGCTGCGGGATGCCTCGCCCAACCCGGACAAGCACTTCGCGGCGCCCGGCACTACTTCCCCCCGGAGCTGACCCCGTGAGATTCTTCCTCCGACGCACAGCGTTCTATCTGTTCACCGCCTGGGCGGCGATCACGATCAACTTCTTCCTGCCCCGCTTCCTCAAGGGGGACCCGGTTTCGGCGTATATCGCCAAGAACCAGGGTCTGATCAGCCCGGATGCCGCAGCCTCGCTGCGCACCCTGTTTGGTCTGGACAAGAACCAGTCCATGCTCGAGCAGTACATCAGCTACTGGAAGCTGCTCTTCAGCGGCGACCTGGGCCGCTCCTTCTCCAAGGGCCTCGCACCGGTCACCGATGTGATCGCCTCGGCCCTGCCCTGGACCATCGGTCTGGTCGGTATCGCCACGATCCTGTCGTTTGTGATCGGAACCACCCTGGGTGCCTACGCCGGATGGCGTCGCGGATCCAAGGCCGACGCCCTGATCCCGATTACGACCTTCTTCTCCACCGTCCCCTACTTCTGGCTCGGCCTGATCGCCATCGCGCTGCTCGCCACCGGACTGGGCTGGTTCCCCGCATCCCATGCGTACGATAAGGGGTCTACCCCCGAATTCTCGCTGGACTTCATCGGCCAGGTCATCAACCACGGTACGCTTCCCGCGCTGACCATCGTGATCTCCTCCCTCGGTGGCTGGGTCCTGGGTATGCGTAACATGATGGTCACCGTCATGGACGAGGACTACGTGACCGTGGCGCAGGCCAAGGGTCTCTCCCCGCGCAAGGTGCTCATCAACTACGCCGCCCGCAACGCGGTCCTCCCGCAGCTGTCGAGCTTCGCGCTCTCGCTCGGATTCATCGTGGGTGGAACCCTGGTGATGGAGCTCGTATTCTCCTACCCCGGTGTGGGAAAGCTGCTGCTTGACGCCACCAACGCGAAGGACTACCCGCTCATGCAGGGTCTGTTCCTGATCATCACGTTGACCATCCTGGTGGCCAACATCCTCGCCGATGTCGCCTACGCGATTCTCGACCCGCGCACCCGTCAGTCGGAGGCCTAGACCATGACTCAGCCCGAAACCGCGGTTATCGCCGCCGTTGATACCGCGCCCCGCCCGCCGCGTAAGCAGAACTTCGCCACGAAGTTTGGGCAGGCCTTCTCGATGTTCCGCAACGGAAAGTCGATTGCCGGTCTGTGTATCCTCGGCTTCTTTGTCCTGGTGGCCATCTTTGGTGACCTGCTGGCCCCCTACGGCCCGCTGGACAAGGACTTCACCGCCCTGCGTCAGGGCCCCTCGGCCACCCACTGGCTGGGAACCACCCACATGGGTGAGGACGTCCTCAGCCAGCTGATCTACGGAACCCGCGGCGTGCTCGTGGTGGGCTTCGCGGCCGGTATTATTGCGACCCTGATCGCCGTGATCATCGGTGTGACCGCCGGATACATCGGTGGATGGAAGAGCGAGGGCCTCTCGGCCATCACCAACGTGTTCCTGGTGATCCCGGCCCTGCCGCTGATGATCATCGTGGCCTCGCAGTACGAGAACCCGAGCCTGCTGCTCATCGCCGGTGTGCTGGCGCTGACCGGTTGGGCCTGGGGTAGCCGCGTGCTGCGTGCCCAGACCATGTCGCTGCGTAACCGGGACTTCGTCCAGGCAGCCCGCGCCAACGGTGAGCCGCTGTACCGCATCATCGCGGTGGAGATGCTCCCCAACCTGATCGCGATCATCGCCTCCTCCTTCGTGGGAACCGTGACCGCCGCGGTCCTCGGCCTCACCACCCTGGCCTTCATCGGTGTGATTCCGATCACCAACCTGAACTGGGGAACGATCCTGTTCTGGGCACAGCAGAACGGTGCCTTCCCGGACTTCTGGTGGTGGTACGTTCCCGCCGGTCTCTGCATCGCGCTGCTGGGTATGGCCCTCTCGCTGATCAACTTCGGTATCGACGAGTACGTGAACCCGCGCCTGCGTAGCGCCGGTGAGCGTGCCCGCGAGATGCGCAAGAAGGGCATCAAGGTGTCCTCGAGCGTGACCGCCGTGCGGACCACGACCCCGTCGGGTAGTGATCCGGGCAGCGGGGAAGCCTCGGCTCCCAAACACGCTAGCCCCGCGGCCGACGCGGATGTGGTCACCCCGGTGACCCCGCCCGCCCCCGCATCGCCGGACGACACCACCGCCCGGTAATCAGACCAATCGGCCCCCTTCTCCCGATGGAGGAGGGGGCCCTTTGCGGAGCGGCTGGCCCGCTCCCGACTCCCGCACCAACCCGGTCGGCCCCCGACCATCTAAGGACTTACGTTTCATGACTACGCTTCCGTACCTGAACCCCGACCTCACGATTGCCGAGCGGGTAGAAGACCTGCTGGGTCGAATGACCCGCGAGCAGAAGGTGGGGCAGATGCTCCAGCTGGATGCGCGTGATGACCTGGACGATCACGTCCTGGGCAAGCACGTCGGCTCGATCCTGCACACCTCGCCCGAGCGGGTGGTTCGTGCGCACGAGCTGACCGCCGAGACCGAGCTGCGGATTCCGCTGCTGGTGGGTGAGGACTGCATCCACGGAAACTCCTTCTGGAAGGGTGCCACGATCTTCCCGACCCAGCTGGGTATGGCCGGCACCTGGAACGCCGAGCTGACCGAGCAGGTTGCCCGGATCACCGCCGTGGAGACCGCCACCACCGGCGTGCACTGGACCTTCTCCCCGGTGCTGTGCATCGCCCGCGACCTCCGCTGGGGCCGCGTGGATGAGACCTTCGGTGAGGACCCGCACCTGATCGGTGAGCTGGCCTCGGCGATGGTTCGTGGCTACCAGGGCAAGGGCCTGAACGACCCCTCGGCGATCCTCGCGACCGCCAAGCACTTCGCCGGATACTCGGAGACCCAGGGTGGCCGCGACGCCTCCGAGGCCGATATCTCCCCGCGTAAGCTGCGCTCCTGGTTCCTGCCGCCGTTCGAGCGCGTCGCTCGCGAGGGTTGCCGCACCTTCATGCTCGGCTACCAGAGCACCGATGGTGTGCCGATCACCGTGAACGACTGGCTGCTGAACGACGTGCTGCGTGGCGAGTGGGGCTACACCGGAACCCTGATCACCGACTGGGACAACGTGGGCCGTATGGTCTGGGAGCAGCAGGTTCAGCCGGACTACGCCCACGCCGCTGCCGCCGCCGTCAAGGCCGGTAACGACATGGTTATGACCACCCCGAAGTTCTTCGAGGGTGCCCTCGAAGCCATCGAGAAGGGCATGCTGACCGAGGACGAGCTGCACCCCGCGGTCGCCCGCATCCTGACCCTGAAGTTTGAACTCGGCCTGTTCGAGAACCCGCGTCACCCCGACGTGGCCGCTCAGGAGGCCCTGGTGGGTCACGAGGACCACACCGCACTGAACCTCGAGGTGGCTCGCCACTCGCTGGTGCTGCTGAACAACGACGGCGTCCTGCCGCTCGAGGGCGGCTTCGTTGCCGATGAGTCGGGCCGTTCGGTTCCGACCGGTGCCGCCAAGAAGATCGCCGTGGTTGGTCCGCTGGCCGATGACGCGCAGACCCAGCTGGGCGACTGGGCGGGTAACTCCGGCCAGGCTGGTTGGTTCCCCGAGGGCCACCCGCGCGAGATGATCACCACCGTGCTGGATGGTCTGCGTGCGCACACCCCCGCCGACTGGAGCGTGTCCTACACCCAGGGTGCCGACATCCTGACCCTGGCCGCCGACCCCGAGGGCGAGTTCTTCCCCGATGGTCAGCCGCGCCCGCAGGTTGTGGTTCCGGTGGCCCCGGACGCCGCCCAGATCGCCGAGGCCGTGGCCGCCGCGAAGGACGCCGACTACGTCGTCGCCGTTGTGGGTGACCGTATCGAGCTCGTGGGTGAGGGCCGTTCGACCGCGACCCTGGAGCTCATCGGTGGCCAGATCGCCCTGCTGGATGCCCTGGCCGAGACCGGCACCCCGATGATCGTGGTCCTGCTGGCTTCCAAGCCGCTGGTGCTGCCGGAGTCGGCCCTGAACGCCGCCGCGCTGCTCTGGGTCGCAAACCCGGGTATGCAGGGTGGCCGCGCGATCGCCGAGCTGGCCCTCGGCCTGATCGAGCCCGCCGGACGTCTGCCGATCTCGTTCGCCCGTCACTCGGGTCAGCAGCCGACCTACTACAACCAGATCCGTGGCCAGCACGGTAACCGCTACGCCGACCTGACCCAGACCCCGGCATTCCAGTTCGGACAGGGCCTGTCGTACACCACGGTGGAGTACTCCGACCTGGTGATCGCGGACACCAACCTGACCGCCGCCGACACCGTGCGTGCAACCCTGACCCTGACCAACACCGGTGCACGCCCCTCGCGGGAGACCGTGCAGGTCTACGTCAGTGACACCGTGACCTCGGTCAGCTGGGCCGACCAGGAGCTGAAGACCTTCACCCAGGTGGATGTCGCTCCCGGTGAGTCGAAGCAGGTCTCGATCGAGCTGCCGGCATCCGAGTGCACCATCGTGGATGCCAAGGGTAACCGCATCGTTGAGGCCGGTGCCTTCGAGCTGCGCGTGGGTAAGTCCTCGCGCTCCGAGGATGTGCTGCGCGCGACCTTCACCATCGCGTAGCTTCTGGCAGACACAGCGGCGGCCCCGGGGAGATCCCCGGGGCCGCCGTTTGTCTACCTGGCTGGTACCTGTTGAACCCCGAGCTCGCGAGCTGACGGCCCCTGTGCCTCCCGCCTAGCGGAAGTCTCCCACCGGGCGATTATCCAACCGCACAGTTCGGAGCTTGTCCTCGGTGGCGATGCGGATCAGCACCTCGCCGACGGCATCGGTGGCCGCGGTATCCCCGCGGAACTCCTCACGCAGCCATACTTTGAGACCACCCGGCGCAAACTCGACGCGCTGAACCCTGTCGGTGGCCGCAATACTGCGATACCGCTCGATCACGGCGGGGAAGGGATTGTTGGTGGGGGAGAGGCTCTGCTTGGGCGCGGTTCCCACACCCAGCTCGGGTGCCGTGGGGCCGCCATCGGCGACCTCGAACCGCACGGACACGTCACCCACCCCGTGCTCGGCCAATGCCGTGCTCGCCGAGTCCAGCGCGGCAACATCGGGGACACTCAGCTGGATCGAATTGCTCAGCGCCGTGACCTGCACGCCGAGATTTTCGGTAGCCCAGTTGCGCAGTGCGATGGCGTCGGCGGTGGGAACCGCGCCGCCCGCGCCCACGGACCCTGTGGCCGCCACGATGCCGTGTGTGCGGTAAAGGTCGGGTGAGCGTTCGGTGAGGAACGCGGTGATGGCTGCCGGATCGGCCTCGCCCACGGTGCCGAGGGTCAGCTTCTGCGCGAAGTCGACCGAGGCGAGGGGGAATCGCTCGTTTAGCGCGGCAAGATCTGACAGAACCGTGTCGCGTTCCTCGGTATCGAGGGTCTGAAGGCGAAGGTCCTGCCCGGAGAACTCCGTGGTGGTATCGCCCAGGGAGGCGCTGAGTGCCTGGGCAAGAGCCAGGTCCTGGACGATGGTCTGATCGGTGGTCAGCTTTATCCGCAGGTCCGCCTGGGCGGGGTTGGGTGTGGCCGAGGCGGATTCGGCTCGCTGGCTCTGGCGAACCTGGACCGAGGAGGCCGTTCCCAGGGAATCGGCTGCGGCGACAGTCTTGAGGGGGTCGAAATGCTCCGGCGGGCAGGGTGTGGAGTCCACCTCGAGCGTGGAATGGTCACCGGTCAGGGTATATCCGAAGCTGAGGGGGATCCCCGCTGGCTGTTGGCACACCACGGATGTGAGCGTTTCAAAGGTGTCAGGCTCGGCGGGCAGCGCTACCTTCACCCAGCCGTTTTTCTGCCAGGGTAGGGGCGAGGTGGTGCCGGATTCGAACGAGGTCAGGCCGGGAACCTGCTGAACGGCTCGGGTGAAGGCCGTGAACTCCTTCTCCCCGGATGTCCCGCATCCGGTCAGCCCCACAACCCCGAGGCTGACCAGGGCGATGGAGGCGAGAGTGCGGGGGCCGCGTGGAGCCGAGCTGATCAACATACCTAGAGCCTAACCCCCGTTATGTACTGAGGTGAGAGGGCGACTTGATACCGCCCAGTTTTGGCGAGTTCACCACACCCGAGAGATCAGCGGTAGCCGTCTACTGGCACACCGTCCATCCACAGCACCGACAGGGCACCCTCCTCGGCGATGCCGCGCATGACGGCGCGGACGGTCTCGCTCGCGCTCTCGTCACCCACGGCCGAAGGGAGGAGCCAGACCTTGAGCGATCCGCGGCCGGCCTCAACCCGGCGCACCTTCTCGGTGTGCGCGAGCGCCCGGAACCGTTCGGTGAGCACCGGGAAGGGGTTATCACCGGGCGTGGTGCCCGGCCGGATCGTGTTGGGGACCGAAACAAACTCGGGCACCCCGGCACCCGCAGCCGGGGTGATCATGACCACGCCAACCAGGTCGGTGCCGTGTTCGGCAATCTGTCGGCTGACGGTGTCGACTTCATCCACGTTGGGCAGTCTGAGCGTCAGCGTGTTTTCGGACACTCCGCCGGTGATTCCGAGGGTGTTATTCACCCAGGTTTGCAGGGCGAGAGCCGCGTCGGTGGGCGGTGCCACAGCGGCATCGGGGACCCCGATCCGAGAGATGATCGAATGGTCTCGATAGAGATCGGGGGAGCGGGCGGTGAGGAACGCGACGATGCCCGCGGTGTCGGGTTCGCTCACGGTGTCGAGCGTCAGAGTATCGGCGAACGTCGCGCTCAGCAGCGGAACCGTCTCGTTCAGTGCCGCCAGGTCGGAGGCCAGTGTGGTGACCTCGGCGGCGGATTCGGTGCTGGCGCGGAGGTGATCGCCCTCGATTTCGAGGGTGTTATCGGGCAGCTGCGGGGCGATGGCGGCGAACAGCGCAAACGTGTCTGCCGGATCGTTTCCGGTATCCAGCCGAACACGCTGCGTGAATGGTTGGTCCGAGGAGGTGGGGGACGGGGCGAGACCGGGGCTGAGGTTCCCGATGGAGAGTGTTGTTTTTGTCTCCACCGAATCGGCAGCGGCGACGATTTTCAGCGGGTCGAACTTCTGGGTGGTGCAGGGGAAGTCCTGCACGGTGAACGCGGTGTGCTCACCGGTCACCGTGTACTCGAACGTGGTGGCAATGCCACGATCCTTGCCGCAGGTAGCCGCGACCAGGGCGTCGTAGACGCCCCGGTCCGCGGGCAGTTCAACCTGGATGCGCCCGGTGGGGACCAGGGGAACCGCCCGCGAGAGCCCCGACTCGAAGTGAGTGAGACCGGGGACCTGTTCGATGCCGTGCCGATAGGTGTTGAAGGCTTCCTCATTATTCCCGGCGCAGGCCGTCAGCCCGAGCACTCCCAGCCCGAGGACGGTGACGGCGGCGAGGAAACGGGTTGGGGGCGTGGCTACGGGGCGAGGCATACCCAGAGCCTAACTCCTGTTATGGCTTGATCGTAGCGGTGGGCTTCGAAACATCAGGAGACTGCGCCTCGGCCACCGGGGTGGCGCCGCGCGGGGAGAGCAGGGCGAGGACTACCAGGACTGCCATCGCGATGGCCATCGCGGTAAAGCCCCACTGGGCGGCATGGGCGTAGTCGAGCTTAACGCTGTCGAGGATCTGCTGCGCGACCGAGGAGGGGATCCCGGCCGGGAGGTCCTTGGCGGCACCGGAACCGGCCCCGGTGACCTGGTTGACCACATCGGTGACCTGCGCCGGGGTGGCCCCGAACTTGCCCAGCGAATCGGTGAGCAGGGTGGTCAGGCGGCCGGTTACGATGCTGGCGATCACCGCCATTCCGAGCGCCCCACCGAAGTTCTTGAGCGTCTGGGTGATCCCGGTGACCTCACCGTAGCCGGCCTGCGGGGCCCGGTTGATCGCATCGGTGCTGGCGGCGGTCAGCATAAATCCGATCCCGAATCCGGCCAGGGCGATCGGCCAGGTCTGCGGATTGAAGAAGCTGGTGCCGTCGATGTCGAGGTTGGTGGCGACCTGGGCCAGCCAGCCGAAGCCCACGGCACCGGCCACGCCACCGATCAGCAGGACCATGCGGATGCCCTGACGGTCATAGCGTCGGGAGCCGATTCGCGCCCCGATGGCAAAGCCGAGGAACAGCTTGAGGAACAGCAGCCCGGTCACCGAGGCGGAGAGTCCCAGCGAGAGCTGGCCGTAAACGCTGAGGAAAAAGAAGATCGGCACAAACGAGATGTTGGCGATCAGGATGGCCAGGCTGGAGACGCTGAATCCGCGGCTTCGGAACACACTCAGCTGCACCAGCGGTGCGGGCGTGTGGTTCTGCCACCAGATGAATCCGGCAAGCAGCACCAGACCACCGGCCAGGACCGTCCAGACCCAGGCTGTGCTCCAGCCGAGCTCACCAAAGCGCTGCAGGGCGTAGATCACCAGCGACATCCCGGCTGCCACCAGGACGGCTCCGAGCCAGTCGATACGGCGATCGCGCGGTGCCGCGGCGGGGGTCACCATCCGCACATTGCGGGCGATGATCAGCAGGATGATCGCGATAATCGCCAGCGGGATGTTGACCCAGAAGATGGCTCGCCAGGTCCACTGGGTGAGGTAACCGCCGGCGATCGGACCGATCGCGGTCATCGCACCGGTGATCGTAAAGAAGGTCGCCATCGTGCGTCCGCGCCCCTCACGCGGGACCGACTGAACCAGCAGTCCCACCGCCGCGGGGAACATCAGTGCGCCGGAGAGTCCCTGGAGGACGCGAGCACCGATCAGGATGGGTTCGGCCCACTCGCCGGTGGGGGTGATCCCACACAGCAGCGAGGCCACGGCGAATCCGGCGATGCCCACAATCACCATGCGACGGTGGCCGAAGAGGTCGGCCAGGCGTCCACCCACCAGGAAGAAAGCGGCGGTGGCCAGCAGGTAGGCGTTAATCGCCCACTGCAGGCCCTCCTGGCTGAGCCCCAGCTCGGACTGAATGGTCGGAGCCGACAGGGCAACGATGGTCTGGTCGATCGTGGTCATCGAGACCGCTGTGATCAGGCCGATACGCAGCAGCAGCGCGCCGGGACCGGCCGAGACGGCGGTGGTGGTGGGAAGTGACATCGGACATCCTTTGGACGGAGAACTCTTACGTTCCCAGTCTCGGTCCGTGTCCCACCTCCGGGCAGGGCCCATCCGGCTGACCGGCCGTCAACCATTCGATGGACGCCGACCGCCGGCCGCCAGATGCCGGCCACCGTGGCCGTGAGCTGCGCTACAGCTTCGCGAGCGTGGCGCGCGCGTCGGCGAGCCAGCCCTCCAGCTCGCCCGCTTCCTCCCACAGCTCATACAGTTCGGAGGCCTCCGCCCCTGCCAGGGTGCGGGTCGCCTGGGTGCGGATCCACTCGATGCGCTCCGGGGTCAGCAGCGCCGCAAACGGGGCCGAGTCGCCGCCGCCCAGCGGAAGCGGTTCGCCCGCGCGGGAGCGGACCGCCAGCTCGGCCAGGGCCAGGGCAATCTGGCCGCCGTCCACCTCGACATAGTCCTCATCCTCGAACGCCCACGCCACCGATTCAAAGGTGAAGTAGCCCTCGGTGATCGCGACGATCAGATCGCCGGCACCGTCGTTATCAAATGCTCCTGTTTCCCAAGCTCCCATGGTTCCAGGCTATCGCTCCGGTTACACTTGTTCCAGGAACCACGGCGAAGGGAGACACGGTGTCACTGCTGAGTTTCCTGACCCAGTTCTTTACCGCGGTCGCCGAACAGCTGGTGCACGCGCAGTCCTTCACCATGCTGGCTACCACCGGTGTGACCAGCCTGGTGCTGTTGACCCTGGCCGTGGTGGCCGCCCGCGCGCTGCCGAGTATCGGGTTCATGGTGGATACCGCGACCCGAACCCGCGTGCGGGATCCCCGCAACATTCGCCGGCTGCCGAGCCAGAGCAACCCCAACACCTCGGGCAAACCACGCCCTCGAGCGCCGGGAGGAATCCTCGGATTCCCCTCCGGCCCGCGCGCCATCCTCGCCTAACGCCTCGGTTTTCCGAGTCGGCTGAACGCGTCCGCCCGAACCCATCCTCCACGGTTTCAGACCGGGGGAGTGAGGGGAATCCAACGATGATTCCCCATTTCTCCTACCCGTTTGGAAACCCCGATGGACCTCTATTCTTTTGGGCCGATTGCCCTGCTCCTTGACGGTGCCTACTGGCTCGTCACCCGCCTGCACGAGTTTGTGGCACCGCTGGCACCCGAGGCGGGGGCGGCGCTCGCCGTGGCCCTGCTGACGGTCCTGGTGCGCACGGCGCTGATTCCCGTGGGCCGCTCCCAGGTGAAGGCCGAGCTGACCCGCAAACGCCTCGCCCCCAAGATCGCCGCGCTCAACGCGAAATACAAAAACCCCGAGGTTCGTCAGCGCAAGCTGATGGAGCTCTACCAAACCGAGAAGGCCTCGCCGCTGGCCGGCTGCCTGCCGCTGCTGCTTCAGATCCCGGTGCTCTCGGCCATTTACGGCCTCTTCATTAAGCCCGAGATTCACGGCGCCCCCAATACCCTGCTCACCGAAACCCTGGGCGGGCTACCGCTCAGCGGAAACCTGATGACCCTGCTGAACTCAGGGGAGGCCTGGCCGCGGATCGGCATCTACCTGGGGATTGTGCTGATCATGGCGATCACCGCCGAACTCCAGCGTCGCTACCTGCTGTTGCCGGTGGAACCCGCGCCGGCACCGGTCGCCCCGGTTCCCGGACAGCCGGTCATGCCCGACCTGAGCGGTCTCACCAAGGTCATGCGCTGGATGCCCTATCTGACCGTGCTGATGGCGCTGTGGGTTCCGCTGGCCGCGGCGATCTACCTGATGATCACCACCGCCTGGACCCTGTGCGAACGCCTGCTCCTGCGCCGCATCCTGGGTGCGCGGGAGGCTGCGGCCGGGCAGGGCGGAACCGAACTGGTTCCCGCCTAGCCAGACACACAGCGGGCCGGTACCAAGAGTGTCTCGGTACCGGCCCGCCGGGTGTGTGGGGTGAGCGCAGACGGTTGCTGGACTCGCTAACCGCGATGGTTACCGCTTGCGGCTCTTGGACTCCTCGATGCGCTTCTTGAGGAAAATCGCGGTGAGGATCCATCCCCCCAGCGCGGTCACCACCCACACCACGATCGGCGCGAGGATCCAGGCGGTCACGTCGGCCAGGCCGAGCCCACCGGGGAAGAGCGTGGCCACGAACAGCGCCACAAAGGTCGAGATCAGGCCGATGCCACCCAGGATCGGGGTGGCATACTTGCGGGCCAGGTTGAAGATCAACGGCGTCAGAATCGCCTGGGCCAGGGTGAAAACAACCACGGCCACGATGAAGCCCGAGGCGGTGATGTGCACGCCGGGGATGATCCAGGCAGCCAGCAGCAGCCCCAGTGCGGCGGTGCCGAGGTTGATTGCGGTACCAATCAGAAAACGAATCATGCGGTGTGCCCCCAGGGTATGAGTCAGTTCTCCGAGTATGGCAGCTTCGTGCCCGGCGGGGAACCACAAACGTAATCGGGTTGTGATCGCGCACGGCCCGTCCGGCGACACCGGGTCGCTATGCTGGGGGCACGATCGATCCGGCCGGGGGTGCGGGATCCTCAGATCGCGACGAAAGGCTTTCGATGTCCGCTCGCCACCTGTTTCTGCCCGTCCTTGCCCTGGGAGCACTGCTGCTGAGCGCATGCGCCAGCGGACCGGGTAGCTCCGCCCCCAGCGAGCGGGATCTGGAGGGTACCTGGGTGCCCAGTACCGCCTATTCCACCTCTCCGTTTCTGACCCTGGATAAGGACGGCACCTGGACCGGATCGGATGGCTGCAACGGCGGCAGCGGCACCTGGAAGCTCGCCCCGAGCGGCACCCTGACCGTGACCTCGGGCCCAAGCACGCTGATCGCCTGCGAGGGGGAGGCCCTCCCCAGTGTGTTTTCGCAGTCCGAGCGGGTGAGTATCGAGGGCAAGGATCTGATTCTGCAGGATAAGAAGGGGACCACCCTGACCACCCTGGTGCGGGGGAAGGCTCCCTCGACCCCGACCCCGAGTGGCGACGCGGGATCGAGCGCGGTGGTGGGGACCTGGGCCGCCGCCGAACCCGGGGTGGGACAAACTCCGACCCTGATCCTCAATCCCGACGGGACCCTGAACGGCAACGACGGGTGTAACACCCTGATTGGTTCCTGGGCAGAGAGCGGTGACACCGTGACCCTGGATGCGCTCGGGTCCACCCGGATGGCCTGCGAAAATGTAGATGCCTGGCTCTCCGCGGGCAAGACCGCACGGATCACCGATGCCGAACTCGTTGTTCAGAGCGCGGAGGGCAAGATCCTGGGACGCCTGGCCCGAGGCTAGGAAAACCCGAGTTTGACCCCCGTTTCCTGCGTGAAAACGGTGATTTCCGGTCAACACCGGCCGAGGCTCACCCCGAAGCGGGCAAAAAACGCCTAAAGTGTGGTTGTGTGGCCGCTCGACAAAAACTCAGAAGAACACGAATCCGCTGTGGGGTCCGTGGCTGACCAGAGCGCGCCGGTCGCGCCCGCAAACAACCCGGAAGGCACCGATGTGACCCCGGACACCACGCCCCAGAGCAGTGAGACAACCGACGTCTCCGACGCCACCGTGCCCCCGCGTCCCACCCCGGTCGCCCAGCCCGATCCCGCCGCCGAACGTGCCCGCTGGATCGAACAGATTCGCGCCGTGGGCGGTACCTCACCGCTACTGTTCTTCACCGATGAGCCGCGCACCCGGATCGAACTCTCCTCGACCCACCCCGGCGGTCTGCCGCAGTTCATCACCGGACACTCGACGCTGCTGTCGAACCTGATCCGGGACGAGCTGGCGCTGCGTCGGGCCAAGTCCGCCGCCGACGTGATCACCACCAAGGGTGTTGAGCTGCGTACCGTGCGCGGCATCGAGGCCGTGCACCTGGCCATCGGCCTGGCCCAGTGGCGTCACGACGGGGTGGACTACTGCGCCCCGGTCCTGCTGCGCCCGGTGGCGATTCGCCGCTACGGCAAGGACTACGAGCTCAAGCTCAAGGGCCGTTCGGTCATGAACCCCGAACTGGTGCGCGCGATGCGCGAGCAGTTCGGCATTGCCCTGGACGCCGACGCGTTTGAGGCGCTCTCGGTGGCCAAGGGTGTGTTCCAGCCGCAGCCGGTGATCGATGAGCTGCGCGGGATCACCCGTCGTCTGGAATGGTTCAGCGTGCAGCCGCGACTGCTGGTGTCGACCTTCGCGGACATCGGCCCGGCGCTCGCCCGCGACGTGCAATCGCGCCAGCACCCGATTCTTGAGGCCATTGCCGGGGATTCCGGGGCCAAGAAGCTCGTGGACAGCCTGTTCCTCCCGGTGGATGCCGTGGGTCAGGACGAGCGTCCGCCGACCACGGACACCCTGCTCCTGGATGCCGACGCCGAGCAGGAAAACGTGATCGCCCAGATCACCGCCGGTAACTCCCTCGTGGTCCGGACCCTGCCCGGAACCGGTGGTACCCAGACCGCGGTGAACGCGATCGGTGCGCTGGTCTCCCAGCACAAGCGGGTACTCGTGGTGGGGGCCCGGCGCTCGGGCCTGGACGGCATCCGTCACCGCCTGGCCAAGGTGGGCCTGCCCGGACTCTCGGTCGGGCCGACCACCGTGCGCCGCGACCTGATCGAGGCGATCAGCCGCAATGAGAAGGCCATCGCCCCCAAGATTGCCGACGTGGATGACGCCCTGGTGCGCCTGCGCCGGGTACTGCTGGACTACCGTGGCGCGCTGTCGCGGATCGATCCGACCCTGCGCGTCTCGGTCATCGAGGCCCTGGAATCGCTGACCCGCCTGGGTAATCTGCCCTTCCCGCCCTCGACCGCCGCGCGACTCGACCTCGCCTCGATGGGGAACCTCGCCGGCGACCGCCGATCCATCTCGCAGAAGCTCGCGGCCGCCGCGGCCCTGGGCGAGTTCCAGTACGGTCCCGGAGACTCACCCTGGTACGGTGCCACCTTTGCCACCACCGCCGAGGCCAAGGCGACTCACGCGCTGGCGAAGAAACTCAACCGCACCGAGCTGCCGCGCCTGCTGGAGCGTGCCTACGATCTGATCGGGCACACCCGGATGCGTCCGTTCGAGTCGGTTGAGGAGCTGGGTGTGTATCTGCGCCTGCTGCTGGATCTGCGCGACACCCTGGACAAGTTCTCGCCGAGCGTGTTTGACCGCTCGCTTGAGGAACTGATCATCGCCCACAGCTCGCGTCGCGATTCGCCGAGCATGAACACCGCCAACCGCCGCCGGCTGAAGAAGCTGGCCCGTGAGTATGTGCGCCCCGGTGTGCACATTGCCGACATGGAGGATGCGCTGCGGCGGATCCAGGCACAGCGGGTGCTCTGGCAGCGTTACGTGTCCACCGGTGCGATGCCCGAGGTTCCGCTGGGCATCGCCGACGTACAGGTGACCTATCAGCGCGTGGTGGATGACCTCTCCCGGCTGGATGGTCCGCTGCACCGGGTGACCCGGGACGAGCGCCTGGTCGCGCTGCCGGTCAAGGAGCTGGTGCGCCTGATGGCGGGTCTGGCCGCCGACTCGCAGGTCATGGAAAACCTGCAGGAGCGCACCACGCTGATCGCCGAGCTTAAGGAGCTCGGTCTCGCGCCGCTGATCACCGACCTCTCGGTGCGTCACGTCCCCGAGGAGCGCGTCGCCGACGAGCTCGAGCTGGCCTGGTGGCAGTCGGTGTTGGAGCACCTGCTGGCCACCAATAAGGCGTTGCTCGGCGCGAACACCAGCGTGATCGACCGTCTGGAATCCGACTTCCGCCTGGTGGATGAGGCCCACGCCTCCGCCCAGGGCGCGCAGTTGGCGACCCTGCTGGGCGACACCTGGAAGATCGGTCTGGTGGACCACTCCGATGAGGCAGCCGCGCTGCGCACCCTGCTGCGTGGGGCCGCGGTGGACCCGATGGCCCTGGAAAATCAGGCCCCGCACCTCTCGCGGATCCTCTCCCCGGTGTGGGTGGCCTCGCCCTATGAGGTGCACCTGATCCCGGATTCGCTGCGCTTTGACACCGTGTTCCTGATCGACGCCGGTGCAACCACCCTGGCCGAGAACGCCGCGGCGATCGGTCGTGCCAAGCAGGTTGTGGCCTTCGGTGACCCGGTCACCCAGAGCCCGCTGCCCTTCACCCTGGCCGCCGCGGATCCCTCCCGGCACGAGGCCCAGAACTTCGACATCGAGGCCCTGCACGGGGATTCGGCGCTGGCCCGCCTCGGCGAGCTGCTACCCACGCTGACCCTGACCCGCAGCTACCGGGCCGGTGGCGAGGACCTGAGCCAGCTGGTCAACCAGCGCTTCTACGCGGGTGAGATCGAATCCCTCCCGTGGGCGGGCTCGTTCCTCGGCCACGGCAGCCTGACCGTCGACTACGTCAAGGGCGGGAAGGGTATGCCCGATCCCGACACCGGCGGTGTCGAGTCGGTGGATGCCGAGGTGTCGCGCGTGGTGAACCTGGTTCTGGAGCACGCGGCGAATCGTCCGCGGGAGTCGCTGATGGTGGTTACCGCGAGTGTCAAGCATGCGACCCGGCTCAACCAGGCGGTGCTCTCGGCGTTCGCTCAGCACCCCGAGCTGGCCGACTTTATCCTGCGCGAGCGCGCCGAGCCCTTCGCCGTGCTGACCCTGGAACAGTCGGTGGCCGAGAGCCGCGACCGGGTGATCTTCTCGCTCGGTTACGGCCTCACCCCGCACGGCCGCGTGCTGTCAAACTTTGGTGCGCTGGGGGAGCCCGGCGGCGACCGTCTGCTGGCAGTGGGAATGACCCGTGCCCGGCGGTCGATGGTGATCGTGTCCTGCATCAAGCCGCAGGACATCGACCCGGCCCGCACCAGCCACGGGATCGCGGCGCTCGCCGAGATCCTGCGCAAGCCCGTGCAGCACGTTCCCGCGCCGCCGAACACCGAGGGTGCCGAGCCGATGATGGTGGACCTGGCCGAGCGCCTGTACCGTCGAGGTCTTGACGTCGAGGTGGGCTACCGCGGTTCGCTGGCACTGGTCGCCTCGTATAACGGTAAGGCGGTCGCGGTGGAGTCCGATCCCGAGGTGACCACCGAGTCGCTGCGGGAGTCGCTGCGCCTGCGTCCCGACGTGCTGCGCCGTCTGGGCTGGCACTACCTGCGGGTGCACTCGTTCGACCTGTTTGCGGATCCCGAGGGCGTCAGCGCCAAGGTGACGGCCCTGCTGGGCGTTCCGGACGCACGACCCGCGGCACCCGCCGAGCCCGAGGCGTAGCCCTCGCTTGAGCCGCGGTACCCTGGAAGCATGAGCGAGAACACGTCCGAACCGATCCGTCGTGTACCCGGCTCCCGCCGTGTGCGCACGGCCGCGGTGCCCGGCAGCGATCCGGCACCACAGGCCGGTACCCGCCCCGTTCGTGCCGCCGAGGACTCCGACGCGGGCTGGGGCGACAAACCCGCTCAGACCTCCGGGGACTCCGGCAATGACGCCCGCATGCGCGCCGACGTGCCTCCGCACTGGGGCACCCACACCCGCTAGATAACTTATCCTCACTGGAGTCGGGAGTGAACCGGCGATAGGGTCACCCCATCGGCACATCGAAGCAGCCGGTTTCACCGCCCGTGAGGAGCCTCTGATGACCACCGCAGTTTATGTTGGACCGTTGGTAACACTCGCCATTATTGGGCTTGTGGTGTTTGCAGTTGTTGCTCTGATACGGCGTACGCGGCGCTAGCCGGTGAGTTGACACAACACAAAACGCGGCGACCGATCCGGTCGCCGCGTTTGTGTTGGAGGAACTATTCGCCCGAGTGTTTGCCCGGTCCGCGCGAGCCCAGGGCCGCGTTGTCGGCGTTGGCCGCGAGCAGGTCGCGAATCTCGGCGAGCAGAGCCACATCCGCCGAAACCTCGGGGGTCTCCTCGGCGGCGGCGTCCTTGTTCTTCGACAGCAGGGCGTCGGCCCGCTTCTTGAAGTGGTTGATCGGCAGGACAAATACGAAGTACACCACAACGGCGACGATTAGGAACGAGATAATCGCTCCAACAACGGCGCCAAACTTCACCTCGGCGGGCTTGTCCGGGTCCAGGGTCGGAATCGAGAGAACCCAGGTCGCGTCCAGGCTGTCGGCCTTGAACAGTGCGCCGATGATCGGGTTGAAGATGTTCTCCACGATTGCGTTGACAACCGAGGTGAATGCGGCACCAATGACCACCGCGACGGCGAGATCAATGACGTTTCCGCGAAGAATGAATTCCTTGAAGCCCTTAATCATAGGGTCCCCCTTCAGTGGTGGTTTCGTTAGCTTTTGGCTCCGCCGGAGCTCCCGGAGGAACCCGACTTGGAGTCGGTGCTGTAGAAACCCGAGCCGTTAAAGCTCACACCGACCGTGCCGAAAAGTTTACGCAGTTTCCCACCACATAACGGGCATTCGCTCAGCGTTGCGTCAGAAAGGCTCTGGGTGATATCGAAGGCGTTTCCGCACTCGGTGCACTTATAGGAGTAGAGGGGCACGTATATTTCCTGTGTTTTTAAGGGAGAGTAGGGAGGATCTAGCCGAGTTCGGCGATCCGCGTCGGGGTGACAACACCGTTGACCGGGCGATCATGAACATCCTGAGGGATCGAATCACGCAGTTCACTATCGTAGATCACGCCGTACACGGGTGGGCAGCGCTCCATCGACCCGAGGGTCTTATCGAAGTAGCCGCGACCCCAACCCAGGCGCATCCCGGTTTGGTCCACCGCGGCGGCGGGAACGATGATCAGGTCCACGTCGTTGATCGCGATCGGGCCGAGCAGCTCGCCGATGGGTTCGTTGATCCCGAACAGGCCCGCGCTCTCTTCGCCGGTCTCACCGACGGTCCAATCCAGCAGGCCATCCTCGCGGGAGATCGGGAACAGGATACGAATGCCGCGCTCGAGGGCCCAGTTCAGGAACGGGCGGGTGTTCGGCTCGCTCGGGCGGGACAGATAGCAGGCGATGCTGCGTGCCCCAGAACGGGTGACGAGCTCCTGCAGCTGGGTGGTCAGTCCGACCGTGGTGTTTTCCAGCTCGGTGCTGGTCAGATTGCGGCGGCGCTCGCGCAGCTCGGCGCGGAGGGCTCGCTTTTGGTGATCTACCTCATGGGACATAGCCCCATTCTAGGTGTGATGGACGGCACTGGATACGGCGTGGGCTGTTGCCGAGTACCCGGTGTGAGTAGTCTGGGGGTATGTCAAAGCGTGCGAATAAGGTAGTTATCCCCGCCGCAGGTCTCGGAACCCGCTTCCTTCCGGCGACCAAAGCGATGCCCAAGGAAATGCTTCCGGTCGTTGATAAGCCGGCCATTCAATACGTGGTTGAGGAGGCCGTGGACGCCGGAATGACCGACGTTCTGATGATCCTCGGACGTAACAAAAACGCCCTGGAAAACCACTTTGACCGGGTCACCGAACTGGAAATTGCCCTGCGCAAGAAGGGCGACAAGCGCCGCCTGGACTCGGTGGAGCAGCCCAACGACCTCGCCGACATCCACTTCCTGCGCCAGGGCGACCCGCTGGGCCTCGGACACGCGGTTCTGCGGGCCAAGCGTCACGTCGGCAACGAGCCGTTCGCCGTGCTGCTGGGTGACGACCTGATCGATGAGCGTGACTCGCTGCTGGTCCAGATGCTGGACGAGCAGGAGAAGCGCAACGCGACCATCATCGCTCTGATGGAGGTGCCTGCCGAGTCGATTTCCCTCTACGGTGCCGCCGCGGTTGAAGCCACCGACGACCCGTCCGTGGTCCGGGTGACCGGGCTGGTGGAGAAGCCGGCCGTGGAGGATGCGCCCTCGAATCTGGCCATCATCGGACGCTATGTCCTGCGCCCCGAGGTATTTGGTGTGCTGGAGCACACCGAGCCCGGTAAGGGCGGCGAAATTCAACTCACCGATGCTCTGCAGGAGCTCGCGGCCGATGAGTCCATCGCGGGCGGTGTGTACGGCGTGATCTTTGACGGTCGCCGCTATGACACCGGCGACCGGGCCGACTACATCAAGGCCATCGTGCAGCTTGCCACCGACCGGGAAGACCTCGGCGCGGAACTGAAGCCCTGGCTGCGCAGCTTTGTTGCGGGTCTCGAAGACTAAGGCACACGAGTGGCATCTTGGAATTTCCAGCCGCAGCAGGTTGGGGATATCGTGTTGCGCGGCGTCAAGCTGCGGGACGCGAAGGCTCTCGAGCGTGAGCTGCTGGGAAACCGCTCCTGGCTGGCACCGTGGGAGGCGACCAGCCCCCGCGGCATGTTTGCGATGGACGTGCGTGCGTCCATTCGCGACCGCCTCGCTGCCGCGCGCGCGGGGGAGAGTCTGCCTCTGATCATGGAGTACCGGGGGGAGCTGGCCGGGCAACTGACGGTGTCCGGGCTCACCTACGGTTCCCTGGCCTCGGCGAGCCTCGGCTACTGGATCTCCGAGCGATTCGCGGGCAAGGGCATTACGCCTACCGCGGTGGCGCTGGCCACCGACTACACGTTCCGGATGCTCGGGCTGCACCGGATGGAGATCTGCATCCGGCCGGAGAACGCCCCGAGCCTGGCGGTCGTGCGTAAGCTCGGGTTCCGGTATGAGGGGTTACGCCGACGCTATATTCACATCAACGGGGACTGGCGCGATCATTACTGCTTTGCCGTGGTGGCCGAGGAGGCTCCCGAGGGTGTCTATGCTCGCTGGCGGATGGGACTTGCCGATCCGCACCTGGCCGAGATTCCCGAGGCCGATCGGCTCGCGGCGAGCCTGCCACTGGAGTACTAGGCATCACGATCGTGCAACACGCCGGGTTTGCCGGAATATCCGCCGAGTGTTTGTAGACACACCCGCGGTGCGAGGGCCGTTTTTTGTCATTCGCACGTACCGTAGGTGTATGCCGGGTGGAATTCTGAGTGGTGGTGTGGTGTTCGCGGCTGCAGCCGTGCTGTGGCTCATCTATTTGGTGCCCACATGGCGCCGACGCAATGAGTATTTGGCGACCGAGCGTAACGCCGTGCGATTGCAGCAGACCATGCGTGTGCTCGCCGAAACCACCGAGATGCCCGGCCAGGTACACCTGGAGATTTCCTCGCGCGAGGTCGCCGAGAAGCAGAAGGTACTGCGCAAGGTGCAGGCCGAGATTCGCGAGCGCGCCAAGCAGGAGGCGCTCGAAGAAGCCGCTCAGCTGCGGGCCGAGCTCACCGCGCGCCCGCCGTTGACCGCACTTCGTGCCAAGGCACGCAAGCGTTCGCGGCTGATGGCAACCGTGACCCTGCTGATCGGTGCGATCGGCATCGTCTCCGGCAGCGTCATTCTGGCCGGTGGCGGTCAGGCCGTGCTCCTGATCGTGGGTGCACTGATGGCGCTCGCGGGAGTCTCGCTGCTGGTGGCGCTGGCCCGCCCGGTCAAGCTGGTGGCGGTGCCCGAGGCTGTGCTGGATCAGACGGCTACCGTGGTGCCCGCCGAGTCTCAGCCGATGCAGGACCTTGCCGATCCGCTGCCCGTTGCTGTTCCCCAGGCCGAGCCGCTGCGCCCCGGTGCCTGGGTTCCGCCGGTGCTGCCCGCCCCGATGTATGCCTCCGAGGGATCGGTGGCAGCCGCCTCGATGGCGCGGCAGGATGCTCAGGACGCGCTGCGTCGCGCGGCCCTCGCCCAGGTGCTCGCCGAGCGCGCGGCCGAGCTGGCTCCCGAGGCTCCGGTGTCGATCACCCCGGCCGCGGTGGCCGAGCGTGCGGGGGCTGCGGCGTCCGCATCCGCCGACCAGGAGCCAACCGAGGCGACGCCGCAGGCCGAGGATCGCCCGGTGAGCCGGTTTGCCCGGATGGGTGTCGTGGACGAGTACGCTCACGGCGAAGACCTCTCGGTGGACCTGCTGGCCCGCCGTCGCAACGCCGGCTAGTCGCCGCGTTGTGGGCGCGAGCCCACCCTCAAGACGGAGTCACGATGCCCCGCTCACGTTCGCGTGAGCGGGGCGTGTGGATTGCAGCCGCTAGAGCGGGGTGCGATTCACCTGGAAGCGGGCGATTTCACCGGTGAGATCATCAAAGAGGACGCCGTAGGAAACGATTTCATCCCAGCGCTCACGCACCGGACTGCCGGTGAGGTCGCGGGCAAAGATGATTTCATAGGAGACCCGAGTGCGACTCCCCAGTGTCTCCTCGATTCCGCCGCCCAGAAGCCGGACCCGGCTGGCGGTCACCGTGCTCTTGTGGTCGGGGACCGGTTCGGTTCCGAGCTTCACCGCGGCGATGCTTGCGCGTTCGAGATCTCGCCGCGCATCCTCGCTCAGCGTGTAGTGCCCGGTGATCGTTTTGGTAAACGTCAGCCGCGCATCCTCACGTGACTTCGTGGTGCCGCGTTGGTCAAATGCGGCGTTATCGAGTCGTTGCAGGGACTCGGCCAGGAGGGTGCCAAAGCCGTTCAGATCGGCGACGGTCTCATGCGTGGGAGCAAAGAGGTTTTCGGTGTTGAAATCCTCGACCGTGATATCGGCATTGAGCGGCGGGAGTCCGTCCCCCAGATCACCGGTTCCGTTTCGCTCACTCTGCTCCCGGGTGGTGTCGATGACCGCGGCCTCCTCCTCGTCGGGGGACACGGTGAGACGCGGACGTTCGGTCTCGGCCAGTGTGCAGCCGCTGAATCCCCCAATTACCCCTGAGACCAGGGCGAGAGCGATAAATGGACGCCGGTTGGATGGCAATCTGGGCCCTCTCGATTGACCCGTGAGGATTCACGGTTCTTCGCACCAGATGTGTGCGCTGCCTTGATTCTTTCGGGTAACCCTCGAGACATCAAGAACCCAGTCCCGGGGCCATCCGCGGATCAGCCGCGGTTTTGCGTCGACCAATTCGGCGCGGCGTTTCCCGCGTGATACGCTCGTTCTTACCGCACGGGCCTATGGCGCAGTTGGTAGCGCGCTTCGTTCGCAATGAAGAGGTCGGGGGTTCGAATCCCCCTAGGTCCACCACAAAAAAGCCGGCCGGTCTCCATCGAGACCGGCCGGCTTTTGTTGGCTGAGAGTCATGTTCCCCACGATTCTTTCCCCTCGGCGCGAGTTTGTTGATGCTACGGTGGGCTTCAATGAGTACCACCGATGAGGGCCGTGAGCGCAAGTCTCAGCGCCGGCTCACGCTGAGCTTCCTGGTGTGCATGGTCGGGCCGCTTGTTGTTGGTGTGATCCTGAATGCGCTGGTTCGACCAGGGATAGCCACGGCGCTGGGTGGCGAGCGGCACTCGCACAGCTCCGGGGTGCGGTCTCAGGACACATGGTGGAGCTTTGATGCAGACACCGTGCGGCAGCATCCTGTACTGACCGGGTTTCTTGAAGCCTCGGACGGGCTGATCGCGGTATGGACGCTGGCGGTGACCGCGGTAATTCTGCTCCTGCGTTGGCTCATTGTTGTCCGGATGACGCGCTCGCGCCGAGCGTAGGTTGTGCCGAGGAGCATCCACTACGCTTGGACCAAACAGTCGTTATGCGATCGGGGATCGCCAGGCTCTCGACGGGGGAGAGAATCATGAGTTCGGTTTCCAGTAGGCCGGTTGATGGTGCCGCATGCGTCGCGGCCGGGCTGGCCCTGGCCTCGCTATTCGCGACGATTGTGCTCCCGCTCGGCGGCGGCGTTTTGGCCCTTGCGGCGATTATCGTCGCATTGGTGTCACGATCGAACCTGCGAGCACACCCCGAGCTGCGCGGCTCGAGACTGGGCCTGGCGGCTTTTATCTTGGGAATTCTCGTCTTTGTGCCAACCGTGCTGCCGCCGCTGTTGAGCCTGGTGTTGCTGAGTTTGGGCTAGCAGGCCCGCGCAAAGCCAATCCGTGTGGCCCCGGTTGATCGTCTTCGACCGGGGCTTCCTGCATATCCTGCGATCCTCCACACCCCGCGAAATATTTGTGGTTGTCCACAGTCTGGGTTCCGGCGATCGATGTGCCCGCGTGCACGCGTAGCTTAAAAGTCGTAACCCCGGAGACATGCTTTCACAGAGGCCTTCCGGGGCTTTCCATCAGTCAATCGGGATTGTTGAGATCGTGGTCAGGAACTCCCTTGCTTCGCAGCTCGCCAAGCGGCACGGTTCGCGCCCCGGAACATGGCTGGATGATCCCGACGGCGCTTTCTCGGAAATGGCAGCCTCTCAAATTTGTGCAGCGCGTCGACGCGTGTATAAGACGAACCGTGGTGAGCGTCCTAGTTGGATCGACGGCCGGAGGGTTATTTGACCCGCATCCAGGTATCCGAAACAAGGTGTTTACAATTTAATTTCGCAACGCCGCGACGGGGGAATAATCCGCGTCGTTGCGCGGCGAGACACGGGAGTTGCCAGCGAGAAAACTCGGTGTCGAGGGGGTCGCGAGGCACAAATCGAGGGTGATCGTGTTGACGGGGGAAAGATCGCGTGGCACGATTTACCTACCTCCCGACCGAATGGTTGGGAGGTGCGGAAACTCGACGACCGGCTCGATCCCCACCCCGGCGTACCGTTGCAGAGGAGCACAAGTGAGCGTGACAGAAAACGTGGCCGCGGGCCAGGGCGGTAAGGGCCTGGCGCACGGCAAGCTGGGCCTGATGGCCTCGATGGTGATTGGCCTCGGCTCCACCGCACCGCTGTACTCCCTGGCAGCAACCCTCGGGTTTATCGTGATCGCGGCCGGAGCTCAGGCGCCGATCGCGCTGATCGTTGCCTTCGTGCCGATGTGCCTCACCGCCTTTGCCTACCGCGAGCTCAACACCGCGGTCCCCGACGCCGGCACCGCGTTCACCTGGGCGTCCAAGGCATTCGGTCCGCGCACCGGCTGGATGGCCGGTTGGGGTGTGTTTGTGGCCGGTGTGATCGTCATGTCGAGCCAGAGTGAGGTCGCCTCCAAGTACCTGCTGCTGCTCATCGGTGACGGATCGATCGCCAAGAACCACACCCTCGTGGTGGCGCTCGGCGCGGTCATCATCGCCGCGATGACCTGGGTCTCCTACCGGGCGGTGGAAGCCGGGGCGCTGACCCAAAACATTCTGATGGCGCTGCAATACCTGGCGATCATCGCCTTCTGCATCGGCCTGGCGCTCGCCATCGGCAGCGGCGCGTTCCACAACTTCGCCTTCTCCTGGGACTGGTTCAACCCGTTCGCCGCCGATAACCCGGCCGGATTCATCCAGGGTGTGCTGCTGGCGATCTTCATCTACTGGGGCTGGGACACCTGCCTCTCCCTCGCCGAGGAAACCAAGAACCCGCGCACCACTCCGGGGCTGGCGGCCCTGTTGTCCACCGTCGTGCTGCTGATCACCTACATCGGTATGACCCTGCTGGCCATGATGCACGCCGGGGTCGGCACCACCGGCACCGGCCTGGCCAACCCCGACACCGCCGAGGACGTGTTCTTCGGTCTGCGTAACGATGCCCTCGGCCAGTGGGGCTGGGTCCTGGTGTTCGCGGTGTTCGTCTCGGCTCTCTCCACCTGCCAGACCACGATTCTTCCCACCGCCCGCGGAACCCTGGCGATGGGCGTCTACAAGGGCCTGCCCGGCCCGTTCGCCAAGATCACCCCCAAGTACTCGACCCCCGGTTTCTCAACCATCTTCATGGGTGTCGTCTCGGTGATCTTCTACGTGGGGATGTCCCTGCTGAGCGGCAACATCCTCTCCGACACGATCGAATCCACCTCCCTCGCGGTGGCCATGTACTACACGATCACCTCGTTTGCCTGCATCTGGTTCTTCCGCAAAAACCTCTTCGACAGCGCCCGCAACACCGTGTTCCGGCTCGTGCTGCCGCTGATCGGCGGGCTGATGATGGGCACCGTGTTTGTCTACTCGGCAATCAGCATGCTTGATCCGAACTACGGCACCACGCAGCTGCTCGGCACCAGCGGCACCTTCGTGATGGGTGTCGGATCGCTGCTGCTGGGCCTGGTCGTGATGTTCATCTGGTCGCGGTTCCCCGGTGCCAAGGAGTTCTTCTCCGGCAGGGCGCTCAACCGCGAAACCCCCGTGCTGGTTCCCGAGAACTAGCCCCAGTCTTTTCCTCAACCGAAGCAACACCGTCACAACAGAAAGAAGTATCGTGCACATCCTGATTATCGGCGCCGGTGGCGTCGGCAGTGCCGCAGCCCGAATCGCCTCTCGCCGTTCCTTTTTCGACAAGCTGACGATCGCCGACTATGACCCCGCACGCCCGCAGGGCCTGGTGACCGAAATTGGCGACCCTCGCTACACCGCCGCGCAGGTTGACGCCTCCAGCGCCGACGCCGTCGAGGCCCTGATCCGCGAGACCGGTGCCACCCACGTCCTCAACGCCGTGGACCCCCGCTTCGTGATGCCGATCTTCGACGGTGCCCACGCCGCCGGTGTCACCTACCTCGACATGGCCATGAGCCTGTCCGTGCGTCACCCCGAGGAGCCCTTCACCAAGACCAACATCAAGCTCGGCGACGATCAATTCGCCGTGGCCGATGAGTGGGAAAAGAAGGAGCAGCTGGCCCTGGTTGGGATCGGTGTGGAGCCAGGTCTGTCCGACATCTTCGCTCGCTACGCCGCCGATGAGCTGTTCGACGAGATCGACGTGCTCTCGGTTCGCGACGGTGCCAACCTGACCGTTGAGGGATACGAGTTTGCCCCGTCCTTCTCGATCTGGACCACCATCGAGGAGTGCCTGAACCCGCCGATCCTCTGGGACAAAGACAAGGGTGGCTGGCACGCGGTGGAGCCCTTCTCTGACCCGATCACCTTCGAATTCCCCGAGGGCATCGGCGAGGTTGAGTGTGTGAACGTGGAGCATGAAGAGGTTCACCTGATGCCGCGCTGGATCGACGCCAAGAAGGTCGAGTTCAAGTACGGCCTCGGCAACGAGTTCATCGAGGTCCTGAAGACCCTGAACAAGCTCGGCCTCGACAAGACCGAGCCGGTAACCGTGCGCGGTCAGCAGGTATCCCCGCGCGACCTGGTGGCCGCCGTGCTGCCCGACCCGGCGACCCTCGGTCCGCTGATGAAGGGCAAGACCTGTGCCGGTGTGCTGGTGACCGGAACCCACAAGGACGGCACCAAGAAGTCGCTGTACCTCTACCACGTGGCCGACAACGAGGAGACGATGGCCCGCGATAACTCGCAGGCTGTCGTCTGGCAGACCGCGATCAACCCGGTTGTCGCCCTGGAACTGCTGGCCAACGGCACCTGGAGCGGTGCCGGAGTCCTCGGCCCCGAGGCGTTTGACGCCAAGCCGTTCCTCGAACTGCTCGCCGCCGCCGAACCGCAGGGTTACGGCTCGGCCTGGGGCATCGTCGAGCGGTAACACAGACTCGAGGGAGTGATTACCCCTCGAAACCCCCGGTGGTGCGCGCACTGGCTTGTGCCGCGCACCACCGCTGGGAGGAGCGCCCGGTTAGGGTATGGCTGGGGCGCTCGGAGCCGCCTGGTATCGGCTCCCAACAAAAACCCCGGCGGTGCGTGACCGGGGCTCGTGTCACGCACCGCCACATGGGGCACTACCGACCGGTTGGATGTGCCAAACTGGAAGTCACATGGACCAGCAGAGCAAACCGGATCAGATCATCGAGGCCTACGTCGACCTCCTCGTCGTGCAGGGCGTGCGCTCGGCCAGCATCGACGCCATTGCCAAGCGCAGCGGCCTCTCCAAGGCCGGACTGCTGCACCACTTCCGCTCTCGCGATGCGATGGATCGAGAGATCCTGGACCGCCTGGAGGCGCTGGTCACCGCGGACGCCGCCGCCATGCGGATCGCCCCCGAGGGTGCCGCACGTTACTACGTGGGCACCTCGCTGGAATACTCCTCGCCGCTGGAGCGCCTGGTTGTGGCCGCCACCCGTCTCGGTCAGGCGGGTAATAACGAGGCGTGGATCACCCTGCGCTGGGCGCGGGATCGCTGGTTTGAGGTTCTGGTGGACTCGCTGGGCGACGAAACCCTGGCCCGCCTGGTGCTGCTCGCCGGCGACGGGATCGCCTATCACACCGACATCATCGGCGAGGAGAGTGACCCCTTCCTGGCGGAGGCCTCGATCACCGCGGTTGCCGACCTGATCGGGACGCTGGGGAAGCAGCCCACCGACTAGCGCTCCCTGTCGCGAGGCCATCCTGGTCGTCATGTCGTTCACCGAGCCGTAACCCAAATGAGGGGATGGCGTAACCGGGGTGCCGCGAATTAGCCTACTCGGGGTTGATACCGTACGAAGCGGTTCGGTTGACACTCCCGGTCGATCCGACCGTTCCTGCCTTATTGCCCCAGAGTTGGCGCTATTTTTTTTGGTCGCCGACCGAAACGTTTCGGTGCGTGGTGGAGTGCGCATTGTTTCTTGAATCGGAGAACTGCACACATGCGAAATCGTCCACAGGCGAGCCTGCAACAGCGTTCGGACACGGTGCCCATCGGTACCCGTCCCGCCCTGTTTCGGCCTCTTGCCGCTACCCTCGCGCTGAGCGTTGGCCTGGCCAGCGCAATCGCACTGACCCCGGTGAGTGCCAGCGCGGCCCCCGCCGCGACCGACCTTGCCGCGCTGGTCAACCCGTTTGTCTCCACCGCAGATGACAACGGTAACGACCTCCCCGGTGCCCAGGCACCCAACGGCCTCGCCAAGGTCAATCCGCTTTCCAGCGCCGGGCGCAACCACACCGGCTATAACTACAACTCCACTCAGATTTCGGGATTCACCCACACCAATCTCGACGGCGTGGGTGGCTCGGGTGGTGGAGGGGACATCCTGGTGGTTCCCACGGCGGTGCAGTACACCCAGCGTCCCAACACCTCGACCTACGCCCACGACTTCAGCCACAAGGATGAGGACGCAAGCCCCGGATACTACCGGGCAAACCTTGCCCTCTCGGACGGCCCGCAGAACGCGATCGTGAAGACCGGCAAGAACGTTAACGCCGAGGTGACCGCGGCCACTCGCACCGCCGTGCACAGCTATGCGTTCCCCGCCGATCAGACCCCGAGCCTGGTGTTCGATCTGAAAAACAACTTCACCTCCCGGGACTCATCCTCGGTTACCGCGGGCACGCTCGAGGACGGACGCGTGTCGTTGGCCGGGCAGGTATCCGGAAACTTCAACGGTGCCAAGTATCAGCTGTTCTACTACGCCGAGACCGAGCAGCCGGCCGGCGTAAAAACCTGGGCGGATGGCACACCGCTGGATGAAACAGCTACCCGCTCGGGCCAGGACACCGGTGCCGTGTTGTCCTTCAACGCGGGCACCCAGAACGTGGGACTGCGGGTGACACTGTCTCCGATCAGCAGCGAGCAGGCGAAGATCGATCAGTCCGCCGAGGTTGGGGGCAAGAGCTTTGAGCAGGTCCGCGCCGCCACCAAGGCCGAGTGGAACGAGCGTCTGGGGGCGGTGAACATCACCGCTTCGGCCCAGGCCGACCCCACCGGCGAGCTGCAGAAGCTGTTCTACACGCATCTGTACCGGATGAACGCGATGCCGATCAACGCCACCAGCACCTCGGGCACCTACCGCGGTGTGGACGGGGTCGTGCACACGGCGGCCGGGTTCACCTACTATGACGGCTGGGCAGCCTGGGATGACTTCCGCAAGTACTCGGTGTTCGCCTATGTGAACCCGGCGGGATATCGCGACATGATTCAGTCGTTGATTTACCTGTTTGCCGATCAGGCACGATCCGGTAAAAACAAGCTGGGAGACCTCACCCAGAGCGTACCGAGTGTGCGCTGGGAACGCTCCCCGGTGATCATCGCCGACGCCCTGTCCAAGGGCTACACCGGGTTTACCCGCTTGGATGAGGCGTATCCAATGATCGCCAACCTGGTGGGATACTACTCCGGCCAGGAGCAGCGACAGGGATATGTGAATGACCGCCCGGCGGTTAGCGTCGAGCGTGGCTACGACCAGTGGGCGCTGGCGATCATCGCCGACCAGCTGGGCAAAACCGCGGATGCGGCGAGCCTGCGTGCGCAGTCAAACCTGGCCTTCACCAGCAACATCAAGCCCGACGCCTGGACCGCTAAGGACGGCACCAAGGTGGGCCTGCTCTCCCCGCGCAACGGCAAGGGTGAGTGGACCGGTGTGGACTACGAAAAGTTTGAGGCCGCCAACGTCTACCAGGGCACCCTGTGGCAGTACCACTGGTATCCGGCCTATGACATGAATGCACTGATCGCCTCGATGGGTGGGGACGCGGCCGCGCGCCTCGCGGTCAACCACTTCTTCGGCGAGGACGACCCCAACAACGGTCGGGCGATGCTGCACTCCAACGCCAACGAGGTGGATCTGCAGGCACCCTACCTGTTCAACTATGTGGGCGAGCCCGCCAAAACCCAGAAGTGGGTGCGCGACACCTACACCAAGGAAACCTGGAACCGCTACATTGCCACCGGGCAGACCGACGGCAACCGGCCCCCGAGCGGTGGGGGAGAGTTCACCCCGCCGATCAAGACCCGGGTGTACAAGCTCGCCCCGGACGGCTTCCTGCCCACCATGGACAACGACGCGGGCACCATGTCCACGATGTTTGTGGCCGCGGCGCTGGGCCTGTTCCCGGTGACTGCCGGATCCTCGCAGTATCAGATCGGTACCCCGTTCTTCGACCAGGCGCAGATCAACTATCCCGGAGGACGTACCTTCACGATCGGCGCGAAGAACGTCTCCTCGGATAACTTCTATGTGCAGCAGGCGGCGCTCAACGGCGGTGCCTACGGCAACACCTGGCTCGACTATTCCGACATCATCGGCGGGGGAAACCTGTCGTTCACGATGGGTTCGGCGGCCTCGAGCTGGGGGAAGAACTCAGCACCGGCGTACTCGGCCAGCCAGAAGACCCCCGGCGCAAGCCCCACCAAGACCTATCCGGTTACCGCCTCGAAGGACACCCTCGCGGCAAACGACAAGGGCGTGCTGAACGCGACAACCACCCTGACCCTCGGAGACGGTGCGCGTCTGTCGGCACCGGCCGGAACCGATCTGACCGCCGCCGGGAGCGCCACCGTTTCGGGTGTCCCCGCGGGGATTACCGCCCGGGTTACCGTGACCGACGCCACCACGCTGACCCTCAGTATCGGCGGCACCCTCACCGAGAATGCTCGCGTCTCGGTTCACCTGAGCGATTCGGTGCTCGCCGACGGCGTGGCAGCCCATCAGCTGGTGGGCCAGGGCGTTACCACCCAGTCGCCGATCACGCTGAGTATCACCTCGGTTTCCCGTCTCGCGCTGCAGGACCTGGTGGATCAGGCGCTGCTGGTGCGCCCGGGGAACTATGCCGCCAACACCTACCGCGACTTCACCGTGGCGCTCGCCGCGGCCCAGAAGGCGCTGGCAAACGCTGACACCTCCGGTGCCGCGCTGCGCTCGACCACCGAGGCTCTGCGCCAGGCGGCCGATCACCTCAGCATCGGTCAGGGCGGCTTCCGCACGCTCGAAGCCGAGGCCTCCGATGAGTGGTCCGGTGGGGAGCTGAAGAATGAGGCATTCCAGTCCGGGGGAAACCTCGGTGGTGTGCGCAACGGTTCGTGGGTGCGTTACCTGGGCATGGACTTTGCCGGAGGTGTCCCCGAAACCCTCCAGGTGCGCTATGCAAACTCCGCCGCCGTGGGCAACGAACGCTCGTCGGTACGGGTCCACGCCGGAGACATCACCGGTCCGGTGATTGCCCAGGGAGCCCTCCCCGGCACCGGCAGCTTCGGCAACTACTCCACGGTCACGCTGAACCTCACCGATACCGACTCGCTGATTCAGGCACGCTCGATCACGTTCGAGTTTTCCACCAGCGGGCAGGACTGGGTGGGCAACTTTGACCGCTTCCAGCTGTTCCCGCACAGCGATGAGCCGGTAGGACCGCGTCCGCTCGTGGTTGAAGCCGAATCCTGGGTCAAGAACTCCGGTAACGGACTCAAGAGCGAATCCAGCACCTGGAACGATGGGCCGGTGACCAACCTCGGTGGCACCTATAACGGTGCCTGGTTGGACTACGGTACCCGTGACTTCGGGAACATCGGCACCGATACCGTGAGTGTGCACTACGTCAACAACTCCGGTCGTGTGGGCAAAAACGCTCGGGTGGACTTCTACCTGGACGTCGCCGATCCCGCCAAGCCCGGCACCCCGGTAGCCACCGTGGCACTCCCCGCAACCGGGGATAACTGGACCGTGGCGGGCAACGTCAGCGCAAAGCTCACCACCCCGGTGACCGGCAGTCACACGCTGTTGGCCGTGCTGCGCGCCGATACCACCGACGCGTTGCCCTACGTGGGTAACTTTGACGCGTTCACCTTCACCGCCCCGACCACCAACACGGTGGCCATCGAGGCGGAGAAGTGGGTGGCCGCGCGTCCCGGCCAGATCAAGTCCGAGAACAGCACCTGGAACAGTGGTCCGGTCACCAACGTGGGGGGAACCACCGATGGGGACTGGATCGACTACGGCAACGTCGTATTTGGTACCCTGCCCATCACCCGGGTGTCGGTGCACTATACGGCTAACGCAAACCGCGTGGGTAAAAACTCCCGCATCGAGTTCTACCTGGATGCAGCCGATCCCGCCAAGCCGGGAACCCCGGTTGCCACGGTTCCGCTGCCGCCCACCTCAACAAGCAACTGGACCACGGATGTGGACGCCGGGATCTGGCTGCCCATCGCGATCACCGGAACCCACCGGTTGAGTGCGGTGCTTCGCTCGGAGACCGACGGCAACCACCCCTTCGTGGCAAACATCGACCGCTACACCTTCACCACCGGGGATAAGCCGGTTGAGAAGGAGTTGGACCTGAGCGCGCTGATCGCCGCGGTTACCGCGGCTGAGGCCGTGGTCCCGACCCTGGATCGCTACCCGAGTATCGATGCGGCCACGTTCCGCCGCGAGCTCGCCGGTGCCCAGCTCGCACTGAAGAACACGGCCCTCACCCAGGGCGACATCAACGCACGGGTGCGAACGCTGAGTCTGGCGCAGGCACAGCTGACCCCGGCGATCCGAATCCAGCTGGAGAACGCCCTCGCCCAGGCGAAGGCCGTGACCGTGGGCCGCTTCCGCGCGGACACCTGGGCCGCATTCCAGGAGCAGATCGCCTCGGCCACGTCCGCGCTGTCCGCGTCGCAGGCATCTGATACGGCGCTCGCCGCCGCACTGGATGCCCTGCAGAACGCTCGTGCAGGTCTGATCGAGCGGGCGACGACCGCGCCGGGTGTGCCGACCGAAGTGACCGCGAGTCAGGATGCCACCAGCGTGAGCGTCACCTGGACCGCACCGGTGGATGATGGCGGATCCGCGATCACCGGATACCGGGTCGACTTTGGCGAGGGACGCGTGCTGTCCATCACCGATCCCACCGAGCGTGCGGCGACCGCGACCTGGCTGAAGCCCGGGGAAACCTACCGGGCCACGGTCAGCGCGCTCAACGCGGCCGGTGAGTCGGCGGCCTCGGAACCGACCCTCGGCGTGACCGTGCAGACCGGAGGTACCGGAGTGGTACACACGGCACCGGCACTGGCCCCGGCAGCGGAGGCTCCGACCGCCCGCGCCGCGGTGTCGGCACCCTTCCCCGGCGATATCACCTCGCGTGGCTTCGCCTCGGATTCCTGGCCCAAGACCGACGGCAACTATGCCGCCGACATGCTCAGCGGGTTCTCGAAGCTTGGTCCCGAAATTCTGGGAACCGAAGCCAAGGTGACCGACCGGGAGAAGGCGATCGCGTTCAACGATAAAAAGGAGATCGAGATCAACAACGCCGCGAGCCAGGCCCAGGTGGATCGGGCCCAGGTGGACGCCGATAACTCACCGGTGAAAACCGGAACAGATGCGCTGGGCTCGACCCTTGGTCCGATCTTCTCCGCCGCGATGGATGCGGGTGAACTGCCCAAGACCAAGTGGATCTTGGACCGGGTGGGGCAGAAGATCGACGGTGCCGATGCGGTCAAGCCCGTGTGGCAGTACGCGCGGCCGTTCCTGCGGCTGGGCCTGGCCAGCGAGGGCGGTCTGATCAAGGACTCCCGTAACGGTGGCTACGGCGGCCTGGCCGGGAGCGGTTCCTATCCGAGTGGTCACACCTATGCCGGTTACATCGCCGGGACCACCCTGGCAACGCTGATCCCCGAGCTCTCACCGGCCATCCTGGCGCGGGCATCGGAGTACGGCAACAACCGACTGGTGCTGGGATTCCACTATCCGTTGGATGTAATGGGTGGTCGGATGATCGCCCAGGCCGTGGTCGCTCACCGCTGGGCGGACCCCGAGTTCGCCCCGCTGCTGGAGCAGGCGCAGCAGGAACTCGAGGATGTGCTGGGGAGCAAGTGTGCGGGTGCTTCGCTCACCGCATGCTCGGGCACTCCGTACGAGAACCGCGATGTGGCCGGCTACACCGGCGTCTACACCGAGCGCCTGGGGTATGACTTCCCCAAGGTGACCGCGGGTGGCGCGCCGCTGATTGCTCCGTCCGATGCGGCGGCTCTGCTGAAGACGACCTTCCCCGAGCTGAATGACGCCCAGCGTACCGCGGTGCTCGCACAGACCGCGGCCGACTCCGGTGGACCGTTGGACCTGACCGCTGCGGGCACCGAGAGCTGGGAACGGATCAACCTGGCTCGGGCGATGACCGCGCAGGTCTCGGTTTCTCCCGACGGCAGCGTGACGGTGACCAACTACGCCGACGAGACCGCGCAGAGCGTGGCCGCGGCCCGGGGGATCACCGTGGCCGGGGTCGCCATCGACGGGTTCACCCCCGACGTGCGCTCCTACGTGGTGGACTGGCCGGCGAATTACGCGCTGCCCACCGCCGCCGTTCTGCCGGCCGCGGACGGCACCGTGGGGACCACCGGCCTGGCCGGAATCCTGCCCGGAGTCCAGGCCGCGGGTGTTCGTGCCGCGGGCAGCGATACCGTGCGCACCTTCACGGTGACCTCGGGTAACGGGGATGTTGTGCGCACCTACACGGTGGCGTTCAACATCACCGCGGACAACCACCTGCCGGCCGGGGTAGACCCCGGTGAGGGTACCGATCCCGGCAATGGTGGAACGGATCCGGGCAACGGCGGAACCGACCCTGGTAATGGTGGCACGGATCCGGGCAATGGTGGGACGGACCCCGGTAACGGTGGAACGACCCCCGGCAACGGTGGCTCTCCGTCCTCCTCCCCGGGAGCCGCCGGCCCCGGCACCGGTGGCGGTCTGGCTCACACCGGTGGCGGAGACATCACGCTCCCGCTCCTGGGAGGCGCAGCCCTGCTCCTCCTCGGCCTGGTGATCGCCTTGCGTCGACGTCCGCGAAACGAGGACGGTATGTAACTCGAGATTGGGGCAGTCATTGGTCAGCCCCAATCGTCACGGCGTCCCGTCGGAACTTCGTTTCTGGCGGGGCGCCGTCGTGTGGCTAGACGAATAGCGTGCGATCCGCGGTGTGGACCTGACCATTGCTGAAGTACGGACGCAAGTAATGTCTCAACTCGGGATTACAAACGTAGACGTAGGTACCTCGGATTCCACGCGTAAGGAGGACAGTGTAGATGTTTTGAACGTATCGGAGAAGGTCCTCGTCCGAGTAGACAATCCCGCGCTTGGGATTATTCTCTCTCCCTTTTTTGTCGTAATAGTTCTCGCGGCTAAAAAAGATCTGTTTGCTCGTTGGATCGAATTGGAGATCATGCCCGATTATCACGGCCGCATAATTCAGATCGTACCCCTGAACGGTGTGGATTGATCCGACTTCCTCCGAGGAGCCCTGACTATTGATCCAATCTCGTTGAGTCGAATTCCATCGAAGTTGCACGTTATCGATGCTGATATCGTAGGCATCCTTGTCAGCTTTACTCTTCCACGGCCAGGCGTATCCCGCGACCAACCGCGCAAGCTGAGATTCGGAATCACGAGCCTGAATTGCGGCCCGCATTTGAGCTAAATCATCGAAGAACCGAAGATCGTAGCCGTCGAAAACTGAAGGAACTGCTGGGGCTTCATTTCCGAGAACTGACCGGATGTAGCCGACGTAGTCTTGTTCTGCAGCAATTCGCATTTGTGATCGTAGCGGGTAGAAACGGTGTTGTTGACGAGCTTCATCAAGCAGTCTTTGTGTTGTATCGGGTGAGAGATCCGCGGGCCGCACACTCTGTCCAATGTCGAGCATCAGAATTGTGTGGGTACATTGATGCTGGATCCAGTCCAACTGGGTGATGTCAGGATTGTCCGTGCCGAACAGTGCCAAATTGATGTCAGCGAACTTCTTGTTGAGTGGGCCTGACGCCTGGTTCGCCCGCTGACCGAGCCTGTGTGCTTCGTCTACAAGGAGTAGATCGAATTTCTCTGCACTCTGTCCGACCTCAAAGGGAGTGAGAACCATTTCCCTACTGAGACCGGGAGTGAGGGTGAAAACTCGCTTTAGCGAGTCACGCAAAGATTGCTGTGGGACGACTATTCCGATTCGGTACGTGGAAAGTAGCTCGGCATGGCCGGGCGTGAAGAAGTCACTGAATAGGGAGTCTTCGTCTGCTCCTTCGTCTCCACGGTGCGAGCGGATATCCTCAATGAGTTTGAGGAGGTAGATCGCGACAACCGTTTTCCCGGTGCCGGGATTGCCCTGAACGACGACAGTGCTTGAGGAACCGTGCTCGATGTCTGAAAACAGTCCCTCGAGAATATCCTCGACCGCAGTTGCCTGGTCGTGGTTGAGAGCCTTGAACGGAGACAGCTTGAACAGATCGCTGTTGATGATCTCCGGGATCGTCCGCGTGAAGAGATGCTCGTCATTGCGGAGCTGGTCGAAGATTTCCTGGAAAGTCTTGCGATAAGTATCACGATCGAAATAATTCGCGTCGATGATCCCCGCGTTGCGGTTTAGTACCTGTAGCTTTCCATCACCGGAAAACATCCGGATGAGAAATGATTCCAAGTCTAAACAGGCAGACTTGTTGAACTTCTCATCAAGGACCGTGCGTACCGTCTTGAACTGTTGCTTCTCGTGCGAGCCAAGATGCTGCCTCATCCGGCTCGCGGCGCTGTGGGATTCACCAACATATACATCTCTGCCATTGTCGAGGACATAAACGATTGGCCAGTTAACATGACGCTTATCCGCTGACGCCCAGTTCTTCACTCCGTCCGGTGTGAATCGGAACCGGATAATGCTAGAGGTTGTCATACTTAGTACTTTTCCCACGCGCTTTTTCTACCGGGTACTTTTCACGAGTTTTTTCGAGCTTGTTCAGCACAATTTCTTCGGGATCCAGCTCCAACCTGTCAGCCAATAAGTAACAGTAGGTGAGGACGTCTGCAAGCTCGTCTCGTACCTCAGACGTGGGAGAATCGCTCCATTGGAAGCATTCCAGGAGCTCACCAGCTTCGATGCTGATACTTTTCGCGAGATTACTTGGCGAATGAAACTGGCCCCAATCTCGTTCGAGCACAAACTGTCGAAGGGCGTCGAGTGCTTGGGATTCTGGCATGCGATCAATCTAGCAGCGTAGCCCTGCATATTCAGGAGGTGTGCCTCAAACTATTGGGACGCAGAATAAGTCAGAATCCGGCTGTGGTGGAACCGTACGAAGACTCTGATTGGATCAGGAATCTTAGACAGATCTGAGACCGGCCCGAGTGTCAGATCGATAGTTTCAGGACGAGAACCCAAGGATACGGTTAGGCAGGCTAGCTGAGTTTCAAGATACTTTACTTGCCCTGGTCCCCACCGCGTGCCTGAGACGTTTTTGCCGTAAGAATAGGCGCGGACTCGCTGGTTGGCCCACCAACCCGTGAACTCAGGACTTTTGCCGCTGAATTCACCAACCAGGTCTGAGATCCCACGGTCTTCAGAGAACCGGCCAGCATTCAGCCTCAGCACCGCCACGATCTCGGAGGCACTAGTTCCCAATACCGCATCAGTTCCCGTGCCGCGGGTTCAAGCATTATCCAGCCTGAGCACCCGAGCTACCTTCTCTCAGGGTGGAACTGGCCCCGCTGGGAATCACCGCGGGCGTGGTGGAGCCGGGCCTGTTCCGGACCGACTTTCTCGACGCGCGCAGCCTTCACACCTCTACCGAAATAACCGACTATGCACAGACCAGTGCGGGAAAGATGCGGGGTATCACCGCGCAGGCAAACCACAATCAGGCGGGCGATCCGATCCGCGGAGCGGCGGTGATGGTGGACGCCATCGAGGGCGGTGCCTTCCCCGAGCGCTTGTTCCTGAGAAGCGACACCGTGACGCGCGTGAGTGCCAAACTCGATGCCGTGCGGACCGAGCTTTCCCGACAGCACGATGCCGCCCGGTCCACCGATTACTCGGCTTGAACACCGGCGTTAAATATCTGAGCCGCCGGGAGGATCGAGGATCGTCCCGGCGGCTCATAAACCTGCGTGAGGCTTAGACCTCGAGCGTCTCGCCATCGGCGAGGGTTGAGATCGGGGTTCCGGTCAGGTTCTCATCGCCGAGCATGCGTCCGCTCATCTGGCGGCCCGGTTCGCTGAGCAGCAGGTCGTGGATCTGCACGCTCTGGCGCGGTGCCACCGCCCGGACGTAGTCGATGGCTTCGCCGAGCTTGCCCCACGGGCCGCTGGTGGGCACCAGCAGGGTGTCGACGGGCACTCCGGGTTCGAGGTAGGCATCGCCCGGGTGGAAAACCTTACCGTCCACCAGATATCCCACGTTGGCAACCAGCGGAATGGTCTGGTGAATGAGGGCGTGGTCCTCACCAAAAACCTCAAAACCAAAGCCAGCGACGGTGTCGCTGAACCCGGCGGAGACGGTGTGGATGTTTGCCCGGTCGGCCGGCAGCTGCGCGGTCACCGACGCGGGAGCGTAGATCGGCAGGTCGGGCCGAGTTTCCAGGGCTGCCAGAATCTTGTCTCGGTCAAAATGATCACCGTGCTCGTGCGTGATCAGCACCGCATCGGCTCCGGCCAGGAGCTCCTCGGTGTTGGTCGTGAACGTGCCCGGGTCAATCAGCAGCTCGTGTCCGTCCTTGGTCAGGGTCACGGTTGCGTGGGCGTATTTGGTGAGTTCCATTGGGATCCCTCTCATTCACTTGTCGACGAAACGATAGCGGAGGAATCTGAACCTTAGCCGCAGGTGTTATCCACATGCGTGTGTCGGCTCGTGAACGCACAGCGGCCGGGCCCCGAAGGACCCGGCCGCTGTGAGAAATAGCGTTAGTTTGCCAGCAGCGCCTGCAGACGGGCGAGGGTGTCCGGCCAGCCGGTCACCTCGACCGTGCGGGCACCCATCGCGGCCACCGCGTGGTCATTGCCGCCGGGCTGGAGCTGATCCCCATAGAAGAGCATGTCCGAAAGCTCCAGGCCGGTGGCCTCAAGCAGACGGTTCACACCGTAGGCCTTGTCTCGACCGCGACGGGTGATATCCACCGAGGTTGATCCACCGGCACGTACCTCGAGGTCCGGGATCAACTCGGCCACGCGGGCCCGCAGCGCTTCCTTCTTCTCTCCGGTCGGGTCCCAGCCGTACTTGGCGTCCACGGGTGCCTCCTGGCCCAGGGCCGAGAAGGTGATCTGCGATTCGCGATCCTCGAGCACATTGCCCCAGGTCTCCTCGGACCACAGGCCCAGCTCGCGTGCGGAGTCCTCAACCGCACGCAGTGCGCGGGCTTTCTCATCGTCGCTCAGCGACTCAACGTAGCGACGCTCCCAGGCACCGTCGACAAAGCGGAAGTACTGGGTGCCGCAGGTGGGCATCAGGTGCAGGTTTTCCAGGTGGGTTGCCCCGGCGGTTTCCAACGCCTCGATGACCTGCGAGCGGAACTGTCCGATCTGGCCGCCGGAGATCACCGCGAGCTGGGTGCGCGGCAACAGCTGCGCAAACACCTGGGCCATCTCATCGGGCAGGCGCGTCTTGGACGGCGCCAGGGTGTCATCAAGGTCAAAGGCCAGCAGCACGGGGAGCTCGGTGGGGAGCTCGGCGTGTGCGGAATCGGTCACGGCACTCACCTGAGAAACGGTAGCACGAGTCGCCGTGCTGATGTCCGTGCTCATGCCGTGGTGCGGCGCAGTTCCGCGACACCGATCATCGAATCGGCCATTCCGTAGAACACAAAGGTGCGCTCACCGATCTTCTCGATTGCCGTGGGGAAAACCACGTTGGCTACCGTGCCCGAGGTTTCCTCGGCGGTTTCGGGCACCAGCAGCGGTTCTGCGGTCCGGGAGAGAAGGCGCGAGGGGTCCTTGTCATCCAGCAGCAGTGCTCCCGCGACGTAGTGCACGTTGTCCTGCGGGACAAAGGCGCCGCCCACCACGGTGCCCGTCACCCCGTGGTGCAGTACCAGCCAGCCCTCGGGGACGCGCAGCGGTGCCGGGCCCGCACCGATCTTCAGGGCTTCCCAATCAAACTCCGAGCCCGCAACAAACCGGTGCCCGCCGGGACGGGTGAGGGCACGGATATCCCGCTCGACGTCGGCCAGCGGGACGTAGGAGATCCAGACGCTTGCTCGATCATCGGTGGTTCCCGCCGGCAGCGGCGGGGCCTCATCGGGGCGGACGAAGCTGAAGTCCCACATCGGACGGTGCAGCATCGCGATGCTCGGAACCCCGTGAGGGTCGGGGACCACCTCGGGGAAAAACACCACGTCCTTATTGGGGAACAGATTGAGATCGGTATCCAGGTTGTCCTCATAGGCGAAGAGGATCGGGCCCAGACGGGTCCAGCGCTCGCCGTCTGCGGACACGGCGAGGGCCGGGCGAGGGCCGGTCGGGCCAAACGCCACGTAGGTCATCACGTGGGTGTTGATCTGCGGGATATGGGTGATCCGAGGATCCTCCACTCCGCCGTGGTTACTACCGTGTTCCCAGCCACGGTCGGCCTCTAGCACGGGGGTCAGTCGTTCCACACCGACCGGGGCACCACCCTCATCAAGGACGATACGGGCGCGGCCCACGCGGGAGACGTTCCCCGCGGAGACCAGGCGGGGGAACAGGTACAGCTCCCCATCGGTACCCCAGGCAGTTGCGGGATTCAGGACGCCTTCGACCTCCAGGGGATTCCCGGGTTCGGGCCGCATCAGGACGCCGATACGGTCAAGGACGTAGGGGATTTCGGGCGCGTTGGAGCGTGAAATAGTCATGCGAGAACTTTCTGAGAGTGCGCCCGCGGGCGCAGGAACTGTGGCTAACCCTTGACGGCGCCGAGGACGCCGCTCACCAGGTAACGCTGAATGAAGATGTAACCGACGATGAGGGGGGCAGCCACGATGAAGGTGGCCGCCGCGAGTAATGGCCACTGGTTCGAGTAGGTGCCCTTGAATGCGTAGAGGCCCACGGTGACCGGGAACTTACTGGGATCGGCGAGCAGTACGGTCGCGAGGATGATCTCGTTCCAGATCCACACGGCCTGCAGGATAAAGATCGTGGCCAGCGCGGGCTTGGCCAAGGGGAATACAAAACTGAACAGATAGCGCCAGTAGCCAACCCCGTCCAGGGCCGCGGCCTCGTCCAATTCGGTGGGGATTGACTTCACAAATCCGCTGAACAGCAGTGGGCCGATGCCGACCCCCACACCCACCATCAGCACGTATCCGAGCCGGTTGTCATAGAGACCGAGGCGATACAGCAGCTGGAACTGGGTGATCAGGGCGTTGGGGAGGAACAGCACCAGCACAAAGAGAATCGACCACCACTTGCCCCCGCGAATGTAGCCGCGGGACACGGGGAATGCCATCACCAGTGCGATGAAGGTGCCAATGGCGGCACCCACGCCGGTGTAGAGCACACTGTTGAGGATGTAGGAGCCGAAGTTGCCCTGGTTCCAGGCGTCGAGGAAGTTGCCCCACTGGGGATCGCGGACGATGCCGACCGGGTCGGCGATGAATTCGGCGTTGGATTTCAGCGCGGTGTTCAGCAGGTAGGCCAGCGGGAACAGGAACACCAGCAGGATCAGCGCGATACAGAGATAGGCACCGATGCGGAGCTTTCTGCGCCGTCGCGGGGCCGGCGGAACGGTGGCCGCGGCTTCGCGGCGGGTCAGGGTTGGGGCGCTCACAGTTTGGCCTCTCGTCGGCGCAGGAACCACAGCGCGATCAGGCTCACCGCACCCACCAGGACAAACTGCACCATCGAGATCGATGCGGCGTACCCCTGGGACTGCGAGAGGGTGGTTCCAGATTTGCCACCGAAGCCCTGCACGTAGACGAGCAGTGAGAGGACCTGGGTGGAATGGTTGTTGGGTCCGGTCAGGACATAGGTGAGCTGGTAGCTCTGGAGGGCGTTGACGATCCCGAGCAGGACGTTGGCGGTGATCGAGGGGGCCAGCATCGGGATGGTGAGGAACCGGAAGCGCTGCCACCCGGTGGCGCCGTCGATGCTCGCGGCCTCGTGGAGCTCCTCAGGAATGGCCTGCAGCCCCGAGAGGAAGATGACCACCGAGACGCCGAGGACCATCCAGATCTGGGCCACGATGACCAGGGCCAGGGCGATCTTGGGATCGCCGAAGAACGCCGATTCGCCGCCGAACCAGGAAAGCACCGAGGTGGCCGGTCCGCCGCTGACGTTGAACAGCAGCGAGAAAACCAGACCGGTCACCGTCACACCCAGCACCGTGGGCATAAACACCACGGCCCGGTAGAAGTTGCGTCCGCGTAGAGGCTTGTTCAACAGGATCGCGATGCCCAGGGCGAGGGCGATCTGGAAGACGGTGCTGAAGAACGCAAACACGATGGTGTTTGTCAGCGCGTTGGCGCTGTCGCTCCACTTGGCGGGGGAGAAGAAGTCGAGGTAGTTCTGGATGCCCACCCAGTTGACGGGCAGGTAGGGGAGCCCGCGCAGGTCGGTGAAGGACACCACGAGCACTCCCACCGCGGGAACCAGCCCGAACAGTGCAAGCACCACGAGCCCGATGCCGAAGGTGAGCCGAACCGGGCCACGGCGGGGAAATGGGAAGGATTGAGACACGGATACGTCCTTGGATCTGGGTGGGAGGCCCCGAACGGGGCGGGGCCTCCCACGAGCGATCTGGCTCAGCGACTAACGGTCGTGGGCCTGAAAACCAGCGGTTAGAAAGCGGCCTTCCAGGCTGCCTGTGCCGACTGCGCCGCCTTGGTGGCGTCGCTGGATCCCAGCGGGGTGAGCGCCGGGTAGTTGAACGGGTACACGGCGTCCTGACCGGCCTTGTTGTTGGCCACCCACAGGGTGTCCCACGCCGGCTGGAAGGTGGTGGTGTACTGCGCGATCGAGTCGAGGAACGGGGTCGCGGTGATGTCCTGCTGAGTGGGGGAGAAGCCGGACTTTTCCACGAAGGTGGTGTAGTTGTCCTTCTCCGAGAAGTATTCCAGCCAGGCCAGGGCTGCGGTCTTGTTCTTGGTGTTGGCGGCGACCGCGAGCTGAAGCTCGATCTTGCCGTTCAGTGCCGCGTTATCGGCGGCGTTGTCCGATCCGGGGAAGGGGAAATAGCCGATGTCGAAGGCACCACCCACGGCCTGCGAGATGGTCGGTTCGTTCCAGGTTCCATCGATGGTCATCGCGAATTTCCCGGCGGCGAAGGCTGCGGGAATCTCGTCGTAGCCGGTGCCGGCGAAGTTGGGCTGGGCGTTCTGGAACACGGTTTCGGTCTTGTTGAGTACACCCTGCGGGCCCGCATCGGTGAGGGAGGTGGTGTTTTTCCACAGGCCCTCGACCAGTTTCTGCTTGGCCTCGACGGTGGGATACTGGCCGGCCACGGCACCCAGCATCGCGAGCCCTGCGGGCCAGGTGTCCTTGCCACCGATGCCGAAGGGAACATCCCCGGCACCCTTGATGGTGGAGATGACGTTTTCGAATTCACTCCAGGTCGTGGGGACCGTGAGTCCCAGCTTGTCGAACTCGGCCTTGTTGTAGTACACGCCGGTGGAATAGCTGAGGCCCGTGGGGACCGCGAACTGCTTGCCGTCCACCTGCTGCGCGTCGAGCACGCTGGGGGTGTAATTCGACATGAACTTTTCGTTACCGAGCTCCAGCAGTCCACCCGCGCGTGCCAGCAGGACGTCATCCGAGGTGGATTCCTTGGCGAACTCGGGGACCTCGTTGAAGCTCTTGACCACCACGATGTCCACGTTTCCGGCGGTGAGTCGGGACGACTTGGTTGCCGGATAGTTGTCGTTGGAAACCGAGGAGAAGGTGAGTTTGACGTCGGGATATTTCTTTTCAAACCCCGCATTGATCGCCTTGAACGCGGCGTCCGAGGCATCGGCGCTGGAGACGAGGATCTGCAGGTCACCGGCGGGTTTTCCGTCGGATGAGGTGGGGGATGCGCCGCCCGAGCATGCCGCCAGTAGGGCGGCGGTAGCCAGGACGGAGACACCCATCAGGGTGCGGCGGATGGGTGTGGAGGCCCGCAACTTCCTTGTTGCCATGATGTGATACTCCTTGTGATTGCGCCCCTCAGGGCAAGGAACCTAACCGAAACGTTTCGGTAAACAAGGTTTAGCATGCCCGGGCCGGGCGGCGCAAGGAGGAAATTAGGCGGAGGTGGGAACCGGGCCGGTGGAATTCCGGATCACCAGTTCGGCTGCGGGAACGTTCACATCGACGGTGGGTTCGCCATCTATCGCCTGCAGGAGAAGGCGGGCCGCTTCAAAACCAATCTGGTTGGGTGAGGTTTGAATCGTGGTCAGCGTCGGGCGAAGATAGGCCCCCAGCTGGATTCCGTCATAGCCGGCCACCGAAAGATCTCCGGGGACATCGAAGCCCAGGTGCTGAGCCTGGGCGATGAATCCCATCGCGCTGAGGTCGTTTGCGCAGACCACCGCGGTGGGGCGCACGCGGTTGGCCAGTAGGATCTTGGCGGCCTCGATACCGCCCTCGTAGGTGAAACCTCCGTCGGCGACCGGACCGGCCTCGATGCCTCGTGCACCCAGACTGTCTCGCCAGGCTCGTTCGCGCTGGCGGGAGTGCACAAAACGCGGCGGGCCCCCCACGAAGGCAAAGTGGGTGTGCCCCAACCGGGCGAGGTGTTCAACCAGAGCGTCGATGCCGGGGCGGTGATCCTGGCGCACGCTGGGGAGCGGGAAATCCTCATCGGCACCAATGCTCACGGCGGGTAGGCCGAGGTCCTGGACCGCGGGGACGCGGGCATCATCCACCTCGAGTTCGTTGAGGAATACCCCATCCACGCGGCGGCCGGCCGCCAGCCGACGATAGCGTTCGAGAACCTCGTTGGCCCCCGGACTGGTCTGCAGTACGAGTGCGAAACCGCGCGCGTCGATATAGGACTCGATGCCGCCAATGAACCCGCCGAAGAACGGATCGAGCTCCAGGACGTCGGGGTCGCGGTGGACCACTAGGCCGACCGAGAACGTCTTTTTTCCGGCAAGACTGCGTCCGCGTACCGAGGGGACAAAGCCCAGATCATCGGCCGCCGCAAGGATCTTCTCGCGCGTGGCATCGGAGACTCCGGGGCGGCCATTGAGCGCGCTGGAAACCGAGCTGATCGCGACTCCTGCCTGGGCGGCCACATCGTTGATCGTGACCCGACGCGTCATCCGAGTCCTCCTTCGTATCGCGCATCCGCCGTGATGCCGACGGTTTTGACTCTAAACCATTGTGAGGCCCCGTCGGGGGAGATCGTGGTCTCCGGGAGGGAAGTCGGGCAAATTCCTTGTTTCCGGTCGATCGTCCTGCTATCGTCCGTTTACCGAAACGTTTCGGTGATGCGCGTGATCGCGTGTCGCAGTATCCGAACCACGAATCGACCCGGCCGGCGCACCGTAGCGTCGTGCCCGTGAAGGAGCCCAATGAAGAGCATCCCCGTGCGATTGGGGGCGGCCACCCTCGGCCTGACCCTGGTCGCCAGCGCCCTCGCACTGCCCGGCATACCCGCCGTCGCAGTCCCCGGTCCGCCGACCGGTCCCGTCGCTGCGGCGGTTCCCGGAACCTCGCCGGTTGCCGCACCCACCCTCGATGAGCTGGCCGATAGCTCACCCACCCAGCAGCGCTGGCTCTCGGTTCCCCAGTCCCGGGTGGTTTTGAACCCCTACAACTTCGACGGCAACGGCAGCGAGCTGGAACAAAACTCCGGCGTGGACCTCCCGCTCTCCACCGGGTTCTACGCCCACGACACCGCGGTGCGCTCGGACCGGCTGATGCAGACGTTCCTCAAGCCCGGGCCGGACGCCCAGCCCGAGCCGGGCACCGAACCCGAGATCCCCACCGGATATCACGCCGACTTTTCCAGCGTGACGGCTCCCGCCGGCCCCTGGGTCCTCAAACGACTCACCGCCGAGGATCGTCCTGGTGGCGCGGTTGCACTCACCACCGCGGCCAGCGGTGACTACTGGGGCGACCTGGAACAGCGCGTGACGATTGATCTGCGTGAGCAGTCACACCTCACCGTGAGCGTGCCCGAGACCGGAGGAAAGTGGGCGGTGAAGGTCGCCGCACCCGGCGGGGACGATATCAAACTGCACGCCGATGACATCACGACTCCGGGGACCCAGAGCTTCGATCTGACCACCGCAACCGGCTGGCGTGGAGTAACCACCTTTACCCTCAAGTTCTTTGCCGTCGGTGGCCCCGGTGCCCCGGCGACCACGGTGTTTAGCGCGGCCGAGATCGTGACCGAGGCCGGTTCAACCCCCGGAGAGCCCGGCGGTCTCACTGACCCGTTTGATGCCGGGTCGGTGGCTGCCTGGTCACACAGCAGCGCGAGCACCACGCTGAGCGCCGGGGCGCGCGGGGCCACCCTGACCCTGCCCGGGAAAGACTGGGGGTATCGTGCCCGATCGGTGTCGATCAACGTCACCGAGAACCCGATTCTCACCCTCAGGGTTGCCGCCGATTCCGGTGCCTGGGCTCTCAAGGTGAACCGTTCCCTCACCGGAGACGACATCACCCTCCAGCCCGATTCCACCGCCTCCGGCGAGCTGTCATATGACCTGGCCGGGGTTACCGGCTGGAGCGGAAACACCGATTTCTACGTCAAGCTCTTCCAGGTGGGTCGCGGCACAGCCGGCACCCACACCACGTTTGAACGGCTGAGCATCCACCCGGGCTCGGCACTCCTCAAGACCGCACGCAGCGCGAACCCATCCTGGGACCCAACCGAGCTCGGATATGCGGCGAAATACACCGGTTTCGGCGGCGAAATTCGCACCCGTGACCGCTTTGACTCCGCCAGTATCGACGCGTTCACCCGGACCGTCACCGGCAGCGTCCCCGGGGCGCAGCCGGTGGTTGCCGGGGCCATCTCGGGTACCGGAGTCTACGATGCCAGTCGCCGAGTGCTGAGCGTGGAGGGTAAGGACGCGAGCGTCGCCATCGTCTTCCCCGCCGCCGCGGAGGTTCGGTTCTTCGAGTCCGAATCGGCCCTGCGTTTTGGCCGCCAGGGCACCGAAACCCCCGATGCGGGTTCACGCTACTGGGGTGCGACCCTGCCCGAGTCGGGCAGCTACTCGATCGGTGCCAGCTGGGCGATCCGCGATGCACAGCACCCGGCACCGGCAGTGGCTTCCGCCGCCGCGGTGGCCGCAATCACCGGCAACACCGTCGAATCGGCCCACTCCCACTGGACGGCGTTCTGGAATGACTATCTGGCCCGCGTCCCGATGGTGGGCAACTTTGGAATCGAACGCGTGGCCCCCGGCGGAATCACGCCCGAGCAGGTGCGTCACTTCTACCTGCAGGCGTGGGCCGGCCTGGAGATGAATGTGCTGCCGGCAACCCCCGAAACCGGCAACAACTTCGCTCAGCTGGGCACCGGCAAACCCTCGATGTGGATGAACGGAACCCCGGGCACCCGCAACGTGGCGAGCTGGGATTCGCTGCTGGGCATGCAGCAGCTGGTGCAGACCGATCCCGAAAACGCCTGGGCCTCCTTCCAAGGAATGATGGCACTGGTCAATGACCAGGTTGCTCCCGACGCCTACGAGTACGGTGAGCTGGGCGGTGAATCCCTGCCCTCGCGCAAGGCGCAGACGGCCTGGATCCTCTACCAGGCCACCGGCGACAGAGACAAGCTTGAGAGCATCTATCAGGCGCTGAAGATCCACCTGGCCTGGGAGAAAAACAACATGCGCTGGGTGCTGCACGGACACAACTATCTGGACGAGCGCGACAGCGAGTTTGTGGCCTCGCTCATCTTCGACCTGCGCTTTGCCGCGCAGATCGCCACCGAGCTTGGTCACACGGCCGATGCCGACACGTGGAACGCATGGCGGCCTGAACTCACCCGCAACTATGAGGAGTGGTTCTTCCCCACCACGGCCGATAAAAACGGCAAGACCTGGGCCACCGTGCAGAAGGTTTATCTCGACCCCACCCGATCCGGACCTCCGCAGGCGGACCAGGGCGAGGGCGGACCGTACCGCAACGAACACGGACAGTGGGTGGATCCGGGATGGTCGTTCTACACCACCACCGCGCTGGTGATGGAGGACCTCGCCCCCGAGTATCGGGCCAAGGTTCGCGAACGCTTCGAGGATGACTTCAGCGAGAATAAGCAGCTGGCGGGACTGGGTAAGTTTGCCATCAAGGCTCCGGATGCCCAGCTGATGGTTTACGGCCTGCTGGATGGGGGAGCGCCGCGGGAGGCGGACGAGGCCGAGGTGATCATCCACTCGCTGACTCGCGATATGACCAGCTCGGGACTGTTTGCCGAGGTTTACTATGAAACCGGCGCAATCGGTAAGCCGGTGGGTGCGCGCGGCGTGCGACCCTCCCTGTTTGGCATCTCCAACCTGATCGACAACGTGTTCCTCGCCAATGGTGTGCGCACCGATCTGGGAGATCCCTCGTTTGTGCGACTGGGACACAGTGCCGGTGGCGTCTCGGGGGTGAGCTGGATGGGCAAGCGATTTGACGCGGCTATCGTTGGAGAGGACATTCACGTGTCCGGCCCGGCGGTTGCGGACCCGAGCATCTGCCCGGTGATTCCGGCCCCCACCGGGAAGACGGTGGGGCTGGCCACGTGTTCCATAGCGCCCGGGACGCCCAGCGTCACCATTCGGGCAGACCGAATCGTGCCCGGCGCGAAAATCGCCGTAAGCGGTGCGGGATTCGGTGCCGGTGCCGCGCTTACTCTGACGCTGCACTCGGATCCGGTTGAGGTCGGGACGGTCACCGCCGACGAGGCGGGTGCCTTTGACACCACGGTGACGATCCCCGGGGATACTCCCGCGGGGGCGCACATGCTGGTGGTTTCCGATGGCACACTCGAGGCACGGGCCGACCTGGTGGTGGCCGAGGGACCGGGAAACACGGCGAGCCCGAGCCCCTCCGGGGAACCCAGCACACCCTCGGGGCCAACCACCTCCGCCGAGCCGAGCGCGACCGCCGGGTCGGGCGTCTCCGCCTCACCGACGAACGGCGCGCAGGGGGTCGGCGCGCAGGGGGCCGGCCAGCACGGTGCCGGCGGTGGACTCGCGCACACCGGTGTGAACCCGCTCATCGCCGGCGGCCTCGCGGTCCTGCTGCTCCTCTTGGGGATCGGCGTGCTGCGCCGTCGTCGCAGCGCCTAGGGACCGATGCCGGTGTGGTGCACGGGCACCGCACCGGCACCGGTCTCACACATAAAACCCGCGGTGTCTCGAACGCGACACCGCGGGTTTTTGCGTGGGGTACTAGCGGGCGGCGATCCACACGGTCGTCTCGGCGGGCACCTCGGTCAGGGCGGTATCCACCGGGTCCGAGCTCGTCAGGACGACCGTGTCCGGTCCCAGTGGGTAGGGCTCGGTACCGAAGTTGGTGATCACGCGCCAGCCGTTGGGACGCACAAATTCCAGTACATCTGCGCGTCCGGTCTCCAACCACTCCAGTTCCTCCGCGGTCTGTAGCTCGTGACGCAGGGCCAGGGCGCGGCGGTACAGGCTCAGGGTCGAGTGCGGATCGGCGGACTCGCGGGAGACCGCATACTCGCCAAACCACGCGGGCTGGGGCAGGTGTGCGCCGGCCTCCCCGAACCCGAACGACGGCCCGGACTCGGTCCAGGGCAGCGGAACCCGGCAGCCGTCGCGCCCAATCTCGGCCCCCTGGGTGCGGAAGAAGGTGGGGTCCTGACGATCGGCGGCCGGAATGTCCGCAACCTCGGGCAGCCCCAGCTCCTCACCCTGATACATGTAGGCGGACCCGGGCAGCGCCAGCAGGAAGAGGCTCGCCGCGCGCGCTCGCCGCAGCCCACCCGCGGTGTCGACCACCGGGTCGGTGCCGCCGCTGAGCAGCCACTGCGATCCGTGCTTGTGCAGCGGTCGTCCATCCGCACCACGCTCGGTACGGGGCAGCCCGTAGCGGGTGGCATGACGCACCACGTCGTGGTTGGAGAACACCCAGGTGGTCGAGGATCCCGACGTGGCCGAAATGGCCAGGTTGTCGGTCACGATCCGACGGAACTCCTCGGCGTCGAAGTCGGCCTCCAGCAGATCGAAGTTGAACGCCTGACCGAGGGACTTCGGGCTCGCGTACAGCGGCACCCGCGAGGGGTGCACCCAGGCCTCGGCCACCGCGGTGCGCGGCGGATCATACGAGTTGAACACCTCGCGCCATTCGGCATAGACCTCGTGCACGTCGTCACGGTCGATGATCGGGTGGTTACCATCCTGGGGCAGCGCGTCGAGCTCGGCCTGGCTGGGCAGCGGGTCGGAGAGATCCTTGGTGAGCATGTGGGCGACGTCGATCCGGAAGCCGTCCACACCCCGGTCCGACCAGAATCGCAGGGTCTTCACAAAGTCCGCGCGCACCTCGGGGTGACGCCAGTTAAGGTCGGGCTGCTCGGTGGCGAAGTGGTGGAAGTACCACTGACCGTCCGCGACGCGCTCCCAGGAGGGACCACCGAAGACCGACACCCAGTCCGCGGGCGGCTGGTCGCCATTCTCGCCGGTGCCCTCGCGGAAGATATAGCGCTCGCGGGCGGCGGATCCGCGTCCGGCCGCGAGCGCCTCCTGGAACCAGACGTGCTGGTCGGAGGTGTGGTTGGGGACGATGTCCACCACCACGTGGATGCCGCGTGCGTGCAGGGCCGAGACCATCGCGTCGAAGTCGTCGAGGGTGCCCAGGCGCGGATCCACGTTGCGGTAGTCGGCCACGTCGTAGCCTCCGTCGGCAAGAGCCGAGGGGTAGAAGGGGCTCAGCCACACGGCGTCGATCCCGAGCTCGGCCAGATAGTCGGCGCGCGAGGTGATCCCGGGGATGTCCCCGAGTCCATCGCCGTTGGAATCGGCGAAGCTGCGCGGATAGATCTGGTACACCGCGGCCTGACGCCACCACGGTGCGGCCTCGCCGGTGCGGTCAAATACGGTTTCGGTCGGAGTAGACACGGTTTCCTTTCGGTTGAACGGTTAGCCCTTGACCGCGCCCTGGGTCACGCCCGCCATCACCCAGCGCTGGGTGAAGAGGTAGACGATGATCGCCGGGGCCATGGCCATCAGGTAGGAGGCAAAGGACACGTTGTAGTTGTTGCTGAACTGGGTTTGGAAGATCGACTGGACCACCGGGAGCGTCTGCATCGCCGGATCCGAGGTGATCAGCGAGGGCATCATGAAGTCATTCCACGAGGCGAGGAACGCGAAGATGCCCACGGTTGCGCTCATCGGGGCTAGCAGCGGGAAGATCAGCTTCCAGAACACCTGGGAGGTGGAGGCGCCGTCGATCCGGGCGCTCTCCTCGAGTTCAATCGGAATCGAGCGCAGAAACGCGGTGAACAGCAGCACGCTGAAGCTCAGCTGGAACATGATGTGCAGGATCGCGACGCCGACAGGGTTATCCAGTCCGGCAAATCCGGTCAGCTGGATCTGCGGCAGCGCGAGCACCGGGAAGGGCAGGAACATCGCCGCCAGCAGGTAGAAGAAGGACCAGCGGAAGAACTTCCGGTCCCAGTTGCGGGCGATCGCGAAGGAGGCAAACGCCGCCAGCAGGATCGTTCCGGTCACGGTGAGCGCGGTCACAAATACCGAGACGGCAAACGCCTGAGGCACGTTGGTGAGGTTCCACGCCTGAACAAATCCGTCCACGCTCCACGGTGCCGGCAGCGAGAACACGTTGCCATCCACCGCCTGGCTGGTGGTTTTGAAGGCGGTGACGATGGTGACGTAGAGCGGGATGATCACGGTCACCGCACACAGCAGCAGGATGATCGTGGTGGACCAGCGCGGGCGTTCGGTGCCGATCCTGCCGGATCGACGCGGGGTCAGGGTGGTCATTAGAAGGTGTTCCTTCCCCGGGTGATCCGCAGTTGGATCAGCGAAATGAGGATGACGATGACAAAGAAGATCGTCGCGTTGGCCATCTGGTAGGCGTAGTCGCCGCCGGTGAAGCCGGTGACAATGGTCATCGCGATCGAGCGGGTCGAGGTGCCGGGGCCGCCGCCGGTCAGACCGAAGATGATGTCGTAGGCGTTGAGGAAGTTCTTGAAGCCGAGGATCACGTTGATGACCACGTACCCGGCCACCAGCGGCAGGGTGATCCGCCGCAGCTGCTGCCAGCGGCTGGCACCGTCGAGGTCCGCGGCCTCATAGACCTCGGTGGGGATGGCCAGCAGCCCGGCGATGTAGATCAGCAGGGTGCCGGGGATCGCCTGCCAGGCGGTGACGATCACGATGGCGATCCAGGCGAGATCGGGGTTGGCGAGCAGGCTCGTGGAGAGCACGTCGATGCCCAACGCCGACCCCAGCGCGGGCAGCGCGTTGGAGAACAGGAAGTTGAACACAAACGCGATGATGATGCCCGAGATGACCATCGGCACCACAAACACCGTGCGCAGCGTCGTCTTCAGTCGGATCTTGCCGGTCAGTCCCACGGCGAGCAGGAAGGCCAGCGCGTTGACCAGGACCACGGTGACCAGCGCAAAGCCGAAGGTGAAGAGGTAGCTCTGCAGGATCGCCGGGTCACCGAAGGCGGCCACATAGTTGGTGAAGCCGATGAATTTCCAGTCACCAAACCCAATCGAGTTGGTGAAGCTGGAGACGATGCCGATGATCGCCGGGAGGGTGATCGCCAGGCTGAAGAGGACGAGCGTGGGAACCAGGAACAGATAGTAAACGCCCTCGACCCGACGGCGCGAGCGCGGGGGCCGGGGCACCGGAGTACCGGTAGTGATCAACGTCGTTGTTGCCATGATGTCTCCTCGTTCCTAGCGGCGCAGGGCCAGCCGGGCCCAGTCTGCGTCGAGGGTGGCCAGGGTGCTCTTCGGATCGGCACCCAGCACGATCCCCTGCACGTAGTTTTCGGTGGGGATCGTCAGCGGAATCGCCTTGGACGCCCCCTGGTAGAAGGCCGCACGGTCGTAGTACTCGCGCATACCCACGATGCGCGGATCGGTGACCGGGGCCGCATCGGTGGTGGTGCCGTAGCCGAGGAACTTGGCGTTATAGTCGTCGATCACGCTCGGCTGGAACAGATAGCTAAGGAATTCGCGGGCGGCCTTTTGATGCTTGGACGCCTCGGGGATCCAGGCGGCGAGGTCGATGTTGACCCGCACCTTCAGGTCCTGGGGATTATCGGTCATCGGCAGCGGGAACGTCCCCAGCTGGAGATCGGGGGCGGTCTTGGCGATTTCGCCGAGCGCCCACGGCCCCTGGAAGTACATCGCCGCCTTGCCCTGGGCGAAGGCGAGGTTGCCGTCACCATAGCCTTTGGCCGCCGCGTCCTTATTGGTGTACTTCTGGGCGATTTGCTGCATCCGCTGGGTGGGTTCCAGCAGGGTCTTCTGGAACGAGACCGCCGAGTGAGCGCCCACATCGGTGCCCTCCTTGTTGAGTCCGGCGTAGAAGTCGGCCACGTTGACCATGCCGCCCACCGCATAGTCGAACCAGCCCTGGGCCACGGTCCAGGGATCCTTGAACGTGCCGTAGATCGGGGTGATCCCGGCGGCGGTGAGCTTCTCGCAGGCAGCCTGGAACTCCTCCCAGGTTTGCGGGATCGCGATGCCCTGCTCGGCGAAGATCTGCTTGTTGTAGATGACCGAGGCGGCCATGACCGAGTAGGGGAGCACACTCGTGCGGCCCTGATAGGTCGCGTACTGATCCACGAGCTTTTGCACATCGGGCAGGATGCGTGAGGCCTCGGGCATGTCTCCGAGATCGCTCAGTGCCCCGCGCTCCATGAACCGCGACATCTCCATGTTGTAGTTCAGGAGTCCGAGGTCCGGCGGATTGCCGCGCAGGAAGCCGGCTTGCAGATTGGCCGCCGTGTCGAGCGTCACGTGAATCTTGTTCTGCTCGGCGTTATAGGTTTTCACCAGCTCGCGGAAATAGGGGATCGCCTCGGGCTTGGAGAGGTAGAAACGAACGTTTTCGGGGCCCTGCGGGGCGCATCCGCTGAGAACGCCGGCGGCCACCGCCAGCGCGAGCGCGCCGGTGAGGAGTCGTCGCCGAGGCCCTCGCAGGGTTCGCGAACTTCGCGTATTTCGGGGAGTAAAGAGAGGCACGTCATTGTCCTTCCGAGTTCCCGGGAGTGGGAACGATGTTGATCCACTGAATAAATTTAGGAACCAAATCAACTTGAGGTAGAGCATAATAGGGGGAATATCGAAAGGTCAAGCATCGTGACGAGATCCCCAGCTCCCGCCGCAACGCAGCAGCGAGCGAGCCTCCAAGCCGTCCTGGAATACGCCTGGGACGCCGACATCTTCACCGCGACCGACGCCGTGGAGGCCACCGGGCTGACCCGGTCGACCTCGATCGAGGTGATCGAGCTGCTGATCGAACGCGGGCTGCTGTGCGAGCTGGATAACGCCCGGCTCGCCGGGGAGTATCGCAAGGGGCGTCCCTCGCGCAGGTTTGCGTTCTATGCCGACCGCAGCGTCCTGATCGGGGTGGACGCCGGCCGTTCCCACCTCACCGTGCGCGCGACCAATCTGCGCGGGGTTCTGCTTGCCCAGACCACTCGACGTCTCGATCCGAGCAATGAGAGCGCCGCCGAGCGTCGCACCGAGATCGACACGGCCATTGCGGACACCCTGGCCCAGGCTGAGCGCGAGCGCACCGATATCCTCTCGATCTGTGCCGGAGTCCCCGCCCCGGTGGATGCGCTGGGGCGCTCGCCGAAGCACCGCGAGGGGTTCTGGCAGCGGATGAACCCCGATCTGCCTGAGCTGCTGGGGGAGTGGGCCCCGATCGTCCGGGTAGAAAACGATGCGTCCCTCGCCGCGCTCGCCGAGGGGGGAATCGGCGGGGCGCAGGAAGCCGATGACTACATCACCCTGCTGGCCGGAGACCGCCTGGGCTCGGGCGTTATCCTCGCCGGGCACCTGCTGCGCGGGGCGCACGGGGGTGTGGGCGAAACCGTGGCGTTTGACCACGTGCCCGAGGTGGGTGGCGCCTACGGTGTGGGCTCTCGGATTCTTGAGTGGGCCGAGGAGGGGTGGGACCGGCTGCCCGCCGATCACCCGCTGGTGCGCGCCGGACTCCCCGCTCTCAGTGCCCGAGCGGTGCTGGATCAGGCGGAGGTCGGGGATGCCTGGTCGCAGGCGATCGTGGTGCGCGCCGGACACCTGCTGGCCCGGGTCGCCGCGGTGCTGGGAAGCCTGTTTAATCCGGCGCTGATCATCGTCTCGGGGGCCATCGCCGATGTGATCGAACCGGTCCTGGTGATCGCCCGGGAATCCCTGGCCGATCAGCTGGATCTTCCCGCCCCGGAGCTCGCGGCCTCGGATCTCGGCGCCGACGTGGTGGTGCTCGGGGCGGTATCGGGCGCGCTGCGTTCGGCGCGTGCCGGGGTGCTCGCGGTGGTTCCCGCAGTCGAGCGGATTCCCGCCGCGACGGAGGCCGCCGCCACTAATAGATAGCAATAGTTATGAAATAGCCTGGCCGGGCCACTAATCTGGGGATGCCCACCTCGGAATACCCGCCGAGACCCATGACCGCTCCGCGCCTCGGTACGGAGTTGAGGCTGCTTCAGGAGTTTCGTGAAAAACCCGCTCGCGTTTGTGCTGTCGTTGACCCTGCTGTTGGGCGGGACCGTGGCCCTCGGTTCCCTGGCTGCACCGAGCGCAGAGGCGGCTCCGGCCGCGGCTGCCGCGGCCGCACCCACGCTCGTGGTCGACGCCCTGCCCGTGAGTTTCCCCTATGGGCAGACCCCGAACATCACCGTGCGCCTCACCGGCGTTCCCGATGCCCTGGCGGATGCCGATTTCACCCTGGACGTTGACCTCTGGGGCAGCGGTGAGAGCGTGCGGAAGTGGTCCACACCGGTGCGCGGCGATCAGGCGCTGAGCCTGAACCTGCCCCCGAACCTGCCGTTTAAGCCCTATCAGCTGCGCTGGCGCGTGATCAGCCCGAACGAGGGGATCGCCGCGAGCTTCACCCCGCCGAATCGCGACTTCCGGATTGTGGGTTCCACGATCGACCTCAAACTTACCGGGCTCGCGGCGAACCATCCGCTGGGCACCCCGATCACCGCAACCGTGGAGACCGCGCGCGTCCCGGTGGGGGATCGCAGCATCTCCGTCTCCCTCCTCAAGACAACCGGTGGGGTGGGGAGTAGCGTCACTAAGACGGTGGTCCCCGGATCGAAGCGACAGATCCAGGTGACCGCCGAGCAGAAGATGTCCTTCTCCTTCGAGGATCTAGGCGAGCTGCCGGTGGGGCGCTACGACGTCTCGGTGCAGTTCCCGCAGACTGACGGGGTTCAGGGCGCGAGTACGCTGAATCCCACCCTGATCTATGCGCCGCCGATCTCGATCACCCCGATCCAGGTGCCGAGCTTTGTGTATGGTGCCGAGGCGATGGCGAAGCTGCGGATCAACGGCGTCGAGGCGACCATGCGAATCGACGCGCTGAACGAGCGCGGCAACGTCTGGGGGACCACCTACCGCGATCCGGTCATGGACAATACCGAGTTCTATGTGCCGATGCCCCCGAATCTGGAGCCGGGAAACTACACACTGAGGCTCTCCTTTTTCGACTCGAAGCTGAAAAACGAGAGTCCGATTGCACCCGTTGCGTTCACCGTGGCCAAGATCCCCACCACGCTGACCCTGGGCGCTGGCCGCGACACGTTCGCGAGCGAGATCGCGACCCTGAGTGCCACGCTCACCGGGGGCGAGGGCAACGTGTTCCTCGACATCACCGAACCCGACGGCCGGGTGCGCACGGTGCCGGCGCAGAAAATCACAGATGGGGGAAGCGCGGTATACGGCTTTGAGGTCACCAAGCCCGGCGTCCATCGGGTGGTCGCGCGCTATGCCGGAGATCGCCTGCACACGGAGGCACTGAGTGCCCCGCAGATTCTCAACGTGCTGCCGCGTCCGCTGACGCTCTCGGTGGATCCGGCCTCCCAGAAACTAGACCAGGCCAATGCGTTCCGTGTGCAGGTTCGTGACGTGCGCGATCCGGGGGCCGGTCCCGCCGGTCGCCTGAGCTATACGGTTACGCCGCCCACCGGAGTCCCCTACTCGGGCAGTATCTATGTGATTGCCGGGGGTGTGATGATCCCGCTGCCCGCGGGTGTCACCGGGGACTTCGGGGTCGAGCTGAAGATGCCCGAGGATGGACGCAATGCCGCGGTCAGCCTGTCTACCACGGTGTCGGTCAGCCCGATTCCCGTGACGCTCACCCCGCGGGTCGAGGGTGAGCTGCGCTACGGCGGTGGATCGGCGAGCATCATCACGCGCGAAACCAGCCTGTTCCCGCGCGAGCACCGTACCCACACCCTGGAAATCGACGGCGTTGCCGGACCGACCTGGAACCAGACCGATGCGGACGGCACCGAGGTGTCCAGCGAGATTGCCGTCCCCGAGAATCTGAGCGTGGGCGAGCATACGCTGCGGGTCATCAGCGCCGCGGACGCGCGCTTCACCCGCTCGGTCAGCGAGCCGCTGACCCTGACCGTGCACCCGGGGATCGCGCTGCCACGCGCGGTGTTCGAGCCATCCGGTGAGCTGGATTCGGTGGGATCGCTGCACGTGGACGTGGGACTCGACGGTGAGGCCACGGAGCCGGTTGAGGGCGCGATCGAGGTGCGGGTGGGAACGCCGAAGTCCGAGGAGCTTGGCACGCAGGCACCGTCCGCCGCTGACGAGGCCGCTGCTACCGAGCCGGCGGGCGGCCCGGCCGATTCCACCGCCGACCGAGACCCCTTTGTGCTGACCGGCACTCTCGAAAACGGACGTGTGACGGTAGATCTGCCGGCGGACCTTCCCGAGGGCATCCTGCCCGTCTCGGTCCGGTATCTCGGATCCGAAAACATCGCCCCCGCGCACACCGAGCTCTCGCTGCTGAGCTTTGCCGACCCCGGCCTGCCCGTGCCCGAGGACACCGGGATCACCGTGGGGATCGGGGCACCGCGCCTGCACCCGGGGGATCAGCAGACCCTCCGGTTGAGCGGCCTGCCGACGAACTCGGCTGCCGCCGCCGTGCTGTTGAGTGATGCCCGCAAGCTGGGAACCGTGCACGTGGATCAGGACGGCATCGGAACCCTGGCCTTCACCCTCCCTCCCGACCTCCCGCTGGGTACCCACCGCGTGGAGGTGCGCACCGAGGTGGGCATCTTCGCCGCCGCATTCGCGGTGGAGGCCCCGGTGATCATCGAGCCGACGCCGTCTCCCGAGCCGACGCCGACGCCCTCGCCCGAGCCGAGCACTTCGCCCCAGCCGAGCCAGAGCCCGGATCCGAGCGCCTTGCCCGGCATCGGTGCATCGCCCAGGCCGACCCACTCGTCCGTCAATCCGGGTGGCCCGACCGAAGCACGCGTGCCGGGAGCCCTCGACCGTGGCGCGCTGCCGGGGACTGGCACTACCCCGTTCCTCGCATCGCTGGTGGGTCTTGCCCTGTTCGGGGCCGGAACGATTCTTCTTGGGCGGAGAAAAGGGCACCGGTGATTCGGCTGTCAAATTGGGCCGATTCGGACGTACATACACCGATTTCTGACCGTATACTCGGCGTGGTCCCGACAATCGTGTAGCGTCGCTGTGTCCGCTGATCCTCGTCCAGCGGTGCGCGAAACGCTGGGGGACGACGTGCGCGCTGGTTCTTGTGACACCGCCGTGAGGCCCTCATCGCGGTGAGCATTGGATTCTGACCACATGAGCGTGAACCACAGCTTCCTGGCGGATAAGCCCGAATTTGTTGACTGGTTTGCTCGTGCCGATGCGCGGGTTCTCGCTGACGACGGCGACTCCTTCGTAATCGGTGTGGAGGAGATTGAACACAGGGTTGTCCTTGTCCCCGGAGGATCGGTCGTGATCAACCGTTTTGTGCGGGGCGAAGCCCGCGGTGTGGAGTTTCAGGCCGACCGTTGGATCGACGCAGAAAAATACCTCACGTTCCTGTTTGGCAACGACGTGCGTGAGCGAGCACAGCCTCGGATGCAGGGAATAATGTTGCGCCTGGATTCGGCCGTATTCCCTCACGGTTTTGATTGTGAGGTGCGGGACTCGCAGTTCGCGCTGACCTGGACGGATCCTACGGGGACACACGCCGTGCTGTGCGCTACCCGGCGTCAGGCGCGAGAGTTCGCCTATTATCAGCGTGTGAGCGCCGCGGAGCTGCGGCAATCGTTTGATGATCCGGCGGGTTGGCCATTGCTGACAAACGACCTTCGTGAGATGTCGATCACCGCGCTCAATGAGGACATGGTGCGCGAAGCCGCGCGTGACCGGCTCGAAGCGATCATTGCGGAAAAGGGATTTGGCACATACAACCTGTTTGGGGAGCCTTTGCGGAGAGAGTTTGAAACGGGAATCCTGTTTTCGGATGGAGTTTGGACCGTACATACCACCGGTGAGCGTGGATATAATTATCGGGAGCGTCACTACTCCGATGAGACAGAAGCGTCCAGAGTTTTTCTCTCAGAACTCAAACGCAACAACCACTATCTAGATGCTTATGTTGTGGCCCACCAACGCATGATGCAGGAGCACTCCGATAGCGTGGCCAAGGAAGCCGCGCGTGCTCGACTCGAGAAAATCATTGTGGAGCGCGGCTACCGCTCTTATAACCTCTTCCGGAATACGGGGCAAGGGGAGTACGAGACGGGAATCCTCCTGGAGAACGGCGTATGGACCGTTTATGTGACCCACGAGCGTGCCTCCGAGATCTACCGCAAGGACTTCGCCGACGAGGCGGAAGCCTACGAGATGTTCCTCTCTCACCTTCAATTCAACAACGAGGGTCGTGCTCAGCGGGACAAGGAACGCCGGCTCGAAGAGACGAGACTTGCGCATGAGGTGAGCGTGGAACCCACGGGGAATTTCACGGGATCCGACCAGGGAGTCACGGTTTTCTCGCCCGACAGCCTCGGCTCCCCATCACAAAAGGGCACGGCAACTGGTCGCCAGGATACAGGGAGAATTTCGTGGGCGCTTGGCCTGCTCGCGTTTGCCCCGATCCCTGTGTTGAACATCGTGGCCGCCGTTGTTGGGATGTTCGCCGCATATTCACCGGACGAGAATCGTGGGAATCAGGTCGCGGCCGATAATGCGCGCAACGCGGCAAACTGGGCGCTCACGGTGGTGACCGTGGGGGTGTTGGCCGGTGCTTATTTGTGGATCGTGAGCTCCAGTAGCCCTGAGGCTCAGGACGGATTCTTCCCTCTGGGCCTTGGCTTTCTGCTCCTACCCGTGATCTACATCACCCACCTGGTCGTCTCGATCTGTGGCACGGTGATTGCCGGGAAGAATCGGGTGTTTCGTAACCGCCTGGCGATCCCGTATCTGCGTGCGCCTCGCTACACGCCCGAGGAACTCGCCGATCCCGACTACTTTGATGACGACTTTGATGACGAGGAGTTTGGATCCCCCTATCCGCCGGCACCCCCGCGTGGCTACTAGCATGGGGGCATGACCTCTCGCGCGAATAACGCAGCGCCCAGATCGGCCCGTTCGCCCCGGCGTTCGCGCGGTGCAGTGGTTCGGCCCACGCCCCCGCAGGCCCGGCCCGAGGAGATCGACTTCAGTATTGCCGGGCAGGCGGAGGTCACGCCGTATCCGATCGAGTGGGAGCCGCACACCCATCCGATCCACGAGCTGCTGTGGGTGCGCTCGGGGGTGATGACCACCGGGATCGGCCGGGAGCGCTATACGCTGCCCCGTAATATCGGGATCTGGATTCCCGCGGGGATCGAGCACCACGGCCGGGTGAGCGGGGGAGCGGAGTTCCAGGCGAGCTTCTTCAACCCGGAAACCAGCACGTTCAACCCGCGGGTTCCGGTGTGTGTGGAGATCACCCCGCTGCTGCACGAACTCCTGGTGCACCTCGCCCAGGAGGACCTCGGTTCGGCGCAGCGCGAGCGTGCCGAGGGGCTGGTGTTTGACCTGCTCGCGCCCACCGCCATCCCGCTGAACCTGCCGATGCCCGAGGATGAGCGACTGCGCCCGATCGCCGAGGCACTGGTGGCCGACCCCGCCGATCCACGTGGCATCGAGGACTGGGCGCTCTCCCTCGGGTGCAGCGCCCGCACCCTCGCCCGAGCCTTCGAATCCGAGCTGGATCAGACCTTCGGATCCTGGCGGCAGCACGCCCGGGTACACGCGGCGCTCGGCTCGCTGAGCGACGGGGTCAGCGTGGCCGAGGCGGCGGCGAGCGTGGGCTACCACAACGCCAGCTCGTTCATCGCGGTCTTTGATCGGATCATGGGCACCACCCCGGGGCGCTACCGCGGTGCCCGGCCCGCGCGGAACGGAATCGCGAATGAGTAACCGCAACACCCTGGTCATCGACGGCGACCTGCTGCGTGTGCGGCCCCGCGGCCTGGACCGTTTCTGGTGCTTCCGCCGCGAACTCGCGGTCCCGCTGGCCTCGATCAGTGAGGTGCGGGTGCTGCCCAAGAAGGGCGTGGCCCGCGGACTGCGCACGCTTGGCCTGGACCTCGGGTTCAAGATTTCCGGGACCTACTATGCCGAGGGATCCGTGAACTTCTGGAACTATCGCGCCGCGGGACCCCTGCTAGCCATCACCCTTGCCCCCGCGCAGGAGGGATTCACCCACCTGTTCCTGTCGGTGGGGGATCCGGAAGAGCTGCGCGAGCGGATCGAGAAAGCCCGCGCAGCCCGCCGATAGGCTGCGCGTGATCAGAGCGGCAGCGTGCTGAGTACCAGGCGTCCGGCCACCTCGCGGCTTTCCATCCGGCGATGCGCTTCGGCAGCCGCCGAGAGGGGCAGTACCTCGACCTCGACGTCGCCGAGTCCCGCAGCCACCGCCTCGCGCGCGGCTTCGAGAGCCGGGCGAATCAGGTGCGGATGGGTGGGCAAATAGGCACCGGAGTTGAACCCGGAGACGGTGATGCTGCGCAGCCACAGCTGGTTGCTGTCGAGTGAGTGATTCCACTGCTCGCTGGCGTTCCCGGCGAGGATGATGCGGCCGCCGGGGTTCAGGAGGTCGAGGCTCGCCGTGCGCACCTCGCCACCCACGGCGTCGATGATCACGTCAAACTTTTCTCCCGCCAGCTCGTCGAGGATGCGGGCCGAGTCGATGATCCGGTCATAGGGCAGGGAGCTGGCCTGGGCCGCGTCCAGCTTGGACGCGCGCACGGTCCCGACCACCTCGGCGGCACCGAGCGTCTTGGCGATCCCCGGGAAGGCGGCGGCAAATCCGCCCAGTGCGCCGTGCACCAGCACGCGCTCACCCGCGGCCAGGTGCGCCACGGCGGTGAGCGCGGCGTGGGCCATCGCCGCATTGGGGATCACCGAGACGGCGAGGGCGGGGTCAATAGAGAAGCCCTCGATCGATACCACCGAGGTGGTGGCGGCCAGATAGATTTCGGCGTATCCGCCGGTGCCGCCGCGGGACATCGACACCACGCGCTCGCCCACCCGGAATTCGGTCACGCCCGCGCCCAGGGCACGCACGGTTCCGGTGACCTCGAGCCCGGGAATGAACGCCGGCTGCGGCATTCCGGGGACATCCCGGTACAGTCCCTGGCGGACAAACACGTCGATCAGGCCGACCGCCGCATGGGTCACGTCGATCGAAATCTCACCGGGACCGGGCAGGAGATCGGGGAGCTCGGAGAGCTGGAGGACATCGGGTGTTCCGAAGGCCGTGGCCTGTACTGCACGCATGTTGACACCTTTCAATTTAACGCACCTAGTGATGCGTTAAGAACGATAACACATAATGCATCACGATGTGCGTTAAGATGTATGCATGACCATTCAGCGGGCAAGATCCAGTGATGCCAAGGCGCAGCGCGCCGAAGACCTGCTTGATGCCGCCGAATCCCTGGCGCTTGAGCTGGGGGGAGTGCGCCATGTCACCCTGGCTCCGGTTACCGAGCGGGCGGGCCTGCATCGTACGGCCGTGCGCCGCTACTTCGAGAGCAAGGAGGAGCTGCTGCTTGAACTGGCCGAACGTGGCTGGAAGCAGTGGCGCGAATCCATCGATTTGGCACTCGAGGGGCGCGCGGGGCTCGATGCGCGCGCGGTGGCCGACGTGCTCACCGACACGCTCACCGCGCTGCCGGTCTTCTGTGACTGCCTCACCCATGTGGCCCTCAGTCTCGAAGGGGATGTCTCGATTGAGCGCGCCCGCCGATTCAAGCGCAATGCCTTCAGTGAGCACGATGCGCTGGTGGCGGCATTGACCGATGCCAGCGTCCTCTCCGTCGAGGTGGTGACCGCGCTGGTTCCCGCGGCCTCGGCCCTGGCGGCGAGCATGTGGCAGGTATCGCACCCGAGTCCGTCGCTTGCCGAACTCTATGTGCAGGAGCCGCAGTGGGGGCATGTCGCCTATGATTTTGAGCCGCGACTGCGCCTCCTGGTCGAGTCCACGGCGATCGGGTTGTCCGAAACGCTGCCGCGCCGAGCGGAATAGTCTCGGCCCGCCATCGCTGTCCGAATCGCCGGATCCGGTGTCAGTCTTTGGTGATTGCGTCATGAATTGACCGCCTATAGCCTTGAAGTTAGGTAAGGCTGGGCTGAATTCGCGCTCGGTCATCGAAAGACAAGAGATCCCCGCATGAGCGCACTCCCGGTGCCCCGTGCCGCGAAAACCGCGCACGGCACCCTCCGATCGGCACGCTCGCGTACCCTCATCCTGATTCTCGGAATCATCATCCTGGTGCTGCTGGCGGTGCTGAGTCTTTTTGTTGGGTCGGGACGACTCAGCGTCGCCCAGACCTGGGCTGCGCTCACCGGGGGACAGGTTGACGCGACCGGGATCATCGTGCGCGACTATCGCGTTCCCCGCACTATCCTGGCGCTGATCGTCGGGGCCGGACTCGGTGCCAGCGGCGCGCTAATCCAGGCGATCACCCGCAACCCGCTCGCCGACCCCGGCATCCTCGGGGTCAACGCCGGGTCCTACCTGTGTGTGGTCATCGGTGCCGCGTTCTTCGGCGCGGGCGGCACGCTCGGCCAGGTGTGGTGGGCACTCGGCGGGGCACTGGTCACCAGCGTCGCGGTGTATCTGATCGGGACCGCCGGACGCCACGGCGCCAGCCCGGTCCAACTCGTCCTCACCGGTGTCGCGCTCGGTGCGATCTTCACCGGCATCAGCTCGGCGATCACCCTGCTCACGCCCGAAGCCTTTGACAAGCTGCGCTTCTGGGCAGCCGGATCCCTGCAGGGCCGCCAGATGGACACAGTGATCGCCGTCGCACCGTTCCTGATTCTGGGACTCCTGATTGCGCTCACCCTGTCCTCCTCGCTCAACGCGCTCGCCCTCGGCGACGAGGTCGCCCGCTCGCTGGGGACCCGGGTCGCGCTGCTGCGCGCCGTCTCGATCATCGTGATCACCGTGCTCTGTGGGGCATCCACCGCCGCGGTCGGCCCAATCGGCTTCCTCGGGCTGATGGCCCCGCACGCGGTGCGCTCGCTGGTGGGGCCGGACCAGCGCTGGGTCATTCCGCTGAGCATGATCGGCGCGCCCATCATCTTCCTCACCGCCGACATGATCGGCCGTGTGCTGGTGCAGTCGGAGCTGCCGGTGGGGATTGTCACCGCGTTCCTCGGAGCCCCGATCCTGATCTGGCTCGTGCGCCGAAAGGAGGCGAAGGGACTGTGAACTCGGCACCCATTGCTCCCACCCTGCGCGCCTCGGGCGAGCGCGTTTTCCGCGTGCGCGGCCTGAGCCTGCGCATCCACCGTCGCTCATTCTGGGTCGGCCTCGCCTGCCTGATCGTCGCCCTCGGCGTGGCCGGCTACTCGCTCACCATCGGCGATCTGCCGCTGTCCCTCGGCGATGTCTGGGCGGCGCTCACCGGCCACGCCGACCCCGGAACCACCCGGATCGTCCTGGACTGGCGCCTCCCGCGCGTGCTGATGGCACTCTTCGGCGGAATCGCCCTGGCGATGAGCGGCGCGGTGTTCCAAACCCTCACCGGCAACCCGCTCGGCAGCCCCGACATCATCGGCTTCAACACCGGGGCATACACCGGCGCGCTGCTCTCGATGCTCGTGGTCGGCGGCGGTTCCACCGGGACCACCGTGGGCGCGCTGATCGGCGGCACCGCAACCGGCGCGCTGGTCTACCTGCTGGCGCTGCGCCACGGCCTGCACGGATACCGACTGATCGTAATCGGCATCGGGGTCAGCGCGATGCTCGGGGCGATCAACTCCTACCTGATGATCACGGTCAAACTCGAGGCCGCGATCACCGCCCAGGTGTGGGGTGCGGGCTCGCTCAATACAATCCGCTGGATCGATCTGACCCCCACCATCCTGATCACCCTGATCTGCCTCCCGCTGCTGCTCGCGCTCTGGCGTCAGGCGGGCATGCTGGGTCTCGGCGTGGAGACGGCCTCGGGACGCGGCGTGAACATAAAACTCCTCCGGGTTGCGCTGCTCGGCCTCGGCGTGGTGTTGACCGCCGCCGTCACCGCGGTGGCCGGACCGATCGCGTTTGTCGCGCTGGTCGCCCCGCAGATCGCGCTGCGACTTTGCCGCGGCCCCGGCATCCCGCTGCTGCCCACCGCGTTCCTCGGGGCCGCCCTCCTCGTCATCAGCGATCTGGTCGCCCGCACCCTGCTCGCCCCGGTCCAGCTTCCGGTCGGCGTGGTCACCGTGGTGCTCGGAGGCGGATACCTCGTCTGGATGCTGATTTCCCGTCTGCGAAAGGCCTAACCCATGGCACCCGAATCCACCCTCGAAGCGGTCTCCCTGCGGGTCGGCTACGGCCAGAACCCGATCCTGCCCGAGCTCAGCGTCACCATCCCGCCGGGATCGTTCACGGTGATCGTGGGACCCAATGCGTGCGGCAAGTCCACTCTGCTGAAGTCCCTCGCCCGGATCCTCCCGGTCGAGTCCGGCCGGGTGCTGCTGGACGGCGCGGACATCAAGGCGCTGCGGACCAAGGAGCTGGCGCGCCGGGTGGGACTGCTGCCGCAGTCCTCGGTGGCCCCCGAGGCGATCACCGTGATCGACCTGGTGTCGCGGGGGCGGCATCCACACCAGGGTGTGTTCAGGCAGTGGTCCGCCGAGGACGAGGCGAAGGTTGCCCGCGCCCTGGAGGACACCGGACTGAGCGACCTGGCCTCGGCCACCGTGGACAGGCTCTCCGGCGGACAGCGCCAGCGGGTGTGGATCGCGATGGTCCTCGCCCAGGACACCCCGATTGTGCTGCTGGATGAGCCCACGACCTTCCTCGACCTGGCCCATCAGATCGAGGTTCTGGAACTGTGCGCCCGGCTGCACCGCGACGGCCGGACCCTGGTTGCCGTACTGCACGACCTCAATCAGGCCGCCCGCTATGCGACCCACCTGATTGCGTTGCACGCGGGCACCATCGTCGCCGAGGGTGCCCCGGCCGCGGTCCTGACCGAGGAAACCGTCGAGCGGGTCTTCGGGGTGCGTGCCCGGATCATCCCCGACCCCGAAACCGGAACCCCACTGATCGTGCCGCGCGCGCAGGGGGCGGTCGCCTCCTCTTCCGGCACACCCTAGCCCTACCCGTCCGAACCATTCCCGAGAGAAAGAGGAATCATGTCCCGTACCTCCCTGGTGCGTCGCACCCTGACCGCCCTGGCGGCGCTCACCGTGGCCGGGCTCGCGCTCACCGCGTGTGCCACCGGCGAAAATTTGGGTGACAAACCCGCCTCCGGCGACCTCCTCGCCTCGGTAGACACCAACTTTGGCAAGATCGATATCCCCAAGCCCAAGGACGGCAAGCAGCTGCGCGTCGTGGCGCTGGGCTGGTCCGACGGCGAGGTGGCACTCTCGCTCGGCGTGAAGCCGGTGGCAATCTACGACTGGCAGTCCTTCGGTGAGAAGAATAAGGGGGTGGGTCCCTGGGCCACCGCCGAGTTTGGGAAGGACACCCCGGTGCTGATCCCGCGCACCGACGCAACCCTGAACTATGAGCAGATCCAGTCCCTCAACCCCGACGTGATCCTCAACGTGCGGGCGGCCCTGGACGAGAAGGTCTGGCAGCGGCTGAACGAGATCGCCCCGACCGTGAGCGCCGTCAAGGGCACCCCGGACTACGCGGTCAAGTGGACCGATCACACCCGGATGATCGCCAAGGTGCTGGGCAAGGAGAAGGAGGGCGAAACCCTGATCAAGGGCCTCGAGGACAAGATCGCCACCATCCGCAGCGAGCACCCCGAGTTTGCCGGAAAGACCTTCACCTCGGGCTCCAAATTCGGTGACGCCTATGGTGCCAGCCTGCCCGGCGACGCCCGCTTCGACCTGTACGGCGACCTCGGGTTTGTGCTGAACCCGACCATCAAGGCGCTGCCCGCGCAGGGATTCTACGCCCCGGTATCGGTTGAGCAGGTCCCGGCGATGGACGCGGACACCGCGGTCCTCACCACGATTGGTTACCCGCTGCAGGCCATCAAGGATGACGCGCTGATCCAGGCACTGCCGATGGTCAAGGACGGTCGCGCGATCTTCGCCGACCCCGAGGGCATCGTCATGGCCGGATCGAGCGCCGGGACCATCCGCGCGCTCGAACTGACCCTGGATGAGGTTGTCCCGCAGCTGGCCGACTCGGTCGCCAAGCTCGGTAAATAACCCCGCAGAAAAAGCCGGCCGGATCTCGAGGATCCGGCCGGCTTTATCGTGCCCGGGACTACTCGGCGGGGGCTCCAAAGTTGGCCACCAGCGGGTCGGCACCCACCCGGCCGGTCTGCGGCAGGTGGGTGATCCGCGCGAGTTCCTCGGCGCTCAGCTCGAAGTCGAACACCTGAATGTTCTCGGAAATCCGCGCCTCGGAGAGCGACTTGGGGATCACGATCAGACCGTTCTGCAGGTGCCAGCGGATGATGACCTGCGCGGCCGAGCGGCCGTGGGCGGCGGCGATCTCGGCGATCACCGGATCGGTCAGCACCGTGTTGGGCTTGCTGCCCGGACCCCATCCCGAGTTCGAGGTGCCACCCAGCGGGCTCCACGAGGTGATCGCGGTGCCGTCGGTCAGCGCACGCTCGCGCAGCTCGTCCTGGTTGAACCCGGGGTGCAGCTCGATCTGGTTGACCGCGGGCACGGAAGCCCCGGCCGCCCGCAGCTGGTCGAGGTGAACCTGCTCAAAGTTGGAGACACCGATCGAGCGCACCCGGCCCGAGTCGCGGATCTCCTCGAGCGCGCGCCAGGTGTCGATGCGGCGCTGGTCGTTCTGCAGCGGCCAGTGGATCAGGTACAGGTCGACATAGTCGAGGCCCAGCTTGTCGAGGCTCACCGAGAACGCATCGAGGGTCTGCTGATAGCCCTGGTCCTGGTTGCGCAGCTTGGTGGTGACAAACAGGTCGTCCCGGTCCAGGCCCGCGCGGGCGATCGCGCGCCCCACACCGGCCTCATTCTCGTAGCCTGCGGCCGTATCAATGTGGGTATACCCGGCCTCGGCGAGGGCATAGTGCACCACGCGCTCTGCCTCATCGTCGGTGGCCTGCCAGACGCCGAGGCCCAGCTGGGGCATCTGACGACCGGAGTTGAGCAGGATCTGCGGGATGGAAAGGGTCATAGGGGAGTCTCCAATAGCCGAGTGACGTCGCCGAAGCGCGGCGTATCCCTCAGCCTATGCCCGTCGCCTCGAAGCTGCCAGGGTGTGGCGGGCCGTGTTACGGCCGGGTGCTGCGGTGTTCGTGGATCGCCTCGAGCGTGGTGAGCAGGGTCTGGGCCGAGCGCGCCCAGCTGAAGGTCTTGATGTGTGCGGTCCCGGCGGCCACGAGTTCGGCGCGGCGCGCATCATCGTCGAGTTCGAGGATGCGGGCGGCCGCCTGCGAGGGGGCATTGACGTCGAAGTAGAGGGCACCGTCGCCGGCAACCTCGCGGAAGATCGGCATATCGCTGATGACCGCGGGTACGCCGAGCTCGAGTGCCTCGGCCACCGGAAGCCCGTAGCCCTCATCCTTGCTGGCGGTCACCAGGATCGCCCGGTTCTGCAGCATGGCCTCGTACTCGGCGTCGGTCACCCCGTTGTGGAAGATCACGCTGGCACCGGTGGGGATCAGCTCCTCCAGCTCGGCCCGGCGCTCGGGGGTGATCCGGCTGAGCAGGTGCAGGGTGTGCTCGGGCAGGTCGCCCATCGCCCGAATCAGGGTTTCCACGTTTTTGTAGGGCATAAACGAGCCCATATACACGAGGTTGCGCGGAGCCTGGGAGGTATCGGCGAGCGGGGCATCGCCGCGCGGCTGCGGGGCATTGGGGATCACCACAACCGGGCGACGGGTGAGCTTCACCCGCTCAAAGTCCGCCTTCGAGGTCTCGCTCACGGTGGCCACCACATCGGCGGCATTCAGCGTGATGCGCTGCGGCAGATAGGACAGGTGGAACGCTCGCCAGCCGAGCCGGATGGGCCACGCCAGGTTTTTCGGAGGGGTGCGGTGGCGGTAGTAGATCATGTCGTGCAGGGTCAGCACCAGGCCAAACTTTCGCCCGGCGGCACCGATGGTCTGCATCGCCGAGAACACCACGTCCGGGCGATAGCGGTTGAGGATGCGCGCGGTGAAGGGCTCGCGCCAGGATGTCGGCGCGTGAATCAGCAGGGTGTCTGCGTCCGCCGGCAGCGAGTCGCGCTGCGCCGGATCGTGGATCAGGAAGGTCACCGGGGTGAGCTCGGACAGTGCCGCCGCCAGACTGGCCGAATAGCGGCTGATCCCGTCGTGAAAATCGGTACGGATGTAGCGTGCATCGAACAGGATCTTCATCCCCCGAGCCTATCAGCGCACCGCCTCGGACATGCCAGAGCCCCCGGCCGCTGGGCGACCGGGGGCGTGTGGAAATGTTGTTGGGGTTTAGCGTGCGCGGGCGGGGCGGCTGGACCGGCTGGTGATGACCTCACCGGGCTTGATCAGGCCCATCTTGACGGCACGGTTGTTGATTGCGAAGCGCTGTACGGCGAGCATCAGGGCCAGGTAGAAGGTCAGGGTAGCAACACCCAGGCCCTCGGCGACGAACAGGTCAACCAGGAGGTGCTGGGCGATACCCACGATCCACAGGACGCCGGTGAGCCAGGATCCCTGACGCATCGCGGTGCCGTTATCCGACCAGAGGCGCACGGTGTGGGCACGGTACAGGGCGATGCCGGCACCGATCGCGATGCTCACCAGGGTGAGGAGAACGTCGCTGACGGTCAGCGGGTGATCTGCCAGAAACCCATAGGCACGGGCCACACCGATAGCCGCCAGAATGATCCACAGCTTGTGGGAGGTGGTGAGGGGCTTGACCCGCAGCTGGTTGATGAGCAGCCAGGCGAGGATGACGACGCTAATAACAACATTGATCAGAATTTCCATGTCTTCAGTCTGCTCGGGGCACCCACCTCGGCGGATCAACCATCCGGGTGGAGAAACGGGTGGAGATCAAGGTCTAAGCCTTCCTTTGATGGGTAAATCACGCATGATTGAGTCATGAGCCTGACCAGTCCCGCCCCCGCGCACCGGCACTCCGACCGTGTGGTGAGCCCCGGGCGTACCCTCGCACGGATGATCGTGCACCTCTTCGGAGTGGTCGCCGCGGTGGCCGCTACCTTTGGTTTGGCCGGGCCGTTTGCCACCAAGACCACCGCGATTGTGCTCACGCTGATCGCCTGCGTGCTGTGGTGTCTGGCCGCGTTCTACTGGCCTCGGCTGAGCGATACCGAGTTCTTCCGCGCGTGGTCACTGATTGTTATTCTCGGCGGGGTCGCCGGCGGGCTGGGCTCGGGCGGCGCATCGATCGTGGTTCCGGTGGCGGTGTTTGTGCTGCTGGGATCGCCCTGGATCCCGATTCCGCGCACGCTCTGGGTCGGCGCGATCGGGCTCGCGGGCTACCTCATTGCGCGCCTGTTCGCCCCGGGGATTGAACCCAACGATCTGCCGCTGCTGATCAGCCTGGTCGGGGTGGTGGGCGTCTCGCTGATGCGCCGGATGGCCTCCACCGAGCGTGAGGCCGACCGCGCACTGCTCGTGCAGCGCGCGGAAACCGCGGCGCTCGCCGAGCGCACCCGGTTGGCCCGCGACCTGCACGATGTGCTGGCGCACTCGCTGGGCGGACTGGTCATGCAGCTGGATGCGATCGACGTGATTGCCGAGGCACAGTCGGCCGATCCGGCGCTGCGTGAGCGCATCCGTGGCGCACGCACCCTCGCCCAGGAGGGGCTGGAGGATGCGCGCCGGGCGGTGGCCGCGCTGCGCGAATCCGGCTCGCTGGCCGAGGCCCTGGACACCCTGAAACGGCACGCGGATGCGCTGGGTCACGCGGTCACCATCGAAACCGAGGGGGATCTGGACACCGTGCCCGCGGCGGTCACCGACGCGCTGCGGGCGGCCGTGACCGAGGCTCTGACAAACGCCCGTAAGCATGCTCCCGGAGCTGCCAGCACGGTGCGGGTGGAAGCCTCGGCGAACCGTGCGCTGGTGCGGATCTCCACCGGTGCCCCGGTCGCCGGGGCCGCCGGGTCGGCAATCCCCTCGGGCGGTCACGGCCTGGGCGGCCTGCGCGAGCGATTTAGCGCCCTGGGTGGGACACTCAGCGCGGGTGAGGTGGAGGGCGACTGGGTCGTCACCGGCGAAATCGAGTATCGCTAATGCGGGCCGAGATTCCCGGGGTCTGGGATACTAGAGTGCCCGGAAAAACCGCCGGGCCTGGCGAAGGGCCCCTGCTGATGAGCGACTCCACGGACATCCGGGTATTGGTAGCCGATGATCAGGCCACCGTGCGCGATGGCCTGGCCACGATCCTCGAATACTCACCCGGCGTGAGCGTGGTGGGCACCGCCGAAAACGGTGAGCAGGCCGTGGCGCTCGCTCGGGAAACCCGGCCCGACGTGGTGCTGATGGATCTGCGCATGCCCATCCTGGATGGTGCGGCGGCGACCCAGCAGATCCGCGCCGAACTCCCCGGTACCGCCGTGCTGGTGCTCACCACCTATGCCGATGACTCCTCGATCGCCGGGGCGCTGTCGGCCGGTGCCTCCGGCTACCTGACCAAGAGTGCGGGCCGCGAGCAGATCCTCGCCGCCCTGACCGCCACGGTCGCCGGGCAGCAGACATTTGCCCCCGAGGTGGCCGCGGTGATGATCCGTGGGCTCGGGCAGCGCTCGGCCCTGCAGACCCTCGCCCGCGAGGCCGGACTGACCGAGCGCGAGAGCGACGTGCTCGAGCGGATGGGGCAGGGCGCGAGCAACCGCGAGATCGCCGAGGCAATGTTTGTCTCGCTCTCCACGGTCAAGACCCACACCAACAACCTCTTCGCCAAGCTCGGGGTCTCCTCCCGAGCCGAGGCAATCGCCCGGCTGGGCGAGAGCGGCTAAACCAGCCCCTCGCTCAGTCGGCCGTCGGCCATCTGCCAGCGACGCGTCAAACGCACGTTTTCCAGCATCCGGCGGTCGTGGGTGACCAGGAGCAGGGTGCCGGTGTAGCTTTCCAATGCCTGCTCAAGCTGTTCGATCGCGGCCAGGTCGAGGTGGTTGGTCGGCTCATCGAGCACCAGCAGGTTAACGCCGCGGGCCTGAAGCAGCGCGAGCCCGGCCCGGGTGCGCTCACCGGGGGAGAGCTCGTCCACCGGACGATCCACGTGGTCGGCGCGCAGTCCGAACTTGGCTAGCAGGGTACGTACCTCGCCGATTTCCAGCTCGGGCAGCCGCGCGGCCATCGTTTCGGCCAGGGAGGCATCACCGACCAGCTGCGCGCGGGCCTGATCAACCTCGCCAATCGCGACGCTGGAGCCGAGCGAGGCGCGTCCGCTATCCGGGGTGAGCCGCCCGAGCAGCAGCGCGAGCAGGGTGGACTTGCCGGCGCCGTTGGCCCCGGTGATACCGATCCGGTCGCCGCCGTTGACCTGCGCGCTGACCGGTCCAAATACGAAGCCGCCGCGATCCAGGGTGGCCGCATCCAGGGTGCACACCACGGCGCCCGAGCGCGCAGCCTGGCCGATGGTGAACTCGAGCTTCCACTCCTTACGCGGCTCCTCGACCTCCTCCAGGCGGGAAATTCGGCTCTCCATCTGGCGCACCTTCTGCGCCTGCTTCTCGCTGGATTCCACCGAGGCTTTGCGGCGGATCTTGTCGTTATCGGGCGACTTCTTCATCGCGTTGCGCACACCCTGGCTTGACCACTCGCGCTGCGTGCGCGCCCGCGAGACCAGGTCTGCCTTGGTGTCGGCGTACTCCTCATAGGCCTCGCGACGCTGGCGGCGGGCGGTTTCGCGTTCCTCCAGGTAGGCGTCGTAGCCGCCGCCGAAGAGCGAGTTACGGCCCTGATGCAGGTCGAGTTCGAGGACCTTGGTGACCGCCCGGCCGAGGAACTCGCGGTCGTGGCTGACCAGCACGGCCCCGCCGCGCAGGCCCCGGATGAAGCCCTCCAGGCGCTCCAGCCCGTCGAGGTCGAGGTCGTTGGTGGGCTCATCCAGCAGCGCGATATCGAACCGGGAGAGCAGCAGGGCGGCGAGGCCCACGCGGGCCGCCTGCCCACCGGAGAGCGCGGTCATCGCGGTCTCGATGGGGAGATCCAGGCCCAGGTCGGCGAGCACCTCGGGAATGCGGTCCTCGAGGTCCGCGGCCCCGCTGGCCAGCCAGCGGCCGAGCGCGCGGTCATAGGCGTCGGCGTTGGCTCCGGTGGGATCGGGATCGGCCAGCGCGAGCGCGGCGGAATCCATCTCCGCCTGGGCGTCGGCGCAGCCGGTGCGGCGCTCGATATACGCGGTGATCGTCTCGCCCTCGACCCGCTCGCGCTCCTGCGGGAGGTACCCCACAAACGCGTCGGCGGGGGAGCGGGTGATCGATCCGGAAACCGGGGGGACCAGGCCCGCGAGCACCCGCAGCAGGGTGGACTTTCCGGCACCGTTGACGCCGACGACGCCGATCACGTCGCCCTCGGTGACGGTCAGGTTCAGGCCCTCGAAGAGGATGCGGTGGCCGTAGCCCCCGGCGATGTCGTGGACACCCAGCGTTGCACTCATACCCCCATTCTTTCAGTCGCCGCTGATCGGGTCGAGTCACACCCCGAACCGGGCAAAAACACCGGGATTCGAGAGCATGCGCGACAGTACCTCACATCTGTTCTGCCAAGGTGTGGTGCCCTGCCGCGAAAGCGAGTGTGGCCTCGCTAGGGTGGGGTGAAACCCCGCATTTTCCTGAGGTGGCCCGATGGTTGAGCCGGGAGGTTCTGTCGAGACGGGGGCATATATGGCGGCAACACTGATCATCCTGGCGCTCGCGATCGCCGCGTTCATGTCGAATCGCGTTCCGCTGGGAGTCGTGGCGCTCGGGGTGAGCCTCGCGCTGTGGGCCACCGGGGTGCTGAGTCTGGGCGAGGTGACGGCCGGGTTCGGGGATCCCACCGTCATCTTTATCGCCTCACTGTTTGTGGTGAGCGAGGCGCTGGAATCCACCGGGGTGACCACCTGGGTGAGCACCCAGGTCATCAGCCGCGCCGGCGAAAAGCGCTCCACGCTGATTCTGGTGGTGGGCATTCTCGGGGCAATCGCCACGGCTTTGATCAGCGTCAACGGCGCGGTAGCGGCCCTGGTTCCGGTGGTTGTGGTGGTGGCGATCCGAGCCAAACTCGCGCCCTCGCAGATGCTGATTCCGCTGGCCTTCGCCGCCCATGCGGGCTCGCTGCTTGCGCTGACCGGTACCCCCGTCAACATCATCGTGAGCGAGCAGGCTGCAAACGCCGGCGCGCGCCCGTTCGGGTTTTTCGAGTTTGCCCTGGTGGGTATTCCGCTGCTGGTGGGCACCCTGCTGATTGTGGTGTTCTTCGGCCGCTTTCTGTTGCCGACCCGGCCGTTTCGTGCGCCGATGGGGGATCTGCGTGCCCACGCCGAGACGCTGCGCGAACAGTACGATCTGGATGGCGGCTCCCGCCTGATCGGCGCTAAGAAGGGCATCTCCGAGGTTGTGGTCGCGCCGCGGTCGGAGCTGATCGGGACCCACGCCTATCCGGGGATGGTGACCGGCAGCGGCTCGCTGGTGATCCTGGCGATTCAGCGCGGCGGCGAGAACATCACCGAGGAACATACGGTGCTGATGGCGGGGGACACCCTGCTCCTGACCGGCACCTGGTCGGATCTGACCCACGAGGTCGCGACCCCGGGCATGCTGGTGGTGGACGAGCCGGACATGCTGCGCCGCGGGGTGCCCCTGGGCATCGGTGCCAAGCGGGCGATGTTCACCCTGCTGGCGATGATCATCCTGCTGGCCACGGGGATTGTGCCGCCGGCCATCGCCGGTCTCGCGGCCGCGATGACCCTGGTGGTGACCGGGGTGGTGACCCCGCCGCGGGCCTACCGCAGCATCTCCTGGACTACGATCGTGCTGATCGGTGGGATGATCCCGCTCTCGACCGCCGTGGTCCAGACCGGGACCGCCGACCTCCTGGCCACGGGACTGCTGGGCATCGTGGGGGACGGATCCCCGCACCTGGCACTGCTGGCGATCTGCGCGCTCACGATGGTGCTGGGTCAGCTGATTTCTAACACCGCCACGGTGCTGATCGTGGCCCCGATCGCGCTGGTCGTCGCCGGGGATCTGGGGGTATCGGTGCTGCCGTTCATGATGGCGCTCACCGTGGCCGGGGCCGCCGCATTCCTGACCCCGGTGGCGACGCCCGCCAACACGATGGTGCTGGAACCCGGCGGGTACCGCTTCGGCGACTACTGGAAGCTGGGCCTGCCCCTGCTGCTGTTTTTCCTGGCGGTTGCGGTGTTCTACGTGCCGGTCATCTGGCCGTTTTAGCGACGTGCGGGACCACCCGGGTCGGCGCCCTTGCTAGCCTGGAGGTCCCGCGTTTTCTGGTGAAAGGTGCCGCATGGCCAAGAAGACTCCGGCCTCGGCCGGGACCCCCGCGCTGCGTGCGCTCGCCGAGGCAAAGATCGAGGTGATCGCACACGAGTACGATCACGATCCGGCCGAGAAAAACTTCGGGCTGGAGGCCGCCAGCAAGCTCGACCTGGACCCCGCCCGTGTCTTCAAAACCCTGGTGGCCAGCGTGGACGGTACCCTGACGGTCGCGGTCGTGCCGGTGGCCGGGATGCTCGACCTGAAGGCGCTCGCCCAGGCCGTGGGCGGCAAGAAGGCGGAACTCGCGGACACCGGCCTGGCCGAGCGTAAGACCGGCTACATCGTGGGTGGGATCAGTCCGGTGGGTCAGAAGACGCCGCTGCCCACGGTTATCGACGAGGAGGCCCAGCTCTACGACACCGTGTTTGTGTCCGGCGGTCGCCGCGGCCTCGATATCGAACTCGCCCCCGCAGACCTCGCCCGGATCACCGGTGCGACCTTCGCCCCGATCGCCAAGGACCGGTAGGTCTCACTTTTCGTTGAGGCGGCACATTCCCAGCGAATTCTGGATAGTGTTGCCCCATCGAGGGAGCGCGGGGGCGCGCGAACCGAGACCTTGATGAAATGGGGAACAGCATGCTGAGACGTCTCACAGTGATCGCCGCCGTCGTCGCCGGGGCAGGGCTGCTGGCGGTGATGGTCGCGCAGCTGATTTCGGGGATCGATTACCGCATCGCCGAGGACCGGGGTATCGAGCCCGGCTTGGCGCCCGCGGGAACCGTGGTGGCAACCGAAATCGGCCTGCTGCTCCTAGCCGTCGGGACGGTTACCCTCGTGGTGCTCGCGGCGACGGCGCTGATTCGGCAGGCTCGGATTCGACAGGCGCAGGTCCGATACGCTCAGATCCAACACACTCAGGCGCGAAGCTCTACAAACCCCGCGGCCTGACGACGCTGGGTAGCCTCGGCCTGCCGGTTGAGCCCGGTACACCAGCTCGGATACACCCGAAATCCGCGCTTACCCGGATGGGCCGACGAATGGAGTATCCCGAGTTCGGTGAGTGTTGCGGTGTCCCAGATAAAGGCTCCACGGTGCTCGCGATCCTCGATGAACACGATCATCCCGGCGAGGGTTGGGTCGGCGGTAAAGGGTTCGGTGATGCCGCCCTCGCCGCGCCGCCAAGCCGAGACAAATCCGCCCGGCTTGGTCGGGGTGAGCCGCGCGGTGCGGATGCGCCAGCGCGCAGAACCCAGGGTCACAATCCCCGCCGCATAGTCGGCATTTTCCACATCGTCCTCAACGCGTGCCTGCGCGGTGTCCGACGGGTCAAACAGGGTGCCCCACCAGGGCGGCAATCGGGGATCCATCGGTCCAGTCTAGCGAGCGTCAATTGGAAGATCTTGGCGCTGACGTGATGGCAAGGTCAAGTACTTTCGCCAGCGATATGTTGCTTCCGGAATCTTGAGACTCAAACCTGGCCCGGATGAATTCGTCACGGAACGAGTTTGATGGTTCAAACAGGGAATGATTGAGATTCCAGCCAGCGTGGGCGATGAGCTGAGCAAAAAACACGAGTTGAGTTCGCGTATTTCCTTCACGAAAGCTGTGGATGACGTTCAACTCGCCCCAGACCTCGGCGACCATATCAACGAAAGCTCGACGTGACAGGCCGCGGAAATAGTCGTGGGCAGCAATTCGATGAAACTGAACCTCGGCCGCATCGGTGAGCGGTTGCCCGGCCGGAAAATACCGGTGTCCGTCTTTGGACATGAAACCGCCGGTGGGAGCGGTTCTCTCCTCGCCGGCCCACTCATAGACGTCTTGGAAGAGATGACGGTGGATGGCTTTCAAATGCGCGTAGTCAAAGTGCCCGTCGATTGGATGCTCGCGAAGCTCGATAATTCGAAGGGACGTAAAGAACTCCTCGCGTTCACGCAGAGTGGCAGGGTTCTCGATGCCGAACGGTTCAGGCTCGCTAATAAAGAGGTTCCTTAAGACAGTAGTACCTGGGATGAAGTAGTCATCCCAGGCACGTTCCCTGGCGGGTTTCATTCTGGGGATGTTGTCGGTGGAGTCGTTGCCGAATCAGTCATTGTCTGTGCGGAGTCAAAGTATCTCAGCGCGATTTCACGTGCTTCGTCTCCCGAGACGAGCCCGTGTGCGCGGTCGGTGAGGATCTGGCGAAGGCGATCGTCTACGACCTCGTGCCCCGCTGCGCCGAGCGCTGCTCGGGCGAACGAAAGGTTCTGTTCGGCCTCATCTGTGGATGGTCCCAGGGGGCGGGACACTGCGTGTTCATCGGCACCTGCTGCGAGCTGAGTCATGGCGTGTCCTTTCATTAGCTGAGTCCCCCCAATTCTACCAGCCGATGGTGAATTGGCTCCGGTGAACGCCAAAATCTATTGGCCGAATTCATCGTGAAGATGTGTCGTTTGCCGAGCATTCGTCGAGACCGATCCCATCCCCCAATTTGGATGCCTCGAACCTCGATTCCAGGACTCGCACGGGCGGTGCTGCTGGGTGCATAAAACGCATCCAAAGTTGCCCATTTGGCACTATTTTTCGCATACTCAGAATATAAATAACGACCGCTTGACCAGGGGTTTAGGCGCATATCGTCCACGGTGAATCGCCGCACAACCAGCCATTTTGTTAGGATGGGTGACGTTGCGGGGTTGCCCGGAGCGTCGGTTTATAGCTGCCGGAACCCATGTGGGACCCGCGCCGGCCGTTCGCACAGAGGCAACTTTCGCAGGTGATTTCCCCTCACCAAAACATGCCGAACTGAGGCCGAGGGCCGGAAAGGATGTCGTGGTAGAACGCATTGCGATTATTGGAGCGGGACCGAGTGGAATGGCGCAGTTGCGCGCCTTTGAGGCAGCACGCGAAAGCGGCGCCGAGATCCCCGAAATTGTCTGTTTTGAAAAGCAGGCCGACTGGGGCGGACAGTGGAACTACTCGTGGCGCACCGGAATCGACCAGCACGGCGAGCCCGTGCACTCCAGCATGTACCGCAACCTGTGGTCAAACGGGCCCAAGGAAGCCCTGGAATTTGCCGACTATTCCTTCGATCAGCACTTTGGAAAGCCGATCTCCTCCTACCCGCCGCGCGCGGTGCTGTGGGACTACATCGCCGGCCGAGTTGAGGCGAGCGACGTGCGACGCTTCGTACGTTTCAACACGATTGTGCGCTGGACCCAGGAAACCGCGGATGGTTTCACCGTGGCCTCGGAAAACCTCGCCGATGGCGAAACCACCACCGAGCACTTCGACCGGATCATCGTTGCCTCCGGGCACTTCTCCTTCCCCAACGTGCCCGATTTCGAGGGGCTGGAGAACTTCACCGGTGAGGTCATGCACGCCCACGATTTCCGCGGCGCCGAGCGCCTGGCCGGCAAGCGTGTGCTGATGATCGGTGCCAGCTATTCGGCCGAGGACATCGGGATGCAGGCCCACAAGATGGGTGCCGAGCTCGTGACGCTGAGCTACCGCTCGCACGCGATGGGCTTCGACTGGCCCGCCGGGGTTGAGGAGCTGCCGCTCGCGGTCGGTTTCGATGGCAGCACCGTCACCTTCCGCGACGGATCGGTGCGCGAGGTTGACGCCGTGGTGCTCTGCACCGGCTACCTCCACAAGTACCCGTTCCTGCCGGACTCGCTCGCGCTATCCTCCCCGAACAACCTGTATCCGGACGGACTGTACAAGGGCACCGTGTGGCAGGGCAACCCGAACCTGTTCTATGTGGGCGCGCAGGACCAGTGGTTCACCTTCAACATGTTCGACGCGCAGGCCTGGTTTGTGCGCGACGTGATCCTGGGCCGCATCGCCCTGCCGGATGCCGAGGATCGGGCCGCGGATATCCGTCACTGGCTGGCCGAGTATGCGGCGCTGCCGGACCACGACTCCGAGGTCGTCTATCAGGCGAACTATATTCGCGATCTGATCGAGCGCACCGACTACCCGATGTTCGATCTCGACGAGGTTGTGCGGATCTTCCAGTCCTGGCAGCACGATAAGCAGGTGGATATCGCCCGCTATCGGGATAAGACCTACCCCTCGGTGATGACCGGCACCATGGCGGCCGTGCACCATACCCCGTGGCTGGAGGAGATGGACGACTCGATCGAGCGCTACCTCACCCCGGTGGGAACCGCCTCGGATTCTCGCGATGACGCGATCGATGTGGGAACCCGTGAGCGCGGCGTGAGCGCCGCCGCCCGAGTCACCCGCCCGACCTCGCGCCGCTAGCACCGCTAGCACCGCATAAAACGAGGCCGCCACCCGGATCCGGGTGGCGGCCTCGTTTTGATATCAAGCGGCTCCGCCGTGTGTGCGGGGATGTCCCGCGGCGACGCGAGAGACGATCCGGGAACCGTGGGTCAGTGCGCTGTCGGGCAGGTTATCCCGCGGGCACCGGCTCGTGCAGTCCGATGACCCGGTTGCGGCCGGCGAGCATGCCGAAGATCGCCTGGGCGATCACGATCCCCAGGAGTACCAACAGCGGGGTCTGCCAGGAGCCGGTGGCATCGTGGATCAGTCCGATCACGATCGGGCCAAAGGCTGCGAACAGGTAACCGATCGACTGGGCCATGCCGGACAGTGCGGCGGCCTGGCCGTGGTGCGAGGTGCGCAGACCAAACATGCTCAGCACGATCACGATCGACGCCCCACCGGCGGCACCCAGCAGCGCGGCCCAGAGGACCGCAAGGCTCGGGTTGAACAGCACGCCGATCACGCCAGCGGCCGAGAACAGCGCGGATCCCAGCGCCAGCAGACTCTGGCTCTGGGAGCGCTGCACCAGTGCCGCCGCGGTGATGGTTGAGAGCACGCCCACCAGTTGAAGCTCGGACTGATGGAATCCGGCGGTGGTGGCATCGATGCCGGCGGAGCGTTCGATCGAGGGCAGCCAGGTGATGATCGAGTAGAACACCGTGGATTGCAGTCCCATGAACGCGGTCACCTGCCAGGCCAGCGCGCTCTTCCAGGGCGAGCGGTACTGGGCGGGGTGCGGATCCAGGGCGGCGGGGCGATCGTGGCGCGGCAGGGTGCGCGAGCGCAGCTGTGGCCAGAAGACCGCCAACGCGATCACCGCGAGCCCGGCCCAGATACCCAGGGCGAGACGCCAGCCGCTGCCGTCGGCTCCGGCGATCGGGACGGCGAGTCCCGAGGCGATCGCCGCCGCCATACCCTGCACCGCCGAGTACCAGCCGGTGACGCTGCCCACCCGGTCGGGGAAGTCGCGCTTGATCAGCGAGGGCAGGACCACATTGATCACCGCAATCGCGATACCCAGCAGTACGGTGCCGATCCAGAGGCCCGGGGACCAGGGCAGCGAACGGATCACGATGGCAATGGCGAGCAGCCCGAGCGAGGCGCCGAGCGCCCGCTCCATGCCCAGTTTGCGGGCGATCAGCGGGGCAATCGGGGAGACCAGCGCGAATGCGACCAGCGGGATCGAGATCAGCACCGAGGCGAGGGCCGCCGAAATGCCGTGATCCATCTGGATATCGCCGAGGACCGGGCCCACCGGTGTGATGGCCGCGCGCAGGTTGGCGCCGATGAGCAGGATGCCCACCAGGAGCAGGCCGGTGCGGGCACCGCGGTTTGTGGTGGGTGGGGCTGAGGGTGTCGTCATGTGTGTTCTTTCGGTTTGACAGGTAAAAGTGTGGGGGCGCGGACGGGCGCTCGGGGAGCGGTCTGCGGCGGGGTGTTTGCCAGTGCATCCGGGGACGGGGAGTGTCCGGGATGCCCGTGGGGAGGCGGAGTGCTTAGGGCTCGGCGGGGGTGAACATGGACCGTGCGCACTCGACCAGGTGTGCGGCCAGGGCATCGGCGCGGTCGGCATCCCCGGCGATAATCGCATCCAGCAGTTCGTGGTGGCTCTCGTGTCCGTGGGTGAGGAAGGCGCGGAATGCCTCAACATCATCACCGTGGATGGGGAGCGATTCGAGCTGGGTAGCAACCGCGTCCAGATCCACATAGAGGTCGGCAAGGAGGGAGTTGCCCGCCGCGCGCACGATGATCTCGTGGAATTTCACGTCGTGGCCGATGTAGTCCTTCACATTATCCGATGCATCGCGCAGGGCCAGTGCCTCTCGCAGCGCCGCATGCTCGGCGGGTGTGGCACGTTCGGCCGCGCGGCGTGCCGTGTGACGCTCAAGCAGCGCACGTACCTCAAGCAGATCATCGAGGTGATCGGGGGTCACTCGGCGCGTCAGTTGAACTTGGAGTTCGCTGCGAGCCCGGACGTAGGTTCCGTCGCCGGCACGTGCCTCCAGGAGGCCCGAGTGCACAAGCGAGCGCAGCGCTTCCCGCACGCTTCCGCGGCCGATGCCGTAGGTCTTGGCGAGGGTCATCTCGGTGGGGATGCGGGTGCCCGGGGGCCACTCATCCGCGTCAATCTTGGCCCGGATGTCCGCGGCGACGCGCTGCGGTACCGTGACCGTGCGGGTGCCCGATCCGCGGTTTGCACCGGATTTCGGCGTGTTCTCGGGGGCAGAGTTGTCGGCCGAAGCTGGGGCGGAGGCGGTGTTTTTTGGCACGCGTTAAATGTAGGACATTTAGGACTAAATCACAATCGGTTTGTTCTGAGTCTCTGGGAGTCCAGCAGATTACAGGGTGTATCCGGCAACACTGGAGGACAGGTTGCACGGCATCACACCGCGGGGGCGGAGTGGGCACCAACCGGAACGGAAGTGAAAACCTCTCATGTGGGAAACCTCCGGCCGACTCCTTCGGCTACTCGCACTTCTCCAACAGCGCCACGGTTGGTCCGCCGACCAACTGGGCCGACAACTGGGTGTCACCGCGCGCACCGTCAGGCGTGATATTGCCCAGCTCCGCGAGGGTGGATATCCGATCGAATCCACCTTCGGAACCGGCGGCGGCTACTACCTCGACCCTGGCACCGCCCTACCGCCGATCGTGATCGACGCGGATGAGGCCGTGGCCGTGCAGCTCGCACTGCGTGCCGCGAAGATGCATCGTGAATACCGCGATGAGCTCCTGGACACGGTGAGCGAGAAAATCAGCGCGGTCATGCCGGGCAAGCTCGACTCGACGATGGAGGCTCTGTACCGGCATGCGGACTTCCTGGACATCTCGCACCTGGCTGGGATGGCCATCGACGCACCGCCACCGCTGCTGTTGATCCGACTCGCCCGCGCCTGTCGGGAACGTCGACGGGTGGATGCCGAGTTTTCGGACCCCGTAGGTCGCGTCATTAGTCGCCGGATCGAGCCGCTGCGACTCGCGTATTCGCGGGGTGCCTGGCATGCGGTGGTGTTTTTGTTGGAGTCGGCTGAGTGGAAGGTGATCCCGCTGGAGCGATTCCGGCGGGTCGCGATCACCTCGGTGGTTTCAGTCCCGCGTCGTGAGCCCGCAATGGATCTGGACCGTTTTGTTCGTGAGCACACCGGCGCACCTGCCCTGAGGCAGTACGTGGTGCGGATCGAGCGTGACCTCTCCCGGGTGCGCCGCTGGGTGCTGCCGGCCTGGGGCAGGGTGGAGCGAGCGGGGGAGGGGAGCAGCGTGATTCGGATCACCGCCCCCGATTCCGATGCCGTCGCCCGCTGGCTGTTGCTGCTGGATGCCGACGTCGAGGTGTTGGAACCGGAAGACCTCAAACTTGCCTTTGCCGAGTTGGCCGCGCGGGCGTCACGGGCCAGCGGGCGAGAGACTGAGCTGCCCAGCGAGGTCGCCTAGCGTTCTGCCTGCCTGCCTGCCTGCCTGCCTGCCTGCCTGCCTGCCTGTCTGCTAGCTAGCGAATGAGCCGCGGAACCACTCGGACGTAGACGAGCATGCCGGTCAGCTCAACAAGCGTCTGGGTGACCACCACCAGGGCCGCGGCCTGCAGAGGTTCGGGGAGGGCGAGAGCGAGGGGCAGGACCACGAGGGAGTTTCGGGTGGCACCGCTCATGGTGAGCGCGCGGGTGCCCGGCACATCCAGAACGAAGAGCTTCCCGATCAGGATTCCCAACGGGAACATCACGATCAGGAACAGGACATAGGTGGGAACTGCGATCAGCACCGTCATGATCTCCGCGCCGATCTTCGCGCTCTGCGCACCCACCACCGTAAACAGGGTGGCCATCATGAGCGGGACCATGCCCACGGTGCCCGCCCGGTCGATGCCGCGCGCGAGGCGGGAGCGTCGCCGGGTGGCCTGCACCACGGCGGCGACGATCAGCGGAATCAGGAGCAGCACAACCAGGGCCTCGATAAACGGACCGGCTTCGATCTGGAAGGAGTCGCCGCCCACCATCAGCGGCAGGTAGAGCGGAATCAGGACTGCCTGCACCAGCAGCAGCAGCGGTGCGGTCGCAAGCAGACGGTCGCGGGCACCGCCGGCGAGTCCGGTGAACGCGATCACGTAGTCCACGCACGGTGCCAGCAGGACCAACACCACGCCTACCCGGATGCCCGTGTCCACCGGGTATGCGGCCAGCAGAAGCCCGCGATCGGTGCGGGTCAGCAGCCACACCACCGCCGGTACCACCACAAAGTTCAGGGTGAGGATCGCCCCGATAAAGCGCCCATCGCGCAGTGCGGGTGCGAGCCAGGCGAGTGGGACCGCAAGGAACGTGGCACACATGAGCAGCGCCAGGATCGGGGTGAGCGCGAGCTCGAGGGGGTGCGCGAGTCTCGGAGCCCAGGCACCCGCCACGATGCCCAGGAGCACCGCGGCGAGGCACAGCGGAAGTTGGAAGCGTTCGAGGCGTTCGATTATGGCTCGACCCGGTCGGGATGTGAGCCCACGCGTCCGTCCTCACGGCCCAGGGAATCGATGAGGGCGAGGTCACTCGGGGTGAGGTCGAAGTTGTCCAGGGCGAGGTTTTCGGCCATCCGGGACGGGGTGACCGACTTGGGGATCACGATGCGGCCCTGCTGCAGGTGCCAGCGCAGAATGACCTGCGCCGGGCTGCGATCCACCCGGGCTGCGATTCGGGCAATCTCGGGGTCCTCCAGTCCCTTGCCACGCGCCAGCGGACTCCACGCCTCGGTGGCAATTCCATGCTCGCGGTGAAAGGCGACGGCCTCGTGCTGGGGCAGTGCGGGGTGCAGCTCGATCTGGTTGATCGCGGGAACCACCTCGGCCCCCTCCAGCAGTCGGGTCAGGTGGGTGGGGGTGAAGTTGGAGACGCCGATCGCACGTACCCGACCGTCGGCATAGAGCCGTTCCAGGGCCTGCCAGGTCTCGCGGTACAGATCTTGCTGGGGGCAGGGCCAGTGGATCAGGAACATGTCGAGGGTGTCGAGTCCCAGCAGTTCCATGCTGCGATCGAAGGCGGCGAGGGTCTTGTCAAAACCGTGTTCGGTGTTCCACACCTTGCTGGTGATGAATAGCTCGTCACGTGTGAGCCCCGATTCGGCGATTGCTCGACCGACACCGGCCTCGTTGCCGTAGAGCGCGGCGGTGTCGATGCTGCGATAGCCCAGGTCTAGCGCGGTAGCAACCGCGGTGCGGGTTTCCTCGTCGGGGACCTTATAGACGCCAAACCCAACCTGGGGAATGACAACACCGTTGTTCAGGGTTACGTTGGGTGTGGTCACGTGTTCTCCTTGCTCGCGAGTGTTTCTAATCTACTCATAGCCGGGTGAACCCGCGAAGCACATCCCATTTGCGTCACGCCCACGAAACTCTCGGGAATCGCTGCCAATCTGGTGTGACGCCAAACCGAAAGGGTCATCGATGTCTGCTCCCTCCGCTCGCCTTGCCATTACGGGTTCCACCGGTGCACTGGGAGGTGCGGTCGCGGCGGCGCTCGCCGAAGCCGGACGCGAGCAACGTTTGATCGTGCGCAGCGCCGGTCGTGCTCCGCGGCTGGAGGGGGCGAGTATTGCAACCGCCTCCTATGGTCACACTCCCGAGGCTAAGGATGCGCTGCGCGGCATCGATGTGCTGTTTATGGTGTCCGCGGCCGAGAGCGCCGACCGGGTGGCCGAGCATATCGGGATGATCAATGCGGCCGCCGCGGCCGGGGTCACCCACATCGTCTATACGTCGTTTGTGGGGGCAGCCGAGGATTCGGTCTTCACCCTCGCCCGGGACCACTGGGCCACCGAGCAGCACCTGCGTGCCAGCGGTGTGAACTACACGATCCTGCGCGATAACTTCTATCTGGATGCCCTGGTGAGCTTCGCCGATGCCAACGGCGTCATTCGTGGCCCGGCGGGCGAGGGGCGTGTGGCCGCGGTGGCGCGCCGCGATATTGCGGCGGTGGCCACTCGGATTCTGCTGGACCCGGCAGCGCACCGCGGCCACACGTACACGCTGACCGGACCCGCCTCGATCACTCTCGCCGAGGTCGCAGAAGCCCTAACCCGGCACACCGGTACACCCACCCGATTTGAAAACGAGACGGTCGAGGAGGCCTACGCCTCTCGCGCCCACTACGGAGTGCCGAGCTGGCAGGAGGACGCCTGGGTGTCCACCTATACGGCGATCGCAGCGGGTGAGTTTGACGTGGTGACCGACGACATCCGGCTGCTCACCGGCGAGCCGGCTACCGGGATCGAAGCCCTGCTGACCAGCGCTGAATAGCACCGTCGCCGGCGCCGGGTAACGCCGTCGAACTACACGGTCGGCCATCGCGGGGTAGCACCGCTGACCAGCGCCAGGGAGCGCCGTTCGCTAGGCTGGGATGGTGGGCACCGCGGGTGTCCACCATCTTGCTGCGTGGCGAAAGGGATCATCATGGGAACCATCGGCCTGATTTTGGGTATCGCAATCGTGGCGGTGGTCCTGGTGCTGTTCCTGCGCCGATCCCGTTCGGTGTTTGCCGAACAGGGTACCGCGGGTACCCCCACCGAACGCGGTGGCATCGCCGACGCGAACCGGTTCGATATCGTGCAGATTCCCGCCGATGAGCCCGGTGCACGCGAGTACATCCTGCGGGATGACAAGACCGGCTCGCGCATCCAGGTGATGACCGTATTCACCCGCGCGCAGGTGGTTCAGGTGGTCATCCCCAAGAAGCACCTGGGCACCGGTGTGGAGTTTGAACTGTTCCACGCGGTCGCCGCCAACCTCCCCGAGGTGGAGAACTGGACCTGGCCGCCGATGACTGTGGAGGGCCGCGACGCCCTGGCTCGCTATGTTCGCGAGAACCCCGGCGTCGTGTTCTACGACTCCAACGGACTGCAGATCCGCTAGCGATCTAGCGCTCGTTAGCTCTCATCGGCGGCTCCGATCGGCCCCAGCAGGCTTGCGGCCACGGTGGCGTGCGCGGATTCGGCATCCGAGGGATGGAAGATTCCGGCGAGCACATCGCGGTAGAGCCGGGACAGTTCGTTGGAGCTGAAGTAGCTGGACCCGCCGGAAACCCGGATCGCGTGGTCCACCACCCGGCGTGCCTGCTCGGTGGCACGATGCTTGAGACCGGAGAGCTGGGCGAACCAGCGCGCGCCGTGTGGGGCATCGGTATCGAAGTCTCGGGCGATGGTGGCGAGCTGGGGAAGGATCGCGTCGATCAGCAGACCCGCGTCGGCGATCTGCCAGCGAATGTCGGGGTCGTCGGAATACGGGCGTCCGGACTTTTTGGAGCGCCGGGTGGTGACCGTCTGCACAGCGAGCTCCAGCGCCCGCTCGGCGATGCCGGTATAGACCGAGGCCAGCAGGATCTCAAACGCGGCAAAGATGCCAAAGACGAGGGGGTCTCCGCCCGGGCCCACATCGAGTCGGCGAACCACCCGCTCGGCCGGCGCATAGGCCCCGTGTAGTTCGGTGGTGCGGGACTGGCTCGCCCGCATTCCCAGGGTGTCCCAGTCGTCGCGGTGCACCACGTTCTTGTCGCGGGCCACAAAACCGAAAACGATCTTGGGGGCATCGGGTGATGAGTTGTCGCGACCCATGGTGCCCAGGTGGGACCAGGCGGGGGAGAGCGAGGTGAAGATTTTGGTGCCGGTGAAGCGATAGCCGCCGGTCCCATCGGGTTCGGCGACGGTGTCCGAATCGAAGAGGACGAGGTCATTGCCGGCCTCGCTCACGCCGAAGGCAAACACCTCGCCGGCGACCGCCCCACGCAGCACAAAGTCGAGGCTCGAGTCTCCGCGCTCGTACAGGTAGCGGGCGACCGAAACCCACACCTGATGCATGTTGATGGCCAGCGCCGTGGCCGGTGCCGCCCCGGCCAACAGACGCTGGGCGCGGCTGAGTTCGGGCAAACCAAAGCCTGAACCGCCGAGTTCCACCGGCACACCGGCGCTCAGATAACCGGCCGCCGTCAGATCGGCCAGGTCTGCGTCGAAGAAAACGTTGTTCGCGTCGTTTTCCGCCGCGCGGGCGTGGATCGCCGCCAGGACCTCCGCGGTCAGCAATGAGTCGACGGAAGCGGGCTCTGCGACGGATGTCGGCTCGGCGTCCGCGGTAAGCTCCGCGGCAAGCTCGGCGGCAAGCTCGGCGGCAAGCTCGGCGGCGGCGGGGCGTGCGTCGTGGGCAACGTGCGCATCGTTGACGGCAGGGCTGGTGTTTTCGGTCATGAATCCCACCATACGCCGACCACTATCCGCTCGCATTTGAATGCGAAACCTGTGGAGAAAAAGCTAGCTGTGCAGGGCTGTGAGCAACTCGGCAAACTCGGCGAAGGCACGCTCGCTGGCCGCTCGCGCGGGCTCCAGAGCGTCCACCATCACCAGGAAGCCGTGCGGGAGTCCCGGCTCGGTCCGCACGCTTACCAGGGTGCCGGCTGCCTGCAAACGCTGGGCGAACGCGATGCCCTCGTCGTGGAGGGGATCCAGCTCGGCCGCCACCAGCAGCGTGGGCGGGAATCCGATCACCGAACCGGAGATGGGGGACACGCTGGAGGCACCCCTATCGATGCCCGCGGGCACCCACTGCTCGATGTACCACTCCAGATCGGCGGTATCCAGGCCGTGCCCGGTTCCATACTTCTCGACGCTGGGGAATGAAAGGGTCATATCCGTCATTGGGTAGCCCAGCAACAGTGCGTGCACCCGCTCGCCCTGGGCGAGCAGACGCGCGGTTGCCAGGAGCGCGATCGCCGCACCGGCGCTGTCTCCGGCCAACGCGATGCGCGGAGTCCGGCTCCGAGCATAGGCAACGGCGGCGATCGCATCGTCCACGGCGGCCGGTGCCGGGTGCTCGGGTGCGCGGCGATAGTCGACGGCGATGACCGCGGTCGAGGTGGCCTCCGCGAGGCGTCGGCACAGGGCGTCGTGGGAGGCCAGGTCGCCCACCACAAAGCCGCCACCGTGCAGGTAGACGATGCTGGTTTCGGGATCCGCCTCGGCCGGAACGTAGGTGCGTACTCGCACATCAGCACCCACCGTGGACTCCAAGACCTCGGCCATTGCCGGTCCCGGGGCGCGGGTGGACGCCCGATCGGCCCCTCGGCCACGCACCCGCTCGACGCCGAGTTCGCGGCATCCGGGGCCGCTATCCGCACGGATAGCCTCCAGCCAGGCGCTCATGTCCGGGTGCAGGGTAACGGGGGATTCCGGGGTCGTGCTCATGAGCGCAGATTATCACGCGGGGGCCGGTGCCGAGACGAACACGGCGTCCCGCGATGCCTCGGTCGCCCCAAGCCTGACTGCCCCAACGCCCACCGCCCCGGTCCAGAGGAGCCGGGGCGGTGGGAAGCGTACTAGGAGGGGATGCGGATGGGTTCGGTGTCGGGCATCGGTCCCACCTCGCGATTGCGGAGGTCTGGATGCCAGCGTTTGCCGAGCATGGGGACGATCGTGCCCAGCGCCAGGAACGCGCCGGCGACCCAGAAGGCCCCCTGCTCGCCGTTGTGGTCGATCATGAATCCGGCCGCGGCGGAACCCAGGGCCGAACCGATCAGCTGTCCGGTTCCCACCCAGCCGTAGGCCTCGGCGGTGTCGGAGAACTTCACGCTCGAGGACACGATGGCAAACAGCACGGCCAAGGCCGGGGCGATGCCGAGTCCGGCGATCAGTAGGGTGATCGCCAGGCCCCAGAAGTTCAGGAAGAACATCGCCAGCGCGACGCCGATGAAGACCACGGCCATGCGGCGTCCCAGCGCCCACGGGCCGATCGGGATGCCACCGGAGGCCAGGCCACCAAACAGGCTACCGATCGAGAAGACGGCGAGGATCAGTCCCGCCTCGATCCCGTCGTGGCCGAAGGTGGCCACCACGCCCGCCTCGACGGCCGCGACACCACCGATCAGCAGGAAGCCGACGATGGTGGCCAGCAGGACCGGAGGTCGGCGCAGCACCACACCAAACTTGCGCTTGCTGCGCGGGATGCGCACGCGGCCCACCTCGGGCAGCACGATGAACCAGAGGCCACCGCCCACCAGCATGACCATCGCGGTGAGGATGCCCCACTGGGTGCCCACCTGGGTCGCGATGAAGGTGGTGATGACCGGGCCGAGGACCCAGATGATCTCCTGGGCGGAGGCATCCAGGGAGAACAGCGGGGTGAGCTGCTTGGAGTTGACCATCTTGGGATAGATGGTGCGCACGGCCGGCTGGACCGGGGGCGTGCTCAGTCCGCAGATCACGGCGAGGATGACATAGATGCCGACATCGCCGTGGATCAGGGCGATTGAGGTGCCGGATATGGCACACACGGCGGTCGTGAGGATGAGGACCGGGCGGATTCCCCAGGCTCCCATCCATCGGCTGGTCAGGGGTCCCGCAACCGCCTGGCCGATACTTGTGGCGGCTAGAACCAGGCCCGCCTTGCCGTAGGACCCGGTGACCTGCTCCACGTGTAGGAGGAAGGCCAGCGAGAGCATTCCAAAGGGAAAGCGTGCCACGAGCTGGGCGGTGATGATTCGACCGACTCCCGGGGTCGCCAGGAGGTTCGAATATGCACTCATATGTTAATTGTAAGCGCCGATGTGGCACTCGTCGTGGCGGCTCCTCGGGAGCGGATGGGGCGAGGTTCAAGACACGCCGCGGGGAGGGATTGAGACGAAAAATGATGTCGGTGGTGACGCATAGTGTGAGCCCCATCGAAGACACGCCGGTCACGGCGTTTATTGCCCCCAAACCACGGGGTAGTCCGTCCCCAGCAATTGTGGAAAACCCGGTGGAAGAACGGTGGATAACTCCCAAAAACGGTGGACAACCCCGTGGATAACTACATTGGTGCAACTACTACCCCTTGGGGTACGAGACAGATCGAGCAACTAGATGTAGTATTGAAGGCGGGGCACAAGTTGCCGCACAAGCCAACAAATTAGAGATAAAGGGGAACTGCGAAGATGACGATTACCGTTTACACCAAGCCGTCCTGCGTCCAGTGCACCGCGACCTACCGCGCGCTCGATAGCAAGGGCCTCGAATACGAGGTTCTCGACGTTTCTGCCGACGAAAACGCCCTCGAAGCCGTCAAGGCTCTGGGGTACCTGCAGGCCCCCGTGGTCATCGCAGATGACGAGCACTGGTCCGGTTTCCGCCCGGACAAGATCGAGGAACTGGCCGCTCGCCTCGCCTAGGTTGGCGTGAGGTGGTTTCGGAAATCCGAACCACGCTCCACCAACACCGCGACGTCATCGCGTCGCCACCACGCAACCATCGTTCGGATCGTTTAGGACTCCGTTTGTGAGGTGTGTGGTGCCCTCCCCGGGTGATTCGTTGAGGGGAACGAATTTGCCCGCGTGTTTGACCGCGACCGACCTACCAGGGGGAGTCGCCGCCGGGCACAGCACCACCGGCACCGGTTCACGGTGCTCTCACCTTGGAGGGATCCCGATGAGCACAAATCTCGTCTACTTCTCCAGTATCTCCGGCAACACCCACCGTTTCATTGAAAAGTTGGGTATGCCGGCCGCGCGAATCCCGCTCTATGCACGGGAGCCCGCGCTTCAGGTCACCGAACCCTACGTTCTTGTTCTGCCCACATACGGTGGCGGAGAGGTCGGGGGTGCGGTACCGAAGCAGGTGATCCGTTTCCTCAACGATGTGGATAACAGGTCCCTGATCCGTGGCGTGATTGCCGCGGGCAACACCAATTTTGGTGAGGCGTACTGCCTTGCTGGGGACATCATCGCCCAGAAATGTAAGGTTCCGATGATGTTCCGATTTGAACTATTTGGCACTCCGGACGACGTACAGGTTGTCCACGATGGATTGGAAGAATTTTGGGACCGTCACTGACCGAGTCACCGGTAGCGCAGGGCATGGACTACCACTCGCTGAACGCGATGCTCAACCTGTACGACGCGGATGGCAACATCCAGTTCGACAAGGATCGCGAAGCAGCCCGTGAGTTCTTCCTGCAGCACGTGAACCAGAACACCGTGTTCTTCCACTCGCTCAAGGAGCGTCTGGACTACCTGGTGGAGAAGGAATACTACGACCCCGCGGTCATTGCCAAGTACTCCTTCGAGTTCATCACCGGTCTGAACGATCTCGCCTACTCGAAGAAGTTCCGCTTCTCGACCTTCCTGGGCGCGTTCAAGTACTACACCTCCTACACGCTGAAGACCTTCGATGGAAAGCGCTACCTGGAGCGTTTCGAGGACCGCGTGGTGATGACCGCACTGGGTCTGGCCGATGGCGATGAAGCCCTGGCGACCAACCTGGTTGAGGAGATCATCGCCGGCCGCTTCCAGCCCGCGACCCCCACCTTCCTGAACTCCGGTAAGGCACAGCGCGGCGAGCTCGTCTCCTGCTTCCTGCTGCGGATCGAAGACAACATGGAGTCGATCTCGCGCGGCATCAACTCCTCGCTGCAGCTCTCCAAGCGCGGCGGTGGCGTGGCCCTGTCCCTCTCGAACATTCGTGAGGCCGGCGCCCCGATCAAGCAGATCCAGAACCAGTCCTCGGGCATCATCCCCGTGATGAAGCTGCTGGAAGACTCCTTCTCCTACGCCAACCAGCTCGGTGCGCGTCAGGGTGCCGGTGCCGTCTACCTCAGCGCCCACCACCCGGACATCATGTCCTTCCTCGACACCAAGCGTGAAAACGCCGATGAGAAGATCCGCATCAAGACCCTGTCGCTGGGTGTTGTCGTTCCGGACATCACCTTCGAGCTGGCCAAGAAGGGTGAGGACATGTACCTGTTCTCCCCGTACGACGTCGAGCGCGTGTACGGCATCCCCTTCGGCGACATCTCGATCACCGAGAAGTACCACGAGATGGTGGACGACTCGCGGATCAAGAAGACCAAGATCAACGCGCGTGAATTCTTCCAGACCATCGCCGAGATCCAGTTCGAGTCGGGCTACCCGTACATCGTGTTTGAAGACACGGTGAACCGCGAGAACCCCATCGCCGGCCGGATCAACATGTCGAACCTCTGCTCGGAGATCCTGCAGGTCAACACCCCGACCACCTACAACGACGACCTGTCGTACAAGGAAATCGGTAAGGACATCTCCTGCAACCTCGGCTCGCTGAACATCGCCCTGGCGATGGACTCGCCGAACTTCGGCCTGACCATCGAGACCGCCATTCGCGGTTTGACCTCAGTGTCCGACCAGAGCCACATCGCCTCGGTGCGTTCGATCGAGGACGGTAACGACAAGTCCCACGCGATCGGCCTCGGCCAGATGAACCTGCACGGATACCTCGCTCGTGAGCGCGTGTTCTACGGCAGCGAAGAGGGCATCGACTTCACCAACATCTACTTCTACACGGTGCTGTTCCACGCGCTGCGTGCCTCCAACAAGATCGCCATCGAGCGTGGCGTGACCTTCGAGGGCTTCGAGAACTCCACCTACGCATCGGGTGCGTTCTTCGAGAAGTACCTGACCCAGGAGTGGCTGCCCGAGACCGAGCGGGTGCGCGAGCTGTTCGCAAACTCCTCGGTGGAGATCCCCAGCCAGGCCGACTGGGCCGAGCTCAAGGACTCCGTCATGAAGCACGGTATCTACAACCAGAACCTGCAGGCCGTACCGCCGACCGGTTCGATCTCCTACATCAACAACTCGACCTCGTCGATCCACCCGATCGCCTCGAAGATCGAGATCCGCAAGGAAGGCAAGCTCGGCCGCGTGTACTACCCCGCGCCGTTCATGACCAACGACAACCTGGACTACTACCAGGATGCGTATGAGATCGGTGCCGAGAAGATCATCGACACCTACGCCGCCGCCACCCAGCACGTGGACCAGGGCCTGTCGCTGACGCTGTTCTTCAAGGACACCGCCACCACCCGCGACATCAACAAGGCTCAGATCTACGCATGGCGCAAGGGCATCAAGACGATCTACTACATCCGTCTGCGCCAGCTCGCGCTCGAGGGTACCGAGGTTGACGGCTGCGTCAGCTGCATGCTCTAACAGAGTGCATGTTGTAACAGCGCGCATGCTGTAACACGCTTCATCCGAAGCCAGGCAGCCCCCGCTGCGCCGCGTGCACGTCCCCGGACGTGCACGCGGCACCCCCGTACCGATAGCATTTGATTTCTGATCGTAGGTAAAGGAAAAACGTGTCCGAGAAACTGAAGCTGGTGAACGCCGTCCAGGCGATCAACTGGAACCGCATCGAAGACGAGAAGGACGTCGAGGTGTGGAACCGCCTCGTCAACAACTTCTGGCTGCCCGAGAAGGTGCCGCTGTCGAATGACGTGCAGTCCTGGGCCACGCTGACCCCCGAGGAAAAGCTCCTCACCATGCGTGTGTTCACCGGTCTGACCCTGCTGGACACCATCCAGGGCACCGTGGGCGCCGTCTCGCTGATCCCGGATGCGCTGACCCCGCACGAGGAGGCCGTCTACACGAACATTGCGTTCATGGAGTCGGTGCACGCCAAGTCGTATTCCTCGATCTTCTCGACCCTGGCGTCGACGAAGGAGATCGATGAGGCCTTCCGTTGGTCCACCGAGAACCCGCACCTGCAGAAGAAGGCCCAGATCATTCTGGACTACTACCACGGTGACGACCCCCTGAAGCGTAAGGTCGCCTCGACCCTGCTGGAGTCCTTCCTGTTCTACTCGGGCTTCTACCTGCCGATGTACTGGTCGAGCCGTGCGAAGCTCACCAACACCGCAGACCTGATCCGCCTCATCATTCGTGACGAGGCCGTGCACGGGTACTACATCGGCTACAAGTTCCAGATCGGTTTCAACAAGGAGACCCCGGAGCGTCAGCAGGAGCTCAAGGACTACACGTTCAACCTGATGTATGAACTGTACGAGAACGAGGTTCACTACACGCAGGACCTCTACGACTCCGTGGGCCTGACCGAGGACGTTAAGAAGTTCCTGCACTACAACGCCAACAAGGCGCTGATGAACCTCGGTTTCGAGGCCATGTTCCCGAAGACCGTCACCGACGTGAACCCGGCGATCCTGTCCTCCCTCTCGCCGAACGCCGATGAGAACCACGACTTCTTCAGTGGCTCGGGTTCCTCCTACGTCATCGGCAAGGCCGTTGTGACCGAGGATGAGGACTGGGACTTCTAAGTCTCCTCAACATGTCAACGCCCCCTTCCGGACCGCAATTCGCGGGTTTCGGGAGGGGGCGTCGCTTGTGACGCCGGCTCCGCGGCAGGACGGTCACACGTGCCAGTCACGGGGCATCCCCGCTCGCGGAATCTTCTTAGTGTGGTTCTGTGACGGCACTATCCCAGCCGGGGCGCACTACTGTGGGCTCATGAGCAACCTCATCAGCGCGGCCGAGTTGGCTGCCCTTCTGGAATCCGAAACCCCCGTTCGCGTGCTGGATGTGCGTTGGCGTCTGGACAAGCCCAATGGACACGACGACTATCTGTCCGGACACATCCCGGGTGCCGTGTATGTCGATCTCGATACCGAGTTGGCCGATCCCGACGGGGATCCCGCGCTCGGGCGGCATCCGCTGCCGACCCTGGGCATCCTCAACACCGCCGTGACCCGGTGGGGGTTGAACCCCGGCGACACGGTGGTGGCTTATGACACGTTTGCCTCCCTTCCCGCCGCACGAGCGTGGTGGGTTTTGGCCGACGCCGGGTTTGTCAGCCTGCGCGTCTTGGACGGGGGCCTTGCCGCCTGGACGGCCGAGGACCGGGCACTGGAAACCGGCGAGGTGACGGCCGAACCCGGAACCCTGGTGCTCACCGAGCTCGGCCAGAACGCCGTCCTGGACGCCGATGCGGCCGCAGCCCTGGCGACCTCGGGCGTGCTGATCGACTCGCGTGCGGGGGAGCGCTTCCGCGGCGAGAGTGAGCCGATGGACCCCCGCGCGGGACACATCCCCGGTGCCGTCAACCTCCCCTCGGGAACCTATCTGGACAATGGTCGATTCCTGGATCCCGAGCGCCTGCGCGCGGTATTCGCCGGTGTTGGTGCGGTACCCGGAGCACAGATCGGAACCACCTGCGGGTCGGGCATCACTGCCGCCCACACGGCCCTGGCCCTGTCCGAGGCGGGACTGCCCGCGGCGATCTTTGCCGGATCCTGGAGCGCCTGGTCGCGTGATCCCCAGCGTCCGGTCGCCACCGGCGCCTAGCTCGATTCACCAAAAACCCGCCGCTACGCGAAACGTAGCGGCGGGTTTTTACCGAGGGAAGACTATCCTCGCTGAGCGCGACGGCGGATGGTCAGCCCGATCCCCGCGAGAAGCGCAATGCCACCCACCAGAACCATCGGCAGAACTCCCTCGGCACCGGTCGATGCTAGGCCAGGCGGGGTCGACGGAGTGGGCGTCGGTGATCCCGGCGGGGTGGTAGGCGGAACGGTCGGTGTCGGCGGCACTGCCGGCGGGGTCGACGGCGGATCGGAGGGAACCGGCGGCTGCGAGGGCAGGTTCACAATATCGCCCAGTGCGACCGCCTGGTGCTCGCCATCCACATTCCAGGTCAGCACATCGGTCATCCGCTCGAAGCCTTCGGGAGCACGCGTCTCCTCGAGTCGGTACTGCCCCCACGGCAGACCGCTTACCGAGAGTTCGCCCACCGCGGGATTTTCATCTACAGCACCGTTATCAACGATGGTGGTGACGGTCCCATCGGGGGAGGTCAGGGCCCACTCGGAGCCGGCGAGACGCTGAGAATCGCGATCCACCTTATTCCAGGTCACCGAACCGAGCTTGGCCGTGTTGGTGACCGTGCAGGCGACGAAGTCTCCCACACTCACGCTCAGGGTGACGGTTGCCGCGGTTCCGCCCTCGGCCAGCTGATCAGCGGGCACGGCATTGCCATTGCGGGTGCACGCCCACTGCGAGCGGTAGTGGTCCAGCGTGGCCCCGGTGTCGCCCGAGATCTTCTCGGCGAAGGTCACATTTGTACCGTCCACCTGGGTCAAAATGGTGGATTCTCCGGTGGTGGCTCCGGTCTCTGTGCCGGTGGTGGTGGCACGTCCGATGGCGGCGCCGGTTGACGCCTCCGTGGTGGAAACGGTGAACTGGTCCGTGGAATCGTAGCGGCTTTCAACCACCTTGGTGACCTGAACCTTCGAGAACATCACACCGAACGCCATGCCCTGTCGGGTGGTGTTCACATTGCCCACCGGATCGTTGTCGTTGTGGAGGGCGATACTCACCCGGGTGGGGCTCTCGGTTGAGGTCACGATGTCTCCGGCATTGCGTACACCCTGCCCCATGCAGGTCACCTGGTTGGTTCCCAACCCCGAGAGCTTGGCACCACACGCGGGCTGGTAGCCAGCCGGAGTGATATTGGCAATTTGAGCGATCGGGGATGTGGAGGTGAACCGCAGCCCCTCGAACTTGTTGCTGGACTCAGCATCAGCCATGACAAACGCATAACCCGCGGTCTGCGGAACGCCGTTGCGCGACACCGAAATGTTGTCTAGGGTCACCTCGCCAAGCCACCCGCCATTGCGCCCGGGCACCTGATAGAGCGCCGGCTTACCCGGGGTGCCCACGTACGCGCTGTTACCAATGGGGGTACCGGACCAGGTGGGCAGCGCCGCCGGAGCGAGCGGACGCAGCCCGTCCGCACCCGCGGCCAGCCTGGCCGTGAAACTCATGGTCACTCCGCCGGGTAGGTCCACCGACATTGCTTGGCCCTGTGGGGTCTGCGCCTGGGCGGAGTCAAACTGCGCCATGTCGAGCCAGCAGATGGTCTCTGCCAGGGGACCACCCGTGCCGTAACCACAACCCTGCGGCTGAGGCTCGGCGGCCTGAACGGAAGCGGGTACCGCAAGACCGATCGACAGTGTCGCAAACGCCGCCAAAATTCCGCCGGTCAAGAGCCTGCGTGCCGACAGCCGTTTTCGAGAAGAGCGATTCACAAGGGTCATGTACTGAGTGTCCAGTCTGTAGATGAGGGGCCCCATCGATAACGACGTTGTGCCCCGCGACGCATGCAGGGGGCATGCTTCGGGGCACAACGCCGGAACCGGAATTTGGGGCCGGTTCATTACAACAAGATCCACCCGTCACGGTTTTATGACGAGAACACAGTAAATTTCTATTGCCCGAAAGTTTTGAGTTTGGCGATGAACTCGTCCCGCTTGTCCGCGCTCAGGAGTTCGTAGCCGCGAGCCGAGATCTGCACGCCCTCAAGTGGGGTACCGTCGCGGGCAGACTGGCCCTCGCGCTCGGTGCGGAAGGCTCCGGTGGGGTCCTGGGAAAGATCGAAGATCTGGACGTCGATGTAGAACGTGACCTGCCGATCCACCGAAACCATCGACCAGGTGTGCTGCTGATCGGGGTTTGCACTGCCGTAGAAACGCTCCAGGTTGCCGGGATCGGACTGATAGCTGGGATCGCTCAGCACGATGGTGCGGGAGACCCCGTTTTGCAGCATCACGCGGTTCACCACGTCTCGAAGTCGACGCTTATCGGCCACCGACTGCATAGGGCGATCGCTCGTCCACACCGGACCGCTGCGGTCCACCAGCATCGACTCGCCCCCGTACCCGTTGCGGTTATTGCGCAGGGTGTTTTCACCGTGCATCGTCCAGGTGATGCCGAACTCGGTGGTGAGGGCCGCCCGCAATTTGGCGTTCAGGTCATCGGTGCGCGCGATGTTTTCCTCAAGTGAGGGCTTGTCGAGGATCTCGGCGGGATCAACCCCGCGGATCCCCGGATAGGCGTTCCATTTACGCTGCTCGGAGGTTTTATAGTCGTCGTAGTTCCCGCTCTGGGCGCTCTCCAGCGCTGACACCGAGCCGACCGTTGCCACGTTGATAAACAGCGTTACGACCAGCGCGATCGTGCCCAGTCGACGCCCACGTGGCCCCACCAGGATCACGATGGCGGCGATCAGCATCAGCACCTGCACGGTGATGGCACCGATCGTGAAGTAGTAGCTGCTGGCACCGGGCAGGAGCAGACGAAACAGCAGCCACAGTGCGTGCGCGAGTACCACCGCGCTGACAATCTTCGCGGCCCGCGACGAACTCGGACGCGGTGCCGGCAGCGCGGGTGCCACGGGCGCGGGCAGCGGGGGTGCCGCCGGACGCATCATCCGAGAAACCCGTGTGTTGCCGCGATAGCCACCGGGCGGCGGGGGCGGAGGTGCTCCCTCGCTACCACCCAGGTAGGGATCGTTGCGGGTTACCATGGTCGCTCCGTATCCGGGGTGCCGCCCTGCTCATTGCCGCCGTTGCCCCGCTCCTGATCACCCTGTTCGAGCTGCTTCTTGAGCTTGTCCAACTGATCATCCGAGGGTCCGGGCGGCGGTGGCGGGGTCTCCTCGGGCGGCGGTGGCGGGGAGTCCGAGCCGCCACCCTGGTCCGGCGGCGGAGGCGGCAGAATCTTGCTGCGGATGGATTCCTCGGTGGTGGTGAGGCTCGAATCCATGCTGCGCGAGGGATCGGAGGATGCCCGATCGGCCTCGGGGGTGCGGCACTTCGGCGAGGTCTCCACGATGGTTTTCAGCGCCTCCTGATAGAACTTCTGCCCGCCGGGAACATCCTTTTCCTGGGTGGCTCGATCACCCTGGCGTTCGATCACCATCGCCAGGTTGATCCGCACCGTGCAGATCGCCAGGCCCGGGGTGCGGGGCAGCGCCGCCTCCAGCTGTTCCCGGGACTCCGTCAAAAGCCCATCCTCAGCCAGGCCCACACTCAGATCGAAGGGGGCCTTGAACGGCTCGAAGATATTCACGGGGGAGAGTCCCCGAGCAGCCGCCGCACTCTCCGTATAGCGCTCGGCGTGCACGTTGAGCAGGGACAGGTGCGCAAAAGCGTAGATGCTGAGGATCTTGATCACCAGCAGCAATCCCGCCAGCAGGAACGGCAGCGCTCCGACCGCGGTCCACAGCCGCACGCGGGCGCGACGAACGTTGCGCTGGGCTACCGTGCGCGCCGATGTGGACATCAGTGTTCCTTTCTCGCCGCGAGGGCACCGCGGCGCAGTCGGATCAGCTGGGCCAGGGCGTTTGCCATTTCGACGCCCAGCAGTGCGGCGAGCAGTCCCGCCGCATACGGATACAGTTCGATTGCCGTGCCCACGTGGCCTCCCGTGCTCGCGGTACCCGAGGTGGTGGTGGTCGGAGGATCGGGGAGCGCCAGCTTTTTGCCCGGCTCGCGCAGCTCATACTTCACCCCGAGCTCTGTGGCGATGGTACGCAGGTTGTCCTGATCGATGACCGAGAGCGCAGGCTGCCCCTGATACTCAATGTAGGGTGCCGCACCGCCGTCCACGGTGCCGGTGGTCTGGCGCATCTTGCCACCCTGCTTCGTCCCGTAGCCCAGCACCATGCCGCCATCGGTGAGCTTGGCTGAGTCGGCGAAACTCTCGGGGGTGGAATCCGCCGTCTGCTCGCCGTCACCGAAGTAGAACACCATGCGTCCGCGGGCCTCGGTGGAGTTGCGGATCAGGTCTAGCGCGTCCTTGAGTAGCGGGGCGGCCACCCCGATGCTTGTCCCGCGCGAGTTCTGGGTCACCTCGGGGGTCAGCCCATCCAGGGCCGAGCGCAACGCAGTGGTGTCGGCGGTGATCGGTACCCGCATCTCGGCCTCACGGTCGAAGCTGATCAGGCCGAAGCGGGCACCGGGATAACGGTCCATGACCGCCTGGATGTCCTTCTTGATCGCGTCCATTCGGGGCTGATGGTCGCTGCCCCAGTCTTCGGCAATCGAGCTCGCGGTGGTATCCACCACGAGCAGGACGTCGGTGTTGGCGCTGAGGGTTTCGGCGCTACCACCGGGCAGCCCCGGGCGCAGCAGGATTGTGGCCAGCAGCACCGCCATCCCGATCCGCCCCACCCAGCGCCAGCGCTCGGAGGGCGCGCTCGAGCGTCCCAGCCCGATGGCCGCGAGCACAACGATGGGAATCAGGAACACCAGCAGCAGGGCCGGATGAAGGACCGGTTGAAAAATCACAGTCGGAACCTCCACACCAGCACCACAAAGCCGCCACCGGCAATCAGCAGAGCCACGGACCACAGGGCCGGATCATCGGTCCGGATCACGCGCGGTTCCCCGCGCAGCGCCCGCGCCTGAGACGACTGAACCTGGGCGATGATATCGCTCACGGCGGTGGTCGCGCGCAGCGGATAGTACGCGCCGCCGGTGCTCTCGGTGGCCGCACGCAGGCGATCCGTGTTGCTCGCGTTGTTCCCATCAACCGGGTTGAGCGTGAAGACACGAATCTGCTTATTGGTGGCGTAGCCCGCGGCCTCCTCGAGGCTCACGATTGAGGCCCCGTACTCCTCGTTATCGGTCGCGAAGATGAGCGAGCGGGAACGGTCGGTTTCGATGTGGTCAAAGCGCAGCGCGCAGGCGGCCAGACCGTCACCGATCAGCGAGGCCCCGGTTCCGTTGAGCGTGCCCTTCCAATAGTCGGGGGTAAGGCTGGTGTCATCGGTGAGGGATTTTCGCATCGCGGTGAGCTGCTCGCGGACGAGTTTATAGTCATCGGTCAGCGGGAACACCTGGGCGGCCGAGCTGTTGAAGATCGTCAGGCCGATCCGCTCGCCATCAAATCCCTTGCTGAGTTCCAGGAAGGTGTCGATGACCTCGGCGTCCACGTCGGTCATCGAGCCCGAGACGTCCAGGCACAGCATGATGTCCCGGTTATGCGACAGCGGTCGGGTCACCGATTCGGTGGTTGGACGGGCCATCAGGATGCCGCCAAAGATGATCGCCACAAACCCCAGCACCAGGATTCCGGCGAGAACCCGGGTTCGAGAGCGCACGACCGAGGTGAAGCGGGGGAGCGCGCGCAGCCGGTCGGTGCGGGATACGGCAACCGGATCGGTGCCGGGACGTGCGGCGGGATCTCGCCGGCCCAGCAGGATTCCGGCGGTGATTGAGACTCCGAGAATGAGCAGGGTGATCAGCAGCAGCCAGGGGGATGCTAGGTCCATGTGGTCACCACCTGACGAGCGATAGCGATGCCGGCGAGGGGATCCACCATCGTGTGCGGATCAAACTGGCTGGGGTAGTAGTAGCGTCCCAGCGCATCCAACAGTACCGGCGGGACTCCCCGACGGGAGAGCTCGGTGAAGGTCAGAACGGGAGCTTCCAGACCGCTGTACTCGTTCACATAGGCGCGCACCAGACCGCTCAGCCGGGCGTGCACATCGTGGGGCTGTAGGGTGCCCGCGCGATACTCGGACTCAATCTGATCGAGCCGGCCGAAGTACTCGGCGCGCAACGCCCCGTAGGCCTGGGCGGTCAGCGTGGCCGGATCGGTGGCGGGGACCGGGGGCCCCTGGGGCGGCTCGATGAGGGGGCGCGTCAGCCGGGCGACGATGAGGATTGCCACCACCGCGAGGATCACAACCCCGAGGGCCAGAAAAAACCAGCCGGGCAGGTACTGATAGGGCGGGTACAGGTTGTTATCGACGGGCACGATGCCTCCGTCGCAGCATGTCAAGAAGCGCGGGGACAACCTCGGCTTCGGTGCGGATCTCCAGATTGGTGATCGACAGCGCGTTCAGCAAGGCGATGCGTCGCTCCCGCTCCGCGGCGTCGGCCCGTGCCAACTCCTCGATCAGGGCGGTGTCGGCCTGGGCGAAGGTCGGGATCGCCCAGCCGGTCTGGATATCCACGTGGGCTTCTCGCGGAACCCCGAGCAACGGGGCTTCGCACACGGTAATCCAGACCAGATCGTGCTGCACGCGGAGCCGACGCAACTGGCGCTCCTCGGCGGCGCTGATCGGTGCCTCATCGGTGATGATCGTCAGGATACGGCGGCCGCGCTCCTCACGGACGATGGACTCCAACAGCTTCTCGCGGGTGAACTCGGCACCGGCCACTCGATCACGGGCACCCCGCAGGGCCAGTTCCAGCCGCCCCTCCGAGGTGGCGCCGCGCTGACGGTGCAGACCGGTTTCGGTGGCGTAGCGGGTCCCGACCTCGTCGCCGTGGCGCAGCGAAAGGTAGCCGAGGACCCCGGCGATCAGCAGCGCCAGATCGCGTTTGCGGGTTCCATCGGCCGCCCGGGCGTCCATCGTCACCCCGGTGTCCAGGGTCAGGCTCACCACCTGACGCCGGGTCGCGATGTAGCGCTTGATCAGGACCTGGTTGCTGCGGGCACTGGCACGCCAGTCGATGTCGCGCACCTCGTCTCCCGGCTGATACACCCGGAGATCGTCAAAATCCAGGCTGCGTCCGCGCAGCACCGCGGCGTGCGCACCCTCAAGCGGGTGGGCACTGCGGTACGGGGAGGTCAGAAACAGTCTGGCCTTGACCTTGCGAAGAAGTGTGCTCACGAAGGCCCTACGGGGTGGGGACGGCCGCGAAGATCTGGTCGATCAGGTCCTCGCTGCGGATACCATCGGCCTCGGCTTCGAAGGTCAGCAGCACGCGGTGGCGCAGAACCAGGTGGCGCAGGGTCACCACATCATCGGGGATCACGTAGCTGCGGCCGGAGAGCAGCGCGAGTGCACGCGCGGCCTGGAGGAATGCGATGCTCGCGCGCGGGCTGGCACCGTAGCGCAGGGCGCGGGCGGACTCGGGGGCGAGGTATTCCCCCGGACGCCTGGTCACATAGATCAGCGAGACGATGTAGCTGCGGATCGCGGGGTCCACGTGAACCCGGCGGGCAAGATCCTGGAGGAACACCACGTCGTCGAGGTCCACCGCGCCGGCACCGTGGGCCTGCGGGTCGAGGACCCCGGAGTCGATCCGGCTGAGGATCTCTAGTTCCTCGGCCGGGCTCGGATACTGCACAATTTCCTTGAGAAGGAAGCGGTCCATCTGAGCCTCGGGGAGCTCATAGGTACCCTCCTGCTCGATCGGGTTCTGGGTCGCGATGACCAGGAACGGACTCGGCAGCGCGTGCACCTCGCCGCCGATCGTGGTCTGACGCTCCTGCATCGCCTCGAGCATCGCACTCTGGGTCTTGGCACTGGAGCGGTTGATCTCATCCAGCAGCACAAAGTTTGCGTGCACCGGGCCGAGGACCGTGCGGAAGTTTCCGGTTTTCACGTCGAACACCTGGTTGCCGGTGATGTCGCTGGGCAGCAGGTCGGGGGTGCACTGGATGCGGCGGAACTGTGCCCGGACGGTGTCGGCGAGGGTGCTCGCGGCGGTGGTTTTGGCCAGTCCTGGGACGCTCTCCAGGAGCACGTGACCGCCGGCGAGCAGACCGACCAGGAGGCTCACCCGCAGGCGTTCCTGGCCCACCATGCGCGCACTATAGGCGGAGGAGATGACGTCCAGGATCTGGCGGGCACGAGCCATCTCCGCGTCGTTGGGGATGACGTGGGCCGGAGCGGGCGGCGTGGGTGCTGCGGGCGTTGGTTCGGTCATAGCTGGTGGCATTCCCCTTCGCAGATGGGCGACTTAGAGCCCGGAACAATTCGGGGAGTCCGGGATTCCCCTCCCGGATGCCCACTCGGCCACGATACCCGGGACGGTCATGGGATGTCGAGCCGAGGACGCCTCTGGGGAGTTGAATGGCGGGAGGCGGGGAAAGTTTTTAATTGCGAGTATGTATTCGAATTTGGTAGGTTGAGTGGACACCGCACTAAAACGTCTGTTATTTACGGGCGATGTGCCATAAATCCATACCCACCCGACCCGTGTCGAGGGCGCTATAGGAGCCCCGTCTGCGCATACCGCTCGATGCACTTACCCAGGAGGAAGCATGAGCTCCCCTCATCCGCTCTACCCGCCCTCTCGCGTGCCCCGGACGATTGCGAGCCTGATCACGGTTCTCGCGATGCTCGCCGCCGTTTTTGTCCTCACTGCGCCCGCCCGGGCAGCAACGGCCAACTACACGGTCGATATCGTGGGCCCCAACAACGCATCCGTACGCGCCTATGAGGCGTTTTCTTACGGGGTCACACTGAGCATTCCCACCGCCCGGGCACTCGAACCAATCGAGGGCGTTGAGCTCACTGCAACCCTGGATCCGGACCTCACCTTCGACGCGGTTCCCACCGACGGTGCCTCGCCGGTCGCCTCGACCCGGACCAACGGAAACACGGTCACATTTGTCCTCAAACCGGTGACTCAAAACCTTTCCGAGTTTCGATTCACCGTCACACAGTCAAAGAACCTGGATCGCCTGAGCGCTAGCTCGGTGTTCACAACCAGCATCGTGGGAAACAGCCCCGGCGACCTGACCGCACCGGATGCACAGAAGGTCAAGACCGGCGTGACCGGTACCCAGAAGTTCGTCCCCACCAAGACGGCGTCCACGGTACGTGGATCGGATAATCGAACCGTCACGTATAACTTCAAAGTCAGCGACACCACCGGGAATGACCGAACCAACTTTTTTGCCTACGGAGTAACGTTCACCGACGTTCTGCCGGCGGGTTCCACCGTCGTTGACTACTCGCGCAACGGTGAGCTCGGTGGGGAGTGGAAGTTTGCCACCGGCACGGACGGATCGACCACCGCGACCTATCGCGCGGAAACCGTACAAGATCCTCAGGTCAACTCAAACGCGGCGCGGGTGTGGCTCGCGATTAACTACCCCAGCGAGCACTTCAATACCGGAAGCAGGCCGCCGGTGAACACCGTTTCACTGGACCTTGCCGACGCGGCAGGAAATCGGATGCCCACGGCAACAACCACCGCACAGGGTGAGGTACTCCGGGATCCGCAGCCCAAGTCCACCACGTCCTGGGCTGGTGCGGGCACTCTGGTCAACGGTGCCGTCAACCAGAGTGTGTCATTCGCGGGGAGCTTCGTGAACCCCTCGGGCGATGGCGACCAGCTGAGCACGCTTACCATGGAATCCAGCAGTCGGACCTCGGCTCAGGATGCCGATGCCTGGAACCATCTTCAGTTCCTCAGTGGTGATATCGGCGTCTCATCCAACCTGATCGGGTTGAAGCTGCCGATGCGTTTCTACTATCAGACCGAGAAAAATGCCGACTGGACGCTGCTTGATTCCTCATCGGCTTGGGACACCTCCACCGTGGCAAACGTCTCCGTGTGGGTTGATGCCAATGGAAACCCCATTGGTGCTAACCCCATTCGGGTGGCCGATGGAGACCGGGTCACCGGCTGGCGAATCCAGGTGCTCGGTACGGCAGCGCACGACATTCCACAGGATTCTCAATTGAGCTTTAATAAGGTGGTCCGGCCCGCATTTGCCAACGTCGTGGACGGCACCACCCCGGCGGCGGGTACCGCGGGAGGTCCCTACCAGGAGCAGGTCACCACGAGTGGTATCACCGTCTCTGGGGAGACCCTGTCCAGCCAGGCAGCCTCCGCTGTCACCATTGTTGATGCGCTCCCGGTGTCCACCGATATTATTGCCCCGGCAACCCTGCCGGTAGGGTCCACCGCGAGCTACCGGGCAAACATCGCCAACTGGGATTCGGGAGCTCGAAGCTTTGACGATTCGGTGCTGAACCTGGTACTTCCCGTCGGGGTGTCCTACGACGCAGCCACGGGGGTGACCCCGGTCACCGAAACCGAGATCATTACTGGGCGAAAGATCCCCCGGCCCGGGGATGGGTTGACCGTGTCGACTTCGGCCGTCACCGACGCGGACGGGGTGCACCAGGTTGTGCACTTCACCTTTGACACCCTGTCCTCCTTCAGCGTCACCGGGCAGCCCACGCTGCCCTATGCACGGTGGATGTGGCAGTACGATGTGCCCGTGAAGGTGCTGCCTCAGGCTTATCAGTATGCGGGAACGCGCGCCTCCGCGAGCACCTGGGCCTATACCAATGATCCCGCCTATCGATCCCTGGCCTCAACCTACGGGGTGACCACCGCGAGCGACCGGTTTGCGTTCCAATCTGAACTGCCAAAAATCGCGACGGCGACGGGTACCTCCAACGTGATCGCCGCTGGCGGCCTAATCTTGGCCAAGCAGGTGCGCACGGCTACCGGTGAGTGGGGTACATCCGGGACCACGCGTGCGGGGCAATCGTCAACCTGGCAGCTTTCCGGGGTCAACGCACTGTCCGGACCGGTCACCGATGCGGTCCTCTTTGACCGGCTTCCGCAGGCACAGGACGGGCGCGGATCAGACTTCTCGCTGACCCTGGACTCGGCGGTCGAGGGCCTTCCGACCGGTGCCAGCGTTCAGTACTCACCCGACGCAACCACGGCGAGTAACGGTACATGGAGTGACGATTTCCACGGCGCAACCGCGTTTCGTGTGAGGTTCGGGGATATTCCCGAGGCGACACTGTTTACGCTGCAGTATTCCACCCTGACCCCGACCAACGCATCGGTGAGCTGGGACAAGAAGTCCATCAACGTGGCGACCGTTGCTGGAATCTATCGGGGCACAACCCAGTCGTTTGACACTAATCCAGCCACCGTTGTGGCCGATCCGAGTCCTGCGCTGAGTGTGCGTAAACTCACCAATGGCGACCACTTCGAGTCTGCACCAGGTGCCCCTGTGCGACCCGGAGATACCGTCCGTTTCACCTACACGGTTACCAACACCGGCGATATTGCCCTGGACAGTCTGGCCCTGCATGATGAGTGGAGTGCGGGAGATGGAAGCACCGGCACGCTGATCCCGACTTCGAATGAGTCCGGTCCGCTGGCACCGGGGGCCTCACGCGAGTTTGAAGCAAGTTCCACCGCCATTACCGGGCAATATCACAACCGGGTGGAGGCGGTTGGGGTGGCCATCGGGCGATCGGGAAAGCCGTTGCCGGCGGACCAACAACCGGCCGCCGCCACCGATCAGTCCTGGTACATAGCCCAGGTCCCGGTGGTCATCACGCCGACGCCGGACCCCTCTACGAGCCCGGACCCCTCGTCGAGCCCGGACCCTTCTTCGAGCCCGGACCCTTCTTCGAGCCCGGGTCCTTCGGCCGGCCCATCACCCTCGGGTGATTCATCCACCGGCCCCGGCCTGCCGACCGCTCCCGGTACGGGTGGGGGACTAGCTCTGACCGGTGCGGGACCGGGCGGTGCGCTGATTGGGCTGAGCGGAATTATCGCGCTCCTGCTGGGAGGCGCGATCGTATACGGACTGCGCCGTCGGCGGGGAATGAACTAGTTCCGGCTTCACAGAAAATGGCGGGGCCGAAGCGATAATCGCTTCGGCCCCGCCGCTTTCGTTATGGAGAGGTGGGGATGGTTGCGCGTGGGCGGGGTCGGTTGGTTTCCGAGGGTGTTGGTTAGAGCTCGAGGTTGGAGTGCTCGCCCAGGTGGTGCCAGGTCCGGTTGTGATAAACCAGCGGCCGCGACTCGGTGGCGTCGGCCTCGACGCTTCCGGCCTCGGGGGCGTTGGCCTGGAGGGCGTGCACCACAACGACGGTGGAGGCACCGGCGCGCAGCGAGTTGACGACGCGGCCGCGAATCCAGGTCTGGGCGGAGGGATAGAAGGGTTCGCCGGTGATCAGGCGGGACCAGATCGAGGTGTCTTCGAAGCGGTCGATGCCGCTGGTGGCGCCGAGCTTGGCGATGTCGAGCTGGTCGGCACCGAGCAGGTGCACCACGAGGGTGTCGGCGGCGATGATGGTCTTGGCGCTGGAGGACAGGTCGGACACCGAGAAGACGAGCAGGGCCGGGTCGGCGCTGACGGAGAAGACCGAGGTTACGGTCATCGCGACCGGGCCGGTTCCATCATCGGCGGTGACCACGGCGACGCCCGCGGGGTGGTTGCGGAACGCGGCCTTAAACTCGTCCGGTGCGAGGCCCGCATCAAACCCCAACGCCGGAGATTCCTCGGTGTCGGCGTCGTGTGACAGAACATTCGCTGCGGTAGTCATCTGCTCGGGTTCTCCTCTATCCATATCGGTATATACCGATGTGCGACGGGTTTTATTCCCCGACGCCTGTGGCGATACAGGTTCCACGATGGTCCTCGATTCGTTTTGTCGCAAACTGCACGAAGTTATGCGACGAAATATGAAGCTAAATGACAATCCGCGGGACAACTCGGACATCGGTTGCCCCGCGGTGTGGATGAGAGCCGGACTGCCGCCGGTCGAAAGGTGGTCTAGCGCTGGTCTAGAGCCTGCCGAAAGCCGGCCGAGCGCCAGACTAGCGCTGGTCCAGGGCCTTGGTGATGCGCTGCAGCGAGACCGACTGGCTGGTGCCGAGGTGCTGGGCGAACAGGCTGATCCGGAACTCCTCGAGCATCCAGCGGGCCTGTACCAGGTGGTCCGGTGCGTGCTCGGGCAGTGGGATGGTGCCGCCGGCGTTGGTGAAGCGGGCCTGCGCCGTCTCGATCTCGTTTTGCCACGCACGGTCGCGGTTGGCATTGTCGGCCAGGCGCGAGGCGCGGTGAGTGATGCCCGAGAGGTAGCGCGGTAGGTCGCGCATCCGGGCAAGGCCCGTGCGCGAGACAAAGCCCGGGAACACGAGTCCCGCGCGCTGTGCCTTCATGTCGGTCAGCGCCGGCAGTAGGGTCAGGCTGGTCGCCTTACCCAGCGCCTTATCGGCCTCGCGAGAGGCGGTGAGGATGCGGGCGGTCAGCGAAACCGTCTCGAACATGCCGTTCATGATGGCCTGGGACACCCGGTCCCGTACCTTCTCGAACTCGGCGCGCATGAAGATCGCGCCGCCCGGTGCGACGCGCTGCAGCACGTCGTCGATGCACGCGGTGAGGCAGTCATCAAACAGTGCCGGGGTGTTCTGGTACGGGCTCGCGGCCAGCGCGAGCTTTTCCGGGGCGGTCAGATGGTTCTGCACGTACGAGACCGGCGAGGCGGTCTGCAGTTGCAGCAGTCGGCGCACGCCGCCGGGCAGCTCGCGGAGCTGATCGGCCTCGGTGGCCATGATCCGCACCTCGACGCTGTCGCCGCGGTCCACGAGCGCCGGATATCCGCGCACCACGTGACCGCCCTGATCGCTGTCGATAAAGCGCGGCAGCTCATCGAAGTCCCAGCTGGTGAGACCGCGACGTTCGATCGGATCAGCTGTGCGCGCCTGGGCAACCTTTGCCACCTGGGTGCGGGTCTTGGTGGCCAGGCGTGACTGCAGGACGGTGAGGTCCTTGTCGCTGCTCAGGGTGCGGCCGCGCTCATCGATCGCCCGGAAGGTGATCTTCAGGTGGTCGGGCACCCGGTCCAGCTCGAAGTCGGCCGCCTCAATGGGGATGTACACGGCACGCTTGATCGCGATGGCCAGGCGCGCGGTCAGCGTATCCTCCTGGGTCGCGGTGGGCTGGGGAACCTCGGTGGGGAGATCGGCGAGCAGGCGCGCAGCCCAGTCGGCGGCGGGCACCACGTTGCGTCGGATGTGCTTGGGCAGCGACTTCAGCAGCGCGGTCACCAGCTCGGCCCGCAGACCCGGCACCTGCCAGTCGAACCCGATCGGGGAGAGGCGGGGGAGGAGCGCGAGCGGCACCATCACGGTCACACCGTCATCGGCGGTGCCCGGCTCAAACCGGTAGCGCAGCTTCAGGGTCTGATCGCCCTGTGACCAGGTCGGCGGGAACAGGCCCTCATCGATCTCATCGGCGTCCTCGGGCAGCAGGTCCTCGGCGCGCATGGTGAGCAGTTTCGGCGTGCTGACCGCGGCCTCGCGCCACCACTTTTCAAACCCGCGCAGATCGGCCACCTCGGCCGGAATGCGCGCGTTATAGAAGTCGTACACGGCCTCGTCATCGAACAGGATGTCGCGGCGACGCGTGCGCTCCTCGCGCTCGGCGAGCTCGCGGCGCAGACCCGCGTTCTGCCGATCAAAGGCAAACAGCGTCTGGTTCAGGCGCTTGAAATCGGCCTCGCGCTGCACCAGCGCATGGCGGATAAAGAGATCGCGCGAGAGCTCCAGGTCGATGCGCGCGTACTGCACACGGCGACGCGGAATGATGGGCACCCCGTACAGCGTGACCTTCTCATAGGCGACCACCGAGCCCTGGGTCTTCTCCCAGTGCGGCTCGGAATAGCTGCGCTTGCAGAGCTCCGGGGCGATGGCTTCGGCCCAGGCCGGGTCGATCTTGGCGACCGTGCGCGCAAACAGACGGCTGGTCTCGACCAGCTCGGCGGCCATCAGCGCATCGGGCTGCTTTTTGATCAGCGCGGATCCCGGGAAAATCACAAAGCGCGCCTGACGCGCCCCCACATAGTCGCCCTTGCGGCGCGGGCCGGGGGTTGCCGCGGACCCCCGCTTTTTGGCGGCCTGCGCCTGGGCGGCGGCCGCCTCGTCCTTGATGCCGATCTGGGAGAGCAGGCCGGAGAGGATCGAGCGGTGGATGCCGTCGGGATTGGTGGCCGGATCGCCCACGCGAAGGCCCAGCTGCGAGGCCATGCGGCGCAGCTGACGATAGACATCCTGCCACTCGCGCACCCGCAGATAGTTGAGGAACTCGGCCTTGCACATGCGGCGGAACGCGCTGGAGGAGAGCTCCTTCTGCTTCTCCTCGAGGTAGTTCCAGAGTCCCAGCAGACTGAGGAAGTCGCTTGTGGGGTCGGCAAAGCGGTTGTGGAACTCATCGGCCTGTTGACGCTTCTCCACCGGGCGCTCGCGGGGATCCTGAATGGTCAGCGCGGCCACGATCGCCATGACCTCGCGGGTCGTCCCGTGCTTTTTGGATTCCAGCACCATGCGGGCAAAACGCGGATCAATCGGCAGCCGGGCGAGATCCCGTCCGGTCCGGGTGAGCTTGGGGGTGGTACCCGGGCGCTGGGTGATTGCGCCGAGCTCGGTGAGGAGGTCGAGGCCGTCCTTGATTCCGCGGGCCTCGGGGGCCTGGAGGAACGGGAACGCGGCGATATCGCCGAGACCCAGCGACACCATCTGCAGGATGACCGCGGCCAGGTTGGTGCGCAGCACCTCGGGCTCGGTGAACTCGGGACGCTTGTTAAAGTCCTCCTCCGAGTACAGCCGGATCGCGATACCCGGGCTGGTACGCCCGGTCCGGCCCGAACGCTGATTCGCCGAGGCCTGCGAGATCGCCTCGATGGGCAGTCGCTGGATCTTTGCGCGCACGCTATAGCGCGAGATGCGGGCGGTACCGGCGTCGATCACGTACTTGATGCCCGGCACGGTGAGGCTGGTCTCGGCCACGTTGGTCGCCAGAATCACCCGACGGCGCACCCCGGCGGAATTGCCCGGACGGAACACCCGGTGCTGCTCCTCGGCGCTCAGCCGGCCATACAGCGGCAGGATCTCGGTGACCCCCGTGGCTCCCGCGTAGCGAGCGCGCAGGGCGTCGGCGGCGTCGCGAATCTCGGCCTCACCGGAGAGGAACACCAGCACGTCGCCGAGGGATTCCCGGGCCAGCTCATCCAGGCCGTCGATGATGCCCTCGATGTAGTTGCGGTCATCGCGGCTCGGGGTGTCGGTGTCCTCGTCCTCATCGGCGTTCTCGTCCGCCACCAGCGGGCGGAACCGGATCTCCACCGGGTAGGTGCGGCCGGACACCTCAATGATCGGCGCATCGTTGAAATGCTTGGAGAAGGACTCGGGGTCGATGGTCGCCGAGGTGATGACCACCTTGAGGTCCGGACGCTTGGGCAGCAGTTGCTTGAGGTACCCCAGCAGGAAGTCGATGTTGAGGCTGCGCTCATGCGCCTCATCGATGATGATCGTGTCGTAGCGCTTGAGCAGGCGGTCGTGGTGGATCTCGTTGAGGAGAATACCGTCGGTCATCAGCTTGATCTTGGTGCTGGCGCTCGCCTTATCGGTGAACCGCACCTGATAGCCGACGGTCTCACCGACCTCCTCGCCCAGCTCCTCGGCGATCCGCTCGGCGATGGTGCGCGCGGCGATTCGCCGCGGCTGGGTGTGTCCGATGCTCTCCCGCCCCAGCTCCAGCAAAATCTTCGGCAGCTGGGTGGTCTTTCCCGACCCGGTGGAACCGGCAACGATCACTACCTGGTGATCGCGAATGGCATCGGAAATATCGGTGCGCTTCTGCGAGACGGGCAGCTCGGCCGGGAACGTAATAACGGGAGACATAACGTTCCATTCTACGTCTTTTTGGGTGCCGGGCGCCCGAAATTAGCTAGGCCGGAACCAGCGGCAGCCTTCCATCCAGCACCCGGACATCGCGGGCACCGGCCAGAGCCAGGGCGAGGGCGGTGGCGCTCGCCGTGACCTCTCCGCCGTCGGCCGTGATGATGGGCAGCCCCGAGCGCAGTGCGGGGGCGTACAGCTCACGCAGCTTGGCATCGGAAACCAGGGTGTGGTCACTGGAGCGGGTGATCGAGGTGAGCGGGACACTCAGTGCCCGATCGCCGGGGCCCGTGCGCGGCAGCTCCAGCTTGGAGCCCGACACCACGGTGACCGGGGTCAGGACCTCGGGTGAGCCCGCGTGGACCGCGGCGGCGGTGACCGGATCCACCCACAGCTCGGGCCGCGGAGTCCCCACAAAGTCGGAGAGCTGGGACACCCGTGAGCCGCCGCCGGTTTCCACCGAGCGGTGCTCACTGAGCCAGGCGGTGAGGCCGCCATCCAGCACCGCAACCTCGTCGAACCCGGTGGTGCGCAGCAGCCACCACAGCCTGGCGGCCCACTGGCCACGCTGGGTGTCGTACACAACCACGCGGCTATCGGTGGAGATGCCCAGGCGGGCAACCGCGCCGGCCAGGCAGGCGGGATCGGGGCGGTGCAGACCCGGTGCATCCGGGTGGGAGAACTCGGTCAGCAGGTCGGCAAAGCGCGCGCCGGGAATGTGGCCGGAGCGCTCAAAGTGGTCGCGCCCGCAGTGATATTCGCCGTCTCCGGACACCATCACGGTGGCGTCGATGACCACCAGGGCGGGGCTGCCGAGGTGGTCGGCGAGCCACTGTGTGGAGACGACGGGACTTTCAAATACGGGAGACATACCTCAACGCTAACCCGCACATCCGACGCCGTCGAGGGCCACGCAATACGCGGTAACCCTTCACGGCCGACTCTGCGTCGGTGCATAGCTGATCCCAAGACTGTGTCGCATAGCTCATACCAAGGTTTCTCTCAGGAAGCGAAATGAAGCCCGTAATACTGCGGATGTAACGCCAGGTTACCCCGTGTTACCTGGCACCCGGTGGGGGGTCAGCGTGGTTGCTAACGTGTGGGCTTTACCTCCGGGCATACCCCTCCCGCACCCTCCCGAAAGGAAAAACCACTCACATGGCACTCCACAGACTGATTACGGCCAGTGCGCTGTCAACGGTCCTGATCGGCGGGCTTTTGCTCGCCCCGCAGGCGGCCGCCGTCGCGGACGAGGCGGGGCCACTCCTGCTGACCGTCCCGACCACCGCCGCAGACCAGGTCTTAGACCTCGATGTCGTTGAGGCAAACGACGCCGGGCTCGTGGTCCTCGCCGATCCGGCAACCGAGTCTCTGCTGGCAACCCGCGGCGTACGGGTCATCAGCTCGGCCCCCTACGCAACCTCGATCGGTCAGGCACCGGCCCAGGCTCCGCGGGCTCGCTCCTTCGCGGCCGCCGCGGCCCCCACCTACCCGCTGCCCGGCCGCCTGGCCGGCACCGAGTACGAGACCTACTTCGGTGGGTACCGCACCGCCGCGGCCTACGATAAGTTCTCCACCGACATCGCCACCAGCTACCCCGAGCTTGTGCAGCGGGTCGACTTTGGCGAGTCCTGGGAGAAGAAGAACGGCAAGGGTGGCAGCAACCTCGTCGCGATTCGTATCACCGGCGACGTGAAGAACCAGCCCGCTCCCACCGACGGCCAGGAGGGCCGCCCGCGGTTCGTGCTGGTCGCTCAGGCTCATGCCCGCGAGATCATCACCAGCGAGCTGGCCTGGCGCTACGCCACCGAGCTCCTCAACGGCTACGGGGTGGACCCGCAGGTGACCGCACTGCTGGACAGCACCGAGGTGTGGATCAACTTCCAGAACAACCCCGACAGCATTCGTCAGGTGGAAACCGCGCTGGGAACCTCCCCGGTCAACGCCGCCGGTGACGCAACCCCGCCCAACAGCTCCAAGGCCTGGCAGCGCAAAAACGCTAACAACACCCTGTTTGCCCCGACCTCCACCAACTGGAGCAGCCAGCAGCACGGGATCGACCTCAACCGGAACTGGGCCTTCAAGTGGGGTGGCGCGAGCACCAGCACCAACCCCAACGCGGTCACCTACCTGGGACCGTCCCCGGCCTCCGAGCCCGAAACCGCTCAGCTCGCCACGCTGCTGACCCAGCTGTTTGGTGAGTACCGCACCGAGAGCACCACCGCGGCACCGGATACCCGCACGGGCACCTACATCAACCTGCACTCCTACTCGGACTACGTCATCTACCCGTATGCGTATGACAAGAACGACGCGGTCCCGAACCTGGCACCGATCAAGGCCAGCGCCTTCCGTCAGTCCTTTGCCAGCGGATTCCAGACCGGTAAGGCCGGCGAGATCCTCTATGACAACGCCGGAAACGACATCGACTGGATCTACTCGCAGCTGGGCGTCCCCGCCTACACCTACGAGATCGGTACCGCCTCAACCGGCGGATTCTTCCCCGCCTACACCCGAGTGGCCGACTTCTGGGCCAAGGTTTCCCCGGGCATTCACTTCGCCGCCGAGGCAGCCTACGCACCGTACACCGCGACCCTGGGTGGCGTGGTGACCGAGGTATCCGCGGAGCGTGCCGAGAACGGTTCGGTTCAGATCACCGGCACCGCAAGCGATGATGTCTACGGCAAGGACCCGCGCTCGGCCGCGCGTCGCCCGGCCGTCACCAACATCACCGAGGCGGAGGCCGCGGTTGCCTACGACCGCAACAGCATTGACAAGACCGTGCCGCTGACCGTGGCCGCACCCGGCACCGAGGCCACGTTCTCGGGAACCGTTGCCGTGACCCGGGACAACGCGTCCTTCAACCGGGTGTTTGTCCGGGTCAAGAACGGATCCAGCCAGTGGGGACCGTGGCGTGCGGCCGAGGTCGCGCAGATCGATGCCCCCGTCTACTCGGGACCCACCACCTTCACCCTGACCGCCGGTGAGGAGCAGAACATCCAGCTCAACGCCGCCTCCGTGGTCCCGGCCGAATATGCGGTGTTCGACGGTGCCCTGCCCGAGGGGCTGACGCTCGATCAGGAAACCGGCGTCATCTCCGGAAGCGTGACCAAGGCCGGAACAAGTACCGCGACCCTGATCATCGCCAATGGGTCGGCAAGCATCAATCCCGAGCTGACCTTCACGGTCGAGCCCGCCGCGCTGTCGACGTTTGACCTGGGCCTGTCCGCTCCGGCACCCAAGCAGGGTGACACGATCACCATCACCGCGCTGGGAATCGATGAGTATGGCAACCAGATTGCCGACTTCAGCGACCGCGTGGTGCTGACCTCGGACGTGGCCAGCGACGTGATCGTGGGCAACACCGTGCGCTTCCCGCACGCCAGCCCGCACATCATCACCGCGACCTTCGAGGGCGTCTCCACTTCGATCCTGGTGGAGGTCACCCCGGTGGCCGTAGACGGCGGAACCACGCCGCCCACCACCGTGCCGACGCCGGGTTCCTCGGCTCTGCCGGTGGATAACGCCGGGGCGAAGAACCCGGGTCACTCCATCGCCAACACCGGTGCCGAAATTGGTGGCATCCTGGTGGCGCTGACCCTGCTCCTCGGTGCCGGAACCGCACTGGTTGTGCGTCGCCGCCGCAGCAGCGAGGTCTAACCCGCCTCACCCATCGCGCCCCCGGCTGCTTCGGCAGTCGGGGGCGCTGTTGTGCGTTCGCAGTCGCGGTGAGGTGTCGGGCATTGAGTCGGGAGGTTTACCCCATCCGGCCCGTTAGAGTATGGGGAGCTTTGCACACCGGACGAGGGGATTGGCGATGCGAATGCGGGGACGTACGGTGACGGCGGCGATTCTGATTGCGCTGCCGGTGGGCACCCTGGTGTGGGCGCGCACGGCGTGGGAGGGACGGTTCACCGCCGAGCTGCCCAGTCACTGGCAGGGGCCCGGAGGACCGGACGCGACCTCGCCGGAGGAACCGCTCTACTGGGCGATGCTGTGGACCTCGGCCGTGAGCGCCCTGATTGCGCTGGCGGGTCTGATCCGCTGGCCGCTGCCCTCGGCGGGCATGCGCTGGTGGGTTGCGGTTTTTGCAAGCGTCGCCGCGGTCACCGCCTCGATGTGGATCGGCCCGGCCGGGAGCACACTGGACCTTGAGAATGCCCTGGAGGCTCGGCCCGGTGTGGGTGTTCTGCTCACCATGTTTTGCCTGGTATACGGCGCGATTCCCGCGCTGGTGAGGCCACCGGCGCGGGAATCTGTGGGTGTAGCTGGGTAGTTAGCGGCGTCGACGGGCGTCGATCTGACCGGTGTTGAAGCCCATCAGGTTGAGGCCGCCGTGGAAGCGGGCGTGCTCGATCTTCATGCAGCGATCCATCACAACCTCCAGGCCCTTGCTCTCGGCGAGGGCCGCCGCCTCCTCGTTCCAGAGGCCGAGTTGGAACCACACGGTTTTTGCGCCCACGGCCGCGGCCTCCTCAACCACCTGAGGGAGGTCGGAGTTCTTGCGGAACACGTCGACGATGTCGGGCACCTCGGGCAGCGAGGCCAGGTCGGGATACACCGGCTGGCCGAGCAGCTCGGTGGCTCGCGGGTTTACGAAGTACACCCGGAAGTTCGAGGACTGCTGCAGGTAGGTGGCCACGAAGTAGCTGGACCGTGCGGTGTTGGGGGAGGCTCCGACGATCGCGACCGAGCGCGAACGGCGCAGGATGTTGTAGCGCTCGTGGGAGTCCGGACCCACCCAGGTGCGGGTGGTGTCGGCGTGGGTTGGAGCGGCGGGCAGCGCGCAGGTCAAGCCGGCGCTGCTGGTGGTGGCGCTCATTTTCCTGCTCCCGCGTTCAGCGCTCGGTCGAGGTCCGCGATGATGTCCTCGGGGTCCTCGATGCCCACGCTCAGTCGCACCAGGCCCGGCAGCACGCCGGCGTCCAGCAGCTGCTGCTCGGTGAGCTGGGCGTGGGTTGTGGAGGCCGGGTGGATGATCAGGGTCTTGGCATCACCCACGTTGGCCAGGTGGCTGGCCAGCTCGACGTTCTCGATCAGGGCCTTGCCCGCCTCGCGTCCGCCGCGCAGCACAAATCCGAAGACCGAACCGGGTCCGGACGGGAAGTACTTGGCCGCGCGCTCGTGGTGCGGGTGATCGGGGAGTCCGGCCCAGTTGACGGCCTCGACTCGGGGATCGGCGGCCAGCCATTCGGCGACGATACGGGCGTTGTCCACATGGGCGCGCATCCGCAGCGGCAGGGTTTCCACACCCTGGGCGAGGAGGAAGGCCGAGTGTGCGGGCAGCGCCGGTCCGATGTCGCGCAGCTGCTCGGCACGCAGCCGGGTCAGGAACGCGTACTCGCCGAAGTTGCCCGACCACTCCAGCCCGCCGTAGCTCGGGACCGGTTCGGTGAAGCGCGGGAAACGGCCCGAGGTCCAGTCAAACTTCCCGGATTCCACCACGACACCACCGAGGGTGGTTCCGTGACCGCCGATGAACTTGGTGGCCGAGTGGGTGACGATATCCGCTCCCCAGTCGATCGGGCGGATCAGCGCCGGAGTGGAGAGGGTCGAGTCGATCACCAGCGGCACGCCGTGGGCACCGGCGACCTCGGCGAGGCCCTCGATATCGGCGATCTCGCCCGAGGGGTTGGCGATGGTCTCGGCGAAGATCAGCTTGGTTTTGTCGGTGATTGCGGCGGCATAGGCGGCCGGATCCGAGGAGTTCACAAACGTGGTTTCGATGCCGAAGCGGCGCAGGGTCACATCCAGCTGGGTCACCGAACCGCCGTAGAGGCTGGCCGAGGCGACGATGTGATCGCCCGCCTCGGTGAGACTCGCGAAGGTCAGGTACTGGGCCGCCAGGCCACTCGCGGTGGCGACGGCACCGAGGCCACCCTCGAGGTTCGCGATCCGCTCCTCGAAGCTGGAGACCGTGGGGTTGGCCAGGCGCGAGTAGATCGTGCCGTATTTCTGCAGCGCGAACCGGCTCGCGGCGTCCTCGGCGCTGTCAAACACAAACGCGGTGGACTGATAGATGGGAAGGGCGCGGGCACCGGTAGCCGCGTCGGGGATGTTGCCCGCGTGAATCGCGCGCGTGCGGAAGCCGTACTCTCGATCTGCCATGATGACAGGCTAGTGGTCGGCGCACGTCACACCCGCTCATGTGACGTCATAGACCGAAACATAACAGTGTGAGACAATACTTATGAGCCCGATGATCGGGCCCCGGACGAGGGCGCAGTACCCGGAACGCGACAAGACTGACCATGAAGGTTGGTGTTTGTCATGGCATGGATCGTGCTGATTATCTCCGGTATTCTCGAGGCCGTTTGGGCCACCGCGCTGGGCCGCTCGGAGGGATTCTCTAAGCTCTGGCCCACGGTGGTATTCGGAGTGGGACTGCTGCTGAGCATGGGTGGTTTGGCGTATGCGATGCGCGAAATCCCCACCGGAACCGCGTATGCGATCTGGGTGGGAATCGGCGCAAGCCTCACGGTTTTGTACGCGATGATCTTTGGCGGGGAACCCGCCTCGATTATTAAAATCCTGCTCATCCTGGGAATCGTCGGCTGTGTCATCGGCCTCAAGATGGTGGACGCCGCGCACTAGAACCGAGGCGTTCGGCAGGGCCAAAAACCTGTGAATTCCATTAGGTTGTGCGAACGGCGCAAATCTGAATGTGGATCGAGGCTCCGGACGCTACACTGGCCCAATGGCTACCTCAGAAACCCGTGCTCGAGCCGAACGTCGCCTCGGGATTACGCTTTTGATCGTGTCCGCGCTGGTTGCCGGATTCGCTGTGTACACCTTTGTCAGTGCGAGTGTCTGGTACGCCTATGCGGCCGGTGCGCTGTTCTCGATTTTGGCGCTGGTGCTGGTACTGCGCGGGGTTGAACAGGTCCGCGATGGGATCGATTCCGCCCACCCCTAAACGTCTCCACAACAAGAAAGTCCCGCAGGCAGTGCCTGCGGGACTTTCTTGTGCCCTAGATCCAGCTGGGGAGCCAGGCGTGCATCTGCCAGAACCAGTAGGGGACGTTCATCGCGGTCCACAGCGGGTACCAGAAGATCGACAGCGCGGTCGCGAAGAAGAGGAAGATCCCCACGGTCGCCAGGCCCGAGGTTCGTCGGGGGCGTGGATCCTCCCGCTTGCCGATGATCAGCCCGATCACAAAGACCAGACCGAGGATCAGGTAGGGCTCAAACGCGATCGTGTAGAACTGGAACACCGTGCGTTCGGTGTAGGCGAGCCAGGGCAGGTAGCCGGCTACCATGCCCATCAGGATCAGGCCCACCTGCCACTCCTGGTGACGGGTCAGCCGGTACACGAGGTAGAGGGTTGCCAGCACGGCGGCCCACCAGATCAGCGGGTTGGCGATCGAGGTGATGGCCTCCGAGCACAGGTCGGCACCGCAGGATCCGGCCTTCGGGGTGACGTACCACATGCTGGTCGGGCGGATCATCGCGAGCCAGCCGAGCGGGTTGGCCTGATAGGCGTGCGGGGTCGAGAGGCCCACATGGAACGCGTACATCTGCTCGTGATAGTGGACCAGGGACTGGATCGCCTTGGGAACCCAGGCGAACGTGCCCTGCCAGGCGTTGGCGGGGTCGGCGGCCCACTGACGGTAGTAACCACCCGAGGTGGTGAGCCATCCCGTCCAGCTGGTGATGTACACCACCACCGCGACCGGGACGTAGAGCAGGAAGGTGGCGGGGGCCTGGAGCAGTGAACCCAGGGCGAATTCGCCGAGGCCGCGGCGACGGCGGGCCAGCAGGTCCACCACAACCAGGTAGATCCCGAAGGCGGCCAGGAAGTAGAGTCCCGACCACTTGACCGAGGTGGTCGCGCCAAAAGCCAGACCCGCGGCCAGGACCCAGGGCCGATTCCAGATGACCGGCCCGGCCGCCTTTTTGAGTGGGGCGTCGGGGTGTGCGGCGATCCAGCTGTCGAGTTTGTGTTCCAGCCAGGCTCGATCCTTGAGAATGAACCAGAACCCGAGCAGCGCGAAGACCATGACCGAGTTGTCGAGGATCGCGACCCGGCTCATCACGATCGCGTGTCCGTCGATCGCAAACAGGAATCCGGCGATGACCGCGAGGGTGCGTGACTTGGTCAGGCTGCGGGCCACCAGCATGACCAGGCCCACACCGATGACACCCATCAGCGCGGTGGTGATGCGCCAGCCGAACGCATTATCGGCACCGAAGATGGCCATCCCGACCCCGATGATCCACTTGCCCAGCGGCGGGTGGACGATATAGGAGGGGTCCTTGAGGTAGATATTGACGTCGCCGGCGTTGAATCGCTCGTTGACGCCATCGGGCCACTTGGACTCGTAGCCGTTGCCCCACAGCGAGTAGGCGTCCTTCACATAGAAGGTTTCGTCGAACACCAGCGCATGCGGATACCCGAGGTTCCAGAGGCGCACACCCGCGGCGAGCAGCAGAATCAGGACCGGGATCAGCCAATTCAGTAGGCGGGCACGTTCGGGGGTCCGGACGATCTTCAGCCACAGGTCATCGATGCGCGATCCGGTGGGCACCGCCGCGTGGGCGGGCGGATGCTCGCTCTCGCGCGGGGCAACCGCGACCGGGCCGGTGTGCGGCGCGGCGGTCTGTACGATCGGGCCGGTGTGCGGCGCGGCGGTCTGTACGACCGGGCCGGTGGTGGGGGTGGGCGACTCGGCGGCGGAGGGAGTGCCCTCCGAGGCGGAACCGTTTTCACTGCTGGACACTCTGTAATGGTAGTCAGTGAAGGTGCGATTTCTCACCCGTTTTGGTGATTGTTGTGTGTGGGGTGCCGGATTGACCTGTCAGACTGGATCCATGATCATCCTCGGTGCCACCCCCATTGGAAACCTCTCCGACGCGACAACCCGTCTGGTGGAAACCCTGGAACGGGTCAGCGTGGTTGCCGCCGAGGACACCCGCACCACGGTCAAGCTGCTGCGTGGGCTCGGCATCGAGAACCGTCCCGAGCTGCTCGCCCTGCACGATCACAACGAGCGGGTGCGGGCGGCAGACCTGGTCAATCGCGCCCGAGATGAGGACATCCTGGTCCTCAGCGATGCGGGCATGCCCACGGTCTCGGACCCGGGATTCCACCTGGTCGAGGCCGCCGCGGCCGCCGACGTACGGGTCACGATTCTGCCCGGCCCGAGCGCCGTGCTCTCGGCGCTCGCCGTCTCGGGCCTGCCCACCGACCGCTTCTGCTTCGAGGGGTTCCTGCCGCGTAAGTCGGGGGAGCGTCGCGCGGCCTTCACCGAGCTGGCCGACGAACGTCGCACGATGGTCTTCTTCGACTCGCCCAACCGTCTGGCCGCGAGCCTGGCCGATATGGCCGAGGTGTTTGGTGCCGAGCGTCGCGTGGTGGTGTGCCGCGAGCTGACCAAGCTCTATGAGGAGGTCAAGCGTGGATCGGCCGCCGAACTGGCCGAGTGGGCTGCCGAGGGTGTGCGCGGGGAGATCTGCATCGTGGTTGCCGGGGCCCCGGCCCGCGAGTTCAGCCTCGAGGATGCCATCGCCCGGGTCCGTTCGCTGGTCGAATCCGGCGTGCGCACCAAGGACGCGGCGACCCAGGTGGCCGCCGAAACCGGCCTGGGCAAGCGCGACCTCTACGAGGGTGCGCTGGCCCGCTAAACGGCTTCCCACGCCGCCCGGCGTAACGATGTCCGCGGGCGGGTGATTTTCACCATACAATTGAGCGCATGTCGTCCGGTCGTTCTTTCTATGTCACCACACCCATTTTCTACGTTAACGATGCTCCCCATATCGGGCATGCGTACACCGAGGTGGCCGCTGACATGCTCGCGCGCTGGCACCGTCAGTCAGGTGATGACACCTGGTCGCTGACCGGAACCGACGAGCACGGCGAGAAGATCCTGCGCACCGCCACCGCCAACGGCACCACCCCGCAGGAGTGGGCCGACAAGCTGGTGCGTGAGTCCTGGATCCCGCTGCTGGAGACCATCGATATCTCCAACGACGATTTCATCCGCACCACCGATGAGCGCCACGAGAAGAACGTTCAGGTCTTCCTGCAGAAGCTCTACGATGACGGTTTCATTTACTCGGGCGAGTACTCCGGCCTCTACTGTGTGGGCTGTGAGGAGTTCAAGCCCGAGAGCGAGGTTGTGGACGGAACCGGTGAGTTCGCCGGCCAGAAGGTCTGCGCGATCCACTCCAAGCCGCTGGAGCGTCTGGAGGAGAAGAACTACTTCTTCCGGATGAGCGACTTCTCCCAGCGTCTGCTGGACCTCTACGAGCAGAACCCCGAGTTTGTGCAGCCGGAGTCGGCACGCAACGAGGTCATCCAGTTTGTCCGTCAGGGCCTCAACGACCTCTCGATCTCGCGCTCGAGCTTCGACTGGGGTGTCAAGGTGCCCTGGGATGACTCGCACGTGGTCTATGTGTGGTTCGACGCGCTGCTGAACTACATCACCGCCGTCGGCTACGGCCAGGACGACGCCACCTTCGAGAGCCGCTGGCCGGGCATGCACCTGGTGGGTAAGGACATTCTGCGCTTCCACGCCGTGATCTGGCCGGCCATGCTGATGGCCGCCGGACTGCCCGTGCCGCACCGCGTGTTTGGTCACGGCTGGCTGCTGGTGGGTGGCGAGAAGATGTCCAAGTCGAAGCTCACCGGTATCGCGCCGCACGAGATCACCGACACGTTTGGTTCGGATGCGTTCCGCTACTACTTCATGTCCGCGATCCACTTCGGTCAGGACGGCTCCTTCAGCTGGGAAGACCTCTCGGCTCGCTACCAGGCTGAGCTGGCCAACGGATTCGGAAACCTGGCCTCGCGCACCCTGGCGATGATCACCCGCTACTACGACGGCGTCGTGCCGGCTCCGGCCGAGTACACCGAGGCCGACCTGAACGTTCAGCGTGTGGTCGCCGAGGCCGTGGCCAACGCGGATGCGGCGATCGAGAAGATCGCTCTGCACGAGTCCCTCGCCGCCATCTGGACCGTGGTCGAGGAGCTCAACGGATACATCACCGTGCAGGAGCCCTGGGCCCTGGCCAAGGATGAGGCCAACCGTGAGCGTCTGAACACCGTGCTGTACACCGTTGCCGAGGGCCTGCGTGCCCTGGCCGTGGTGCTGTCGCCGACCATCCCCAAGGCCACCACCAAGCTGTGGACCGCACTGGGAGTGGAGGACTCCCTGGGAGCCCTCACCGCTCAGCCGATCCGCTCGGCCGGTGTCTGGGGTCAGCTGGTTCCGGGGACGACCGTGGGTGCGCTCGAGGCGCTGTTCCCGCGGATCGAAACCACCAACGCCGAATAGTGGGGATGCCGGAATCGGCGAAAGCGGGTAGCGTCGAGGGTATGAACCCGACGCACGTACGCACGCGTGGGGACTCGGATCGTAAAGATCTGAGTTACCCGCCGCTCCCGCAGCCGCTCACCTCCGGTGTGTACGACAACCACACCCACCTGGAAATCGCCGATGGCGATCAGGCCCTCGACTATCGCGAGCAGCTTGATCGCGCCTCGAGCGTGGGGGTGAAGGGCGTCGTTCAGGTGGGCACCGATCTGGCCACCTCGCGCTGGGGTGCCCAGATCGCGGCGATCGAACCACGGGTGCTCGCGGCCGTGGCCATCCACCCCAACGACACCCCCGAGCTTGAGGCTCAGGGCCTGTTGGATGAGCATCTCGCGGGCATCGATGAGCTGGCCGCGCTGCCGCGGGTACGCGCGGTGGGCGAGACCGGACTCGACTTCTTCCGCACCGGAGAGGACGGCCGAGCCGCCCAGTTCCGGGCGTTTGAGGCGCACATCGAGATCGCCAAGAAGCACAACCTGGCCCTGCAGATCCACGACCGCGACGCTCATAACGAGGTCGTGGAAACGCTGCTGCGGGTGGGCGCGCCCGAGCGCACGGTGTTTCACTGTTTCTCGGGAGACGTGGAGCTGGCCGAGATCTGCATCAAAAACGGCTGGTACATGTCTCTCTCGGGCACGGTGACGTTCAAAAACGCTCACAACCTGCGCCGGGTCCTGGATATGGCGCCGCGTTCGCTGTTGATGATCGAAACCGACGCGCCCTATCTCACCCCGACCCCGTTCCGGGGCCGGCCCAATGCCCCCTACCTCATTCCCTATACGCTGCGTGCAATCGCCGAGTACCTGGATCTTGATCCGGTGATGCTGGCCACGCAGCTCAGCTCCAATACCGAAGCCGTATACGGCCGCTGGGATCACGATCCGATTCGCTCCCAGACCGGCCCGAACGACCGAACGAAAAGTACCCAATGAACCTGCTCGGCCCCGCCGAAATCCGCGACCTCGCGGAAATGCTTGATGTGACCCCCACCAAGAAGCTCGGCCAGAACTTTGTGGTGGATGCCAACACCGTCCGCAAGATCGTGAAGGTCGCGAACGTTGAGGCCGGTGACGCGGTGATCGAGATCGGCCCCGGACTCGGTTCGCTGACCCTGGGTCTGCTGGAGGCCGAGGCCCGCGTGGTAGCGGTGGAGATCGACTCGCGCCTGGCCGAGCAGCTGCCCAAGACCGTGGCCGCCCTCGCCCCCGAGGCCGAGCTCACCGTGGTGCATCAGGATGCGCTGAAGGTCACCGAGCTGCCGCTTGAGCCCACCCGCCTGGTGGCAAACCTGCCCTACAACATCTCCGTGCCCGTGCTGCTGCACCTGCTGGAGCACTTCGACTCGCTCACCTCGGGTGTGGTCATGGTTCAGGCCGAGGTGGGTCACCGTCTGGCCGCCGAGCCGGGGTCCAAGATCTATGGCAGCCCGAGTGTCAAGGCCGAGTGGTACGGTAACTGGCGGATCGCCGGAACCGTGAGCCGCCAGGTGTTTTGGCCGGTCCCCAATGTGGATTCGGTCCTGGTGGGCTTTGAGCGTCGTGAGGACCAGATCGGCACGCTTGAGGAGCGTGCCCTGACCTTCGCACTGGTGGATGCGGCCTTTGGGCAGCGTCGCAAAATGTTGCGACAGTCCCTGGGACAGGTTTTGGGTGGCGCCGATGTGGCTACCGAACGCCTGGAAGCCGCGGGAATTGCGCCCACCGCGCGCGGTGAGGCGCTGACCGTTCATGACTTTTTGGGCGTCGCACGCGCACATCTGAGCGCCGTCGGTAAATAACGTTAGATATCCTGCGTTAGGTTTAACTCATGAGCGCCAACCAGACGTCCACTGAGGTAGCAGCCCGGGCCCCCGGGAAGGTGAACCTGTTCCTGTCCGTGGGAGCGGTCCGTGAGGATGGATACCACGAGGTAGCCACCGCGTATCAGGCCGTGTCCCTGTATGAGGACGTCTATGCCTCACACGCGAGTGATTTCGCGGTGACCTTCGAGGGCAAGATCAACACCGATTCGGTGCCCACGGATGGTTCGAACCTGGCGATCAAGGCGGCCCGCCTGCTGGCCCGCAAGACCGGCTATCGCGGTGGGGTCCACCTGCGGATCGAAAAGAACGTTCCCGTGGCCGGCGGCATGGGCGGCGGATCGGCCGATGCCGCGGCAACCCTGGTCGCCTGTGACGCGCTCTGGGGAACCGGACTCGGTCGCGAGGAACTCGTGCGCCTGGCCGCCAAGCTCGGCGCCGATGTGCCCTTCGCCCTGGTGGGCGGCACGGCGCTGGGAACCGGACGCGGGGAACGCCTGAGCCCGGCGCTGGCCACCGGCCAGTTCACCTGGGTGTTTGCCCTCGCCGATCAGGGACTCTCCACCCCCGCTGTCTACGCCAAGCTTGACGAGCACCGCGAAAAGCACGCCCTGGACATTTCCCCGGCCCGCGAGGTGCCGAGCGTGGATAACGATGTTTTGCAGGCGCTGCGCGCCGGGGACACGATCATGCTCGCCAACGCCCTGCACAACGATATGCAGGTCGCCGCGCTACAGATGCAGCCGGGCCTGGCCGACGTGATCGAGCTGGGGGAGCGCTCCGGTGCGCTGGCCGGGATCGTCTCCGGGTCGGGTCCCACCGTGGCCTTCCTGGCCGAGGATTCCGATGCGGCCCTGGAGATCCAGGTTTCGCTGAGCGCCAACGGTATCCGCACTGTGCGGGCCACCGGTCCGGCCTCGGGTGCCCGCCTGCTCACCGACTAGACACGTCGTTTTGGCCGGTCAGCCCCGGCTTTGTTTTCGCCGGGAATTGTTGCCCCAGAGCGAGGGACGTTTCGCGCAACCACTCGGATAAACCCGCAACGTTTGTATAACTAACGTTTTCAGTGCCATCAAAAACCTGTTACATTCCCGGTACACGCCGTCGGGGGGACGGCACCGCGGATACCCGTGTGTGCCTCGGCCGATTGGTGCCATGACACACTGACGGTCCGGGGGAACACACGGTGGTATTCGAACGACTCAGCGGCATAAGAAATACCCTTGTGGGCGTGGTAGTGGGCGCACTCATCGTGAGCCTCGGGCTGGTGGGAACCGGCCCCGCGTTCGCCGCCGGACCCCCGGCCACCCTGACCCTGGAGGCGATCAACCCGGCCACCGGTGCGCCGGTGACCCAGGTCGAATCCAACCGTGAGTTCGCCTACACGGCGAGCGTGGGCTGTCCGGATCCCTCGGGCTGTGGTCCCACCACGGTCACCGTGGTCTTTCCCGGTGAGGTGGAGTTCATCGCCAGCGGCTTTACCCCGCCCAATGGCACCACGTTTAGCGTAAGCCCCGAAGGTGGTCCGGCCACCGGCAAAACCCTTACCATCACCTGGGACAACCTGGATCAGGCTTCGCTGATCTATCTGCCCACCAAGGTGAGTGCGGATGCCGATTCAACCCTCAATGGGACCCTGCAGGAGGCCACCGCCCGCCTGGTTTCCGGGGTGGAACCGGATGTGACAACGATCGATGACGCGGCCCAGATTCGGTTGCGGATTTACGAACGCCCGGGCATTCTCAGCAGCTCGCAGACCTGGAGCACCGTGGATATCGCCGAGGGCAGCCGTGCCCAGGCCGAGCTGGTGACCACCGCAGTGGCAGCCGCCAATAGCCCCAGCTCGCTGAGCTTCCAGGTGCCCGGAACCGACACGATTCCCGCCGCCTCCCTCCCGGTGGCCGAGGCGTTTGACCTGACCGGACTGCGCTTCAACACGAACCCCGCGGGCATCTCGGTGGTCTTCACACTGGAGAACGGAACCACCCAGACGGTGCCCGTCGCCGCCGGAGAGCTGACCCTTGCGGCCCCCGCCAATGTGGTGGGATATGAGGTCACCGTGCCGGGGCTTCCCGCGCTGGGTAGCACCAATGTGGCCCAGCGTACGGTGAGTGTGGTGGGCGAGTACACCCTGCGTGATAACCGCCGCAGCGACGGCGAGCGCATCATCGGACCGGCCGCCAACATTCAGTCGGTGCGCGCCACGGCCGATGTCACCAACCGGGTGAGCGATGTGGCCCCCAATGCGCCGACCACCCTGGTTCAGCACACCCACCGCGACATCGTTGTGGCGGCGCTGCTGCCGTCCATTGCCCGCTCCACCGACTGGATTACCGCCTCGGGGGACCGGACCTCGGTCTATGAGTCCGGCGAGGGTTCCACGGTCACCGTGCGCCTATCCAACACCGGCGTGCCCGTGCTCTCCGAGGCGACCCTGCGGCTCACCGCGAACCAGACCAGCCGTACCGCCGACTTCTTCGACTATCAGCAGCTCACCGCGATCCCCGAGGTGGTGTTCCCCGCCGGATCCACCCGGGCGAGCATCCGTTACAACTATGCGACCGCACCGGTGGCCGGTGAGGCGCAGGAGTTTGTTGCCGGTGCGGTGGTGCCCGGACCCGAGGGGGACGAGCGCACGCTGGGGGAGATCATCGGCATCACCATCACGTTTTATGCCACCGACGGCGGCGGGATTAGCGGGAACTGTGCGCTGGATGATGACGGCTGTGCGGCACGGGTGATCCTCAGTTCGGCGCTGCGCGATACCCGGCTTTCCAACGGCCAACCGATCAGCGCGCCCTCCGGCAACCCGGGCACCACCCTGGTGGAGTTTGACGGCACCGTGGTGGCCACCGCGGCCACCGGTGCCCGGATTACCGAGAACCTGCCCACCGCGAGCATCACACTGGTCAAGCCGCAGTTCACCGCCAAGCTCAGCAAAAACCTGGGTTCCGATGCGGATCGGATCGTCTATCCGTTGACCGGTGAGGCACGAGCCGGAGACGTGTTTGACCCCGAAATCGACCCGCAGAACTACCGCGATCACGCGCTGCGGCTGAGCGCATCGACCAGCCCGTCGGCGGGAGCGACCGAGGATCAGGGACCAACCGGGCTCACCATTTCGGACCCGCAAACCACCCCGACAAACGCCAACCTGAAGAGCAACCCGTTTAATACGATCAAACTGTCGGCGCTCTCCTCGCAGGCAGCGGTCTGTACCGATGCGAACGGCGGCACCGTAGCCAGCACCACGAGCTACAAGGTGTGGGTCCTCGGTACCGGAACTTCGCCCACGGTCACCAAGGTTGACTACACGGACGGGATGGAGCTGGACCGGGTGGTGGGATTCGAAGTCACCATCCTTCCGGCCGAGCCGGCCGCGCGCTTCCCGGTGACCATCGACTGTGATCTGCCCGCCGGCACCACCGTCACGTTCCGCAATGAGCAGCTGAGCGGCCCGGTCAAGGTGGACCCCAATCTGATTGGGTCCTCGGACACCCCGGGACTCCTGACCGTGGGAAACACCGCCGAGGTGCGCACCGGGATCAACACCGCGACCGCCACCGGTGGCGACGCGATGTTCCTGCTGGATCTGGCCCGCGCCTCGGTGTTCAAGGACTACGCATCCGGGGCGAAAAAGTACGGCATTCAGGGGCAGGAGTCGCCGACCGCGTTCCTGCTGGCCGGTGTGCCCGAGAGCGAGCGCAGCGTGCGCGTGCGTATGACCGACGGTCCGCACTCGGGGTCCTCACTGGACGTCTTCGCCCTCACCGGTCTGCGTGATGCCCGGGTGGGACCGGACCAGAAGATGACCATCACCATGAATGATATCGACGGGAATCCGATCGGACCCGTGGGTGAGGTTGAAGCCAGCACCAGCCATAAGGGTGAGGAGCTGTCCGCGGAGGATATCGAGGACTCACAGAGTGCCGGATACCTGGATTTCCAGCGGGTGGACCGCGAGATTGAGTGGTCGGGATCCTGGGTTGGATTCGATTCGGCACGCGTCTTTAGCGTGCAGGTTGAGGTCACCCGGGCCGACCCCACCGTTGCGTTGCAGCGCTTCGGGGCGTTCTCGGTGGTGGCCGACATGAAGCTGCGCACGCACCTGCTGACAAACCCCGCGGCGATCGTGAACGGCTCGCTGGCCGGGATCATCAAGCGCAACCGCGCCACACTCACCTCGATGAATGAGCCCGGGGGATGGACCACCGGGATTGTTGGCACGGCCGACTTCACGGTGTACGCCGCCGATCAGCTCTTTGGGGACGCCACCGCGAGATGGCAGGGCACGCTGGCGGAGAACTACCTGGTCGCCCAGCACCAGAGTCCCTCCCATGTGGTGCTCACCGCGAGTAACAAGACCGCGCTGGGCGTGGACGGGGTGCCGCCCGCAAACCAGTGGTCGGCCACCGGCAGCATTGCCGTGGGCGTGGATAGCATCGCCGTGGGGGTGGGGAATGGGCCGGGAACCGCGACCAACGATCCCTTCGCGATCACCGACTTCACCGGTATCGAACTGGTGACCTGGCCCGATCGTGAGGGTGCTCCCAGCTCGGGCGGGCAGCCCGCAAATAACAAGGTAGCGGGCGTGATCCACTACCTCTTTGCCGACGGCACCACCCTGGATGTGCCCGCTCCGGTCAACGCGCAGCCCGCGACCCTGAACCCGCCCAGCGATCGTTTCGCGGACGTGGTCGGGGTGCATATCACCTGGTCCGAGGAGGGCAAGCGGGTGGGTCTCAATCGCCCGACCGCGGTCGTTCAGGGCGAGCTGCGGTTCTTCACGAACCTGCGTGACTACGTCCGTACCGGGTACACCTACCGGTTTGTCGCCGGTGTCCCGGATGAGCTGGCATCGGATCAGAGCATCGATGGGGCCACCCAGATCCCCGGTGAAACGGTAACTCAGCAGGCCAACCTGACCGCCAACTATGCGGCACGGATGGGCAATGTAACGCCGCTGGATCTGACCGTAGACAGCGCCAACCTGGCCATCGATGTGGCGGCCTCCTCGGTGAATGCGGCTGTGTCGGTGACCGGCACGGGAACGCTGAACCGCGACCTGCTGCCCAACCGAACCTGGGTATTGGTTACCCAGAACACCGGAAACATTCCGGTGCGCTCGCTGCGGATGGCTACCGCTGCCGAGTTCCTGGATGGTGCACACTGGCCCTCGGCGGATCCGGACGGATACACCCTTGAGCCCGGATCGGCCCTGGACGCCTTCGATGTCCAGCGAGTCCAGGTGAGATACCCGGTGGGTGCGGTCACGGCCCGGGTCTGGGTGCGGGGTGAGGACGGAAAGTGGAGCGACGCCATCACCGCGGCCGACAACGCCGACCTGACCCTGCCGAGTACCGGCGACGGGCCCAAAACCTGGGCCGAGGCCACCGGTTTCCGGGTGCAGTTCGACGGGGACGAGAACACCCGTCAGCGCATCCTCAAGCGTTCCATCGGTGCGCTCAATATCGAATCCAAGCTGCGCACCCACCTACGCAGCGACCCCACCGAGGTCTCACCGGCCACCGATCTGCCCAGCGGGGCCAGCCAGTGGATCGTGGGGATGACCGGTGGTGGTGCATCCTTCATGGACACCTTCACCGTCCCGCTCGCCGAGGTGACCAATGCGCGCGGCGAGACCCCGATCTATCCGGGAACTCCGGCGCCGCTGGTTCGCAAGTATGCGGGTCGATACGATCCGGTAACCAACACCGGAACCACCACCGCCAACGCGAACCCCGGATCCTGGGTCAACTTCTTTGTGGTGCTTCAGAACAACGCGAACGCCTCGAGTAACCTCTACGACCTCACCGCAATCGATGTGCTCCCACCCGAGCTCGCCTATAACGCGGTGTTCCCCTCCTCGGAGTGGCGGGTGACCTCGGCCCCCGAGGGTGTTTCGCGCACCCCGGAGATGACGCTGGTCCCGGGAGATCGAGATTCGATGCGCTGGACCTGGCCCGCGGATAACGTGCTGCGTCCGGGCGAAAAGATCGTGATCCAGGTGCCGCTGCAGATGAGTGACGGTGTGGCCTCGGGGAGTTCGGGGACCAACACCGCTCGGCTTGTGGGCAGCGGAATCCTCGGGGCGCTGCCGGCCTCGGTGTGCGCCGATGAATCCTCGGCAAACGCCAACTGTGTCTCCACCGCCAACGCGAACTTCCTGCAGAACGACTCGGTGCGCGCGGAGTCCTATATCAACGCGGAGATCGGCGGCTCGGAGACCGAGGCTCGCACCGTGTGTGATCCCTCCACCAACGCCGAGTGGCCCGATGGGGACTGGGTGCGCAATCCCTGCATCGCGCTCACCACGGCGGGGGCAACCCTGACCTACCGGGCGAAGCTGATCAACTCGGGAAACAGTGCGCTCAGCCAGTTCCGGTTTGTGGATGAGTTGCCGGCGATCGGCGACACGGGGGCGGTGCTGGAAACCGCGCGTAACTCGCAGTGGACGGCCGCCCTGGTCCCGGGATCGGTCAGGCTTCTCGGTGGCGCCGAGGCCGAGGCAATCGGTGCCCGTGGGGACGCCGTCATCTCCGCCGAGGGAGTGCGCTATTCCTCGACGGGTAACGCCTGCCGGGTTGCACCCGACGCGTTCGGCGGCGCACACACGCTGGCCTGTGACGCGGGTACCTGGAGCGGCACCGCGAGCACAACCACGCACGCCCTGGGGGCGGATATCGTGTTTGCCGACGATGCTCGGATGCTTGGTGGCGAGTTTGTGGTGGTGGAGTTTGATGTAACCGTTCCGGTGACCAGCACCACCCCTCGGGTGGCCTGGAACTCCGTTGCGGCCACCGGACGTGTCAATACCGCGAGTAGCTGGCTGCCGGCCGCCGAGTCGCCCCGCTCGGGTGCCCGCGCGCAGGACAGCGAGCTCACCCTGACCCTGGACCTGCGAGATGACCCGGTCACCCGCTGGCACCTGGGATCCACCGGCTATGAGCTTGACTACGCGTGTCTGGCACCGGGGGCCGAGTCTCCGGTCACCGGAACCGCGAGCTTTGCGGGGATCAGCGCGGTGGACCAGACGCTCTCGACCACGCTCACCGGGCTGCCGCTCGGTGCATCCTGCTCGATCGTGGACCAGCGCTATCAGCCCACCGGAACCACCGCCCCGGGCCAGTACGGTTCGGTTTCGGCGGGCACTACCGGGTACGGGTTTAGTACCGATCCCGAGGATGCTCTGGTGCTGGGCACCACCCTGGCCGACAACGTGATCGCCACCACCAACGCCTTTGCTGAGGCGGTGGTGACCCTCGCGGTCGAGGTGGATGGTGATGCAACCTTCCTCCCCGCGGACGCGCCGTTCGAGGTGGCGATGAGCTGTACCTTCGCGGGAATCACCGAGAACTATGGGCCCTTCAGCCTGGTTCCCGGAGACACCCAGCGTGTGGACGGGCTGCCGGTTGGTGTGACCTGTACCCCGGCGGAGACCAACTCACGCGGTGCGGCCACGGTCACGGCGACGCTCAACACCGAGGCGGTGCCGCTGGATGCTGACCGAGCCTTTGATGCCGAAACCCTGGAGCCGGGAACCCACGACGTGGTGTTCCTCAACACCTTCAACGCGGGTGGGGATCTGACCGTTCTCAAGCGCGTGGAGACGCCGAGCGTGACCACCACGGTGGGCGATGCACGCTTCACCGTGGTCTGCACCCTCGCCGGGGCACCGATCGCGCTGGGCGATGTGGGCACGTTCACGCTCGCCATCGCCGCGGGGGAGACCACCGCATCCCGGGCTATTGCCGGTCTGCCGGTGGGCGCTGAGTGTGTGGTGACCGAAACCGAGTCGGGCGGGGCGAATATCGCCGCCCCCGAACGCACGGTCACGATCCTGGATGGGGAACCGGTCACGGTCGAGATGCTCAACACCTATTCGCCGGCGTCACTCGAACTCACCAAGGTTCTCACCGGTCCGGGTGCAGGCGAGTCCCGGGTCCCGGGCAGCTTTGAGGCGCGGGCAACGTGTACTCGGGAGCTGACCGTGGGCGGTGCCGCGGTCACGGTGACCGATCACGATGCGCTCACGGTCCTTCGGCCGGGAACCGCCGTGCGGATTGATGCCCTGCCCGAGGGCAGCGTGTGTACGATCACCGAGCCCGATCTGCGGGGTGCGGAGAGCGTGAGCATCGACCCGGTGACTCCGGGGGTTGCCGACCAGCAGTCGGCGGCGAATACCGCCCGGGTTGCACTGGTGGGTCCGGGGGCCGATGGTCATCCGATCCCCACCGCGGTGCGGGTGACCAACACCTATGCGGCGACTCCGGTCGTTGCGGGTCCGGGAGGCTCGGCTCTGGGCTCGACCGGTGCCAACCACGCGCTGGGGCTGGGTGCCCTCGCCCTCGCCACACTGCTGGCCGGGCTCGGAGCGTTCTTCTTCCGCCGCCGCGGCCGCACCGAATAGCCTCCCTCCAAGACGCACGGCCCCGGGTGAGAACCCGGGGCCGTGCGCATGTGCGGGGTGCTGCCATACTCGGAGGATGAGTGGATTTCATCATGTCGAGGTGTGGATCGCGGACCGCGAGTCCCTTGGCGACTGGGCCTGGCTGCTGACCCGCCTCGGTTTCACCCGGGACAGCGTGTGGGCCGAGGGAGAGTCCTGGGGTGCCGGAGGCGCGTATCTGAGCCTCACCACCTCCCCGAACCTGTCCTCGCCCGTGCACGATCGTCGGCGGGCGGGGATCAACCATCTGGCCTTCCACGGTGGATCCCGGGCGGAGGTCGACGCGCTGGTCGCCGCGGCCCCGGCCCACGGTTGGCGGCCGCTGTATGCCGAACGCTATCCACACGCCGGCGGTCCCGACCACTACGCGGCCTGGTTGGAAAACGCAGACGGGTTCAAGGCCGAGGTGGTGGCCGCGTAGCCGGGCATACAAAAAGACCCACGGGAGAAATCCCGTGGGTCTTTTGTGGTGTCGTGACTAGTTCACGCAGGGGATGGAGCCGGCCTGCAGCGGCTCCTTCCAGTCGTGGTAGGTGTTGTCTGCCGGAGCCTCGGAGGACGGTGCGCCCGGGGTGGCCGGAGCCTCGGAGGCGGGCGCCTGCGGGGTTTCCGGAGTCTTCGGGGTCTCGGCGGTGCCCGCGCCGCCGGTGGCGGGGGTTTCCGGGGTGGCGCTGCCGGAGGGGGTGGTGCCGAGCAGCTGGGCCACGGTGGCGTGGATCTGGTCCAGGTCCACCAGGTTCACGTCCTTGCCATCGCGCTTGGCATAGCCGGTGATCGGCAGGGTGGTGAAGGTGATGTTTCCTCCGGCGAGGCTCGATGCCTGCTGGGCGAAGCTCAGGAATTCGAATCCGTCATCCACCGCGATGTACTGCTTGGCGGTGCCGACCAGGCTGGTGATCGTGGCGGGGTTGGTGAAGGTGCCCGCCTGCTTGAGCTTATAGGCGAGGGACACCATGAATGCCTGCTGGCGACGGGTACGGTCAAAGTCGGTCAGCTCCAGACCGGACTTGCCGGTGTCGCGCCGCTGACGCACAAAGCTCATCGCCTGCTGCGCGTCGATCTCCTGCATACCCGCGGGGAAGTTCGCCCCCGAGTACTTGTCCTCGGTGGCCTGGTTCAGGCACACCTGGATCGGCGCCACTGCCTGCGCGACCTGGTAGAAGGCCGCCATGGTGATCTCCACGAAGTGGTCGATCCGCACACCGCCGAGGAAGTTGGACACCGTGTTGATCTGAGCCTGACGTCCAGCGGTACGGGCCTCCTGATAGGCCTCATCGCGGTTCATGCCGCCGCGCACAAGCTCGCGCAGCTTCTCGTCCAGTGCGAGGCCGTAGGCCTCCTTGATCTTGGACATCTTTACCCCGTTGGGGTGACCGGCCAGCTCGGCGTAGTCGTCACGCGGGATCGAGATGCCCTGCGCCCGACCGCCACCGGCGGGGATGTGGATGAGCATCATCACGTTGGCGTTGTATCCGCCATCACCCTGGTCTCCGGCGTGGATCGCGTTGTAGATCTCCTCGGGGAACGGCTTGCCGTTCTGATCCACCCGACTGTCCAGACCCATGATCAGGATGTTGGTTTCATCGGTGTTCTGATCGGTGCCGAAGTCGGGCTTGCCGCTGGGCATCGAGATCGGAGACCGATGAATATTGTTGTTCAGGTCCTGATACACATACAGCGCGAAGGCACCGGTTCCGGCGGTCAGCAGCACCAGGGTGCTCACCACGGCGAGTGCGATCTGGCGGCGCAGACGTTTGCGCGGAGTCAGTCCGGCCGCGTGGCTCACGGCGGCGCGGGAAGAGTTCGGATCGGTCACGAGGCTCCAAATCGGGGGTGCACGGAGAATTCAGCCTATCGCGTGATGTCGAGTAATCTCTGTGACCGCGCGGGGAGAATGCCGGGGACGACTAAGCTTGAGGGGTGGCTCACCTGTTGGGAGCGGAATCGCTCCACCTAGAATTTCCCACCCGCGTAATCTTCGAGAAGGTTACTGCCGGGGTCAATGAGGGCGACCGGATCGGTATCGTCGGCCGTAACGGTGATGGCAAGTCCACGCTGTTGCAGCTGCTGGCCGGCCGGATCGAACCCGATTCGGGTCGGGTCACGCGTCGCCGCGGGGTGACCATCGGCTACCTCGATCAGCGCGACATCCTGGACTCGGACATGACCGTCGCCCAGGCAATTGTGGGCGACACCGAGGAGTACATCTGGGCCGGTGATCCGAAGATCCGCGACGTGATCTCGGGTCTGCTGTCGGATCTGCCCTGGACCGCCGAGATCGGCACCCTCTCCGGTGGTCAGCGACGCCGGGTCGCCCTGGCCGCGCTGCTGGTGGGTGACTGGGACGTGCTGTTCCTGGACGAGCCCACCAACCACCTCGACGTCGAGGGTGTGTCCTGGCTGGCCGGACACCTGAAGAACCGCTGGATCCCGGGCCAGGGTGGCCTGCTGGTGGTCACCCACGACCGGTGGTTCCTGGATGAGGTGTCCACCGACACCTGGGAGGTGCACGACGGCATCATCGAACCCTTCGAGGGTGGCTATGCCGCCTACGTGCTGCAGCGCGTGGAGCGCGACCGCATGGCCGCGACCATCGAGGGCAAGCGTCAGAACCTGATGAAGAAGGAGCTCGCCTGGCTGCGCCGCGGTGCCCCCGCACGCACGGCCAAGCCGAAGTTCCGGATCGAGGCCGCCAACGCCCTGATCGCCGATGTCCCGCCGGTGCGTAACACCGTGGCGATGAGCCAGATGGCGACCTCGCGCCTGGGTAAGGACGTCGTAGACCTGCTGGATGCCGGCGTGAAATACGGCGACCGGACGATCTTGAAGAGCGTGGAATGGCGCATCGCCCCGGGTGAGCGCACCGGAATCCTCGGTGTCAACGGTGCCGGAAAGTCGACCCTGCTGGGCCTGGTAACCGGCGAGGTGCAGCCCACCTCCGGTGTGGTCAAGCGCGGCAAGACCGTGAAGATCGCCGCACTGACCCAGCAGCTCGCCGAGCTGGAAGACATTCAGAACGAGCGCGTCTCGGCCGTGATCGGACGATACCGCACGAGCTATAAGGCCGGCGATAAGGAGATGACCCCGGGCCAGCTGCTCGAACAGATGGGCTTCGCCTCCGCTCAGCTGCAGACCCCGGTGAAGGACCTCTCTGGTGGTCAGAAGCGCCGTCTGCAGCTGCTGCTGATCCTGCTGGATGAGCCCAACGTGCTGATCCTCGATGAGCCCACCAACGACCTCGACACCGACATGCTCGCGGCCATGGAGGACCTGCTGGACACCTGGCCCGGCACCCTGCTGGTGGTTTCGCATGACCGGTACCTGCTGGAGCGGGTCACCGATCAGCAGTATGCGGTACTGGATGGCGACCTGCGTCACCTGCCCGGCGGCGTGGACGAGTACCTGCGCATCCGCAACGCGACGCCCGCGTCGGCGAGTAAGCCCGAGGAGCTGACCTCCCAGGCCAGCTCGGCCCCGGCAAAGCCCGGCCTGAGCGGTGGCGAGCTGCACCGCGCGCAGAAGGAGCTGGCCTCGATCGAGCGTCGGATCCAGAAGGCAACCGCCGCAATCGATGCCGCCCACGCACGCCTGGCCGAGCACGACCAGAGCGACTACGCGGGCCTGGGCAAGATCACCGAGGAGACGCAGAAGCTGTCTGCCGACATCTCCAGCTTGGAAGAGCGCTGGCTTGAGCTTTCGGACCTGCTGGGTTCGTGAGTTTGGCTGTTCCGCCCGCGCAGCGTCTCATCTTTGAGACGCTGCGCGGGCGTTTTGACGCCGAGGGATGGTGGCCGGCGAAGTCGACCTTCGAGATGATGGTGGGCGCGATCCTGGTGCAGAACACCGCCTGGCGCAACGTGGAAACCTCGATTCGGGCGCTGCGGGAGCGCGCACTCTTGGATCCGGCGGCGCTCGCCGCGATTCCGGCCGAGGACCTGGCCGAGGTGATCCGGCCCAGCGGCTTTATGACCGCCAAGTCGCGCTCGGCGGTGGCACTCGCGCGCTGGACGGTGGAGACCGGGGCGCTGGAAACCGGGGCGCTGGATGCCGGGGCGCTGGAGACCGTTGCCGCGGGGAGCACCGAGCCGGGTGGGCGCACGCCCTCGGGCATCACCGACCGCACCGATGCCGACCTCCGCGAGGAACTGCTCGCGCTGCCGGGCATCGGGCCCGAAACCGCCGACGTGATCGGCCTCTATGCCTTTGATCGCCCGGCCTTCATCTGGGACACCTACGCCCGCCGGATGCTCACCGCTGTGGGCTATCCAGTGCCCGGCAGCTACCCGGCCGCCCGTCGCGCGCTGACCGCGACGGTTGAGGCCGCCGGATTCAGCGTGTCCGAGTATCGGGAGTTTCACGGTCTGATCGTCGAGGCGGGCAAACACGCCCGCTCCCTGGGCGGCTGGGACGTGCTGGCGGCAGAGCTGTTCCCCGCGCGCTAAAACACCCGTGGGCACCCCGGTAATTCGGGGTGCCCACGGGCGTACAGTCGACTAGTTGAACAGTCTCCGGAACAGGTTGGTTTCGGCGAGGTCCAGCAGTTCCTCGCCGTTGTCCGGGTGAAGGACTGTATCGTGCGCTGGCTAGTTGAAGAGTCTGCGGAACAGGTTTGTCTCGGCCAGGTCGAGCAGTTCCTCTCCGTTGCCGGAGAGGATTGTGCGCAGCGCGTACAGGGTGAAGCCCTTGGCTTGGGCGGCGGTCACGGTCGGCGGGATCGAGAGTTCCTGACGCGCGGTCATGACCTCAACCAGCGCGGGACCGTCGTGTTCGAACGCGGTGCGCAGCGCGCCCTCAAGCTCGTCGGGGTTTTCCACGCGCTGACCGTGCAGACCGATCGCGGTCGCGACCTCGGCGAAGTCGGGGTTGTCGAGTCCGGTGCCGTAGGTCACAAACCCGGCGGCCTTCATCTCCAGTTCCACGAAGTTCAGCGAGGAGTTGTTGAACACCACGATCTTCACCGGAAGCTTGAGCTGACGCAGGGTGATCAGTTCACCCAGCAGCATCGCCAGCCCGCCGTCGCCGGAGAGCGCGACCACCTGGCGGTCGGGGAAGGCCGACTGGGCACCGATGGCGTGGGGAACCGCATTGGCCATCGTGCCGTGGTTGAACGATCCAATCAGCCGGCGCTTGCCGTTCATTTCCAGGTAGCGGGAGGCCCACACCACGGGGGATCCCACATCGGGGATGAACACGGCGTCCTCGCTGGCCAGGTCGCTGATCAGCTTGGCCACATACTGCGGATGGATCGGGGTGCGTCCGCGATCGTTGGTGGCCAGCTCATCGAGGCCCTTGCGTGCCTTCCGATAGTGCTTGAGGGAGGCATCGAGATGTTTAGAGTCGGTGCGTTCGCGCAGGATCGGGAGCAGCGCCTCGGCCGTGTCCTTGACCGAGCCCACCAGGCCCAGATCGATCGGGGTGTGCTGACCGAGGTTTTCGCCCCGGATGTCGACCTGAATAATCTTCGCCTTGGAGGGATAGAACTGACGGTAGGGGAACCCGGTCCCGAGCATCAGCAGCACCTCGGCGTTCTCCATCGCCCGGTAGCCCGAGGAGAATCCCAGCAGGCCGGTCATGCCCACATCGTAGGGATTGTCGTATTCGATGAACTCCTTCCCGCGCAGCGCGTGCACGATGGGTGCCTTGAGCCTGGCGGCCAGCGCGATGACCTCGTCGTGGGCACCCTCGGTGCCGGCTCCGGCGAGGATCGTGACGTCCTCGCAGCCGTTGAGAATCTCGGCCGCCTGCGCGAGCAGCGCATCGGTGGGCCGGGTGATCCTCGGCGCGTGCACGATGGGGGCCGAGCGGCGGGTATTCGGGGTGGACTGCAGCAGAATGTCGCCGGGGATGACCACCACCGCGACACCACGCAGCTCGATCGCCATCCGCATCGCCCGCTCAATCACAAACGGCACCTGCTCGGCCACACTCACCAGCTCGGTGTAGACCGAGGCCTCGCGGAAGAGTTCCTGCGGGTGGGTTTCCTGGAAGTAGCCGCTACCGATCTCGGCGCTGGGGATCTGGGCGGCGATAGCCAGTACCGGCACCCGACTGCGGTTGGCGTCAAAGAGCCCGTTGATGAGGTGGGTGTTGCCGGGGCCGCAGCTTCCCGCACACACGGTGATTTCCCCGGTGAGGGCGGCCTCGGCTGCCGCCGCGAACGCCGCGGCCTCCTCGTTTCGTACGTGCTGCCAGGCGATGGTGCCGTCCTTGCGCAGGGCGTCGGTGAACCCATTGAGTGAATCTCCGGGGAGCCCGTATACCCGGCTGACTCCCGCATCCTTGATCGTTTCGACGATGGTTTCGGCAATGCTTGGCATTAAAAATCCTCCCGCGCTACATGATCGTTATCCCTTTCCACCCTACTCGCGACCGCTCCCGTTGATGCATGCATCAATGCATGGTTCTGCTAAAGTGGGCGGGTGACCGAATCAATCCTGCTGCCCTGGGAGGGTGATCACGGCCGCTCAGTGGCCATGAAAATCGCCGCCACGACCGCCAAAAGTATCGTCCAAGGCGGGTATGGTCCCGGCGACCTGCTCACCGAGGTAACCCTCGCCGACTCCCACGGTGCCAGCCGAACCCCCGCCCGCGAAGCCATGCTGCAACTGCACACCTGGGGTCTGGTGCGCCTGATGCCCAAAAAGGGTGCCCTGGTCACCGCGGTATCCGCGAAGGAACGGCGGGATCTGCTGGATGTGCGGGCGATGTGCGAGACCCGCGCGGTCGAGCTGTTGGCCGATGATGACGCGGGAAAGCTTGCGCTCCTGGATCGCCTATATGCGTGCATCGCCGCCCAGCAGGAGGCCCTCGTCGAGGGTGACCTGCTGCGCTTCGCCCAGAACGACGTGGCCTTCCATCTGCGCATCATCGAGGCCGGGGGCAACCTGGTGGTGGGGGAGATGCTGAACAGCCTGGGACCGCGCCTGGCCCGTCTGATCTACCAGGCGACGATCGAGCGCCCCGCCGCAGCCGCCGGATTCCGCGAGGAGCATGTTCGCCTGGCTGCGATGATCGCCGCCGGAGACACCGAGAGCTTTGGCACCGCCGTGCGTGCCCACATCGACCGGGGAACCTCCACCGGAGGCGTCGCGTGACCCGTGCACCCTGGTGGCGTGTTGCCCCGGCCGTCTTTTTACTGGCCTGGGGTGGGAACCACTTCACGCCGCTGCTTCACCTCTACGAGGAACTCGGACGCTATGCCGCCTGGCAGGCGAACCTCCTGCTGGGAATGTACGTGCTGGGGCTGGTCCCCGGACTGCTGATCGCGGCCGCCCTCTCCGACCGCTTCGGGCGCAAACCCGTGCTGGTGACCGGGGTTCTGCTGGGAATTGCTGCCAGCGTCATGCTGGGCCTCGGGCTGCACTCGTTTGTCCTGCTGTGTGCCGGGCGTGCGCTCGCCGGCGTGGGGGTGGGCATCGCGATGTCGGTGGGCTCGAGCTGGATCAAGGAGCTCTCGGCACCCGACATCGATCCGAGCGCCGCCCGCGGCTCGGGGGCACGCCGACCCACCCTCACCCTGACCATCGGGTTCGGCCTGGGTGCCGCGGTCACCGGAATCCTGGCTCAGTGGGCCCCGGATCCGTCCCAGCTGCCCTATGTGGTGCATGCCGTGCTCAGCATTGTGGCCCTGGTTCCACTGATTCGCGCCCGAGAAACCCTGACCGCGGGTCCCGAAGCGGGGACCCACTGGTGGCAGGATCTGCGCATCCCTGCCTCGGGTGGCCCGGCATTCCGCCGCGTCATCGTGCCCGCTGCACCCTGGGTTTTTGCCGCCGCAGGGATCGCCTATGCGATCATGCCGGCCATCGCCGCCCGCCAGATGGGGGAGTGGACCACGCTCTACGCCACCATTCTTACGGTCCTGACCCTGGGTACCGGCGCGCTGGTGCAGCCCTATGTGGCCAAGCTTGATGGGCGCACCCGGGGTCAGGCGCTGAGTATCGGGCTGGCCCTGATGTCGCTGGGTATCGTGCTGGCCGTGGTAGCCGCGATCCTCGGGAGCCCGATCCTGCCCTTCTTCGTGGCACCCGTCCTGGGCTGCGCCTACGGGATCACCGTGGTGGCCGGCCTGACCCGGGTGCAGGCGATTGCCACCCCGCAGGACCTGGCCGGTCTCACCGGCGTCTACTATTCGCTGACCTATTCAGGATTCTTACTGCCGGCTGTGCTTGCGGCACTGCTGCCGGTCATGAGTTACACCGTCTCATTGGCGATAGTGGCCGTGATCTGCGTAATTTGCCTCGTGATTGTGTACACCGGAAGCAAGCGGTTCCGCCCCGGAATCACGGGCTAAAACCGGTTCGTGTCTCGGTTTGTTACGGGCCGTTTTCGGCATCCAGCACGAGTTCCCTACGGTTGAGACATCGTGAGAAGTGCTCGCGGAGAAAGGAAGCCCAGATGTCTATCAAGCACAAAATCGCCGGAGTCGTCGCAGGAATGGCCGCGATTGCGCTGCTGGCTGGTTGCTCCTCCGCAGCCACCTCCGAGGGTGGATCGTCGGCAGATGCCGGCAAGACCGTCAAGATCGGTGTTGTTGGCGCCAGCGACCCGTACTGGGAAACCTACAAGGAAGAGGCCAAGAAGGCCGGCATCAACGTCGAGATCGTTGGTTTCACCGAGTACCCCCAGGTCAACCCGGCACTGGCCAACGGCGACGTTGACATCAACCAGTTCCAGCACCTGATCTACCTCGCCCAGTACAACGTGGGTGAGAACAAGGACCTGACCCCGATCGGTTCGACCGCAATCTACCCGCTGCCCCTGTACTCGAAGAAGTACAAGGATGTAAAGGACATCCCCGAGGGCGCGACCATCGCGATCCCCAAGGACGAGTCCAACCAGGCGCGTGCGCTGCTGGCCCTGCAGGGTGCCGGCCTCGTCAAGCTCAAGGATGGCGGCTCGATCGTCTCGATCGCCGATGACGTGGAGTCCGGCTCCAAGGTTAAGGTCATCACCGTGGACGGCTCGCTTGCCGCCGCCCAGCTGGATGACCCGGCCGTCGCCGGTGCCGTGATCAACAACGACTTCGCCACCAAGGCCGGAATCGATGTCAGCTCGGCCATCGCCAAGGACAGCGCCGAGGACCCCAAGTCCCAGGCCTACGTCAACGTGTTCGCGGTTCGCGCCGCCGACAAGGACAACGCCACCTACAAGAAGCTGGTGGAGATCTACCAGGACTCCGAGGCCGTGAAGAAGGGTGTGCAGGAGGCTAACAACAACAGCGCCGTGTTCGCCAAGATCCCGGCAGCCGACCTGGAGAAGACCCTCAAGGACGTCGAAAAGACCGTCAAGTCCTCCAAGTAGTAGGACATTACATACACCCGGGCGGTGATTGGAGACATGCTCTCCAATCACCGCCCGCGGGCGTCTGGGCCGTGATAGCGTCGCCGAGTCCTCGGTGAGTTGAGGCCACACACGTATTTTGGGCGGTTTTGCCGCAACCGCAGCAGCAAGGAGCGCAACAATGGCACTGGTCAGTTTGACCGACGTCACCAAGACCTATCCGGATCCCAATGATCGCAGGCGTCAGATCGCCGCCATCGACGGGGTTTCTCTGGATATTCAGTCGGGCGACGTCTACGGCATCATCGGCTACTCGGGGGCCGGGAAATCCACCCTGGTCCGGTTGATCAACGCGCTGGAATCGGCCAGCTCGGGCAGCATCCTGGTGGATGGGGCCGAGGTCACCACGATGCGCGAGGGCGAGCTGCGTAAGCTGCGTCTGGGCATCGGCATGATCTTCCAGCAGTTCAACCTCTTCAACGCCAAGACGGTGCGGGCAAACATCGCCTATCCGCTCAAGGTCGCGGGGGTGCCCAAGGCCGAGCGGAATCGTCGGGTCGAGGAGCTGCTGGCCTTTGTGGGGCTTTCCGAGAAGGCGAAGTCTTTCCCCGATCAGCTCTCCGGCGGACAGAAGCAGCGGGTGGGCATCGCCCGCGCCCTGGCTACCTCCCCGCGGATCCTACTGGCCGATGAGGCGACCAGCGCGCTGGACCCGGAGACCACCCACGAGGTTCTGGGTCTGCTCAAGAAGGTCAACCAGGACCTCGGCATCACGATCATCGTGATCACCCACGAGATGGACGTTATCCAGCAGATCGCCACCAAGGTCGCGGTGATGGAAAACGGCAAGGTCATCGAAAACGGCGAGGTCTATGAGGTGTTCTCGAACCCTCAGCACGCGGCGACCCGTCGCTTTGTCTCCACCGTGGTGCGCGGGATCCCGGTGGGTGAGGAACTGCAGACGCTGCGGTACCGTCACCCGGGACGCATCTTTACCGTGTCAATTCTGGACGGGGATACCAGCCAGGCTCGGGTGTTTGAGATCCTGACCCAGGCTGGACTCGGGTTTGAACTGATCTACGGCGGCATCAACGACATTCAGGGTCGCACCTTTGGCCACCTGACCCTCGCCGTGACCGGCGACGATGCGGCCATCGAGTCCGCCCTCGCCCAGATTTCCGCGCTGACCGAGATCGTGGAGGCTCGCTGATGGATGGCATCGATAACATTATTCGTAACTTCCCTAAGCTGGTTACCGCCACCGGGGAGACGCTCTACATCGTCGGTTTTGCGCTGTTGTTGGGTGGGTTCTTGGGGCTCGTCCTGGGCCTGATTCTCTATGTGACCCGACCCGGTAACCTGCTGCAGAATCGTCCGATCTTCACGATCCTCAACGTGATTGTGAACATCTTTAGGCCCATCCCGTTCCTGATCTTCCTGATGGCGCTGCAGCCGCTGACCCGAATCGTGGTGGGCACTGGAAACGGCAACACTGCGATGGTGTTCACGATGTCGATGGCGGCAATGTTTGGGATCAGCCGGGTGGTGGAGCAGAACCTGCTGACCGTTTCGCCCGGTGTGATCGAGGCCGCCCGGTCGGTGGGTGCCTCGCGGCTGCGGGTCATCTTCACGGTGATCCTGGGTGAAGCCCTCGGACCCCTGATCCTCGGCTACACCTTCGTTCTGGTGGTCATCGTGGACATGTCCGCGCTGGCCGGCACGATTGCCGGTGGCGGTCTGGGTACCTTCGCGCTGGAGAACGGCTACCGCCAGTTCAAGCCCGAGCTGACCTATGCGGCACTGGTTGTCGTGATCATCCTGGTGCAGCTGATTCAGTTCTTCGGCAACTGGCTGGCCCGCAAGGCCCTGCGCCGATAGATCGCATGCATCACAACGCCCGGGTGGCTTCTGTGGAAGCCCACCCGGGCGTTGCCGCGTTCGGCAGCGGGCACCACCGCGAGTGCTAACCCGGGCGAAGACCGGGGCTACTTGGAATCCACGCCCAGGCGGCGGAGCAGGATCGAGAGGGATTCCTGTTCGCGCTCGGTGATCGCCGAGAGCAGCTGCGATTCGGCGGCCAGCAGCGCCGAGATGGCCGCATCCACGGCGTCGCGTCCGGCGGCGGTCATGACCACCAGGATGCCGCGGCCGTCGTTGGGATCGGTCTCGCGCCGGACCAAGCCGCGGGCGACCAGACGGTCGATCCGGTTGGTCATCGTGCCGCTGGACACCAGGTTCTGGGTGAGCAGGGTTTTGGGACTCAGCGTGAAGGGGGCTCCGGCGCGGCGCAGCGAGGCTAGTACGTCAAATTCCCAGGGCTCCAGGCCCGGCTCGGCAAAGGCCGCGCGACGGGCCGCATCCAGCTGATGGCTCAGCCGATCCACTCGGGAGAGCACCCGCAGGGGCGCGAAATCGAGATCGGGGCGCTCGCGTTCCCACGAGCGCACGATCAGATCGACTTCATCCGGTTGTGCGGGCATCTCACTATTATCTCGACTTCGAGACAGTTGTGGGGGATTGACGGCAAATCCACACGCTTCGTGGCGACCGAAGTTGGCGCTTGTGGGCGTTGTCGTCGGCGACACTCGTCGGAATCTGGCAGACTGGGATCGCACACGTCCTACGACGTGTTCCGCCTTGGTGTAACGGCAGCACGGCAGCCTTTGGAGCTGTCCGGTCCAGGTTCGAATCCTGGAGGCGGAGCGCAGTGCACTCTTAGACGCCGCACTCTCGCAGGGTACGGTGTTCCCTTCAGAAAGGAATCGAGTGACCGATTCGCAGCTCGCCGTCATCGTTCTCGCCGCAGGGCAGGGCACCCGGATGAAGTCCCGTACCCCGAAGGTTCTGCACCCGCTGGGTGGACGCACGGTCGTGGGTCACGTCATCGAAGCGGCGCGCAGCCTGGAGGCTGCTCACGTCCTCGCCGTGGTGCGCCACGAGCGTGACCTGGTGGCCGCTTCGATCACCGAACAGCTTCCCGAAACCATCATCGTGGACCAGGACGAGGTTCCCGGCACCGGTCGTGCGGTGGAACTTGCCGTCGCGGCGCTGCCCGCTGACTTCGCCGGAGACGTACTGGTGCTCAACGGCGATGTGCCGCTGCTGACCGCCGAAACCCTTTCCGCGCTGATCGCCGATCACCGCGGGACCGGGGCCTCGGCCACCATTCTGTCGGCGATCCTCGACGATGCCACCGGCTACGGCCGGATCATCCGCACCGAGGCCGGCGACCTGGACCGGATCGTTGAGCACAAGGACGCCAACGAGGTCGAGCTGGCCTCCCGCGAGATCAACGCCGGCATCTACCTCTTTGGTCTGGCCGCGCTGCGCGAGCAGCTCGCCGCGCTGACCACCGATAACGCCCAGGGTGAGAAGTATGTGACCGACGTGCTCGGCCTGCTGCGTACCGCCGGTTCGGCGATTGCCGCGCTTCCGGTGAGCGACGCCTGGGAGGTGGAGGGCATCAACGACCGCGTGCAGCTTGCCGCCGCCGCCGCGCGCCTCAACACCGTGACCATCGAGCGCTGGCAGCGTGCCGGGGTGACCGTGCAGGACCCGCGCACCACCTGGATCGACGTCCAGGCCACGCTGGCCCCCGATGTGACCCTGAAGCCCGGCACGCAGATCCTCGGACCCAGCGTGATCGAGAGCGACGCCGTGATCGGCCCGGACACCACCCTGTTTGCCGTAGAGGTGGGCGAGGGGGCCGAGGTTAAGCGCACCGAGGCCAGCCACAGCGTCATCGGTGCCGGCGCGACCGTGGGGCCGTTTACGTTCCTGCGTCCTGGCACCGTCCTCGGGGCCAACGGCAAGATCGGCGGCTTCGTCGAGACTAAGAACGCCAAGATTGGCGCGGGCTCCAAGGTTCCGCACCTCTCCTATGTGGGCGACGCCACTATCGGTGAGGAAACCAACATTGGAGCGGGCACAATCTTCGCCAATTACGACGGCGTGAACAAGGCCGCATCCACCGTGGGATCGCATGTTCGAATTGGATCGCACAGTGTGGTCGTCGCTCCGGTTACAATTGGAGACGGTGCGTACTCGGGTGCGGGCACCGTGGTCCGGAAAGATGTTCCGGCCGGGAGCCTCGCCATCAACGTTTCACCGCAGCGCAACCTCGAGGGCTGGACCGAGTCCAAGCGTCCCGGAAGCGCGGCGGCACTGGCGGCCGAGGCCGCCAATTCCCCCACAGCAGATAACTGAATAACGCGAAACGTCGGTCAAGACCGGCAGGAAGCAGGAGTGGTGTCCGGCATTAAAACGAATGGTCAGAAGCGTCTGGTTCTGGTCGCGGGTCGCTCGCACCCCGAGCTCGCTGAGGCAGTAGCCGAAGCGCTCGGGTCCGAGCTCGTCCCGACCGACGCTCGTACCTTCGCCAACGGTGAGATCTACGCGCGGTTCGATGAGAGCGTGCGTGGTTGTGATGCATTTGTCATCCAGTCTCACACCGCTCCGATCAACGAGTGGCTGATGGAGCAGCTGATCATGGTTGACGCGCTCAAGCGCGCCTCCGCTAAGCGGATCACCGTGGTCGCCCCGTTCTACCCCTATGCACGTCAGGACAAGAAGGGTCGCGGCCGTGAGCCGATCTCGGCTCGCCTTGTCGCCGACCTGTTCAAGACTGCCGGTGCCAACCGCATCATGTCGGTGGACCTGCACGCCTCGCAGATCCAGGGCTTCTTCGACGGCCCGGTGGACCACCTGTTCGCGATGCCGGTTCTGCTGGAGCACTTCCGTGCCTCCCTCGACCGCTCCGAGCTGACCGTGGTGTCCCCGGACATGGGCCGCGTGCGCGTGGCCGACATGTGGAGTGACCAGCTGGATGCGCCGCTGGCGATCATCCACAAGCGTCGTGACCCGCTGGTGGCCAACCAGGTCACCGTGCACGAGATCGTCGGTAACGTCGAGGGTCGTGTCTGCCTTCTGGTGGACGACATGATCGACACCGGCGGAACCATCGTCAAGGCGGCTCAGGCTCTCAAGGACAACGGTGCGACCCGCGTGATCGTGGCCGCAACCCACGCCGTGTTCTCGGACCCGGCGAGCGAGATTCTGCAGTCGGCCTGCGTGGACGAGGTCGTGGTGACCGACACCCTGCCGATCCCCGAGCACAAGCGCTTCGACACCCTCACCATCCTCCCGATCGCGCCGCTGCTGGCACGTGCGATCCACGAGGTCTTCGAGGATGGTTCGGTTACCTCGATGTTCGACGGTGCCGCCTAGCATTTAGCCACATCACAAACGCCTCCCGCTCGATGAGCGGGAGGCGTTTGTGATGTGGTGGTGGGCGCTGTGCGTGTCCCCGTTAGTCCGCCAGTTCTGCCGGGGGAATGACCGCGACTGCCGGAACTAGGCCCGCGCGCCTCGACAGAATGCTTCCGTGCGCGCGCAACAGGTTGGGGACCACCAGGTAGACGGCCAGGGGAACCACGGCCGCGGTCAGCACCAGCGTGCGCAAGGGCAGAGGCCAGCCCGCGGAGAGGGGTTCGAGGGCGAACGAGCCGAGGGTGACCAGGGGGAAGATGGCGAGCCAGGTGAGCAGTGCGCGGACGTGGGTCGAGGGTGGTTTCTGTGACATTAATCAATCTCCAACTGTTTGGTTGCAGATTCGACAGTATCGCCTCGATCGGGTATCTGCAACCGTTTAGTTGGAATTGCTAGACTGGGGTCATGGCCTGGGATACCGAACGCACTCAAAAGCTCCTGCTCGATGCCGCGACGGCGTGCTTTAGTGAGTCTGGTTTGGCGGGCACCCGCATCGACGCCATTGCGCGGGCGGCCGGGGTGAATAAGGAGCGCATCTACAGCTACTTCGGCAACAAGGAGGCGCTGTTTGAGACCGTGCTTTCGCGCGAGTTGGAAACCTTCGTGGGGCAGGTGCACGTGTCCGGCGTCGGGGCCGAGGCCGTGGGGGAGTATGCCGGAGCCTTTTTTGATCGCTTCCATCAGAGCCCGCACCTGCCCCGATTGCTGGCCTGGGAGGGGTTGGAGCGGCCCGCCGCCCGGATGGGTGGCCACACTCGGCTGGCGAACTGTGTGGCCAAGGTGGATACCCTGTCCGTGGCCTTGCCCGGTGTATCGCGACCCCAGGTGGCCCAGCTGCTCCTGAGTATCATCATGCTCGCCGCCGCCTGGTGGACCATGCCGCAGATGAATCGCCTGGTGCTCGGTGGGAGTGAGGGGACCCAGGATGATCCCGAAACGGCGGCCGATCGGTTTGGTCGTGACCGGCATCGCCGGGCGGAGCTCGTGGTGCAGGTAACCGGTGCCGCACGCGCCCTCCTCGCGGGCGATTAGCGACACGTTTGATGGGCGCGCTCCATCGCGCCGGCGCACGCGCGTAGCGTGAATGGATGTGAGCGAGATTCGGTTCCGATTCGCGGTGGCCGCGGATGCCCCCAGGATTGTGGCGCTGGCCGCCCGAGTGTTTCGCGGGGCACCCAGTCGCGCGGGGTGGGCGAGCGAGGTGGGTATGTCCTCGTCGCGGCCGACGGATCTTCCGTTGGCGGCGCACTGGATCCGAGCCGAGAATCAGCGGGTGCTACTGGGGGAGGTAGAGGGTGTCCTGGTGGCCGCCGCGCATGTGCAACATGGACGCGGAGACGGAGCCCTGGCGTCTGTGGTGAATCTGAGGACCCAGGGTAATGGAGGGTTGCGTCTGGGGGCATTTTGGGTGACCCCCGCTCGCACTCGATGTGATGTGACCTCGGCGATGGTCGCGGAGTTGGATCGAATGCTGCGAGGCTCGGTGCGCGGGGAGGCTCGCGAACTGGTGATCGTGACTCCCGAGCCCGCACTCACCGCATACTTTCTGCGCCGCGGATTTATCCCCAGCGGAGAAATCTTTGATCTGCCGCCCGCCGGTCTTACTCTCCGGCCCACAAGGTTCGGTGGCGCGGTGGCGGTCGCTACCTGATCGCCCTGGCGGAGGCAGTGAAGCGGGCGTAGGGTGGGCTCATGACAAACGATGTAATCGCAAACGACCCTCAGATCACCATGTACGGTGCCGACTGGTGCCGTGACTGTGTGCGATCCAAAGCCCTACTGGATGCCCGTGGGGTGGCCTACACCTATGTGGATCTGGTTGCTGATGAGACCGGTGCCGAGCGCGCTCAGGCGATCTCCGGCCGGACCCAGATTCCGGTGGTGGTGTTCCCGGATGGATCGCATCAGGTTGAGCCGAGTGACCGCGATCTGGAGGCCAAGCTCACCGAGTTGGGTGTCCTCTAGCGCGTATCTGCCATACCAGCGTTTTCGTAACAGCGCATGCTTTCTCGATAAAGCATGCGCTGTTGTGTGTTCTGCGGCTCGCAATCACACAACTGGTATGGTAGTTTTCTTGTGGGCGGAATGACCGACCCGTCGCATCATCAAAGGAGTTGACCGCGCATGCGTATCGCCAGTGCCGAAATCATCGTCACCAGTCCCGACCGGAACTTTGTCACACTGAAGATCACCACCGAAGACGGAATCACCGGCCTGGGTGACGCCACCCTGAACGGTCGCGAGCTTGCCGTGGTCGCCTACCTGCAGGAGCACGTGGTGCCGCTGCTGATCGGTGCCGACGCGCACCGCATCGAGGACATGTGGCAGTTCCTCTACCGCGGGGCCTACTGGCGTCGTGGCCCGGTCACGATGGCCGCGATTGCCGCCGTGGACGTGGCTCTCTGGGACATTAAGGCCAAGGCTGCCGGCATGCCGCTCTACCAGCTGCTGGGTGGCGCCTCGCGCAACGGCCTGCTCGCCTACGGTCACGCCTCGGGCAAGACCATGCCGGAGCTGTTTGACAGCATCCGCTCGCACCAGGAGCAGGGCTACCGGGCGATCCGCGTGCAGACCGGTGTTCCCGGCCTGAAGTCGATCTACGGCATCGCCTCCAACGACACCTTCGACGCCAACACCGGCGTGCGCTACGACCACGAGCCCGCCCAGCGCGGTGCCTACCCGGCCGAGGAGGACTGGGATACCCGTGCCTACCTGCGCCACGTACCCACCGTGTTTGAGGCCGTGCGGAACGAGTTCGGTCCCGAGCTGCCGCTGCTGCACGACGGCCACCACCGGATGACCCCGATCCAGGCCGCCAAGCTGGGCAAGAGCCTCGAGCCCTACGACCTGTTCTGGCTCGAGGACTGTACCCCGGCCGAGAACCAGGAGGCCCTGCGCCTGGTTCGTCAGCACACCACCACCCCGCTGGCGATCGGTGAGATCTTCAACACCCAGTGGGACTACCAGCAGATCATCCGCGAGCAGCTCATCGACTACGTGCGCTCGGCCGTGACCCACACCGGTGGTATCTCGCACCTCAAGAAGATCCTCGAGTACGCGGCGCAGTACCAGATCAAGTCCGGTATGCACGGACCGACCGACATCTCTCCGGTGGGTATGGCAGCGGCCATGCACCTGGGACTGGCGATCCACAACTTCGGTATCCAGGAGTACATGAAGCACGGGGCCAAGACCGACCAGGTCTTCGAGCAGTCCTTCACCTGGGAGAACGGCTTCCTGCACCCGGGCAACAAGCCGGGTCTGGGTGTCGAGCTCAACAAGGACGAGGCGGGCAAGTACCCGTACGAGCAGGCCTACCTGCCCTATAACCGTCTGGCCGACGGTACCGTTCACGACTGGTAGGTCGCCGTCTGCGGCCCCGTGCCGCCACCCGCGAGATCGTGCATCTTGCGGGACCAGGATTCGATTGGTGGGTGTGGGTTTGCGCCGGGTGCACCCGCTAATCGAACAACTCTGTACACCCGAGGGCTCGGGATGCCGCACGGCATCCCGGGCCCTCCGGCCTAGGATTGAGCCATGACCTCCTCCACCGCTTCGGCACCACGTGCGTCCGCGCGGTCGATCGCCTACACCGAGATCCGCGAGCGGGTGATCCGCGGGACCTACGCCCCGGGCACCGGGCTGAGCGAGGCCGATCTGGCCGGCGAGCTCGGGGTGAGTCGTCAGCCCGTGCGTGAGGCACTGCTGCTGGTCGCCCAGGAGGGGCTCGTGGAGGTGCGCCCGCAGAGTGGGACCTACGTGGCTCGGATCGACTCGGCCGTGGTGCGCCAGGCGCAGTTCATCCGCGAGGCCATCGAGCTGGCCTCGCTCGAGGCGTGCCGCGACCGCGTGGGGGAGGCCCAGATAGCGCGGCTTCGCGACATTATCGCCCGGCAGCGCGAGGTCGAAGACCCCGAGGACTTCTACCCGCTGGATGAGGAGTTTCACCGCGCCCTCCTGAGCATCCCCGGGCACGAAACCGCCTGGGCAACCGTCGCCGGTGCCAAGGGGCACCTCGACCGCGTGCGCTATCACGGACTGACCGGGTTCCGCTCGGTCTCCGAGTACATCCGTGATCACGAGCGCATCGTCGACGCTCTCGAATCCGGCACCATTCCCGGTGCCGCCGCCGAGCTGCGCTCCCACCTGCGCTTCGTCCTGATCGACCTCGACGGCCTGGAGCGCAGTCACCCCGAGTACTTCGAGCCGGTGGGTCCCGCCCGGCGATAAGGGGCGTTCGTCCGGTGTTCTCGCCGCATTTCGTGGGCAAGAACCCTCCTCCACATAGGTGCGTGTAGACCACGTTCTCCACAGATTATGGTGTTCTCACCGCGCAGCTCTTCTGTCGCAGAGGATTGTGAATGGGGGTGATGAGTGATGACACTTAGGGCGGGCAACGTGCGAGGGGCAGCGCTACGCTTCCTGCTGTCGCCGTTTGCCGAGGCGATGACCTGCGTTGCCATTCTCTTCGGTGGGATGAGTTTCTCCACCGCACGCGGTGAGCCTATCGGCCTGATCATCGGTGGCATGCTGATCGCGATCGGTGTGTGCCCGCTGCTGGTACGAGGGTTCCAGTCCTCAGCCGAAGGCAACCTGTTTCGCATTGCGACGGCACAGACGGGCGATACCCTGACGCTGCTCCGCAGCACGGTTCGTCTGGCCACCGAGCTGGTTGTGATTTCGCCCGCAACTCGATCGCGACTCGGAAAGAATTACCTCGAAGACACCGTTTTCCGGCTGTGGCGCACGCGGTTCCGCGGGGACTCACGAGTGGGCATCGTCCTCTATGTCCTTAGCGAGGATGGGCAATTTTGGAAACCACGAGTGGGCGTCGGTGCCGGAATTTCCGGTGCACGGCTGCCGCCGATGCGCGTGCGTGGGCTCTCCCCGCTGGGCTGGATTGGCGAGATCACGCGGGAGAACACGGAGGGCGTCGTGAGATCACGGCACCGGCGAGACTCCGAACTGGTCATCCCGCTCCGCGCCCCCGACCGCGTTCTTGGTGCCCTGCGCATCATGGGGGTTACGGAGAACGATCACTCAAAAGAATTCCACGTAGCGTTGATGCCATACGCGGAAGCAATGGAATTTGCTATCGTCGCCGCGGAGCATCGGTCAATCGAAAGTAGGAAGGACACGGGACGAAGATCATGAGCGACATCGACGAGCAGCAGCCCGAACTGCAGACGCCTGCACGGGAACCATACTGGGCCGACCACGACACGGCAAAGGACTTTAGCGATGCTATTGAGCGCCAGGTTGCCGCGGGGATGCGCGCAATTGCGTTGGACATTCTTCATCTGCGCTGGCGTGGACTACGAAGGCGCCACGGGATTCACCCCAGTCAGCTTCGGTAGTGCGCGAACCGCGGAAGGCAGCCTGAGCATCCTCCACAGCGCACTCATCGCATCGAAGTTTCCACAGTTTCAACGATCAGGACCGTGGCCGGCTAGACGAAGCGAAAGATAGAGCTCGGAGGTGATTCGAGTGAATCGCGAAGTGCGTTGGGGAAGCAGATCGGTGCGATTCTTGCTGTCCCCGTTTGCCGATGCGCTAACGAGCCTGGCGATGCTGTTTGGGGGCATGTTCCTATCGACTCACGCACTGTTTATGACCGTGCCTTGCGCGTAGCGTTGCGGCCATACCTGGATGCGCTCGCCTACCTCCTTGACTCCGAACCGGTTCATCGAATAGGCGGTGCCCCCACCACTCCAATCCCCTGAGAAAGAGAGGCGACAATGTCCGAGGAAGAGCTTCGGGAAGACCTTGACACATCGATCATTGACGATGAGTTCCCCTACGAAGAGGCCAGCATCGAGGAACTCCGCGAGCGGTACCGGAGAGAACGAGACGAGCCGTTTGCGGCCTTCCTGGCCGACATCCTGCTCTTTCGGTGGCGCGGGCTACGGGAGCGTCATGGTTTGCAACGGGTCGGCTGGAAGGGCCGTTGAATTCGGAGCAAAAACGCGGCCCCGCCCGATGGGGCGAGGCCGCGAGATTACCCGTTTGCCAGTTCCAGAACCTCGATCCGGCACAGAACCTCGATCTGGCAGATGAGGGTGATGAGAACCGGAACTAGTGCGAGTCGGTGGCGCTGATCTCGGTACGGTCTCCCGACCACAGGGTGTGGAAGGTTCCCTCGATGTCGACGCGCTTATAGGTGTGAGCACCGAAGAAGTCGCGCTGACCCTGGACCACTGCGGCCGGCAGACGCTTGGCACGCAGACCGTCGTAGTAGGCCAGCGAGGAGGAGAACGCCGGGGCGGGGATGCCGGTCTGGGTGGCCGAAACCACAACCCGACGCCAGGCTTCCTGGCCCGCGGTGATCGCGTCCGAGAAGTACGGTGCGGTCAGCAGGGCGGCCAGGTTCGGCTGCTCGGCGTACGCGTCGGCGATGCGGTTGAGGAACTGGGCGCGGATGATGCAGCCCCCACGCCAGATGCGCGAGACGGCACCCAGGTCGATGTTCCAGTTGTACTCGGCGGCACCGGCGCGGATCGCGTCGAAGCCCTGCGAGTAGGCGACGATCTTCGAGGCGTAGAGTGCCTGGCGGACGTCCTCGATGAAGGCGTCGCGGTCGGTCACGGCCACCGGGTTTGCCGGACCCGGCAGACCCGCGGCGGCTTCGCGCTGCTCGGGGTGCGAGGAGAGCGAACGTGCAAACACGGCCTCGGCGATACCCGACACCGGGACGCCCAGGGCCAGTGCGTTCTGCACGGTCCAGACGCCGGTTCCCTTGGAACCTGCCTGGTCCAGGATCACGTCAACCAGCGGCTGGCCGGTCTTGGCATCCACCTGGCGCAGAACCTCGGCGGTGATCTCGATCAGGTAGCTCTCCAGCTCACCCTTGTTCCACTCGGTGAACACGTCGGCGATCTCGGCCGGGGTCAGACCCGCGTTGTAGCGCAGCAGATCGTACGCCTCGGCGATGAGCTGCATGTCGGCGTACTCAATACCGTTGTGGATCATCTTCACGAAGTGGCCGGCACCGTCGGTACCCACGTGGGTCACGCAGGGCTCACCCTCGGCGACCGCGGCGATCGAGGAGAGGATCGGACCCAGGGTCTCATAGGCCTCGGCGGTTCCACCGGGCATGATCGACGGGCCCTTGAGTGCGCCCTCCTCGCCACCGGATATCCCCGCACCCACAAAGTGGATGCCGGTCGGGCTCACGGCCTTTTCTCGGCGGATGGTGTCGGTGTAGAGGGCGTTGCCGCCGTCCACGATGATGTCGCCGGGCTCGAAGCGCTCGGTCAGCTGGTTGATTACGGCATCGGTGCCGGCGCCCGCCTGCACCATGATGATCGCGGTGCGCGGCTTCTGCAGCGAAGCCACAAACTCATCGATGGTCTCGCTGGCCACAAAGCCGGCCTCCGGGTGTGCCTCGACAACACCGCGGGTGCGCTCGGGCGAGCGGTTGAAAATTGCGACGGTGTTACCCTCGCGGCTCGCCAGGTTACGGGCGAGGTTGCTGCCCATGACCGCCATTCCGATCACGCCAATGTTTGCCTGTGCTGCTTCCGTCATGGTTACTCCAATTCGGGGATTATGGAAAGGGGATGCGCTGGACATGCCTGGAAGAGACGCAGAAACGCGCGGCTCCGAGCATGGGTTGTGATCAACTTAGCAAACCTCACATGCCCGGAAACGGTTTTGCCCATGCACCTTTGTTCAGTGCTGTGGGCGACCGTGCGGACCCCCGGAATACCGGGGATCCGCACGGTGTTGTCCGCCCACCGCAGAATCAGATGCGCACACCTGTGCGCCCGAATCGGCCAGGTTGAGATCCTGCCGAGAGGCGGAAGACCTCGCGCGGGACCCCTGGTGTGGACTGTTCGGTCTAGAGGCGGAAGACCTCGCGCGGGACCCCTGGTGTGGACTGTTCGGTCTAGAGGCGGAAGACCTCGCGCGGGATGCGGTCCGTGAGATCTCGGATCAGCACCGCCGCCTCATCCTCGCCCAGCTGATGGGTGGCCACCAGTCCGGCAAGGAATGCGGCATCCGCGCGGCGGGACATGTCGTGGCGGGCGGGGATCGAGCAGAACGCGCGGGTGTCGTCGATGAACCCCGAGGTTTTGGCAAAGCCGGCGCTGTCGGTCACGGCCGAGCGGTAGCGGGCGATGGCCGCCGGGGTGTCGATGAACCACCACGGCGCCCCCGCATACACCGAGGGGTAGAACCCGGCAAGCGGGCCGATTTCCCGGGAGAACACCGTCTCGTCCACGGTGAACAGCACCAGGCGGAAGGTGTCGTTGGTTCCGAAGTCCTGGAGCATGCGGCGCAGGGGGCGGGTGAAGGAGCCCTGGTCGGGGAGGTCGTGTCCGGTGTCGGGGCCGAAGCGTTCCAGGGTCGGCGTGTGGTGTCCGCGGATCACACCGGGGTGCAGCTGCATCACCAGGCCGTCCTCGGCCGCCATCTCGGCATAGCGGTAGAGCATGTTGCGGCGGTAGGCGACGGCGTCGGCCTCGGTCGCGGTTCCGGCCAGGGCGGCGGCGTGGATGCGTTCGGCCTCGGCGAGGGGGAGCGGCTCGGCGGTGGGTTCAAGCACGCCGGTGTCGGTGGCCGTGGCACCGTGGGTGATGAAGTGTGCGCGGCGGTTCCGCAGCGCGGCGATCAGGCCCGCGTAGGTGCCGGTGTCGATATCGGCGGCCTCGGCGATCGCGGTGAGGGCACCGCGCCAGGCCGGAGCCGAGGGATCCATATAGCGGTCGGCGCGGAAGGTTGGCAGCACGCGTCCGTGGAAGGTGGGATCCTCGGCCAGGGCGCGGTGGGCATCCAGCGAGTCGGCGGGATCATCGGTGGTGGCCAAGACCTCGATGTTGAAGCGTTCAAACAGCGCCCGCGGCCGCCACCCGGGCTGCGCCAGTTTGGCTGCGATCTGCGCATAGATCGAGTCTGCAGTGTCGGCGGAGGGGACCTCGGTGATCCCAAACACATCGTGCAGTTCGGTTTCGAACCAGTAGCGCACCGGGGTTCCGGCGAAGTGGTGCCAGTGGCTGGCGAACCTGCGCCAGATGTCGGATCCGCTCGCGGTGGAGGCCACGCCGCGGTCGGCCAGTCCCAGATCACCCAGGGCAACACCGTGGGCGTGCAGTAGCCGGGTGACGTAGTGGTCCGGGGTGATCAGCAGCTCGGCGGGATCCCGGAACGCCGCGTTTTCCAGCAGCAGGGTGGCATCCACGTGCCCGTGTGGGGAGAGGATCGGCGCACCCGCCACCTCCCCATAGAGTCGCCGGGCGATCGCGAGTGTGGTGGGGTCTGCCGGAAGCAGACGATCGGGGTGTGGGGTGAGCTGAGTCACGGGTGTCTCCCTGTCTTCATTGGCTGGGGTCGGTAACGCGGTGGTGCAAAACTGTGGGTGGCTAGTGCTCCCGGGCGGGGCCGGTGGACTTGCGCACGGTCAGGTGGGTGGGCAGCAGCATCGGCGGGGGCGGCGGAGCGTCCGCACCGGCTTCGAGCCGGGACAGCAGCATCGAGACGGCCATCCGGCCCGCGCGCTCGATCGGTGCGGTGAGCGTGGTGAGCGGGGGATTGCAGAAATCGGCCCCGAAGATGTCGTCGCAGCCGACCACGCTGATGTCCTCGGGGACGCGGACGCCGCGCTCGCGGAATCGCTCAAGCATCCCGATCGCGATCAGGTCGTTGAACACCACGCAGGCGGTGGATTCGCTGTTGATCATCGCCTCCGCTGCCGCCGCACCCGAGGCCATGCTCGGGGCGTATTCGCGGGTGCGCACGGGGTGGACGCCGAGCTTCTGCGCGGTCTTTTCCAGGCGCTGCCAGCGGCGCTCATTGGACCAGGACATATCGGGTCCGGACACGTAGGTGATCCGGCGGTGGCCGAGGGAGGCGAGGTGGTCGAGGGCCTGATCGATTCCGAACGGGGTGTCGATGATGACCGCGGGAATCCCGGGCACATGACGGTTGATCGCGACCAGCGGCATCCGCTCGGCGAGCGAGAGCAGCTGCTGGTCGGAGAGCCGGGATGCGGTGAGGATTGCCCCGTCGGCCGAGCGGCGCAGCGAGTCGATGGTGGCCGCCTCGGAGTCGCTGGACTCGGCGGTGTCCACGAGCATCTGCAGGTAGTTTGCCGCCTTGAGCTGCTGCTGTGTGCCACGAATCAGCCCGAAGTAAAACGGGTTGGTGATGTCGGAGACCAACACCGCGATCGAGCCGGTCTGCCCCGAGGTGAGGGCGCGGGCCTGGGTATTCGGGGTGTAGTTGAGGGCCCGGGCAATCGCCACGATCTTCTCCCTGGTCTGGGCATTTACTCGGCCCGGATTGGAGAGCGCGCGCGAAACGGTCGAGGCGGCAAATCCGCTTTCGCGGGCCACATCGTGAATCGTCGCGGGTCTGGTTGACGGCGACACCGGGTCATTACTCATATCCAGAGAAAACCACACTTGGCAATTTTTGGCAAACGGTTGCTGAAAGTTTGTCGTTTTGTCTAGAGTCGGTGCACCGGGGTTTTGAGCCACGGTTTCACCCACTCAAGGAGGAGCTCGGATGATGAAGAAAAAATTCGCCCTGACCACGGCGCTACTGGCGGCCGGCGCGATCACTCTCGCCGGTTGCGCGAGCGGCGGTGACGCACCCGGCGATGGCGCCGGCGCGCTGGACGGTAAGGGCAAGACCCTGAACGTTCTGACCGACGCCAACACGCTCTACCCGGAGGAACAGCAGAAGTGGTTCGCCGATGTGAGCGAAAAGTTCAAGGCCAAGACCGGTGCCGAGGTGAAGTTCGAAACCTTCGCCAGCGCCAACGATGAGCTGACCAAGATCCAGACCTCGGTGGTCTCGGGCCAGGGCCCGGACATCTACTCGCTGGGAACCACGTTCACCCCGACCGCCTACGCCACCGGCGCCTTCGTTAAGCTCGGTGACGAGGAATGGAAGAAGGTGGGTGGCCGCGACCGCTTCACCGAGGCCAGCCTGGGGATTTCCGGACCGGACAAGGACAACGAGGTGGGGATCCCCGCCCGAAGCCGTCCGTTTGTGATGGCCTACAACACCGAGATGCTCGCCGCCGCCGGCATCGACAAGCCCGCCGACACCTGGGACGGACTGCTTGAGCAGGCAAAGAAACTGACCCACGACGACGTGTACGGTCTGAGCATCGCCTACGGCGACAACTTCGACCCGTGGAAGTTCATCTGGGCGATGTCGACCCAAGCCGGGAACCCGATCATCGATGGCAAGAAGGTGCGCATGGATGATCCGGTCACCATCAAGGCCTATGAGACCTACTTCGGCTGGCTGACCCAGGACAAGGTGGTCAACCCGGCGGCGATCGGGTGGAAGGCCAGCCAGGCGCTCGCCTCGTTCGCCGACGGCAAGGCCGCGTTCATGCCGATGGTCACCGCGACCTCGATCAACACCCTGGAAGCCTCGGCCGTGGCCGGTAAGTACGCCTACGCGGTCATGCCGACCGTTCCGCCGGGGGAGACCAAGCGTCCCTCCGACGGTAAGGAAGCAGCCTCGATCCTCAGCGGATCCAACTTCGTGGTTGCCGACTACTCCAAGAACAAGGACCTCTCCTTCGCCCTGATCGAGATGCTCACCACCGCCGAGGAACAGAAGGTCTACTACGACACCTTCGGCGAGATGCCTACCAACGCCCAGGCAGCCGAGGCGCTGGAAAAGGACAACGAGAAGCTCGCCCCGATCGTTGCAGCCTCCAAGCTCTCCGTGGGCACCCCGTTCAGCGGTGCCTGGGGTGACGTGCAGCTGGGCTTGACCAACGTGGTGGTTCAGGCCATCCCGTCGCTCAACGCCGGATCTGTGAGCACCGATCAGATCACCTCCGCCCTGAAGACCGAGCAGGAAAAGGCTCAGTCCGCTCTGGATCGCGCGAAGTAAGACACCGGAAGAGATTCATCATGGTTACCACCCCCGAGGCGCGCACCCGCGCCGATGCGCTCGCGGCCACTGCCGCCGCGAGCGCCGATGCCACCCCGGCGCGCACTGCCGCGCGCCGGGGCGGGCACCCCGCCCCCTCCTCGCCTCCCAAGGGTCGCCCGCGTCGGGCCCGGAAGATCGGCGAGCGTGATCGCCCGCTCTGGATGCTCGCCCCCGGCGGTATCTTGATGGTGGTGGTGATCCTGGTCCCGCTGGTGCTGGGACTGGTGATTTCCCTGATGGATCTCGACCAGTACACGCTGCGGCAGTGGATCAGCGCCCCGTTTATCGGCATCTCCAACTATGTGGAGGCGCTGACCAAGTCCTCGCTGATCCAGTCCATCGGCATCAGCGTGGGCTACGCGGTCCTGGTGACCCTGATCTGCCTGCCGATCGGTGTCGCCGCGGCCCTGGCCACCCAGAACCGCTTCCGCGGTCGGGGCCTGGTTCGCTCGCTGTTCCTGGTGCCCTACGTGCTGCCGACCTTCGTGGTGGGTACCGTGTGGCGCACCATGCTCCAGCCCGACGGGGTGGGCAACGCGATGCTCAAGAACTTCGGCATCGACGGGGGCCTCTGGCTCAACGGACCGCAGTCCTACTGGGCGCTGGTGTTTGTGCAGATCTGGGCATCCTGGCCCTTTATCTACCTGCTGGTGCTTTCGGGTCTGCAGTCGGTGGACTCCGAGGTACACGAGGCATCGGCGCTGGACGGTGCCGGCTGGTGGACCAAGCTGCGCTACGTCATCCTGCCCTACCTCAAGGGCCCGATCACCCTGGCGCTGATCATCTCCTTCCTGCACTCGGTCAATAACTTCACCCTCCCGTTTGTGCTGTTTGGAATCCCCGCACCGGCGGATGTCAACGTCCTGCCCGTGCTCACCTACATCACCGGCTTCCAGAACTTCAGGTTCGGACTGTCGGCCGCGATGGCCGTGATCTCGCTGATCCTGATCGCGATTCCGCTCTTTATCTACCTGCGAGCAGTGAAGCTCGACACCGGAGAGGATGGTGGTTCCCGTGTCCGCAAGTAACACGATCGCCCCCGTACGCGTGACCCCGCACCGCGCCAGCGCCAAGGAGGGTGCCCGCCAGGCGCAGATCCACCGGCTGTTGCCCAAGCCCCTGCTGATCGTGATCCTGGCCGCGCTGCTGGTCTTCTCGATGGTGCCGGTGCTCTACATCTTCTTCGCCTCGATCAACTCCGACCTGGCCGTGGCCCGCGGGGCGTTCTGGCCCACCGAGCTGACGTTTGAGAACTACTCGAAGATCTGGACCACGGTGGACCTGGGCACCGGACTGGTGAACAGCGTGCTGGTGGCCGGCGGCGTCGCGATCGTCTGTGCCGGACTCTCGGTCTCCACCGCCTATGTGCTGGTGCGCTATGCCTTCCGCGGCCGCCTGCTGGTACTGCGCGGTCTGCTCGCGCTGCAGTCGATCCCCGGAACCCTGCTCCTGCTGCCGGTGTTTGTGCTCTTCTCCAGTGCGGCGAGCACGCTGGGTGTGCAGATCATCGGTACCCGCTGGGGCCTGTTCCTCACCTACCTGACCTTCGCGCTGCCGTTCTCCACCTGGGTCATGGTGACCTACCTGCGTGGCCTGCCGCGCGAGCTTGAGGAGGCTGCCCGCCTGGACGGGGCCTCACCCTTCAAGATCCTCACCCGGATTATCGTGCCGCTGAGCTGGCCGGGCATCGTCGTCTCGGGCATCTTCGCGTTCCTGCTGGGCTGGAACGACGTGCTCTTCGCCTCGGTGATGACACGCCCGGAGTCTCGAACCGTGGCCGTCTCGCTGCAGATTTTTGGGGCCACCCAGGAGGGCGGTGCCGTCCCGGTTTATGGCCAGATGATGGCCGCCGCGCTGGTGTGTGCGGTGCCCGTTGTTGTTCTCTACCTTATTTTCCAGCGCTACCTTGTTGGTGGCCTCACCGCAGGAGGAGTTAAGTAATGACCGCATCATCCACCCCCACCTGGACCCTGTCCGGGTTCGGGGACGAGATCCATGAGGATCCCCGCATTCAGATCGCCGTGCTGCAGGCGCTCGGTGCCCAGCACATCGAGGTCCGCAGCGCCTGGGGCATCAACATCGTGGAGCTTGACGATGCCCGGCTGGAGGAGCTGCGTGCGCTGCTCGCCGAACAGGAGATGGGGGTCTCGGCCATCGCCTCGCCGCTGGGCAAGGTGGATATCACCTCGGACTTCGACGCCGAGCTGGCACGCCTGGACCGCGCCATCAACGCCGCCAAGGTGCTGAACAGTCGCTACATCCGCATCTTCTCCTTCTACTACGGCGAGGGCGTGGACGTGGACTCGATCCGCGAGCCCGTGATCGAACGCCTGACCCGCTTTGCCGAGATCGCCCAGGCCGCGGGGATCGTGCTGCTGCACGAGAACGAGAAGGACATCTATGGCGACACCCCCGCCCGGGTGCTCGACCTGATCACCTCGGTGAACTCGCCGGCGCTCCGCGTGGCCTGGGACAACGCCAACTATGTACAGGTGGGAGCGGTGCCCTTCGATGACGGATTCGAGGACCTGCGCCCCTACCTGGAATACCTGCAGGTGAAGGACGCCCTCGCGAGCGACCACTCGGTGGTTGCCGCGGGCGAGGGTGATGGCCAGCTGCGCGAAACCCTCGGTGCCCTGGCATCCGACGGGTTTGCCGGCTTCGCCTCGCTCGAACCGCACCTGTCCGATGCATTCGCCACCGGCGGATTCTCCGGGGCCGCCGCCTTCGGGCGTGCAGCCCGTGCCTTTAGGGGCCTCACCGATGAACTGGGAGTAACACTCAAATGACCACCGCAACACCCACCCGTGCCGTCATCATCGGCTGCGGCGTGATCGGCACCCACCACGCCCGCGTCCTGGCGGCCCACGAGGCCTTCACCGTGAGCGCGCTGGTGGATGTCTTCCCCGAAGCCCTCACCACCCTCGCCGACCTGCTGCCCACCGAGTATCCGGTGGAGCGTCCGCGCACCTTCGCGACCCTGACCGAGGCGCTTGAGGCCGGAGACATCGACCTGGTGGTCATCACGACCCCCAGCGGTCTGCACGTAGACGCGGCCCGGGAAGCACTCGCCGCCGGCGTGCACGTGGTGATCGAGAAGCCGATCGACGTGGACCTGGTGCGCGCTCGCCGCATCGCCGACCTGGCCGATGAGGCCGCCGAGCGCGGACTGATCGTCAGCGTCATCTCCCAGCACCGCTTCGATCCGGCCAGCGTGCTGGTCAAGCAGGCCATCGATGCGGGCCGCTTCGGGCGGGTCACCTCGGGTTCGGCCACCGTGGCCTGGTGGCGCGGACAGGACTACTACGACAGCGGTAACTGGCGTGGCACCTGGGAACTCGACGGTGGCGGCGCGGTGATGAACCAGGGTGTGCACACCGTGGACCTGCTGCGCTGGACCCTCGGCACCCCGGTGGAGGTCTACGCCCGCACCGCACTGCTCGCCCACGAGCGGATCGAGGTTGAGGACATCGCGGTGGCCACGGTCGCGTTCGAATCCGGTGCCCTCGGCGTGATCCACTGCACCACGGCCGCCTACCCGGGGCTGAATACCCGCCTGCAGGTGCTCGGCTCGCGCGGCTCCGCGGTGATCGACAACGACCGCCTGGAGTACTTCCACGCGGCCGGCGGCGCCGACCTGATTCCCGGAACCGGGTTGAGCGCGGTGGGCACCGCGAACCAGGCAGCCGAGGTCATCGACGCCGGTCAGCTCTCCACCTCCCCGCGGGAGGACGGCGACTTCCTCGCCGCCCACACCCGGCAGTATGACGACATCGCCGCCGCGCTGCGGGACGGCCGTGACCCGGGCATCACCGCCCGCGACGCGACCCACTCGCTCGCACTCGTGCACGCGATGTACGCCTCGGCGACCCTGGGCACCGCGGTGCTGTTCGCCGACGTGCTCGCCGGAAAATATGACGACCTCACCCTGACGACGGGACGCGCATCATGAAGTATTCGGTATTCACCGCCTCGACCCCCGATTGGACCCCGGCAGAGGCCGCCCAGATCCTGGCCGCCCAGGGCTGGGACGGCATCGAGTGGCGCATCACCGACCAGGACGAGGCCACCCCGCCCGGATTCTGGGCCGGAAACCGCGCGACCTGGCCGATGACCGGACTCGAGGACCACCTCGATCAGATCCGCGAGATCACCACCGCCAACCGTCTGGAGTTCTCCGGCATCGGCGGGTACGCCCAGCTGGAAAACCGGGTGGATGCCGAGCGGATGCTCGCCGCAACCGCCGCCGTCGGCGCGACCCAGGTGCGCATCGCGATGCCGCGGGTGGATGGACGCAACTACGCGGACCTGTTTGCCCAGGCCCGCACCAACCTGGAATACATCGTGACGGTGGCCGAAAAGCACGGCGTCAAGGCGCTGGTTGAGCTGCACCACGAGACCATCACCCCGTCGGCCTCGGCCGCGCGCCGCCTGGTCGAGGGGCTGAACCCGCAGTTTGTCGGGGTGATCCACGACGTGGGAAACCTGGTCAACGAGGGCTTCGAAAACCACCTGGCCGGCTTCCAGCTGCTCGGGGAGTACCTGGCACACGTGCACATCAAAAACGCCCGGTGGGTGGTGGATCACGTGGAGCAGGACGGCACCCACGTCTGGCGTCATGAGTGGACCACCCTGCGCGCCGGACAGGCAGACCTCGCCGGATACGTACGCGATCTGGTGACCTTTGGCTATGACGGCTGGATCACCCTCGAGGACTTCTCCACCGAGGTCCCGCTTGAGCAGCGCACCGCCGAGAACCTCGCCTACGTGCGCGGCCTGGTCGAGGCCGCGCAGGCGGGTTCGCGTGACTAGCTCCGCCGCGGCCGGGGACCGGGTACCCACCCGGACCCGGCCGCACCCCCGCATCCGGATCGCCCACCTGGGCCTCGGCGCGTTCCACCGTGCCCACCAGGCCTGGTACACCGAGCTGGTGCAGCGCGAGAATCCGGGGGACTGGGGGATCGAATCGTTCACCGGACGCTCGCCCGCGCAGGCCGAGATTCTGGCGGCCCAGGATGGCGTGTTTACGCTGGTGGTGCGGGCGGCATCCGGGGACACGTATGAGCGGGTCGAGTCGATTGCCCGAGCCAGCGACGGTAATGACACCGCGCGCTGGCGTGCCCGACTGGCCGATCCGGACACCGCGATCCTCAGCCTGACGATCACCGAGGCGGGTTACCGGCGTGGCCCGGACGGGACCCTGAATCTGGCCGATCCCGATGTGGCGGCCGATATCGAGGTCCTGAGGGCGGCGGTTTCGGCTTCGAACCCGGCCCGAGATCAAGGCGGACCGGACGGACGCCGAGCCGCATCCGCTCCGGGCTGTGTGAGCGCACCGGGCCGGATCGTGGACGGGCTGCGTGCCCGCCGCGACGCGGATGCCGGGCCGATCGCAATCCTCAGCTGCGACAACCTCGCCGACAACGGTGCGGTCACCCGCGCGGTGGTGCTGGACCTGGCCACCCGGGTGGACCCGGCCCTGGCTGCGTGGATCCGGGACAACGTCTCGTTTGTGTCGTCGATGGTGGATCGAATCACCCCGGCCACCACCGATGCCGATCGCCGTGAGGTAGCCGAGCACACGGGACTCGCGGACGCCGCGGTCATCGTGACTGAGCCGTTTGCCGAGTGGATCATCGCCGGAGACTTCCCGGCCGGTCGTCCGGCCTGGGAGCAAGCCGGCGTGCGCTTTGTGGATGAGATCGAGCCCCATGAGCGGCGCAAACTCTGGCTCCTCAACGCCGGACACTCGATGCTGGCCTATGCGGGACTGGCGCGCGGACACCGGACCGTGGACGCCGCCTTCGCCGATCCCGAGCTCGCCGAACGCCTGGAGACCCTGTGGTCCGAGGCCGCCGAGGTGCTGCCGCAGAGTGAGCACGAGATCGATGCAGCCCGGGCCGCACTGCGTGAGCGCTTCTCTAACCCGCGAATCCGGCACCACCTGGCCCAGATTGCCCTGGGCGGTGCCCATAAGCTGCCGCCACGGATTTTTGACGTGGTGCGAGCACGCCGCGCCGCGGGGCTTGGCGTGGGTACCAGCGCGATCCCGATCGTGGAGGAGTGGATCGCCTATCTGGGCCAAGCGGACACCCCGGACGCCGAGTCCGCTCCGCTGGGTGCGGGGATTGAGGCGGGAAGCCTGGGTGTCGAGGACGTGCTGGGGATCCTGGCCCCGGACCTACGCGAGGTTTTTGGGCTGCAGGCGATTGAATCCTGACCGATCCCGAATCGCAAGGCGGCCGCACCATCCCTCCCGGATGGTGCGGCCGTCGCCGTCCCGGGCCCGACGATTCACACTCGCCGGGAAAACTCGGTTAGACTAGGCGCTGAACTTCGGCGAGGGCTGTCCTTCGGGATAAGCCGTTATCGACGCGGTGGGCAAGGCCTCGGCTTTTCCTCACGCTGATATGCGTTCGAGTTGAAACCATCCGGGTCCCCGAGGCCCGCCACATCAAGGAGTAATTATGGCTGACAACAGCGTAAACCTGGACGCCGAACTGCGTACCTCTTTCGGTAAGGGTGCCGCCCGCAAGCTGCGCGCCGCCGGCAAGATCCCCGCCGTCATCTACGGTCACGGCACCGAGCCCAAGCACGTGTCGCTGCCCACCCACGCCACCGGCCTGATCGTGCGTCACACCAACGCCCTGATCAACCTGAACATCGAGGGCACCGAGGAGCTCGTTCTCGTGCGCGAGGTTCAGAAGGACCCGGTTCTGCGCATCATCGAGCACATCGACCTGGCGGTTGTTGTGAAGGGTGAAAAGGTCGAGGTTGAGATCCCCGTTCACGTTGAGGGCGACTCGGCTCCGGGCACCCTGGCAAACGTTGAGACCAACACCCTGCGTCTGCTGGTTGCCGCAACCAACATCCCCGCGAACGTTGTGGTTTCGATCGCCGGTGCCGAGGAGGGACAGCACGTCCACGCCAAGGACGTCGTTCTGCCCGAGGGTGCCGAGCTCGTTGACGACGCAGACCTGCTGATCGTCCAGGTTGCCGCCGCTCCGGCCGCTCCCGCCGAGGACGAGGCCACCGAGGCTGCCGCCGAGTAGTTCTCGCGCTTACCTGCGCGCCCCGTTCTCCCTGGTGGAGGGCGGGGCGCGTTTTTTGGGTGGGGGAACCGCGCTACCCTGGACACATGACAGATTCGGCGCATCCTCGCCGCTGGTGGCACGTTTTTTTGGGAGCACGGACACAGAACATGGCTGCAGCAAACACCTGGCTGGTGATCGGACTCGGCAACCCCGGCCCACGCTATGAGCGCACTCGGCACAACATCGGACAGATGGTGATCGCCGAGCTGGCCGGCCGGCTCGGGCAGCAGCTCAAGCGGCACCGCAGTGCGGCCCTGGTGGCCGAGGGCTTCCTGGCCCCGGGCGGACCCAAGCTCATCGTGGCGACCCTGACCAGCTTCATGAACGTCTCGGGGAAGCAGACCGCGGCACTGGCCTCGTTCTACTCGATCCCGCCGGAGCGAATCATCGTCATCCACGATGAGATGGACATCCCCTTCGACAGCATCAAGCTGAAGATCGGCGGCGGGCACGGCGGCCACAACGGGCTGCGCGATATCGCCGCGGCCCTGGGAACCCCGGAGTTTATCCGGGTGCGTACGGGGGTGGGGCGTCCGGTGGGGCGGCAGGACCCGGCCGACTTTGTGTTGGCACCGTTCACCGCGGCCGAGCGGGAGACCCTGCCCATCCTCATTGCCGATGCCGCCGACGCCACCGAACTGGTGGCTACCGAGGGGCTGACCGCCGCACAGCAGAAGTTCCACAGCCGCGGCTAGGTCCCGGCACCACCCGCATTACGACCAACGGCCTCCTTCCGAGGAAGGAGGCCGTTGTGGATTCGCCGTTTAGTCGGTGACGGTGAGGTTTGCTACCCGGTCTCGGGCCGCGTTCAGGGTAAACCGGAAGCGACGGACCGTGGGCCCCTCGGGACTGTCGGTGTTGATGCGGTAGAGCAGCGTGATGCCGTGGGCGTCGCGCTCAACCCCAAAGTGCTGGGCGCTCACGCGGCGCTCGGTGAACTGGTGCGCCCAGCGCAGGAGTTCACCGTCGCCCACGTACTCGTCATTGTGATCGGTGATCCGGGCGTCCTCGGTGACCAGCGCCAGCAGCGGGGTCGGGTCGGGGAGCACCGCCGATGCGACAAATTCGGTGATGACCGCGGGAAGATCGGTTGCGTTTTCGAGGGTGGCCGAGAGGGTCATGCGGTTCAACTTTCGCCGGGGGACGGGGTGATGATCAACGCTGATCGGGTGGATGTTCACACCATGATTCCCTGCCTCCCCCGACAGTGGGTGAATCCTGGCACCAAATGAACCATAAGCTGTCGCATTTCACTGCATGGTTTTCGGCGTGGATGATGCATGCATGTTTGGTGTCGCGGTGGCGGGGATTCCTCTCCAAAATTGGCGTGTTTTCCACTTGGTAAGGGCGCATTGGGGAGGTGTTTATGCGGGAAACGAATGCTTGAGTGGAGTTTGGCAACGCGTCGCGCAGGGGCTCAGTTCGGGCGCTTTTGCTGGATAGCAGGCACTATCTAGAGACCTTGGGTGTAAAATCACTCGGCTGTTCGTCGATTGTGGTTTCGCTCAGGGCACAGGAACGGCGGATGCCGATGTCACCGGTGCCGTCTAGAATTACTCGGTGATGCTTTCGGGTCTGATTTCAGCGCTTTCTGGCGCGCCCTCATTTTCCGCTGCCCTGGACTATGCCCCGCGCGATGCCGATTTCTCGGTCGCCGAGGGCCTGACCGCCCCGCTGATTGCCGGGCTGGTTGAACGCCGTCGTGAGGCGGGTGCCCCGCCGGTGGTGCTGGCGATCACCGCGACCGGACGCGACTCGGAGTCGCTGATCGCGAGCCTCCGCGCGCTCCTGCCCGGTGGCGATATCGTCGACTTCCCGGCCTGGGAGACGCTGCCGCATGAGCGCCTGAGCCCGTCCACCGAGATCGTCGGTAGGCGTCTGGCCGCCCTGCGGGCACTGCGCACCTGGGATGGCGAGCGTACGCTGATCGTGGTGGCCTCGGTGCGTGCGGCCCTCCAGCCGCTGGCCGAAAACCTCGCCGATGCCGCCCCCATCTCGCTGGTTGCCGGGGCGCGCGGTCACGACCTCCAGGAGCTGGCCGCCCGGCTGGTTGAGGCCGCCTATGTGCGGGTAGACCTGGTGGCGCGGCGCGGGGAGTTTGCGCTGCGCGGAGGCATCCTGGACGTCTTCCCGCCCACGGCCGACCATCCTTTCCGAGTCGACTTCTTCGGTGATGAGGTCGAGCAGATCCGCCGCTTCTCGGTGGCCGATCAGCGCTCCCAAGAGGAGGACCTGCCGGGAATCGAACTGGCACCGGCCCGCGAGCTGCTGCTGACGGCCCCGGTGCGTCAGCGCGCCCGCGAGATGCAGCATGAGTTCCCCGGCATCTCGGGCATGCTGGAAAAGATCGGCGAGGGCATCCCGGTCGAGGGCATGGAGTCCCTGGCTCCGGCGCTGCTGGAACGCCTGGTCAACGTGGGCCACTACCTCCCGGCGGGAACCGCGGTCGCGGTGGCCTCGCCCGAGCGGGTCACCACCCGGGCGATCAGCCTCGCCGAAACCAACCGCGAGTTCCTGGCCGCCGCCTGGAGCGCGGCAACCGCGGGGGCCGGAGCGCCGATCGATCTGGGCGGGGGAGAGTTCATCACCCTGGGCACCCTGCGCGACTCGCTCAAGTATTCCCGCCCCGGCGAGCCCAATACCGACCACCCCTGGTGGACGTTCAGCTCCTTCCAGCAGGGTCCCGTGGGCGGCGATATCGACATCGATGCGCTGCTTGAGGTACGGGTAGAGGCCGAGACCGTGCCGAGCTTCGCCGGAAATGTCGAGGGGGCGATCGCCCACGTGGGTGAGCGCCTGCGCGCGGGCTGGTCGGTTGTGGTGACCGCCGGCGGACAGGGCCTTCTGGAGCGTGCCCGCGACGTCCTGAGCGAAGCCGGCCTTGCCGCCCGCATCGTGACCGAGCTGCCCGCCGAGCTGGAAACCGGTGTCGCGTTCCTGGTCCAGGCGAGCCTGGACCACGGCTTCGAGATGACCGAGATCAACCTGGGCCTGATCAGCGAGGCCGAGTTCTACGGTCGCGCGGTGGGCTACGACTCCCGCGCGGTCAAGAAGCTGGCCTCGCGTCGCCGCAACGTGGTGGATCCGCTCCAGCTCAACCCCGGCGACCACGTGGTGCACCAGACCCACGGCATCGGACGCTTCGTGGAGATGACCCAGCGTACGGTCTCGACCGGCGGGCGCAACCCGATCAAGTCGCTGCGCGAATACCTGGTGCTGGAGTACGCCCCGAATAAGCGTGGCTACCCCGGCGATAAGCTCCTGGTACCCACCGATCAGCTCGACCTGCTCTCGCGCTACGTGGGCGGCGAGGCCCCGCAGCTGTCCAAGATGGGCGGTTCGGACTGGTCCCAGGCCAAGTCCAAGGCGCGCAAGGCCGTGCGAGACATCGCGGTGGAGCTGGTGAAGCTCTACTCGGCCCGGATGAACAGCGTGGGCCACGCGTTCGGGCCCGACACACCCTGGCAGCGTGAGCTGGAGGAGGCGTTCCCGTACCCCGAAACCCCCGACCAGCTGACCACCATCAGCGAGGTCAAGTCCGATATGGAAAAGCCGATCCCGATGGATCGTCTACTCTCCGGCGACGTGGGCTTTGGTAAGACCGAGGTTGCCGTGCGCGCGGCGTTTAAGGCGATTCAGGACGGCAAGCAGGTCGCGGTGCTGGTGCCCACCACGCTGCTGGTCAAGCAGCACTTCGAGACCTTTGCCGAGCGTTATGCGGGCTTCCCGATTCACCTGCGCGCGCTCAGCCGTTTCCAAACCGCCAAGGAAGCCAAGGAGATCATCGCCGGGCTCGAGTCCGGGACCGTGGATATCGTGATCGGTACCCACCGCCTGCTCACCGACAATGTGCTCTTCAAGGACCTGGGCCTGGTCATCATCGATGAGGAGCAGCGTTTCGGTGTCGAGCACAAGGACAAGCTGAAAAAGCTCAAGACCAATGTGGACATCCTGGCGATGAGTGCAACCCCGATCCCGCGCACCCTGGAGATGGCGGTGACCGGGATCCGTGAGATGTCGACGCTGGCGACCCCGCCCGAGGAGCGTCAGCCGGTGCTGAGCTTTGTCGGTCCCTATAACGACAAGCAGGTCGCGGCCTCGATCCGGCGTGAACTGTTGCGTGAGGGCCAGATCTTCTTTGTCCATAACCGCGTGCAGAGCATCAGCCGGGTGGCCTCCCACCTGGCCGAACTGGTGCCCGAAGCGCGCATCGCGGTGGCGCACGGAAAGCTTTCCGAGCATCAGCTGGAGCAGGTGGTGGTCGACTTCTGGGAGCGGAAGTTTGACGTTCTGGTGTGTACCACGATCATCGAAACCGGCCTGGATATCTCCAACGCCAACACGATCATCATCGACCGCGCCGATAAGTACGGTCTGAGCCAGCTGCACCAGCTGCGTGGACGGGTGGGGCGTGGGCGCGAGCGTGCGTACGCGTACTTCCTCTACGATCCCGCCAAGCCACTCTCCGAGACCGCGCATGATCGACTCTCCACGATCGCCGCCAATAACGAGCTGGGCTCGGGCATGCAGGTCGCGCTCAAGGATCTGGAGATCCGTGGTGCCGGAAACATGCTCGGTGGTGAGCAGGCCGGGCACATCGCCGGGGTCGGGTTCGACCTCTATCTGCGGATGATCGGCGAGGCCGTCAACACGTTCCGCGGCGAGGACACCACCGGTCCGACCGAGCTCCGTCTTGAGCTGCCGATCGATGCCCACATCCCCGAGGACTATGTGGATAGCGAGCGTCTGCGTCTGGAGGCGTACCAGAAGCTTTCCAGCGCGGCTTCCTCGGCCAAGATCACCGATGAGGATCGGATCGACCTGGTGGTTGAGGAGCTGCAGGATCGCTACGGGACCCCGCCGCTTGAGGTGCGCAACCTGATCGCGGTCTCCAAGCTGCGGCGCCGGGCCCAGGCTTCGGGGCTCTCGGACGTGATCACGATGGGACCCAACCTCCGCATCGCCCCGGCGCACCTGCCCGATTCGCTGCAGGCACGCCTGCGCCGGATGTATCCGCAGGCCAAGCTGCTGGCCGGCGGCGACGCCCTGGTGCTGCCGCAGCCGCGGATCGACGGCGAGGCTCTGTCCGATGGTGACCTGATCGACTGGGTCTACACGCTGCTGGACGCGCTGTTCCCGATCACCCGGGCGACCAAGGAGTAGCACGCGTTCCGCGTGTCTCGGGAAGACTCGGGACACGCGGGACGAACCGCCTGACAACCACCGGTTCGGCGGTTTCTCGGGTGCCGCGTGGTTTACTGGGTCGGTGCATCACAACGTCTCCGCCCCGCCCCTTTCCACGCCGGCCCGGCGCACCCTGCCGTGGCCGATCCTGCTGTTGCTGGGTGTGATCGCGGTCGCCATCTCGGTGACCGGTTCCTGGATCCCCTCGCTGTGGGGCGACGAGGCCGCGAGCATCATGTCGGCCCAGCGGGACTGGGGATCGCTCTGGGCGATGCTCGGCACCGTGGATGCGGTGCACGGGCTGTACTACGCGTTCCTGCACCTCTGGATCGACGTCTTCGGGGCGAGCCCGTTCTCGGTACGCCTCCCCTCGGCCCTGGCCGTGGGCGGCGCGGCGATTCTGCTCGCGCGCTTTGCCACGCTGCTGGCCGGACGCGGGGTGGGCATCGTGGCGGCGCTGCTGTTTGCCACCGTGCCCCGGGTGACCTACTACGGCACCGAAACCCGCGCCTATGCCTTCACGATGCTGCTGGTCATCTGGCTGCTGTTTGTGCTGGTGCGCCTGGTGGCCCGCCGAGAAACTCGGGTACTGCCATGGGTCGGATTTGCCGCGCTGTTTGCGCTGTCCAGCGTGGTGTTTATCTACACGGTGCTGTTTGTGGTGGTCTTCGCGATCATCGTGCTGATGATGCGCCCGGGCCGCAAGGTCGTCCTGCGCGCCGCCGTGTGGAGCGCACTGGGCGGGATTCTCGCGGTTCCGGTGCTGATCTATGCGTATCTTGAACGTGAGCAGGTCGCCTACCTGCACTCGCGTGATGGGCTGACGATGTCGGCGCTGTTTGAAACCCCGTGGTTCTCGCAGCAGCTGCCCGCGCTGATCGGCTGGGGCCTGATTCTGGTCGGCCTGGTGCTGGCAATCCTCGCCCGGGTGCGCCGCGGATCCGATGCCGCCTGGAGTGTGCGTCTGCGCGCCCTCTACCGTCCCGAGGACCCCGCCCTGCCGGGCGTGCTGACCGTGGCGATCCCCTGGCTCGTGGTGCCCTCGGTGCTGCTGGCGCTGGGCACCGCGGTGACCCCGCTGTACTCCCCGCGCTACCTTGCCTTCACCGCGCCGGCAATCGCGCTGCTGATGGCCGTGGGCCTGGTCGCGGTGACCCGACTCCTGCGTGCCCGCTGGCTGATCCCGATCCTGGTGGTCGCCGTGATGCTCGGCTCGCTGCCCACCTACCTCGGCCAGCGCACGCCTTATCCGCGCAACGGCGGGGTGGACTGGAACACGCTCTCGGAGACCGTGGCCGCCCATGCGAAGCCCGGGGAGTCGATCATCTTTGATCAGACCGCGATCAACGCCCGCAAACCCCGCCTGGCCAAGTATCTCTACCCCGAGGCCTTCGAGGGGCTCAAGGACGTGGGGCTAAAGACCCGCTTCGATCAGACCGACGGTCTCTGGGACAAGGCTTACTCGACCTCCGAAACCATCAAGCGTCTTGACGGCGCGCAGACCGTGTGGCTGGTGCGGGCGGGGGAGCGGTTCTCCACCGACCGGGCCAAGAGCGACGCCTACGTCACCGAGCTGGAGGCCGCCGGCTACACCGCGACCGAAACCCACGACCTCCACCGCTCGATCCTGGTGCGGTACGAACTCACCCGCTAATAGACAGGGCCCCGGAAATCTCCGGGGCCCTTCTGCGTTACCGAGCCGCGCCTATGCGGCGACCGATGTTCGGCGACGCATCACGGTCAGCGCGATGGCGGCGGCGATGGCCGAGACGACCGAGCCCAGCAGGACCGCCAGGATGCCCTGGTCGGAGAGGGCGAGGTCGTTTTCAAAGGCGAGCGTGGTCATCAGCAGGGAGACGGTGAACCCGATGCCGCCGAGCAGGCCCACCGCGACGATCTCATGGGTGCGCATGCGCTCGGCTGTGGGGGTCGAGCCGTTGCGGCTCAGCAGCCAGGCACCGAGTAGGCCGCCGAGCGTGATGCCGATTAGCTTGCCGATCGGCAGCGCGGCCAGGATGCCCCAGAAGGGGGCGGAGAGCTCACCCAGCGGCACGTGGGGGATGACCACCAGGGTGGCCGAGAAGGCAAAGATCGGCAGGACCAGTCCCGCGCTCCACGGTTCCAACCGGTGACCCAGCTTATGGCCCACGCCGGCGGGCAGGATGAGTCCGAAGGCGACTCCGGCCAGGGTCGCGTGCACACCCGAAAGCTGGGTGAGGACCCAGGTGGCGATGCCCAGAATCACCAGCAGGATGCCCAGCATGATCCGAGCCTCACGCGAGGTTGCGCGACCGAGTGCGCGGGCCACGATCGCCGCGACCACCAGCACGATGACCGCACCGGCGAGGGCAAGCAGGTCGGGGCTGCCGCCGAAGAAGATCGCAATAATCAGGATGGCGATCAGATCATCCAGCACCGCCAGGGCCAGCAGGAACACCCGGATTCGCGGGGGCAGACCGCGTCCGAACATGGCCAGCACCCCCAGCGCAAATGCGATATCGGTCGCGGTGGGGATCGGCCAGCCGCCGGGCTGCCCGGCGGGCGCGGCAATCAGCAGGTAGACCAGGGCGGGCACCACCACACCACCCACCGCGGCGATGGCCGGGTGCAGGGCGCGCTGCCAGGAGTTCAGCTGCCCGGCGGTGAGCTCATGGCGCAGGTCGATGGCAACCACCAGGAAGAAGATGGCCAGCAGGCCGTCGCTGATCCAGTGCCCGATGCTCAGGGTCAGCGAACCGACACCCACCTCGGTGTGCTGGAGATCGAGGAGGTCCGGGCCCAGGGGCGAGTTCGCCAGGATGATCCCGGCGAGGGCTGCCCCGAGGAGGAGGAGTGCGCCCGTGCGCTCGCTGCGCAGGGCGGGTTTGACGTGGGAAAGAATCATGCTGTCCGATCGTGATGTGCGCAGATGCGCCGAATACTAACCGTGATCCGTTGGGATCTCCGGGCCGACCAGACTTCCCGGCACTCCACCCACAGAATATCAGTTGACCGCCTTGTAGGCTGGGATTCCGCGACCCGAGCCGGAGGATTCGATGCCCACTCCCCAGAACCCCGCCGATCGGGTTGCCGCCCTGGCGGTTGTCCCCGCCGCCGAGTTTCCCGGTGTTGCCGCGTATGCCGATGCGGGGGCCGAGCTGTCAGCCTATGCCGCCGCGATGCACCAGACCCGTCTCGACTGTGTCTGGACCGAAGCAATGACCCACGCGGGCCTGCGCCGCTACCTGCTTGAGGAGACCCACGAGCTGCTGGAGGCCCTCGATGAGGCCGATCCGGTGCACGTGCGCGAGGAACTGGGCGACCTCCTGCTGCAGATTGTGTTCCACGCCGAGATCGCCGCCGGGGACCCGGACGCGGGCTTTGACCTGGCGGATGTGGTGCGTGATGCCCGGGAGAAGATGGTTCGACGTCATCCCCACGTGTTTGGGCCCGAGGGGGCCGCCGACGTGGACGAGGTCCTGCGGGTGTGGGGCGCGGCCAAGGCCGCCGAGAAGTCCGAGCGGACGGGGATCCTGGACGGGATCGCCCCGACCCTGCCCGCCCTCGCCCGGGCGCAGAAGGTGGCCGCGCGGATCGCCCGGGCCGGGGCGAGCGCCGAATCGAGCGACACCCTGCCGTCCGGGCCGAACAGGACTCAGCCCGCCGTGGCGAGCCACACCGTGCCCGCCGATCCGAGCGACACCCTGCCGTCCGAGGTATTCGCAGACGAGCAGAGCCTGGGCGACTACCTCTATGCGCTTGCCGCCGAGGCTCAGGCGCGGGGGCTGGATGCCGAGTCCGCACTGCGCACCGTCGCAACCCGCCGGGCGGAGCGCGCCTAGCCGCCGAGGCCAATGATGCGTCGCCGATCCGGATGCCGGGTCCGCGGCGCGAGCCTCAACGGGTGAAGCCCGGGTGAACGGGCGTGCGCCGAAATCCTGCGGCGGGTTCACTCATGCCAAAATGGGAGCATGGCAACAGTTAGTGCACCGCGCGGCATGCGCGATTTCCTCCCCGCCGAGAAGGCACGTCGTGAGCACGCGCTCTCCGTGATCCGCCGGGTTTACCGTCGTTTTGGCTTCGATGAGATCGAAACCCCGGTACTGGAAAACTACGACCGCCTGCATTCGGGTCTGGGCGGCGACAACGAGAAGATCTCGTTCAACGTGCTCAAGCGCGGCATCGGTGCCGAGGAGTTGCGCGCCGCCGCCGAGAGCGATGACCTCTCCAGCCTGACCGACCTGGGCCTGCGCTTTGACCTGACCGTTCCGCTGGCCCGCTACTATGCGACCCACCGCGCCGAGCTGCCCAGCGTGTTCCGCTCGGTGCAGATCGCCCCGGTCTGGCGCGCCGAGCGTCCGCAGAAGGGCCGCTATCGCCAGTTTGTGCAGTCGGACATCGACATCATCGGTGAGGCCGGGATCCTGGCCGAGATCGAGCTGATCGGCGCGACCACCGAGGTCCTGCGCGAGCTGGGCATCACCGGCACCCGGGTGCGGATCAATGATCGCCGCCTGATCACCGGGATGCTGGAGGCCTTTGGCTTTGCTCCCGAGGAGTTCTCCGGTGTGCTGATCACCATCGACAAGCTCGACAAGATCGCCGCCGCCGGCGTGATCGCCGAGCTGCGTGAGCGCGGGGTGACCGCCGCGGCGATCGACGCCCTGGCCGTCTTCCTGGAAACCGAGCACGCGGACACCGCGGAATTCTCGGCCGAGTCGATCGCCGCCCGTCTGCCCGCGGGCGTGGACCCCGAGGTGATTGCCGAGCTGGCTCAGATCGGTGCCTCGACCGAGAGCGATCTGGTTTTTGACCCGTTCCTGGTGCGCGGCATGGGCTACTACACCGGTCCGATCTTCGAGATCGAGCACGCCGACTTCGGCTATGCCCTTGGCGGCGGCGGTCGCTATGACGGCATGATCGGCCGCTTCCTCGGACAGGAGGTGCCCGCGGTCGGCTTCTCGATCGGCTTCGAGCGTATCGTGGACCTCATCGAGGCAGACGCGGCATCCGCCGAGGAATCCCTCGTGCTGATCTATGACCGAAACGTGGACCCCGCGGCGCTCATCGCGCTGAAAAACGAGGTGGCCGCCTCGGGCACCCGGGTGCGGTTGGACAAACGTGCAAAGAACTTCCGGGCCGTCCTGGAGCGGGCTGCGGAGGCGGGCTACACCGCCTATGCGACCGTATCGGCGGAGACCAGCGGGGCGTCCGATCTGGACGTTAAACCGCTCGGCGCGGCCGAATAGGCCGGATAGACTGACAACTAGCAGTACACACCCTGATCAAGGAGAAAACATCGTGGCACTTGTTGAATTCGTGAACGCTCGCGAGATTCTGGACTCGCGCGGAAACCCGACCGTTGAGGTTGAGGTTGGACTGGACGACGGTTCCTTCGCCCGCGCAGCGGTGCCGTCCGGCGCCTCCACCGGCGCCTTCGAAGCCTATGAGCTTCGTGACGGCGACAAGGCTCGCTACGGCGGCAAGGGTGTGCTGAACGCCGTCAACGCCGTGATCGAGGAGCTCGCCCCGGCCATCGAGGGTCTGCCCGCCGATGACCAGCGCGTGATCGACGCCGCCCTGATCGCGGTTGACGGCACCGACAACAAGAAGCGCGTGGGCGCCAACTCGATCCTGGGTGTGAGCCTCGCCGTTGCGCGCGCCGCAGCCGACGCCTCGGGCCTGCCGCTCTACCGCTACCTCGGTGGCCCGAACGCGCACGTGCTGCCCGTTCCGCTGATGAACGTGATCAACGGTGGATCGCACGCCGACACCTCGGTCGACATCCAGGAGTTCTTCCTGGTTCCCCAGGGTGCCGCCACCTTCTCCGACGCACTGCGTTGGGGCACCGAGATCTACCACGTCCTCAAGGGCGAGCTGAAGTCGAGCGGCCTGGCCACCGGCCTGGGTGACGAGGGTGGCTTCGCCCCCGACCTCGCCAGCAACCGTGCTGCACTCGACTTCCTGATCGCCGCAATCGAGAAGGCCGGCTTCACCCCCGGTAAGGAGATCAGCCTGGGCCTCGACGTCGCCTCGAGCGAGTTCTACCGCGAGGGTGCCTACCAGTTCGAGGGCAAGGCACGCACCGCCGCCGAGATGACCGCCTACTACGCCGACCTGGTCGCCAACTACCCGATGGCCACCATCGAGGACCCGCTGGACGAGGACGACTGGGAGGGTTACTCCATCCTGACCGCCGAGCTCGGCAAGAAGGTTCAGATTGTTGGTGACGACCTGTTCGTGACCAACCCCAAGCGTCTGGCCAAGGGCATCGAGCGCGGCGACGCCAACTCGCTGCTGGTCAAGGTCAACCAGATCGGTACCCTGACCGAGACCCTGGATGCCGTGTCGATGGCTCAGCGTGCCGGTTACACCGCGATCCTCTCGCACCGTTCGGGTGAGACCGAGGACACCACCATCGCCGACCTGGCCGTGGCCACCAACGCCGGTCAGATCAAGACCGGTGCGCCGGCTCGTTCGGAGCGCGTTGCCAAGTACAACCAGCTGCTGCGTATCGAGGAGGAGCTGGAGTCGGCCGCCGTTTACGCCGGTGCTTCGGCCTTCCCGCGCCTGAAGTTCTAATTCTGCGGCAAACGTACTCATTTCGGCGGGCCTGGCGGCCTTCCTGAAAGCTTTCGGTACGCGGGAGGGTCATCCGAGGTTCTGGATGATCCGCCCGTAAGCTGAACGCAGTACTACCGGTACTCCCGGTCCTGGTCCCCTCGGGGACGCGGGGCCGGGAGTCCGTTTTTCTCGGGTTCCTTCCCCTCGGCGACGTTGCGGAGAGGGCCCCGAGTTCCGGGTCCGCATCGTGACGGCCCGCGCATCGACCAGCGAAGGGAATACCGCCATGACCGAGACCGGAAGCAGTGCCCAGTCCGGGTGGATGCGTCGTCTTCGGCTGTCCGGGTTTGCCGCCATTATGCTCGGCGTGATCGCGCTGGGTGTGGTGATCATCGCGCCGAACCTGAAAACCTATGTCGAGCAGCGTCAGCAGATCGCGATCTACCAGAAGCTGGTGACCGACGATAAGCACACGGTGAAAAACCTGATGGCCGAACGTGAGCGCTGGAACGACAAGACGTATATCGAAACCCAGGCGCGAGACCGGCTCTACTACGTCAACCCCGGTGAAACCACGTACACGGTGCGCAACGATCTGGATCCCGCGGTTTCCGGGAAGGAACCCGATCCGGTCAGCGACAAGGTGAAAACCGGAGACGCGAACTGGTCGGAAAACCTGCTCGGTTCGTTCCTGAGCGCAGGTCTGGGTAAGGTTGCGGTGGGGAATACACCCGAAAAATAGGTGTATCCCGCACCAGAGTGACCAGCCGTAGGAGAAAAACGCATGACCACCCCGCCCTTTGACCCGGTAACCGACGAGGATATTGCCATCGTCTCGGCCCAGCTTGGCCGTCCGGCACGCGATGTGGTGGGAATTGCCGCACGCTGCGTGTGTGGGGCCCCCACGGTGGTGTCGACCAAGCCGCGCCTGAGCGATGGTACCCCGTTCCCGACCTTCTACTACCTGTGCCACCCGGCCGCGACCGCAGCAATCTCGCAGCTTGAGGCCGAGCACGTGATGAACGAGTACAACGACCTGCTGGCCGAGGATGAGGACCTGCGTACCCGCTATGCGGCCGCCCACGAGGCATTCCTCGCCGACCGCTACAGCATCGAGGACATCCCGGAAGTACACGGTATCTCCGCCGGCGGCATGCCCGTGCGCGTGAAGTGCCTGCACGCCCTCGCCGGTCACGCCCTGGCCGCCGGACCGGGCGTCAACCCGATCGGCGATCTGGCTCTTGAGCGCGCGACCTGGTCGCCGAATGTCTGCGAGTGCCCGGACTACTCGGCCGCCGAATAACACTCTTCGGGACACGCGCGATGGTGCGTGTCCCAAGGGAGCAGCCACTGGTCCAACAGGCCCGCACATTAGTGTTTCACCGACTGCACATCCGCCCGTTTACCGCGTGAACGCGGGGTTAACGCCGGGGCAGTGCTATCGTTGAATCTGCTTGGTGCCAGTGCTGCTGCCGCAAGCCCCTCGGACGCTCCCGTGTCGGAACGCCTCGATTTGCAAACACCCCTCGCTACAGGAGAAATCTCACAGTGCCTAAAATTCTGATCGTCGGCGGCGGCTACGCGGGTTTTTATACCGCGTGGAAGCTGGAAAAGCACCTTCGGGCCGGGGAAGCAGAGGTCACCATGGTCGACCCGCTGCCCTACATGACCTACCAGCCGTTCCTCCCCGAGGTTGCGTCCGGTTCGATTGACCCGCGTCACGCGGTTGTCGCTCACCGTCGTCACCTGAAGAAGACCCACATCGTTACCGCGAAGGTCACCTACATCAACCACGCCGAGAAGAAGGCGACCATCCAGCCGCCCGTCGGCGAGGCGTACGACTTCGAGTACGACCAGATCGTGATCACCGCCGGTGCCGTTTCGCGCACCTTCCCGATTCCGGGTGTGGCGGATGAGGCGATCGGCCTCAAGACCATCGAGGAAGCCGTCGCGATCCGCGACCGCATGCTGCACAACTTCGACCTGGCCTCGCAGATGCCGGCCGGTCCGGAGCGCGACCGCCTGCTGACCGTCACCGTCGTTGGTGGTGGATTCGCCGGTATCGAGGTCTTCGCCGAGCTGCGCAGCTTCGCCTCGGACCTGCTGTCGCAGTACACCGAGCTGACCTTCGATGACGTGCACTTCAACCTGGTTGAGGCCGCCCCGCGGATCATGCCCGAGGTGTCGCTGGAGACCAGCCACTGGGTGCTGAAGAACCTCGCCGAGCGTGGTGCCAAGGTCTTCCTGGAGACCCAGTTCTCCTCCTGTGTCGACGGCAACGTTGAGCTCTCGGACGGCACCAAGTTCGAGTCGGACCTGATCATCTGGACCGCCGGTGTCATGGCGACCCCGCAGATCGTCCGCAACACCGACCTGGAGATCGAGGCTCGTGGCCGTCTGGTCACCCGTCCCGACCTGCGTCTCGGTACCGAGGATGCTCCGGTTGAGGGTGCCTGGGGTGCCGGTGACGTCACCGCCGTTCCCGACCTGTCCGGTGGCGGCGTGGGTGGCATGTGCGTGCCCAACGCTCAGCACGCCGTGCGTCAGGGCCGTCTGCTGGCCAAGAACCTGGTTGCCGTCCTGCGTGGCGAGAAGCCCAAGGACTACTTCCACAAGAACATGGGTGCGGTTGCCGGTCTCGGTATCGGCATCGGCGTGTTCCAGTCGGGCAAGTTCTCGATGAAGGGCTTCCTCGCCTGGGGTGCTCACCGCGGATACCACGGTCTGGCCATGCCGACCTGGGAGCGCAAGTGGCGCGTCATCTGGGGCTGGTGGCACAACGTGTGGCTGGGTCGCGACATCGTTGGCCTGTCGGCCACGCTGACCCCGCGTCGCGCGTTCGAGGAGTTCGCTTCTCGCCCGAAGCCGCCGGTAGAGGCAGCTCCGGAGGCGCCGAAGGCCGAGGCCCCCAAGGCTGAGAAGCCCGCGAAGGCCGAGAAGCCTGCCAAGGCTGAGGCTGCCAAGGCCGAGAAGAAGGCCGACAAGGCCGAGGCACCGGCCGCCAAGTAGCTGCCGTCATTCAGGGGGTTCGATCCACGGATCGGATCCCCTGAATGCGTCCACCGAGTTGAGTGCCCTACACTGTTGAGCACTCACGCCCCCATAGTCCAATGGCAGAGACAGGCGACTTAAAATCGCTCCAGTGTCGGTTCGAGTCCGACTGGGGGTACCAAAGGGCCCGGGATCATGATGATCCCGGGCCCATTGTGCTACCCGGTGATTTAACAATCGCGGTTGATATGAATAAGGGTGAGGGTCCGAAGATCTGACCATCGCCCTGAGGAAAGGATCGCGAACATGTCACGAGCACGTCGTATCATCCGAGTTGCGCCTGCCCTGGGAGTCGGTCTGGCCGCGGCGCTGATCTTGACCGGCTGTGTCGCCAGGTCCGCGGCGCCCGCCTCGAGTGGTTCCACCACCCCCGCGCACACACAATCCGCTGCGGAGACCGAGGCCACCGCGGCCCTGTTTGACGCGGTGGCTCGGGACGATGCGGCCGAGGTCACCCGGCTGATTGCCGCCGGGGCTGATATTGAGGCGCGAAACGGCAGTGATCAAACACCGCTGATCGCAGCGACCAAGGCCAACCGGATCGCCGCCGCGCGCGCCCTGATCGAGGCCGGGGCCGATGTGAATACGAAGGACGGGATCCAGGACAGCGCCTACCTGTACGCCGGTGCCGAGGGATTTAACGAGATCCTCACGCTCACCCTGGCAAACGGTGCCGACCTGGCTAGCACCAACCGCTACGGCGGCACCGCGCTGATTCCCGCGGGCGAGCACGGCCACGTCGAGACCATCCGGCTGCTTCTGGATGCCGGGGTGGATCCCGACCACATCAATAAGCTCGGCTGGACGGCGCTTCAGGAAGCGGTCCTGCTGGGCGCCGACGGGCCCGACCACCAGGAAAGCGTGAAGCTGTTGATCGCCGGTGGAGCGGACGTGAACCTGCGCGATTCAAAGGGCAATACGCCGCTCAAAAATGCCGAAGACCGAGGGTCACAAAACCTCGCGGCGCTGATTAGGGACGCCGGCGGACACCGCTAGCAAAATCCCCCGCACCGGTTGGTGCGGGGGATTTTCGGTGCGAGCACACTATTTGCTGACGTTCACCAGACCGTTGAACCCGTCGGGGACTACCACCAGGTTGCCACCCTTACCGAGCTCCTTGAGGGTGTCCAGGTAGCGCTGCTTGAGCACCGGGTCGGTCAGCGATTCGGCGAGTTTGCGGTTCGCCTCCGACTCGGCCTCGGCCTGCACGATCTTCTGCTTGGCCGACACTTCGGTTGCCTCCAGCTCCGCCTTGGCCTTTTCGACCTCGGTGCGGGCGTTTTGGGCATCGGCAAAGCGCTTCTGCACGTCCTCGGGGTAGCGAATCTCCTGCAGTGAGACCGAGTCCACCAGCACACCCTTGGACGTCCAGCGCTGCTCCAGATAGTCGGTGATTTCCTTCTCAACCTTGGCACGGGAGTTCAGCAGGTCCAGGGTGCCATAGGCGGTGGGGACGGTGCGTACGCCGGCCCGGATATCGTTGACGATGAACTTGGAGATGAAGTTCTCCTGGCTGCCGTACTGCTTATAAACTGCGCTTACGGCATCGGGCTTAATCGAATAACGCACGCTGATGTCGATATTCGCCGAGACGCCCTCGCGGTCCTGTACCGTCACCTGGGAGCCCTGCAGGTCCACCTCATCGTTCTCGGTGCCGGCAAAAACCACCTGCTGATTGCGAATGTCGTAGGAGATGGTGTCCTGCCAAGGGGCATGGAACCCGGCACCAGCCTCGGTGACCTGCCCCTGCACCTCTCCGGTGAAGGAACGGATGACCTTGGCCTGCCCCTCATCGTTGGTATAAAACGATGTGAAAAATAGCATGCCCACGCCCAGGACACCGGCGATTCCGGTCACTCCCAGAGCGAGGGACCGACGATTCGGGGTGGCAAATAAGACGATGGCGGCCACGATAGCCACCACCAAAAAGAGCAGGGCAACAACAAACATCGGGTGACTTTCTGGGTTGATTAGCGGTCGGAACTGCGACCGATCAGGAACGAAGGAAGGGTACACACGACGTGAGGCCGGGACCATTCGGCCCCGGCCTCACGCAAATGGAGCTTAGGCGTTCTGGGTGTAACGTGCCTGGCCGAAACCGAGGATCAGGTAGCCGATGAACGGGAACAGGAACAGCAGGAAGAACGAGAACGCCCCGCCCTTACCGAACTTCCGGCCCAGATCGAAGGCCACGATGATGGCCATCACGATGTTGACGATCGGGATGAGGTACAGCAGCACCAGCCATCCGCTGCGACCAACGATGCGCAGGGTGATGATGACGTTGACGATCGGGATGATCGCCAGGATACCCGGGCGTCCAGCCTTGCTAAACACGGCCCACAGACCGATGACCGAGATGACGTAGAAGATGAATCCGCCGGTACCGGTCGTGGTGGTGATCTGGTTCAGACCGTCCTGCACGTCGGTGTTGATTTCCGCGGGGAGGAGCGAGAGGTGAGAGAACACACAAAACCTTTCAACGATTCGTGCCGCCCCGAATGAGCGGCGAGGATAACGATAGTGCGTGTATGGGTAATCTCGCGAGAGGCACGGCCACAAAGTGTGGGTCTAACCTCCACCGGTCTTCCATAGGTAAGTCACAGATCACACTCAGCCTGTTCCGGATAACGGGGATATGCTCTTCCTGAGTGGCGCCACGGATCGACGCCGGAAAAGAAGAATCATGTCGGCGTCACAGTCCTCACGCATCCTGGAAACCTCGGCCGGCCCGGTGGAATACGCCGAGCGCGGGAGCGGGGTTCCGCTGATCGTCCTGCACGGAACACCGGGCGGTTTTGATCAGGGTTTGTCTCTCGCCGAGACCATCGGAACCGACGCCGGGGTGCGCGTGATCGCAATCTCTCGTCCCGGCTATCTGCGCACACCGTTGGAGCTGGCGCCGGGTCCACGCCGCCAGGGTCTCCTCCTGGGACCGGTGATGGATGCGCTCAACCTGCACACGGCCGCGGTAGCCGGAATCTCCGGGGGCGGTATGGCCGCGCTCTGGGCCGCCGCCAATCTGCCCGACCGTGTCAGTGCGCTGGTGCTCATCGAGGCTCTGGTGGCCGCCCAGGACATTTCGATGCCGCCGGGCGCTCGGTTCCTCCTGACCCGACGCGGTATCGCGCGGGCGGCGACTACAAAGCCGATCCAGCGGATCCTGGCCCGGGGGATTCCCGGACCCGATGCCGAGGGGTGGGATGCGCGCGCGGTGGTGCGCACCATCACCGCCTCCAGCTTTCCCTATGCGCCGCGGATTCGCGGGACCGAGAGCGACACCCGATATGCGGCGGAGTTTGTGGCACCCGATCCGGCCCAGATCACGATGCCCACACTGATTGTGCACGGAGAGCGGGATCGAACGGTTCCGATTGGGCCCGCTCGTGCCCTGGCGGCGGCTCTGCCCGACGCACGGCTGATCGCGCTTCCTCACGCCGATCACACCAGCACCGTTCCCTCAGCCGAGGTGCGCCGCGAGGTTCCGGACTTTGTGCGCTCCCAGGCGGGCATGAGGGTGCGTTAACGCATTGTTCAGCCACGGCATAGGTGGGGTTCAGACGCGCTCCGTAGCGTGGGGGCATGTTCGGAGGGTGCAAGCGCTTCGGGCATCACCACTAGGCTCCGATCGGGCATTCCCGATCGCGGGCCGTCCACGTCCACACCGGCCGGGCTTCGCTGCCCGGCCGGTGCTGTGTTATTTGGCTTCGGAATAGCGCTCAACGATCGCGACGCTCAGCGGGAAATCGATCGGGAACGTCCCGAAGAGGAGCCTTCCGGCTTCGGCGGCAGCCTCGCGAATGGCCGTGGCGGTCTCGTCCGCGGCCTCTGCCGGAGCGTGCACCACCACCTCATCGTGGAGGAAGTACACGAGGTGGGGACGATCGCCCGGGGTCCCGAGCACGGCCAGCCGCTGACGCAGCCCCGCCATCCAGCACAGGGCCCATTCGGCGGCCGTACCCTGGGCGATGAAGTTGCGGCTGAAGCGACCCCAGTCCCGGGCCATGGTGCCCGCGCGGCGGCGCATCGCATCGGTCGCATCGACCTGGCCCGAAGCACGCTGGAACTCAAACCAACCGGCATCCGGCAGCGGGGCACCACGGCCCAGCCAGGTGTTCACCGAGCGGCCCCGCTCACCCTCGCGGGCGGCGTTTTCCACGGCGGCGATGGCCTGCGGGAACGCGCGCTTGAGCCGGGGCATCAGGGCACCGCTCTCGCCGCTGGTGGCACCGTAGAGCGCTCCGAGCATCGCGAGCTTCGCCTCGGCCCGTCCGGGAACCACGCCCGCGTCGGCGAGGCCCTGATAGAGATCCTTGCCGGCGCCCGCCGACGCCATTGCGGTGTCACGAGACATCCCGGCGATGATCCGGGGTTCCAGCTGCGCCGCATCGGCCACCACGAGCAGGTGTCCGGGATCGGCTCGAACCGCCGCGCGAATCTGCGCGGGCAGCTGCATCGCCCCGCCACCGTTGGTGGCCCAGCGGCCGGTCGCGGTGCCGGCCACCACATATTCGGGGCGATAGCGGTCCTCGGGAACCCAGGTGTCGAGCCACACCCAGCCGTTGGCGCTGAGCAGCCGGGAAAGGGACTTATAGCGCAGCAGCGGTTCCACCACCGGATGCTTAATCTCCCGCAGCACCCACTTGCTCGTGCTGGGCACCGAAATACCCGCCCGGGCGAGGGCCCGCAGCAGTTCGGGTGGGGAATCGGGATTGAGATCGGGGGCGTCAAGGAGCTCCCGGATGGTGTCGGCGAGGGCGGCCAGCTTTGCGGGCCGACCACCAAAGCGCGGCCGATCACCCAGCGCCTCGGTCAGAATCCGATCGTGTTCCTCCCGGCTCCACGGCAGTCCGAAGTGGTGAATCTCGGCGGCGACCAGCGCTCCCGAGGACTCGGCGGCGAGCAGCAGACGCAGCTTTCCCCCGGCGATCTGATCCCGTTCGACGGCTCGGGAGACGGCCGCGCGCTGACGGGCAAACTCGGCCAGAACCTCGTTGGCGTCCACGGTGTCTGCCCGGTCCACCTCGTCAAACAGAGTCAGCCCCTGCTCTACCGGTGCGCCGCTGGGGAAGGGCTCATGCGTCCAGGGGCTGTCCGGCGCGCTCGGGTACTCACCCGCGGGGAGAGCCGAGGTGAGGCGGAGCAGCGCGTGTCCCAGGCGCAGATCCACACAGCGTTCGATGCGCAGGTTGTGCTCCAACAGCCACGGATACCAGTCGTTGGTGCCCGACCAGACCCAGCGTGGATGGGCCGCCTCGGCCTCGCTGATAGCTCGGAGGATGTTCTCGGTTCCGCGCAGTTCGACCGGTTCGGACAGCACGGTGCCTGCCTCGTCCACCTCGTGGAGCACGGTGAGGCCGTGTGGGGAACCGGTGAGAACGAGGGGCATACCTCTATTGTGGACCGAGCCACCGACCTCGGGGCCCAGGCGGGCCTAGCGTGAGGAGATAAAGAGTGAGCGTAGCGAGGTTCGCCACAGGTAGGCACCGAGTCCGATCCCGCCAAAGAGCAGCCCCAGTATGAGCGCTGCCGGGATGATATCGGGGGAGTGCAGGTGGCCAAACGCCGGCCACAGCAGCGCGAACAGCGTGGTGTAGACGGGCAGGGCCGAGGCAAGCCAGCGCCAGGGTCCCAGGGCCAGGATCGCGCGGCCGCTGGTCTGTCCGAGGGGAATCAGGAGGATGGCCGCCGACCCGATACCCGCCATCGCCGTGACATTGGCAACCTCGGCGAGGAAGGACCCGGCGATACCGGTGGGGGAGCCGAGCAGGCTGGACGCGATCCACCCGGCAATCCCCAACCCAAACACGCTGAATACACGCAGCGCCGCGGCCCCCGCGCGCTGGGCACGGGCAGCCTCGGGAACCAGGGTCACCGCGAATGCGATGCCAAATACCAGTGCGGGTTCCATGCCGAGCATCCGCGACACCACCGAGGCGGCGATTGCCGCGCCCAGGTAGCGTGGGGCAACGGTCACCGTCGCGGTACCGCCAAATCGCCGGGTGCTCAGCAGGACCGGCAGGATCGAGGCGGCCGTATTCACAAAGATCAGCGCGATCACCGCGGCACCAAACAGGCGCAGCTGGGCGGCGTCCTGGCGCAGAGGCATCGCAAATACCACCACGAGTCCCAGCAGCAGAACCAGGACGGCACCGGCGAGGATGGGATGACGCACCGAGAGCGCCCCGTCGGGATCCTCGGGTTCCGGGCGTTCCCGGTTTCGCCCGGTGAACCGGAGCGGTCCGCGGGAGCGGAAGCCCCCGGCGAGGAAGCGGGCGGGGATCAGAACCAGCGCGATCACCGCAAGGGCCAGGAGGAACGCGCCGATCCATCCGGAGGCGGCCGTGGGCCCGAGAACCGGTGCTACCGCGTGGGTGAATGCCGAGCGGGCGTCCCAGTCCCAGGGACGCACCGGGGTTGCCGGGCCCGCCTCGCCGCCGCCGCTGGGTGGCAGTGAGGGAGCGGCGGAACCGGGGGGATCGCTCGGGGTAGGGGTCGCCGGCGGAGTCGCCGAATGACCGGGCTCTGGAGTGGTGCCCTGGCCCCGGCCTGGATCCTGACCGGTTCCCGGTGCTGTCGGAGGCGGGGGAATGGTGCCACCGGGGTTTGCACCAAAGACGATTCGAATCGGGGTGCTGGTGTCTCCGGGGTTCCCCGAGGCATCGGTTTGATAGGCGATCAGGGTTGCCGGTCCGCTGGCGGGGACCTCGGCCACGCAGCTCCAGTGGCTGGCGGTCACGGGGGCCGAACACAGCACCGCGTCGCCGCCGGCATCGGGAACGGCATACACGGTCACCGTCGCGCCGGACTCTCCGCCTCCGGCAAACGTGGTGCGGGAGGTGAGCGCGCTGCCCGCCGCGGGTGAGGTGATCGTGGGAGCGGGCGGTGGGGTGGTGTCCACCACGAGCGAGACCGTGGGGCTGGGATCCGATGACGTTGCTCCGCTAAAGGAGGTGCGCTGGGTTGCGCTCATCGAATAGGTGCCGTGCAGTTGGAGCGGCAGCGACTGTGCCCAGCGTCCAGACTGGGCCACCTGCACGTCCCAGGCACCGACACCAGTGACCGTGAGTTTGACCGTGGCTCCCGGATATCCGGTGCCCTGAACCAAGCCGACCTTGGCCGAACCCGAATCGCTGGAAATGGTGGGTGGGGTGACCACGGCAAATACCACCGAGGCCGAATCGGGAGCCCCCGAGCTTGCACCATTGTCGCGGGTGACCAGGGTCACCGACGGGGAGGTGGTGAGGCCCGTCAACTGACAGGTGTAGGTTCCGTCGGTGCCGGCATTGGTGGTGCAGACCGATTTTCCGTCGGCCAGGACCGTCAGCGAGGCTCCGGGAGCCGCCGTTCCTCGGACCGTGGTGCTCGCGCGGCCGATCACATCGCCGGCGGCGGGTGCCGAAATGGTGGGCCGAACGGAGGGATCGGGGCTTGAAGGGGCACTCGTCGACGAACCCGAGGCGGGCTGTGAGGGCTCGGCAGACGCGGGAATCTGGGCGCTCACGAGCACGCTCAACGCGATCGCGGCCAGGCAGAGCACAGCAGCAACCGGGACGGGGAACTTCCTCGGAACGGAATGCACGGTGTCTCTATTCCATGCGCAAATGCGGGCTTTGTCAAAGATTTCCGACATCCACCCACACATTCCTGCGAATTGAGTGCCGGGTGGTGACGAGTGGGCGCCGAAAATGACCCGGACGCGTACACTGGATATTCAGTACGAATATCATTCAAACTTTGGAAGGTCCCACCGTGCCATCTTGGCTTATTCCCGTCCTGATCGTGGTCGCGCTTATCGTCGTGATCGGCATCTACCTCTGGGCAACCTACAACTCGCTGGTGGCACTCAAGGTCCGTGTTGACGAGGCCTGGAGCGACATCACCGTGCAGCTCAAGCGCCGTGCGGACCTGATTCCGAACCTGATTGAGACCGTTAAGGGTTATGCCGCGCACGAGAAGAGTGTGTTTGAGGCGGTCACCCGTGCTCGTTCGGAGACCCTGAGTGCTCAGGGGCCGGCCGAGGCCTCCGCCGCCGAGAACCACCTGCAGTCGGCACTGAAGTCCGTGTTTGCAGTGGCCGAGGCGTATCCGCAGCTGCAGGCCAACCAGAACTTCCTCCAGCTCCAGGGTGAGCTGGTAGACACCGAGAATAAGGTGCAGGCTTCGCGCCGCTTCTACAACGGCGGTGTGCGCGAGCTCAACACCAAGATTCAGGTGTTCCCGAACAACATGTTTGCGCGCAACCTGGGCTTCACCGAGCGTGAGTTCTTCGAGGTTGCCGACGCCGCGGCCATCGCCGAGCCGCCGCGCATTCAGTTCTAGTTTTCCCCGCAATACATGTATCGAGCTATACGCGAAAACAAGATCAACACGGTCATCATCATGATCCTGTTTATCTTGATCATCGGCGCGCTGGGATGGCTGGTCGGGTATCTGAACAACAGTCCTTCCATCACCATCGGGATACTGGTGGGCGGGGCCGTGTTTGCGATCTTCCAGTACTTCATGGGTTCGCGCCAGGCCCTCACGATCAGCGGTGGTCGACAGATCACCCTGGCCGATGAGCCGCGGCTGTATCGGATCGTGGAGAACCTGGCGATCACCACGGGTACGCCCATGCCGGATGTGTATCTGATCGACGACCCGGCCCCCAACGCGTTTGCGACCGGCCGTGATCCACAGCACGCCTCGGTGGCCGCAACCACCGGGCTGCTAGAGATCATGACCGATGCCGAGCTGGAGGGCGTCATGGCCCATGAGCTGGGTCACGTGCGCAACTACGACATTCGAGTGTCGATGATCGTGTTCGCCCTGGTGGTGGTGATCGGATTCATCTCCGACATCTTCATGCGGATGGCGTTCTGGGGTGGCCTGAGTGGTGGCCGCAACGACAATAACAACAACGGCGGCGGCAACAACCCGGTGGTCATGATCATCGGCCTGGTCGCCATGCTGATCGCCCCGCTGCTGGCGAGCCTGATTCAGCTGAGCGTCTCGCGTCAGCGCGAGTACCTGGCCGACGCCACCGGTGCGATGACCACCCGGCATCCCGACGCCTTGGCCAGCGCGCTGGCCAAGCTCGACGCCTACGGCCGTCCGATGCAGCGTCAGAACTCCTCGATGGCGCACCTGTGGATTTCCAACCCGCTCAAGTCCGGCGGTGCCGCCAAGCTCTTCAGCACCCACCCGCCGATCCCCGATCGGATCGCCCGTCTGCAGAAGATGGGTGGGGAGTTCTAATCCTCTTCTCCGGCGATGTCCCCGAGCACAAGCTCGGGGACATCGCTCGTTGTGGAGCTGTGCAACTATGCAGCTGCGCATCTATGCAAGGATGACTGCATGAAACGCGTACGGCACTCGGCCGGTTTTTCGCGGGTGCTCGCACTCGTGCTGGCGGCGATGCCGGCGCTCCTGTTTTTCTGGCTTCAGGCTGTTGCAGGGGCCGCGCTGAACGCGATTGTCTGGGTGATAGTCGGTGTGCTTGCGCTCTGGGTGATGGCGATCCTCCTGTTTACCGGAGTGTATGTATCTGCCACACACCTCCTGGTCGTGGGACTGGTGCGTGTAACCCGGCTGGCCCGTGCGGAGCTGTCCGAGATTTCCACCTCGCGTTATGACCCGGACATGGTGCGTACCTACCCGGGGAGAATGCCTCGGTCCTGGCCGCGCACGCTCACGGTGATTCACCGGTCGGGGCGGCGGCAAACATTTACTGCGCCGGTGTTCTTTTCCCGACGTGCGTCGGAGGTGTTGGAGCAGATTGAGCGGGGATAGGGAACCTGCCGAGTCGGGGCACTTATCGGCCTTATGATTGGACGTTTCGCTCTGCGTTGACCGAATCGGTTCCGTGCGGCGTGTGACGGATTGCGGCGATGGCTCTGAGTTTTTCTCTGGGGCATCGCCATTTTTGTGCCTGAGCCCCTGCAATCAATGGGAGGGCTGCTAGCAGGTGTTGGGGGCGTAGCGCTTAGGCTCGAGGGTACTCGCCTCGAATCGACGTGGCTGTTTGGCGTTGACAGTAAACTATTTGGAAACTCCGCGATGGGGACGAGAGCAGGCCTCCTGAATATCAACAAGCGTCCGAGAATAGGATGGTCTACCACAGCCGCAGATAAGTATGGGCAGTACTACCGTTCCTTCAGAATCCAGATTCCGCAGTTGACCCACCGAAGGAATGCTGGGCATTTTCATCTTGTAAGAGGTCGCAACATAACATCGACTCCCAAAATAAATAATCGCCCAATAATGAGTTTGATGGGAGGAGGAATTATGTCAGATGAAGGCCTTGAGCGAATCACTCGGTTGGCCGAAATCTCATGGGGTGAAACGGTCAAAATAGAGCGTGCAGAGGACCGAATCTTGCTGCGTGCGGCTAATAATTCTGAATTCTGGATAGAAGTGTTGTCGATGCGGGATCACCTGGCAATTTATGCAAGTTGGCGTTTTCATTGGAACAGCTACGATTATGCAATATCTGATGACATCATCGCCGAGGCGTGGAGCGTCATCAAAGACCTGGGGCAGGTTGGTGTATGTAGCGTTCTTTTCTTTTTCTCACCTGGCTATGCTTCTCGAATCGTGGGCGGATCAAGTCTGGTCTCACTCCAATCGGTCAGACCATGGAGGGTGCGAGATCGTACGGGAGGATTTTTTGGTGAAATTATTTCGAAAGAATCATCGGATGGGCAACCATAGCCTTGTGAGATCACGCTTGCGCGTGGTTTGGTAACTTTCCAACTTCGGACATGACGCCGTTCGTCTGGTGGCATCCACGGTGACCGGTGTTCCGGGCACGATTGCCGCAGCTGCCGCGCTGCCGGATAACCTGCCTGGTAACGCGGACTATGGCTGGGTGGGAAGAAACCAGAAGCTGACCAAGCACGCGAGCTCGATCGAGACCGTGGAGATGGGCGCACGTCAGTACGTCCCGGCGCTGGGTCGATTCCTCTCGGTGGACCCGGTCGAGGGTGGTGCGGATAACGATTATGTGTATCCGAATGATCCGATTAATAAGTTTGACTTGACTGGTGAACAGTCGATTTGGGATACGTTGGGTGTCGTTTCTACGGTCGCGATGTTTGTTCCCGGTTTCCAAATGGTCGGCGTACTTGGAAAAGTCGCGCTTTTAGCGCGCGGAGCGGCAATTGCGGTTAAGGCTTTTAATGCCACTAAGGTAGGAAAACTAGTTCAGACTGCCAACACATTCGTCCAAGCAGTGTCAAAAACTGTACTGGTGACAGAAGCGAGTGCAAGCCGATTAACAACTGCGATCGCAGGCCGAATCGTCACAAAATCCTGGCAACGAGCTGCTGTGGCTACTAAGGCGAAAATGGTGCGCGTTGGATCCAAATGGAAGGGTTGGCTACAGGTCTCCGATGGCCAAAGGTAGTTACGTCGTAAGCGTGAACATCACTGTCGGGATTAAGGGAACCAGTGTTAAAGGACGACCAGACTACGATAGCTTCCACATCAATATCGTTAAGCCAAGGTGGCGTCGTTGACAAATTCTCAATTTAGCTATCAGAATTCAGCGTTTTGGGGGGAGCAAGGACGGTATGGCCTAATACGCAGGGGCCCCTATTCTGGACGGTATGTCTACGCCTACCCTGAGACGATTCGCGGACACTACACATTAGTAGTTCATCCCTCTCCCCATGCGGATGTTCCTGGAGATATGTATCTGGATCGAGAATCAGATTTCTTTTCCTATATTGAAGACTGGAACGTCGAATGGATAGAACCAAATGATGCTCTAATCGAGCACTTGCGGAGAGAGATCGGGTGGCCCACGTTAATATCGCGAAAGCCCGTCAAATTTGGAAAATTTTGGTTGTGGATATCCAAGAAATGGCGAACAAAACATCGAAGTTCTGGCTCTGATGATTAGAAAACGGATTACGTACCTAACTGGTAAAGTCTCGATCTCTTGGCTAGTTCGTTGGTCAAGCTCGACGTTTATGGACGTTCGATTCAGCGGTAATACCCTTGATGGTGCACCTTGGATTTCCAACCCGTTCAGGGGCGACAGCGTGTCTACGCGCTTTCGGTCGAGCCTGCCGATCAACGATCGGATTGCCCGCCTTCAGAAGGTGGGCGTGCAGTTCTAAACACGCGGCTGTATGGTACGGCGATGACCCGGAGATTTTTCTCCGGGTCATCGCTTTTTGTGCTTCTGGCGTGGATCTATACGTTCATCCGCGCAGTGTGGGATCATCAAAGGTCACTTTAGAGAATTGAGGAGAATCCCATGCGTCGAGTCGCGCACTCCGCCACCTTTTCGCGGGTGATGGCAATCTGTGTGGGGATTATCCCGCTCGCCTCGTTGATGCCGATTTCCACCGGGAACGTCCCGCCGCTGTGGGGGCTCATCCTGCTGATGGGAACGGGGGTCTGGTGCCTGGCGATCATTATCTTTACGGGGCTCTACGTTTCGGCGACAGAAATCCTGGTGGTGGGTATCTTTCGCGTTACTCGCCTGAGCAAGGAGTCGATTGCAGAGATTAGCCATAAGAGCTACGAGCCGCTGCTGTTTATCTCCACGGATGAATGGGTGCTCGGGTTTTTTCCGCGAACGCTGGTGATTGTTGACACTAACGGGCGGACGCGGAGATTCAACTCACCGGTTTTCCGGCGAGTTCGCGGCCCCGAAATTTTGCAGAGTCTCGGTGGATTCCCCAGTCGACCTGGCTCGCCCACGGTGGCGGATGGTGAGCGCCGAGCACGGCACCGTCGCGTTCGGTGAGGGTGGGGCTGCATCGTCCAGCGGCACTGGGTCTTGACCGGCTTCGGACGGATTTTCTGGCGTGGCTCGGCGAACGGGTGCTCGTGTCGACGTTGCCCGCGACGAATGAATAAAACCCGCTATGTTTAGCCTGTGAGTACGATGCCGGAAGCGTGTTTCCTGAGAGTGACGCAGGTGCGAAAGCTGGCCGGAACCGGTGCCGCCGCGCGCGGTGACCTGGTGACGTTGTTTCTGTTCTTTGCGGGGTGCGGGGCCGGGGGTATTCTGACCTCTCAATTCTCGCGCGCCGTCGAGATCGGTGTGGTTGTGTTCGTGTCCTGCGGCCTGCTGTATATCTTGACCGCAGGCACCTATGTAGGTCGCCACCACATCGTGGTGGTGAATCTGCCCGTGGTACGCGCGGTTCGGACCGCCGAGGTGACGGAGATCTTGGTACTCAGGACGAATGTGACCTGGATAGTTCACGGCTCGTGGTGGATCGACCGGATTGTGCTCGACTGCGGACCCGGTCGGCGAAATGTTCGTTTCGATGTGCGCCCTCGGGCCAGTCAGCGTGCGGTGGCTCGGGTGGCGCTGGTGTGCACGAACCTGTGGCGATCCGAGGCCGATCCGCTCCGGGTCTCGATGCGCTACGGTGGCGAGTCTCGTTATGGAAGCCCGGTTCGAGCGGTCCTGACCGTCGGAAATCCGGGCGCGAGCTGGAACCGGGTGAGCCCCGAACGGGACTCGCTAACCGTCCGTCAGCTGAACCCGGATGAGGAGCTCGGCGAGAAGTTTACCGACCTGAGCGACACACGTGCCGATGCCCTGGCTCGGGAAATCGTCACCGAGTTTGATCCGAACCATCGCACCTGGACCGAACTCACGAGGCGGCGCCGGGCAGATGAGCGCGGACTCGGGGTGGAGCCGGCCTTGCTGCCACGGATGGAGACGGTTGCCGCCGGGGTTCTGCCACATCGAGGTAGCGTGCTGGCGCTCTATCAAAGCCTCGGACTGCTGCGCATCAGGCACCGGGTCTCCGCGCGCATGCTTCTCTTCCGGGAGCCGTCGATTCGGCGGGTGTCCGGAGTGCTCCAGGAACGAGGACTTGCCCTCGCGTTGACCCGGTCTACGCGCATGCTGCCGGACGGATCCCTACACCTGGGCCGCGAAGACGTCACCCTCCTGGACGAGAACTATCTCACCCGCGAGACGATGCTCACCCTGAAAAAACTGGCGCGAGAGTACGGGTGGTGGACGTTACTCAGTCGGCGGCTGCGCCGGACCCGGCCCGAGAATCTGGGGCTTTTGGCACTGTTCTCCGCGCTGAGCGGGGACGTGGGCGTGAGCCTCGTGATTGTGCCTCTCGGGATTTCGTCCTCCGGGGTGCGCCTGCGGGCTCTCGGCTCGGGACCCGACCTTCCGCTGCGGATCGTCTGCGCCCTGGTGCGAATCGAAACCGTCAGATCCATCTGGTAAAACCGGACGGGCGAGTTGCCTCGTCCGCCGTCCCGATACCCGATACGATCACCGTTATCCCCGAATCCATTGGACATGACATGCACGAAGCCACCCGGACCGCGAGCCCGAATCGGGTTCCTCGGAGCGCGCCGCAGTGGGGCACCACTCGGCTGCGCCACGGCGGAGACGCCGCCCGGTGGGGATGGATTCCGGTGGTGGTGTTTGCGATCGCGGCGATTATTTTCTGGCAGATACCGGACCGCTGGGAGCCGGGGGGAATGTTGCTTGCCGCCGTGCTGGTCCTACTCCTGGTCGTGCTGCTGGGAACCGGCGCGTATCTGGGGCCGCACACGCTGGTACTGATTGGTCCGTTCCGGTTTCGACGCATCCCGCGCGAGCGCATCACCGACGTGTATCTGTCCCGGGCGGCCAGGCCCTATCGCGCGTTCAGAATGTGGGACCTGTTTTGCTGGGTCACCCTGGTGCTTGATGACGGTGAACGGGTCATCCATTCGGCAGCGCTGGGCGCTCGGGGTGCCAATGCGCTGCACCTGGCACTGACACTGCGAGAACGTCTGGGACTCACCCGTGAGACGCGCGTGGATATCGGCCGAGTGGGCGGCAACGTGGCCCCGGAATTCGCCCTGGTGGCGGGACCGCTGATTCGCTCCGATACGCGGCTATCCGAGCATCCCAGCACGCGCTGGGTCATTCGATCGCCGCGGAAGCGTTCCTCGCTCGCCCGGAAATTTGGGAACATCGACCGGGAAAAGTTCCTGGCTCAGGAACAGACCCTACTGCGGGAGCAAACGGTCGACTGGATTCCCGAGCGTGGTACGGGTGCCCTGCTTGGGTATCGGTTTGATGTCTACGGCGGGGCATGGGAGAACACCCAGTATGAACTTCCGCTGGCCGTGTTCTTCCCGCATCTTCGGCTTTCTCGAACGTTCCTCCCGGTGCCGAAATCACCGGTGCCGATGACCGTGCACACCGGATCGCTGGCGGCCGGGATCGCGATCTGGGCGGGGGAGGCTGCCGCCACCGAGCAATCGAGCTGGCGGGTGCGCACGCTGTTGCGCGAGGAGCCAGCTTTGGAATCGCTGAACCGGTGTCTTGAGACATTTGGGTTGCGGATTGCGCTGATCCCCAACCACCACGAGGTGGTGCCGGGCACCCCGGGCGAGGGGACACCGGAGAAGGTGATCACCGATCCCGATCGGATTGTGAGCATGGTCCGCGGAACCGGGACCGATCAGCAACGACTTCGTCGTCGGCGGACACAACCGGGCCTCCTCGCCCTGCGCCTGATGTTGAATTCCCGAGCCGAGTATTCCCTGGCTATCGTGCCCGCCGATTTCACGCTGAGCACCGACACCGAATCTGCCCTCGCGGCCGCGGATCGGGTACTGCGCAACTGTGAGGGACCCCGCGCCGATCTGGGTGCCTATCAGTACGACGTGCGCTGGCTCGAGGGGCCGTGGGAGAAATAGCATGATCGACGTGATTAACGCGGTGGGTGGTCTGATCTCCGCCCTGGTTGTGGTGGTGTTGGTCGGGCTGATCCCGATGATCCGGGTCGCACGCCGCAAACGACGCCTCCGCTCCGAAAACGATGATCGAATCGCCCCGACGCCCGAAGAACTCTACGAACTGGCTCTGCTCTACAACCTCGACGCCGGCGGCCTCGATGAGGCACGCCGGCTGGGGTGGGTGAGCGAGGCGGAAGCCGAGTCGATTGCCGCAAGGATCCTGGCCGCTCCCGCCAAACCGGGTTCGGTTTCGATCCAGCGGTTCCGGGTGTTCAAAGTTGCCCTGAAAAGTACCCTGCGTACCGACGATCTCGCCCCGGCGGCGGCCGTCTGGCTAGAAGAAACGGCCCACCTGCTCAATCAGGAACCCACGTGGCGGCTCATTAGCCGAGAGCCGGAATCCTCGGTGGATGCCTCCGAGCTGCGTCACCACATCGAGAGCTGGCTTGCCCAACAATCGCCCACCACGACCTGAGCCGCCGACACCAGTGGCCGGGCAGAACCCGCAACGAGTGGGCACGCGCGATCGCTATCATGAGTGCTGTGAAACGGATACGAGGGTCGTCGGGGTATACCCGTGCCGCAGCCGCGGGCGTTGTCTGTGTGACGAGCATCATCCCGGTGGGGGCCTGGCTAGCCCCAGAGGGAATGCCGCGGGTGATGTGTCTCCTGTGGGTGCCTTCTCTGTTTCTCATGCTGATCGCACTCACCACCGCGCTCACCGCGGGCATTTATGTTTCCAAATACGATCTGATCTTCGTGTCCTGGGTGCGAATCCGCCGTATTCCGCTTGTTAGCATTCGCTCGCTCAGACACGTTGAATACATCGACATGGGCACACTGCTGGGGTATTTCTGGCCATTCGATCGGCAGTTTCGGTGCATGGCAGTTGAGGACAAATTGGGGAATTTCACCGAGTATCCGAGTTGTGTGTTTTATCGTCGGCATGCGCGTGGAATCATGATCGGAATTGCCAGCCTCACCGGTATCGGTTTCGTCCCGGACCCGGAAAATGGTCGGACCGGTCTGCGGCGCAGGCGGTGAGATCGCAGTACCGTCGAGCACTCTCGCCGAGAGGAATCTTTCACGTCGTCACGCCACACGCAGGGAGTAGCTCATGAAATGGATACACACCGACATCGATCATCTGGGCGATCCGATCATCGCCATTGCCGACCTGCAGGGAACGCTCGCACGCGACGTTCGCGGTATCGCGCCGATTGTGTATTTCTCCGACCGCCAGGGGTGGCGGCGGCTGAGGCTGCGGGTACACGGGGCTGAATCGGTGACCGTCGCCGATCCGTATGGGATCGCCGCCGGCTGGCTGACCATCGAGGACATTTCCCGGGGTGATGGCGCGGTGGAACTGCGCGGTGTCTATCCGATCGAGGCCACACTTCACGGTATAAACGTCTCGGTTGAGCTGTTGATCTCTGCCGAGGAACACATCTTTGACGCCGAGCACATCCGGGCGGTTGTTAGCGGCGAGGATCCCACGGGTGACTCGGGCTCGTCCTGGCGCGCCGGCCAGGTTCAGTACGCGGGCGATGTGCTGGTGCTGGCGATGACGCTTCCCGATGACCCTACCGAGTACCTGTTGATCGTCCGGGATGAGCGTTTCTTCTGGGTTCAGGCCTCGCGGGATGCGCGACACGTCTCGGTGCGGGTGGATGGAACGCTGAGCCGCGAACTGTTGGTGCTGGCTCTGCGGGCCGCCGCCGATGACGACCCCGACGCGCTCGGTGAGATCTCGGCAAGGTTTGGGGTGGCCGAGGCGGTGACCCGGTCGATCGGGCGGGCACACCGAGAGATCGGTACCGCGCTCGCGGTCCGCAGATCCGCGGTTCGGCGAGCCATGCGGCGGGCGCGCGCCCACTATGGTGAATCCTGATATGAGAAAAGTCAGACACACCAACGCCTGGACGCTGCTGTGGGCGGTGCCGATTCCCGGGCTGCTCCTGCTGGGCATCGCCTCCGGATTCGTTGCGGATGCAACCCTCGCCGCACTGGCTTTTCGAGGTGTCTTGATCGTGCTGCTGGCTGCGGTCATCATCCGGTTCGCTCTGATGGGGCTCTATTCCGATGGGTCGGTCCTCGTGGTTCGCCAGTTTTGGCGCACCCGGAGGTACGATCTTGCGGCGATTGAATGGTTCTCCTGTGTGCCCCTGCGTACCGCCCTCCTCGAGGGTGTATTCGATTCCGTACCGTTTTATTCGATGCCGGTGCTGGCTCTGAGCCCGGCTTCCGTGGAGGGAAACCGTGATCGGCAGCGACACCTGCCCTCGCTGGCGTTTCGGACCCGCAAACGCGCCGAGGTGGAGCGCGCCCTGGCCTCGTTGATCGGGGACGAGCGGATTCGCCATGAACGGGGTGGTGAGAACACGTGGAGCAGTTCTGGGAGCTAGCGAATCGCTTTCCGCTGACCGCGGGGACGCTGTTCACCATCGTATTTGTGGTTTTTGTGCGTGCCCCATTGTCCCTTCTGACGAACCTCATCATACGCAAAATGGGCTGGGACACCGTGGACGATGCGCCGCGACCGCTGCGTCCGTTCATTCCGTGGAATCCTGAACGACTCATCCCCACCACATCCGAGATCAAGCGAGTGCATGCGCGGGGAAAGATTGGTGCGCGTGGACTGGAAATGGCCGCGGAGCGTGGGTGGATGACCGCAGAGGAAGCCTCAACGCTGCGGTCCAAAACCATCGAACGAGCAGATCTGGACGAATCTGATCGCGACGCGTTTGCGCTGATGCGGATCATCGTGCGTCGTTCTCTGGCGAACTGGAAGCGCGTTCGTGGCATGCGGAACCTGCTTTCTAGCTTCGCCACTCAGCTGGGGATTTCCGAGGAGTGGGCAGATATCACGCGGGACACCGGCGATCGAGATAATTCCACGGTGCTGCGCCATAAGCTTCGGACCTGGGTGAGAGAGCACGGTACATAATTTGTTCATTGGAACGAACGCCTGGGAGAGAGCGACGATGAATCCACACCTCACCGACCAGCCCTGGTTTGACCAGGTAAGGATTAGTGATGCGGCACTCGATATCGTAATGACAACGGCGATAATTGGGCTCGTAGGTCTCCTCATTGTCTGGATGGTGCGTTCGAGTCAGTCGAAGGATTGGGACAATCGAAATGATCCGGATGGTGGACCTCCCGAAAGCGAGTGAGCGCGGAACATGAAATCCTGGTGGGGATATTAGGGAACGAGGATCTGCTCTGCCCAAAGAGAACGCGCTGTGAGACAATGTATACATGTCTACAGACGTTCTCAGTGTGCGTCTTCCCGCTGAAATCAAAGCCCGCTTGGATGCGCTCGCCGCGTCCACCGGCCGGCCCGTGGCGTTTTATGTTCGTGAAGCGGTGGTCGAGCAACTGGCTACTTTGGAGTATGCGTACACGCTGCGTAGTGAGGCCGAGCAAATCCGTCGTGGTGAAGCGCGCACTCGCCCGCTAAACGCGGTCATGGAGGACGGATTAACAAACGGTCTTGACTAGTGCATAACACCCACTATTCTTAGGTTTTGCATCGTCCTCGCCGCTTCGAGGCGGAGGAGGAAAACCATGACCGAATATCGGATGACCGGGCGCGTTCGGGGCACCCACCGGGTGCTGAAATTCCCCATCGTGGTGTTCGGCGTGGATCTTGTGCTCGCCATTGTGGGGATTCTGGCCGGGCACAACCCGGTGGTGCGCTGGGGAATCGCCGGTGTGGTGACGCTCTGCTGCCTCCTCGTGCTGGTGTTCAACGGGCTCTACCTGACCCGGCGCTCGCTGATCGTGGTGGGCTCGTTCCGGGTGCGCAGGATGCCGCGCGGATCGATCCAGAGGATTCGGGCGCTTGATTCACGCGGCGGCGTGCTGCTCGCGGTGGAGAGCGATGCCTGGACCGGGCTACGGCGGGTCACCGCGAGTTCGGTTGAGTCTGCATTCCGGGAGATCCGCGGTTGGATCGATGCGGAGTCGGGGGAACTCGGTGGGCGAAATCCCGAAGCCTCGGCGATCACCAAACGCTACCCGCGGCGCTCGATCATCCTGCTGAGGGACGCCATTGGGGACACCCTCCAACTCTCGGAGATTACCGCACCGGTGTTGGCCTACGCGTGGGAGGTCGGCGTGGTCTCACGCCAGGATGCGCTGGATCTCGCGGGCGACCTCTACGGCGGCGGCCTGATCGATGGCGACCCAGCAATGTTTGCACTGGTCGAGATGTGGGGCAGCGAACGCACCGAGTTCGAGGACTGGGTGCGCACCAACCGGCCCGAATCGGGCGAGCGTGACAAAACGCGGGCGCTGGTTGTCGGCTCGATTCTGCGCTACATCGACGAGCACTGGGGGGAGTTCCAGTTGCCGTGGTCCTGCGTGGAGATGCTGTTGTCCTCGGACGCAGACTATCTGGAACGGCACGGCTCACCGATCTGCGTGTACGAGGAGGTTCCCGAGTGGAGTAGCGAAGAGCCCGATGGTTTCTGGCACGATGGCGACGGCGATATTCCGTTACAGCAGGCGAACGCGCGTCTTGCGCTTCTCGAATTTGCTGAGGGCTTGAGCCGGATTTAGCTCGCCCGTATCCCGCACACATCTAGCCGAAAGACCGTTGACCCATGACCATCGATTACCCAGTGTTGGGAATCCTGATTCTCTCGATTTTCGCGCTCGTTGGTCTGTGTGGGCCGTTGATCCGCAAACCACGAGACAAGCCTGCACCGCGACCGGCAGACGATCATCGCATCATGCCAACGCCCGCGGAATTTGCCTTCTTCGCGCGGACCTACCGCCTCGACAAGGTGGGCATTCAGCAGGCCGTCGTCCTGGGGTGGATTACCGAGGATCAGGCCGCCGAGATCGCAGGGGAGCTCGATGCCGTACCCGGTTCCTCCGACACCGAGGATGCGCAGCGCTATCGGGTGTTCAAGATCGCGCTGGAAAGCGCGCTGCACACGTGGGACATCGCCGGGGGTGCGCGCGGCTGGCTCACCGATACCGCCGTGGCGCTCGGGCAGATACCGGTCTGGAACGTGATCGAGCGAGGGAGCGGGGAGGAAGAGATCGCACCTGAACTGAAGGTCAAGATTCAGGAGTGGCTCGCTCCGGCGGGCAACCCCTAATCCGGGATGTTCCCGCCCCGTCCCACGTTTCCCTGATCCCATCAGACTGGTCATTACCCCGAGAGATTGCGAGCCCTCCCAAATGTCGCTCATTCTGGACACCGACGATCCTGCGATCGAGTGGCCCCTGATCGCCTATGAGAGCGGCCTCCCCATGGTGGTTTCCGCTCCGGCCGCGCTGATCGACCTCTACGAGGACACCTGGTGGGACGAGGTGGATTTCTGCCTGGACGCGGCCGGCCATGTGATCAACCTGGAGATTGTGCCGGCTCCGGGCAGCCGTGAACAGGTGGTCGAGCGGGTGATCTTTACCGTGAGTGACAGGCGTGTGGACGTTCGCCGATTTGTGGACCTTGCCCTGATCGGAAGCGTGCCGACCGGCCGTCGTGGATGGCGGGGCCGCCGGGTGCGCACCCGCAGTGCGAGTACCCGCGAAGCCGCCGATATTTTTGACCTGAGTGATGCCGAGGCCTGGCGGCTCATGGTGGATCGGTTCGGGGTTCGTCTCACCCCGTGAATCGTGAGAGCGGTCGTCGAACGATCACCACATGATGCCGACCGCCGAAGAAAATGGTCCCAATGCGCGGAGCCATCAATCATCTCCCGGCTCTCTGCCTTCACCATGCCGTCACCCCGGCAGGAGAATTGAGGAAGAGGTCGCCGAAACCGCCGGGGTGCCCGTCCACGCTATTCTGTTCCCACCCGGATGATTCTTATCCCCACGAGATTGTGAACCCTCCCCGTATGTCGCCCATTTTGGATACCGATGATCCCTCGAACGGGTGGCCTGTCACTCCCTACGAGCCAGGAGTTTCCGCGATGCTCCCAGGTCTGGCCCAGCGGTTGGACCTCGTTGAGGACGTCTGGTGGGACGAGTGGGACATCCGTCGAATTGTCGATCTCTTTTCGGGCCGGCTCGGGCGCATCTTGGTGATGGGGTAGGTCAGATATGCCATTTGCAGGTTTTTTCGTCCTGTCAGTTTTCCACACCATTCGCGAAGCGGTCGCGTACATCACCGGGTCCCTGATGGATCTCCTGTTCGGGATCCGTGGAAGACGAGCGTCATCATTCGAGCCCGTGCCCACCGGGCTGGGTCTCGAGCTTGCCCTGCGGTCAAGACGCATTTCCGCCGGCGAATTCGCGCGGTGTCGGGACATGGGGTGGGTTGCGCCACGGGACATCGATCGCCTTCGCAAACGGGCACCGGAGTTCATCTCCGTGCAAGAAATCTCGGGAAGTCGCGCTGTCGCATCGGACCAGGCGATGTTTCGCCTGGTGCTGCGCAACGCTCTCGGACAGTGGGGTCGGCATCGCGAGATGCGGTCCTCGCTCACCGGAGTCGCCGAAGAGCTCGGAGTCCTTCCCCTGTGGCAGACCATCGCGCACGACACCGACACCCGTCCAAACGCGCGAGCGCTCAGGACGAGCATTGTGCGCTATCTGGATTCGGAAATCGGCACCCCGGCATGATCACCCCGGGAGACGATGTCCGAAGTATGCGCACCGACGATCAAACGGGAGGCTAGGCCATGTTTCTCCTTGGCCTGATCCAGTTTGTATTCGGCATGCTGATTGCGCTGATTCAGATTCTGGTGGACACCGTGGCTCGGGTGGTGTTCCGGTCGAAGCCAAGTAGCACCACGCTTGTCCTTGCCCCGTGCGGCCTGCGGCTGGAAATCGAGGTGCGTTCGGGCCGGATTACGCCGGGGGAGGTGCGCCGAATGCGGGAACTCGAGTGGGTGGATGCGGCCGATCTGGGCCAGCTGGGGGAACGACTCCCACGCATCATGAATGAGGTCTCGGCCCGGGGTGAATCCGACCTGGTGAGCGATGCAGCACTGTTTCGCATCGTTCTGCGGCAGGCGCTGCGGCAGTGGTCCCGGCACCGTCATATGCGTTCCAGCCTGGGGGAGCTGGCCCAGGCGCTGGACAGCCTGCCCGAGTGGAACGGGATGCTCCGGAACTCGGGCACTCGCGAGAACTCCCGCGCCCTGAAATCCAACATCACCGCCTTCCTCGCCGAGGGCAGAACGGAGTTCCCACATGGCTGAGCCCAGGGCTTGGGACACCCTCATTGAGGGCGGGATCGTCTGGGGAACCGTGGACGACTGGCACGGTACGGTGATCGCGACCGGACGACTCCTCTCGCACAGCTTTATTGGAAAGACACCTCGGGATGATGGTCTGGTGGTCGATATCCTGTGGCTGGATTCCCCCGGAGACCTGATGTTTGATGTGGGCACCTGGCATCGTAGCGATGGACTGATGGACCGTCTCATCCCGGCGCCGGCGGCGGATACTGACGCGCTCATCAGTATGATTTTCGACTCGGATTTTCGTCCCCGGCTCCTACCCGTAAGCCCGGCCGGACAGGCCTGGCTGGACGCGTGCGTGGAGTCCTCGGTGCTGATGACCGGGCTTGCGGGTGGAACACCGGAAGTCAGAAACGAGACTCGATTCCTCGGTGAGATCGTTGAGGCCTACCGGGACGGAACCCTCGCCATCGAGGATGCGGTGGCCGCGGTCGAGGCGGAGAGCTTGAAGCGCTATCCCGGTGTGCGGTGGTACTTTGCTCCGCGGGGGTTTCGCGCTCGCCGCCGCCACCTCAAGGCCCGTAAAAAACTGAACCAGGACGTGTGGGCTGGATCATTGATCCGCATCGCCTCGGCGGTCACCGGGGTACACTCTGCCCTAAGGCAGGCGCTGGAGGGTGAGGTCGAATCCACGCGGGAAACGCTGGGGCGGATTATTGATTCGGACCCGACCTGGCACGATCCCGAGTTGCCGGCGATCATCGCCCGGGCCGCACGTGCCCGGATGCTCGCGGGCGGCGGCCCGAACCCGACGGCGGCGGGGGATTCGTGATGATCTTCCAGTCGCGGCGGACTCGTCGGCCTATTTACTGTGCCCTGGCCTTCATCGTCGATGAGGACGCACCCGGTTTTGATCCCGCCTTCGCGCGCGAGGCTACCGACCGGGACTATTTTGGGCTGTATTCCTAACCCTCGCACTAATTCCGAGTTGTTATCCGAATTTAATAATTGCGGACGTGATCCGGACGTAGGCTGAACCCAGATCGTCGTCCCGAGACGCTTCGGGACGACAGAAGGAGAGGGGAACCATGACAGACCTGGAAACCGCCACCGCCCGCATCGCCGCACTCGAAGCAGAGCTGGCCGAGCTGCGTGCGGAAAAGGAACTCGCGGCGAAAAACACCGAGCTGTTTGACCGGATGGACTTCGACGCCTACAGCACCCACGACTGGTCGCTCTTTCGCGACCTGCACTCCGACGCCCCCGACGTGGTGATGCCCGACGGCACCGCCGTGCACGACCTCGATGCCCACGTGGGTGACATGCAGTTTATGGTGTCGTTCATGCCGGATGCCCGGGTGCTTTCGCATCCGATCAAGGTCGCCCAGGGAGACTGGACCGCCGTGGTCGGAGTGACCGCGGGCACCTTCACCGCGCCGATGATCCTCCCCGACGGCACTCGGGTCGAACCCACCGGGAAACGGCTGGAACTGCAGATGGCAACGTTCGCACGCTGGGAGAACGGACGCATCGCCCAGGAAATCCTGTTCTGGGACAACACGCTCTTCAATACTCAGCTGGGCCTCTAGCCGCACGGCGCGTGGGTCGTCGCAGAGACATGGCGGTCCACTCATGCGGCATACTGTTCGCGTGACTCGAATCAAATACGCCGGCCTATCGGGGCGACTGGCGATGCTCGGGTGGAGCGTTGTCGTTCTGGTGTTCCCCGCGTTCGCTCCCGCCTCGAACCCAGTTACGCAGCACGTGACCTGGATCATCGCTCTCGTTCTGTGCTGCATGGGTCTCATCTCGGCCGCCCTGATTGGCGTATATGTCACACGGCGAAGCGTGGTCATGATTGGTCTCACTCGGGTCAGTGTGTTTCCGCTGGAGACCCTGGAACGATTCGGGACCGTGCACACATACTCCGCGTTCAGAAATGATGTGCTGTGGAATGGACTGGTTCCGACCGTAACAGTCACGGGCGGTGGCCGCACTCGTTCCTTCGTGACAAACGTGCATTTTGCCCGCCACTCTGCACACATTGTGGCTCAGGGGCGAACGCTCATCAACCAGCGCCGAGTTGAGCTGGGTGTCGAGCCGCTAGCCGGTCAGGGATGGGATGCTGTGCAGCAGGAGTCGGCTCCCGATACACACTAGGTTTGCCGCTGAGCAGGTCCGCTCCGCCCTCGGCGAAACCGCGGAAAAACGCGGCGAGTCTGAGCGTGGAATATGAATTCCACGATTCCGGGGGATAGGTGCTGGGATCAGCATATGTACGGTCTTAGACTGATCCTGTGTCAAACCTTGGAGAAAACCGCAAGCCGGCGGTAAAGCCGGATGGCGTATCGCGCGCGAGCGCTCCCGCGCCGAGCGAGAGTGTGACCGAATCGCTGCCTCGCGGGATTCGGATCGCCGGTGCCTGGTCCTGGCGTCTACTCGCCCTGGTGGCGATCATCGTGGTGGCTGTGTTGGCCATTGTTGAGCTGCGCCTGATCGTGATTCCGATCCTGATCGCAATCCTGATCGCCTCGCTGGTGATGCCGCTGCAGAATCTGCTGCGCCGATGGCATGTGCCCCGTGTGCTGGCCACGATCATCACCCTGCTGGTCACGATAGCCGTGGTGGTGGGCCTGTTCTACCTGGCGATCACGCAGATCTCGGCGCAGTCGGGCGAGGTCAAGGACCGTGCGGTTGAGGGCTACCAGTCGCTACGCGAGTGGCTCAAGGTCTCCCCGCTCCACCTTGATGACACCCAGATCAACGAGTATCTGGGCCAGCTTTGGAACATCATCAAGGAGAACAATAAGGCGATCTGGACCGGGGCTCTCTCGGTCGGATCCACCGTGGGCCATGTGGCCGCCGGCGCCCTGCTGACGATCTTCTCCCTCCTCTTCTTTCTCCTGGACGGACCCGGCATCTGGCGCTGGGTAGTCCGCCTGATGCCGCGTAACGCCCGCGCGGCCATCGACGGTGCCGGCCGGGACGGCTGGCGTGCACTCGCCAACTACTCGCGGACGCAGATGCTCGTGGCGGCGATGGACGCGGTGGGAATCGCGGCCGGTGCGGCCATCCTCGGGGTGCCGATGGCAATCCCGATCGGTGTGCTGGTTTTCCTCGGCGCGTTCATCCCGTTTGTGGGTGCGATTCTCACCGGAACCATCGCGGTGTTCCTCGCCCTGGTTTACAACGGCCCCTGGCAGGCGCTGGGCATGCTCATCATCATTGTGGGAATCCAGCAGCTTGAGGGACACGTGTTCCAGCCCATTCTGATGGGTAACGCCGTCAAGCTGCACCCGCTTGCCGTGGTCCTCGTGGTGACCGCCGGTGCGCTGGTGGCCGGGATCCCCGGTGCGCTCTTCGCCGTTCCGCTGGCGGCAGTGGTCAACGAGATGACGCGCTATATCGCCGGGGGACGCTGGCGTACACCACCCGCCGGGGACCGCTCCGACGGCGGTGACGACGGCGATGACCCCGCCATTACCGACGGGGCCAATTCCGAGTCGGAGAATCGCGAGCAGGGTGAAGACGATGCCGCGACCGTCCCGAGCGATGGATCCGCAACCGCCGATACATCCACGGAAAAGACCCCGGGCTCGGATGAGCCCAGCGAACGCTAACCCAACCTGTTGACGAAGTTAGGTGCGTCTACGCACCGGGAGAAATACGTTATGAGCACCATCCCCGGACCCACTCCGGCCGAACTCGAGGCAGCCCGCGAGGTTGTCAGCCGCGTCGCCGAGGTCACCCCGATGGAGTCCTCGCGCTTCCTGGCCGAGCTCCTCGGGTTTCCCGTCCACATGAAGTGCGAAAACCTGCAGCGCACCGGATCGTACAAGATTCGTGGTGCCTACAACCGCATCTCGGCGCTGACCGAGGAGGAGCGTGCCCGCGGTGTGGTCGCCGCCTCCGCCGGAAATCACGCACAGGGGGTCGCCCTCGCCGCCCGCGAGCTCGGCATCGGGGCCACGATCTTCATGCCCAAGGGTGTGCCGCTGCCCAAGCTCCAGGCCACCCGCAACTACGGTGCCCAGGTGCGCCTGGACGGCCACAGCGTCGAGGAACTGCTGCGCGCCGCCGCCGAATATGCCGAGCAGACCGGTGCGATCTTCATCCCGCCCTTTGACCACGCCGACGTGATCGCCGGCCAGGGCACCCTGGGCCTGGAAATCTTCGACCAGGTGCCCGAGGCCGAGACCATCATCGTGCCGATCGGTGGGGGCGGCCTCATCTCCGGTGTCGCCGCCGCGGCCAAGCACCGCGCGGCCGCCGAGGGACGCGAGATTCGGGTGATCGGCGTGCAGGCTGCCAATTCGGCACCGTATCCGGTGTCGCTGGAGGCGGGCGAGGTCACCACGATCAAGACCAGCCCGACCATCGCCGACGGAATCGCCGTCGCGCGTCCGGGCGCGCTGAACTTCGAGATCATCAAGGAACTCGTGGACGAGGTGGTGACGGTCACCGAGGACGACATCGCCCGTGCCCTGGTTGTCCTTCTGGAGCGCGCCAAGCTCGTGGTGGAGCCCGCGGGTGCCGTGGGGGTGGCGGCGATCCTCGCTGGGCACGTGCACGCCACCGGTCCGACAGTGGTGATCCTCTCCGGCGGAAACATCGACCCGATGCTGATGCAGACCGTGGTCAGCCACGGCCTGGTGGCGTCGGACCGCTACCTGACGCTGAGCATCCCGCTGCCGGATCGTCCCGGTCAGCTGGCACGGATCTCCGAGCTGATCGCCCATGCCAATGCCAACGTGATCGAGGTGCTGCACACTCGTCACGGTAGCGGTCTGCAGATCGGTCAGGTTGAGCTCAAGATCAGCGTCGAAACCCGTGGCTCCGAGCACCGTGACCTGGTGCTTGACACCCTGCGGGAGGCCGGCTATGAGCCGCGGATCGGCGACGCCGAGGCGCGCCGCTAGGAACCATACGCACGCAAAAGGCGGACATCCAGGATCTGGATGTCCGCCTTTTGCTCGTGGCGACCGGCCGTGGGGCGCGGCGGCCCGGTGATCTTATTCGCCGGTGTAGGTGTCTACGCCGGTGATTTCCACCGAGATGTCGCGGCCGTTCGGCGCCTGATACGTGGTCTTCTCACCGATCTTTAGACCGATGATCGCGGCACCCAGCGGGCTGGACTCGCTGTAGACGTCGAGCTCCGAGTTTGCGGCGATCTCGCGGCTTCCCAGCAGGAAGCGCTCCTCGTCCCCGGCGATGATTGCCGAGATGACGGTGCCGGGCTCAACCACGCCGTTGGACTGCGGGGCTTCGCCCACGACGGCGTCGCGCAGCATCGCGGTCAGCGTGCGAATGCGCGCCTCCTGCTTGCCCTGCTCGTCCTTGGCGGCGTGGTAGCCGCCATTTTCCTTGAGGTCGCCCTCTTCGCGGGCGGCCTCGATACGCTTGGCAATTTCCTCACGACCGGTGGTGGAGAGTGCTTCCAACTCAGCGGCGAGCCGATCGAAGGTTTCCTGGGTCAGGAACGAGACCTGAGTGTCGTCAGCCATCGTGAACTCCTCAATACATAAAGGGGCGCCCCGACAGTGTCGAGGCGCCAAGAACCAACCCGCGATATGGCGGGTTTTGATTGAGCCTAGGGGAGCCCCAGACTAAACGCAAGCCGTGTGCGCGAACACGCGGCGATTATGACGCTTCGGGAATCCAGCAGTTCTTGACGATGCCGGTGGTGGCCAGCTGGGTCGTCTTCAGGTGCTGGGTGAACTGGCGAACCGGCACGGTTGCCGGGTCCAGTTCGATGATCTTCCAGCCCACCACGGTGAACTGCGGATCCAGGGCCTGGAGTGCACACTCGACCCGGGTGTTCTCGGGGGCGGTGACCTGGAAGGTGATCTGAACGTTGTGTTCGTCGATCACGATGTGTGCGGTATCGCGGGACTCCAGTGAGGCGCTCGGGCCGTCCAGCGCACCCCACACCACCCAGGCACCGAGCACCACGGCAAACGCGGCGGCGGCGATCACCAGGATGCGGCGGTCACGCTTTCCGGTGCGCTTGGTACGTCCATAGCGCTGATCCAGAGCACTCTCCGGAGCACTGGTGGCCTGGCCACTGGGAAGACTCATCAACTCACACCCGTTCAAAGCATTAGTACACTTGATTCTAGGCTAGTCGCTTCCGGACCCGTGTGTGATCCACCGACCGACGAACCGGCCATTTCAGCGGAGGAGAGAACAACCCGTGGCACCACGACTTCTGGCGGTACACGCCCACCCCGACGACGAGTCCAGCAAGGGATCGGCAACCCTCGCCTCCTACCGCCATCGCGGGTACGAGGTCATGGTGGTCTCCTGCACCGGGGGCGAACGCGGAGATATCCAGAACCCGTACATCGAGCGCAAGGCGCTGGGGGAGCGCGATCTTCCGGGTCTGCGCCGCCTGGAGATGGCCGAGGCCGCCTCGATCCTGGATATCCAGCACCGCTGGCTGGGCTACTACGACTCGGGGATGCCGAGCGAGGACGGCACGGTGCCTCCGGGCAGCTTTGCCTCCATCCCGCTGGAGATCTCGGCCGAGCCGCTGGTACGCCTGATCCGCGAGTATCGTCCGCACGTGATCACGACCTATGACGAAAACGGTGGGTATCCGCACCCGGACCACATCCGCACCAACCAGATCGCCGAGTACGCCTTCGAGGCCGCCGCCGACCCCACCCGCTATCCCGAAGCGGGCCCGGCCTGGCAGATCTCCAAGCTCTACTACGATCAGATCTTCAACCCCGCCCGGGTGCGCGCCAACCTGGCCGAGCTGCGCGCGGGATCCCCGGACCCCGACGAGCTTGCGGCCCTGGAGGAGCGGATGGCCTGGATCAGCGACCGTCCCGATCGCGCCACGACCCACGTCGAGGTGGGCGACTTCTTCGAGCGTCGCGATGCCGCCCTGCGCGCCCACGCCTGCCAGGTCCCGCCGGACTCGGGCTTTTTCTTCTGGGATAATGATTTACAGCGTCGCGCGTGGCCGTACGAGGACTTCGAGCTTGCTCGCAGCGTCGTCCCCACCACCATCCCCGAAAGCGACCTGTTCGCCGGAATTGAGGACCTCTCATGAGCCTGACATCGATCATCGTGAACCTGGCGACCACCCCCTCGCCGGTTCCCAGCCCCACGACCCCCGACGAGAACCTGGTAACCCCGGGTGTGGGCGGATTTGTTGTGGTGATTCTCATCATCCTGGTCGCGTTCCTGCTGATCTTCGACATGGTTCGTCGGGTCCGTCGGGTCAACTACCGCGCCGAGATCGTCGAGCGTCTGGAGGCCGAGAAGGCCGAGCTGGATGCGGCCGAGGAAGCCAAGCGGGCTGGCGCGATCCGCAGCATCCCGGACGCTCCGGAAGAACCCAAGAACTAGTAATAACCACAAAAGCCCGGTGATCTTCATCACCGGGCTTTTGTGGTTGTGGGGTATTACATCGGGGGCATCAGCACCGAGTCCACCAGGTACACGGTGGCGTTGGCGGTCTTGACGCCACCGCAGATGACCGAGGCGTCGCCGACCTTGAGGTCGTTACCCGAACCGGTCACGGTCAGGTCCTGACCCTCAACGGTCTTGTGGGTGCCGGCGATCTGGTCCGGGAGGATCTGGCCGGGAACCACGTGGTAGGTGAGGATCTTGGTCAGCAGATCGGAGTTGGTCTTCAGGGTGTCGATGGTTGCCGGATCGATCTTGGCAAACGCGTCATCCACCGGAGCGAAGACGGTGAACTCGGAACCGTTCAGGGTGTCCACCAGGTTCACGTTGGGGTTCAGCTTGCCCGAGACGGCGGCCACGAGGGTCTTCAGCAGCGGGTTGTTCGAGGCGGCGACGGCCACCGGGTCCTGAGCCATACCCACGATCGAACCGGCACCGTCCGGGACGGCCTTGGCGTAGGCGGCGCAGCCGGGGCCCACGAGGTTCTTGGTCAGTGCGGCATCGGGGCTGGTGGTTGCGGAGGGCTTCTCACTCGACGCCGAGTTGGAAGCGCTCGGGCTCGCCGAGGGCGAGGAGGCTGCGGAACAGCCGGTGAGCGCGAACAGGGACAGGGCTGCGAGAGTGGTCGCGGTGAAAAGCGCGTTACGGGTCTTCATGATCGTCTCCTGACGGTTGATGTGGTGCGAGGGGCTCCCGGTGCTGTCAGCGGCGGGAGATGTCAGGGGTTCGGAGCCCCTCCAGATTCGGATGGGAAAAAAGTCAAAAAACTTTTTGAGACCCGGATTCTCGCGGAAAACTGGGACATCCAATCCGTTTGAGGGTTGGTGCCGAACCACTGCCAGACGCTGCCCCATCCCCGGGGCACAGAAGGGGTGGGTGACATGCTCACATTGGCTTTGATCGGGGTGGTGGGAGGTCTCATCACCGGGATCTCCCCGTGCATCCTGCCGGTACTGCCGGTCATCTTTTTCTCCGGCGGCGCGCAGAGCGCCCGGAACCCCGACGGAACCGAGGGCGAAGCGGCCCCGGTTAAGGAAGCCTCACGCTGGCGTCCCTACCAGGTGGTGGCCGGACTGGTCCTGAGCTTCAGCATCTTTACCCTGCTGGGCTCGCTGATCCTGAACCTGCTCGGCCTCCCGCAGGACGTGCTGCGCTGGGCCGCACTGATCGTCCTGGTCCTGATCGGGCTGGGCCTCATTTTCGAACCGCTGCAGCACCTGCTGGAGCGTCCCTTCGCCCGCTTCCCGCAGCGAGCGATCAGCCCCAAGCGCCGCGGATTCGGACTGGGCCTCGCGCTCGGTGCCGTCTATGTTCCGTGTGCCGGGCCGATCCTCGCCGCCATCACCGTGGCGGGATCGACCGGGAAAATCGGCTGGGAAACGGTGGTTCTGACCGTATCCTTTGCGGTCGGTACCTCGATCCCGCTGCTCTTCTTCGCCCTGGCCGGCCGCCGCGTGGCCGAGCGGGTCAAGGCGTTCCGCACCCGGCAGAAGGCCATCCGGATCACCGGCGGTGTGCTGATGATCGCGCTGGCCATCGGCCTGGTCTTCAACGTGCCCCAGGCCCTGCAGCGCCTGATCCCCGACTACACCGCGGGGCTGCAGGACGGATTCAACAACTCCGAGCAGGTCAAGTCCCTGGACCTCGGCGGTCTGGTGACCGACGAAAACAAGGACCTGTCCAAGTGCTCAAACGGTTCCGATGTGCTGCAGAGCTGTGGCCCGGCCCCGGCGCTGCGCGGGATCGATCAGTGGTTCAACACCGCCGATGACAAGCCGATTGCGCTGAGCGATCTGCGCGGCAAGGTGGTACTGGTGGACTTCTGGGCCTACTCCTGCATCAACTGCCTGCGTTCGGTCCCGCACGTGAGTGCCTGGGCTAAGGCGTATCAGGATGCCGGACTCACGGTGATCGGCGTGCACTCCCCGGAGTATGCGTTCGAGAAGGTGCCGGAGAATGTGGCGGCGGCGATCAAGGAGCAGGGGATCACCTACCCGGTGGCCCTGGACAACCAGCTCTCCACCTGGACCGCGTACCGCAACCGCTACTGGCCGGCCCACTACCTGATCGACGCATCGGGTACCGTACGCCAGATTCAGTTTGGTGAGGGCGGCTATGCGACCACCGAGAAGCTGATCCGCGAACTGCTGACTCAGACCACTCCCGACGTGAAGCTCCCGGCGATGACCGAGACGGCCGACGACACCCCGAAGGCCGGTTCGACCACCCCGGAGACCTACCTGAGCCCCACCAAGATGGTGAACTTCGGCGGAACCGAACCGTACTCGATCGGGACCTCGACCTTCGCCTTCCCCGAGAAGCTTGCCAAGGACACGTTTGCGCTGGATGGGTCCTGGACCCTGACCAGCCAGGGCATCTCCAGTACCGAGGGATCGATCAAGCTGGCCTATACGGCGCAGCAGATCCGGATGGTGCTGGGCGGATCGGGCACGGTCACGGTGACCGATAAGAACGGGACAAAAACCATTCCGGTATCCGGGCCTCCGGGATCCTATGAGATCTTCTCCTCGAAGAAATCCGATACCGGAGAGCTCAAAGTCACGGTGGGAGCGGGAGTCGATGCGTACTCGTTTACGTTTGGATAGCCCGAACTCCCCGCCCTTTCGGACGCTCGGCTCGGAGCCACATTCGAGCGATACCGTTCCCGCGCAGACCCCGCCCCCGGCGGCGGGGTCTCGCCCCGGAATGGGAAATGTGACACCGATTCGATCGCGTGTCTCCCCGGAACGGGCCGATGTTTGGGAGACTAGCGACATGTCCCTCGAACATTCGGCCGCCGACCCCGCGTCGCTGCGTTCCTCCACAGACCGGGAATCCCTCCCGGATTCCACAGATATTGCGGTCAGGGCGCGCGGCTTCCTGCTCCGGGTGCAGGGTGGAGATCGGGAAGCATTCGCCTCCCTCTACGATCTCTTCGTGTCCCGGGTGCTGGGCCTAGTGCGGCACGTGCTCGTGGATCACGCCCAGGCGGAGGAGGTGACGCAGGAGGTGTTCCTGGAGGTGTGGCAGCGCGCATCCACGTTTGATCCCGAACGGGGCAGCGTGAGCGGCTGGCTGATGACCCTGGCGCATCGCCGGGCGATCGATCGGGTTCGCGCCTCCCAGGCCGGACGCAACCGGGATGAACGCATCGGCATCCGCGACCTCCCGATTCCGGTGGACGAGGTGGCCGAGACCGTGGAAACCCGGGTCGAGCACACGCGGGTCGAACGAGCCCTTGGGCACCTGAGCCCGCCGCAGCGCGAGGCGGTACTGCTCGCCTACTACGAGGGCTTCACCCAGACGGAGATCGCCGAGCGGCTGAAGATCCCCCTGGGAACCGTGAAAACACGAATTCGCGATGGCATGATCAAATTACGACAGATTTTAGGCGAGGAGGTGACAGCATGACCACCACAAACATGACCCCCGAGGAGCGCGAAAGCCTCGCGGCCGGCTTTGCGCTGGACGCGCTGGACGCCGAGGAAACTCGTGTCGCCCAGGCACTCCTGAATAGTGACCCGGCCTTTGCCGCCGAGGTGGCCTCATTCGATTCCGTGACCGATGGGCTGGCCGCACTGGTGGCTCCCGCGGTGCCCTCCGCCGCGCTGCGCGGAAGCATTCTGGATGCGATCCAGACGCTGCCGCAGCAGGGAGCGCAGGGCACCGAGGCAACCGTTGGTTCGGCGGTGCCGAGCGGAACCCCGACGGTGGCTTCTGTGGTAGCTTCGCCGGCTGCGGCTGCGGCTGCGGCTGAGTCCTCGGCCGACACCGCAGTATCAGGGTCCGCATCATCCGCGCCGGCCGATTCGGTGGCCCCCGTGGTCCCGTCGACCCGCACCGTCGAGTCCACCCCGGTGACCCGGGCCCGCGGGTCCAGGTTGCGAGGGGTTCGGCTGCTGACCGGTGTGCTCGCCGCGGTGCTGCTGGTTGTCGCCGGTGTGGGCCTCGGCCGCAGCGTGTTTGCCCCCACGGTCGCCCCCGAGGCCAGCGATCACACGCTCACCTCGCTGCTGGCCTCGGCCGATCTGCAGCGCTCCTCGACGCCGGTTACCGGCGGCGGCACCGCAACCGTGGTGTGGTCACCCGATCATGCCCGGGCCGCGATTGCGACCAGCGATCTGCCCGAGCTGGGCAAGGACCGGGTCCTGGAACTCTGGCTGATCGATGGTTCGGGTGCCCGCGCCGCCGGGACCTTCACACCCGGAGACTCGGGAGTCACCTGGACCCTGTTGGATGGCACACTCAAACCGGGAGACAGCGTCGGCATGACAGTCGAGCCCAAGGGCGGCTCAAAGGCGCCCACGACCGATCCGATTCTGGTGGTGGGTACCAGCACCAGCTAGCCCCGGTGGTCGCGCACTGGATGCCCCGGCGCTCACGCACATGCGTTCGTGAGTGTCGGGGCGTCGTTGCAAACGGGTCTAGCGTAGGAGGGTGACTGTTGCCTCCCCGCCCCGTGCCCCTCGTACCGCTCGTCCCTGGCTCATGCTGGGTGTCGGAGTGTATGCCCAGGCGGCCGGGACGGTGGTCGCCGCAGCCCCCGCCTTCTTCATCCCGTTCCTGCATACCCAGCGCGGATTGAGTCTCGCCGAGGCCGGGGCGCTCGCCGCGGCACCCAACGTTGGACTGGTCCTCACCCTGGTGCTCTGGGGTTGGATCGCCGACCGTCGCGGGGAACGCGGAGTCCTGGTAGCCGGGCTTCTGCTCACAACCCTCGCGGTGCTCGGTGCACTATTCGTCTCGGGCACCTCGACCGGATCACTCTGGATTCTCGGGGTACTCCTCGGCATCGCCGGGGCGGGCACGGGCTCGGTGAACGTCGCCAGCGGACGCGTCGTGGTCGGCTGGTTCCCGGCCAACCGTCGCGGACTCGCGATGGGGATCCGGCAAACCTGTCAGCCGCTGGGCATCGCCGCTGCCGCGCTGGCCATTCCCGCGCTGATCGCGGGTGGGTCACTCGCCCCCGCGCTCATCCTGTGTGCGGTGCTGGTCTTGATCGCGGCAATCGCCTGCGCCATCGTCATCGTGGACCCGCCCCGTCATCCGCTAACGCCGGGTACTACCGCGGCGCAGACCAACCCGTATCGCCGTTCGGGCACCCTGGCCCGCATCCACGCGGTCTCGGCCCTCCTGGTGGTTCCGCAGACGGCCCTGAGTACCTTCGGTCTGGTGTGGCTGATCGTGGATCAGGGATGGAGCGCCCTGGCCGCCGGTGCCCTGGTCGCCATCGCTCAGCTGCTCGGCGCCTTCGGTCGAATCGCGGTGGGTGTGCTCTCGGACCGGGTGGGCAGTCGGCTCCAGCCGCTGCGCTGGATCGCCCTGATCGGCGTGGCCACCCTGCTGCTCACCGCGGCGGCCGGTGCCGTGCACTGGCCCTGGGCGGTCGCGATCACCTATGTCCTGGCCAGCTGCATCGCCGTGGCCGACAACGGCCTGGCGTTTACCGCGGTCGCCGAAATCTCCGGAAGCCGCTGGGCCGGACGAGCCCTGGGCATCCAAAACTCCGGCCAGTTCGCGGCGACCGCCCTGGTGGGTCCGGCCGTGGGCGCGCTGATCACGGTGATCGGCTACAGTGGCGCGTTTGCCCTGCTCGCGCTCGCGCCCATCATCGCGCTGCCCATCCTGCCCGGTCGGGAGGCCGAAACGGCACATGAACCGGAGCCCCGTGGCTCAGCCGGTGGGGAACAGCCCGTGAGCTCAGACTCGTGATCCGGAACCTGTGAGCCGGCCCCCTACGCCCCGCTAATCGGGTGCAGGGCGAGGAGCAGGATTCCGGTCCAGTGGCAGAGGAAGGCCAGCACCGTGCACACGTGGAAGATTTCGTGGAAACCGAAGTGTCCGGGGAACGGGTTAGGGCGTTTGAGTGCATACGCCACCGCTCCCACCGAGTAGAGCAGGCCCCCCACGACCACCAGCACCATGCTGGCGAGGTTTGCCTGGATGATGTCACCCAGATACATCACCGCCGCCCAGCCCAAAGCCAGGTAGAGGAAGACGTAGAGCCAGCGCGGGGCACCGATCCAGAAGACGCGGAAGGCGATCCCGAGCAGCGCGGCCGACCACACCGAGATGAGCAGAATCATCCCCTGCGGATTCGGCAGCGCCAGCAGCGCGATGGGGGTGTAGGTGCCGGCGATCAGAAGGAAGATGTTGGCGTGGTCGATGCGCTTGAAGATCATCTTCGTGCGCGGCTTCCAGTTGATGCGGTGGTACAGCGCCGAGTTGCCAAACAGCAGCATCGAGGTGAGCATGAACACCGCCGACGCCCACTTCGCTACCGGTCCGTCGGCCAGCACGATGAGCACGATACCCGCGGCGATGGTCACCGGGAAGGTGCCCGCGTGAATCCATCCACGCCAGGTGGGCTTGACCTCCTCGGGAAGCACATCCGCCGCCTCGATCAGAGGAAGACCGTGGCGTTCATCATCCCCGGACACGCCCCCGCTCTCCGAGGAGTTGGCGGACGCTGAAAGGTCACGATCTGCTGGCATACTCCCAGACTACGCCAGCCAATATACGTCTGAACGGAAATGTGGACTACCGTAGGTCTGTGACGAATAGCGAACCTCGACCCGGACGTGGCCTCCTCTACGCGCTCTATCAAAAGATGCTGCGTCGAAACCTGGCTCCCGAGACGCTTCCGCACCACGTGGCCATGATTATTGATGGAAACCGACGCTGGGCGAAGCAGCTCGGGCTCGAGACCGTGGCGCACGGACACCGCGCGGGTGCCGCCAAGATGCAGGAATTTCTCGAGTGGTGCGACGATCTGGGAATCCGCACCGTCACCCTGTATCTGCTCTCGGCGGATAACCTCACCCAGCGTTCCTCGGAGGAACTGCGCGATCTGATCGTGATCATTGCCGACCTTGCCCGCGACCTCGCCGGCTATCGAGACTGGCGCGTTCAGCACGTTGGTGCGACCGCCGGTCTCCCCGAATCGCTGCGCACGGCCCTGCACGATGCCGAAGAGGCAACCAAGGACCGCTCCGGGCTGCACATCAACCTCGCGGTGGGCTACGGGGGACGCTCCGAGATCGTCGAGGCCATGCGCACCATTGTGCGGGACTATGAGGGCAGCAACGGCGGAACCATCAGCGGTCTTGCCGAGCTCCTCACCCCCGACCTGATCGGTGCCCACCTCTACACCGGCGGTCAGCCGGATCCCGACCTGGTGATTCGCACCTCGGGGGAGCAGCGGCTCAGCGACTTCATGCTGTGGCAGAGTGCACACAGCGAATTCTATTTTGTGGAGGCGCTGGGCCCGGACCTGCGCGAGGTCGACTTCCTCCGTGCCGTCCGAGACTTCTCACGCCGCCAGCGCCGATACGGCGGATAACGTCCGGGAGTACCTGGCGTTATTCGCCTCCGGCATAGTAGTCTCCGAGCACGGCATAACGGTTGCCGCAAACGCTTGGGAGGAGACAGAATGTCGGGAATCAGCGTGGTTGTGGGCGGTTTCGCACAGCGGGAATACCCGCCCTCGCGTGCCGAGGTCAGCGCCACCATCGAGGTTGAGGGGGCCGAGCGCACGGATGTCGTGGCGCGCGCATCCCGGCTCCATGCCGAGCTCACGGTGGCCGCACAGCAGCTGGCCGACCAGGGCGCGACGACCCGGTGGCACGCACAGTCGGTGGCGGTGGGAACCAGCCCGTTCTGGGGACCCGATGGGCAGCGTGGTGCGGATATTCAAAAGGCCAGCGCGGGTCTCACCCTGCGCTTTCAAGATTTCGCCGCGCTGACAGACTGGGTTACCCGGCTGGCCGCCGAACCCCTGGTGCGGGTGAGCGGGGTGGACTGGGACATTGCCGAGGCGGATCGCGCGGACCGGATCGCCGAGGTGCGTGCGGCCGCGGTGGCCGACGCAATCGCTCGCGCGGCCGTCTATGCGCGTGCGGCCGGCGCGGGAACGCCCGTCCTCGAGTCCCTGTACGAATCGGGGCTGCGTCCTGCTGGTGGTGCCTCCGACGGAGGCTTCCGTCCCAAGGGCCGCTCCTTTGCGATGGCCTCGGCCGATATGGCCGGCGGCGACAACGGGTTTGATCTGACTCCGCGCCCGTTTGTGGTGTCGGCGGAAATCACCGCGGACTTCCGCGCCTAGAACAAAACCCTTCCTCCACAACCTTCCGCTCTGATCCGGTTATCCACCGTTTCCACCCCGCGAGCCTTGAGCTGTCCGCCCGAGCATAGCGTGGGGTCATGCTCACCACATCGACCCCACGCCTCGCCAGTGCCCACTTCCCGGTCCCCTTTGTGCCACCGCATCCGGGCCCCTTTGACGTGCCCTTTCCCCTGACCATCGCCGAACCCATCGTGCCCGCGGCCAGCCTCGTTACCGCAGGCTCCGGTCCGATTCCCGTCATGCTGTGGCCCTGTCTACTCTGGCTGCTGCTGACTACCCCCGGACTGATCCGGCTCGATATGCGCGAGCGCAGGCTCCCCAACCGGCTGATTGTGCCGGCAGCACTCCTGCTGGTCGGGGGAGTGATTTTCGACGCCGTCTCCGTGGCTTCCGGCGGTCTTGGGCCCAATGATCTTGGACCCAGCATCGTTGGGTCCGTCGGCCGTGAGCCCAACGTCGTGGGGCCCGTGGGTGTTGTCGCAGCCTCGGCGCGAGACGGCCCGGTGGAGGCCTTCGCAAAGTTGATCCCCGCTCTCATTCTCGCGATCGTTTCGCTCACTCTGGCTGCCGTCGGGTTTTGGGGAGGAGGCGATGGCAAGCTCGCGGCGGTGTGTCTGGCCCTGCTGGCCCTGACCGCCGACCCCGTGGGCGCACTGAGCCTGTTTGCGCTGCTGTGCGGCCTCGCCACGATCGTCACCTCCTGCCACCACGCACTGAAACGGATTCGAAGGAGGCGAGGGGCATCACCCCCGATCGCTCCCGAGCACCCGGACACACCTTCCGGCGGGATTCTCACCCGCACGATTCCGCTCGGTCCGGTGTTACTGGGCGGGCTATGGGGCACCCTGCTGATCCTGGTTGTTACGGGGCTTCCGATGTAGGCCAGCGCGCGGGAGGCCGGCGCACAATAAAAGCCGCCTCGGGTGGGCACACGGTGCCCGCCCGAGGCGGCAGTGGCTGCTACTGCGAGAGGTTAGCCGGCGTGGGTCATTGAGAGCAGGTCGAGGGCGGCATCCAGCTGCTCCTCGGTGACCTCTCCGCGCTCCACGAACCCGAGGGCCACAACGGCTTCACGGACGGTGATGCCCGCGGCGACCGCGTGCTTCGCGATCTTGGCGGCGGCCTCGTAACCGATGATCTTGTTCAGCGGCGTCACGATCGAGGGCGACATACCCGCCAGGGCTGCGGCGCGCTCCACGTTGGCCTGGAGACCATCCACGGCCTTATCGGCCAGCACCGTCGAGGCGTTGGACAGCAGTCGAATCGACTCCAGAAGGGCGGTACCCATGATCGGAATCTGAACGTTCAGCTCGAAGCTGCCGGACGCGCCGCTGATCGCGATCGAGGCATCGTTACCGATGACGCGCGAGCACACCATCAGCACGGCCTCGGGGATCACCGGGTTGACCTTACCCGGCATGATCGAGGAGCCGGGCTGTAGGTCGGGGATGTGCAGCTCGCCCAGGCCGGTGTTCGGGCCCGAACCCATCCAGCGCAGGTCGTTACAGATCTTGGTGAGGCTCACGGCGATGGTGCGCAGCGCACCCGAGGCATCCACCAGACCGTCGCGGTTGGCCTGGGCCTCGAAGTGATCCAGGGCCTCGGTGATCGGCAGACCCGAGTCGGCGGCGAGGCGACGGATAACCTCCTGCGGGAAGCCCAGCGGGGTGTTGATGCCGGTGCCGACCGCGGTGCCACCGAGGGGCACCTCGGCCACGCGCGGCAGAGCCGACTGAACCCGCTCGATTCCCAGGCGGATCTGACGGGCGTACCCACCAAACTCCTGACCCAGGGTGACCGGGGTGGCGTCCATGAGGTGGGTGCGACCGGGCTTGACCGCGTCCTTCCACAGCTCGGCCTTCTTCTCCAGCGACACGGCCAGGTGCTCGAGGGCCGGCACCAGCTGCTCGATCAGGGCACCGGTCACGGCCACGTGCACCGAGGTCGGGAAGACATCGTTGGAGGACTGCGAGCAGTTCACGTGGTCGTTCGGGTGAACGGCGGAGCCCAGCGAGCGAGTAGCCAGGGTCGCCAGCACCTCGTTCATGTTCATGTTCGAGGAGGTTCCCGAGCCGGTCTGGTATACATCGATCGGGAACTGGTCGGCGTGCTGGCCGGCGATAATCTGATCGGCAGCGTCCTCGATTGCCGCGGCAATCTTGCCATCCAGCACACCCAGCGACGCATTCGCGGAGGCGGCAGCCTTCTTGATTCGGGCGAGGGCCACCACCTGGGCGGCTTCCAAACGCGAGCCCGAAATCGGGAAGTTCTCTACCGCGCGCTGAGTCTGCGCCCCATACAGGGCGGAGATCGGCACACGAACCTCACCCATGGTGTCGTGCTCGATGCGGTATTCGGCGGATGCGTTTTCAGACACGGTGTTCTGCTCTCCTCGAGGTGTGAACGCTACTCTGCGTTCGGGGTTTTGGTGCTTGTGGCACCCGTGGGATCCAGGTTACCCAATGTCACATCGGGAACCGCTGTGCCCTCCGTCAGACGGTAGTTGGCACCGACGACCGCGAGGGTTCCCTCGGCGACCGCACGATTAATCATCTCAGAACGAGTCAAGAGCTCGGCCACCGTGCTGCGCAGATGACTCTTTCCCACCTCGGCCGGGTCCGCGTGAGAGATCTCGGTTCCCGATACTCCCGCGACCTTGACCACCGAGGGCACAATCTGGCGGATCAGACCGGCAATGTTCGGCGGCAGCGTTTCGGCGTCGGGGGCACAGGAGGAAATCGCCGCCTGGACCGCACCACAGGCGTCGTGTCCGAGAACCACGATCAGCGGAACCTTCAGCACACCCACCGCGTATTCCAGCGATCCCAGCACCGAATCGGAGATGACCTGCCCGGCGTTACGCACCACAAACAGGTCGCCCAGACCCTTATCAAAAATAATCTCGGCGGACAGACGCGAGTCCGAGCAGCCAAACAGTGCGGCATCGGGGGTCTGCACACTTGCCAGCTGGTGACGGCGCTCCACATCCTGTCGGGGGTGCAGCGGCTCACCGCTCACAAAGCGTTCGTTACCGGCGACCATTTCGGCCCAAGCCTGGCCCGGAGTCATGGTGGACATTAGCGGTTTGCCTCCTTCTCGATGTCCGGAGTCAGCGCGGTCGCGAGGGTGGTGAACTCCTCGTTCGAGGCGGACCCGAACAGAACAAAGTACGAGCTTCCAGCCTGGGTAGCCAGGCCATAGTGCACGTTTCCAATCTTGTCATCCCGTGAATCACGGTTGTCGTATACGGTCCACTGGACCCCATCGATCGTGGTGGTGCCCGTGGGCACCGAGTTCTTCAACATCAGGGAGGTCCAGGAGTCGTTCGCGTTCAGGCCCTGAGCCATCCCGATGAACTTCTGATCCGGCGTGAGAAAACCAATCTCCCACGACTTCACCGAGGTCTTCGAGCGCACCTCGGCATAGTTCGCGCTCCAGGTTTTGGGGAGCTTCGGGCTGGCCAGGTGGGCCTCCTGAGACTCCTGTACCTGCCCGGCCACCACGGTGTAATCCACCGAGCGATCGGTGGGCTTATCGCTGCGCGGCACGATGATCACCATGACCGCGACCAGCGCGACGGTGGCCAGCAGCGAGTAAACCAGGTTGTTGACGGTCTTACGCATCCGATAGTTGCGCGACTGAGTGGCTTTGCGCTCGGCCGTCTCCTCGGGCGTTTCCGGGCGACCCAGCTCGGCAACAACCCGCGGCTCGGTGGACTTCTTTTTTGCCACGGTTAGAAGATCTCCTCGCCGGAAGCGGATACCTCGCCGGTGTGATCGGCGTTCGCGGTCGAGGCGGCACGGGCCGCATCCAGCCGGGCCTTGGCCCCGATCAGCCACTGCTCGCAGCGGGCGGCCAGCGCCTCACCGCGCTCCCACAGCTCAAGCGAGTGCTCGAGTGTTGCCGAACCCTGTTCGAGTTCAGACACCACCCGAACCAGCTCGTCACGGGCCTCTTCATAGCTCAGGGCGTCGATTTCGGGGTTGGAAGACATGCCGCCATCCTATCGCGTCCGCACCGACCTCCCGTTCCCCGGGTGGGGCGGGAAACGGGTGAACTCTCCCGCAATCATGCGGGTCCTCCCGCCGAGACACCGGCGGGCTAACGCTCGGTTTCTGTCGCGGTTGCGTGCAGCACACCCTCGGCGAGGGTGATCCGCAGATCGGTACCGGTGGGTGCCTGGGTGGTCTCGCGCAGTGCGGATCCGTCCGGGGTCTGCACGATCGCGTATCCGCGGCGCAGGGTTTGCTGCGGGGACAGGGTGCGCAGTCTCGCGGTGAGCTCGGCCAGTCCCGACTCCGCGCGCTCGATTCGGCGATCGATCATCTCGGCACCGCGCGCCACATAGCGGGTGACCTCCTCACTGCGGGAGGTCACGATCCACGCCCCGTCGGCCAGCGCCGGGCGGGTTCGGATCTGCTCCAGCCGGGAAATCTCGGTGTTGATCTGGTGCACCAGGCGGCCGGTCAGCCGCGAACGCGCCTCGGCGACCCCGGCAAGCTCCTCGCCCACATCGGGCACCACCCGCTTGGCCGCATCGGTGGGGGTGGAGGCTCGGAGGTCGGCAACATCATCAAGCAGCGGACGGTCGGCCTCGTGCCCGATCGCCGAGACGATCGGAGTGGTCGCGGCCGCGGCCGCCCGCACCACACGCTCGTCGCTGAATCCCAGGAGATTCTGGAAGTCGCCACCACCGCGGGCGACGATGATCACGTCCACCTCGGGGTCGGCATCCAGCGCCTCGATCGCCGCAACCACCTCGCCGACGGTGCGATCGCCCTGAACCGCGGCGTGACGCACCCGGAACTGCACGGCCGGCCAACGCAGCTGGGCATTGCGCAGCACGTCCTTCTCGGCGTCGGAGTCCTTGCCGGTGACCAGTCCGATCACGTTCGGGAGGAAGGGCAGTCGCTTCTTGCGGTCGGGAGCGAACAAACCCTCGGCGGTGAGGCTCGCACGCAGGCGTTCGAGTCGTTCAAGCAGATCACCCAGGCCCACATGGCGCATCTGCATCACCTGCATCGTCAGGCTGCCACCCTTGACCCAGAAGTTGGCCTTGATCAGCGCAACCACCCGGTCACCCTGCTTGAGATTCTCGGGCAGCTTCACTCGCACCGAGGACCAGATGGTGAAGGAAATGGTCGCGTCGGCGTTCAGATCCTTGAGCTTGCCATAGACGTTGCCGCCGGACTGTCCCCACTGGGTAATCTCGCCCTCAACCCACACCGTGCCGAGCCGGTCGATGTAGTCGCGAATCTTGTTCCCCAAGAGCGCAATCGGCCACGGATCCTCCGCAGTAGCGGGCTGTGCGGGCATAGAAACGGCCATCCGGCAATCCTCTCACTCGGAGTCCAGCGACTCGGCTTACAATTGGTGACGTGAGTAACACGACGATTAGCCTGCCGATGCCGAGGATCCCCGGTGCTTCAAGCCGACTCCAGGATAACCCGGTCGCCGGACCCAAACGTGTGCTGCTGGCCGCCCCGCGCGGCTACTGCGCCGGTGTTGACCGCGCCGTTATTGCGGTTGAGAAGGCGCTGAACCTCTACGGTGCGCCCGTCTACGTGCGTAAACAGATCGTGCACAACGTCCACGTGGTCTCCGAGCTTGAGGCTCAGGGAGCCATCTTTGTGGACGAGGTGGACGAGGTTCCCGAGGGTTCGCACATCGTGTTTTCCGCGCATGGCGTTTCCCCGGCCGTGGTGAATGCGGCGGCCGACCGTCAGCTGCAGGCCATCGACGCGACCTGCCCGCTGGTCACCAAGGTGCACCGCGAGGCCGTCCGGTTCGCGCGCGCGGATCAGGAGATCCTGCTGATCGGCCACGAGGGACACGAAGAGGTTGAGGGTACCGCCGGGCACGCCCCCGAGCGCACCACCATCGTGAACGGGCCGGAAGATGTGGACAAGATCACCGTCAAGGACCCCGACAATGTGGTGTGGCTCTCGCAGACCACCCTCAGCGTGGACGAGACCATGGAGACCGTGCGCCTGCTGCGCGAGCGCTTCCCGAACCTGAAGAACCCGCCCTCGGACGACATTTGCTACGCGACCCAGAACCGGCAGGTGGCGATCAAGAAGGTCGCCGTCGGTGCGGACCTGGTGATCGTGGTCGGTTCGGCCAACTCCTCCAACTCGGTTCGCCTGGTCGAGGTTGCCCTGGAATATGGCGCAAAGGCCGCCTACCGGGTCGATTATGCGAGCGAAATCAAGCAGGAGTGGCTGGATGGTGTGCAGACCGTGGGCGTGACCAGTGGTGCCTCGGTGCCCGAGGTCCTGGTGGATGAGGTCCTGCGGGACCTTGCCGGCGCCGGATACGGTGACGTCCAGGAGGTCAAGACCGCCGAGGAAGACCTCATGTTCTCCCTGCCCAAGGAGCTCCGCAAGGACCTCGAAGGCAACCGTGACGAGCGCGCCCTGGGTGGCCGTCGCTCCTCCTAAATTCCATTTGAGCTGTTCGAGAGGCAACGATGACCCCGCAACCCCGTTTTGGTGAATTCGCGACTCCCGAGGAGCAACGCGATCAGATGAACGGGCCCGACGCCGAGAAGGCGTCGGTCCCCGCCGTCGATCAGCCCCCACGCCGTCCGTCCTTTGGCGAGCGGGTTGAGGAGGGGGATGGTGACGCGGCTGCGAGCGCGCCTGCGGATCCGGAATCCGTCTCTGCGCCGAACGCATCCGATTCGGTTTCGTCGGTGTCGGCACCCGCAGTGCCCACCGCCCCCGCATCCTCCGCGCCGCGTTATGGCGAACGGGTGGCCGAGGGTGCGGCCCCGGCAGGCTCCGAGCATCCCGAGTCCGCCGCCGCAGACGGTTCGCCCACGCGTGCCGAGCCGCGTCGCCCCACGTACGGCGAGCGAGTGGATCCGGCGGATGCGCCGCAGCAGGCCCCCGCCTCACCCTCGGCTGCCCCCGCCGCAGGCGAGCGTGTGGCTGCCTCACAGCTACCGCCGCCCGAATATGGCGAGCGAGTGGCCGCATCCCAGCTACCGCCGCCCGAGTATGGCGAGCGTGTGACTGCGTCCCAGCTGCCGCCGCCCGAGTACGGTGAGCGCACCACGGACGCCCCAGTGTATGCGCAGGCATCCTCGACACCCGCCGCCCCCGCCGACGGTATTCCCCGCTACGCCGCGGGATCCTTCAGCGGCGTGACCGTGGGAAACCGGCCGGCCACCCAGACCTCGACCCCGGCGGATGCACGAGCCGGTTCGCAGGCCGGTAATGGTGTGAACCGTGCGGGCGCGCCGTCGGGTGGAGCGCCCAAGCGCCCCGCCGCCGGTCGCGCCAACGACGGGCTGCCCGTACAGGCCCCGCCGGACCGTTTCATCTCGCTGATCCTGCTGGCGTTTGGTGCATTCTCGATTCTGACCAGCGTCCCCGCGCTGCTCAACCTGCGCGAGGCGTTTGTTGAGTACTTCAAGGAGCTCGGCATCTCGGGTGACTCGCTGGGGCAGTCGATCAACGTATCGGGATGGGTGATGGCGGCGATCATGATCGCCGTGTGGTGCCTGTCGGCCTGGTGGACGATGCGCCGGATCCGGGCGGGTAAGTCCTCGTGGTGGATTCCGCTGCTCGGGGCCGTGGTCGCCCTCCTGGTGATGAGCATGATCCTGGCCCCGGTCATGGGTAACGATCCGGCCTTCCAGGAGTATGTGCGGCGGTTCCAGCCGTAGCGATTTTGACACATAAAAACCCCGGTGATGGAGAACATCACCGGGGTTTTGTGTGGGGCGAACCTAGATGGTCAGCGACTTACCGTGCGAACCGAGCTGACGGGTCGACTCGATGACGCGGGCGGCCATGGCGGTTTCGGCGATCTTGCCCCAGGCGCGGGGGTCGTAGACCTTCTTGTTTCCGACCTCACCGTCAACCTTGAGGAAGCTGTCGTAGTTGCGCAGTACGTTGTCGGCGATGGCGCGGCTGAACGCGTACTGGGTGTCGGTGTCGATGTTCATCTTGATGACACCGTTGGCGACGGCCTCGCTGATCTCGGCGTCGGTTGAACCCGATCCACCGTGGAAGACGAGGTCCAGCGGCTTGGCGGCGGTACCGTACTTGGCAGCCAGGCCCTCCTGGATTTCCTTGAGCAGACCCGGCTGCAGCTGCACGTTACCCGGCTTGTACACACCGTGCACGTTGCCGAAGGTCAGCGCGGCCATGTAGCGGCCCTGTTCGCCCAGGCCCAGCGCCTCGACGGTCTGGATGGCGTCTTCGAGGGTGGTGTACAGGTGCTCGTTGATGTCGTGGCTGACACCGTCCTCCTCGCCACCCACAACACCGATCTCTACCTCGAGGATGGCGTTGATGTTCTTGGTCTTCTTGATGATCTCCTTGGCGATCTCCAGGTTCTCACCCAGCGGCACGGCCGAGCCGTCCCACATGTGGGACTGGAAGATCGGGTTGCGACCGGCCTTGACCTCTTCTTCGGAGGCGGCGATCAGCGGGTACACAAAGTCGTCCAGTGCGTTCTTGGGGCAGTGGTCGGTGTGCAGGGCCACGGTGATCGGGTAGTTGTCGGCGATCGCGTGCACAAACTTGGCGAAGGCGAGGGCGCCGGAGGCACGGTTCTTCACGGTGTGGCCGGCGAAGTAGTCGGCACCACCGGTGGTGACCTGGATGATGCCGTCGGAGCCAGCCTCGGTGAGTCCCTGAAGCACTGCGTGAATGGTCTGCGATGACGACACGTTGAACGCCGGGAAAGCGAATGCGTTCTCCTTGGCGTTGTCAAGCATCCGTGCGTACTGCTCGGGGGTTGCGATAGGCATTACTTCTCCTTAAGGAATGTCTGCAGGGAACACTTCGAGTCTACCGACCGGGCTTCACGGATGTCTCGGTAAATCGTGCGGAAACGTCTGGAGTGCCGGATGTGGTGTCGGATGCGGACCGGCACCGGGGCTCGTTGGGTGCACGTCCGTGCGGATCGCTCCAATCGTCGGGCACAATTGAGGGTATGAGTGACTCTTCGACCGGGCCGCGCCCGGGGTCCGCCTTCTTCCGTCCCGCCGGTTCTCCGGCACCGCGTTCGGCCAAGCCGAAGCCCGCGAAGCCCGTGGGATGGCCCGGTGCCGAGGCCCTGCGCGGGTTGCGGTTGGCAACCGTTGCGGCGGCGACCGCGGCCGCGGATCATGTGGGATCTGGCGACCCGATTGCCGTGGACGGGGCCGCCGTGCACGCGCTGCGCGCCGAGCTGGACACGCTCGCGCTCTCCGGCGTGGTCATTGCCGGTGAGGGCGAGAAGGACGAGGCCCCGATGCTCGCGGCCGGGGAAACCTTTGGAACCGGGGGCTTGGCGGTGGAGATCGCCGTGGATCCGGTGGACGGGACCCGTCTGGCGGCGGCCGGCGAGCCCGGCGCGATGGTGGTGCTGGGTGTTGCCGAGCCCGGCTCGTTTGCGAACATCGGTCCGGCCTACTACCTGTCGAAGATTGTGGCGGGCGCGCGTGCGCCCGAAGTGAGTCTGGATGCGCCATTTGAGCAGACCCTCGCCGACGTCGCCGCCCACCGCGGTGTCCCGGTAGAGGAGCTGCACGTGGCGATTCAGGATCGCCCGCGTAACGCCGAGCTGATGCGGATCGCCCGCGAGGCCGGGGTGCGCTGCGATTTCTTTGAGCACGGTGAGGTCGAGCGATCGCTGCGGGTGTTGCAGCCGGATGCGGATCTGGACATGGTTGCCGGGATCGGCGGAGCCCCCGAGGGACTGGTGGTTGCCGCCGCGGTGCGTGCGCTGGGAGGTTCGATGCAGGCTCGGTTCGCGCCGCAGTCGCGGTCGGAGCGTACCCGGATCGAGGCCGCGGGCATCAACCTGGATGAGTTACTGAGTCTGGACCGGCTGTGTGGGGGACGGGCGGCGATTCTGGTGAGCGCGGTTACCGAGTGCCTGATTGTGCCCGGTTCGCCGCTGCGGGCGGCCGAGGGCCGTGGTCAGGATGCACGAATCTGGTCGTGGTCTGGAACCGAAATTCCCGCGTAAAACGTTCGATTCGTTAAGAACACAGCTTTTTAACAGCAGGATTGGCCCACACGCCGCGGCGTGTTTGTGGGCGCGGGGTTAGTGTGGAACGGTTCGCCTTGCCCAGATGTTGAGGAGCGTTTTTCATGAGTCAGCCCACCACCGAGTCCCTGTATTTGCAGCCCGGACGAAATCTTGCACTGGAGCTGGTGAGGGCAACGGAGGCTGCGGCGATTCGTGCCGAACCGTATATCGGTCGCGGCGACAAGCTGGGTGCCGACGGTGCCGCGGTGGATGCGATGCGCGCGTTCCTCGGCACCGTCAACTTTGATGGCACCGTGGTGATCGGTGAGGGCGAGAAGGACGAGGCCCCGATGCTGTTCAATGGCGAACGCGTGGGCAACGGACAGGGCCCGGCGGTGGACATCGCCGTGGATCCAATCGATGGAACCAGCCTGACCGCCGCGGGCCGCCAGAACGCCCTGTCGGTCATCGCGGTGGCTGACCGTGGTTCGATGCTGGATGCCTCGACCGTGTTTTACATGGACAAGATTGTGACCGGTCCCGAGGGTATCGGTGTGGTGGACATTCGTCAGTCGGTGGCCGAGAACATTCAGGCGCTGGCCCAGGCGAAGAAGGTTCCGGTTTCGGACATCACCGTCGCGGTGCTCGACCGTCCGCGTCATGAGGGTCTGATCGAGGAGATCCGCGCCGCCGGTGCGGGTACCCGTCTGATGCTGGATGGTGACGTGGCCGGTGGTATCAACGCCGCCCGCTATGGCACCCGAATCGACATGTGCCTGGGTACCGGCGGAAGCCCCGAGGGCATTGTGACTGCGTGTGCGATCAAGGCGCTGGGTGGCCACATCCAGGGCCGTCTGCACCCCCGCGACGACGCCGAGCGTCAGCGCGGTATCGAGGCCGGTCTGAAGATGGACTATGTCTACGGTGCGGACGAGCTGGTGCGTAGCGACAACACGTTCTTTGTGGCAACCGGTGTGACCGACGGCGGTCTGGTCGCGGGTGTTCAGCACCGCGGCCCGATCATCCGCACGGAGAGCATCGTGTTGCGGTCGAAGTCGGGAACGATCCGCCGGATCGTGGCCGACCACCTGGTGGAGAAGTGGCGCTAAACCGCTGATCCTCAACCCGCCCATACGCGGGTCCTGAGCTGCGGGCGTACCAATGGCGGTGCGCCCGCTTTTTGCTGCCCGTTTAGGCCTGAGAGTTTTCCTCCTGATTCTGTTCCGCTTCGGTTTCATCCGGGGTGAGGGAGGCGGGGGAAGTGGAGGAGGCCGGGGTGACAGGGGAGGTGGGGGAGGCTGGGGAAGCGTGGGAGCGGCTCTCTTCAAGGCCGGCAACCAGGTCGACATCGGTGATCTCGCGCAGGGGCTCTTCTATCGGGGTGAGGTCGGCGATGATCTTGGTTTTGTCGATGCGGCCGAGCTTGCGGGCGCTGGGCAGCACCTGGTGTTCGAGGGATCCGATCACCACGTTGTAGTCCTTCACCGAGCGTTCGATCGAGCGCCCCAGCTTCTGCAGTCGTGTCGCGGTGGTGGCCAGACGCGAGTGGAGTTCTCGGCTCAGGTCGAAGAGTTCGGTGGCCTCCTTGGTGAGCACATCCTGCTGCCAGCTAAACGCGACGGTTTTCAGCACGGACCAGAGGGTCACCGGGGATGCCAGCGCGACCCGCTTGGAGAACGCGAAGTCGAGCAGGGTGCGGTCGGCTTCCAGGGCCGAGGACACCAGGGACTCGCTGGGGATGAACGCAATGACCAGCTCGGGGGAGGCGGGCAGGCCCTCCCAGTAGGTCTTATTGCCCAGCGCGGTCACATGTTCGCGCACGGCCTTCACATGATCACGCAGAAGCGAATCGCGACGGGCGGCCTCTGCACCGGTCGCGGTGGCGGGAATCGCGCTGGCTTCCAGGTACGCGTTGAAGGGCACCTTCGCATCCACGGCGATGTTCTTGCCCCCGGGCAGGTGCACCACCATGTCGGGGCGACCGGCTCCCGCGTCGGTGGACACCGAAGACTGCACGCTGAAGTCCACCCGTTCGATCAGCCCCGCAGCTTCCACCACATTGCGCAGCTGGGTCTCACCCCAGACGCCGCGAACGTTATTCGACCGCAGCGCACCAGCCAGGGTGTCCGTGGTGGCGCGCAGCCGCTCCTCAGCCTCCGTGGCTGCTCGGAGCTGGGCGCTGAGTTCTCCGTGTTGGAGGCTTCGCTGGTTCTCGATCGCCGAGACGGCCGTCTGCATCGTGCGCAGAGTTTCGGCCACGGGAGCCAGCGCCTCGAGAACGCGTGCATCCTGAGACTCTCGTGCTCGCCGATTCGTGGCCTCTTCCTCACGACGTCGCTCCTGGTCGGCGGCATACCGACGCTGGGCGTCGATCTGATCACGTAGCTCTGCCGTGGTCGCCTCGAGAGCGGCCAGCTCGGCGCGCAGCGTGCCGCGGATTTCGGATTCTCGTGCACCCTGGGACATCAACTCGGCGGAATGCTGCGCCGTCAAAACCTCAACTTCGGCGCGGGCAGCATCGGCACGAACCTCCGCCGCGCGCAGTGCCGAGCTTGCACGGCGCTGTGCGGTCAGCCCGCCGAACACGCCGCCAAGGACCGCGCCGAGCACGAGGCCCAGCATGAGGCCGATGATGAGTGGGAGTAGTGAGTCCATACCCCAAGTGTGCCCGACACCGCCGACAGGCTCGGCGGAGATGGAGTAACTGGGGATAACTGAGTCGCGGACGCCGCCTGTGGAGGAAATCCGACACGACTCCCGGCTCGGCTACCGATGCTCGGCCACTGACGCTCGGCTACGGACGCTCGGCTACCGATGCTCGGCTAGCGAAGCTCGCCGGCGGCGGAGACACCGATGGCGGAGACACCGATGGCGATCAGATCCCCTCGAAATGCGTGGATGCCCACGCTGACCGGTCGGCCCGCGGAATCCCGCGATATCCGGGTGCGCTCGAGAATAACCCCGTCCGTGCCGAGACTGAGTAATCCGGTCTCGGCCGGGGTTGGTTGACGGGAGATGAGCCGTTCATCGACGCTGTGAATGAGGATGCCCGCGGCGCGAAGAAGGGAGTACGAGCCGGTGTCACTCAGCCGGTGGAAGCCGGGAACCTTGAGGTCGGCGGGCACATTGTTTGTGAGGATCGCAAATGGTGCCTGATTGCTGCTCAGAAGCCTGCGGAAATGATGCACCGGCGTGCCGTCCGCACGTTCCAGGAGGGTGGCAATCAGCGCCGAGGCGGGTATCGTGCGTTGCTCGAGAACCTTGCTGCCGGGGCGGTGTCCGTCGCGCTCAAGCGACTCGACGATGCCCAGTGGCTCGATTGCGGTCCGGATACGCGTGTGTGCCACGCGTGTGCCCACACCGCGTCGCCGAGTGAGCAGGCCCTCGGCGACAACCTCCTGGATCGCGCGCCGTACGGTCGGTCGGGAAATGCCCAGGCGGTGTGCCAACACAATCTCGTTGTCGAGTCTGCTTCCCGGAGGCAGCGTTCCATCGGTGATGGCATCGCGAAGTTGATCGGCGAGTTGTCGATAGAGCGGAACGTCTCGGCCTCGGGCAAGGTCGAGCGAAAGGGGCGTGATGTTCCGGCTAGGTGTCTGCATGAGTTACCTCAGATTTCCCGGTGTGGGCGAGCATATGAAGCGCAGGCTAACAACGCAGCGTGTGAGAATAACGGATGCCCAGAACGTTCGCCGCGCGCGCTCGGCTGGCCCCGGTCCATCTGGCCGGGTACGATAGATCCTCGTGGCCCTCACTATCGGAATTGTCGGACTGCCCAACGTTGGCAAGTCAACCCTGTTTAACGCCCTGACCAAGAACCAGGTGCTCGCGGCGAACTACCCGTTCGCGACGATCGAGCCCAACGTCGGGGTGGTGAACCTTCCTGACGTGCGCCTGACCAAGCTGGCCGAGATCTTCGGCAGCGAGAAGATCCTGCCCGCCGCGGTCTCCTTCGTGGACATCGCGGGCATCGTGCGTGGTGCGAGTGAGGGTGAGGGGCTGGGAAACCAGTTCCTGGCAAACATTCGTGAGGCCGACGCGATCGCCCAGGTGGTGCGTGGATTCGCCGACTCCGACGTGGTGCACGTGGACGGCAAGGTCAACCCGGCCGGCGACATGGAGACCATCAACACCGAGCTGATCCTCGCGGACCTGCAGACGGTTGAGAAGGCCATCCCGCGTCTGGAGAAGGAGGTCAAGGGCAAGCGCATCGATCCCGCCGCCCTGGAGACTGCAAACGAGGTGCTCGCCGCGCTGAATGCCGGCACCCCGCTCTCCGCCACCAAGATCGACCTGGAGCCCGTGCGCGAGCTCGGTCTGCTCACCGGCAAGCCCTTCATCTACGTGTTCAACGTGGATGAGGAGGTCCTGCAGAGCGACGAGAAGCGCGCCGAGCTGGCCGCCCTGGTGGCCCCCGCACAGGCGATCTTCCTGGACGCCAAGCTGGAGTCCGAGCTGATCGACCTGGACGAGGAGGACGCCGCCGAGCTGCTGTCTTCGACCGGCCAGACCGAGTCTGGTCTCGACCAGCTCGCTCGCATCGGGTTCGATACCCTGGGCCTGCAGACCTACCTGACCGCCGGCCCCAAGGAGTCGCGCGCCTGGACCATCCCCAAGGGTGCCAAGGCTCCGCAGGCCGCCGGTGTGATCCACACTGACTTCGAGCGTGGGTTCATCAAGGCCGAGATCATCTCGTTTGCCGACCTGGTGGAAACCGGTTCGGTTGCCGAGGCCCGCTCCAAGGGCAAGGCCCGCATGGAGGGCAAGGAATACGTCATGCAGGATGGCGACGTGGTGGAGTTCCGCTTCAACGTCTAGTCCCACTTTCTGCACACGGTCCGCTTCCCTCGGGAGGCGGACCGTTGTCGTTTGGGGGCGACGGGATGTTTTCGATTCTGGATGCTCAGTTATCACACGGCATCGACATTTAAGGTGTGCGTACCCGAGTGACAGCGCCGATGAGTTGTCGCTCAACCACGTCCGGGCCAACCTCGGAGCGAGCTATATAACGAACCATAAAGAGAGGGGTTTGTCATGGAAGTCACCAGTGTTGACCTAGATCCCCAGCTGATTGAGCGTGCTCGGGAGCTCACCGGTGAGCGCTCCAACCGTGCCGTCCTCGATCTTGCTCTTCGTCGGCTCATTGCATACAAACAGAAGGCCGCGATGATCGATGGTATTTCCGAGCTGGTCAATCTTGAAGCGGAGCTGGGAGCCCCGGTAATCCCGCCCACGCCCTAATGGTCGACTTTCTGGTTGACAACTCCGTCTGGGCGCGGCTGGCGTCCGGTGACCGTGCGATTACCGCAGAGTTGCGCCGCATTGAGCGTGCGCCGGCAGATCTTTTTGTGACCTGTCCGCCACAGGTGCTGGAATTTTGCCATAGCGCTCGGACGCCCGAAGAATACGCACTTTATCGGGAGAAAATCTCTCTGGGATTTCCGTTGGAGCGGGCACCTGACGAATCTCTCGTGCTCGATATTCAGAGTTCCTTATGGAAATCTGGCCTTGTTCGTGCCGCGTGTGCACTGGACATTCTCATCAAGGGATATGCGATTGTGAATGACGCAACGGTGCTGGCTGCGGACCTAGATTTCGCCCACGTTGCGGCAGTGTCGGACCTGAAGTACCAATACGTCGCTTCGACACCATCCTGATTCATCTCTCTGTGCGCATACGGGGGAGCATTCTCCTGCGCGAGCGTGACCGCGCGAGCCGCCGTGTGAAGGTTGCCCACGTGTGGCACAATTTGCTGTGCCGACGAAGGAGTGATTGTGATGGTTGTGAGCGAGGGATCATCCGAGACGGATGAGGCGCAGCTCTCCGATGGGTCGGAGATGACGCTGGTTGAGATTGAACATGGGTTTGCCGTGGTGTTCGCGCAAACGCCCCCGATTGACATGAATCTTGTCCCGTTTGAGGTGCTGGGCGAGAGCAACGCCCGGAGCTTGACGGACGCCCTGGCCATCGTCTCCGGTGCCGGTACCGTGGTTGCGCAGGGTGCACAGGGGGTGGTCAGCGCGCAGGGCCTGGTCCGGCTTGCCCCCGAGACGATCAAACAGCTGCAGACGATGAAGCCGATGGTGTCAAACGGATGGAATCTCGGCACCCTGGTGGGAGAAAAGGGGAAGGCCGCGGCGTCGATTCGCTGGGCACCCGCGGCCGGAGCGCAGAGCGCCGCCGTGCTCGCCACGCTGGGGCCCGCGATGGCACTGCTGGCGTTGCAGATTCAAATCGCATCGATTTCGCGCCGGGTTGATACCAACATTGAGCTGACCCAGAGCGTTCAGCGCTTCCTGGAACAGGACCAGATGGACACCCTGCGAGGCCTGTATGACACGACGATTCGTGCGGTGGCCGAGGCTCAGGCCGCGGGCGTGGTCAACGATCACATCTATGCAGCGGTCTCCACCAGGGAAGCTGATTTTCGCAAGCTGAAGACCGCATACGACCGTCAGGTACGCGAGCACATCGAGATGCTTGCGGGCGACCCCCGTGGGCGACGCGCCTACGTGCAGAAGAACTATGAACGCATTTTCGCCGACGTTCACGGTCTGCTGATGGCCGAGGGATCCTGGCACCGTGCACAGGTCCTGCGGGCCGCACACATCAGACACGATTTGGGCAACGAATCGGAAAACGCACCCATCGTTGAGACGCTGGTTGCGCAGACTCGGCGTGAGTACACGGCATCGGTGGCGCGAATCAAAGACCTGGTTGACGAGCTGGAACGCCAGTGTGGACTCATCGTTGAACTGCCCGCGGACAGAAGCCTGCCCTTCACCACGAAGCGTCAATCGGCAAACGAGGTGGTCGAGATTGCCCGGTATCTGGGTGATCAGGTTGCGGCCATTTCCAATTCCGTCCGACGCACCAGGACGGTCTCCGTGCCCGGTGTGCTGGTCGTTGATCCAGATGAGTCGGCGGATGCCGTGCTGCGAATACTATCCCTGGTGCTTCCCAAGGGAGAGGCTCCGATCGCGCTTGCGGATGTGAACGAGGATCGGCTCATTTCCGGGGGTGCCTACCTGGTGGTGACCCCTCACCGAGTGCTGCTCTCCTCCCACGGAGCGCTGCTCAAGCAGGGAAGTATCGAGCGGGAAATTTCGCTCTCGGATGTGCGTTACGTTCGGTTCACCGAGCGAGGCAAGCAGGGCGCGGTTCTCGATCTGATTACCGCCGAATCCAACATCAAGCTCACGTTCGACCGTTGGGCCGCAGCGGGGCCGGCGCTGGAATCCGCTCGCCGACTGGCGAACCTGCTCGCGGCGGCCATGCATATCCCGGAGAGTGAGCGGCGCACGGACTCCCTGCTCCCCAATCCACCTGGACAGGACGTGGCCCTAGAACAGCACGAACTGCGGTGAGGCACGGTCTGGGGACACTTATCGTCGCGGCGTTTGCAAAGCGCCCGGTGGTCCTGGGTGGACTGAGTCTTGCGATTGTGCTGTCCGTGATTATGGGGGTCGGCGGCATCGCCGCGCTGAGCCTCCCGTTGCACTGGGGAACGTATACCGAAAGTGAGTGTACGCGTGGTTTTCTCAACCGGAATTCCTCGTGTTCAAGTAAGGGCCGCTGGGACAGCGATGACGGCACGATCAGCCTTCCGCACACCGGGCTGTCCGGTCCGCTGGACAGTGCCGACGGAACCGTTCGCGCGAGCTATCGAGAGGGCGGAATCACCACCAACGGCCTGTTCAATATTGTGACCGCGGAGGGGGAAGCCGACGGGTCAATCTGGCAACCTTGGACGGTAGCGGTCGTCCTGATTCTTGTGCTGACCTGGCAGATTTGGGTCAATCGCCCGCGCCGAACGCCCACCGGCCAAATCGGCCGCCACGCCCATCCCGGATAGGTGTCCACAGCCGATCCGCGTGGACGTGGCCGAGGCGCGCTCTGCGTTTTACGTGGGCCAAACCCCTGGTTCTATACGGGCATCCGGGGCGAACCATGTCAATGGGAACCTGGCTGAGTTAGGATCGGTGCATGACGAGCCATCTGGCGAACTGCTTTGATACCCTCAGCGATTGCATCGCACGGGGTGACGAGTTGTTTGCGATTCGCTTGATTTCCGAGATTTTTGACGCGGCCGTGGCTGAGGCGGAGTGCTCGCAAGTCACTTCGTTGAGGACTGCCCCCGTGCTTGCGGGCGATTCTCGATGGGATACTCTTTCCACATCGGCGGTTCGATTGGCGTATGAAACGCGTGGAAAGACGCCGCCGCCCTGGACCGAACGTGAGCCGAGCCCGACACCGGTTTACCTCCGAGCGGATCGAGACCTCACCGAAATCTACCGCGAGAGAATTCGCGAACGGACACCGCTATCGCTGGCGGAGCAGAATGTCTGGTACGAGCTTTCAGACCTGGCAACCGCGTAGGATTGAATGTGTTTGGGCTCGGCAACGCACGCATTTTTGAGCTCTTGGACCGTCTCGGTGCGGAACTCGAAGCGCGTGGTCGGACAGCAAACCTGTACATCATCGGTGGGGCCGCGATGACTATCGCTTATGGTCGCACGACGGCCACGCTAGATATCGATGCGCATTCTGTCCAACGGGACGTTCTGCGAGACATTGCATCACAAATTGCGCTTGATGAGGGCCTCCCGACGGACTGGCTGAGTTTCAACGCATCAGCGTTTATCCCGGGAGGGGAACCGTTGGAGAGCACGATGCACAGGAGAACCGGGGGGCTGACGTACGAGGTTGCATCCCCGCGCGTACTTCTGGCGATGTAGATGTCCGCATATCGGGCGAAGGATCTGGAGGATATTAGGCTCCTCATTGCCTACCTAAGAATCACCACGGTGCGCGAGATTATGCAGATCCTGGATGCTTTCTTTGATGGGGAATCGGTTCCTCGTTACGACCGCGCAGACGTTCTGCTGAATGCTCGCGAGGTGATTGATCTGATACTACGTTGACGTAGTGACCACCACAACTGGTGTAACGTGACCCCGGTGACCCTGTGCGGTCACCTCGATCCCCGCCGCTCCTCGGGAGCGCCCCATTTTCCGACTGGAGAATCCCATGATTCAGGCCAATATTGCCGTAGATTTCAGCGCCGTTGAGGGCGAACGTGAAGACGTTTCGCTGAACAACGTGGTGTTCGAAATGGTCACGTCCACCACCAGCGTTGTGGCCGCCGAGCCGACCCTGTTCCGCTACTTCGAGAACGAGGGTGTGGTGTGGGGCGACTACACCGGCGACACCGTGATCGAGGGCCGTTTCTCCGGTATCCGTGAGGGTGACACCCTGCACATGTCCTACAACCACCGGTCCAAGAACGGCAACCTGGTGCACGGCAACGACACCACGATCATCTCCCGTCAGGCCGACGGCCTGCTGCGTCTGACCGAGTTCTACGTCGGCGCCAACGGTGAGCCGCAGCTCAGCGTGTGCCGCGAGGTCGCCGCGAACTAGACCGCGCGGGCCCGATGCCGCCGCGAATAGCTTTCCGGCGGCGAGGAACATCTCGGGCCTTCCACCCATTTTGGTGGGGGATGAGCTAGCGCAACGGTGCGCCCTCATCCTCCTCACCCGGCTCCGCGATCCGCAGGTGCCGGGTGGAACCCAGCGGGGATTCCCCCGCCCACTCTCCGGGCGAACGCAGCGCCCGGCCGGCAAAGCCAGCACCCAGGCTGACCCGATCCCACTGCTCATCCATCACGAACACCGTCTCGGTGGATTTGATGCAGGACCACTGCGCAAGATTCAACGCCACAAGCTCATGAATTGCCGCGACGTCCGCCGCACGCACCAACAGCATGCCGTCATGCTCGCCGGCGGTCACCGCGAAATACTCCAGTTCCGGCACCGTTTTCAGACGCTCACGAAACTCACCCCACTGCTGCTGTTCGAGTGATACAAACACCAGCGCGGCCACGCCAAACCCCGCCGCCCGGAAATCCAGGGTGGCGGTAAATCCGGTAATCACACCGGATTCAATCAGCCAGTCATAGCGCTGGTAGGCGTTCGAACGGGAGATCCCCAACTGGTCCGCCAGCGCCGCGATGGACAGCCGTCCATTGCGGCGCAGCAGGTCAACCATGCGGATGTGAATATCGTCGAGTTGCATTCTGTCTCCCCGGGGATGGAATTATTCTGCGGATCTTGGATGAAATGCCACATACTCGGCAAATCAAAGAACGAATATCGCATTTTTCTTTCGTATTTGACACAATAATCGCGAATCACATAACTTTTGTAAATAGTTATCCATCTCGGGTAACAAAGAGGAGGCCACAACATGAAGTTCTCGAGGAAAAGCGCCGCCACAGCCGGTCTGGTCGTCGCGGCCGCCCTCGCGCTGTCGGGTTGCGCCGGCGGCAACGGTGCAGCCGGAGGGGGTGACGCAGGCAAGTCCCTCGTGGTTGACGCCTCGTTCGACCTGAAGACCGCCGACCCCAACCGCCAGTACGAGACCACCGGGTCGATCGTCGCCAAGGCGCTCTACCAGACGCTGCTGACCTTCGAAGGCAACGACGTCACCAAGCCGGTCGACGGCCTGGCCAGCTACACCATGAACCCCGAAAACACCGTGATGACCCTCACCTTGAAGCCCGGAGCCAAGTTCTCCGACGGCTCCCCGGTGACCGTGGACGACGCCGTGTTCTCGCTCACCCGCGTCCAGGGAGTCAAGGGAAACCCCTCGTTCCTGCTCGACGGGATCACCGTTGCCAAGACCGGTGATGACACCCTGACCCTCACCTCGGCCGAGCCCAACCCGGCCCTGCCCTTCATCCTGCCGAACCCCGCCCTGTCCGTGGTGAACAAGAAGGTTGTCGAGGCAAACGGTGGCTCGGACACCGAGAGCGACAAGGCCGAAGCCTTCCTCAACAAGACCTCCGCCGGTTCGGGCCCCTACAAGCTGGAGTCCTTCGACGCCGCCAAGCAGGTTGTGCTGACCGCCAACCCCGAGTACAACGGCCCCAAGCCCGCCTACTCGCGGGTCGTGCTGCGCAACGTGGCCGGTCCGACCCAGAAGCTGAACGTGGAAAAGGGCGAGTCGCAGGTTGCGCTTGACCTGAACCCGGACCAGGTTGCCGAGCTTGCCGGCTCCAAGGTCAAGATCACCTCGGACCCCTCGCGCTACATGATCTTCCTGCTGCTGAACCAGAACAAGGATGTCAGCCAGATCACCAGCAACCCGGACTTCCTGAAGGCTGTCAAGCTGGGCATTGACTACGACAAGATCGTCAAGATGGCCGGCGACGGATCCGTCCGCCCCGGTGGTCCGATCCCCTCGCTGTTTGTGGGTGCGATCGACGCCAAGCAGGGCAACCAGCGCGATGTTGAGGCGGCCAAGGAAGCCCTCAAGGCTTCGGGATACAACGGCGAGAAGGTTACCCTGAACTTCCCCAACGACATCACCGTGCAGGGTCTCTCGCTGCAGAACGTCGCCGAGGCCGTGCAGGCACAGCTCAAGGATGTCGGCATCGACATCAACCTGGCCCCCGCCCCGGTGGCCACCGAGCTGGACGCCTACCGCAACGGCACCGAGACCGTGGGTCTCTGGTACTGGGGTCCGGACTTCCCGGACGCCTCGAACTACCTGGTGTTCTCGCCCGGTGAGCTCGTCGGTCTGCGCGCCGGCTGGCCCGCGGGTGCCGACCCCAAGGTGACCGAGCTGGCAAACGCCGCCAAGGCCGCCACCGGAGACGCCCGTGCCGCCGCCTACGAGGCCTGGCAGAAGGAGCTCAACGCGAGCGGACCGTTTGTGCCGCTGCTGCAGCCGGCTCAGAGCATCGTCACCGCCCCGAGCATCACCTCGGTGACCACCAACCCGGTCTGGACCGTGGACCTTGCCCTCATCAAGTAACACTGCCGCCGTCCAGACTCAGACGGCTGACCGTAGCGCACGGAGGGGCATCCCCCCCTTCGTGCGCTACGTCGCAATACGGCTCGGGCTGAGTGTCCTGCTGATGTTCGGGGTGACCGTGGTCACCTTTATCCTCACCAACCTGGTGCCCGCCGATCCGGTGCAGGCAGCCCTGGGTGAGCAGGCGGCCGCCGATCCCTCGATCGTGGCCAAGTTCCGCGCGGATAACGGTCTCGACCAGCCGCTCGTGGTGCAGTACTTCACCTACCTGAACAACGTACTGCATGGGAACTTCGGTGTGTCCACGCAGACCCGGATGCCGGTGGCCGATGAGCTCGCCTCCGCGGTGCCCGCGACCATCGAACTGGCCCTGGCCGCGATCGTCTTCTCGACCCTGATCGGCATCGGCCTGGGACTGTGGGCCGCGCTCAAGCAGCGCACGATCATCGACCAGATCATCCGCGTGGTGAGCCTGATCGGTCTGTCCTGGCCGACCTTCTGGCTGGCCCTCGTGGTCTACTACGTCTTCTTCTTTGTGCTCGGGATCTTCCCCGGTTCCGGGCGTCTGGATCCGGTGTCCATCGCCCCGCCGCAGGTCACCGGTTTGTACACCGTGGACGCGCTGATCGCCGGGCAGTGGGGCACCTTCTGGGATGCCGTGTATCACCTGGTGCTGCCCGCCTCGGTGCTGGCCCTCTACACGATCGGTCTGCTGACCCGCTTCGCCCGCTCGGCCGTGCTGGAGGTGCTCGACCTGGACTATGTCAAGGCCGCCACCGCCAAGGGACTCCCGCGTCGCACCGTGGTCTTTGGCTACGTGCTGCGCGGTGCGCTGGTTCCGATCATCACGGTCCTGGGCCTCGCGTTTGGTGCGCTGCTCTCCGGCACCGTCCTGGTGGAGAAGGTGTACTCCTGGCACGGCCTGGGTGAGTATTCGTTTGCCGCCGCGACCAAGCTGGACCTGCCCGCCATCATGGGTGTCGGTCTGATCGTGGGCTTTGTCTACATCGGACTGAACTTCCTGGTGGATGTTTTGTACGGGGTCATTGACCCGAGAGTGAGGGTCGCATGAGCGCCGACATCCTGACCCAGCGCGCCAAGCGGCGCCGCTGGCTGAAGATTGCGCCGGCGTTCCGCACGCCGCTGGCGATCACCGGCATCACGATCGCCGCCCTGTGGGTGCTGATCGCGATCTTCGCGCCGATCCTCGCCCCGTTCGACCCGCTCGCCCAGGACTTTGACCGGCTGATGCCGCCCGGTGGCGAACACCTGTTTGGTACCGACGCCGTGGGCCGCGACGTTCTCAGCCGCGTGATCAGCGGCGCGCGCATCTCGATGCCGCTCGCCCTGGCCCTCGTCGTCGCCTCGATGGTGGTTGGCGGCACCCTGGGTGCCATCGCTGGCTACTTCGGACGTGCGGTGGATGAGATCATCATGCGGATCGCCGACCTCGTGTTCGCCTTCCCGACCATCATCCTGGCGATGGTGATTACCGCGGCCCTCGGCCCGAGCCTCACCAACGCCGTAATCGCGATGCTGATCGTCTCCTGGCCCGCCTATGCCCGAGTGACCCGCTCCCTGGTGATCTCCGCGCGGCGTCAGGAATACGTGGTTGCCGGTCGCCTGCTGGGTAACAGCCCGTTCACCACGCTGCGCCGCGACATCCTGCCCAACGTCCTCTCGCCGGTCTTTGTGCTGGCAATGCTGGATGTGGGCACCGCGATCCTGCTGCTCGCGGGCCTCAGCTTCCTGGGCCTCGGCGCCACCCCGCCGCTGCCCGACTGGGGTGCGATGGTCTCCGACGGCGTGCAGCAGTTCTCCTCCTGGTGGATTGCCGCGTTCCCGGGACTCGCGATCTTCACCGTGGTGATGGCGTTCAACTTTATTGGGGACTCGCTGCGCGACTCCCTCGACCCGCGTGCACAGGATGCGGTGCAGGGGAGGGCAATGTGAGCCAGCTAGACAATCAGTACGACGGCGCTCGTCACGCGAACGCCTCGGACGGCCTGACCATCCGGGACCTGACCATCCGGATCGGCGAGAAGGAGATCCTGCACGGGATCAACCTCGACCTGATCCCCGGACAGATCACCGGTCTGGCCGGAGAATCCGGTTCGGGGAAGTCGATCACCGGTTTGGCCATGCTGCGGCTGCTGCCGACGAACGCCAAGACCGGCGGCGCGATCACCTTCGAGGGACGCGATCTGCTCACCATCCCCGAGCGGGACATGGGCAAGATTCGCGGCCAGCATGTGGGTATGGTCTTCCAGGACCCGACCGCCTCGCTGCACCCGATGCTTACCATCGAGCGTCAGCTGACCGACCACCTGCGCGCCCACACCGGCGTCTCCAAAAAAGAGGCACGGGAGCGGGCGCTGGACGTACTGCGCAAGGTGAAGGTGCCGCTGCCCGAAACGGCGTTGAAGAAGTACCCGCACCAGTTCTCCGGTGGGCAGCTGCAGCGCATCGCGATCGCCGTGGCGATCATCTGTGAACCGCGCATCCTGATCGCCGATGAGCCCACCACAGCCCTGGACGTGACCGTGCAGGCGGGCGTGCTGCGTCTGCTGCGTCAGCTGTGTGATGAGCTGGGCCTCGCGGTCCTGCTGATCACCCATGACCTCGGTGTGATGAGCAGCCTGGCCGACCGCATCGCGGTTCTGCGTCAGGGTGAAATCGTGGAGGAGGGGACCCGGTACAACGTGCTGCGGAACCCCCAGCACGAGTACACCAAGGCGCTGATCGACGCGCTGCCGAGCCACGAGGGCGCCGGAGCGGACCTTGCGACAGCAACCGATGCCGCCGCCGAGGCAGTGAACGTTGAGGGCGCCGGAGCCGACCTTGCGACAGGAACCGATGCCGCCGCCGAGGCAGTGAACGTTGAGGGCGCCGGAGCCGACCTGGCGTCCGCGACCGAGGCCGCCACCGAAACCGCCACCGAAACTTCGACCGAGAAGGAGGCTGGCAATGACTGAGTCGCTGCTGAGCGTGGACGATCTGCGGGTGCAGTACAAGCTGCCCGGCAAGGGAACCCTGACCGCCGTGGACGGTGTGAACTTCGAACTCGCCCCCAAGCAGGTGCTGGGACTCGTGGGCGAATCTGGTTGCGGAAAATCGACCCTGGCCCGTGCCGTGTGCGGGCTGGAGCCGATCCACTCGGGATCGATCCACTTCAAGGGCACCCCGATTCGTACCCTGGGAATGCGGACGCGTCCGGCCGAGCTGCTGCGGATCCAGATGGTATTCCAGAACCCGTATGCCTCGCTCAATCCGCGGCGCACGGTGGGGAGCCAGATCGCCGACGGACTGCGCATCCACCCGCAGCGTGACAGCTGGACCGTCGCCGGGCTGCTGGAAGAGGTGGAGCTGCCCGCCGAGGTAGCAAACCGCTTCCCGCACCAGTTCTCCGGCGGACAGCGTCAGCGCATCGCGATCGCCCGCGCGATCGCCTCGGGTCCGGACCTGCTGATCGGTGACGAGCCGATTGCCTCGCTGGATGCCAGCCTGCAGGCGAAGGTTGCGCAGCTGATGCGTCGCCTGGCCTTGGAATCCGGTGCGTCGATGCTGTTTATCAGCCATGACCTCGCGGTGGTGCGCACCATCGCCGATGAGGTAGCGGTGATGAGCAAGGGACAGATTGTTGAGCACGGTCCCGTGGAGCAGGTGTGGCGTTCCCCGCGCGACCCCTACACCCAGCGCCTGCTCGCCGCGATCCCCGCCGTGGACGGCCTCGGTACCCTGCCGGGTCTGCCCGAGGACTAGGGTCCGATCGAATAACCTCCGAGGGTGCTCCGCAGACGCGGGGCACCCTCGGACTGGTTTATTGGGTGTGAGCGCCCCGTGCCGAGGCATGGATCCAGAAGTGTTCCGTTCCGCTCATGGGCGATACGCATACAAGAAACAACCGGGCTTTTTCCTCGACCGCATGACGCAGGCACCTTGTAGTTACCGCGTGTGAGAGCAGTCGGGAACCCCCGGTCCGATAGGATCGGCTGGGCACCCACCGACGCACGGAGATTGCAAATGACTGGTTTAGGAACCCGAATGCGGCCCCTCAACTGTCGCGGGGTTCACGCATGAGCTCCACTTCGCCGAACCCTCGATCTAGACGCTCTCGGGATATTGTTGCGATCCTGATTCTTCTCCTTCTCGCCTGCGGCTTTGTGGGGGCACAGGTCGCACAGTCGCGGCCTATTTCGCCGGTAGATGAGCACGTGTACGTCGATGCCCTTCTCAAGTTTCCGCAGCACCCGGTCATTCAGCGCGGCGAACTCATCAACGACCAAACACGTCACCTGATTGATTGCCACGGCATGATGTTCAGCCGCGCGCCCGAGCTTGAACGATGCGCCGGTACTCAGACCGCTCCGCTGGAAAGCTATCCGCGTGGGTCCTTCAGCGGGGTAGATATCTACACGCCAATCTATGTTGCCGTGACCTGGATCGCATCGCGGCCCTTTGTCTTGGCCGGTCTGGACACCCTGTCAGCCCTGCGAATGGCGGGTGCAGCGTGGCTTGCCGCCGCCGCGATCCTTCTCTATTTCACCACGAGGAGGCTCGGGCTGGACCGGATGCGAGGCGTCGCGGTGGGGGCCCTGCTCATCGGTTCGGTTCCAGCCTGGTGGTCGGCAACCTTTGTCTCGACCGATGCGGCGCTTCTCACGGTAGGGGCGGGGCTGGTATTGGCGGCGATCGCGTGGTGGCAGCGGGCAGTTCCCAGTTGGTTGCTGTGTGTTCTCGGGCTGCTGGCCGTATGGATCAAGTTCCAAGCTGTGTTTATCGTGGGGGCGCTCGCGGTTGCCCTGATCTGGAGTGCGGGTGCCGAATGGTTACGCCGCCGTGGGATGACACGGCGCATGGGGGTGCATGCGCGCATCGGGTCTCACACGCGTCTTCTCGGTGACGGTTTCACCGAGCCTACGCCACGACGATACCTGTGGACTGCTGCCGGGATGGCAGGTGCCGTGCTCGTGGCTCAGGGGTCATGGCTGCTGATTCGTGCGTTGGTTCCCGCCGCGGGGCCCACGCCGGTATCCACCGGTGATGTACCCACGACGGGGGCACTGCTGTCAGAATCCGGACGTTTTGTCTGGGATTTGATGGCGGGAAGCGTGCCGATGGAAAATATGAATCCGGTGAGCCAGGTTCTCGCGTGCACGGGGTCACTCCTGCTGGTTGTTGCTGCGCTTGTCCAACTGATCATCCCGGCGAGACGTCCCCTTCGAGCCCTGGCGATCGGTTTCTGGGTCGCCATCCTGACCTTGGGGCCATTGATCGCGCTGTCCAATATTCTGGTAGAGGGATATTACTTCGCGCTGCCGAGCCGTTACGCGATGGCTCTTGTTCCACTCGGGCTCGTCTTTGTTGCCGCGATATTGCCCAGGTCGCGTTTCTTCGGAGCGATCCTCCTGTTGGGAGGGGCCACGGCTGCCGCGTTATCTCTGGGGATCGGACAGTAGCGTCTAGATCGATGCTGACTGTGATGCGAGCTGTGTCGCGGCGGCCGTAAAGCGGTAGAGCCGCGCCGGCCGATGGCGCCCGCCGGTCTGCACCTGCTCGGTCGCACGGACCAGTCCGCTGGTCTCCACCTGGCGTCGGAAGTTGGCCGGATCGATGCGCTTATCCAGCACAGCCTCATACACTTCGCGCAGTGCCGAGAGCGTGAAGAGTTCACCAACGAAGGCATGGCCGAGGTTCGAGTACTCCAGTTTGCCGCGGAGCCGACCAAGCGCGTACTCAACAATCTCCGCATGATCGAAGGCAAGCTCGGGCAGATCATCGGCGGGGAACCAGCGCACGTTTTCGGTCACCACCGCCTCGGCCGCCTCCTCCTCACGGACCAGCGCCCAGTAAATAATGGACACCACACGGTTGCCGGGGGAGCGGCCCACATTTCCGAACGCGTACAGCTGTTCCAGATAGCTGGGGGAGAGCCCGGTGGTCTCATTCAGGGTGAAGGCTGCGGATTCGGAGAGCTCCTGTGCGGGTTCCAGCGGGCCGCCCGGCAGGGCCCACTTGCCCTGCTGGGGCTCGCGGATCCGGCGTACCAGCGGAAGCCACACCGTGCGCCGACCGGAATCGTCCCCGGGACGCAGCGCAAAGATGACCGTGGACACGGCGAGTTCGATCGGTGCGGACGTGATCATGGAGGCCTCCGGGCGTTTTGAGCGGTTCACTTCAGCTTAGTGTCATGGTGACACTAAGCAACGCATATCACTCGGCGTTGCCGGTCAGGAGGTGGAAACAGTGAGAAGCGCGAGGGTCGCGATGGTGACCGGACCGAGCGCGAGAAACACACACGCGAGTACCCGGCGAGTCACCCGATGCGGGATGACCGAGCGAATAAAGCCCAGCACCGCGAGCACGGGGTACAACACAAAGATGCTATTGAAGAGCAGCGCACCCCACCACTCGGACGAGTAAGCGGTGAGAGGGCCGGGGTTGCCGAAAATCTCGAGGAGAACGATGCAGCCGGCCCCGACCACAACCAGAGCGAGTGGCGACACCAGCATCCGTCCGCCGGGGACGGGGATCAGCAGCGTCCCGGCCAGCAGCGCCATCGAGACTCCATATGTGAGCGTCCATCCGCGAAGACCGTCGAGGTTGCCACCGGTGAATTCATATAACGGTCCCAGGCCCTTGGTCCACGTTAGGATCGCGAGAACAGCAAAAATATAGAGCGTCCCGGCCAGCAGTCGCGAGATGATTTCGAGTGGATCGAGGACGATAACCGGCGGCCGTTTCACGGGCAATTCTTCAGTCACTAGAACCCCCGAGACACGGCGAGGAGCAGCGTGACCGTCTGGAGAACCAGCGGGAGCGCCACCATCGAAACGGCGAGTGCTTTCCGGGTCCGCGCGTGACGTGTGGCTCGCTGAACAAACATGATGACCGGAACCGCGCTCATCACGAGTGCGGGCGTGAACAGGGCGAGTTCAGATGGCCAGTTATGGATGATCATGGGGCTCGTTTCGTCCCCGACGGGATCCGTGGGCGGCGTGCTCGTCAACACCACCATGACCAGAACAAACGCCAGATTGATCATTATCTGAGGAAGCCCCGCCACCCAGTGGATGAGCGCCGTGCCCGGTGAAATCGGGATCAGCAGGGCCAGCGCCATCGCGGTGGTGATTGCCGTGCTTGTCAAAAACTCGGGGATGAGCGCAACGAGCGGAGCGGCATGAACGTTAAAGTGGACCGTCCACACCAGCACTAACGGGGCCAGCGCGGCATAGCCGATGCTCAGGAGAATGCGCAGCATGGGAGTGAATAGTGCATTCAAGTACTATGCTCCGATTCGTGTGCGAGATGAGTTTCGAATGGAGATCACAGTCTGCTAAACGGTGACAAATCAACCCGGGACTGGCAGCGGTTAGCGACGATGACTATTGTGAATTGATCTGGAACAGCCACGCGGTCATGGAAATGAACAGCAGCGGGAAAACCATAAGGACAATCGCTAATGTCCATTGAACGCGCGAACTACCGCTGTTGTTTCGCCAGATAGCAATTGCAGGTTGGAAAACTAGTATCACTAAACCGCCATGCTGATGGAGCAACTGATACCAATATGTGGGCAGAAGCGGAAGTGAAACTGTGTGTGGGCCAGTTGGACTGCTTGACGAGAAGAACAACAGGAGTAACAGGATAACTAGGCCATAGACCGTGAGTTGAATTGACAGCGCTACAGTTCCGATAAGTGGTCTTCCTGACTGGAGAGACCTAGTTAGAACGAGCCCGACAACTGTAAAAACGATCAGATTCGTGAGCGAGTATCCGAGCCGAGAAGCTAACGGTCCTGCCGGGTCGCCTCCTGGGAAACCAAGTGGACACAGGCCGAGAATGACGATCACGTAAACGATTTGAACCACGGGCCTGACGATGTGGCCCATAGCTGAATGATTACTTGCTAGCACGAAATCACGCACCGCCACTCTGATCGGTTGTTACTTTCTTTGCAGGGCCGAATGCTGCAATTTGTGCAAGATATACGAGGGGTATATTGCCCATTGCTTATTCTGTTGCCATCGCGGTGAACCGGTCTGCGACAGCCGTAGCAAACTCGGTCAATTCTAATGCGTTCGGATCGCGTTGGCCCTTCATGAATTTAACTCGCGGAAGCTTGATCCACACTGCGGTATCTTCAAAAACTGATTTCACCGCGGTCAGTATCCGTTGATGCGTGTTTGCACCGAATCGCTGACTGATAAAGGCCCCAATTCGTGCGGCTTCAGACGGGTAGAGGGTGAATACTTCGTTCATCGCCTGATCCAATCTTTTCCCAAGTGAAATGTATCTTCCTAGAAGCCAACCATCCGCATCTCCGATCACATCGGCTCGCCCAAAACCACTGCTTTCTTGAAGCCCCATGTTTGCGCGCACCCAATCACCTATTGATTGTTGGCCGCGAGAAAGACAGCACTGAGCCCAGAGCTGAGCACAATCCAACGCCCATCCTCCTAGATCTCCGAATCCGACCCCATATTGCCCCTCGTGTGTACCCCAGGTCATCACCCCGAGCGCGGTCGCTGCCATATGTGGCAGATCCGTATTAGGTCCATAGGCAGTTCGGAGGGGCTCCAATGCCCCGGCGGATTCTTGGAGCTTCAGTAACGTGTCGGTAATAAATGGGAGCTGCCCGGTCCCAGTACTAGGCTCAAGCAGTAACAGGTATCCGATCCACTCGATTGAGTTGTAAGTCTCGGCGATAAGATACCGCAACACAATATAGGTACCAAAGCTGTTGTTAGGTTCCGTCTGCGGAAATCCCATCGCCTCTTCCGCAAGAACCAACACTTTAGTGAGCTGCCAGCTCAGTTGATGGAACGACCAACCGAGTTCACCTTGGCCCGGTGCATACACCAATGGAACTCGCGCGACGTCATTACGCGTGGCCGGACGTGCCCGCTTGGATACGACGTTTCGATCGATATTGCTTTCGGCAGTGGGTGCAGTTGGGATTGGAGGGTTCGGGATTTCCTGGATTTGGTTATACATCCATTCCGAAGGCATCTTAAAACCGAGGTTTCCGCTGTAGCCTGTTGACATCCCGCTTACCCAGACTCCGGTTGCGAGTCCGGCGTCATACACGGTAGCCGCAACGTTTCGCGTGCCATAGATTCCTACCTGGTAGGTGACAGCTCGCGATACTTTGAGCCCGCGTTGCACGCCTCGGAAATAGTTCAGGACGATGCTTGAAGCCTCGGCACCAGTGGCATCATAGTCAACGGCAAAGAAGATAATGACATTGTCCAGAAAACCGAGTTGTCGACTACGAATGGCGGCTTGCTTTGCATCGCTAAAACCAAGCTCTTCGGTAAAGAATCTTGAGGCGTTATTAAAATTCTGGAAAATTGGGACGACGCTCATCCCATGGTCGAGAATGTTTTCCAGCTCTCCGGCCTTGATGCTTTTCTGGTCAACCGTGAGGTAACGACCTGCCACACGATATCCCTTTGCAACCAGCTTGTTGACCCTGTCTTCAGTTAGACGGTCAATCGTGTCCATACCAGTAACGGGCCGACTCGGATCGCCCGTACTCACCAACAGTGCCGCCCAAGTACCGTAGTCGGCGAATCCGGTGACTCCGATTTCCATAAACGTCTGGAACGCGATTACCTGACTACGGGTGGCCGCATCAAACGTTCCACTAATTGGAGTTGAATAGCCGTTGCAGGAGAGCGCAAGCTGGAACAACGACACGAAGTTTTTGAGCCCATCGGCGTCACCCAGTTTCACCTGAGCGTTTGCCTTGATCCCTGCGATCGTGCCCGGGCCAAAGTTTCCGGTAGCTACGCCATCGGCCATTCCGAGCTCGTACTGAAGTGCGTACATGAGCCCCTGCTGCATTTGTCGTGTGAAGAGACCATCGCACGGCACAATGTAGAAGTCTTTTCGGAAGGAATACCGACGGTTGAGAGTTTGCTGTCCCGCTCGGATTGCGTTGGATCCTCCGCTGAGAAGAACGTAAGCATCCATCGTTAACAGCGATTTCATTATCTTTGCGTTCACGGCAACAGGATCGGCGGTCAAACCGAGGTTGTTTCTCACCATGCTGACTGAGGCGGTTAGCGTGGACCCCCAGGCCGAGCCGATATCGCCTCCGGAGTACCCCTTACACCAGAGGGCGCACTGAAGAATTGCGACGACTTTCCGGTTCGAGGACATGGAACTCAGTAGTCCTATCGAATTGGTAAACGCAGCCTCGGTACCGGGCCCGAACGTGTTACTTGGGCCTGCGACGCCAAGTTCGATTTGAAGCGCTCGGATGAGCGAGAACATGGTTGGCCAGCCTGTGTTGCCGTCAGTTGGAGCGTCGACATAGCCGGGACGGCCTGAATACGTTGAGTTGAGATAGAGCTGCGCGGCGCGAACAAGCGGATCTGCCATTATCTAAAGTCCTTCTAATCCTGAAGCGTGACGGACTCGTGTCCGGTGATTCGTTGCATAGCGATTGCGGCGGGCGGGCCGGTAAACGAGACGGAAGCTCGAGTTCGATCTGCGCTTGAAGCTGCAGCTTTGGTGAGTTCACCCGTGAAAGACACGACAACCGATGCGCCGCTTGGAACGGCTGCTTGGAGGGATGTGGTCAAGACTTGAAGTTCTGCCCGGCGTGCGCTGTTTGTTGCAGACGGTGCTTCGGTGGCGGTGAGATCGTTGGGAGCCACGGCATCCACGCTTGCATCATTGATCACCTTGCGGTCAGTTGACAACGCGATGATCGAACCAACCGGAATTGGTCCGGGGCCCACACTTGTGACTTGAACAAGACGGGGAATCGCCGCCTCAGCGTCGTGAGAGGTCTCCGACGGAGGCTCCCAGAAAGCAGAAAGCTCAGCGCCCCAGGCCAGGCCCGAAGCTGCGGCGTCGCTAGCTTTTGCGGTCATCGAGAATGAATCGGCCGGGTTTACACAGGTCACGTCAAGGGTCGTGGGGACAACTGCATCGATCCCATCGGATGGATAGAGTGCTCTGGCCCGCAGTGGGAGCATGACGGATGCGCTGCCTGCATTCCCGTCTGCGGCAAAGTCCGATGGCCAGGTGAACGCTATCTGTCCGTCCCCGCTCATTTCTGCGGCCACTATCGTGATGGAATCGCCGTGGGCAAGGATGACGTTCGAGCCGCTGACAAGTGCGAGCCGTGGGTCCCAACTCAGTGTGATGCGAGCGTCCGAAAGCTTGGCAAACTGTTGGGTTACGGACATGGAGCTGGGCACGATCCACTGCGACGTTTGCGTGAACGCAGTGTTGAAATGGGTTATCTCATTTCCAGCGAGGGAAACGGCCGAAGAAAGCGGCCCAGAAACTGTAGCCGAACTTGAGAGAGCCGGTGACAGCAGCGTTTGTGTTGTCGTCATCGCCAGGGTGAAGGCTCCGGCTACAAGCAAGAAGTTTCGACGGGAAACCGAGGCTTCGGGCTTTGGTGCTTCAATCCGTTCGTTCGTCTCAAACGACGCCATCGTATCTCCATCTCGTATGCCAACGAGGAGCGTATAGATGACAAAGCATCGCTCTATTCCCCCGTGCACTGCCCCCCAAATGCGGCGATGCGGGTTCAGTATATTCACACACTGCAAGCAACACGCAAGAGCAAAATCTACGAACGATGTGCCCACTTTGTTATTACTACGGATGTAATTAAAATGCTGGTTAGGTCATGTTCTGTGCAACATTTGACGTGAAGAAGTTTTCGGCTATGCTCACCTCATAGCCGGTCGGATGTGGCATCACGGAGGATGCGCGCGGACCGATAATCCAAGGGGGAAGTATGAAACGACGTTTTGCGAGCATTGCTATTGGGCTGCTGTTGGCAGCAGGTTTGGGTGGAATTACCGCTGCCCCTGCAAACGCGGTGCCGGATAGCCCCTGCGGACGAGAGCGCGTGATTTTTATTCAAACCGATGAGGCCGCGTTCAATTGCACCTCGTCTCCTGTCCGAATCAAGATGAAGATTTGGAACAAGGAAAACAGTACCTGGTTCTGGGATACGTGCCGCAGTCTCGGGCCCGCACAGATGTACGGCGGACAATTCGGAGGTTTTCCGATCAAGTACAAGTACATCGGGTTCGGCTACTGCTAACAAACTTCACATAAGTTAATCAGACTGAGGCTCGGGAGGAAACTTCCGAGTCTCAGTCTTTTTGAGGTCTTGATAGGTCTCAAGTCATCGAAGTATCGAAGTATCGAGGGCTCAACGTCGTGTCTTCTATCCGGTGTAGTTCAGGTGGAACAGTTCCAGGGCGAGCAGGAAGAACAGCGGTGTGGTGAGAAGGAGAACGCTTGTCAGTACCGTGCGGGTGCGGGGGGAGCGTGAGGCGTTGCGCCAGATTGCGATGATCGGCTGCCAGATGAACATGACCACGGCAGCGTAGTGCTGAAGGAGTAGATACCAGTAGGTGGGAAACATGCCGGGTGAAATCTCGTGTGGACCGACCGGGCTTGATGAGGAGAAGAACATCAGCAGGAGCAGGAAGACAGAGGTGGCGATGACGAGTTGCACCGAAAGTGCCACGTTCCCGATCAGAGGGGTGCCTGCGGGGGTGGGGACCAGCAGGAGCAGGGAGATCGCGGCGAACACGAGGGCGTTGATCACGGTGCTGTCGAGTTTTGGCCCGAGTGGTCCGGCCATGCCGTCGCTGGGGAACACCAGTCGCCACAGGCTGAAAAGGCCCCAGATATAGAGGACGCCCGCGACGCCACGAATCCAGCGATCGGCTCGCGGACAAGTGAGAACGGTGTACGGCGAGCCCACTACTTGGTCACGCCGAAGATGCCCGGCCACCAGGCCAGTGCGAGCGGGAAGCCGACAAACGAGATGATGTCGATCAGGGTGTGGGCGAGCACAAGCGGCATGACCCGGCCCCAGCGGCGGTAGCACCAGCCGAACACCACACCCATCACCACGTTGCCAAAGAAGGGGCCGATGCCCTGGTAGAGGTGGTAGCTGCCGCGCAGCAGGGCACTGGCGATGATGATCTTCCAGGTACCCCAGCCGAGCTGGTCCAGCCTCTTATAGAGGTAGCCGATGACGATGACCTCTTCGAGCAGGCCCGCCTTGAGCGCGGCGAGGATCAGCATCGGGATCGTCCACCAGTACTGATCCTGCGGTGCAGCCTGCACGGCCACCGTAATCCCCAGCAGGCGACCGATTGCGTAGAGCCCGATGCCGGGAATGCCGATCACCGCCACCAGGAACAGGGCCCGGCCGGCATCCCTCCCGATCAGAGAGGGACGGATGTCCAGACCCAGCTCACTAAAGGGGTTGGCACGCGGCCGCCACAGAAGATAGAGGACCAGGGCCACCGGCGCGAGCCCCAGCGCAAAGCCCAGGAACTGATTGGCAAAATCGAGCCACTCCCGAGTACTGGTCGCCTGGTTGAGACCGGTGCTCTGGCTCCCCAACGGTTTCTCGGCAGTGAGGCTGGCGATCAGGCTCAGGATCGAGTAGAGGGCCGACGCGCCGAGCGAGAGTGCCAGGACGATGCCGATCTCGACCCAGAGGCGTCCCCGATCCACCGGGTTAAGCAATGAACCATCACCGTTACCCGGTGCGCTCGCTGAAACATTTCCCCCAGCACTGGGGTCTTGCGGTGTCACAGGCATAGGAGGTCCACATCACGTTCGGAATGTTCTACGAGAGGGCATTCCAGGGCTATTGAAGGAAATTTGGCACGGTTATTCGTAATCTAGGCGAAATATGTTTCCGGTAAATAACATTTTCGCGCATGGTTTTGCTATCAGCATGATTCACCGCATAGTGTCGAGGTATCCAATAGACCGTTCGGTCTCTCAGGAACCCGAATCGGTCTCTCATCCATTTGCACAGGAGAAACATTGCTTTCCACCAAAACGCGCTTTAAGCGCTTTGCAGTCGCTGGTGCGATTGCTGGTGCCGTGGCACTCACTCTGGCTGGCTGCACCACCGCTAGCCCGAATGACGACTCGTCCACCGGTAACAAGTCCGGCGGTACCATCACGATCGCAACCACCAACGCTTTCACCTCCTTCAACGGCGACACCCCGCAGTCGAACCTCGACACCAACGGTATGGTCGGTTACCTGACCGGTACCAGCGGCGGCCTTGGTCTGGGAAGCTTCATGACCCTGGATGACAAGTACAACGTTGTGCCGGAGACCGACATCGGAACCTTTGAAAAGGTTTCGGACGAGCCCCTCACCGTGAAGTACACCCTGAAGAAGGACCTCAAGTGGTCCGACGGTCAGCCCATCACCGCCGATGACATGCTCTTCACCTGGGCATCCTCCTCGGGCTACTACGATGACGCCACCACCAACGACGCCGGTGAGGTGACCTCCGGTACCCGTTACTTCGACCTGGCCGGCAGCACCGCCGGTCTCGACGAGACCGCGTTCCCGACCATCAGCGACGACAACCTGTCGCTGACCCTGACCTACAGCAAGCCCTTCGTGGACTGGAACCTGGTCAACATGCTGGGCAAGCCGGCACACGTCATCGCAGAGAAGGCTGGCGTTTCGCTGGCCGACTTCGTGAAGACCCTGAAGGACACCCCGAAGGGTAACCCGGCAGCTCCGGCAGCCGTCAACCCGACCCTCGAGGCAGCCGCGAAGTTCTGGAACACCGGTTACGACGTGACCTCGATGCCGACCGACAAGTCGCTCCTGGTTTCCTCCGGTCCGTTCATCGTCTCGGACTTCACCGCCGAGTCCTCGATCACCCTGAAGAAGAACCCGGAGTACAAGGGCAAGAACGTGCCCGCGTATGACGAGCTGATCATCCGTTTCATCGGTGACACCAACGCTCAGGTTTCCGCTCTGCAGAACGGTGAGGTCAACGCGATCTACCCGCAGACCTCCGCCGACACCGTGACCGCCCTCGAGAAGGCTAACGCCAAGATCGAGCGTGGCGACCAGCTGGCCTACGACCACCTGGACCTGAACTTCAAGTCCGACGTGTTCAAGGACAAGAACGTGCGCGAGGCCTTCCTGAAGACCATCCCGCGTCAGCAGATCCTCGACTCGATCATCACCCCGGTGAACAACAAGGCCGAGGTTCTGAACTCGCAGATCTACGTTCCGCAGAACGCAGAGTACAAGGACGCCACCAAGGTTAACGGCTACGACGCCTTCGGCAAGCCCGACATCGAGGGTGCCAAGGCACTCCTGAACGGTGCAACCCCGACCGTGCGTATCCTCTACTCCTCGGTCAACCCGAACCGTGTTGACACCTTCAAGGCAATCCAGGCTTCGGCCAAGGAAGCCGGATTCAACGTCGTTGACGGTGGATCGAAGGACTGGGGCAAGGAGCTCAGCGGCGGAAATTACGACGCTTCGATCTTCGGTTGGGTCTCCCCGGGTGCCGGTAACTCCGCCCTGGCTCAGATCTTCGCCTCCAACGGTGGTGGTAACTACAACGGTTACAACAACGCCGATGTAGACAAGCTGGTTGCCGACGCCCAGACTGCTCTGGACCCGAAGGCTCTGGAAGACATCAAGATCAAGATCGACACCGCTACCGCTACCGACGCTTACGGCCTGCCGCTGTTCCAGCTGCCGGGTGTGTTCGCCACGAACGGTACCATCTCCGGTATCAAGTACTTCGGTGGACAGACCGGTCTGGTGTGGAACGCCCAGGATTGGAAGATCACCAAGTAGCCCTGTGACCTGTCGGAAACAAACGATAGGTATACTGTTACAACTAGAGTGAACTGTGTGGGGCGTCGCGGAAAATCCGTGGCGCCCCACACTGTGGGGTTACGGCCCGGAACACTACCGTGTTTCCGGGCCGCTACTCCACCGGACCCGAAGCCCGGCCGGGCAGAAAGCAACCGGGTCGTTCGATCCAATCGATCGAACGGTCTCCGAGGTAGACCACATGGCGAGTTATATCCTTCGACGGATTTTTGTATCCATCCTGATTCTGATCGCTGCCTCCTTCATCATGTATATCCTGACGGCAGGCTCGGGAGATCCGCTTCAGGATCTTCGAGGAAGTAGCGCGCCGAACAAGGAACAGCTGATTCAGGCACGAATCGCAGCACTTAACCTGAACGATCCGGTGCCCGTGCGCTGGCTGATGTGGCTCGGCGGCGCTGCCGGCTGTGTTGTCCCGTTCGCGAACCTCTGCAACCTGGGTGTGAACCTCTCCAACGCCCCGGTGACCACGCTTCTCCCCGACGCAATGTTCTCCACCATCCAGATGGTGACCCTGGCCTTCATCCTGGCCCTGGTTGTGGGAATCGTCGTCGGTATCGTGACCGCCCTGCGTCAGCACAGTGGTTTCGACCTGTCGATCACCTTCCTGAGCTTCTTCCTCTTCTCGCTGCCGTCCTTCCTGGTGGCCGTGCTGCTCAAGGAATTCATCGCGATCGGCTACAACAACTTCCTCAGTAATGATCCGAGATTGAGCGTGGTGCTCATCGTGATCATCTCCGTGGTCTCGGCCGCAATCTGGCAGGTTCTGGTCGGGGGCAACGCCGCCCGCCGACTCAAGGTGTTCATCATCTCGGGCCTCGCCACCGCTGCCGTACTCACCTACATGTCGCTGACCGACTGGTTCCTGCACCCGGGCCTTGGTCCGGTGGGACTGTTCGTTCTGATCGCCGGAACCGCCGTGGGCGTCACCGCGATCGTTTCGGGTCTGGCTAACCGCCGGGCACTGATCGCCGCCGGTGTGACCGGTGCGATCGTCTACATCTCCTACTTCTTCCTGCAGGGGCTGTTCAACATCTCCAGCGCCGCAACCCTCGTCATCATCTTCCTGGTGATGATCGTGGTCGGCCTGATCATCGGATTCTTCACCGGTGGACCCGACAAGGGTCAGGCGATGCGTGCGGCCGCGATCACCGCGGGTCTGGGATTCCTGTTTGTGATCCTGGATCGCTTCATGGCCGCATGGCCCGCCTACATGAACAACCCGCGCATCAACGGCCGCCCGATCGCGACCGTGGGTGCCAACACTCCGGGTCTGACCGGAGACGTCTGGATCACCGGTCTGGACAGCTTCACCCACCTGCTGCTGCCGACCATCTCGCTGCTGCTGATCTCGTTCGCCGGATACACCCGGTACGCACGCGCCGGCCTGCTTGAGGTCTTCAACCAGGACTACATCCGCACCGCACGCGCCAAGGGTCTGCCCGAGCGCACCGTGGTGGTGCGTCACGCGTTCCGCAACATGCTGATTCCGATCGCAACGCTCGTAGCCGCCGACATCGGTGCGCTGCTGGGTGGTGCGATTATCACCGAGCAGGTGTTTGCCATCTCGGGTATGGGACGCCTCTTCTCCACCTCGCTTGCGCGGGTGGACGTGAACCCCGTCATGGGCTACTTCGTGGTCATCGCAATCATGGCGATCGCATTCAACTTCATCGCGGATCTTGCCTACGCCGCGCTCGACCCGCGTGTTCGGGTGCGCTAATGGCCAGGGTAATGATTCAGATTCGTACGAAGAACACACAGAGTAAGGCCAGCCGATGACTCAGACTACTAATTCTCCCGAAGGAGCCCCCGCCGCAGCGGTTGCTCCCGCCGAGGTCAAGGGCAAGAGCCAGGGACAGCTGATCTTCAGCCGCTTCCTGGAAAACCGCATCTCCGTTGTCTCGATCTTCCTCCTGCTGGCCCTGATCATCTTCGCGTTCACCTCGGTGGGCTTCGGTCCGATCCCCGGCTGGTGGAAGCACAACTACCGCGACCTCAACGACCTGGTCAACGGTGGAGCAGCAACCCTGTCGGTTGTACCCAAGTGGCTCGGCGGCTCCGGTATCCAGTTCGGTGACCACCCGTTTGGTCAGAGCCGAATCGGTGTGGACTACTTCGCCATGACCATGCGTGGCATCCAGAACTCGGTTGTGGTCATGCTGGTTATCGGTGGCGTGGGAACCGTTGTGGGTACCGTCGTTGGTGCCATCGCCGGGTACTACCGCGGCTGGGTTGACGCCGTCCTGATGCGCATCACCGACATCTTCATCGTGATCCCCGCGATCGTGATCGGTGCGGTTGTGGGTAGCACCGCAAACAACGCCGGAAGCTCGCTGGGTGTGTGGATCCTCGCCATCCTGCTGGGTCTGGTGTCCTGGATGGGTATCGCCCGTCTGGTACGCGCCGAGTTCCTCTCGCTGCGTGAGCGCGAGTTTGTGGAGGCCGCGCGAGTGGCCGGTGCAAGCGATGCCCGCATCATCTTCCGCCACATTCTGCCCAACGCCGTGGGTGTGGTGATCGTGTCGGCCACCCTGCTGGCAGCCTCGGCCATCCTCCTGGAGACCGGCCTCAGCTACCTCGGCTTCGGTATCAAGTCGCCGGACGTGTCGCTGGGTCTGCTGATCTCCGACAACCAGAGTGCATTCGCCACCCGCCCGTGGCTGTACTGGTGGCCCGGTGCCTTCATCGTGGTGCTGGCCCTGCTGGTTAACTTCATCGGTGATGGACTGCGTGACGCCTTCGACCCGCGTCAGAAGCGCTTCAAGCTGAGCCGGAAGAACCGCGCGGCCGAGTCCAAGTAATGATGATCAGGCCGAACCGGACACCGTTCTGGTCAGAGGGTGAAACCCACAATGACCAGAACGGCACCGCCCACCAGCACAATCAGGTTGGTCAGTCGCCATGCGACGCTAACCCGAGTGCCCTGGGCCTGTCCGGCTTCGATGCGGCCTGCCTCACGCAGTTCGGTCCAGCGGCCGCGCACCAGCGCGGCCGCTCCACCCGAATCGCTGGTGGGCAGGTCGCCCGGCCGGACGGACGAGCCCATGCCCGTCGCACGAAGCTGCGCCCGTTCGCGGCGCAGGGTGCGCTGGGCGGACATCGCTCCGGGGGCCGGTGCCACCCAGACCTCGAACTTACGATCGGGGACATGCAGCGACAGAGCGAACTTGGTGTCCACGTGAATCAGCGCGGCCCAGGGTATCGTGATGGTGCGGCTCACATTGTGAATAGTGGTTCCCAGATCGTTCACCACGAGTCTGGGCGCCCACAGCACGATGAATACCGCGGCGGCAATGTAGAGCGGCAGCAGCACGGACCCGAGGGTTCGCGAGGTTTCCGGCATCAGGGCCACGATCACCAACAGCGCGGCACACAGCGTCCAGACCAGAATGGCCAGGACGCGATTAAAACGAGAATAGTAAACCTGGGTGCGGAGATCATCGTGCATCTCCCCATCCTCCCAGTACCTGGTGCGCAGCACCAAGATGAGAACACACAGCGCGGCCTTCTGGTCGCGTCGGGAAGGAAGCGCTCGTGAGCGACACACAGAAGCCGCCGGTCTTGGAGATTACCGACCTGAGCGTAGATTTTGGTGTAGATGGGGCCTGGGTTCCCGCCGCCAAGAAGCTGAACTACCACATCGCCCCCGGCGAGGTTGTGGCCGTTGTGGGTGAATCGGGTTCGGGTAAGAGCGCCAGCTCGATGGCGATCCTCGACCTGCTGCCCAAGAACAGCCGCGTCCGAGGCAGCATCAAGCTTGAGGGCGAGGAGATCACCGGTCTCAGCGCCAAGAAGATGCAGTCCATCCGCGGAAGTAAGGTTTCGGCCATCTTCCAGGAGCCGATGACCGCGCTGAACCCGGTGTACACCGTGGGCTTCCAGATCGTGGAGACCATCCGGGTGCACACCAACATGCTCCCCGCGCCCGCCGCCGAGCGTGCGATCGAGCTGCTGAAGATGGTGGAGCTGCCGGACCCGAAGAAGGCGTTCGACTCCTACCCGCACCAGCTCTCCGGTGGTCAGCGTCAGCGCGTGATGATCGCCCAGGCTCTGGCACTGGACCCGACCCTGCTGATCGCGGACGAGCCCACCACGGCTCTGGATGTGACCGTGCAGGCCGAGATCCTGGACCTGATCCGTAACCTTAAGGACCGCCTGAACTCGGCCGTCCTGCTGATCACCCACGACATGGGTGTGGTGGCCGACCTCGCCGACCGCATCGTCGTGATGCGTCAGGGTGAGATCGTCGAGCAGGGAGATGTCCACCAGGTATTCGCCGCTCCCAAACACCCCTACACCCAGGCGCTGCTGGACGCCGTGCCGCACCTGAGCGTGAGCCCGGCCGTGATCGATCCGGACGCCCCGATTGTGGTGGCACCGCCGGCCGACACCAGCAAGCCCGTGCTGACCCTGGACAAGGTTGTCATCGAGTACGCCTCGCGCGGTAAGCTCGGTGCCTTCCGCGCCGTGGACGAGGTGTCCTTCGAGATTCGTCAGGGCGAGATCCTGGGTCTGGTGGGCGAGTCCGGTTCGGGTAAGTCGACCATCGGCCGTGCCTCGATCGGTCTGCAGCCCATCGCCGGTGGCCACCTCGACGTGGCGGACATCGACCTCAGCCAGCACAGTCGCGCGCTGCTGAAGAAGCTGCGTCGCCAGGTGGGCATCGTGTTCCAGGACCCGTCGTCCTCGCTGAACCCGCGTCTGCCGATCGGTGTGAGCATCGGTGAGCCGATGCTGCTGGCCGGTGTGGCCAAGGGTGCCGAGCTGGACCGTAAGGTCGAGTCGCTGCTGGACAGTGTGAAGCTGCCCCGCAGCTACCGCAACCGTTTCCCGCACGAGCTCTCGGGTGGACAGAAGCAGCGTGTGGGTATCGCCCGCGCCCTGTCGCTGAAGCCCAAGCTGCTGGTTGCCGATGAGCCCACCTCGGCTCTGGACGTGTCGGTGCAGGCCACCGTGCTGGAGCTGCTCAAGGAGCTGCAGGCCGAGATGCAGTTCGCCTGCCTCTTCATCACCCACGACCTGGCCGTGGTTGACATCATGGCCGACCGCATCGCCGTGATGCACCACGGAAAGATTGTGGAGATCGGTTCGCGCGATGAGATCCTGCGCTCCCCGAAGGACCCGTACACCCGTCGCCTGATCGCGGCCATCCCGGTCCCGGACCCCGATGCACAGCGCGCGCGTCGTGCCGAGCGTCGTGCCCTGCTGGACGCCGGAGACACCGCGGCCTAGGTCACAGCGCACACGCTCCGGCCCGAACACCCTCGGTGTTCGGGCCGGAGCGTTTTTGCGTGTCGGTGGGGAGGACGAAGGCTTGTAGACTGGGCGCGTGAAGCGATTCTTTCCCCGGCGTCCGGACAACCTGTTCATCATGCGAGGCCGTGGGGGCGTCGTCGCTTTTTATGCGTTTATCGCCGTGGCGCTCTACCTGCTGGGAGATTCAGCGGTGCGTGGAGCCTGGGACGTGGTCTTCTCGGCTCTGCCGTGGGTGCTGCTGGTGCTCTGGGTGCTCTATGTTGCCGCCTTCCAGCCGTATATCGGCTATTCCGATCGCGCGGTTGTGGTCTACAACGTGTTTAAGCGCTATGAGTTCCCGTGGTCGGCGGTGCGCACCATCACCGATCACCAGCAGTTTGTCTTCACGTTGAAGACCGGCGCACCGATCAAGGCGTGGGGTGGCCCGAATGCGAAGCGTCCGCGTGGATCTCAGGCGGCGTCCGGCACCGGTGCGGCCGCCCGCACTCCGCTCGAGCATCTGACCCATGTCTGGCATGAGGGGCGGGTGCGCTCCCAGGGCGATTCCGCGCTGGTTACCTGGAATATCCCGGCGATCGCGGTTGGCGTTGTTCTCATCCTCTGGAGTGTCCTCAGCCTGATCTAGGGCTGCCAGAGCCCGGGCATCGGCCCGCAACAGTATCATGCGGGTGTGGCTAAACCCCGAGTTTATTGACGCATATTTCCGTTCCGGGCACACCGCCTAAACCCAGTAATTTGCGCGTTTGATGGATGCATGACGAACCCATGCACTCGCGAACGCCGAGCCTGAACCATGCTCGGGTTTTTGGCACGCCGACTCGGCATCAACACGGTGCTGGTGGTCCTGGCCACCGCCCTCTCGTATGTGGTGGCGAGCCTGGTGATGGACCCCGGAGCGCGCTTTCGCCTCCAGACCCCGCCCCTGGGACCCGATGCGATCGCGGCCAAGCTGGCGGCCATCGGTGCGGACCCGCGGGAGCCGGTGCTGAGCCGCCTGGGTGCGTGGGCGCGCGGCATCCTGTGGGAGGGCAATCTGGGCAGGGGGCTCGCCGGGGAGAACATCACCCAGGAGATCGCCGGACGTGCGGGCACAAGCCTGCGGCTGCTGGTGATCGGATCGCTGCTGGCGGCGATTGTGGGCATCGGCCTGGGCGTGTGGGGTGCCGTTCGCCAGTACCGGCTCTCCGACCAGGTTGTGGGGATCCTCTCCTATGTGGTGTTCGCGACCCCGACCTTCGTGCTGGCGATCCTGTTGATGATCGCCGCCACTGCACTCAATTCGGCGCTTGGATTCCAGTTTCTCGAGTTCACCGGGGAGGGGGGAGAGGCGGGACAAACCGGGCTCGCGCTGCTCGGCGACCGGATCGGGCATCTGGTCTTACCCACCCTGGTGCTGGTGTTGATCGGGGCTGCCGGCTACTCCCGGGTGCAGCGCTCGGCGATGCTTGATGTGCTGTCGGCCGAATATATTCGGACGGCCCGGGCCAAGGGACTGCGGCGCACGCAGGCAATTTGGCGACACGGCGTGCGGGTGGCGATCATCCCGATGTCCACGTTCCTCGCCTACAGCCTGGGCACGCTGATCGCCGGATCGGCGGCCATCGAGATCGTTTTTTCCTGGAACGGGGTGGGCCGCTACCTGGTTTCCAGCATCGGTCAGGGCGACATCAATGCCATCGCCGGCGGCACCGCATTTGTCTCGGTTGTGCTGTTGATTGCCGCGAGCCTGTCGGATGTGCTGTTTGGGCTCCTGGATCCGCGGGTTCGGGGTGCCCGATGACCGCACCGCTGCTGAGCGTGGATAACCTCCGGGTCGCTTTCGCCTCCGCCACCCCGGTGGACGGTGTTTCGCTGAGTATTCGCGCGGGGGAGTGCGTCGCCCTGGTGGGTGAAACGGGTTCGGGGAAAACCCTCACCGCACTCGCCATCATGGGGCTGCTGCCCGGTTCTGCCCGGGTCACGGGAGAGATCGTCCTGGATGGACTGCCGCTCCCGGTGGGCGATGATGCGGCCATGTCGCGGCTGCGGGGACGCCGGGTCGCGATGATCTTTCAGGATCCTCTGCTCGCGTTGAATCCGGTACGTCGCGTGGCCGCGCAGCTTCGCGAGGCCATCCGGATCCACGCGCCCGGCCTGGGACGCGCCCGAGTCGACGCGCGTGTGGCCGAACTGCTCCGCCTGGTGGATCTCGAACCGAACCAACAGAACCTGGCCGCCTACCCGCACGAGTACTCCGGTGGAATGCGGCAGCGAGCGATGATCGCGATGGCCATCGCCCATGATCCGGCCCTGCTGATCGCCGATGAGCCGACGACCGCGCTGGACATGACCGTGCAGGCGCAGATTCTTGAGGTCCTGCGGAGGGTGCGCGAGCGGACCGGGACCGCGATTCTGCTGGTGACCCACGACCTGGGAATCGTCGCGGCCGAGGCCGACCGCACCGTGGTGATGCGGGCGGGCCGGGTGCGTGAGAGCGCGCGAACCGCGATCATCCTGGGTGCCCCCACCGATGGGTATACCTCGTCCCTGGTCGCCGCGGCTTCCCGGTTTGCCTGGGAGAGAGCGCGCGTCATACCGACGGCCGAGCCGGCCGTGACGGAACCGGTCGGCACCCTGCTGCGCGTGGAAAACCTTCACGTACGCTATCCGCGTGCCCGCACAGTGCGGGGGACATCGGTGCATGCCGTGCGCGGGATCTCGTTTGCGCTCAACCGGGGGCAAACCCTCGCGCTGGTGGGTGAGTCGGGGAGCGGAAAGACCAGCACCGCCCGGGCAATCCTGGAGCTCCAGGCCCCGACCGGGGGAACCATCACGATCGAGGGGCGTGACGTGGCGACCCTCAGCCGCCGCGAACGCGCCCGGCTGCGTCCGGACGTGCAGATGGTCTTTCAGGATGCTTCGGGAGCGTTGGATCCGCGGATGAACGTGGAACAGTTGATCTCCGAGGCGCTCCCGCAGACCCGCGACGCGTCGCAGCGCACCCGCGAGGTTGCGGAGCTCCTGGGCCGGGTCGAACTCTCGGCCGTCCTGCGCTCGCGCGCTGCCCACGAACTCTCCGGTGGTCAGCGTCAGCGTGTGCAGCTGGCGCGGGCGTTGGCGGCCACACCCCGGCTGCTGGTCTTGGATGAACCGCTCTCGGCCCTGGATGTGGGTGTGCGCGGGGAGATTCTGGACCTGCTGATCCGGTTACAGGAGGAGACCGGCATCGGCTATCTGCTGATCGCCCACGACCTGGCCACGGTGCGCGAGATTGCTCAGCGCACGGCGGTAATGTTTCGGGGGGAGATTGTGGAGGCCGGGGCAACCTCGACGGTGCTGGGTACCCCTCGGCACGCGTATACCCGCAGCCTGATTGCGGCCATCCCGCGGGCCCCGGCACCGACCGAGCACTCCCAACCCGCGGGCGCACCCCCGATCACCCACCGCACGATCGGGGGCCTCCATGAGTGAGACCATCGCCCATCTGGAGAAGGCGGGCGGCGGGCGATTCCTTGGTCGGCTGATCCGACGTCCGAGATTCTGGGTGGGCGGCGGTGCGTTGTTGCTGATTGTCCTCTGGCTCTACGTGAGTCCGCTGGTGTGGCCGGTGGATCCGCTGGCACGCGACACCCTCGCCCTCGGCGTCGGCCCGGACGTCGAACACTGGCTGGGCACCAATGACATCGGTCAGGACATGTATGCACGGGTGGTCGCGGGTCTGCGCATCTCCCTCCTGATCGGACTGATCGCCGGTCCCGGTGCCACGCTGATCGCCGCGGTGCTGGGGTCCCTGGCAGGCTATGCCGGGGGATCCATCGACCGCCTCATCTCGGGCCTGATCCGGTTGCTGCTGGTGCTGCCCGGGCTCCTACTCCTCGCTCTGATCAGCCCGCTGTTTCGCGGATCATCCTGGTTCACGATGACGCTGTATCTGGCCGGGTTCGGCTGGATGATCATGGCCCAGGTGGTGCGCGGCCAAACCCGGTCGCTGCGAGAGCGAGAGTTTGTTGTGGCGGCACGCTATCTGGGAGTTCCGACGCGGCGGATCATCGCCCGGCATATCCTGCCCAACATTGCCTCACTGCTGATCATCGACGCGACCGTCGGGGTTTCGGTGGCAATTCTTGCCGAGGCCGGGCTGTCCTTCTTTGGTCTGGGGATTCAGGCTCCCGACCTGTCACTGGGCAGCCTGCTGGCGACCGGGGCCCCGGCCGCGACCACGCGTTCATGGCTGTTTCTGTATCCGGCCCTGGCGCTCATCATCACGGTTCTGGCGGTATCGGTTGTGGGCGATGCCGTCCGAGACACCGTGGACACCGCCTCCAGTGTCCGCCACGACGGCGGATGATCCCACCCACCGCAGCACACACAATAAGGAGAAAATCGATGAACACCACAACCAAAACCCTCGGCGGGGGCCTCGTGCTCCTGCTGGCCGTCTCCCTTGCGGGGTGCAGCCCGGGCACTCGGGAGGCCCGGCCGACCACCGCCGGAGAGCTGCCGACAACGGACTATGACGCCGCCGAACCCGCCGAGCTCAAGGACGGGGGATCCCTGACCCTGCCGTTGGAGAGTTTCCCCGATAACTTCAACTTCTCCCAGCTCGATGGCTATACGGGCGATACGGCATCGGTGATCTATCCGACCACCGTTCGCCTGTTCAACGTCGACGACTCGGGCCAGCGCTCCGTCAACCCGGACTTTGCGACGTCGATCGAGCGGGTGCCCGGCGAGCCGTTCACGATCGAGTACGCGCTCAACCCCAAGGCCGTGTGGGAGGATGGCACCCCGATCGGGCTGGCCGATTTTGTCGGGACCTGGCAGTCGCAAAACGGATCGAACCCCGACTACCTGCCGGTGGCCACCACCGGATACGATCGCATCACCCAGATCACCGCGGGGGAGAAGCCCAACTCGGTGCGGGTGGTGTTTGATCGTGTCTACGCGAGCTGGCAGGCGCTGTTTTTCCCGTTGCTGCCGCCCGCCGTTACCGCAACGCCGACGGCGTTCAACGAGACGTTCCGCACCCAGGGGCCTCCCTCCTCGGGGCCCTTCCGTGTCGCCGAGTCAACCCCGGATAAGCTCACCGTGCGCCTGGTGCGCAATGAACGCTGGTGGGGAGCCCCGCCGCGGCTAAGCGAGATTGTGCTGCGCGGAGTGGATCAGTCGGCCTCGGCTCAGGCGTATGCAAACAAGGAATTTGACGTCTTGGATATCGCCTCCAGCGTCGATGCGTTTAAGACCGCGCAGAGCCGTGCTGATGGCCAGGTGTTCGCATCCAAGGGGCTGCCCTGGACCCACCTGACGCTCAACACGGCGACGGGCCCGCTCGCCGATCTGGCCGTGCGCCAAGCCATCGGCAAGGCGATCAACCGGGAACAGATCCTGCGCTCGGTGGTTGAGCCGATGGGCCTCACCGGCAGCCTGGTGGAAAACTATCTGTACGTGCCCGGACAAAAGGGCTATCAGCCCAACGGCAAGGAGGCGCTGAGCTACGATCCGGAAGCCGCCCGGAAGATTCTGGACCGCGCCGGATACACCGGAGAGAAGGTCCGATCCAAGGACGGGGTACCGCTGAAAATCGACATTACGATCCCCGCGGGCATTGCCACGAGCAGGCAGCGGGTGGATCAGATTGCCGCGGATCTGGCCGAGGTCGGGATCCAGGCCGTCGCCAATGAGGTGCCGACCTCCGGACTATTCAAGGACTTTGTCACGCCCCGTCAGTTCAGCTCCACGATCTTTAGCTACTCGGGTGGGCTCGACCCGATCGTGGAAAGCCGCGACTCGTATGCATCGGTGGAGTCCCCGCAAAACTATTCGGGGGTTGATGATCCGCGCCTGGCCGTACTCTTCGAGCGGGCCGAGGGGGAGGAAGACCCGGAGGTGCAGCGGGCAACCATCAACGAGATTGATCGTAATCTCTGGGAGTCGCTGCCGATCATTCCGCTGTTCCAGCGGCCCACGGTGGTGGGGGTTACGAAGGGGCTTGCCAATTTTGGGGCCACCCAGTTTGAACCCACCGATTGGACCCGCGTGGGGTGGCGGAAATAGCGGGGTTTCGCCCCGGTGCGCGAGGTGAACAAACGGGGGAGTTTCCGAGTTAGCCAGGAACCGGTTAGGCTGGATACTCCGTGGTGCGGTAAAATATAACGTTGGGCCGAGCCGCGCCCCACCGTTCACCTCGCCGCATGGGCCCTTCCGCCGCGGCGTCAACACCTGCGAAGGACCTCTTTCATGGCGCTTGCCTCGCGCGCGAATCTCCGAAACGTGGCTATTGTTGCCCACGTTGACCACGGCAAGACCACCCTGGTCGACGCCATGCTCCAGCAGACCAACTCGTTCACCGCCCACGAGCACGTTGAAGAGCGTGCCATGGACTCCAACGAGCTGGAGCGCGAGAAGGGTATTACCATTCTCGCCAAGAACACCGCGATCCAGTATGAGGGTGAGCACGCCACCAACGGCGCGATGACCATCAACGTGATCGACACCCCCGGCCACGCCGACTTCGGTGGCGAGGTGGAGCGTGGTCTGTCGATGGTGGACGGCGTGTGCCTCCTCGTTGACGCCTCCGAGGGTCCGCTGCCGCAGACCCGCTTTGTGCTGCGTAAGGCCCTCGAGGCCAACAAGCCGGTGATCCTGCTGGTCAACAAGACCGACCGTCCCGATGCTCGCATCGATGAGGTTGTGGCCGAGAGCCAGGACCTCCTGCTGGGTCTGGCCTCGGACATGTCCGACGAGCACCCCGACCTGGACCTCGACGCCATCCTGAACGTTCCCGTGGTGTATGCCTCGGGTAAGGCCGGTCGTGCCTCCAGCGTCAAGCCGGAAAACGGTAGCCTGCCGGACAGCGAAGACCTCGAGCCGCTGTTCGCAGCGATCATCGAGCACATCCCCGCTCCGCAGTACGACGACGAGGCTCCGCTGCAGGCCTGGGTCACCAACCTGGACTCCTCGCCGTTCCTCGGTCGTCTCGCGCTGCTGCGCGTGATCAACGGAACCATCCGCAAGGGTGAGACCGTGGCCTGGGTCAAGGCCGATGGCACCCACTCCAACGTGCGCGTCACCGAGCTGTTCATGACCCGTGCCCTGGACCGCTACCCGGCCGAGTCCGGTGGCCCCGGAGACATCGTTGTGGTGGCCGGATTCCCGGACATCACCATCGGTGACACCCTGGCCGACCCCGAGGACATCCGTCCGATGCCGGCCATCGAAATCGATGACCCCGCCATCTCGATGACCATCGGTGCCAACACCTCGCCCCTCGTGGGCAAGGTCAAGGGCCACAAGCTGACCGCCCGCATGATCAAGGACCGTCTGGACCGTGAGCTCGTGGGTAACGTGTCGCTGAAGGTTCTCGACATCGGTCAGCCCGACGCCTGGGAGGTGCAGGGTCGAGGCGAGCTCGCCCTGTCGATCCTCGTTGAGCAGATGCGTCGTGAGGGCTTCGAGCTCACCGTGGGTAAGCCGCAGGTTGTGACCAAGCGCGTTGACGGCAAGGTTCACGAGCCCTACGAGCACCTGACCATCGACGCCCCCGAGGAGTACCTGGGTGCGATCACCCAGCTGCTGGCCGCCCGTAAGGGTCGCATGGAGGGTATGTCGAACCACGGTACCGGTTGGGTTCGCATGGAGTTCGTTGTTCCGGCACGTGGCCTCATCGGCTTCCGTACCGAGTTCATGACCCAGACCCGCGGTACCGGTATCGCCAACTCGCTGGCCGCCGGCTACGAGCCCTGGGCCGGTCAGATCATCACCCGTAACAACGGTTCGATCGTCTCGGACCGCTCCGGTGTGGTTACCCCGTTCGCGATCATCGCCCTGCAGGAGCGCATGAGCTTCTTCGTACAGCCCACCGAGGACGTGTACGAGGGTATGGTCATCGGTGAGAACTCTCGCGCCGACGACATGGACGTGAACATCACCAAGGAAAAGAAGCTCACCAACATGCGTGCGGCTTCCTCGGACTCCTTCGAGTCGATGACCCCGTCGCGCATCCTGTCGCTCGAGGAGAGCCTGGAATTCGCTCGTGAAGACGAGTGTGTTGAGGTTACCCCCGAGGCGATCCGCATCCGCAAGCTGGTACTGAACGCCGGCGACCGTCAGCGCGAGTACTCGCGTCTGAAGAAGCAGGCCGAGCAGAAGGGCTAGTCCCTCCGCTTCACCCGAACGCCCCGCGGCTCCGAAAGGAGTCGCGGGGCTTTCTGCGTTCTAAACCGGGCGACAGGTAAAACCGAAACTACCGCTCAGTAGGGTGCCAAAGTTCACCGTAATGCGGGTGGATTGAGCCGCGGACCACCCCACCGTGTACGTATTGCCCGAGGCAGGGATGAGCTGGACTGTCCTCACGTCAATATCGATGGGGCCAGAACTGCCCAGGAGTGCACCCAGGAGGGCGGAGAGTAGCCCCTGGGAAAGGTTGGTGAACCGTTCCTTCTGAGGGGCCAGCGTGGTGGTATTAGCTCCGTTACGTGACATGGTGACCTGATAGCCAATGTCTGCCGGCGCGCCAGCCGGTTCGGACCAGGAAACCTGGGCGCGGGAACCGGGTTCAAGCAGACCTCCATCGGGCAGCTTGGTACAGGTGAGCGGTGCGGGCACCTGGCCGTAGGTGACGGCGGTGAAGGTGGCACCGACGGATTCCCCGGCGGTCCAATTGGCCAGTGTTGAGCGAGTTGATGAAAGGACCAACGCGGCAAGTGTGAGTGAGGTAACCGCGAGCAGAGCTCGAAAATATCGGCGGGGTCGTGTATGACGGGGGGTGTGTGCTCCGCTCATGATGTCCGTTCCCCCTGACGCAGGCGGGCGATGCCGGCGATCAGGATGCCGGTGCCGATTGCGAGGAGCGCGAGCATCATACGGGTCGGGTCCAGTGCGCCACCGGTCTGCGAGAGGCCTCCGGATGCACCGGGTGCGGGCGTGAGTGCGGCCTCGGGAGTTGCCGGATCGGTGCCCGGCGTGTGGGTGCCGGGTTCTCCCGGTACCTCGATGGTGGTGCCATCGGGGTCGGAGATGCGCAAGACCACCCGGCTGGTTGCCGAGGTTGGCACTGCTCGGTCGGGTGCGGTGGGCATGGTCACGGTCATGCGGTACCAGCGGGTACCTCCCGAGGGCACATCGGAGAAGGTGCGCTGCACCCCGTCGAGGGCCAGCGGCCCCGGCGTGGTTACGCTTCGGGAACCGTGCGGGCAGATGGTACCCTCCCAACGCTGCGCACACTCGCTAATCCCCGCCACGAGCCCCAGACGGCTCTCACCCGAGGCCGTCATCGAAACCGAGAGTGGCCCGGTAGAGCGCGACTTTACGCCGAGGTCCCAGGTGACGGGTTCGCCCGGGGTGAGGTTGGCCATCCGATAGGAATCAGCGACCGACACCAGCGTGAACGTGCGCGCGGTGAGGGTCTGCTCGGTTGCCCCCTCGGCACGCGCGGGAGCGGCCGGTGTCAGGAGCACACCGCCGACGAGGAGACCAATCACGAGCACGGCCGATCCCGTACCCACACGCGAGCCGATGCCCGCACCGTGCCGGCCACGGTGACGCGGGGGCGCGGTGTTGCGCGGCCAAAATGCCCAGGTCACCAGGGCCGAGAGCGCAATCGTCAGCCCGCCCAGGACCCAGGGATTCCCGAACCACACGATGACGTGGGCCAGGCCGGGCACCGATCCGAGCACGATGCGTGCGTGCAGGATCGTATACGGGGCCGGATCCTCGGTCGCGTTGGCATCACCACGCATCGTGATGGTGCGAGCCTCGGCATCGGGTCCCGGAACGATCGAGGTGATGCGGTGGGTGATGGGAAGCTGACCCGGACGGTCCACGGTCACCACATCGCCCACCTTCAGCTCGGCGGCTGGAACCTCGCGCACCAGCGCCACCGATCCAGCGGGGATCGTCGGCGCCATCGATCCGGTCTTGAACATGATCAGGGTGATGTTGAAGAAAAAGGCCAGGATGACCAGCAGGATACAGATCGCTCCGGCCACCGCGGCCAGATTGAGCAGGAGGTTACCCAGGCGCGAGCTCAGTCGTTTCGCCGGTGGACGACGCGTGGTGGCACGAGTGGCGCGAGTGAGGGGAGGCGGGGCGAGGATGCTCATCACGTTATCCTGTGGTCCCGCTAATGCCCCACACCGCATTGAGAGTGGTGCCCTGTGCTGCGTTGGGGGCGTTGGAGGGAAGGGTGATGGCGAAGCAGTAGGTGATCGTCTGTGTTCCGGCACCGGCGACGGCAAACTGCTCGGAACCGCCGACGGTGGGTGAGCTACCGGCCGGAACAACCACGGTGCCGCCGGAGATTCCCGCGGCGGTGCAGTTCGCCGGCGTGGCCACCCGCGACACCTGGTAGGTGAGGTAGGCCCCGAGACCGGTGTTGTTGGTGCCCGAGGCGATCGGGGTCAGCAGACCGCCGGTGCTCCCTGGTGCGGTTTTGACGCTGAAGGGAGCGTAGACGGTTTGCCCAGGCAGCATGGCACCGGCCGTGGGCACGAAGGTCAGCGTGGCACCGCTCCCCGTGGGATGGGAGGTGAAGTTGGTGCCGTCGGTGCTGCCGATAATGTCAAACGTACCGGCCTTGAAGGTCGCCTGGACCACTTCCTGGTCGGTCCAGGCGGCGAGGGTCAGGGTTCCTCCCACGCCGAGGACGAGTCCGCCCGCAAGCAGCGCTCGCAGCCGGATCCACGAGGATCCGGCTGCGGCGCGTGAGTGCCGAGTGTGTCGGCCCATCAGAAAACCGACTACAGCGAGGTCGCGGTGATCTGCCAGGTCGCCGTGGTTGTGCCGCCCTGGACAAGACCCGGAGCGGCAGTCACCACGAAGCACAGCAGTCGAGAGCCACCCGCAGTGGATGCATCGGCACCCTTGGTCAGGGTGATATCCGTAGCACCGGAGACCGAGGTGAGGTTCGTTCCCGTGGCGATCGGGGTTTGGCTGGCCACACCGGCGGCGTTACACGTGGCGGTCGGTGCCAGGTTGTAGACGCTGTAGGTCAGGTTTGCGGCGTTGGCTGCACCCGAAACAGAGTCGGTGGCGCTCGCGTTGGCGATCCGTGCCGAAGCATCGGTGGTGGTGCCTGCGGCCAGGCGCACGAAGTAGGGTGCGTAGGTTACGTTGCCGGGCGAGAGGTTCGACGCCAGCGGTGCCGTAAACGCCAGGGTGGGTGCGGCACCCGCGGTTGCGTGGCTGGCGTAGGTGCCGCCCGCGGTCAGCGATCCCTCAAGATCGAATTTACCGGAACCAAAAATTCCCTGGACAAACTCGGAGTCGTTCCAGGCGGCCAGGGTGACGGCTGCACCGACACCCAGGACGAGTCCTCCGGCCAGGACCGCGCGCACGGCCTTGCGCTTGGAGGTGCGGGGGACCGCGACGGTGTCAGCCGGCGTGGTCGAAGATGACTCGGTCATGGTGAGTTCCTTCGTTGAGCTATTGAGATGGGAGCGCAGAACAGGTGCACTTCATCCCAGGCTAAAAAGGGTCAAACCGATAGAGTAGCCCCGTTTCAGGGGGCATTACGACAGAAAAAATGCCCCCGTTTTAGGGGGCTGACCTGCTAGAAAAGTCCACGTTCCTCGGTCAGGAGTTGGTCCAGCGTATGCCGGGCGATGCCCACCAGATTCGTGTTATCCGGGACCGCTGAAAGGATTGCGGTGGCCATCAGTAGGGCCCATCCCTGGGCGCGTTCGAGCAGCGGTTCGTCCAGGTCATAGCTGGGCTCAAAAGTCTCAAAAAAGACCGCGCGGTCTTCCTTATTCAGGGTCAACCAGGCGGTGGCGACATCGGTGGCCGGGTCTCCGGCGGTCAGGTCACCAAAGTCGATGACGCCGGTCAGCGCGCCATCGAGGGCGATCAGATTGCCGGGGTGAAGGTCGCCGTGCAGCCAGAGTGCCGGGCCGTTCCAGACCGGTGCGCGGAGGGCCTGTTCCCAGATTTCCAGGAGCTCGGGCGACTGCGGGATGGTGTCTCCGAGCAGTCGGCCGCGCACGTCATGGTCACGATTTTGCAGCGGCACCCCGCGGTACGCGTTGGCGGGTGCGCTGGCCGGTGCCGCGCGCTGAAAGTCCGCCACAAAGCGAGCGAGGTCGGCGGCCACCTGGGAGCGTTCGGCCACCGGCAGCGAGGCGACGGTTTCCCCCTCGATCCAGGGCACGATCGACCACGGGCGCGGGAACTCCGCACACGCCTTGCCGGCGAGCAGTGCCACCGGAGTCTGGGTCGCCACGCCCTCGCTGAGAACCGGCAGCCAGCGCTGTTCGATCTCGATCAGATCCGCCGCGTGCGCCCGCCGGGGCAGACGAACCGCGTGTGCCGGACCGACCCGATACATGACCGCGTCAAAACCCTCGCCCGAGGCTACCGGCGCGTGGTGCGCCAGTGCGGGTGCGCCGGATCGCAGCAGCTCCGAGACCAGGGCCTCGTCGATGCGGATATCGGCGGCGGGAAGGTGGGTCATGAGGCGTGCGCGTGCGTTCCTTTTCGGGGCAGGAATAAAGGGCAGAAGTTTTTAGAATACGCCAGTGTCGGGCAACACGCCTCATCGACGCAGGGTTTTGCCCTATCCAAAAATGCCCGCCCCGATGTGTTCTCCGGGCTTCGCCCCCGGTGGCACCGCAAAAATCGCCGATCCAACATGACGAATGTACTCATTAAGTAAATCTGAGTGACCGAGCTGCTTTTGGATGGGGATGAACGCGGTACGCGGGTCGGCCTGGAACGCCAGGAAAAACAGGCCCGCATTGAGCCGGCCCAACTGATCATTGCCGTCCACATAGTTGTAACCGCGACGCAGCAGGCGTGCGCCGTGGTTGTGGTCGGGATGGGCGAGGGCCACGTGGGAATCCATCGCGAGTTTGCGCCCATCGGGGCCCGCATGGTTGAACCGCACCGGGGTGAACTCATCGCCGCCGGAGAGGGGAGAGCCGGTGCCCTTGGTGCGGCCCATGACGTGCTCCTGCTCGTCGAGGCTCGTGCGATCCCAGGTCTCGATGATCATCCGGATCTTACGGGCCACCAGGATGCTGCCCCCGGCCAGCCAGGAGTTTCCCCCCACCCAGACGTCCTTGTTCACCACGTCGGTTTCCTCGGCGGTGATATTGGCCGTGCCGTCCTTGAACCCGAACAGGTTACGCTCGGTGACCTGCGCCTTCGAGGTTGACGAGGTGCGCCCAAATCCCAGCTGGGACCAGCGGATTGAGGCCCGCCCAAACGCGATCCGGGACAGGTTACGGATCGCGTGCACGGCGACCTGGGGGTCGTTGGCGCAGGCCTGAATGCACAGATCTCCGCCGCTGGATGCCTCCTCCAGGGCGTCGCCGGCAAAGGTGGGGAGGTCTACCAGCTCGGCGGGCCTGCGGGACGCCAGACCGAAGCGGTCGTTGCCATGAGCGTCGGTGAAGACGCCGGGACCGAAGCCGAAGGTGAGCGTCAGTCCACTCGCGGGCAGCCCCTGCGCCTCACCGGTATCGTCCGGCGGGGCGAGGGCCGGTCCGCCCACGGCACCGGTTTCGGAGACGTCGAGCCCGCGGGTGAGCCGGTCGGCGGCGGCCGTCCAATCCTCCAGCAGCGCGATCAAATCGGCCCGGGTGGTACCGGGGGTGATGTCATATGCGGCAAAGTGCAGCCGGTCCTGGGTGGGCGTCACAATGCCCGACTGGTGCTCACCAAAAAACGGGTACTGCGTGTTGGTGTCGGTGGCGGCCACCGCGGAGGCGGTGATCGCGCCGCCGGCACCGCCGAGCGCGAGCCCGCCCAGGGCGGCCCCGGCGAGGCCCAACAGGCCTCGCCGGCTGACCCCGGACGTGGGTACAGCGGTTTCCGAGGGAGACTCGGCGGGGGATGCCGTCACGGATGCGTCGGCGGGTTCGCGCTCGGTGCCACTCACTTGGAGGAAACCCCGAGGACCGTGTGGGTGAGCTTGGACAGCGGCTCGGAGAGCGCGTTGATTGCGTCGGAGAGCTCCTTGACCTGATCGGTGGTCAGCGTGTTGTAGGCCACAAAGCCCGTGTCGAGCGACCCGTAGGTTGCCAGCATCTTGTTGAGCGCATCCAGCTTGGCATCGATCGACTCGACCAGCTTGGCACCGTCGGAACCCGAGGCCTTGGCGATGTCACGCACGTTGCCGTAGGCGACCGCCGCACCCTCGACGTTGGCCTGGAAATCATATAGGTCAGTGTGCGAGAACTCGTCTTCTTCACCGGTGATCTTCGAGGTGGCAACCTCGTCGAGCAGGCCGATGGCGCCGTTGGAGATGTCGTCCAGGCTCACGGTGAACTTGGGCTCGTGGACCAGGTCGTAGAGCTTCTGGATGTTCTGCTCCAGCCCGTCGGCGAGCTCGGCGCGTCCGGCCGGATCGCTCGGGGTGAAGCCCGCCGGGGCCCACAGGTCCTTCTCGATCCGGTGGAAGCCGATGAAGGGCACGCCGTCCTCGCTCGCATCACCCTCGCGGATGTCGATCTTGGGGTCGAGGTCGCCGAAGGCCTCGGCGGTGGGCTCGATCCGCTCGTAGTTCACGCGGGCCGGACCAAACAGGGCCCGAGCCTTCTCGTCGTCGCCGTTGCGGTAGGCCTCGGTGAACTCCTTGACCGCGGGGACCAGTGCGGCGGTGCGGTCCTTGATGTACCCGATGTAGTTGGTCACGGCGGTGTCGATCTGCTGCTGCTTGCTGGCGTCCACCTTGGCGGACTTTCCGGTCACCGTGAACTTGGTGGTGCCCACACCCTCACCAACCATGCCGGTCTTGCACTCGGTGTAGTAGGTACCGGGTTCCAGGTGGGTGACATAGTCGACGCTCTGACCCGGGGTGATGTTCTCCTTCTCACCCACGATGCGCAACTTATCGGCGGCCAGGATCTCAAACTCGTTGACCTGGGAGCCGGTGTTCTTGGCGGTGAACTTGACCGTGCCCGCCTGCGCCGTGTTCGCCGAGACCACACAGGTGGTGTCGGTGATGTCCACGGTGAGCGCCTCACCCGAGGTCGGGTTATTGGGAACGCAGCCGGCCAGGGCGAGCACCAGCAGGGCCGCTCCGGAGGTCAGGCCGACGAGGCGGGCGGGGCGGATGGTGGACACGCTCATGCGGTTTCTCCAAGCGGGGTAGTGGGAACGGGGGTGGGAGCCGGGCGCCGCTTTGAGCGCACCAGCCGGGTGAAAAGAATCAGGGCGATCACGAGGTAGAGGACCCAGGCAATCACCTGGAGTGGGGTGGGAATCGGGGTGAACCCGAAGATGCCGCCCAGGACCGAGCCCAGCGGACTGGTCGGCGGGATCAGACCGCTGATGTCATAGAGCGGGGCACCCCAGCCGGGCAGCGCGCCAGCCTCCTGAAGATCGCCGATGCCGTAGGCGAGCACACCCGCGGCGACCACAATCAGGGCATAACCGGTCCAGGTGAAAAAGCGCGAGAGGTTGATGCGCAGCAGGCCGCGATAGATCAGGATCTCGATTACCACGGCGGTCAGAATCCCCAGCAGCACGCCGGTGAACGCACCCCAGGCGGCCCCCAAGGTGGCATCGGTGCTGGGTCCCACGGTGGACCAGACAAACAGGGCGGTTTCAACGCCCTCGCGGCCGACGCTGAGGAAGGCCAGCAGGACGATACCCCAGCCCGCACCCTGGGCGGCCTTATCGATGCCCGAGCGCAGGTTGCCGGCGAGCTCGGCGGCGGTGCGGCCCATCCAGAACACCATCCAGGTGACGAACCCGACGGCCACGATGGACAGCCCGCCGCCAAGGATTTCCTGGGCCTGGAAGCTCAGTCCGTAGGGACCCCAGGTGAGAATCGCGCCCACGCCCAGGGCGAGGACAATTGCGATCCCCACACCAAACCAGACACGACCGAGAAGGTCTCGTCTGTCGATTTTGACCAGGTAGGCAATGAGAATGCCGACGATGAGGGCGGCTTCAAGCCCCTCACGCAGACCAATGAGGTAGTTAGCAAACAACGTGGTTATCACTTCACGAAGGGGCGGTCGAACGCGCCAAGGCGCGGATCCGAGGGCCGGAACGAGTGGGAATTACGGTCGCTCGTGGCGTCAACGGGTGCCGTGAAATGAAGGCTAGCATGCCCTAAGTAGACACGGAAGACCGGAGTCCGAGATCGGCACCCGGCGCACCTCCCAGGGAAGGGCGGAGTAGACTAGCCGGGTGAGTAGTCCTGTCGATTTCCCCCAGCCCACTCGGAGCACTCCGAGTGGACCCGTGGTGACGACGCCCGCCTACGCCGCGGGCCCGGCCGAAACCGAGCCGAAGACCTCACGCATCCCGAGTATGGTGCTGGGATTCCTGCTGGGTGCGCTGGTGGGAGCAATCGGAACGGTTGCCCACCCCAATACCCTGAGCATTGCCGGTGTCGAGATCCCCTACGGACTCCTCCTGGGCCTCCTGGCCTCACTCGCGCTGATGATGGGCATGCGTCTGCTCTATCCCGGCCGCGGGTCCGTGATCGCCACCGGCATCGGCCTGGTGGGCATGATCGCCCTGTTCACCCTGCCGGGCCCGGGCGGCGCGGTGCTGATCGACCAGTCGCTGTACTCGCTCGTGTGGACCCTGGGTCCCGTGCTGATCGCCACGATCGTGATCGCCTGGCCGCGATTCACCGCACCCGTGCGTCGCATCCCCGAGCAACCCGGGGTGCCCGGTAACGCCGAGCACCGCGCCTAAAACCTTTTCTATTCGTTCTGTTCTGAAGGGACCGTTTCACCGTGACCTACGTCATTGCCCTGCCCTGTGTGGATGTTAAAGACCGCGCCTGCATCGATGAATGCCCCGTCGACTGCATCTATGAGGGCGAACGGTCGCTGTACATCCACCCCGACGAGTGCGTGGACTGCGGTGCCTGTGAGCCGGTATGCCCGGTCGAGGCCATCTACTACGAGGATGACCTTCCGGACGAGTGGGCCGACTACTACAAGGCCAACGTCGAATTCTTCTCGGAGATCGGATCCCCGGGCGGCGCGGCCAAGCTCGGTACCCTGGACTTTGATCACCCGGTGATCTCCGCCCTGCCCCCGCAGGCGGGCTAACGGTGGCGCTGCAGCCGCTCCCGGATTACCCCTGGGACACGCTGGCACCGTTTATCGAGACGGCAAAATCACACCCCGAGGGGATGATTGACCTCTCGATCGGTTCCCCGGTGGACCCGACCCCGGATGTGATCCGGGCGGCGCTCGCCGAGGCCACCGATGCCCACGCATACCCGACCACGATCGGGACCAAAGATCTCCGGGTCGCGATTGGTGACTGGTACGCCCGTCGCCGCGGTGCCAGCGGGCTCGGTGTTGACGCCGTGCTGCCCACCATCGGATCCAAGGAACTGGTGGCGCTGCTGCCGTTCCTGCTGGGTCTCGGGACGGGAGACACCGTGGTGGGACCGCGCGTGGCCTACCCAACCTATGCGATCGGTGCGGCCATCGCCGGTGCCGAGTTTGTGGCCGCCGACGATCCAGCCGAGTGGCCCGAATCGACCCGCCTGATCTGGCTCAACAGCCCCGGTAACCCCGACGGCCGCGTGTGGTCGATCGAGGATCTGGCTGTGCGGGCCGAACGCGCCCGCGAACTGGGCGCGGTGATCGTCAACGACGAGTGCTACGCCGAGCTGGGCTGGGATGAGCCGTGGGATGAAACCCCGATCCCCAGCATCCTGGATGACCGCCTCGGCGACCGTACCGGACGCCTGGCTATCTACTCCCTGTCCAAGCAGTCAAACCTGGCCGGGTACCGTGCGGGCATCGTGGCCGGAGACAGCGCTCTGATTGCGCGCCTGGTCACCGTCCGCAAACACGCCGGGCTGATCGTGCCCGCGCCGCTCCAGCACGCGATGACCGTGGCTCTCGGCGACGATGCCCACGTGGCAGCGCAGCGGGAGATCTACCGCGCCCGCCGCGCGGTGCTGCTGCCCGCGCTCGAGGCCGCCGGGTTCACCCTGGAGGGAAGTGAAGCGGGTCTTTACCTTTGGGTAACAGAGGGTAAGCCAGCATTGGAATCACTCGGACACCTCGCCGAACTCGGTATCATGGCCGGGCCCGGACACTTCTACGGAGACTTTTCCCCTCAGCACGTCCGTCTCTCGCTGACCGCGAGTGATGCGGACATTGCCCGCGCCGCAACCCGGCTGCGTGCACGTTCGACCGAGGGGAACCAAACTCCGGCGGCGTAGCCGGAAAAATAACGGGGAATCCCAACCGAACATCGAGATGGCGTAATTTCCATCTCAATACCCGATTAGGATGGGAGCGAACCTTCCCCAAATGAGGCCTCTACCCCGAGTGCCGTACCCCGGGCCGCCAGCGTAGACGACTGCGCAGGTGGCCACGAGCGAAAATCAACCAAGGAGGCACCGTGGGCGACAACGGAGCGCACAACGATCTTGCCGGGCAGAAAGCTACCCTGACCTTTGCGGGCGGCAGCGCCGAATTCCCGATCCTGGGCGCAACCCAGGGCGCGAGCAGTCTGGATGTGTCATCGCTGACGCGCCAGACCGGACTGACCGCACTGGACTACGGTTTTGTGAACACCGCGGCAACCAAGTCCAAGATCACCTATATCGACGGTGACGAGGGGATCCTGCGCTACCGCGGTTACCCGATTGAGCAGCTAGCTGCCGGATCCACCTACCTTGAGGTGGCGTGGCTGCTGATCTACGGCGAGCTGCCCACGGCCGATCAGCTGGGCGAGTTTGACGAGCGGATTCGCCGTCACACCCTGCTGCACGAAGACCTCAAGCGCTTCTTCTCGGCTCTGCCACACACCGCACACCCGATGTCGGTCATCTCCAGTGCCCTCTCGGCCCTGTCGACCTACTACGAATCCGGTGCCGACCCGCACGATCCCGAGCACGTCGAGCTGACCACCATTCGTCTGCTGGCCAAGCTGCCGGTGATTGCCGCGTATGCACACAAGAAGTCGCTGGGTCAGGCGTTCCTGTACCCGGACAACAAGCTGAGCTTCGTAGACAACTTCCTCAAGCTCAACTTTGGCAACATGGCCGAGGACTATGAGATCAACCCGGTGCTTTCCACCGCGCTTGATCGTCTGCTGATCCTGCACGCGGACCACGAGCAGAACGCCTCGACCTCGACCGTGCGCCTGGTCGGTTCGACCGGTGCCAACCTGTACGCGTCGATCTCGGCGGGCATCAACGCCCTCTCGGGCCCGCTGCACGGTGGGGCCAACGAGGCCGTGCTGGAGATGCTTGGTCGTATCCAGGACTCCGGCGAGGGCGTCAAGCGCTTCGTCGAGCGGGTCAAGAACAAGGAAGACGGCGTCAAGCTCATGGGCTTCGGACACCGCGTCTACAAGAACTACGACCCGCGCGCCAAACTGGTCAAGGAAAGCGCCACCGAGGTACTCCAGGCCCTCGGCGTCAAGGACCCGATGCTGGATCTGGCCATGGAGCTTGAGCAGCTGGCCCTCGAGGACGACTACTTCAAGGAGCGTCGCCTGTACCCCAACGTCGACTTCTACACCGGCGTGATCTACAAGGCCATGGGCTTCCCGACCCGCATGTTCACCGTGCTCTTCGCGATCGGCCGCCTGCCCGGCTGGATCGCCCACTGGCGCGAGATGAACCTCGACCCGCAGAACAAGATCGGGCGGCCGCAGCAACTGTATATCGGCGAGCCCGAGCGCGATCTGCCGCAGCGCTAACGAGGCCGCAGCAGTACAGTGCTTGCTCCGACAATCGGCGAGCCCGAGCGCGATCTGCCGCAGCGCTAACGAGCCCGCGCACCACGACGCCACCCTCTGTTGAGGGTGGCGTTGTTGCGTGTGGGGGAGCCGTCGGTGTTTCATACTCAATGCGACACAGGCAAACCCGCTGGTGACAGGGGGATGGCCATGTGTGCCCTCGGCACCTATCGTTGCCCCCATGCCTACACAGCGAATCGGCGAGGGGCTTCTACGAGGGCGAAGATCGCCCCACGAAGCTGTCAACGGTGAGCCCGTACAGCGGAACACGATCATCCCGCCGATGCTGTATCTTCCGATCCGTATTGATGAGCTGGGTCGCCAGTTTGTGGAGGTCCGTCCACACGGCGACGGTAAGCGGGCACTTCTGGCGTTCACCGCACTTGATCGCCTCGCCACACAGTGCGGTCCGGAACAACCGTGGATCGTGGTTCAGACGGATCGGCTGGGGGAAATCAAGGAGGCTTTTCTCTTTGATGTGGTGAGTTTTGACCCGGTTATCGGGGCCCACCTGCGCGCAGAAGGGAAGCTACGATGACGATGATTCAGGTGGACCGCGAATCCATGGGGGAGGTACTGAAAAAACCGCGCATCCTCGCCGAGGACGTGCTGGATGCGCGGGACAAATTTCCCGGTGGAGGGGACGCCGGTGCTGCGACCGAGGAGATCGCCTCAATTGTTGAATTCATCAGCGAGGCCGCCCGGATGAGTGCCGCCGCCGCGGTGGGCCTCACCGCCGTAGCCACTGCCGCACTCGATGACGTGATGCGGACCGAGGACGACATCGTCGATTCGCTCAACCGGTTTGCCGCAGACTGGACCGACTGATGGGTATTGATTTGACGATCTCGGGTGATAGTGCGGCGCTGTATACCCTGGCCGATTGGCTTGATCCCGGGCTCAACAATGCCGTTAATACGCTCCATAACGGCTTACTGAACATGTCAATCGACTCGCTGGACTATTGGCAGGGCGAGGGTGGGGATGCCTTTCGGCAGGCGGCCGCGGTGATCGCGCAGGGCATCGATCCGGTTGATAACTATGTCGCCGATGCGGCCTCGGCAATTCGAGCATATGCACGCCGACTCGAACGGGGACGTGACAAGTTTGCCGATTGGGCGAGTGACGCTCTCGAGAGCTACTTGGTTGTGGCGGGCAACAGTATTGCACCACCCCTGGCCCCGAGACAATTCATGGCTCCGGCAGGTACGCCAACACCGGCATACACGGAGGTAGGCCCAAACGGCGAGTGCCTGGTCCCCATGACGTCCGAAATGTATCAAATCGCGATAGCCAGGTATCGAAAGATCGAGACCGATGTTGAGGTCTGGCATTCGGATCTGGACGTTTGGATTGCCGAGCACCTGGGCGGGTTCATTGCCCGTTTGGAAGAGTTCAAACCCCTCGCCGATGCCTACGCGAAACTTCAGCTCGGCAACGAATTTGTCCGAGGGTTCTATCTCGACGATACCCAGCGTCGTTGGAATTTCTATGAGCCGATTTATGCGGAGGAAGCACGAATCGCAACGGAAAACTACAAAACCTTCAACGCCCGTGCACGCTCAAATAACCCTGCTCGACGTGCAACGATCAAAGGACTCTCGAAGCAAGACCTCGGGATCAGAAGCAGCGCGCTCCGCGCCGAACTCCAAAAAATCCGCGTGGGTACCAAAGTCGTCCCGCTGGCCGGACCGGCTATCGATGTAGCGATTGGGATGGCTATTGTCGGGGCTGGAGGGTCTTGGTCGGCTGAACTTGTCGGTGGGCTAAGCGGTGCTGGGTTGGGGACAGTCGCCGGGTACGGCGTGCCTGCAGTTCTGGGAGCAGCGGCTCCTGGGACTGCGTTGCCACCGGTCGCATTGACGCTTATTGTTGCAGCCGTGGCAGTGCTGGGGGGATACGCGGTTAAAAGCGGTTGGGAAAACGGTGTACCGCTCGATGTTCGAGAAGCGATCGATAATGGTGATTTCGGATATGTCTTTGGATAGGTCAGCGAGCATTGGTAGATGACGGTCCGTATTAGGGTTCGTAACCCGCGAATTGTGCCTGATCACGACTACCTGAAGTTGCGCCCGCCGATTATGGTTTTCGTTCTGGGAGCGGTTTTTGGGGGAGTCGCCGGCACGCTCGCTCAGACGAGCTCTAGTGCAGCCTTCACTCTGGCTATGTGGCTTTTTGCGCTCACGGGATGCTTTGTCGCTGGGGCGGGGATTTATGCGTCGCTGAGGATCCGAGCTGGTTCGATCCGAGTTCCAAATACCGGGCCACTCGTGTTTTCCCCGCAGCGTGTGCCACGAATTCTCTTGGTGTTGAGCCTTCTTGCATTTACCGCGTTCGGAGTTGTGCTCTGTGCGAGTTGGGTACTTCCCGGGTGGGAGCCGATCTTTCAGACCAAGCCTGGCGGAGCCAATTACCGCTCGGGCGGCTTCGTCGCTGGGGTTGTTACGACCGGTATTGGTACTGGGCTTCTGGCTTATCTACTTCGACGGCTACTTGTCCCTGGTCCTCGCGGTCTGGAAGTATCACCCGTCGGGCTGCGTTGGAGAGAGCCTCAACACGCCAAGGTGACACTGATCTTGTGGGAAGATCTGCGAGCGATTTCTGTAGGCGTGGTGACCCGCGCTCGTGTTGTTATGATCTCGGATGCCGACGGTTCCATGTACGTTCGTGGACAATCGCAGTTGGCCTCGGACCCGGTAACGGTGGCGGAGATCATCATCTATTTTCGCGACCATGCGGAGCAGAGACACCTCCTGACCGATCCGCGGAGCGCGTTGGCGGTGGTCACCGGCACCTAGCGGACGCTCGAATGGTATGAAACCAGCGCCTTCCGGGGGTTGCAGGCCACCGGGGGCGGTGCTGTACGCTCGGCGCATGGTTGACACCGTTGCGCTCATCACTCCGGACACGGTTCGGGACCACCGTGCGCTTCAGCGCGGCTGGCGTCAGGCACGGTTGACACTGATCGGGACCGTCGCCGGGACCGTCATCATTCTGCTCGGCCTGGCGGTGCCGCAGATTGCGGGTCGTGATAGCGTCACCGGGCTAGCGGTCAGCATGAGTGCGCTGGTCATTCTGCTGGGATCGATCGTGGTCGCGCACGCAGCAAACACCATCCGACGCCTGAGTAACACCCACCGCCGTCTCGTCCTTGTGGCGGCCATTCTGCTGGGATGCTCCGCGGGCGCACCTGTGCTGACGCTCAGCACGATTGAGGCGGTTGCGCACACGCTGCTTCCCCCAGCTGGGCAGTCTGAGAACCCCGAAACCGGATGGCCTACCATTTTGGTAGGGGCCGGTACCCTGGTCGTCTGGGCTCTTGTGGCGGTCGTTCTGTGTCAACCCGAGCGCGAATCCACGGCACGTCGCTACCTGGTTTGGCGCATCCTCACACCGGTGATGGTTGTGATCGGGGTAGGGGTTCCTGCGGGAATCATCCTGACCGCGGACGAGAGCACCTATTTCCTCGGCGATTTTGCCGTGTTTCAGCTGCTGATCCTCATGGTGGGTGCCGGGTGGGCCGGCATCGCCGGATACGTGTTCTCCCTGTATCTTGTTGTTGGTTTACGCGCCAGCGCCCGCGTCTTCGCCCATCGAGACGCCCCGGATATTCGGCATCACTCGCGAGCCGGGGCCCAGCGTGCGGCCTACGCCCTGAGCATGGCCGCGCTGCTCATGGCGGGGATAGCGTGGCTGCTTTCCCACGATCGGATCGCGACCTTTGGACTCGGACTCACCGCCCCCAAAACCCTGTCACCCGATCAGGTTCCCAGCCTGGCCATCACCGCATTTGCTGGAGCGGCCCTGGTGTGTGCGGTGGTCGCCTGGTGGATCCGGCGCACCCGATCCACGTGGACGCTGCTGATCGCCACCGCGGTTATTGTCCTGTGCACGCTCGCCGCGGCCTGGGGCCACATCGGGGCACCGGAGAGCGCTCCTCATGATGCGGTGGACACTGCCGCCACCTGGGTAGCGGTGGAGGGCTAGCGGCCCAGCGCGCGGGCGATCTTCGAGTGCGAGGAGGCGGCGACCGCGCCGGCCTCGGCCAGGCGAGCCTCGACCGCTCCGAGCAGGGTGTTCGCCTCGGCTTCGGCGGCCTCGTCGTTTGCGGTGGCACCGGGCAGCGGCAGGAATTCGGCCTCCCACTCGCGCCAGGTGCGGGTGATGTCGGCGGAAACGTCGTGGGCGATGACCGTGTCATCGGCGATCTCGACCCGAACGTTGCCGTCGGAGTCGCGGAGGGTCACGATGGTGCGGGTGGTGCGCAGGATCGCAATCGGGGCGAAGATCGCGTCATCCAGGCCCAGCCGGGTGGCCAGCTCGGTGCGGATGACCTCGGGGATCACGACCGGGGTTGCGTCGGCGGAATACCCGTTAGTCGCCGATCCCACGGCTGCCGCAGCCGAGGCCTCATCGATTGAGGAAGAGGAAGCGGAATCGACCGGCTCGTCCAGCGGCCACTGAGTCTCGAATCGTCCCTGCGGGGTGTCGGCCTTGATGTGCCAGCCGGCATCGTGCCCGCCCTCGCGGCGTCGCAGCGCGGTGCGGGCACGGGCCAGGTCACCGTCCGCGGTGTCCAGATAGGTTGCGGCCAGCTCAAACGTGTGGGGAGCGTCGGCCAGCAGGCCGGGGACCGCAGCGGTCAGATCCGGCAGCACCGCCGCATCGGGGACGTCATATTTGCGTTCGATCTCGCGGGCACCAGAAGCAGTCATGATTCCAGTGTGCCGCTAATCGCCTCGCCGCACCAAGGACGAACCGACGCGAGCGGACACACAAACAGGCGGGGCCGCGCGAGATGACCAGTGGAAAAACACACAACCGGCCGGAGCGAATCGCCCCGGCCGGTTGTGTACAAGATGCCTACGCGTGCAGCGCTGCGTTCAGGACGATGCCCACACCCGAGCGCGGCAGGACCTCCACGCCACCGCTCAGCGAGTTGCGACGGAACAGCAGGTTGGCCACACCGGAGAGCTCGGCGGCCTTGACCCGGCGCGGTTCGGCGCGGTCGCCATCCAGCAGGGTGACCTTGGTGCCGGCGGTCACGTACAGACCTGCCTCCACCACGCAGTCATCACCGATCGAGATGCCGATACCCGAGTTGGCACCCAGCAGCGAGCGCTCGCCGATGGTGATGCGCTGAGTTCCACCGCCGGAGAGGGTGCCCATGATCGAGGCACCGCCACCGATGTCCGAGCCGTTGCCCACCACGACACCCTGGGAGATGCGGCCCTCAACCATCGAGGTGCCCACGGTGCCGGCGTTGAAGTTTACAAAGCCCTCGTGCATGACGGTGGTGCCCGGGGCGAGGTGTGCGCCGAGGCGAACTCGGGAGGCATCGGCGATGCGGACACCGGCGGGGCTCACGTAGTCCAGCAGACGCGGGAACTTGTCCAGGCCCACCGGGCTGATGCCCGCGCGGGTCAGGCGGGGGCGGTTGGCGTCGAAGAATTCGGGCTCAACCGGTCCGGCGGTGGTCCACATGACGTTCGGCAGGAAGGCAAAGATTCCGTCGAGGTTGATCGTGTTGGGGGCCACCTTGAGGTGGCTGAGCAGGTGCAGACGCAGGTAGGCGTCGCTCGTGCTGGCGGGTGCCTCGGACAGCGTGATCTCCACGGTCACGGCTTCCAGACGCACGCCGCGGCGCTCATCCGGTCCGGTCAGATCCTCAATCTCGGCGGGGGTGAACCAGCGCTCGCGCCCCTCGGGCAGGGTTCCCAGCTCGGGTGCGGGGTACCAGGTGTCCAGGACGGTACCGGCGTCGGTGATGGTCGCGAGGCCATAGCCCCAGGCGTTGGCGGGGGTCGCGGCGGAATCTGTTGCACTCATGCTGTAAGGCTAGCGAATTCGCGCCGGATACGCGTCTGTGTGTCGCTGCACATGCTTGCGAATTCGCGGTTTCCGGCGATATTCACTCCGATATCCGGGCGTGATGGGTTGCCCGAACACCCTAGACTCGAGGGTATGTCCACGCCTATCGCCCTCCCGTTTGACCTGTCCGCCGGAACCGTGGAGCTCACCCGTGAGATCTGCGATGAAGCCTCGGTGTCCGGTGCCGAGGCCCACCTGGTGGATCGTCTGGTGGCAACCCTCGAGGGATTCGACCACCTGGAACTGATCCGTCACGGCAACACCCTGACCGCGCGCACCAACCTGGGCCGTGCCCAGCGGGTGATCATCGCCGGGCACGTGGATACCGTCCCGATCAACAACAACCTGCCGATTCGTCGCGAGCTCGTCGACGGAATCGACCACCTGATCGGACGTGGGACCGTGGACATGAAGGGGGGCGTGGCCGTGCAGGTGGCGCTCGCCGCCGAGCTGACCGATCCCGCGGTGGACATCACCTGGATGTGGTACGACAACGAGGAGGTCTCCAGCGACCTCAACGGATTGCGCCTGCTCGCCGAGGCTCGCCCCGACCTGTTTGAGGGCGACTTCGCGATTCTTGGTGAACCGACCCGCGCCGAAATCGAGGGGGGATGCAACGGAACCGTGCGGATTGAGGTGCGTACCCGCGGTTTGCGCGCACACTCGGCGCGCGCCTGGGTGGGGGAGAACGCGATCCACGCGGCCGCCCCGATCTTGGAAAAGCTTGCCGCCTATCAGCCCGCCCAGATCGAGGTTGAGGGCCTGGTCTACCGCGAGGGTCTGAATGCCGTGGGAATCACCGGCGGCATCGCCGGCAACGTGATTCCCGACGAGTGCATGGTGCACATCAACTACCGCTTCGCTCCGAATAAGAGCGCCGATGAGGCCATCGCCCACCTCACCGATCTGTTTGGCGAGTGGGATATCACCGTGGTGGACCGCGCCGAGGGTGCCCGTCCGGGTCTCGACGCCCCCCTCGCGAAGCGATTCCTCACCGCACTGGGAGTGCCCGCGCTGCCCAAGTATGGGTGGACCGATGTGGCGAGATTCTCGGCTCTGGGAATCCCCGCGGTGAATTATGGACCCGGCGATCCGCTGCGTGCCCACGCCGATGATGAGCGCGTCGCGGTGGCGGAAATCGAGGACTGCGAACGGGGTCTGCGGGCCTGGTTGAGCACCTCCGATTTGGACTAAAAGCCACCTTCGACACCTCACCGAGCGAGGATATTCCGTCCAATTTCGGTGGTTTTTGCCGCACCGGTGATATTAACAATAGGCGGATTTACTGACGCAAATTGCATCCTGTCGGGTTTGCTGTTAGTGATCGGTGCAGTCAGGTAAACACCCGATCAGGTCCCGCTTAGGCGGTGATCCGAAGTTCGATGGAAGCACGGCGGCGGCGACATTCCATGTCCGTTATGTCGGGTTGTCTGGATCGTCATAAGTCGCCTTGGATTTCCACGGGTGCCCCAAATGGCTGATAATGGGAACAGGAAACCACGGAAGGGGAACCGAATGGCAGCGATGAAGCCCAGGACTGGGGACGGACCGATGGAGGCCGTGAAGGAAGGGCGCCTGATCATCGTGCGTGTCCCACTTGAGGGGGGCGGACGACTCGTGGTCTCCGTGAACGACGACGAGGCGAAGGAACTTCACCAGGTACTCTCGGGGGTCGTGGCGCCCGCATAGGCTCACTCCCATCAACCGCCCCGGCGTCTGTGTTCAGATGCCGGGGCGGATTTGTCGGACCCGTCGAAACGATTCGACCGTGTCGCGAATAAAGTTCGTGGCGTGTATGCGGACGTGTTGTATCGTGTGGAAGGTAGCCGCGCCGACTCGTTTCGGCCCTGCTCCCGGGAAGGCCACCGCTCGCCTTGTGAGGCCCGGAATTCTTATTTGCGGGTGGCATCGCCGCTTTCCCGCACAGCTCTGAGGAGTCTTAGTGAACGCACGACCAGCCGGTCGGGCACCCAATATCCGCGATGTCGCGGCGGCCGCGGGAGTGTCCCACCAAACCGTGTCCCGGGTGCTCAATAACTCACCCAAGATCCGGGATAAAACCCGGCTCGCGGTGCTCGCCGCGATCGAGGAAATCGGGTATCGGCCCAACCAGGCGGCGCGGGTTTTGGCCAGTCAGCGCACCCGCATGATCGGGGTGTTATCCACTCATTCGACCGCGCTGTACGGTCCGCAGGCCATCATGATCGCGATGGAGCAGGAGGCCAACGCTAACGGCTACCGGCTGGCGCTGGTCACCGCGATGGGAATCGGCGTGGGTGTCGAGGACGACATCGAGCGCCTCCTCGCCCAGGGAGTTGAGGCGATCGTGGTGATCGCGCCCCAGGCCAAGCTGGTATCCACCGTGGCCGCGGCCGCCCCCGGGGTGCCGCTGTTTGTGGCGGACTCGCTGGATCGACCCGGGGCCTTCAACGTGGCCGTCAACCAGTATCAGGGCTCCTATCAGGCGGTTCAGCACCTGATCGAGCTTGGTCATACCGAGATTCTGCATGTGGGTGGCCCCCAAAACTGGATCGAGGCCGACGAACGGATGCAGGGGTTCCTGGCGGCAATCGGGGAGGCCGAGCTGCGCATGCACCCGCCGATCCTCGGCGAACACACCGCGAGTTTTGGTTATCAGGCGGGCAAGGAGCTGCTGCGCGGCGACCCGTTCACCGCGGTGTTTGCGCTCAACGATCAGGTCGCGCTTGGGCTCATTCACGCGTTTCGGGAGGCCGGGGTGCGGGTGCCCGAGGATGTGAGCGTGGTGGGTTTCGACGACGTCCCCGATGCAGGTCACTTTTTCCCTCCGCTGACCACCGTGCGGCAGGACTTTTCCGCCGTGGGTCGGCGGATGGTGCAGGAGGTGATCGCGCAGCTCGAGGGAGAGGGTGCGCGGTCGGTCATTCTGCCGGCCCCGCTGCTGGTCCGTGAGTCCTCCGCCCGGGTTCCGACACGCCAGAACTGGCCCGAGAAGAACCGCGAAAACTAGCCGTAGTTGGCCCCCCAGAAGAATCGTTATCTCTCCGAGATTGACATCCTCACCGGGTTGGGCCTAATTTATTGATACCAAATGTGAACGGTCACATTTGGACCAAAAGCCCCACTCCGAGAGTGGGAGTGACAACGTTGTCCAGCGAAAGGGAGCCATGCTCACTGTCATCATCGCGCCGACCCGAATCCGGGAGGTGTTCCCCGATGGCCGCTAAGCCCAACATCCTCGAGATGGTGAACATCACCAAGGAATTCCCCGGTGTTCTTGCCCTCTCCGAGGTCAACCTGGCGGTGCGCGCCGGCGAAGTTCACGCCATCTGTGGCGAGAACGGTGCCGGGAAGTCGACCCTCATGAAGGTTCTGTCGGGGGTGTACCCGTTCGGAAGCTACAGCGGCGACATCGTCTACCAGAACGAGGTGCAGCGCTTCCGCGACATTCGCGCCAGTGAGGCCGCCGGAATCGTGATCATCCACCAGGAGCTCGCGCTGATCCCCGAACTCTCCATCGCCGAGAACATCTTCCTCGGCAACGAGGTCACCAAGCGTGGAGCCATCGACTGGGAGGCCACCCGCCTCGCCGCCGTGGAACTGCTCGCTCGGGTGGGCCTGAGCGAGGACCCCGACACTCAGATCAAGGACATCGGTGTGGGTAAGCAGCAGCTGGTGGAGATCGCCAAGGCGCTCGCCAAGCAGGTCAAGCTGCTCATTCTGGATGAGCCGACCGCGGCCCTCAACGAGACCGACTCGCAGCACCTGCTCGACCTCATCAAGGGCCTGCAGGGCCGCGGAATCTCCTCGATCATCATCTCCCACAAGCTCAACGAGATCGCCCAGATCGCCGACTCGATCACCATCATCCGTGACGGCCACGCGATCGAAACCCTCCGGGTGGACGAGGGCGCTGTGGATGAGGACCGGATCATCCGTGGCATGGTGGGACGCAGTCTCCAGTCCCGCTTCCCCGATCGCATCGCGACCGTGGGGGAGAACTTCTTCGAGATTCACGACTGGACCGTCCAGCACCCCACCTCGAGCGAGCGCCTGGTGTGCAAGGGCGAGACCCTGCACGTGCGCCGCGGCGAGGTCGTGGGCTTGGCCGGGCTGGTGGGTGCCGGACGCACGGAGCTGGCGATGAGCGTCTTTGGGCGCTCATACGGCAACTTCATCTCGGGCACCATCATCAAGGACGGCCAGGAGATCCAGATTCGCAACGTGGCCGAGGCAATCAAGCACGGCATCGCCTACGTGAGCGAGGACCGCAAAGCCCTCGGGCTCAACCTGCTGGACGACATCAAGCGCTCGGTCGTCTCGGCAAAGCTCTCCAAGATTTCCTCCGCCGGAGTGGTCAATGAGGGTGCCGAACACGAGGTCGCCGAAGACTACCGCGGAAAGCTGCGCATCAAGACGTCGAGTGTTGAGAGCGGCGTGGACACCCTGTCCGGTGGAAACCAGCAGAAGGTGGTACTCGCCAAGTGGATGTTCACCGACCCGGACATCCTGATTCTCGATGAGCCCACCCGAGGCATCGACGTCGGTGCAAAGTTTGAGATTTACACGATCATCCAGCAGCTCGCCGCACAGGGGAAGGGCATCATCCTGATCTCCTCCGAGCTCCCCGAGCTGCTGGGCCTTTCGGACCGGATCTACACGATCTTCGAGGGTGCCATCACCAACGAATTCACGGCCGAAACGGCCGACCCAGAACTGCTCATGAAGAGCATGACCGCCACCCAAAAGAAAGCGAATGCAGCATGAGCGGCATCAAAGACCTGAAGAAGATCTTCGGAAACGGCAACACCTCGAGCCTGCGTCAGTTGGGCATCCTGGTCAGCCTGGTAGTGATCATCCTGCTCTTCAACGGTCTCACCGACGGCGCGACCCTGCTGCCCACCAACCTGAGCAACGTCGTCTCGCAGAACTCCTACATCCTGATCCTGGCAATCGGTATGGTCATGGTGATCATCGCCGGCCACATCGACCTCTCGGTCGGTTCGGTTGCCGCCCTCACCGGCGTGATCGTGGCCAAGATGATGAACGACTTCAACGTGCCCTGGCCGTTGGCTATCGTCGCCGGTCTGGTTGTGGGTCTGATCATCGGTGCCTGGCAGGGCTTCTGGGTGGCGTATGTGGGCATCCCCGCGTTCATCGTGACCCTCGCCGGCATGATGCTCTTCCGCGGTCTGCAGCTCATGATCGGTAACTCCACCGCCGTTCCGGTTCCGAACGACTACCAGTCGCTCCTCGCCGGTGTGCTGCCCGAGGTGGGCCCGAACACCGGGTTCAACAACCTCACCCTGCTCCTCGGTCTGGTCGCCGTGATCGCGGTGATCTGGCGCGACCTTCGTGCCCGTCGCGCCGCCGTGCGCACCGGTGCCGAAGCCGTCCCGACCTGGGTGGTTGTGGTCCGCCTTGCCCTGCTGACCGCGATTATCGGTTTCGCCACCTTCCTGTTCGCCGGTGCCGACGTGGGCAAGAGCTTCCCGAACTCGGGTATTGTGCTCATCGTCCTGATCCTGCTCTACTCGTTCCTGACTCGCCGCACCATCATCGGCCGTCACATCTACGCGGTGGGTGGCAATAAGCGGGCTGCCGAGCTCTCCGGTGTCAACACCAAGCGCATCAACTTCCTCGTCATGATGAACATGTCGATGCTCGCGGCCCTCGCCGGAATGCTCTACATCGCCCGTGCCGGTGCCGCCGGTGCCATGGACGGTACCAACTGGGAGCTCGACGCGATCGCCGCCGTCTTCATCGGTGGTGCGGCGGTGGCCGGTGGTATCGGAACCGTTCCGGGGTCGATCATCGGTGGTCTGGTCATGGCCTTCCTGAACAACGGTCTCCAGCTGATCGGTGTGGGCTCCGACAAGGTGCTCATCATCAAGGGCCTCGTGCTCCTCGCCGCCGTTGCCATCGACGTGATCAACAAGAACAGCGGTCGATTCTCCGTGATCGGTGCCCTCACCTCCCGTCGCAACCGCAACGGTGACGAGCTGGGCGTCCCGGTCAACAAGTCCTAAATTTTTCCTCGCATCACCACAATCACAAAACAGAAAGAGAAAGCTATGTTCCGCAAGACTGCACTTGCCACCGTCGCCATCGCGGCTGCTGCGGCACTCACCCTCGCCGGCTGCTCCAGCCGTGACGCAGGTACCCCCTCATCCTCCTCGAGCGGCGACGCTGCCGGCTTCGCGAAGGACTCGCTGATCGGTGTGGCACTGCCCGCCAAGACCAGTGAGAACTGGGTTCTCGCCGGTGACCTCTTCACCAACGGTCTGAAGGAAGCCGGATTCAAGGGCGACGTTCAGTACGCCGGTGCCTCGTCGCCGGTTCAGGACCAGCAGAACCAGATCCAGTCCATGGTAACCAAGGGCGCCAAGGTCATCATCATCGGTGCCGCTGATGGTAGCCAGCTGGGCCCGCAGGTCAAGGCGGCAAAGGACGCCGGCGTCACCGTCATCGCCTACGACCGCCTGATCCTCAACACTGAGGACGTGGACTACTACGTGGCCTACGACAACTTCAAGGTTGGCGAGCTGCAGGGTCAGGCCCTGCTCGACGGCATGAAGGCCAAGAAGGCCGAGGGCCCCTACAACATCGAGCTGTTCTCGGGTTCCTCCGATGACGCCAACTCGGCCGTCTTCTTCGACGGTGCGATGAAGGTGCTGCAGCCCAAGATCGACGATGGCACGCTGAAGGTTGTTTCGGGTCAGACCGACATCAAGCAGACCGCCACCGCCGGTTGGAAGGCTGAGAACGCTCAGAACCGTATGGACACCCTGCTCGCCGCCAACTACGCGGGTACCGAGCTGGATGGTGTGCTGTCCCCGAACGACACCCTGGCCCGCGCGATCATCGCGTCGGTCAAGGCTGCCGGCAAGCAGCTCCCGATCGTAACCGGTCAGGACTCCGAGGTGGAGTCGGTCAAGTCCATCATGGCGGGCGAGCAGTACTCGACCATCAACAAGGACACCCGCAACCTGGTCAAGCAGTCCATCGAGATGGTCAAGGAGCTCCAGGAGGGCAAGAAGGTCACCACGAACAACGACAAGGACTACGACAACGGTAAGAAGATCGTTCCCGCTTACCTGCTGCCCCCGGTCATCGTGACCAAGGCCAACGCGGCCGAGGCTTACGCCAACGACCCCACCCTCGCACCGCTCACCAAGTAACACCGAGTGGCGAACCCACGGCGGGCGGGATCTTCGGATCCCGCCCGCTGCGGCGTGAATCGGCACAAAAAAGAGGACCGGCCACCTGGCCGGTCCTCTTTTATTGTGGGTGGTTAGGCGCGGATGGTGAGCTGCAGCAAGCCGTCGCCCGCGGGGGAGAGGGCGCTGACCACGGCGCTGGATGCGGCGATCTCCTCCACCAGGGTGCGGAACGCGGTGGTGATGTCGTCGCGCTTGGCGGGGTCTGCCACATGTCCCTGCCAGAGGGCGTGCGGGACCAGCACGGTGCCGCCGGGACGCACCAGGCGCAGTGCGTGCTCGACGGTTTCGATGACCTGGGCGGGATCGGCATCGACCAGCACGATGTCATAGCTGTTCTCGTTCATCCGGGTGAGGACGTCGAGGGCCGGACCGCCGATCAGGCGCAGGCGCGAGGAGGGGATGCCGGCGTCGGCAAAGGCCTGCTTGGCGGCGGCGAGGTGCTCGGGTTCGTGATCGATCGTGGTGAGCACCGATGTGGCCGAACCCTCCAGCAGCCACAGTCCCGAAACGCCGGCACCGGTACCGATCTCGATGATGTTGGCGGCGCGACTGGCCGCGGCAAACACGGCGAGCTGAGCGCCGAGCGCGGGGGAGACCGGGGTCAACCCAAACTCAAGCGACTGCGAGCGTGCGCGCCCGATGGCCTCGGACTCGATAACGATGTCGTCGGCGTACTTCCAATTGGAATCCTGTTCGGACACGTGGCTCCCTCCCATGGAAACGATGTCCCCTACTTTACAGGGCGGACAGGGTGCGCGGAGTGCGACGCGGCGCGGTAAGCTGAAGGGGTGTTTGACCTCGGGTTATCGTTCAACAAGCTGCTGATCATCGGCGTGCTTGCGGCGTTTCTGCTGGGCCCTGAACGTCTGCCGCAGCTGGCCTCCCAGCTGGCCCGTCTGGTGCGCTCGCTGCGCGAGATGGCCACCGGCGCCAAGGATCGTCTGAAGGACGATATGGGCGAGGAGTACAACGAGGTCGACTGGAAAAAGCTCGACCCGCGCCAGTACGATCCGCGCCGTATCATCCGCGAGGCCCTGACCGATGAGATGTCGGATACGCCGGGAGCCTCCGCCTCGGCTGGTTCCCCCGGGTCTTCTGGACCCTCTGCTTCATCGGCGATGGGGGCCGGTGCGAGTGCCGGCTTCACCGCGTCGGCGGGGGCGTCAAGCTCCCCGGTTTCACCAGGTTCGGCGGGTAACCCGGGGGTCTCCGGTATGGGTGCTGCCGGTTCGGTATCTTCGGGTGCCGGAACCTCCGGCTCTGCTGGCTCGGCCGCTGCGGGCGGCTACTCGGCGGGCGGCTTCTCTTCGGGTGGCTACTCTTCAGGCCCGAGGATCAGCGCCGATGCGACCGCGAGACTGCGCGCAATCATGGCCGGCGACCCCGTCCTCAACGCCCCGTTCGACCCCGACGCGACCTAGTCTTCCCTGCCGGTGTCCCGCAGCGAATTCTAACTGGGTGCTTAGCGTCGCCGGGTACGGTTTTTCTGGGCGATGATCTGTGCCCGGCCCTCGGCGATCTTCTGCTTGAGCCAGTCGGGCTGGGCTGATTCGTCGCGGGGAAATTTGTCCTGATCGTTGGCGTACATGGCTGCGTCAATTGGAGCATCCCAGTCGGGCTCCTCGTCATAGTTGTATTCTGCGGTGGCTGTGCCCTGGCTTGTCACCGTAAACACCGCGCTGAACCAGGTTCCGGCACCCTCGCGATAGCACGCGGCACGCAGGTTTCTGGCCGCGGTAACGAGATCAATGGACGAGCTAACGGTGGCGTAGCGCTCACCACCTCGTTCAAACTCTCCGTTCGGGGTGAATACTCGGATGACGCTGTACCCCGTCCCACGAATGAGACTCAGGGAATACTCGGCCCGAGTGTCTCCGGCAGAGAGAAGCCGGTAGAGCGCGCGCCCTAGATCGTTGAAGGCCGAGCTTTCGTCCATGCAGTTCGCCTATCTTCCATCCCGTGCTTAATCTCGGCTACCGTCGTCGCCGTTTGTTGCCGGAGGCGTCGATGCGTGCCTGGCCTTCGGCGAGGCGTTGGCGTAGCCATTGCGGTTGTGCGGAGAGGTCGCGGGGGAAGAACTCCTGGTCTTCGACGTAGGCGGCGGGGTCGATGGGGGTATCCCATTCAGGTTCGTTGTCGTAGTTGTATTCCGCGTTGGTAGTGCCCTGCTCCGTCACGGTGATTGTGGCGCTGAACCAGGTACCGGCCCCCTCGCGATAGCAGGCGGCACGCAGCTTGTCGATCGCGATCCCTAAGTCCCACGTAAATTCGCCGGAGTAATAACGCTCAGAGCTTGGCGGCGATACCAGGTTACCGCTCGCGTTGTAGATGCGAACGCGCGCTCGACTGCCGCCTCGTAGCACACTCGTGAGGAGCTCGATTCGGGTGTCCCCCGGGCGTAACTGTTGCGCTAGTTGACGGTTGAGGTTCGTGAGCGCAACGTGTTCGTCCGCTAATTCAACGTTCATCTGCTATCGCCGCCGCGTTCTGTTGTTCTCGAAGATCATCTGGACCTGGCCTTCTGTAAATATCGGAGCCTGCTGCAATGTGCCCAGGTGAGAACCCATCCTTCGCCTAGCGCCTCTCACGCTTATTGCCCGATGCTTCGATACTTGCCTGTCCCTCGGCGAGGCGCTGACGCAGCCACTCGGGCTGGGCCGAGAGGTTGCGCGGGAAGAACTCTTGGTCTTCGACGTAGGCGGCGGGATCGGTAACAACATCTCCCGGAAAACCCTCAGGCTCGGTGTCGTAGTTGTATTCCGCAGATGCCGATCCCTGCGCGGTCACGACAATCTTGGCACTGAACCAGGTGCCGTTTCCCTCCCGGTAACACGCCGCTCTTAGATCCTGCGCCGATTTCAGTACCGCGAACGGTGTCGTAATTGACTCATAGCGTTCGCCCTTATGTTCTTTCTGGCCGGCGGGGGTAAATACCCGGGTTCGGGCAAAACCTACTCCGTGGAGCAAATTAACTTCGTATTCAATCCTGGTGTCGCCGGGCTGTATGAGAACATACAGGGCCTGCCCTAGAGCGTTAAAGGAAGCTTGCTCGCTGGGTAGTCCGAGGCTTGCCTGGTCAAACATGGAACTTCCTACCTTTCAAAATGTGAGGTTCGCGGTTCTAACGGGACTTGAACCGCTCGCAACAACGCGAGTGAGCGGCTAGCGCCGCCGCGCTCTGTTGTTCTCGGCGATGATCTGTGCCCGGCCCTCGGCGATTCGCTGTCTGAGCCATGCGGGCTGGGCGGTTTCGTCACGGGGATACTGATCCTGGTCATTGGTGTAGAGAACCGAATCCACGGGTGCATCCCACTCGGGTTCCTGGTCGTAGTTGTATTCGGCTTGGGCGGAACCAGCCGCGGTAACGACGATCTTTGCGCTAAACCATGTACCGCCTCCCTCTCGATAGCAGGCTGCACGCAGTCGTCGTGCGGATTCTCGTACTTCATAGGGGGCGGCCACCGAATAGTAACGTCCGTCGGCTACCTCTGACGGACCCGCCGGATTGAAACGACGAACCCACGTCACGCTGGTGTCTCGCAACATAGAGGTTCGGTATTCGATTCGAGAGTCCCCGTCTTCGAGCAGCTCAAAGAGTCCGCGTGCTACCTCTTCGAAAGCCATCTGCTCTGCCATCGGGCCGAATTCATTTTGTGCTGACATTTTCAAATTCCTTTGTTGTTATGTCGTTATTGTCTATCTTGTATTCGACGGTGTATCGGTCTGGGACTAGCGAGTCTGCGGAATAGTGATTGCGAATCCTGACTTCGATTTTTGGCGGCGGATCCGTGTCCAGCATCCTGCGCCATTGCCCCTCTAAATTCCCATACGTGTTTCCGGGGCCACGGTTTAGATGCTCGATCATTGAGGTCATATTGACATCTTCGGGGCCTCCTCCGAATGCTTTTCCGAAGATGTGTCCGCCTTCGAAACCATCGCCGCCGAGGTCTCCAATTCTGTCTTGAATAGAGGGAGAGCGATAGGCGTTTCCCATAACCAAATTTTCCGTGTAGGCCGTTTTGGTGCGTGCGAGTTCGTCGGTTTCGAAGACGTGTGCGTAGTTGACACCGGGTTGTGGGTTGGTCACTACCGGGTGCACCACGTAGGTTGCGTCGGGCTGGGGGTTGCGCAGGTCCCAGTTGATGTTGCCGCGGGTGCCGTATTCGGCCTCGACGTGGACAACCCGGCCGGATTCGTTCGTATAGAACTCGCCGCGGCCCTCGACGCTGTAGTGCGTGTTGGGTTCCAGATCGGTGCGATCACCGAAGGTGGTGCGGGGCCCGGGGCCGTCGGCGGTATCGATTTTCACGCGGTTTGACGTGGGTGGGGGATCGAAACTGCCGTGGCCGGGCGTGGTGCTTCGGCTCGCGGTTCTGGCGGTATCGGTCACCTCGTCGGCCACGTTGGCCGTCTGCCGAGCGGTACGCGGGGAGCGTGTGACCGCACCTACAAAGACCCCGGCGGCCTTCTCCATCAGCTCCTGGAGTTTGCGTACCAGATCCTGCAGGGCACGGATCGCGGTCTTGAGCTTGTCCACCGCGTGGCCCACCTTGCCCGAGAGCGAACTAACCCGGGTGGTGACCTGTGCAATCGCGACCGGGGATCCCAGCCCCAGGGTCGCGGCGGTTGTGATCGCGGCGCTCGCCGCGGTGCCGACGATCTGAGAGATCGCGTCCCGCGCCAGATCGTGCACGGTTTGTACGATGGTCGAGGCAATGCGCATGCCCGTCGCGATCGCCTCGGCCCAGTCGCCCGAGGCACCGAGGTGCGTGGACAGGCCCTCGGCGTAGGCCAGGTACGCGTCCACGGTCATGCCGGACATGCCGTCCATATCGGAGAGACGCTTGCGCATCAGATCGCCCGAGTCACGCATCCGCCCGGCGATATTCGTCCAGGTGTCGGCGAAGGCGGAGACCTCGGCGGCGTTCCCGGTGAGGTCGTTGAACCAGTCCTTGATCGGGGAGATGTGGTCGATCACCCAGGCCAGGCCCATGCCGATGAGCTGGCCGATCGGGTCGAGGATGGCCGCCGCGGTATCGGCAATCGCGCCGAATGCGCTCAGGCCGCCGGAAATCCAATCCCCGTTCTTGATGGCCTCCGAGAGCCCCTGCCCGTCTTCGATCAGCCACAGCCCCGAGAACGGGGTGGTCTGGTCCTGTGCCTGGGCGATCAGCGCGTTGCTCATCGGGGGAGACCCCGTTCCAACTCGCGAATCAGGGCGATGTTGTCTTCCTCACGCTGCTCGGCCTCATCCGCGATTTCACGCAGCTGGGTGGCCGTATGCTCAATCGCACGCTGGGAGGCGGAGAGCATCCGCTCCATCGAGGTCACCGCGACCAGTGCGGGCGGCACCAGGAATGAGCACATCAGCCCAAACGCTCCGCCGGCGACATTCATCGAGCGGGCGGCTGCTGCCGCTTCACCCACGTCCGAGGCGACCTGATCGATGCGGGACGCGTGAGCGCGCAGCATGGACATATCCAGCGCGATCTTATCGCTCACGTCGGCCCCCAGCCTGCCAGCCGGAGCCGGACCCCGGCGAACGCGGGTCGGAATCCGTGACCCCGCCGAGTCCGCGCCGGGAACCGCCACCCGAATTCGAAACAGCAGAGTCCCGGTGGCCCGCGGTCTCACGGTGGCCGAGACCGAAGCCCGGACCAGCGCCCGCAGCTGATGTGGAATCCGGATGGGTGGCGGCGCGCTGCGCGTCGATCTCCGAGCTCAGCATGCCAAAGGCCGGGTCATCCTCGCCCAGCAGATCCCGAGCCTGCGCGAGCGCCTGATCCTGGAAGTTTGCCCGCGCTCGGGCGATGGTGTCGAGGATGTCCGCGGCGGCCCGGCGGCCGCCACGCGCGGTGCCCCGGTCGCTCAGCCGCAGCGAGAGCACAGCACCCGAGCCGTCCACACTCGCGGTAATCTCGCCGTCTGTCGAGCGGCCGACCCCCTGGATTTCAGCCATCAGCCGGGCATAGCGCTGATGCTTCTGGGCGCGCTCCTGCGCGCCGCGCACGTCCGCAGCGATCTGCGGATCATCAAATTCTGTTCCCCCAAACATGGTACGAACGTAACACTAAAATGGCACATTCGTACCCTAAACGGGGGTGAAAGCCGGTATTTAATGTGGCGAGGACCTAGCGGCCCGCCTCCCGGGTGCGCAGCGCGTGGGCCTCGGCATGCCGATTGAGCGATTCCAGAAGCTGGGCCCACTCCTCAATGACCTGTGCATGCATGGGGGCCTCTGCCGGGACCGAATCGCCGAGGGTCCGGTATCGTTCCAGCGCCTCCTCCGCGCGATCCAGGCGCACCAGAATGCGTGCCTCGTGCACCCCGCTCGCCACCGCGGCACCGGGATCCTCGGCCAGCGCATAGGCGGTCCCCGCTGCTCGGGCATACGGGAGCGCCTCATCCGCACGATCCAGCGCCGTCAATGCGCGCGAAATCGAGTCGGTCACGTCGGCGGCGAGCCAGGTGCCATCGGGGATTTCGGCCCGCAGGTCCTCCAGCTCGGCAACCCCGGCGGGATCGCCGAACCGGGCACGGGCAAGGCCCAGCCGGTGCCGAGTTTCCAGGATCGGGCCCAGGTCATCCTGCGCGCGGGCCCAACCGGCGGCACGCTCAAGACGCTCCACCGCCTCCTCATCCTCCATCCGCATCAGCAGGGCACCCAGGGATAATCCAGCCCGCGTCCCCACCGCGGCGGCCTCGGGGGTTTCCACATGATCGGCGATGTCCATCACCTGGGACCACGCCCCGTAGGCGAGCGAGAACTGCTCGGCATTCGCGGCCGCATCGCCCAAGGTGACCAGGATCTCGGCATCCAGCAGCGGCTCGTCCTCACCGGTCATCCGGTAGGCGGTGTCCAGGGTTTCCACCGCGGTTTCCGCGGCCCCTGCCCAGTTCTGATAGCGGCCGAGACTCAGGTGGAGCGAGACCAACCGGTCATCCTCCGCCCGGCGTGCCAGGTCGATGGCGTAGGCGGTGCGAGCGGCGGCCTCGGCGTCACGGTCGAGGGTGCTGAGCATCTGGGCGGTGAAGTCCAGCGCGGTGATCTCGATACCGCGATCCGCGCCCCCGCTGACCTGGGTAAGGAACGCCTCACCATCGCGCAGCGCGGCCTCGGTCTCGCCGCGTTCGGCATGCAGGGTTGCGCGCTGGAAGAGTGTATGGGCGCGGACAAATCCCGTGCCCGGCTCGGCGAGCAGCACATCCAGGAGCTGTAGAGCCTCATCATCCCGGCCCAGCCTGCGCTCCAAAATTGCCAGGTGCAGGCCGAGCGAGGGATGGAAGGCATAGGGAATGGGATCCTGAGTCGCCAGGGCATAGGCCTCGGCGGCGAGGGTGCGGGCCTCCTCCAGACGATCCTCACGGTCGAGCACGTGCGCGAGCGAGGTGAGCACGTGCGCGAGGACGGATGCCGGAGCTCCCACGGCCCGCAGATCCTCGGCCTCCGACCTCAGCAGCGCGATGTCCTCGATGCTCGCCGCACCGAACTGGAGCATCCCCATCCGCTCCTCGTTCTTGGCATGGTCGATAAAGCCCGCGATGCGCAGCTCGTCGATTCGTGCCTCGAGGATGGTGGCGGCGGTGTCGGTCTGGCCCAGATCGCGCCGCATCGAGATCAGCAGCGAGGTGAGGAAAAGTCGCGCGGGCAGCTCGTCCCGCGTGATGTCCAGGGCGTGCTCGATCGCCGGCACCGCGGTGTCGGGACCACCGGTGAGCGCCAGGAATTCGGCCGCCGCCCGCGCCTGCTCGGGGGTCTGGGTCTCGGCGGGTAGAGCCGATGGCACGGGCTCATAACGTCCGGTGGTGCGGATCGGCGCCGGGAAGTCTGCTCCGAGCAGCGCCCGGGTCTGATCCAGCCGGTGGGCAAAAAACGCATTGCCATTGCGGGCATCAAACACCGTGGCGATGTCTTTCGCGCGCGCCCAGAGGCGTGCGGCCAGCGCGTCGGCCCGGGTATCCTCGCCGCTCAGTTCGGCACCCCAGAGCACTGCCAGGGCCGGATTCTGGGCACCGCGGACCCGGACGGCACCGTGTCCCTCTGCGCTCAGGGTGTCCAGCAGGAGGGCGATCGCGACGGCCAGCGAGAAGTGCTGATCCTGGTTGAGCGGATCCGGGACGATCGTCTCCAGCGCACGCTCCAGCAGCGTGAGACCACGCTCGGCATTGCCGGTGACCGCGCAGAACACCAGTTCAAACGGCAGCAGCTCGAGCAGATCGGGGGAGCGCATGAGCGAGCGGATCGATTCCAGATGGATGGCGCGGGCCCGCTCGGCGTCTCCGGTGAGGAGCAGCGGGAGCAGGATTCGGGCCTTTTCATACTCGAGTGAGCAGGTGTGATCCGTGAGCGAATCCTCAAGCAGTGCAACCGCCCCGGCCTGGTCGCCGGCGAGGTGCAGGAAGTAGCCCTCCTCGGCGGTCTGACACTTGGCGCACCCGGTTTCGGCCTCAACCGGATACCGGTGGCGTTCGTGACGCAGGGTCTCGGCTGCGGCAAAGTCTCCCACGTGATAGGCCACCCGGAAACGCGCAAACACCGCGGTGCGGGGGCTCATGCCCGCGCGGGCATACCGTTCGGCCATCTCATCCAGGCAGCGGTACACCTCGGTCAGCGCGATGGCCGGAATCCAGGTGAGCACCTTGGCCGCCCAGTTGTACTGGAGCAGCAGGTTGAGTCCGGGCGCATGGGGATTATCGCCGAGGAGCGCCGGGAAGCGCTGGGGATCGGCCGCATGCTGACCCGCACACCACGCGAACGAGGCGAGCATCGCATCCATATCGTGCGTCATATACGCCGAGGCCGTGAGCCGAACCCGCGCCCGGTAGGCAAGCTCATCGGCACCCAGCTCCTCGGCCAGGCGCACCGCCTGCTCGATCAGGTTGCGCTCCTCCACACCAACCTGCGTGCGATCGATCTCCTCGATCAGGGCCTCAAACCGCGCCGATTCCACCATTGGATCCTCCCAGAGCGTCACGACACCGAGCCGTAACGAGACCACGATACGGGCACGAGGCCGGGCGAGGGAAGATCCCGGCGCAGATTGACGGGCGCGACGTGCCGCGCCTAGCGCGGGCTGAGGCCCAGCTTCACGCCGGCCAGGCTGCGTCCGCCGGTCAGTAGGGTGTCGGCGGCCTTCAGGATCGCGACGCTTGCCGCGTTCTCGGGATCCGACAGCACCACCGGAGTGCCGGCATCGCCGCCGGTGCGCAGTTCGACGCTCAGCGGGACGGAGGCGAGCACCGGAACCGGGCGCTGGGCCACGGTCGAGAGCCGCTCGGCCACCAGATCGCCGCCACCGCTGCCAAACAGATCCAGCACCGTCCCATCGGGCTGCACGAGCCCGGCCATGTTCTCGATCACGCCGGCGATGCGCTGCCCGGTCTGCACGGCCAGGGTGCCCGAGCGCTCGGCCACCTCGGCGGCGGCCAGCTGCGGGGTCGTGACCACGACCACCTCGGCATTGGGCAGCAACTGCCCGATCGAGATCGCGATATCGCCGGTGCCCGGGGGCAGATCCAGCAGCAGCACGTCGAGGTCGCCAAAGTAGACATCGGTGAGGAACTGGGTGATGGTGCGGTGCAGCATTGGTCCGCGCCAGGCGACGGCTGCCCGGGGATCATCCAGGAACATGCCGATCGAGATCAGCTTGATGCCGTGCGCCACCGGCGGCAGAATCATGTTGTCCAGTCGGGTCGGCTTGACCGGTGCCTCGGCGTTCTCGCCAATGCCCAGCAGACCCGGGATCGAGAACCCGTGCACGTCGGCATCCACGATGCCCACCCGCAGCCCGCGCGCGGCAAAGGCCGCCGCGAGGTTTGCGGTGATCGTGGACTTGCCCACGCCGCCCTTCCCGCTGGTGACCGCAAACACGCGGGTCAGCGTGCCCGGGCCAAACGGCATCTCGCGTTCGCCACGATCGCCGCGCAGTCGGGTGGTCAGCGCCTCACGCTGGACCGGGGTCATCACACCGACGTGCAGGTCCACCGCGGTGACCTCGGCCAGCGAGGTCGCGGCCGCACGCACGGCCGCCTCGATCGCGTTGGCCGCCGGGCAACCCACGATGGTCAGCAGAATGTGGATGTGGGCGATACCCTCGGCATCCACATCGGCGGATTCCACCATGTCGAGTTCGGTGATCGGACGACGAATCTCGGGATCCTGGACCGTGCCGAGCGCGCCCCAGAGCCGCTCATGCCGACTCGGTTCTGCCGCCGAGCCGCCGTTCTGGGAACCGGTGTCTGCGGGCATGTCGCTCACTGTCGCGGCTCCTCCTCCGCGGGGGAGGCCGCGGGTTCACGGTCGCGCTCCAGCTCCTCCAGCAGCGCACGCAGTTCGTGACGGATGAAGTCCTTGGAGGCCAGATCCTTCATCGCCAGGCGCAGCGCGACCACCTCGCGGGCCAGGTATTCGGTGTCGGCGAGGTTACGCTCGGCACGCTGACGGTCCTGCTCGATCTGCACGCGGTCGCGGTCATCCTGACGGTTCTGCGCGAGCAGAATCAGCGGTGCCGCATAGGAGGCCTGGAGGGAGAGGATCAGGGTCAGCGCGGTGAAACCGAACGCCGCCGAGTCGAAACGAATGTTTTCCGGGCCCCAGGAGTTGTAGGCGATCCACGCCACACAGAACAGGGTCAGGCCCACCAGGAACCCGGGGGTTCCCATCGCCCGGGCCACCCACTCGGTGAAGCGGCCAAAGCGGTCGCTGCTGTTTTTATCGCGGGATGCCAGGACCGCGCCGCGCAGGCCCTTGGGGGCGTCCAGGCCCGCATCGGTACGTCGCTGCTTCGCCATTATCGTCCCTCCCGAGGTGTGCCATTGGGGTTGCGTGCGGTGTGATGAAAGCGCGAGGTACTTCGGCGCAGGGGGATATCGGATTCCTGGGTACGCCAGTCATCCGGCAGCAGGAAGTCGAGCACGTCGTCGATCGTGACCATGCCCACCAGGCGGTGATTATCGTCCACCACGGGAACGGACACCAGGTCGTAGCTGGCCAGGGTGCGCGCGACCCGAGCCGCCGAGGTATCGGTGGTCAACGGTTCCAGGCTCTGATCCATGATCGTGCCCAGGCGCTCATGCGGGGGATAGCGCAGCATCTTCTGGAAGTGCACCAGGCCCAGGTAGCGTCCGGTCGGCGGCTCATACGGGGGCAGGGTGATGCACACGGCGGCACCCAGCGCCGGGGCCAACTCTGCCTTGCGCACCAGGGCCAGCGCCTCGGCCACGGTGGAGTCGGCGGAGAGGATGATCGGCTCGGTGGTCATCAAACCACCCGCGGTATCCGGGGCGAAGGTCAGCAGCAGACGAACGTCCTCGGCCTCCTCGGGTTCCATCAGGTCCAGCAGCTGCTCACCGCGCTCCTCGGACATCTGACCGATCAGGTCGGCCGCGTCATCGGGCTGCATGTGGTCCAGCACATCGGCGGCACGCTTATCGCTCAGGCTCGCCAGAATCTGGATCTGGCTGGTCTCGGGCATCTCCTCGAGGGCATCCGCCAGGCGGTCGTCGGAGAGTTCCCCGGCCACCTCGAGCAGGCGCTCGCCGGGGAGGTCGAGCATCGTGTTGGCCAGGTCGGCGGGCTTGAGATCGGTGTAGGTGGCGATCAGGCGCTCGGCCGACTGGGCCTCGCCGTCATCATCCTTCTCGCGGATTTCCCGCCAGCTGGCAAACGTGGTGACGCCGCGGGCGAAGGGGGACGAGGAGGTCTTGGGGCGGCGCACAAAGTACTGGTTCACCGACCAGTCGCCGGGCCCCTGGGATTCGATGGCCACGTCCTCGATGGTGGCCTCGCCGGAACCGTCGTGGAAGATGACCTTGCGGCCCAGCATCTCGGCGATCACGCGCACCTCGCCGCCGCGCTGCTGGAAGCGGCGCACGTTGATCAGGCCGGTCGTGATGACCTGGCCGGCGGAGATCGAGGTGACTCGGCCGATCGAGACAAAGACCCGACGCTTTCCGGGAATCTCCACCACCAGTCCCACCACGCGGGGCGGGTCGTTTTTTCGGTACACCACAAGAACGTCACGCACCTTGCCCACGCGGTCACCCGCGGGGTCAAATACGGTGCACCCAGCAAGTCGGGCGACAAAGACTCGTGTTGTACTCACCTCTCTAATGTAGTCGGGGTTTTGGATGGAACCTACCCGGCGCAGCTCCCTGCGCACATTCGTTCCGCGGCCCGATGCGCTGTGGGCGAAAATGAGGGGATTATCGGCTCTTCCCGGCATGGGAATGCGAGAATGAGAGCGTGAGTATTCCGCAGACCGGCCGTGGCCGCAACCCGTTTGACGCCCAGCTTCCCGATGGGGAGACGGTGGCGATCTTTGAGAGCTATCAGGACGCCCAGAAGGCCGTCGCGGTGCTGGGTCAGAGCGACTTCCCGGTGCGTGCCGTGGCCATCGTGGGTTCGGATCTGCGCAGCGTCGAGCGGGTCACCGGCAAGATGACCTATGGTCGCGCCGCCGGCTCCGGCGCGCTGAGCGGTGGTTGGATGGGTATCTTCCTGGGCCTGATCCTGGTCATCATGAACCCCACCCTGAACCTCGGGATCGTCGCGGCCGCCGTGTTCCTCGGCGCCGGCTTTGGCATGCTGTTCTCCCTCTTCACCTTCTCCGCCCGCCGCCGGCGCAAGGACTTCACCTCGGTCATGCAGATCGTGGCGGCTTCGTACTCCCTGGTGGTGCCCGCCGAGATGGTGGGCCGTGCCCGCAAGCTGCTGAGTGCCGCGCTGGAAAACGGCGGCACCGGCACCGCGGGCTAGCTACTCGTTCGGGGCGTCCGATGACCTCGGATGACCGTACATAACAAGCCTGTTCGGTTTGATCAGCCCGGGGGATTAGGGTGTGACTACTCGCACCAAAAGGAGACCCCGTGACCTCGACCCTCACCCCCAAAAAGCTGGGGTTTGTGCACCTCGTGCCGATCGATCCGGCCGATCCCGCTCGGGGTTTGGCCGACACCATCGAGCTGTTCCGCTTTGCCGAGTCCCTGGGCCTGGATAGCGGCTGGCTGCGATCACGGCACCTGCAGCGCGGGCTGGGTTCCCCCGCGGTGCTGTTTGGCGCGCTCGCCCAGCACACCTCCCGGATTGGACTCGGCACCGCGGTGATCCCGGTGGGCCACGAAAACCCATTCCGTCTGGCCGAGGACCTGGGCACCGCCGACCTGCTTTCGGGGGGACGGGTGCTCGCCGGGGTCAGTGTGGGGGCACCGAAGTTCTCCGATGAGGTCAACGACATCGTGTTCGATTCGGGGTGGCGCACCGAGGACTTTGGCTACGGTCGAGTTCAGCGTCTGCACGACCTGATCGGCGGCGCACGGGTGCGCGAAATCGAGGAGTACAACGGTATCGGCGGCGACCTCGACACCGAACGGGTGGAACCACACAGCCCGGGACTCGCGAACCGTATCTGGTACGGCGGCGGTTCGCTGCGCTCGGCCGAGTGGGCAGGGCGAGCGGGCCTGGGCTGGCTGATGAGCAACATCAGCAGCACCGAAAACGGCGTGCGCGACTTCGGCCTGGTGCAGCAGGCGCAGGTGGCCGCGTACCGCGCCGCCCACCCCACCCCCGAGACCTCCAACGCCGTGCTGGCCCGGGTTGTGGTTCCCACCGAGGGGGCAACGCCGGCGCAGCGGGAGCTCTACCGCGACTATGTGGAGCGGCGTACCCCGCGCACTCGTGAGGTCCACGGACCGCGCACGATCATCGCCCCGGACATCCTGGGTTCCACCGCGGAAATTGTAGACAGCATTGCCCAGGATCCGGGATTCGCCGCGGCGGATGACTACCTGGTCGAGCTGCCGTTCGAGTTTGGCCTGGATGAGTGGAAGCACATTCTGGAGCAGGTTGCCACGGAAATCGGCCCGGCCCTCGGCTGGACTCCGGGCGGTGCCGCATGAGCGGGGACGTGCTGATCCGGCTGGCTCGCCCGGACGAGTTTGAGGCGATCGACACCCTGATCCGTGCCGCCTACACCCACGACTATGGGGAGAAGGGCCACGCCACCGATGCGATGCAGTTCGCCTCGACCCGTGCACAAAACTACGACGTGTGGGTGGCCGAGGACGCCACGGGTGCCCTGGTGGGCAGTGTCACCACGCGTCGGATCGGGGTCCCTCCGCTGCACGAGGATGTTCGTGCGGACGAGCTGGATCTGCGCCTGTTGGGCGTCGCCCCCGAGGCGCGCCGGCGCGGGATCGCTGCCGCCCTGATGCAACACGTCATCAACAACGCCCGTGGCCTGGGCTGGCACGGGGTGTTCCTCAAGACCGGGCCGGGCATGACCGGGGCCCACGGCCTCTACGAACACCTGGGCTTTATCCGCGTCCCCGAGCGAGACGGACTGTGGATTGGCGGGCGGAAGGTCCTCGACCTGTTTACCTACGTGTATCCACTGGTCGACGCGGCCGGTTCGCAGCGGCTGGCCAGCTAGCGTCGGCGCTTAGCCCCAACAGCTCGGGAATCGCGGTGATCGCGTCGAGAACCCGCACCCGGGAATCCGCGGACGTGCACAACCCGGCTTCTCGAAAATCGGCCGCGGTATGCTCGCCACCGAGGATTCCCACCGCGTGGGCGGCCCCGGCATAGAGACCCGCCTGCACATCGGCCACCGAATCACCCGCGCTCAGGACTCGGGCGGCGTCAAGAACTCCGGTCCGCTCCATCGCCCGGTGAATCAGGTAGGGGGCGGGGGAGAGCTGGGACACCTCCTCGCCACACACCAGCGCGTCGATGGTGACCGCGTTATCCTCCCCGGGAGCGCCCACTCGCCAGCCCAATCGGGCGAGAATTGCCGTGGCTACCGGACGGGCAAGGGCCGTGGTGAGTACGATCCGGATCCCCGCCGCACGCAGGGTACGGAGCGTGGCCGCGGCCCCGGGGAGCGGTCGCGGTGTGAGGCTGAGGGAATAACTGTCTCTCAGCGTCAGATAACGAGCGTATGCGTGGGCAACCACCGAGGCGGTGACGCTCCCGCCGCCGAGTTCGATCAGCGCGGCCAGGGCCGTATGTTTATCGGCGCTCATCCAGGCCAGCAAATCGTGGGGATCCACGCCCACCCCGCACTCGCGCACGGCGTCTTCCAGCGCGCGATAGACGGCCTGGCCGTCGTCAATGGTGGTACCCGAGAAGTCAAAAACCGCGAGCTGAATCATGAGGTCTCCCAGCACTGGGGGATATCCGCCGCGGCCGATACCCGATCAGGTTGTGGCACTTACCGTGACTCTAGGCTCGCTCATCTCGTCTTTTTGCGCAACCCGCCGGGATTCATTTGTCGTTCATATGGGCGGGAATCTCGGTTACCGACGCGAGGATACTCACCCGCTGGTGAGAGTCCCGGGAAAAACCGGCGTCGGCGAAGTCTTGCGCGGTGAGCTCCCCGGTGAGAACCCCCACCGTACGGGCGACTCCGGCGTTGATCCCCGACTGAACATCCACCACCGTGTCCCCGGCGGTGAGGACCCGGGCCACATCCACGACGCCGGTGCGCTCCATTGCCCGGTGGATCAGATAGGGTGCCGGGCGGCCCGCAGCCACCTCATCGCCACACACCAGCGCGTCGATGCTGACCGTGTTGTCCGCGGTTGGTGCGCCGATTCGCCAGCCCAACCCGTCCAGGATCCCGGTCGCCACCGCGCGGGTAAACCCGGTGGTCAACGCGACTTGAATCCCCGCCGCCCGCAGCGCGGTCAGGGTCTCGGGAATCCCCGGCAGCGGTTTCGGGGGCCGAGCCGCGTAGTTCTCGGCCAGGATTGTGGCGAACCGGCTGTAGGCGGCGTCGATCAGTTCCGGGGTCGCGGTGCCGCCGCCGAGGATGATCAGCGCCGACAGCGCCGCATGCTTCTCGGTGCCCATCCACGCCTGGAGGTCACTCGGGGCCACCGTGGCACCGGTCTCGCGCACCGCCTCGGCGAGCGCGCGATACACCGCGCCGCCATCGTCGATCGTGGTACCGGCCATATCAAATACTGCGAGCTGAATCATGAGTCTCCGGGGTGTTGAGGGGATGGGGCTGCTGCACCCGCTCACGTGAGAGCGGGATGCGATGGGTGGCCGAGTTTTCGATCACAAAGGTGGACATGCTGGGCAGGTAGCGGTCATCGGCGCACTCAACCACGGCTCCACGCTGATCCCGCGAGACCCGCCGCACCCGCAGCAGCGGTGCCCCCTCGGGGATGCGCAGCCACTCGGCATCGAGGGCGTGGGCGGCCACCGCATCGATCACGTGTCGGGCGCGCACGGGAATGATGCCCTGGGTTCGAAGCTGCTGGTAGATGCTGCCCCCATCCAGCTCGGCACCGATCAGGTGGCGTCCGATGTGGAAGGGGAGCAGGGTGCGTTCGATCATTGCCGGCGCACCGTCGAGCAGCCGCAGCCGGATGATCTCGATCACGGGCTCATCCGGTTCGATCTCCAGGTCTCGGGCAACCTCCGCCGAAGCCTGTCGTCGAATCGCCTCGATGATGCGGTGACCCGGAACATAACCGAGTTCATGGGCCCACTCGGTGAACGATAAAAACGTGTCAAAAGACTGCAGCGGGACCACGCGGTTGACCCGCGGCGGGGTACCGCGTCCACCCACGATCATCCCCTCCGCCCGCAGCGCGGCGAGCGCCTGCCGCACCGGACCGCGCGAGGTACCGAACGACTCGGCCAGGGTTTTTTCGCTGGGCACCTGCTCACCTTGCTTCCAGACACCCGAGCGAATATCCCGGATCATCGAGTCATAGAGCCGGGTGTGGATCGGTAGTGTTTGGGTCATAAAACCAGTCTAGAAGTTGTCATGACAGGATTGATATCCACGCGACTTTATGTTGATGAACTTTGGATAGACGGGCGGAGACGCCCCCGTTTTTTGGGTGAACTCCGGCGGAATTGACCCAAAAAAAGTTGTGATGACTTCTGCGTCGCCCGCAGGCTCGGAGCATGACAACACATCCAACCCCACCGCACATCATCATCGTGGGTGCCGGCATTATCGGGCTTTCTCACGCGGTAGCCGCGCTGGATGCCGGCTATCTGGTCACGGTGCTGGATCGGGATTCCCGCGCGGTCGGCGCCAGCATTCGCAACTTCGGTCACCTCGGATTCGGCGCACACGGGGGAGCGCTGGCGGAGCTGGCCGACCAGGCTCGTCCACGCTGGATCGAGCTGGCCAGGCGGGCGGGGATCCCCCTGCATCACACGGGCACGCTGGTGCTGGCCCGAGACGAGGTCGAGCGCGCGGTACTGTCCGAAGTGTGCGCCACCGAGCGGTTTGTGAACGCGCGATCGGTGGATGCCGCCGCGGCCGCACACCTGCTCGGCCGGCCGGCCATCGACCCCGAGAGCGCCGGGCTACTGGTCCCGGGGGATCTGACGGTTAATCCCCGCGAGGCCGTGGGTGCGCTCGCCGGATGGGTGCACGCGCACCCGAACGGCGAGGTGCGCTGGGGCGTGAGCGTCCACGACGTGAGCACCGGCACCGTGGCCACCTCGCAGGGCCCGCTGAGTGCAGACCACATCATCGTGACCACCGGACACCGCCTGGGCGAGCTCTTCCCCGAGATCGCGGCGCTGCACGGGCTCGGCGAGTGTGCGCTCCAGATGCTGCGGATCCGTACCCCGCACATCTGCGGTCCCGGTCCGGCGGTGTTGACCGGAACCTCGATGCTGCGCTACTCGGCCTTTGCCGGGCCCGCGGCCGCTCGACTGCGGGTTCACCTTGACCAGTCGCGTCCCGACCTCCGCGAAATCGACGCCAATGTGATGCTGACCCGCCACACCGACGGCTCCCTCCTGATCGGAGATACCCACCGGGTGGATTCCGCCACGCCACCGTTTTTGGATGAGCGCTGGTCCCGCATCATCCTCGAGGAGATCACCGCGATCCTCGGTGCCGGTCCACCCGAGGTTGTCGAACGCTGGCAGGGCATCTACGCCCACAGCCCCACCCACGACATCGTGGATGCCCGGCCGCTGCCCGGTGTGAGTGTGCTCACCCTGGGCACCGGAATCGGCATGACCCTGGGCCCAGCCCTGGGCAGCCGCACCATCCACGCGCTGACCGAGTCCCTTCCCCCGACCACCCACCGAGGAGAATCATGAACCGACCCGCAGTCCTTCTGCTCACCACCGCCCTGGCGCTGAGCCTGTCCGGATGCGCCGGCGCATCCGAGTCCGCCCCCGAATCGGCGACCTGTCCGGGCGGCAAAATCCGGATGGGCATCCTGCCCTATGAGGATCCGGACAAACTCGAACCCGCTTATCAGCACCTGGCTCAGGCACTTTCGGCTCAGCTGGACTGCCCGGTTGAGGTCAATATCACCGAGGACTATGCCGCCGAAGTCCTGGCGATGGAGAGTGACAAGCTGGAAATCGCCCAGTTTGGTTCCCTGGGATTTGTGTTTGCCAACCAGCGCGCGGGCGCGATCCCGCTGGTCTCGTTTGGAGATGCCGAGGGTAACCCGACCACCTACACCGGCGGGATCTGGGTGCCCAACGACTCACCGATTCGGACACTTGAAGACCTGGCCGGGCACACGCTCGCCCTGGGCAGCCCCGGCTCGACCTCGGGGGACGCCCTGCCAATGTCCGCGTTGACCGAGGCGGGCATCGCCGACAAGGTGACCGCTGACTATGCCGGCGGACACCCCGAGGCGATGCTGGCACTGATCAATGGATCGGTGGATGCGGCCCAGATCAACTCGCAAACCCTGGAAACCGCAACCGCCGCCGGCACGTTCGATCGCTCAAAATTCCGCCAGGTATGGACGTCCAAGGACATCCCCAACGACCCGATTACCGTGCGCGAAAACCTGCCGGCGGAATTCCGCGAGGCCGTGCGAGAAGCGCTGCTGAATCTCGCCCCGGAAGACGTGAAACGGGTGAGCGCGTTTTTGGACATCCACCCGCCGGGGCCGCTGATCCCGGTGAGCGTGGACACCTATCAGCCGATGTTTGACCTGGCCCGGATCATGGGCCTGACCGAGAAGGACCTCTAGCCCGATGACGATGTCGGCAACCGGCCCCGCCGTGCTGTTGGACGTGCGGGCACTGTCCAAACGGTTTGGCGACCGCGAGGTACTGCGCGAGCTGAGCCTGAACATCTCCGCCGGGGAACTGGTGGCGTTTCTCGGTGCCAATGGCTCGGGCAAGTCCACCACCCTGAGCGCCGTCAACGGCCTGATCGAGGCCGATGCCGGCGATATCACCATCGCCGGGATCACACTCAACCAGGCCAGCGCTCGGCGCCGGGCCGAAGCCCGGCGAACCGCCGCGACGGTGTTTCAGAAAATCCACCTGGTGGGCCGGCGCTCGGTCCTCGACAACGTTTGCGCCGGCGGATTTTCCCGGATTGCCTGGTGGCGCTCGATTCCGCCGCTGTTTGGGCGGGCGCTGCGCGAGGAGGCGATGGCCTGCCTGGAGCGGGTGGGACTCGCCGATCGCGCACATGATCGCGCCGGAAAACTCTCGGGCGGACAGCAACAGCGGGTCGCGATCGCCCGAGCTCTGTGCCAGCGGCCACGACTGATCCTCGCCGACGAGCCGGTTTCGGCCCTGGATCCCCACGCCGCCGAGGATGTTCTCGCCCTGCTGCAGAACCTCGCGGTTGAGGAGGGCCTCGGGGTCGCTGCGGTGCTGCATCAGCCCGATCTGGCCCGCAGATTTGCCCACCGGATTATTGGCCTCCGCGACGGGAGGTTGTGCTTTGATCTGCCCACAGACCGGGTGAGCGACACCCAGATTGAGGAACTGTACCGATGAGCCCTACCTTTACGCCGCCCAAGGAGCAGACAGCCATGAACCGTTCACCTCGCACGCCGGCACCATCCACGCCCGGTGGGATCGAGCGCCGCCCGGTGCCCCCGAATCCGCGTGCACCCTGGCGGGCCGGATCCTGGAGCGTCATTGTGATCGTGCTGGTGATCCTGCACCTCCTGGCGTTTCAGGCCACCGACTTTCGCCCCGAGGCCCTGGCGAGTGGGGCGCAGGGAATGGCCAAGTTCCTGGGCGAGGCGTTTCCGCCGAACCTCAGCCCAGCGGTGATCGGTGCCGGGATTTCCGGGGCCCTCACCACGCTGTGGATCGGCCTGCTGGGCACCACACTTTCGATCCCGTTCGCCCTGTTGCTCGCGGTGCTGGGTGCACGCACCACCTCGCCGCATCCCGTGGTGTATCAGGTATCCCGGGCGATCCTCTCGTTTTTCCGGGCCGTCCCCGACATCGTATTTGCACTGATCTTTGTGACCGCGGTGGGGCTGGGCCCCTTCGCCGGGGTGCTCGCGCTGATCTGTCATAACACCGGCGTCATGGGCAAGCTCTGGTCCGAGGCGATGGAGGATGTGGATCCCGGCCCCGAACAGGCCCTGCGGACCGCCGGGGCCGGCCGCTTTCAGATTGTTGCCAACGCCACCGTGCCCGGGGTGATGCCGCAGCTCACCGGCCTGCTGCTGTACCGCTTCGACGTCAACGTGCGCTCCTCCCTGGTGCTGGGGCTCGTCGGGGCCGGCGGCATCGGGCTGTTGATCAACAAGTCGATCAAAACCTTCCAGTTCGACACGATGCTCACCTATCTGATCATCGTGCTGGTGCTGATCATCCTGGTGGACCTGGCCTCGGCCTGGATCCGCCGTCGGCTCGCCTAAGCGGGCTTCGCACCCTGCTTTCGAAATCCCCGTGTTGACAATATAAAGGAGTAGCATCCCCATGAAAAAGCACGTTCGTGTCGCCTCCGGACTGACCGCTCTGTTTCTCATCCTCGGGCTTCTGGGCACGATGCCGGCCGGGGCGGTCCCCGTCGCACCGGGCGGGACCGGTGCGGAGCCCCGCCCGAGTTCCGATCCCGTGCCCAGCACAGATCCTTCACCGGAACCTTCACAGGACCCGGAACCTTCGCCGGTTGTCGACCCGATTCCAGGTGAGGACGCGGCCGCCGAGGATACGGCCACCGAGGAAATGGCCGGTGCGGATATACGCCCGATTCTGGAGGGAACCCAAAAAACCCTGGTGACTCCCGGTACTCCCACCACGCTGGCCTTCACCGGGCTTACTCCGGGCCAGCAACTGACGGCGAGTCTGGATTCGGGCCCACCGATTGCCGGTATTCCGGTGGCCGATGCCGCGGGACGGACCCCGGTGCCCCTTACCGTGCCCGCCGACACCGCCAATTCGGTTCTGATGCTGCACCTGAGCGGGAGTGGCATCACCGATACCGACATCCCGATCACCGTCTACTCGCCCGAGCCGACACCCGTCGAGGTGACCGAGAAGCAGCTCTGGTTTGACGGGCTGGAAGCGGCGAGCGCCTGGGCGGAAGCCGACGCGGGCGACTGGCAGCGCTGCACGCTCGACGAGGTCGTGGCCGGATCGGGAACCGATCGTCGTCAGGCTTTCACCCGTGCCGACGGGACCCTGGCCGCGATCGATGCCGCCAACCACCTTGCGGCCGGAGTCCTTGCCTCCGAGGAGATTCCAGTGACGCCGGGGGACGCTCTGGAGCTGCGCCTAGACAGTCACTACCGGGCGCGGGGATCCCTCGACCAGCATGCCCGAGTCAGCGCGGTCTTTGATACCGGCGAGCGCCGCGACCTCTCCCGTCTCGGGACCGAGGATGAGGAGTCGAGCCAGCTGCGCCTGCCGGTACAGATCCCGGATGGGGCCCACGGCGTCCGATTCGAATTCGAGTTTGCCGGGGCGCGGGGAACCGGATCCTGGATGATCGACAATGTGCAGCTGATCCGCGGGCTAGGTGAGCTGCCCGCGGACGCGGACTCGTTGGCACGGGTGGATATCATCAGCGACATTCAGGGGGCTACCGGACGCCTGCAAAACCAGGTTCTGCCCGGACTTCGGTCCCTGGCGGAGGGGGCCGACACCCTGGTCACCAACGGCGATCTGGTCTCAAATGGAAGCCCCGATCTCTACCGTGACTTCTTTGAGGCCTATCGAGCCGGCGGGGGTGAGCGCTATCCCACCCAGATTTCGGCGATCGGCAATCATGAGTATTTTGGCACCGCGAGCACCCCGGAGGAATACCGCGAGCGATTCCTCGACACCACCGGAATGCGGACGATGGGGGATCAGGGCGGGCTCTGGGGTGAGCACCTGGTGGACGGCACCCTTCCGCTGCTCTGGATCGGCAGCGAATACTATAACTACGCGGAACTTGGCGGTGCTAATCCGTTTGTGGAGATCTCCGACACCCAGTATGAGTGGCTACGGGATCGCCTGGCCTATTGGAAGGCTCAGGGAAAGCCCGTGCTGCTGATGACCCATCACGTGCTGCCAAACTCGGTCTCGGGGACCTATATCAACGCCTATCGCAATGACTATGGGCGAGACCTGGCACGAATCGGTGCCCTCCTTCGCGATAACCCCCAGGTGACGGTCATCACCAGCCACTCGCACTGGGAGGCCACGCTGAACGATTGGAGCGCCGAGAAGCGATTTGATCCGGCCCTTGGACAGGCCCCGAGCGTGGTCAACACGGCCGCCGTGACCACCCAGTACGGACCGAGCGGAGACTGGGGTGAAGCCGCTGTGAGCGGTGTGGATCCGGTGGGTACGCGGGTTGCGCTGTATCCGGATCGGATTCGGGTCACCGCCTATGCGTTTGATGCGGCGGCCACGCCGCGCGAGATCAAACACATTGATATCCCGATTCCCGGGAAGGAGCCAACCGGCCCGGCGGAGCCCTCCCCGGAACCCTCCATTCCGCCGGTGACCGAGCCGGGTCAGGGTGGAACCGGATCACCGGATGTCACCGGATCCGGGACGCTGCCGGACACGGGCGCGACCTGGCAGGGTCTGGCGCTGTTTGCCGGGGGGATCGCCGGAATCGGGCTGATCCTTGCCGGGCTTCACCGGATTCGGATGCGTCGCCGCGCGGCATGAGAATGGGCCCGCGTCCCCCCGGGGACGCGGGCCCAAACTTGCCGTGCGAAACCTAGCCCTTGACCGCTCCACCCATGCCGGCGGACTTCAGGAACAGGCCCTGGAAGATGATGAACAGCACGATCGGCACCAGGGTCGAGATAGCCAGGGCTGCCAGGTAGGTGCCCAGGTCGATGGTCTGTTGCAGCTGCGGCAGACGCACCGAGAGCGGCTGCACCTCGGGGAGGGCGAGCACCAGTTTGGGCCAGAGGAAGTCCTTCCAGGCGGCAATCACCGCGAAGACCGAGACCACACCGATGATCGGCTTGGACAGCGGCAACACGATCTGCCAGAAGATACGGAACGATCCGGCACCCTCGGTGCGGGCGGCCTCGAAGATCTCCGGCGGGAGGTTTTCGAAGAAGCGCTTGACCAGCAGGATGTTGAAGGCGTTGGCGCCGGCGGGCAGCCACACCGCCCAGAACGTGTTCTGCAGCGAGATGCCCAGGAACGGAACATCGAGGATGGTCAGATACAGCGGCACCAGCAGCACCACCGAGGGCACAAACAGGGTGGCCAGCACCAGGGCGTTGAGGACCTTGGCGTAGGCGGGCTTGAGGATCGCCAGCACGTAACCGGCGGTCATCGTGACCACCAACTGCATGACCAGCACACCCAGGGCCACCCACACGGTGTTCATGAACTGGACGTCCAGACCGATCGTGGTCCACGCCTTGCTGACGTTGTCCCAGGCGAAGCCGTTGGGGAACAGCGCCATCGGGGTGCGCAGGGTGTCCTGGGTGGGGGTGATCGCGGCCTTGGCCAGCCAGAGGATCGGTCCCAGACCGCCGATGGCCAGCAGCACCAGGAGGGTGATCTGGATACCGTTGGCGGAGCGGCGAATTCCGCGCCGGCTCCACTCATTGGTCGAGATGATCCCGCGCTCATCCGAGGGCCCGGCAGCCGCGGGCTTCTTCTTTCCGAGGCGACGGCGACGGGTGGGGGCGGGAGCGGTGTCGAGCACCGCGTCGGCGGTTACCGCGACACCGGCGTCGCTACGGGTCGATGTGGTGGTCAATTCTTGCTCCAACCAGAGGTGAGACGGAAGTACACGAAGGACAGCAGGGCGAGGAACAGCGCGAGCATCACACTCAGCGCGGTTGCCGAACCGTAGTTACCACCGAGGCTGTTTTGGAAGCCGTACCGGTAGATGAGTTGGAGCAGGGTGACCGTGGAGTTGGCTGGTCCACCATCGGTAAACAGGAAGGGTTCCAGGAACACCTGCGCGGTGCCGATGATCTGCAGGATCAGGGTGATCAGCAGGACGCCGCGCAGCTGCGGCAGGGTCACGTGCCAGATCTTGCGCCAGATGCCCGCGCCGTCAATCTCGGCGGCATCGTAGAGTTCGGGGGCCACGCCTGTCAGCGCGGCGAGGTAGATGATGATGGTTCCACCGGCGGCGGCCCAGGTGGCCTCCAGCACGATCGAGGGCATCGCCATGGTGGCGTCCTGGATCCAGGGGAACGGGCCGAGGCCCACCCAGCCCAGCATGGTGTTGAACACACCGTTGGGGCCCGCATCGTAGAAGAACTTCCACAGCAGCACGGCAACCACCGGCGGGATCACCACGGGCAGATACGCGAGCACCGAGTACAGACCGCGCGCCCGGCGCACCTCGCTCATCAGCACGGCGGCGATCAGCGGAATCGGGTATCCGAAGATCAGGGCCAGCAGCGCAAACCAGCCGGTGTTTTGCAGGGCCACCCAGAACACCGGATCCTCCAGCACACGCTGGAAGTTCAGCAGTCCCACCCACTGCGGGTCGGCGATCAGGTTGGTCTTTTGGAAGCTCATCACGAATGCACGGATGATTGGGTAGAACGAGAACAGCCCAAAGATGATGATCATCGGGGCCGCAAAGAGGAGGTTGGAGAGCCCACCGCCACGCAACCAGGTGCGTGGATTCCGGGCGCGCCGACGCTTGGTCGGAGCGGGTTTGGTGAGGGTGGTCATGGTGGCGGCGGTGCCTTCCTGCACGAGGGAATAACGATGTGTGACCGCGGGGATGGACGGGCCATCCCCGCGGCCGGCGCGAGGGTTATGTCGCGGATGTGACGGGTGCTGCGGGGGAGGACCGGGGGTTAGCCGCGGTCCAGAACTGCCTGCGCGTCGGCGTTGGCCTGCTTGAGCAGGGCGTCGATGTCGGCGTTCTTATCGGTGAGCACGGCCTGGACCACCGGCGAGAGGATGCCGTAGATGTCCTGGGTGCTCTTGGTCGGCTCGATCACCAGCGGCTGGTCGAAGATCTTCGAGGTGAACGGTGCGACCTGGTCCTGGGGGACGTTGATGTAGTCCTTGATCCACTCGCGGGACTCATCCAGGGTGGCCTTGTCGAAGATCGGCAGGGCCGGGGTGCCGACGGCCTGGTTGGCGGCGGCAAGGGTCTTGGCATCGGTGATGGCCGCGTCCTTGTCCAGGTACTTCTGCAGGTAGTAGAAGTTGATCCACTTGACGGCGGCCTTCTTCTGAGCCTCGCTGGCCTTACCGTTGACCACCGAGAGGGTACCGCCGCCGAGCACGGCGCCGTCCTTGCCCTCAAGCGGCAGGGTGGTGATGCCGTAGTGGGCCGGGTCCATCTGGTTTTCGCGGATCAGCGCGGTGTAGAGGTCGCTTCCACCGGTAAACATGCCGATCTGGCCCGAGGCGAATGCCTTGTTGATGGTTCCCCAGTCATAGAGGAAGTTGGAGCCCATCGAGTTGTCCTCCCAGCGCAGGTCCTTGAGGAACTGCAGGGACTTCTTGGTGGCGTCGGTGTCGAGGGTCGCGGTGACCTTGTCACCCTTGATCTCCTCCATGCGTCCGCCGTGGGCGTAGGTAGCCACGGTGGTCTGCCATCCACCGGTGGCGCCCTGGGTCATCTGCATGTAACCGGCGGCACCGGTCTTCTCGGAGATGGTCTTGGCGGCCGCGCGGACCTCTTCCCAGGTTGTCGGCGGCTTGTCGGGGTCCAGGCCCGCCTGCTTGAACAGGTCGCGGTTGTACTGCAGACCGTTACCGTAGGCCTCGCGCGGGACGGCGAAGATGTGACCCTTGTCGTCGGTGCCGGCGGAGAGCACGTTCTGGTTGAACTTGTCGTAGAACGGCAGCGCCTTGACCTCTTCGGTGATGTCGGCGATCTGACCGTTTTCGATCAGGGTCTGACCGTCGGTGAAGGGGATGGTGTAGACGATCGGCAGGGTGCCACCGGCGAGCAGCGCGGGGAAGGTGTCGGCCTTCCACTCGTACTCGACCGGCTTGATCTTGATGTCCGGGTTGGCCTTTTCAAACTGCTTGACCTGCTCGTTGAACGCGTCAAACGCCGCCTGCTCGGTTCCGGGGATCAGGCTGACCACCGAGAGCTCAACCTTGCCGTCGGCGGATTCGCCGTCGCCCGGGTTGGCGCCGTTCGAGCAGGATGCCAGGAGGCCGATTGCTGCCAGTGCGGAGACCGTGAGGGTCAACGCTTTAATGGGTGACTTCATTGTCATTGCCTTTCGTTGTGATTAGTTGGTGCGGGAGGGGTGCTGCGTGAGCCGAAGCCACGCGGTGGTGTCGGCGGGCAGGAGACCGCCTTCGAGGGGGGAACTGGAAAGGAGGAGCTGTGCACGCTCGGGCAGCGCGAAGGGTTCACCGGAGAAATTGGTGACGCTGATGAATCCGTCGGCTCGGGCGAAGGCCAGCACCTCGGGGCCGAAGCCCGCGTGGTCGGCCGCGGTGAGCCAGCGGAAGGGGCCGTCTCCGAGCGCCGCATCGCGCTCACGGAACTCCAGCATCCGGCGGTACAGGTTCAGCATCGATCCGGGATCCTTGCGCTGAGCCTCAACCGTGTAGGTGTTCCAATCGGCCGGCTGGGACAGCCAGGTCGGCGCGGTGGAACCCTCGGGTTCGAAGCCGAACGGGGGCTCCTGACCGGACCAGGGCAGCGGCACACGGCAGCCATCGCGACCCGGGTCCACACCGTTCGAACGGTGGAACATCGGATCCTGACGCTCCTCATCGGGCAGGTCCTCAACCTCGGGCAGGCCGAGCTCGTCGCCCTGCCAGATGTAGAGGGAACCGGGCAGCGCGGCGGTCAGCAGCGCGGCGGCGCGGGCACGACGGGTACCCAGGGCCAGATCGGTGGGGATCCCGCGACGCTTCTTGAGGAACTCGAACGAGGAGTCCTCACGGCCGTAGCGAGTGACCACGCGGGTCACGTCGTGGTTGGAGAGCACCCAGGTGCAGGGGGCACCGATCGGGGCGTGAGCATCGCGCATCAGGTCGATCGAGGCACGCAGCTCCTCGGCCTTCCACTGCCGGGTCATGAAGTCGAAGTTGAATGCGGTGTGCATCTCATCGGGGCGCAGATACGCGGCAAAGCGTTCGGCGTCGGGCAGCCAGATCTCACCGATCAGCGCGCGGCCTCCCAGCGGTGCCCGGTCGCGGTACTCCTCGGCCACCCGGCGCCAGCCGCGGTAGATGGTGTGCAGCTCGTCGCGGTCGGTGTTGGGGTGCTCGCCGGGACCCGGGTTTTCGGGGATCTCGGGCAGGGCGGGGTCCTTCACCAGCAGGGCCGCCGAGTCGATCCGGATTCCCGCTACGCCGCGGTCGAACCAGAAGCGCAGGATGTCCTCGTGCTCCTGGACCACCTCGGGGTGGGACCAGTTGAGGTCGGGCTGCTCGGGATCAAACAGGTGCAGGTACCACTCGCCCGGGGTGCCGTCCTCATTGGTGAGGCGGGTCCAGGTGGGGCCGGCGAAGTTGTTGGGCCAGTGGGTGGGCGGCTGATCGCCGTTCTCGCCGAGTCCCGGGTGGAACCAGAAGCGGGCGCGCTCGGGGGAGCCGGGCTCCGCCGCCAGGGCCTGCTGGAACCAGCGGTGCGCGGCCGAGACGTGGTTGGGGACCACGTCCACGATCGTGCGGATGCCCAGGGCCAGTGCGTCCTGAATCAGTGCCTCGGCCTCGGCCAGGTCTCCGAATGCGGGGTCGATCCGGCGGTAGTCGGCCACGTCATAGCCGCCATCGGCCAGCGGGGACTCGTACCACGGGGTGTACCAGATCGCGTTGATGCCGAGTTCCTTGAGATAGGGCAGGCGCTGGCGGACTCCGCGGAGGTCGCCGGTGCCGTCGCCGTTACCGTCGGCAAACGAGCGGGGGTAGATCTGATAGATCGTGTCCCCGCGCCACCACGAGTTGGTGGAGGGGGTAAGAAGGGTGCCGAGCGCGTCGATGGACGCCTCGGGGGAGTCGACCGCGGCGGTCGTGTGGTGTTCAACGGTCCTGGACAAACCAGCGCCTCTGTTTCCTGTGCGTATTCCGTGGCGTCACTCGTGTACCGGTTGGGGCAGGAACCCGACCAACGCCGTTGTTGAAACCTAAATGTAAGGGAAGCGACAGAATCACGCAAGAAGGACACAGAACGTAAGAAATTTACAAAGATTTACTCTCTTTTGCGCGCGGAGCGGGTGCGCATCGGCGCGGTGGAGCCTCGTACCACCAGTTCGGGCTCAAACAGGAACTCGTCCCGGGTCGCCGAATCCTCGCCGATCTGCCGCAGCAGGAGCTCCACCACCATGCGTCCCATCGTCTCGATCGGCTGGCGGATCGTGGTCAGCGGGGGTTCAACCGCGTTCATCAGGGCGGAGTCGTCATAGCCCACTACCGAGACATCGGCGGGCACGCGGAGTCCTGCTCGGCGCACCGCACGGATAGCGCCGAGGGCCAGGAGGTCGCTCGCACAGACAAAAGCGGTGGCGTCGGTTTTCTGCAGCAGACGCGTCGCCGCAACCTGTCCGGCCTCGAGTGAGTAGAGCGAGTGGATGACCCGGCTGCCGGTGAAGTCCACATCGTTCGCGGCACCCCAGCGCAGTGCGGCCTGATACTTGCGCTGTGAGGGGACGTGGTCCTTGGGGCCCAGAATCAGGCCGATCTGGGTGTGTCCGAGCTGGTGCAGGTGGACCAGCGCCTGCTCCATCGCGACCGCATCATCGCAGGAAACCGTGGCGACATCCAGGCCCTCGGCCAGGGCGTTGACAAAGACAAACGGCAGGCCGAGCTCGGTCAGACGGTCGTAGTGTTCGTGGCTGGCGTCGGTCTCCGCGTAGGCGCCGCCGGAGAACACAACCCCGGAAACGCGCTGGGAGAGCAGCAGATCCACATAGTCGGCTTCGGAGATCCCGCCGGTGGTCTGCGTGCACAGCACCGGGGTGTAGCCGTTTTGGGCGAGCGCCCCGGAGACCACCTCGGCAAACGCGGGGAAGATCGGGTTCTGGAGTTCGGGCAGGACCAGGCCCACCAGGCGGGCGCGTTCCCCGCGCAGACTGGATGGCCGCTCATATCCCAGCACATCAAGGGCGGTGAGCACCGCGTTGCGGGTGGTCTCGGACACCCCCGGCTTTTCGTTGAGGACGCGACTGACGGTCGCCTCACTCACGCCTACCTTGCGGGCTACCTCAGCGAGTCTTCGTGACATGTCGCCACACTAGCAAGTTCTTGCAACAAAAAGTAAGCCTTTTGCGTAGATTCGCCGAAAGGGCACAAAATGGGCCGATTTTCGCATCAAATTGGTGTGAAAAAATTCCGAAAATCCCGCGTATGAAAGGCGAGTCGTGATCTACGGCACCCGAAGTTCCCTGATCGGTTCGCGCCTGCTGGCCAGGAGCGCGGGGATCAGCGCCGCGACGAGTGTGGTTGTCAGCGTCAGAATCCCCAGCGCTGCGATGAAGGATATCCCCGGGAGCGGCGCCCCCGATGCGATCAGGATCAGTACCGAGGCGAGTATGCCCACCACGATTCCGAGACACGCCACGATGCCTGTTTGCAGGAGAAGGAGCGCGATGATCAGTCCGCGGGTGGCCCCCAGCGCGCGGCGTCGACCAAAATCTTTGCGGCGCATGACTACCAATCCGAACAGGAGGATCGCCACGAGGGCACCCATCAGGGCGAGCATCGCTAGTACGAGCCCGCGGGAGAACGAACCGAGCTGGCCCTGTACAAGGGATCGAAGTTGGGCGAGTGCTTCGCTGGTTTGCACCGTGATCTTCGAGGGATCCTCGACTCCGAGCACCGAGACTATCGCCGAACTGACCGGCGCTACCAGCTCAGGTTGTGAGGCGAACACTACGACGATGTTCACCCGCTCCCCGTCCGAGGAGAGGGGCCGCGGAACCACGACGAGAGGCTCAAATCCCGCCAGATAGTCGGGAGGGGAGATTACCCCCGCCATGCCGAGGCTTTCTCCGGTGGTGAGTTTTACGGCACCGGCCACGTCGCTCAGACCGAGTTGATCCAGTGCGAGTGATGACGCATATGCGAGGTTCTCGGTCAACAGAGCATCCGTGGGGAAACCCAGATGTGTGGGATTATCACCGTAAAAATACCGGACGGGGACCCGTTCGCCGTCCGGAATTTCGGCATTGGTTGCGTCAACCGCGGACGAAAAGGCCCCGGCCCATTCGATGCCTGAGATCCCGCGAACCCGCTCCAGGACATCGCTGGTGAGACCCGAACCATCCTCGGCTCGGATGATGATTGAGCGTGTGCCCTCGGCATCAATTGAGCTCAGCACCTGCTGTTCCGCGCCGATTGTGCGGCCGGTGGTGAGCATCACCGACAGAATCATCCCGATCACCATGAGGAGGGTAATCGCGGTAGCAACGGGTTGCGATTTTGCCGACACATACGCCTCGCGTGCGACCAGCCCGATCATAGACGTAGCTCACGATCGCAGGCGGCGGCCACCTCGGGCGAGTGCGTGACGATGATGACGGCGGCCCCGTTCCGGGCGTGATCACGGAGGGCATCAACTACGAGCGTGGTGGTTGCGGGGTCGAGATTGCCGGTGGGTTCGTCGGCCAGCAGAATCTTGGGGTGCGCCAGCAGCGCGCGGCACAGCGCGATGCGTTGGGCCTGCCCACCCGAAACCTGTCCCGGTTTGCGTTTTGGCGGAATGTCCACCCCAAACCGTGTCAGCAGGTCAAGAGCGCGGGGCGTGACGGAGCGCCGAGACTGTCCCCGATACAGTGCGGTCTCGGTGACGTTGTCCAAAATCGATCGTGAGGGGTCAAGCGCCGCATCCTGAAACACAAATCCAAACCGCTCGGCACGCAGGTGCGCTAGCTGGGCGTCCGCGAGGCGCGTTACATCGTTACCGTCCACCAAGATGGATCCGGACCGGGGACGCAGCATCAGTCCCAGGAGATACAGCAGCGTGGATTTCCCACGCCCCGACGGTCCGGTCAGCGCGGTCACACTCCCGGCCTCGAACTGCGCCGACCAAGAGTCCAATACTCGGGTACCGGGCACGTATTCAAACACCACGTCTCGGACGTCAAGCGGTAACACACCGGGCGTCAATGTGCTCACTGACCCGACCGTTTCCCAGGGATGCGCACAAGAAATCCCTCATCGACTCCCTCGACCACGCTCATCCCCCGCGCGGAGGCGAGCACGGTGACGGCGACACGTTTGCCCGTCTCAAGCACCACCGCCGGGGAACCATCGGCCCCGGTGATCAGCGCCGCGGAGGGAATCACAAGACCCGACACCTTTTCAACCGTCACAATACGCGAGGGAAAGCGTGACTGCCCGTTCGCGGGGATCTGGCCGCACCCATCCCCACAGACCGATTCCCCGTTGTCCCCGAGTATCGCGACGGTTACCGTCGCGGATTCGGAGTCTCGTTCCTGAGCTCCGGTGATTCCCGTCCACATGCCACCATCGGGGCTGGTGATATTCACCGCGATCCCACCCGGTATTTGAGTCGACTGTGCTTCGGTTACGGGGATCGAAAACGTCGGTGCGGCGGGTAGCCCACTCAGCACTGCTTCACCACCGGTCAGGGTTGCGCCGCGGTAGACGAGCGCGGTGTCCAGCGACACTCGCGCAGGCAGAGCCGGAACAAAGATCAGGTCGGCTGCCGAAATGCTGCCGGTTTGTTCCAGTGAGTTGGACTTTTGCCAGGCCCGGATGGCGGCGATGGTACCGGAAGCCGCCGAACCGTCGATTGCCCCGCGGTAAAACTTCAGATCTGTAAGCATCTGCTGCAACTGGGCCACATCGGGTCCGGTGACCCCAGCCTCGATAGCGCGAAAGGCGGGAACCTCCCCGCGAGCAATGATGACAGGTCGGAGATTGACCGTATACAGTGCGGCACCCTGCCCCACCTCATCGCCCGAAGAGACGGTGATCCCCGTCACAACGCCCTCGGCGCGGTTGGTCCCTACCGGGATCGGCGGCCATTCCGCTACCGTGTTGAGACTCAACTCGGAGCCCACCTCACCCCGCAAAACCTTGACCGTTGTGAACTCCGTGGACGTTGGCGCGGCCTCGGTCGGGCGCAATACGGTGACCGCGCCCCAGGTGGTAGCCGCGCCGATGATCAGCGCGGCTACCACGGGGAGGATTAGAGATCGAATCTTCATGCTGGATCTTCGCCTGTGTTTCCGCTAATTAGCGCCAGTATGGACGCTCGAATGTGTAATCCCGCTACACAGCCAGGGATCTAGTGCTCCCAGAGATCCTGTGGGAAATCCGGGCACAGTCCGGAAACACGTTGAAACTCTTCCGCAGACGAGCCCCTGGCGATGCTCTCGAATGGGCTATACCCCGGCGCGGTCCCGTCAAACGATTCCTTAAACCGCGTGAGCGAGGGCAGATCGCTCACCGTGTGCCCCTCACCTTCAAGGCAGGGAAGGAGACGATCCCGGTAATAGTCATACAGATAGGCGATCTGAGAACCCGTCAGCGGCTGAGTGTAGCGCGGATCCAGCGGATACGTGGCCTGGCATGTGTACAGGGCCACCGCCTGAGCCTGGGCCTGCTCATCCGGTATCTCGTCGAACCGAATTCCACCGTCCGGATGCGCGCGAGCAGTGAATCCTGCATCCGTGAGGCATCGAGAAAACACCTCTGCGTATTCGTCAGGGGCGATGATTCGACTCACCCGGACCTCATCGGGAATCTCGGCATCGGGGAACTTTGCTTTCAGATTCGCGAGATTCGCTTGTATGTCTGCGTCCACTAGGCGCTGGGTGGAACCCTCAATGCCTGTTCCCGACGATGCCTGTTGTGCACCCTCCGATCCAATCGGTGAGTGGGCGGCGCATCCAGTGAGCAGAAGGAGGGCGCTGAGACCGGTAGCCAGTAGCCCGATCCGGCTCAAATTCGCGCTCCGGTCCCCGAGGATGCGGCATCGAGCTCGACACCTTCAGCCCGCGCGGTGTCGTGTGTGCTGAGAATCCCAGAGCTATACATTCGCTTCCCCCAAAGTTAGTGATCAAGAGTGTATTGGGGCGCAAACTCGGGTGTCAACCGCTAACCGGCAGTGTGTGGGCCGCCGGCGAGGATCGGGTCGTGATCAAGAACCGGGAGAGCCTCGGTGCGGACCACCGATTCCGGGGCTTGGGCGTAGACGGCCGCCGCGGCGAGGGTGCGCAGCAGCGGATCCTCCCGCTCGGCCAGCGCCAGGCCCACGAGCACACGGATAGCGGAGTCGGGCAGGTCGCAGCGCGCGAGTCCGCGCAGAGCCCACACGCGCAGATCCTCGTCGGGGTCGCGATTGGCCACGCCGGCCAGGATCTCGCCGATCAGGTTGCGGGCGGCATCCAGCTCCTCATCGAAGAGGCGGCCGGGTTCCTCCCCGTCGATTGCCGCGATCAGCGCCAGGGCGCGTGCGGCCTCGGTGCGCACGGCCGGATCCTCGGCGGTGTCCTCAACCAGGGTGATCAGAAAGTCGACCCGGTCGGAGTCGGCACCGGCTTCGCAGCCGCGCAGGAGTCTGGCGCGACGATCGGGGTCGGCGCTTCGGAAGGCATCGATCAGATCCACGGTGGCGGTCATGCCTCTATTGTGCGCGCTTGCGTCCGGAGATGCCAGGGCCTCGAGGAAAACGATCGGCCGGAGTGCCCAAAACGTAATCGCCGCCGGTGTGGAACCGACGGCGATTACGGAGGGGACGGCCACCCGGGAAACGCATCAGCGTTTCGCGGGATGAGGCCGAGATGAGGCCCGAGGGGTTAGGCGTTCAGACGCGCGATCCACGCCTCGACGTCATCCGCGGTGCGCGGGATGTGAGCCGAGAGGTTCTCGGCGCCGTCGGCGGTGACCAGGATGTCATCCTCGATCCGCACGCCGATGCCGCGGAACTCCTCGGGCACGGTCAGGTCGTCGTTCTGGAAGTACAGACCGGGCTCGATCGTGAAGATCATGCCCTCCTCGACGATGCCATCGTGATAGAAGTCCCGACGAGCCTGCGCGCAGTCGTGCACGTCGATGCCCAGGTGGTGGCTGGTGCCGTGCACCATGTACCGGCGGTGGTACTGGTTCTCGACCAGCAGCGACTCCTCGGCCGAAACCGGCAGCATGCCCCACTCTGCGGTCTTCTCGGCGATCACGCGCATGGCCTCGGCGTGGATCTCCTTGAACACGATGCCCGGACGCACGATCGCCAGGGCGGCATCGGCGGCCTCGCGCACGGCCTCGTAGACCTTGCGCTGCACGTCGGTGAAGGTGCCGTTGATCGGCAGGGTCCGGGTGATGTCCGCGGTGTACAGGCTCTCGACCTCGACGCCGGCATCCACCAGGATCAGCTCGCCCGGGGTGACCGCGCCGTCATTGCGGGTCCAGTGCAGGATGCACGCGTGGGATCCCGAGGCGGCGATCGTGTCATACCCGACGGTGTTGCCGTGCTCGCGGGCGTGGGCGTTGAAGACACCCTCGACCACGCGCTCGCCCCGCGGGGAGGCGATGATGCGGGGCAGCTCGGCGATGAAGGCGTCGAATCCACCGGCGGTGGCGTTCACGGCCGCGCGCATCTCGGCGATCTCGAAGGAGTCCTTAACCAGGCGCAGCTCGGAGACGAACCGGGTCAGGTCCTCGTCGTGGTCGATGCGCAGGTCCGAGTCGGTGGCCACAAACTCATCCAGGTGTGCGGTAGCCAGGTTCAGGTCGGCGGCGACCTGGGCGAGGGAGGGGCGCGGGCCGATCCAGAACTCGCCGATCGCGTGGTTGGCGTAGAACTCATCGGAGTCGCGGCCGGCGCGCTCGCGGAAGTACAGGGTGATCTCGTGACCCTCGCCCGCGGGCTCAAATACCAGCACGGCACTGGGCTCGGAGTCGGCACCCCAGCCGGTCAGGTGGGCAAAGGCCGAGTGGGCGCGGAACGGGTAGTCGGTGTCGTTGGAGCGCTGCTTGGGGTCGCCGGCCTCGATCACCACGCGGGCACCGGTAAACGCGGCGCTCACCTCGGCGCGGCGCTTCTCTGCAAACGCCGCCTGGACGCGCGCGGCAGGGAGCTCATCCGTGCGGTCGGCCCACTGGGAGCCGATGTAGTCCTGGAAGCGATCGGATCCGGGGGTGGTGGATCGGGCGTCCTTGGTCTCTTCGCTACTGGTAGTCATGCTTTACATTCTCGCACTGTTCGTGCCCCGGTTTAAAGCACCGGGCGTGTCCGTCCGCCTCCGCTCGCTCACCGCGGTGCCGGGGGTTGATCCTAGCGAGAACCTGCCTCGGGCACATGCACAACCCGTGAGTGGTGAAGGAGTCGAGCACCGGAGAGCTTTCCGCCGTCTAGGGTTCCCCATGCGAACATCAGACTACTCACTACTCCGGTCACTGGATCAATCAAGTTTGGTGTATCAAAACATGCCCGTAACCAGAGCTCATCCGGGACGTTAGGGATGTTTTCACCGGGCAGAAGATACTCGCAGTGCACGCTAGTCATGAACGTGTGTGCTGATAAAGGTTTTTAGTCGAGTGGCATCCCGAGTGGATATACTCGCGGGCGCGGCGGGTGGCTCCACCGGGATGTATCCAAGAAAATACCTGCCCGAAGAGTCAACCTCGAAAACAACCACCCAGAGGGCGGACTGCCACTCAACGCGGATCCCGCTCGTCTCGCCGGGATATATGCCGGGTGCGGGCCAGCCGCGCTCTCCCGAATCGATGAGCAGCGTGGCGAGTGTGGCGAGTGCTGACGTGGGAATCAGAGCGGAGGCATCGAGTGATTCGAGCCGTTCTGTCCAGGGTTTGTGCGTCGTTCCATAGTTCATTGTGAAGACCTCGTTTTCGTCCGAATTTGACGGTATGTCAACGTCGGGGGCACGAGGCGATACCTTGTTGAAGGTTACGTCGCAGACGCGGTTGAGGATATGGAAAACCAGCGAGACTTAGCTGAGAATCCGAGGCATATCCGGAACGAAGTTCGGGACTAGTCCGCGGCGGCCGGTTCCAGGCGCACGGTGATTGGGCGGTGGTCGCTGCCCGCCTGGTCAAATTCGGTGTGCACCTTCATTGCCGCGATGTCCCAGATTGGGGTCGCAAAGACGTGGTCGATCGGGGAGCCCAGCAGCGCAGGAATGTTGGTCGGCCAGGTGCCGAGGGCGGCGGTGTGGGTTGCCTGGCCCGCATCGTTGCAACGGCCCAGTGCGGCGCCGTCGCGGCCGAGGCCCGCCATACTATCCAACGTTGCGTTGAAATCGCCGGCGATAATGACGTTCTCCGCATCGCACTGTGCGGCGAGCCAGGCCAGATCCTCGCGCCAGTTGTGCATCTGCGGAGTCGAGGGGGACACCGCGTGGCTGGCGATGATGGTGGGGCCGCGTCCGTCGGTGGGCCGGAGCACCACGCTGGGAACCACGAGGGTGTTCGACGCCCCCACCCCGTTGCTGGTCGCCTGCGTATACGAGCCCAGCGCGGGGGAGATCAGGACCGTGGTTGAGCTTGCGGCCGCAATCTTGCCAAAGGATTCGGTAAACACGTTCATAGGTTTGCCGGCGGCCTTCATCGCCGCGGCCACCTCGAGACCGGTCTGATTTCGAGTCTCGGGCAGAGCCACGATGTCCGCTCCGGAATCCAGGGCGAGCTTGGCAATCGCTGCCGACCCCATCGCGTTCCCCTTGGTATTCCAGCTCAGCACGCTGATGGCGCTTTCGGTTTTGGCGGGAAGTGCCGAGTCATCAAAGCCGCGGTATACCAGGATGCCGGTGTTTGCCACGGCACCGAGGAACATCACCACGGCCATGCTGCCGGCAAAGCCGCGCAGCGGGCGAATGATCCCGATGATCAAAAACAGCACCAGGGCGGCGACACAGCAGGCCACGAGGAGTCCACGCATCGCGGTGATCTGGGCGACGATCACGGTGGTCTGGAGTCCAAACAGCGGGGGCCAGGTCACGATGAGCAGGCCCAGTGCAACCGCAAGGGTGAGGAGAGCGCCGAGGAACTTGAACATGACCCGGTCAGGATATCGGGCGAAATCTGGGAGTTCCCGGGAGGATGCTGAGCATGCGGCCTACACTGGTCAGTATGCCCCTGCAATCCTCCCTCCGTGGTCCCGCCGATCTGCACACTCATTCCAGCATCTCCGACGGTACCGAGACCCCCGGAGAACTGGTGCGGGCGGCGGCCGTGGCCGGATTGGGCACGGTTGCACTGACCGATCATGACACCACCGCGGGCTGGCCCGAGGCGATGGTCGCGGCCCCTGAAGTGGGGGTGAACCTGATTCCCGGCATGGAACTGAGCACCCGACACAACGGCATGAGCGTGCACATGCTCGCCTACCTGTTTGATCCCTCCAATCCCGCGCTGCTCGCCGAAACCGAGCGGATCCGAGTGGCCCGGAAGACACGCGCGGCCGAGATCGTGGAAAACATTCGGGCGGACTATGACCTCACCTGGGAGGACGTGCTCGCCCAGACCACCCCGGGGGCCTCGATCGGGCGCCCGCACATTGCCGACGCGCTGGTGGCTCGCGGCCACTCCACCGACCGCAGTGCCGCGTTCGAAACCATCCTGCACCCGCGCAGCGGCTACATCATTCCGCTCTATGCACCGGATCCCATCGTGGCCATTCAGATGATCCGCGAGGCCGGCGGCGTGCCGGTCATCGCCCACCCGGCCACCGGAACCCGGGGTCGCCTGATCCCCGAGGATGTGGTGGCCGAGATGGTTGAGGCGGGACTTTTCGGGATGGAGATCGACCACCGCGAGAACACCCCCGAGGGGAAGTCGTGGCTGCGGGCGCTGGCCGCCCGCTACAACCTGGTGCTCACCGGATCCAGCGACTATCACGGTGCCGGAAAGCCCAATCGGCTCGGGGAGAACACCACACCGAGCGCGGTGGTGGACGCGATTGTGGCCGAGGCTACCGGGTTCGCCCCGATCATCGCCGACTAGCCCATATACACAACGCCCGCCCCTTCCGAGTTGGAAGGGGCGGGCGTTTTAGTCTGTGCGGCTATTCGGCGGCGGGAGCGGCCTCGGCGGGGGCTGCACCCTCACCGCGACCGCGGCCACCACGCGAGCGACGACGGCGGCGCGGAGCACCCTCTCCATCCTGCGGAGCCGAGGCGGTAACCGGGGCACCCTCAACCGGGGTGACGCCGGCGGCGGGACCGGCGGCCGCGCCGCCACCGCGGGTGCGACGACGGTTACGCGAGGGACGAGCGGAGTCTGCGCCGCCCTCACCCGAGCGTGCGGGACGCTCGGTGCGAGCCTGACCTTCGCCGCGACCCTGGCCCTCGCCACGGGCCGGACGCGATCCGTTGCCACCGCGGGCACCACCATTGCGGGCGGCACCCTCGCGCGGCGCAGCCGGGGCGGCGGGCTTCAGCCGGCCCTTGGTGCCGGCGGGGATGTTCATGTCCTCGAACAGGTGCGGGGAGGACGAGTAGGTCTCGGTGGGCTCGGGCTGACCGAACTCCAGCGCCTTGTTGATCAGGGCCCACTTGTGCAGGTCTTCCCAGTCGACGAAGGTCACGGCGATACCGGTCTTCCCGGCGCGGCCGGTGCGGCCCACACGGTGCAGGTAGGTCTTCTCGTCGTCGGGGATGGTGTGGTTGATCACGTGGGTCACATCGTCCACGTCGATTCCGCGGGCGGCGACGTCGGTCGCGATCAGCACGTCCTTCTTGCCCGCCTTGAATGCGGCCATGCCGCGCTCGCGCTGCTCCTGGCCGAGGTCTCCGTGCACGGCGGTCGCGTTGAAGCCGCGGTCGTTGAGCTCGTCCATCAGGCGGGCGGCGGCACGCTTGGTGCGGGTGAAGATCACGGTCTTGCCGCGGCCCTCGGCCTGCAGGATGCGGGCGATAACCTCGTCCTTGTCCAGCGAGTGCGCGCGGTAGATGACGTGCTTGATGTTGGCCTGGGTCAGGCCCTCATCCGGGTCGCTCGCGCGAATGTGGATGGGCTTGGTCATGAACCGGCGCGACAGGGCGACGATCGGACCGGGCATGGTGGCCGAGAACAGCATGGTGTGGCGCTCGGCGGGGGTCTTGGAGAAGAGGCGCTCGATGTCGGCGAGGAAGCCCAGGTCGAGCATCTTGTCGGCCTCATCCAGCACCATTTCCTGGATCTTGGAGAAGTCGAGCAGGCGCTGGTTGTTGAGGTCGATCAGTCGGCCCGGGGTGCCCACGATCACCTGGGCGCCGGCCTTGATCTCCTCGATCTGCCCCTCATAGGCCTTACCGCCGTAGATGGCGGCGATCTTGGTGGGACGGTTGCTGGCGGCCAGTACCAGGTCCTCATACACCTGAACGGCCAGCTCACGGGTGGGAACCACGATCAGCGCCTTGACGCCGGGCTCGGGGTTGTCGCCGAGGCGCTGCAGCACCGGGAGACCAAAACCGAAGGTCTTACCGGTACCGGTCTTAGCCTGGCCGATGATGTCCTGGCCGGCAATGGCCAGCGGGATGGTCTGTTCCTGGATCGGGAACGGCGCGGTAATTCCCTTACCGGCGAGGGCGTCCACCATGTCCTGGGCGACGCCGAGTTCAAGAAAAGTCACGATATTTAATGCCTGTCATGCAGTGATGTGGTCTACGCCAACGGATTCTGCGTGCGGGCGTAGGGTCCCATTCCAACGATGAGACACTCCCAGCTTACCGGGACGCGTAGACTGAGCGTGTGATTTCCTGGTTTCGGCGGCGTGGCCCCTCCTCAAACGAATCCCAAGTGGTACTGCGCGAGAGCACGGTTCCCACCACCCGGGTGGACTTTGCCGAGCTTGCCTCCGACACCTCCGACTTCCTCGGGCAGTCGGCCTACTTACAGCTCGCGGTGTTCCAGCAGTACTCGGCGATCAGCCGCGACAGCGGTCGCCTGCTGACCACCGAGTTGATCGCAGGGCCCGCCGGGCTGGCGCTGCGTAAGCACCACGAACTGGTGGGGGAGATTCGCCGTCGCGGCGAGGATCCGCAGCTGCTGATGGCCCCCTACGTTCCGGCGATTGATCGTCTGCTGGGCATCGCCCGCGGCGACTCGATCAACGAGGGGCTGCTGGGCCTCTACATCACCCAGGGCTTCCTGGACGACTTCTTCCGCGGCCTGGCCGCGCGCCTGCCCGCCGATCTGGCTCCCCGGATGGAACGTGTCCTCGGGGCCGATAACGGCTCCTCCGTGGTGGTCGGAATCCTGCGCGATGCGATCATCGAGGATCCCCGCCGCGCCCACCGCCTCGCCCTCAGCGGACGCCGTCTGGTGGGCGACATCATGCTGGTGTGCCACGCGGCGCTGCGCCTCGAACCGGTGGGTACCGACACCACCGATCGCGCGCCGGGAAACACTCCCGAGCGGGTCGAACCGGTGTTCACCGAGCTGATCGGTCGGCACACCCAGCGCATGGATGCGCTGGGCCTGACCGCCTAGCTGCCCGCGGCGACAGCTGCGTTAACGGCGCAGCGCCCCACCGAAATGGTGGGGCGCTGCGCGGTACGGCGGAAGCAGGCTACCTAGCCCACAAAACCGATGCGACGGGTCTCTTCGCTGCCGATCTCGACGTAGGCTACCGAACCGGTGGCCACGATGTAGCGCTTGCCCTTGTCGTCGGTGAGGGTGAAGTGCGGGGTGCCGGAGCTGATTGCGTCGCCGACAATCTTCTCGACGTCGGCCGCGCTCTGGCTGGATTCGAAGCCGAGTTCGCGGGGGCTGTTGATGATGCCGATACGGATATCCACGTTGGTGCCTTTCGGTTGCCGGGGAACGGATCCTGGGTTGATTCCAGCGTACGACACCGCCGCCCACCGAAACCCGTTATCCGCGCGTGCCCAGAGCGAACACGCGTCGCGCAGGGTCCGTGATCCCCGCATCGGCGGTGTCTTCCGGGGGATATCGGTGGCTCACGCTAGCGTGGGATCGTGAGCGAATCCGAACCCCTCGATCAAGACCGGTTGTCCGCGAGCCTGGATAACAGCCAGCGTGCCGTGCGGGACCTCCGCGACGGTGCCCACGCGGCGGTGCACGGTGCGCCCGGTTCGGGGAAGACGCACACGCTGACCGAGGTGGTGGCCGACCGGATCATCACCCGCGGCTATCCCACCGACGACGTGGTGGTGCTGGCCGCCGACCGCCGTTCGGCCACCGCGCTGCGAGACACGTTGGCGCTGCGGATCGACCGTCCCACCCGGGGCCCGCTGGCGCGCACCCTGGGTTCGATGGCCTTTAGCTTTGTGACGGCCGCCGCGGTGGCCGATGGGGTGACCGTTCCGCGGCTGCTGACCGGTGCCGATCAGGATACGATCCTCGCCGACCTGCTGGCCGGAGAGGTGGAGGATGAGGGTGCCGCCTGGCCCGAGAGCCTGGGACCCGATGTGCGTGCGCTCGGCGGCTTCCGCACCGAGCTGCGAGAGCTGATGATGCGGCTCGTGGAAACCCGCACCCGCCCCGCCGAGCTGGCCCGCCTGGGGCACCAGCACGAGCGTCCCGAATGGGTGGCCGCGGCCGCATTCATCGCCCGCTATGAGCACGTGATGGACCAGTATTCGCAGCCCCGATTGGACGCCGCCGAGGTGATCGCCGAGGCAACCACGCTGCTGCGTGAGGGCCGCGTTTCGGCCCCGCGCCTGATCATCGTGGACGACTTCCAGGAGCAGGGACCGGGCACGCTGGGATTCCTGGCGGCGGCCGCCGCCGCGGGATCCACGATCCTGGCGTTTGGGGATCCCGACGTGGCCAGCGCAACCTTCCGCGGCTCCGATCCGGCGGCGCTCAGCGGACTCAACCTGATTCTGGGTGCCCCGGTGGAGACGTTCACCCTCACGCAGGTGCATCGGCACGGCCCCGAGCTGCGCGCCGTGATCACCGAGTTGAGCGATCGGGTGGGTGCCGCCGGACGGGTCGAGCATCGCCGCGCGGCCTCGGTGCTGCCCGCTCAGCCCGCGCCCGCAGCGGACACCAGCGGCGACGACGCCACGCCGTCCACCGAGCAGTCCGCCACGCCGCCCGCCGATTCGGCTGCCGACAACCCCGTGGGCCAGGCCTCCGGGGTCGCCGCACAGGCCCCCGTCCACCCGGCCGACGAGCCCCAACGGGGACCCTGGAAGGTTCCGCCCACGCTGCCGGTGGTGCGCATTCGCGCGACCTCCCCGGCAGCCGAGCAGCAGGCGATCGCCCGGATGCTGCGCGAGCGCCACGTGTATCACGGGGTGCCCTGGTCGCAGATGGCAATCGTGGTGCGCTCCTCGGCGTCCATTCCCGTGCTGGCTCGGGCGCTGGCGATGGCCGACGTCCCCACCTCGGCGGAGACAGCTGGCGAGGCCCTGCGCGACCGGTATGCGGCACGGGCGCTGATCCTGGCGCTCGCCGTCGCGCTCGAACGCATCCCGGTGACCGCCGCCCGCTACACCGAGCTACTGCTGGGTCCGCTGGGGGGCTTTGACGGGATCGGCCTGCGCCGTCTGCGTCGTGCGCTGCGCCACGAGGAGCTCCTGGGTGGGGGACACCGGGGATCGGATGAGCTGCTGATCGAAGCCCTCGCCGCCCCCGGAAGATTCGCGACCCTCGACACCCCCGGTGCCCGACGTGCGATGCGCTTTGCCGAAACCCTGGCGCAGGTGCGGGCGGGCTATGCCGCGGGCAACAGCGCCGAGGAACTGGCCTGGATCGTCTGGGATCGCAGCGGCCTGGAAAAAACCTGGACCACACAGCTCGGCCAGGGCGGCCTGCTCGCCGAGGAGGCCAACACCAACCTGGATGCGGCGGTCGCCCTGTTCACCGCGGCCAAGCGTGCGGCCGAACGCGACCCCGATGCCGACGCCGGTATCTTTATCGACTCGCTCCTGGAGGCCGACCTGGGGGAGGACTCGCTGGCGCCGCGGGCGCGGGGTGAGGCCGTCTGGATCGGCACCCCGAGTGCGGTGGTGGGCCGCGAATTCGACGTTGTGGTCGCCGCCCGGGTGCAGGCCGGTGCCTGGCCTAACCTCCAGTTGCGCGGGGCTCTGCTGTATCCGCAGCTCTTCAGTCAGGTGGTCGCGGGCCTGCCCACGACCCTGCTGGATGCGCGGGCCGAACTCCTCTCCGACGAGCTGCGCCTCTTTGTCCTCGCATGTTCGCGGGCGCGCACCCAGCTGGTGGTGTCCACCACCGATGGTGATGACGAACAGCCCTCGCCCTTCCTCCGATTCCCGACCCTCGATGGTGCCCCCGTGCGCACCGGGACCGGCGAGTATCCGCTGACCCTGCGGGGCATGGTGGGTGCGCTGCGCCGCCGCCTGGTGCGCGCTCACGAGGCCGGGCGTCCCGAGGAGGCGGCCGAGGCGGCAAGCCTGCTGGCCCGACTGTCGGACGAGGGGATCGCCGGGGCCTCCCCGGACTCCTGGTACGGTCTGGCAGAGCCCTCCACCACCGACCCGCTGGTGGACCTCAAGGATCCCGACGCACGCGTACGGGTCTCGCCCTCGCGGATGGAGGCGTTTGAGAAGTCGCCGCTGAACTGGTTCATCGAGGACGTGGCGCGCCCGCCAAGCACCGTGGCGGCGGGCATCGGCACGATCATCCACGAGGCATTTGAGCGCGCGGGGATGATCCCCGCCGATCAGATCACCGCCGCCGATATCGCCCCCGAACGGCTGTGGGAGCACGTCTCCGAGCGCTGGGGCGAGCTGAGATTTGAGGCGCCCTGGCTGGCTCAGCGGGAGCGCGCCGGCGTGGACGAGGCTCTGGTGGGTGTGGCCGCCTATCTCTCCGACGCCCTACGCGCGGGCAACGTGGTGCTGAGCACCGAGGGCGGGTTCCGGCTCGAGGTGGGGCAGATCATCATCGGTGGCTCGATCGACCGGATCGAGCGGCGTCCGGCCACCGGCGAGGACACCGAACCGGTGATCGTGATCATCGACCTCAAGACCGGACGCAGCATTCCCACCCAGAAGTCGATGCTGACCCACGCCCAGCTCTCCGCCTATCAGCTCGCGCTGACCCGCGGGGCCGTGTATACCGAGGTGCCGGATGAGGCGGCCGCTGCCGAGGCATCCACCGGTGCGGCTGCGGACGCGCCGGTCGCGGCTCACGTTGCTCCACTGGCCGACTCGCCAGTCGACGCGAGCACCGAGGCACCCGTTGCCCCGGTCGCGGCCCCCGCCGAGCCCGCGGTTCGCCGCCACCCGATCACCGGGCGCTCGGGCGGCGCGATGCTGCTCTACGTGCGCACCCCCACGGTCAAGGCCTACGCCGAGCGCGTGCAGGAGGTCCAGACCGAGGAGGAGCTTGCGGCCTTCGAGGAGCGCGTGGAGACCGTGGGCACCGGCATGGCCGCCGCGACCTTCGTCGGCGTCTTCGGCGAGGGCGAGCACGATCCCCTCACCCGCCTGACCTACCGTATCCACCTCATCGCGGCCGTCTCGGAGTAATCATGACCCAGTCGAATCAGACCCCCGCCCTGAGCGCGCTCGACATCGCCGCGCTGCTGGGGCTGCCCGCCCCCACCGCCGAGCAGATCGCGGTGATCGAGGCTCCACTGGAACCCGCCCTGGTGGTGGCCGGCGCCGGCAGTGGGAAAACCGAGACGATGTCGAATCGGATCGTCTGGCTGCTCGCCAACGGCCACGTCCGGGTGTCCGAGATCCTCGGGCTCACCTTCACCCGCAAGGCCGCCGGTGAGCTGGCCGAGCGGGTTCATCAGCGCATCACCCAGCTGCGTCAGGCGCTCGCGGATCGGGGCGGTCAGGGCGTCGAGATCGACGTGCTCGAAGCCCCCACCATCGCGACCTATAACGCGTTTGCCAGCGGCCTGTTCCGGGAGTATGCGGCGCTGATCGGTCGGGAGGCCGACGCCACGGTGATCGGTGAGGCCTCGGCGTGGGCGCTCGCGCGTCGGGTGCTGATCGAGAGTAAGGATCCGCGGCTGGTCGAATCCGCCCGCCCGCTGTCCGCGCTCGTGCAGGGGGTGCTGCGGGTCTCCCGCGGGATCAGCGACAACGATGCGCGCGAGCACACCGAGAAGATCGTCGCCCTGGCCGAGGAGTTCCAGACCCTCACCGAGTTGCCGATCAACGACGAGACCACCGGCAAGCGCAAGCGCAGCCCGAATAAGGACCTGATGGCCGCGGCCGCCGATCTGGCCGAGTTGCCGATGCTGATCGAGCTCGCCGAGGAGTATGCGGCCCGCAAGCGCACCCGTGGGTTCATCGAATTCTCCGATCAGGTCGCGCTGGCCCTGGAGATCGTGCGCACCCTGGAGCGGGTATCGGTCGAGTATCGGGCACGCTATCGGGTGGTGATCCTGGACGAGTATCAGGACACCTCGGTCGTGCAGACCGAGCTGCTGTCGCGCCTCTTCGGTGGGCACGGGGTCATGGCCGTGGGCGATCCCAACCAGTCGATCTACGGCTGGCGCGGGGCCTCGGCGGCCAACCTCGCGCGCTTCTCCTGTGACTTCTCGGTGGCCCGGACCCCCGGATACCGTCCCGCCGACACCGCCGCGCGCTTTACCCTGTCCACCTCCTGGCGAAACCCGGGCCTGGTTCTGGATGCGGCCAACGCCCTGGTCGCGGCCCTGCCGGTGGCTGAGGGCGTCCCGGTCAAGACCCTGGCCCCGGCAACGTTTGCCGGTCCCGGTGGTGTGCGAATCGCCTTCGAGCAGACCGTCGAGGATGAGGCGGAGGCGGTGGCTGAGTGGTTCGCCGCCGAGCTGGATCGTCCGCGTGGAGACAAGGAGCGCGGCGAGAAGGCGCGCTCGGCCGCGCTGCTGTGCCGCTCGCTGAAAAAGGTGGATCCCTTCCTGCGCGCCCTCGAAGCCCGCGGGGTTCCCTACCACGTGCTCGGACTGGCCGGGCTGCTGGATCAGCCGGTGATCGTGGACCTGGTGTGTGCGCTGCGAGTGCTGCACGACCCGAGTGCCGGATCCGAGCTGATCCGTCTGCTGGCCGGCGGTCGCTTCCGCATCGGACCCCGGGATCTGCGCGCGCTGGGCAACCTGGCTCGCTGGCTCGGAGAGCGCGATCACCGGCTCGCCCGGGTCCCCAAAGAGGTACGCGATAAGCGCTTCGGATCCGCCGATGCCGAGGACAACCCCTCGCTCGTGGACGCCCTCGACTTCCTGGAAAACGCCCCCGCCGATCATAAGGCGCTGGCGGATTTCACCCCAATCGCGCTGGAGCGCATGCGCGAGGCGGCAACCCTGCTGACCGGACTGCGTCGCCGGGTGGGCCTCGGCCTGCACGAGTACGTGGGCCTGGTTGCCCGCGAGCTGGGACTCGACCTCGAGGCCGCGGCGAATGAGCACCAGGTGCTGGCCGGGCCGAGTCTTGAGGCGTTCGCCGAGCAGATCACCGCGTTCTTGCAGGTGGATGAGACCGGCACCATCGGGGCGTTCCTGGAGTGGCTCGAACAGGCCGAGCAGCACGAAAACCTCAGCCCGCGCGGCGAGGAACCCGAGCCAGGGACCGTTCAGGTACTCACAATCCACGGAGCCAAGGGCCTGGAGTGGGACAGCGTCGCGGTCCCGCGCATGGTGTCCGGGGAGCTCCCCGGAACCCCGCGCAGCCGCCGCGGGTGGACCGCGTTTGGCGAGCTGCCCTACGCGTTCCGCGGTGACGCCGCCGAGCTGCCCGAGCTCGCCTGGCGCGGGCTTGAGAGCCAGCCCGCGTTTGAGCTGGCCTATGCGAGCTTTGGCGATCAGATCGACACCCAGCACGCGCACGAACAGCGTCGCCTGGCCTATGTGGCGGTCACCCGGGCCAAGGACACGCTGCTGCTCTCGGGATCGTTCTGGACCAACGCGGTCAAGCCGCGCGAGCCCGGGGTGTACCTCTACGAGGTTGCGCAGGCCGTGCCCGTGGCTTGGGATGGGGACGCACGATACGAGGATCCGAGCCTGCCGTCCTCGCCGCTTGAGGAGGAAAACCCACGCACCGATCAGATCCGCAGCCTGGTGTGGCCGCGGGATCCGCTGGGGGAGCGACGTCGGGCCGTGACCGCGGCGGCCGCGGCGATCCGGAGCGCCGATCCGCGCCCGATCGATCCCGAACACCCGAGCGAGGACGCCAGCAACGTGGACCTGCTGCTGGCCGAACGTCACCACATCCTCACCGGTGGACCGGCCCGGGTGGATCTGCCCGCGCGCATCCCCGCATCCAGGTTCAAGGACTTTGTGGTGGACCCGATTCAGGTGGCCGCGCGCATTGCCCGACCGGTCCCCGAGCGGCCCTACCGTCAGACCCGCCTGGGAACCCTGTTCCACGACTGGGTGGAGAACCGCGCGGGGCTGATGGGATCGCAGGAAACCATCGACGCCCAGATGTGGGAGATCGACGATGAGGAACTCGGGGGCACCCTGGCACCCGTTGCCGAGGCCGAACGCGAACGCCTGGAGGAGCTGCAGGCCACCTTCCTGCGCTCGGAGTGGGCGGACCTGGCACCGATCGCGGTGGAAATCGAGATCAACTATCGCCTGGCGGGCAAACTGATCATCTGTAAGCTCGACGCCGTCTATGAGCGTGAGGGGCGCATTCAGATCGTCGACTGGAAAACCGGGAAGGCACCACGTTCGGACGAAGAGCTGCGCGAGCGTCAATACCAGTTGGCGCTCTATCGTGAGGGCTACGCTCGCTGGACCGGAACCGACCCCCGCCTGATCGACGCCGTGTTCTACTATGTGGCCGATGATCGGGTCCTGCGCCCGGAAAAACTCTCCGACGCACACGAACTGGTTCAGGCCTGGGAGAGGGCCGTGGCGACCCATTCGATGTAACCTGCGTATGGCCCCCAAACGGGGCCTATCGCAGGCCGAACGGGACCCCTATTCTGGGCACAGATGACCGGTCCAACCGGCACCGGCCGCAACCTGGTCAGGGGGACCAATGAGCGAACAGCGTCGAGAAGTAATTATTTTAGCCGCGGGCAACATGATCGCTGAGTCCGGCCTCGCCGGCCTCAGCATCGCCGCGGTTGCACGGAACGCGGGATTTGGGCCCGCCACCGTGTACTCACTATTTCCAGCCAAAAATAACCTGATCGCCGCGGTCACGGTGAATGCGTATTCGGTCATGGCGAATCGCATTCGTGCGGCGATCGGTCACGATGATCCATTCCGCAGCCAGCGATCGGCCGCCGAACGCCTAGACACCGTGGTGCGCGAATTTGCCCGGGTTGTGCTGGGCGAGCGGGCGTTTGCCACGGCTCTGATTCATGAGCCCGCGGGCCCCGAGGTGGTGCGCGAACGCGTGTATTGCCGTCGGGACGCGGCAACCCTGGTTGAGGAGATTCTGCAGGACGGTGTTGCCAGCGGGGAACTCCCCGAGCAGCCCACCGCCCTGATCGCCGGGGCGATTGTGGGAGCCCTGATCGAGGGCCTGGTGGGTGGGAACTCACCCAGCTCCGCCGAGCTGGCGGGGAACCCCGCCGGGGAGGGAAGCTGTGTGGATGCGCTGTCCCGGTTCGTCCAGGGTGCCAGTGGCGTCCAGGGAGAGCTTCTCGCCGCATAGGAATCCGACACAGAAACGCCGCGATCCGAGGATATCGGATCGCGGCGTTTCAGCGTTATGTGGGAAGGTGGCCGACCTAGCGGTCCGAGCCGCCCGAGGGGATTTCTCGGGTTTCCTCCTGGTCGGGATCGCTCGTCTCGGAGGTAGCCTCAGCGTTCGTTGCGGGCTCGGCGGTGTCATCCCCCAGGACGTCCTCGGGTAGACCAATCGGCCCCGTCTCATTGGAGACCGCGGTTTCCTCGTCGAAGTCGTAGGTGTCGGTTTCCATACCGATCTGCGCGGTGGAGGGCGTGGTTTTTGGGGTGCTCTTGAGGAGGGTCTCAACGTCCCCCACGGCAAGCACCGGGTCGGCCTCGGGATTGATCGGCTCGGAGAGGTTCCCCAGGACACTGTCGACGAGTCCGTCGAGCAGCCCCACGGCGTCCTCGATGACCTCCTGATTGCGGGTGTCCAGTCCGTGCAGGAGCCAACGTGCCAGTTCGAGCTCGGCGTGCAGCAGCGCCCGCTGTCGGATAAACCGATCCGGGGTGCGGGTGCAGGAGATCCGATAGGAGGCAAACACGTCATCGGCGGCCTCGGGGGCCGCGCTGAGCCAGTGCAGATCGCGGGCGGGATCGCTCACCCGCAGGCCGCTCCACCCGACCAGTCCGCTGACCACCGGTCCCACCTCGTGGTCGGTGATCAGGAAGGATTCGGTGCTCAGCGTGCCGTTGATGACCACGGGCTGGAACTGCCACAGGCTGTCATCGTTGGCGGCGTCGCTCCAGCGCTGGCGGATCGCCGCGGGCAGACGCCGGGTGGAGGCCGCGCGCTCGATCACGTTTAGGGCCTCGTTTCGGCACTGTGCGGCGGTCAGGGCTGGCAGTCCGATCTCGGTCACGAAGGAGGCGGGCAGGGTGTGGATCGCGGCAATAGCCCCACCGATCGAGGTGGCGACACCGTCTCCCGGAGGAATGTATGCGGCGGGCACATGAAATCCGGGCAGGAATTTGGACACCACAATTCGGCCGGGGCTTGCCGGTGCCTGGCCGATCACGGTGGGTACCTCGAACGGCAGACGACTGCGAATGCCCGCGGTCATGGCCTGGAGGGCGATGAGCTCGATGGCCTGTTCGCCGGCCGCACGCTCGTTGCTGGGGACGCGCACCACGACGTCCTCGTCGGTGCCGGTACGCAGGAGCGCCGAGTCGAAATCTCCGGATCCATCAAGTGCCAGGGTCCCGCTTGCACGCACCTCGAGTCCGGGCACCGCAGCGGTCGCCAACGCGGCTAGAGTTAAATGCGATCTGACCATGTTCTCTAGGTTAGATCGCGACGACCCGTGATGCGGGCCGCCACGCCCGTTCACAGAGGGAGCCCATGTCCAATCATCTTCAGGCCGCAGCCGACAATTCGGACCGTTTCGGCATCCTCGCCGACCTTCCACTCTCCCGCAGTGAGATCGACCGCGACTACACAACCCGCGAGAATCCGGACCTGGCGATCGACTTGCTCGCCGATGCCGACGCTCGGTATCTGCTGATGCGTGCGGGCACCACGGCGGTGGAACACGCCCGGTTGCGCCTGTTTCGGGCGAGTGAGCTCCCCGCCGATATTGCGACCCTGCCGCCAACCTACCTGGGCCGTGCGCTCCAAGATGAGGCGGGTACCCCCGTCGGGGCCCGCATCGTGAGCCTGGATCTGGACGTGCTGAACGGCGCGGATGCAGCCGGAAGCGAGGCCGATGAGGCCGCCGCCCGGGTACATCCGAATGGCGAGTGGGGGAGCCTGCGAGACTTCGGGGCGGTGTTTGAGGCGCGCGATGCCGGCCTGCTCACCGAGGCTTTGGCCCTGGTGAACTGGCACCGATCGAGTACCTTCTGCTCCCGTTGCGGCCACCTGACCGAGGTGCGCCAGGCCGGATGGTCGCGGCACTGCCCGAACTGTGGGGCCGAGCATTTCCCGCGCACCGACCCGGCGATCATCGTGTTGGTCACCGACGCCGAGGACCGGGTACTGCTGGGTTCCAATGCGCTGTGGCGGGCGGGGCAGTACTCGCTGCTGGCTGGGTTTGTCGAGGCGGGGGAGTCGCTGGAGCAGGCAGTGGTCCGGGAAATTTTCGAGGAGGCCGGGGTCCGGGTTGTTGACCCGCGCTATCGCGGATCCCAGCCCTGGCCGCTGCCGCGCTCGCTGATGCTGGGCTACACCGCCCGGGTGGCGGCGGATCAGGATCCGCTTGCGGTGACCCCCGACGGCGAGGAGATCCTGGATCTGCGCTGGTTCTCCCGCGAGTCTCTGCGCGCCGAGGCGGGCACGCTGACCCTGCCCGGAACGACCTCGATCGCCCGCGCCCTGCTGGATGACTGGCTGAGTGCCGACGGCGGAGGAGACATTGCCGCCGCGCAGGCCGACCGGTCGGGACCCGCCTGGGCATGAGCATGAACCTTCAACCGGTCTCCACCGATCCCGAGGCGCTGCTGGCGGGGCTGGATCCCGACCAGCGTGTGGTTGCCGAGTCCCTCGGCGGTCCGGTGTGTGTGCTGGCGGGTGCCGGCACCGGAAAGACCCGGGCGATCACCCACCGAATCGCCTATGGGGTTGCGACAGGTACCTTCGCGGCGAACCGGGTATTGGCGCTGACCTTCACCACCCGGGCGGCGGCCGAACTGCGCTCCCGGCTCCGTGTGCTCGGTGCGCACGGCGTATCTGCGCGAACCTTTCACTCGGCGGCACTGAGCCAGCTGAACTACTTCTGGCCGCACACCGTGGGCGGGGCCTTCCCCACCCTGATCAGCGGTAAGGGTAAGCTCCTGGGCCAGCTCGCCGAGGCTCGCCGACTGCGTTTGGATACCGCCGCGCTGCGCGACCTGGCCGCCGAGATCGAGTGGCGTAAGGTCAGCGGGCTGAGCATCGAACAGTATGCGGAGTCGGACCGGCCCGGTATCGGCTCGATCTCCCTCGAGCAGGTGGCGACCCTGCAGCAGGGGTACGAGGATCTCAAGGATGAGCGTAAGCAGCTCGACTTTGAGGACGTCCTGCTCACCTGCGTGGGCATGATCCACTCCGAGGCCTCGGTGGCGATGCAGGTGCGAGAACAGTTCCGGCACTTCGTGGTGGATGAGTACCAGGACGTTTCTCCGCTGCAGCAGCAGCTGCTGGACGCCTGGCTCGGCCCGCGCAACGATCTGTGTGTGGTGGGTGATGCCAGCCAGACGATCTACACCTTCGCCGGGGCACGCAGCTCCTATCTCTTGGACTTTGAACGTAACTATCATGACGCGACCATCGTGCGTCTGGAGCGAAACTATCGCTCCACGGCCCCCATCATCAAGGATGCCAACGCCCTGATGCGGGGACGGGCGGGAGCCCTGGAACTGCGGGCGGCGGATGCCGCGTCCCCGTCCGGCTCCGACGGCCCGGGCCGCGCGGCCGCGAGCCCCGCACCGATCACCGCCCGCTTCCGCGACGATCTTGCCGAGGCGCGCGGGGTGGTGTCCCGGATCCTTGAGCTGCATGAGTCGGGAACCGAGCTCGCCGACATCGCGATCCTGTTCCGGGTCAACGTGCAGTCCTCGGTGTTTGAACAGGCCCTGAACGAGGCCGGTCTGGCATTCCGCATGCACGGCGGGACCCGCTTCTTTGATCGGCCCGAGATTCGTCAGGCCCTGATGGAGCTGCGCGGAGCATCGGTATCGATCGTGGGTGAGCCGCTGTTCAAATCGGTGAGCGACGTGCTGCGTGCCCACGGCTGGACGGTGGATCCACCCGAGCAGCCCGGCGCACTGCGCGAACGCTGGGAGGCCCTGAACACGCTGATGGACCTGGTGGACCGCGCGGCACCCGGAACAACCCTGCGCATGTTTACCGATGAGCTCCTGGAGCGTCAGGCGGCCGGAGCCGAACCCACCCAGCAGGCCGTCACCCTGGCCACGATGCACTCGGCCAAGGGCCTGGAATGGGAGACGGTGTTCCTGGTGGGACTCAGCGAGGGGCTGGTGCCGATTAGCTACGCCACCACCGAGACGATGGTGGATGAGGAGCGGCGACTCATGTATGTGGGCATCACCCGGGCCCGCTCGCGCCTGATGCTCTCCTGGGCGGAGGGCGCACCGCGCGGTGGTGGGAGCCGAATGCCGTCCCGTTTCCTCACGGAAATGGGGCACTCAACCCGTTAGTCCCGGGCGCGGGCCCTGAGCCCGTGGGCCCTGAGTCTGCAGGCCCCGATTCCGCAGGCCCCGATTCCGCAGGCCCCGAGCCCGCGGGGTCGCCGGCACCGCAGGCACACTCGGGGTGCGGGAAGATCTGTTCTCGCCGACCGCGGATCGAGGACCCATCCATCACCAGGATCCCCGTGCGGAGCTCTCGGCTATTCGCCCGCAGCCGCGCATGGACCGCCGCCAGCACCGGCCCCACGGCCAGAGCCGAGAGCGGCGGTTGAGCGCTTGCTGCCAGGCTCCGATGTGCCTGAATCGCCAGGGATGCCCAGGTGGGATCGCGGGCCGCCGCGGAGCGCTGGACGCACCCGATGCACGGACCGGTGCCGGGTTCCACGAGCGGGCCGATTCGCACCTGACGATCCCAGCACACCACGGCCAGGTGGGGGATTTCCTCCGAGAGCCAGGGGGCGTAGCGGTGGGGCGGAATCACAAAGTTATCCACCAGGACCACGAGCGCGGGGCACCGGGTGGCCGCGAGCGTGGTGCGTGGAGGATCCAGCCGCACCGAATCCGCGGTCTGCGCGATCGCCCGCACCAGCGGGTGTGGATGTCCGCGGAACTGTCCCAGAATTGCCCATCGGGGAGTGCGCGATCGGCGGCGGGCCGGACCCGTGTCGGGATGGTCTTCGAGCGCGGGATCGAGCACCCTGAGCAGCGCATGAACCTCCGCCGTGGTCAATCCGCCCCGTGCCCCGAGCTCCTCCAGCAGGGACACGGTGGCACCGGCGCAGAGCGCCCCCAGCAGGTGCTCAACCGCGGGCGTCACGGCGGTGAGGGTGATGGCAGCAGGTGGGTCAAAACCGATCTGAAACTCGGTTGGGGTGCGCCATAGCAGCGGAAGAGTGGGGTTGAGTTTGATCATCATGGATCGAGTGTGCGCCCCGGCGCTCCGGATCACCCGGACATGCGCTGTGCGAATGGGGCGGACTCGGGACACAGCTCCCGCCGCCTGACGGGTCTGTCCGGTGCCGCCCCGAACGCACACATGCGCGAGATCCCGAGGGATCTCGCGCATGTGTGCGTTCGCCGTGATTAGGCCGTGGGGGTGTCCGGGCCGGGCTCGGTCGAATCGGTCGAGCTGCCGTCGGTGCTTCCGAATTCGCCGCGCAGCAGCGCATCCAGGGCGTCATCCATTTCATCGCGCTCGGGCACCTCGCCGCGGGCCAGCGCGGTGAGGCGGGCAATGAAGCCCTCGGGGTCGTCGATGTCCGCGGCGGTCGGCACCAGATCCGGGTGTGCCCAGAGTGCGTCGCGTGCCTCGGTACCCACGGCCTCGGTCACTGCCTGCCACAGCGCCGCGGCTTCGCGCAGTCGGCGCGGACGCAGTTCCAGACCCACCAGCGCGGCGAAGGCCGACTCGGCGGGGCCGCCGGTTGCGCGACGACGACGCACGGTTTCGGCGATCGCCTGAGCCCGCGGCAAACGCACGGTGGCCTGGGCAGTGACAACGTCCACCCAGCCCTCGATTAGCGCGAGGGTGGTTTCCAGCGATGCCAGCGAGGCGAGCTGGGACTCGGTCTTGGGCGGAATCAGCGAGCCGTTGCTCAGCGCGCTGCGCAGCTGCTCGGGGTTGCTCGGGTCGAAGTCCTCGGCCAGGGATTCCATCGCATCGATGTCGATCGAGATACCGCGGGCAAACGCGGTAATCGCGGAAATCAGGTGCAGGCGCAGCCAGCGGGCGTTGCGGAACAGACGCGCGTGCGCGAGTTCGCGTACGGCCAGGTAGAGCTGAACCTGATCGGTGGGGATATCCAGGCCCTCGCCGAAGGCGGCGATGTTCTGGGGGACCAGGACCGCGTGGTTATCCTCCATCAGCGGGATGCCGATGTCGCCACCGGACACCACCTCGCTGGAGAGCTGACCCACGACCTGTCCCAGCTGCATCGCGAACAGGGCGCCGCCCACGCTGCGCAGCATCTGGCTGGCACCGGCGATCATGCCCCGCAGCTCCTCGGGTGCCTGCTCCTGCAGGACCGTGGCGAGCGCATCGGAGATGCTGCTGGCCACCGGCTCGGCCACCTCGGTCCAGACCGGCATGCTCAATCGTGCCCATTCGGCACGGCTGACCAGGGTCGGGGAGGCGCTCAGCTCGGAGAACGTGGTCGCATCGGCGAGCCACAGCGAGGCCACGTTGAGAGCCTGTTCGAGGGCATGGCGCTGCTCCTCGGGGGTGTCCACGCTCTGGGCGTTGGCGATCTGGCGTGCCTGATCTCCGGCCACACCCCAGTTGACGCCGCCATCTGTGGATCCGCGCATCGCGTTTTGCAGCTGGCTCAGCATGGCCGAGAGCGCGGCGGGATCGGCGGGCAGACCGGCGGCACCGGCGAGCTGGGACGGGTCGATACCGCCCTGCCCGGAGATAAACCGGTTCAGCATTTCGCGGAACTCGTCCTCGGGGTTGCCTGCGTTTTCGTCTGGCACGTGTGCCACCTTTCCGAATGCTCCAAGTAGCCCTTTCTACGCTACAGGTACGTCCCGAAGCGGCATCGGTTTTTCGGGCAATTATCGTCCGCCCGCCGCGAACAGTGTGCGTGACGGGCCGAAAACCGGGCCCCGGACAAATTCATGGTTGGATGGAGGAATAACATCCCCGAAGGAATGGACCCGAGTATCAGCCCGCACACCCCGGATCATGACGCTGGCGACCCGTCGGCGTCGTTCCCGCATGAGGTGAACGAGGTGGATCCGGCCCAGGCCCTCCCCAGCTTCCCGGCACCACTGGACCGTGCGGCCCCCGAGGCTACCGACGCCGACGCCGCGCTGCTTCAGGAGACCGAGGTGGTGCCGCTGCGTCCCAACCTGGCGCTGGCGATCACCGGGACAATTCTGTTTTTTCCGGTCGGAATCTTTGGCCTCTGGCAGTGCATCCTGGCCCGGCGCGGCCTGGCCGCCGGCGCCGGCGCGGTGGCGATCCAGCGCGCCGGACGCGGTCGCACCCTGTCCATCGTCGCCGTATGTGTGGGGGCACTGGGCTGGCTGATGGTGGTGCCGCTGTGCCTGCTGTTGGGATTAGGGGTTGCGGTGAACAGCGGCGGCGTCGCGGGAACCCGGATCGTGGATGTGACGCCCGCCGAGGGGGCGCGGACCGTCAGCGTCGAGCTTGCGGCTTCCTCTCCCGTGCCCGCCCGCTACACCGTGCTGCGTCCGGATGGCTCCGAGTACTCCGACACCCTGATCGCGTTGAAACCCATTCGGCTGGATATCGCGGTCGGCGACTATGCCGAGATCCGCGTCGTCAGCGATCACCCCGACGGCGAGGTCTCCTGCACGCTGCGTGGCGAGGAGGAGGAACTCACTATCCAGCACGGCGCGGGCTTCGCCCTGTGCGGCGTCGCCGGTGTGGAGTGAGTGGATCTCAGTGAATTTGAGGTTTCCAGGCTCTAGTCTGGATGTCTATGCCCCATCACGGCTCCCGTGGTGCGGCTCTGTGTTGAGGAAAGGCCCCCGTGTCGCTATTTGAACAGCCCCATGCCGCACAGCAGAGTGACCCGCGTGCGCGTCGTCGCCGCACCGGTTGGGTGTTTCTGCTGGTCGCGATGGGCCTTTTGCTGATTCTGGCCTTCGCCCCGAGTACCTATCTGGTGCAGCAGCCGGGCCCGGTGGAAAACACCCTGGGCACCACGATGATCAAGGACAAAGAGGTTCCGATCATCGAGATCAACGGTGAGCAGACCCATAAAACCACCGGCAACCTTGACCTGCTGACGGTTCAGCTTCTGGGTGACCGTGAGCGTCCGGCCACCTGGCTCAGCGTCATTTCTTCGTGGTTTGATCGGGAGCGCACCGTGGTTCCGATTGATGAGATCTACCCGGCCGGTGTGACCACCGATCAGCGCAATGAGCAGAACCAGCAGCTCATGGTCAGCTCCCAGCAGGACGCGATCGCCGCGGCGCTGAAACACCAGGGCTATGCGGTTCCCTCGCACCTCCGGGTCACCATGATTCAGGGCGGCGCTCCGGCCGATGGCAAGCTCAAGGTCGGCGATGAGGTCGTTTCGGTCAACGGAACCCCGGTGGACGACCTGGAGGGTGTGCAGAAGCTGGTCAAGGAGAACGGGACCGAGAAGGCGCTGACGATGGAGGTCACCCGCGATGGTGCCCCGCTGAAGATCGATATGACGCCGACCCTGGCCACCGCGAGCGACGGTTCCCAGCGCGCGGTGATCGGCGTGGGCACGGGCGAGGTGTTCGATTTCCCCTTCGAGGTCAAGATCAACCTGGCCGACATCGGCGGACCCAGCGCCGGCATGATGTTTGCCCTGGGGATCATCGACAAGCTCTCCGGCGATGACCTCACCGGCGGCGCGCATGTGGCCGGCACCGGAACCATCGATGCGGCCGGAACCGTGGGACCGATCGGCGGTATTCGGCAGAAGCTCTACGGTGCCAAGAACGCCGGTGCCACCTACTTCCTGGCCCCCGCCTCGAACTGTGACGAGGTCGTGGGTCACGTACCCGACGGGCTGCGGGTGTTCTCCACCGAGAAACTGACCGACTCGCTGAAGGTCCTGGACACGATCAAGAATAAGGGCGACCTCGACGCCCTCCCCACCTGCAAGTAGGGTGGTGCAGCAGTGCCGACCGGGTCACCCCGGTCGGCACTGCTTTTTGGCGCTTTGACACCAAAATCAGCGCGTGCGCATCTCCCGCTCGATCCACTCGGCGAAGGATGTAGCCTCGCGTCCCAGCACCGCACGGACCCCGGTGCTGAGGTAGGCATCCTTGCCATCACGAATGCCGCGCAGCATCGCGAGCCGCCAGCGAATGTACTCCTCCGGGACCCCCGCGGCGCGCATCGTTTCGCGGTGGGTGTCCTCATCCTCGTTGTCAAAGCGCGCGGGAACACCGGTGGCCGTGGCGATCATCTCCAGCGCCCGGGTCATCGAGAGCGCCCGTGGACCGGAGAGTTCGATGACTCCGGTATGGACCGTGCCCGCGGCGGATGCGGACTCAATCAGGACGGTGGCCGCAACTTCGACAATGTCGCGCACGTCGATAAACGGCTCCAGCCCCTCGCCCAGCGGTGCCCGCACCCGGCCGTCGCGGGGCACAAACATGGCCTCGGTGAAGTTCTGCGCGAAGTGTGTGGGACGCAGAATGGTCTGCGGAATCGGTGCCCGGGCGATGGCGGCCTCGGCACGGGCCACGTTGCCGTCGGGCAGAAACTCCACTCCTCGGGCCGAGAGCAGCACGGCGTGGGTGACCCCGGCATCGAGGGCCTGGTTCAGGAACGCGGCGAGGGCCGGGGACCAGTCCCGGGCCGAGCCGGGGCCCACGATGAAGATGCCGGTGATGTCCTCAAGCGCGGCGCCCCAGGTTGTGGGATCGTCCCAGTCGAACGGGATGGCGGTCCGGCGGCCGACCGCGCGGACGCTGACACCTGCAGATGAGAGGTGGGTGGCGAGTCGGCGGCCCACCTTACCGGTGCCGCCGAGAATCAAAAATGCTGTCATGGGCCCAGACTAGAAACGCTGAAGGTTCCAAACAATGCCTATTCGGCTCGAAAAGATTCGTGTGCGTCTACGATGAGGATGTGGATGTTCTCTCGGAGGAGCTGAGTCAGGCTCGGGCTCGCGGTGCGGTGTTTTCGATACTGGATCGCCGCGCCCCCTGGGGTCTGGGGTTTTCGGGCGGTCGCGCGCTGACGGCGCACGTCCTGTTGCGCGGCGCGGGTCTGATCGAGGTCCCGGGAATTCCGGCGCTGGATCTGGCCGCAGGCGACGTGGTGCTGGTCACCGCCGGCACGCCCTACACGCTGGTGAGCGCGCCCGGGGTCCCGGTGGAGCCCATCGGCGAGGCGCGGATGCGGGGATCGGATGAGCCCGCGGTCCACGATGCACGCATACTCTGCGGGGCATACCGGATGGAGGGTGGGCTGAGCGAGGCCTTCCTGGCCACGCTGCCCCGGGTCGTAGTGCTGCGCTCGGGCGAGCTGGAGCCGGCCCATCGTGTGCTGGTGGAGGTGATGGCCACCGAGGCCGATTCGGGGGAGGACGGCCGCCAATCCATCCTGGATCGGATTCTTGATCTGATCCTCGTCTACTCGTTACGCACCTGGTGGGGCCGGCCTGACAGTCAATGCCCCGGGTGGTACCGCGGCCTGGCCGATCCACTGCTCGCCCCGGCCCTGCGGGCGATTCACCGGGACCCCGGTGCCGCACACACGGTGGATGCGCTGGCCGGGATCGTCGGTCTGTCCCGCGCCGCCTTTGCCGCGCGGTTCCGGACGATGGTGGGGGAGCCGCCCGGACGATACCTGACGGTACTACGGATGCGACGAGCGGCCGATGCGCTCACCCGTGGTGAGGCGTCACTCGCCACGATTGCCGCGGGAGTGGGATACGCCAACGAGTATGCGTTCTCCACCGCGTTTCGGCGGATCTATGGAGTCTCGCCCGGTCGCTGGCGTCGCCGGAGGGTGACCGAAGCGGACTGACCTTCAGGGATCGCCCCGGGGTAGGCGCCTGTCCGTCGCGCACGCAACCATGTCCGCTATTCAATCTTCCGCAGAATCCGTTTACGCTGACCGCTGAAGTTCAAACCGCCCCCGTGTGATACATGACGTGCACTGGCTGCTCGGCTGGAGGAGCTGGTGCCGTGTGCAACGGAGTCCAATGATCCCGCACAACTGGATCGCCTCTGGATCACCAGCCTGAACATTCTGGGAACAACCGGTGCCGCACCGGTTACACCGGCCACCCCCGAAGTGGGGACACCCACGTCCTAGGAGAGTGTCGACAGCGACATGAAATTGCGTCGCCGGGCGGGACCCGCCCGGCGTTTCCCGCGTAGACTGGGGTGACGACCCCGAATACCAACGAAGGCCTACTGTGACGTCAGCATCAAATACTGCATCAACTTCAGCCCCCAGAAAAAAGAGGTCTCCCCTTGCCCTGACCGTGATTATCGTCGGCGTGCTCGTCGTCGCATTCTTCGCGTTCTCCGGCTTCTACACGGACTTCCTCTGGTATGACCAGCTGGGATTCACCGAGGTGCTTGCCACCCAGTGGATCGGGACCAGCGCCATGTTCCTGATCGGTTTTATCGGCATGGCGGTGCCGGTGTGGCTCAGCATTCAGCTGGCCTACCGCCTGCGACCGGTCTATGCCAAGCTCTCCAGCCAGCTGGATCGCTACCAGGAACTGATCGAGCCGCTGCGTCGCCTGGCGACCTACGGCATTCCGGTAGTCCTGGGCCTCTTCGCGGGTCTTTCGGTGGCCGGACGCTGGAAGGAGGTTCTGCTGTGGTTCAACTCGACCCCGACCGGAACCACCGACCCGCAGTTTGGTCTGGACGCGTCGTTCTACATGTTCGACCTCCCCTTCTTCCGCGGCGTGGTGGCCTTCGCCTCCGCCGTGATCCTGCTCAGCCTGATCCTCACCGCCGTGGTGTCCTACCTCTACGGTTCGATTCACCTGAGCGGTCGCGAGCTGCGCATCTCCAAGCATGCCCGCGTGCAGATCGCCGTCCTCGCCGGCGTCTACCTGCTGCTGCAGGCGGTGTCGATCTGGCTTGACCAGTACGCGACCCTGACCACCGTGTCCAGCCGGTTTACCGGTGTGAACTACGCCGATGCCAACGCCACGATCCCCGGCAAGATGATCCTCGCCGGTATCGCCGCACTGGTGGCCATCCTGTTCTTTGTGACCGCGTTTGTGGGCCGCTGGCGCCTGCCCGTGGTGGGTACCGCGCTGCTGCTGGTGTCCGCGCTGGTTCTGGGCCTGGCCTACCCGGCGCTGGTTCAGCGCTTCCAGGTTCAGCCGAATGAGAAGGCCCTGGAAACCCCCTATCTGCAGAAGAATATCGACCTGACGCGGGCGGCCTATGGGCTGAGCGATGTCCAGGAGATTCCCTATGCCGCGACCACCGACGCCGAGCCGGGCGCGCTGCGTCAGGACGCCGAGACCACCGCAAACATCCGGATCATCGACCCGGCCGTGGTGACCAAGTCGTTCCAGCAGCTCGAGCAGTTCAAGCAGTACTACAGCTTCCCCAAGGTCCTGGACGTTGACCGCTACGAGATCGACGGACGCAGCCAGGACGCCGTGGTCGCCGTGCGTGAGCTCAACCAGGCCGGCCTGGACGCGAACTGGGTGAACTCCTCGCTGGTCTACACCCACGGCTATGGCCTGGTTGCCGCCTACGGTAACAAGCGCTCCTCCGATGGTCAGCCCGTTTTCATGCAGTCGGGAATTCCCTCCACCGGTGAGCTGGGTAAGTTCGAGCCGCGGGTGTACTTCGGCGAGCAGTCGCCGCGCTACTCGATCGTGGGCGCCCCCAAGGGCACCGACCCGATCGAGCTGGACTACCCGGCCAGCCGCGAGGGTGACCAGCAGGCCTACTACACGTTCACCGGTGATGGTGGACCCAAGCTCGACAACATCTTCAAGAAGCTGGTGTACGCGCTGAAGTTCCAGTCCGAGCAGATCTTCCTGTCCTCGGATGTGACCAACGACTCGCAGATCCTCTATGACCGCGACCCGGCGGCCCGAGTGAAGAAGGCGGCCCCGTACCTCGACCTGGACTCGGACCCGTACCCCTCGGTGGTAGACGGCCGGATCGTCTGGATCGTGGATGGATACACCACCTCGGCCGACTTCCCCTACTCGAAGACCGTGAGCCTCTCGAACTCGATTCAGGACGCCGAGGGTGGACAGTCCTTCGCGCTGGATGACATCAACTACATGCGCAACTCGGTCAAGGCGACCGTGGACGCGTATGACGGTTCGGTGAAGCTCTACGCGTGGGACACCGATGACGCGATTCTGAAGACCTGGCAGAAGATCTACCCCAACACGATCCGCCCGATCTCCGAGATGAGCGGTGACCTGCTGAGCCACGTGCGCTACCCGAGCGACATGTTCAAGGTGCAGCGCAAGATCCTCGGTGACTACCACGTCACCAACGCCGGCCAGTTCTTCTCGGAGACCGACAAGTGGATCACCCCGTCCGACCCGCAGTCCAAGAAGGACGACCCGCGCCTGCAGCCGCCGTACTACCTGACGATGCAGATGCCGGGTCAGGACAAGCCGAGCTTCTCGCTCTACTCGTCCTTCATCCCGCCGGGCAAGGGTGAAGACAGCCGTAACGTGCTGACCGGTTACCTGGCCGCCGATGCAAACGCCGGAAACGAGAAGGGTAAAAAGAGCGCCGACTACGGCAAGCTCCGATTGCTCACGTTGACTTCGGGGGATGCGATCCCCGGTCCGGGTCAGGTGCAGAACACGTTCAACGCAAACCAGGAGGTCTCGAAGGAGATCAACCTGCTGAAGCAGGGTCAGACCGAGGTGATCAACGGTAACCTGCTGACGGTTCCCGTGGGTGGCGGTCTGCTCTACGTCCAGCCCGTGTATGTGCAGTCCAGCGGTACCACCAAGTTCCCGCTGCTGCAGCGTGTGCTGGTGGCCTTCGGTGACAAGATCGCGTTCAAGTCGACGCTGGATGAGGCTCTGGATGAGCTCTTCGGTGGAGACTCGGGTGCGAGCGCCGGCGACGGAGGCATCGTGCCGACCGAGCCGGGTGGGACGGAAAACCCGGGAACCGGTGAACCGGACCCCGGAACCGAGACCCCGAGCACCGATGCGCCGGTGGACCCGGCTAAGGCCGAGGACCTGCGCACCGCCCTGAATGATGCCGCCCAGGCCATGAAGGACAAGCAGAAGGCGCTCGAGTCGGGAGACTGGGCCGCCTATGGCACCGCCGACAAGGCGCTGAGTGACGCGGTTGACCGCGCCAACGCCGCGCTGAAGTAACCGGCACCAACACGAATGGCGTCATCCCTCGGGATGGCGCCGTTCGTTTTTTGGAGCGGGGGAGGGCTCGCGCCACGCCGAGGGAATCGCTCGATTGGCGCTTCGAGGATCTACTCGGTAGAGTAATAAACGTAACGCGGGATGGAGCAGCTCGGTAGCTCGCTGGGCTCATAACCCAGAGGTCGTAGGTTCAAATCCTGCTCCCGCAACCATGTGGTAACACCAAAATCCCCGGATCGGAAGATCCGGGGATTTTTTGTTGCCTGGTCATGCGGGGGACGCGCCGACCCTACGGCTCGAATTGGTTCGCCTGCGGGGGCGTGATAAGCTAACAAACGTAACGCGGGGTGGAGCAGCTCGGTAGCTCGCTGGGCTCATAACCCAGAGGTCGTAGGTTCAAATCCTGCCCCCGCAACCATCGCGACAAGATCGCAAGAAAAGGCCCCCGGTTTCCGGGGGCTTTTTGCTTTGCCTGATTTGTGTGTCGGAATCGCCGGTGGGCTTATTTCACCTGGGGACACAGATTCGTGAGCGTACCAACCTGCGTGGACAGATCGGCGAAAATTGCTGGGGCTTCTGCGGTGAGCGCGGCGGCCTGCTGGGTCCGTTCGAGGAGCTGTGCCGGGTTCAGTCCCGAAGTGTCGCTCAGCGCGGCCAGCTTGTTGCTGAGGTCCGAAGCTCGGGTGAGCTGTGCGCTGATCCCGGTGAGTGCGGCCGTAATCTCGCCGTTGGTGCTGGCATCAAGTGCTCGCGAAACCGAATCCGCATACTCGGTGAAGTAGTCGGTGGCGTTGGCATCCAAGGTGAGGGGCGGTAGTGTGCCCAGAATGGGGAGGATGGCCGCGCAGTCCTGAGCCGGTGCCGCTTTACCCGGGGTTGCGGGCGTCGTGGAGCCTGCACCAGAGGAGTTTGCACCAGGGGAGTTTGCGCCAGGGGAGCTTGCGCCAGAGGACCCTGGGGCCGGGAGCGAGCCCTCACCCTCGAGGAATCCCGGCAGTGCCGAGCATCCCGAGAGGAGAAGCGTGGGAGCCGTCAGGGCAACCATGACGGTTCGAAAACGGAACGGTGAGCCGGTAGTGGTCATACATCCCCCGAGGAGTAGGTGTGATCTCCGCGATCGCGGAGATAGGCAGACGCTAACAGCGGCACCCGCATGTTTGATGAGATTTCAGGAGAGTTGCATACACCCATGGCACTGCTCGGGATGGGGTACGCCTAGCAGCGACAATGTGGCACACAGATTGCGACAGCACTCTCGGTGGCTGGAAGTGCCCGCCTTAGTCTTTACATAGTGATTCACCCGGCTCGGAGATTCGGGTTCTAAGAGTCGGCACCGTAGCAATACGGTGTGGGATATGTGGTCGGGGGACCATATATCACGTGGATCATTCGGGTCGACCGTTACCTTGGGGGGAACACGGTCGACCATTAGCCTGAAACGATCCACCCTGGGACCGACCGCACGCTCCGGTTCCGGGGTGGATCGAATTGGTGGGTGCGTGATGCGACACGCATACGAAGATCTGGATGCACGCTCGGGTCGCTCTATCGCCCCGTCCGTGCGCGCCAACTGCACGTCCGTGCACCACGCCGCGTGGACCACCACCGGCGCGCTGCCGCGGCTAGGGTGGAATTTATGACCGTCGAGACCCAGGACTCAGCCATCGTACGAGTGGCCGTCGGACAGTTCGCCCCCGATGACCAGCCCGACCATAATCACACCGAGATGCTTCGGCTCGCTCGCGCCGCGCGCGATCGCGGAGCCGAACTGATCGTGTTCCCCGAGTACTCGGCCTGGTTCCGGCCGCCATTTGGCCCGGAGGTCCGCGAGTACGCGGAGACCCTGGAGGGCCCCTTCGTTCAGCGTGTGTCGGCGACGGCCCGTGAACTGGGCCTCTGGATCGTCTTTGGGATGTTCGAATCCCTGGGCACCGACCACGTCTCCAACACTGTGGTGGCCATCGACCCGAGTGGGCGCATTCAGGCCCGCTACCGTAAGCGTCACCTCTACGATGCGTTTGGTACCCGAGAAAGCGACTGGATCGCCCCCGGAGACACCTCGGGCCCCGACGAGCTCTTCCGGATCGGCGGACTCACCTTCGGACTGCAGACCTGCTACGACCTGCGCTTCCCCGAGTCTTCCCGCGTTCTGGTGGATGCCGGTGCCGATGTCATCCTGGTGCCCTCGGAATGGGTTCCCGGGCGGCATAAGGAGCATCACTGGTCCACCCTGACCACTGCCCGCGCGATCGAGAACACTGCCTATGTGGTGGCCGCCGATCAGAGTGCACCCGGCGGAATTGGTGCCAGTGTCATTGTTGACCCGGCCGGTATCGCTCTGGCCACGCTCGGTGCCGAAACGGGGTTGGCCCTCGGAGACCTCGATCCGGCCCACATCGAGGCGGTGCGTGAAACCAATCCCGCGCTCTCTCTGCGCCGCTATCGCGTCCTGCCTCGGGCGGGATCACCACTCCCCACAAAAACCGACTAGATCCGCGGAATTACGCGAAATTTCGCTATTGATCGTCACTCCCCGCTTCATTTTTGCCCCCCAACTGGGGCCGCATTACCGGCCCTAATCTGGGGAAAAACCTCGGAAATGCCGGTGATTTGCGGTAATCTCGGTGGCACATGAGCAAACGAAAAATGCCTTGGGGAGGGCAACGTGCGAGTATATGGAGCAACGCTGGACGAGGAGACTCGTTGTGTTCACTTTTCCGGTGACCACGACATTGTCGCCATCCTCGTTCCGTGCTGCTCTCGCTATTACCCGTGCTTCCGCTGCCATGATGAAGACGCCGATCACCGGCTTGAGCGTTGGCCGCGCTCAACCTGGGGTGAACCGGCGATTCTGTGTGGGGCGTGCTCAGCCACGCTGACAATCGCGACGTATCTTGAGGTGAACCGCTGCCCCGACTGTGCGGCAGGGTTTAGCCCGGACCTCGCGATGCACGCCCCACACTACTTCGATGCCGAACGGACGGCCGTGTTGGCCACTGAGCGTCCGGCAATGTTCGCCACCGAGCGTGAAATCGAGCGCGCGGCAGCCTAGACCGTGAGGGTCTCCAGACGGGTAAGTGCCTCGCTGAGAACCTCGTCCCGCTTACAGAACGCGAAGCGCAGCAGACTGCGGGTGTGATCGCGATGTTCGGGCAGGACAAAGGCCGACACCGGAATCGCCGCGATTCCGATTTTTCCGGGGAGCTCGCGCGCCAGCTCGGTCGCATCGGCAAAGCCCAGCGGCGCGGTATCGGCGACGATGAAATACCCGGCGTCGGGTAGCGATACTCCGAATCCGGCCGCTGAGAGTCCCGCTGCCAGGCGATCGCGGCGTCCTCGCAGCGTTGCTGCGATCCCGGTGAAGTAGGTGTCGGGCAGTCGCAGTCCCACCGCTATCGCCGGCTGGAATGGGGCACCGTTGACGTAGGACAGGAACTGCTTGACGGTGGTCACCCGCGTGATCAGCTCCGCCGGGCCGCTGATCCAGCCGATTTTCCATCCGGTGGTGGCGAACGTCTTGCCACCCGAGGAGATCGTCAGGGTGCGCTCTGCGGCACCGGGGCGCGTCACCACGGGGACGTGGGTGCGCTCGAAGGTTAGGTGTTCGTACACCTCATCGGTCACGATAATCGCGTCGTGACGGTGGGCGAGCTCCACCAGTAGGTCCAGGATCTCTGTTGAGAGCATGACGCCGGTCGGGTTATGCGGGGTGTTCACGATGATCAGCCGAGTGCGGTCGGTAATGACTCGCCGCAGCTCATCGGGATCGGGAGTAAACGTCGGGGCGTGCAGCGTCGCGGTCACGTGGGTGGCACCGGCCAGCGCGATCAGGCCGCCGTAGGCGTCATAGAAGGGCTCGAAGGTCACCACCTCGTCCCCGGGCTGGGTGAGACCCAGGATGGTGGCCGCGAGGGCCTCGGTGGCGCCCGCGGTGACCAGGATCTCCGTTTCGGGATCGGGGGTGTCGCCCCAGAAGCGAGAACGGTGCTCGGCGATCGCCAGGCGCAGATCCGCGGTACCGCGTCCGGGCGGGTACTGGTTGACGCCGGCCGCAATCGCCTCCCGCGCGGCATCCAGAACCTCGATTGGGCCGTCCTCATCGGGGAAACCCTGCCCCAGGTTGATCGCCCCGGTTGCACTCGCCAGGGCGCTCATCTCGGAAAAGATTGAGGCGGCCGGGGCGCCCGTGGGGGAGAGGAGCCCCGCACCTCTTGCGGCTCGAGACCAACCAGCGAGAGCGTTCATGCCCAGTCCTTTTGCTAAAGAATGTGTAAGGGTCGGCGTCATTTCCGGCCCGCTCCAGCCTAGCGGCGGCTACGATGAAGAAGTCGTATCGTTACGGAACCCCGGAAATCCGGGGCAAAACAGGGCGCTGGATACTCCACAGCTGGCGCTTAAGAAACGTTCAGGTTCGCACGACAAGCTGGCTGTGCTTGGAAGGAGCAATCATGACTCACAACCCTCACGAGGTCGATCCGACTACCGGGGCCGACGGCACCGGCGAAACGTCCGCCGTTACCCCCAACACCACAGACACCCAGGCCGAGACGCGGGTCCTCCCCGAAGTATCGGCCGACCAGACCGAGACCGCGGTTCAGCCCGAGGTGCCGGCCACTGATGCCTCCGCCGCACACCGGGCCACGGAAGCCGTACCGGCCAGCCCGGCCGGATCGGCAGCGCCGGTGAGCCCGGCCGTCCCGGTCACCCCCGCCGCGCACCAGGCCACCGAGCCGCGTCCGGCTCCGCCGCTGCCCACCCACGACGGATACACCGCCGCGGGACCCGCCCAGTCGCAGCAGCCGGCGACCCCCGCCTACCCGTCGGCACAGCAGCCGACCAACGCGTACAGCGCCGCACAGCAGCACACGAATCACCAGCCGACGGCACAGCAGCCCACGGCATCGACCCACGCCGCTCAGCCCGCGAGCCCGGCCCAGCACACCGCGCCGACCCAGCCCGTGCCGCCCGCATCCTCGGTGCCGACCGCTGCGACTACCCCGATTCAGCCCGGACACTCGGCTCAGCCCACCGCGGCCACCACCCCGATTGCCCCGACCGCTCACGGTTCCGCGCCCACCGCGGCCACCACCCCGATTGCCCCGGCTGCTCACGGTTCCGCGCCCACCGCGGCCACTACTCCGCTGGCGCCGGGTGCCCACGCCTCGACTCCGGGGGCCTACGGGGCCGCGGCTCCCGCCTACCCGGGTGCCGCTCCGGCCTACCCCGGCTCGAGCGCCCAGCACCCCGGTGCCCACGCCGCCGGCGGATCCGGCTTCGGTGGCACACCCCCGAACTCGGGGAACGCGTTTGCGGCCCCCGGGCCTAAGAAGCGTCGCGCCCCCGTTTTGGTGGTCGCAGGCTTCGCGGTTGGTGCCCTGCTCGGTGGTGGAATCGGTGCGGCCACCTATGCCCTGATCGCCCCGAACCAGTCCCACATCTCCTCCACCGGAAACGTGGGTGCCGGTACCGTCTCGGTCAACGATGAGACCAAGGTCGATCAGATTGCCGCCGCCGCCCACCGTGCGCTGGCCAGCACCTTCACCATCTCGGTGCAGTCCTCCGGCGGCAGCGCGACCGGTTCCGGTGCCGCGCTCACCAAGGACGGTTACATCGTCACCAACAACCACGTGGTCACCCTGGATGGTGCCACCACGGATGTGGCCATCAAGGTGCAGGACAGCAACGGTCGTCGCTACGACGCCAAGGTCGTTGGTAGCGACCCGCTGAACGACCTCGCCGTGATCAAGGTGGACGGTGTGAGCGACTTCACCCCGATCAACTTCGCCGACTCCGACAAGCTCAATGTCGGCCAGGCGGCCATCGCCGTGGGTGCCCCGCTGGATCTGCCCAACTCGGTGACCAACGGTATCGTCAGCGCGCTGAACCGCTCGCTGAGCCTGCCCTCCACCGCGGTGCCGAAGAATGATTCCAGCGCCGGTGGAAACGACCAGAACGGCGATTCGGGTGACTCCGACGGTCACAACTGGGGCTTTGACCTGCGCGGCCAGAACCCGCAGCAGAACCCGCAGAGCCAGCAGAAGGCTCAGGTGCCGATCGGTGTGCTGCAGACCGATGCTCCGATCAACCCGGGTAACTCGGGCGGCCCGCTGGTGAACTCCGACGGCTCACTGATCGGTATCAACGTGGCCATCGTCGACCCGGGTAAGAGCGACAACAGCACCCAGGGTGCCAGCGCCGGGCTCGGCTTCGCGATCCCGTCGAACACCGTCAAGCGGATCACCGACGAGATCATCAAGACCGGAACCGCAACCCACGGCCTGCTGGGTGCCTCCGTTCAGGATGCCTCGACCGTCGCCGACGCGACCACCGCCGGCGCCCTGATCAAGGACGTCACCGCGGGTGGACCCGCCGAGGCCGGCGGACTGCGTGCGGGGGACATCGTGACCGCTGTGAACGGCAAGCCCGTCGCCAGCGCCAACGATCTGACCGCTCAGGTTCGCTCCTACGCGCCGGACACCAAGGTGGAGATCACCTACGTGCGTGGCACCAACCAGGGCACCGCCAACGTGACCCTGGCCACCCTCTCGGTGAAGTAGGCCCGATCCACCGGCCTCCTTCCACGGCCATCGCGCGCCCGTCGTGTTTCCCAACACGGCGGGCGCCGCCGTATATCCGGGGCCGTGAACACCCGGCTGCGGCGTTCCCGCAGCATGATCCCGGATGAGACTGATACGCTCTAGTTCGGACAATACCGCGAGCGGAGACCATGTCGGAGCATTTTTCTGCCCCTTCCGAGACCACGTTACCCGGCGTCTCATACGTTATGCCGGTGCTCAACGACGTCACCCACGTACGTGCGGCCGTTGATTCACTGCTGGCTCAGGACTACACCGGCCCCTTTGAAGTGGCGATCGCCGTGGGGCCCAGTATCGACGGCACCAACGAGCTGGTGGCCGAGCTTTCGGCCGAAGACCCCCGGATTCGGGTGATCGATAACCCGGTGGGCTCCACCCCGGCCGGGCTGAACATTGCCATTCGTGCCACCACCCTGCCCATCGTGGTGCGGGTGGATGCCCACTCGGTGCTGCCGCCCAACTACACCTCGGTGGCGGTAGAGACAATCCTGCGCACGGGTGCCGCCAACGTGGGCGGCATCATGGATGCCCGGGGCACCACCCCGTTTGAGCAGGCCGTGGCCCGCGCCTATGGCAGCCGGGTGGGCCTCGGCGGCAGCCCGCACCATGTGGGAGGCACCCAGGGGCCAGCCGAAACCGTCTACCTCGGCGTGTTCCGTCGGGATGCGCTGGAGGCCGCGGGGCTCTTTGACGAACGGATCAAGCGCGGTCAGGACTGGGAGCTCAACCACCGCCTGGCCAAGGGCGGGGAAACCGTGTGGTTCACCCCCGAAATGCGCGTGGTGTACCGGCCCCGGCCGAGCCTGAACCGCCTGATTCGCCAGTTCTTCTCCACCGGCCTCTGGCGCGGAGAACTCAGCCGAACCTTCCCGAGCCGCGGAATCATCCGCTATTTTGCGCCGCCGCTGATGGTTCTCGTGGTCACCGTGGGCATCATTCTGGGCATCATCGGGACCATCGAGGCGGCCCTGGGCACCCCGAACCCGCTGGTGTGGGGATGGATCGCCCCGGCCGGCTACGTGCTGCTGGTGTTGCTGGCCACCCTCACCGTCGGGTCGAAGGATTCCCCGCGGGCGATGGCCTGGTTCCTGATCGTCATCCCGTGTATTCACTTCTGTTGGGGCATCGGGTTTATCCTGGGATATCTCTCCCTTGCCGGGTCCACCTCGGCGCTGAAAAACGAAGGTAAGAACCGCCGATGACCGACTCTCAGCCTCGCTACACCCGACCCGGCTCGCTGGCCGAGCTGCGCGCCGTGGCTCAGCCGCCGGAGGTTCGATCCCGACGCAACGCCGAGCACTGGGTTGCTTCGCTGTATCTGCGTGACCTCTCTCCGTATCTGACCATGGCGCTGCTGCGCACCCGGATCAGCGCCAACGGCGTGACCGGCATCATGATCCTCACCGGATGGTGTGTGGCCGGAGTCCTGCTGATCCCCGGCATCTGGGGCGCGGTGCTCGGCCTCATCTTCGGCCAGCTGCAGATGCTTGTGGACTGCTCGGATGGCGAGGTGGCGCGCTGGCGTAAGACCTCGTCCCCGGCGGGCACGTTCCTGGACTCGGTGGGACACTACTCAACCGAGACCCTGATCCCCATCGCGCTGGCCATCCGTGCCGCCGGCTATCCGTTCGAGGCCCCCGAGGACTACCTCTGGACCACCCTGGGCATGGGGCTGGCGATCGTGATCATCTTGAACAAGGCGCTCAACGACATGGTCCGCAACGCCCGTGCCGCCTACGGTGCCCCCAAACTCACCTACAGCGTGAGCGAGTCGGCTCCGCAGCCGGGACTGTTGCAGGCGGCCCGCCGGATCGCCCGCTTCCTGCCCTTCCACCGCCTGTTCCACTCGGTGGAGCTCACCATGGTGATCTTCGTGGGGGCCGTGGTGGGGCTGTTCATCGGCGGCGAGCTGGCGATGCGCGGGACCCTGGTGTTCCTGCTGGTCTTTGGCATCATCACCCTGTTTGGGCACTTTGTGGCCATCATGACCTCGAAGCGGCTGCGTGCCTAGCGGCGGAGGGTCTGGCACGGACCGGGCCGGCGCTGGCCAGCCGAGCGTGGGCGTCGCGATCCTCACCCAGGGCCGTCGCCCCGAGGAGCTGCGCCGCGCGATCGACAGTGTGCTCGCCCAGACCGGCGTTCACCTCGACATCGTGGTGGTGGGCAACGGCTACCAGCCGGTGGATCTGCCTGCGGGTGTGCGCGCCCATGCACTGGCCACCAATGAGGGCATCCCGGCCGGGCGCAACCGCGGTGCGGCGCAGGTCTCCGGAGAGTACATCTACTTCCTTGATGACGATGCCTGGCTCCCCGACACCGACTACCTGTCTCGGGCAATCGGCCTGATCCGCGCGGATCCCAGCATTGGTCTGGTGCAGCCTCGGATGATGGATCCCGAATCGGGGGAGACCCTGCGACACTGGATCCCGCGCGCGGGCAGCCCCGACCCGAGCGAATCCGGTCCGGCTTTTTCCTGCATGGAGGCCTCGATCTTGCTGCCGCGCACGGTCTTTGACCGCACCGGTGGCTGGGCGGAGCCGTTCTTCTATGCCCACGAGGGGATCGAACTGGCCTGGCGGGTGTGGGATCAGGACCTGCGCGCCTGGTATGCGGGAGACCTGCGGGCGTTCCACCCCGTCGTGCAGCAGACCCGGCACAGCCAGTATTATCGGTTAACGGCGCGTAACCGCGTCTGGATTGCCCGGCGTAATCTCCCGCTGCCGCTGGGGATCGCCTACGTGGGAATCTGGACCCTCGCCACAATCGCCCGCTGGTGGCGCAAACCCGAGGCGCTTAAGCCCTGGTTTGGTGGCTGGCGCGAGGGCATTCGCACACCCCCGGGTGGACGCAAACGCCTGCGCTGGCGCACAATTTGGCGGATGACCCGGGCCGGGCGTCCACCGATCTACTAATCTGCAACGAACACAACGTCAACGACTGGATACGAAACGTACATGGGTGTCATCTCCGACGGCCGCAAGGCTCTGAACCTCCTCGGCGAGGCGATCGCGAATCGCCGTGCGCGGGCCGATCTTGCCCATCGGCTGGCCGCACTGACCCCGCTGACCCCCGGTCACTTTAAGATCGCCGTCTATTTTGCCGATGGCAAGGTCAACATGTACCAGATGCGCCAGTGGTATCAGCCGCTCGCGGGCCTGGCCAAAAAGTGGCCGGTGGTTGTGCTCACCCGCACCGCGACCGCGGCCGCGCAGCTCCTGGAGGAATCCCCGCTGGATGTGGCCTATGTGCGCACGGTCCGCGAGCTGGAGGACACCCTCGAGGAGCAGGACATTCGTATCGTGTTCTACGTCAATCAGAACGCCAAAAACTTCCAGATGTTCCGTTACGGGCGTCGCTGGCACGTGTTTATCAATCACGGTGAGAGCGACAAGATGTATATGACCACGAACCAGTTCAAGTCATATGACTACGCCTTCATCGCCGGAGACGCCGCCCGAGAACGACTCACCCAGGCGCTGTGGGACTACGATCTGGACCGACGCACCTTCGCGATCGGACGCCCGCAGGCCGACCACTTCGCCGGTCGACTGCCGTTTGTGCCGGATGAGCGCACCGTGGTGCTCTACGCCCCCACCTGGGAGGGGGACCGGGCCTCGGCGGCCTATGGATCCATCGCGACGCATGGTGTCACCCTGGTCAAAAACCTGCTGGGCACCGGACAGCATCGGGTGATCTATCGCCCGCATCCGCGGTCGGGCGTCATGGACCACGCGTATGCGCAGGCCAATCGCGAGATCATCTCGATGATCCAGCACGCCAATCATGCCGATCCCCAGGCCAAGCACGTCTACGACCAGGGCATCGAGCTCGGGTGGCAACTCGCCGCCTCGGATGTGGCCATCGTGGACATCTCGGCCATGATCTACGATCGCCTCGCCGTGGGTAAGCCCGTGCTGGTCACCCGACCGGTGAACCCCGCAGCGGAGATCGATGCGGGCGGCTACCTGCAGGAGTGTGAGTGGCTCACCGCCGAGGGGGCGGCACGGATTGTTGCTGAAGTTGAGCGCGTACGTGATGATGCCGAGGCCACCGCGCGCCTACGACGCTGGTCCCGCCACTACTTTGGGGACACCAGCCCGGGGGAGGCCACCGCACGCTTCCACGCGGCCGTGGACACCCTGATGGAGCGCTGGGACGAATACGCAGCGCAGGAGGAGAACAGCGCGCACGAGGCAAGCGCGCAGGGGCACAACACCCAGGAGAGCGCCTAGGCGAGATTCTGGGGATCCTCGGGCCGCGGTGCGCGGTTCTTCCCGGGGGCCTCGGGCTTGCCGGGGCGTCGACGTCCCGGGAGGGCCCGTGGGATCTTCTCACCCAGGTCGCGGATGCCCGAGCGGACCCGTCCCACCAGGGGCTCGGCGCGTTCCAGCGGCTCGAGTTCCTGGGGAAGACGCACGGGTGCCGGGCCAAAGGCCGTGCGCGCGCTGGTGACTACCCCGCGCCCGGCCACGTGGTTGCCCACCCCGCCGATGGCCGCACCGATGCCAAAGGGCACGGCCTTGCCCACCAGGGTGGTTCCCTGGGTCGCAACAAAGTGCTTCATGAAGCGAGACTTCACCTGATCGGCGAAGGGACCCATGACCATCTGCGGCATCGAGGAGGCAATCGTGCGTCCCCAGTGCGCCCGGCGGCTGTTGCCCTGCCCGAGCACATCGCCGGTGAAGTTTTTAACCAGGTCGCTGCCGGCATTACCCAGCATCAGGGTCATCACCAGGGCTCGGGCGCGCAGCGGATCGTTCACGGCGATCCCGTGAACCTCGGCCACCGACTGCGCAAATAGGGCGGTAGCCTCCAGGAAACCGGCGGTCTCCACGCCGGAGAGGGCGATGGTGATGCCGGTGCCGATCGCCGGCACCATCGCGGTGGCTCCGACCGCGGCACCGCCGGAGGTGACGGCTGTCAGATAGCGGCGCTCCAGGATACGCACCATCTGATCACCGGTGGCATGCGGGTGACGGCGGCGAATCGAGCGAATATGCGCGAGTACCAGGGGGCGCTGAACCGAGAGCAGGCGGTCGATTCCGCGGACCCAGGCCGGATCGCTCGCCGAGCCGACCGTGCCCGGCTTACCGGGGCGACGTGAAGTGTCCTGGGCCGCCGACGAGGTGGTGCCGGGGAGCAGGACCGCGTCGATGCTGGCGGGATCAGCGGGGGAGCGTTCGGGCTCGGGAACCCCCGTTACCACGTACACCGGTGGTTTCTTCGCCATGCGTGCCCCTTCCCCCTGTCCGGACGGGGCCGCCCGGATTAGGACGTGGGATTATTATAATCCTCGTTATAGCGATCGAGAACCTCGCCGATAGGCCCATCCAGGACCAGCTTTCCCTTGTCAAGGTACAGGCCCCGGCTGCAAAAACGCCGAAGGTCACGCTCGTTATGCGAGACGAAGAACAGGGTTCTCCCGGCCGAAAGAAGCTCGTCGATCCGGCGATAGCACTTCTCGCGGAACGACTTATCGCCCACTGCCAGGACCTCGTCCACCAGGATCACCGGCTCATCCAGCTGCGCGATTACCGAGAACGCGATCCGCACCTTCATCCCGCTGGAGAGGTGCTTATACGGGGTGTCAACAAAATCCTGGATCTCGGCAAAGTCGATGATCTCATCAAATCTTGCGGCGACCTCGGCCTTGGACATGCCGTGCAGCCCGGCGGTCAGATACACGTTATCGCGCACCGACAGGTCGCTGACAAAGCCGCCGGTGATCTCGATCAGCGGTGCAACTCCGGCCCCGACCCGAACGCGACCCTCATCGGGCAGGATGACGCCGGCCACCAGCTTGAGCAGCGTGGACTTCCCCTGGCCGTTTCGACCGACCACGCCGATGGCCTCGCCGGGTGCCACGTCAAAGGTGAGGTTGCGGAACGCCCAGAACTGGTTCGGGCGCGCCCGGCGCTTACGTCCGGCGAACAGGTCCTTGAAGCTGCGGCGACGGGCCTTATTGCGGCGGAACTGGATGCCCAGGTCGGTCACCGAGATGATCGGTTCGGTCATTAGATCTCCTTGAGAACCGCGCGCTCACAGCGCCGGAAGACGAGCAGGCCGATGCCCAAAACTACCACCGAGATGATGACGGACATGATCACCGGGAAGGCCACCAGCTGTTCGGGATAGAGCCCCGAACGATACAGCGCAAAGATGCCGCTGAGTGGGTTCAGCGCGGCCCAGGACTGAATCTCCTTGGGCATGTCCAGGGTCGAGTAGACGATTGGGGAGGCGTAGAACATGAAGCGCAGGATGAGTTTCACGGCGCGCTCCAGATCACGGAAGAACACCACCAGCGGCGCCACGATCAGACCGATGCCCAGCACCAGGATTGCCTGCAGGATGATCGCCAGCGGATACGTCCACACCAGCGACCAGTTGGCGTGCGCCCCAAAGATCACCGCAAAGATGATGAGCACGGGGATCGAGGCCAAGAACTCCAGGCCCTTGGAAAGCACAAGCCGGGCGACCCAGATGGTGCGCGGAATGGAGGTGGAGCGTACCAGCTTGGCCTCGCGCAGGAACGCGCGGGTGCTGTCGGAGATGGTTCCGGTGAACCACATCCAGGGGAGCAGTCCGGCGATCAGGAAGACGATATACGGGTCCTCGCCGATCGTCCCATCCCGCTTGAAGACCACAACAAACACAAACCAGTAGATTCCGGCCATGACCAGCGGGTCCAGGATGGACCAGAAATACCCCAGAGCACTCGTGGAATAGCGCACACGCAGGTCCCGTTTGGTGAGCAGCCAGAGCGCGCTGCGATAGCGCTCGGCGCGGGAACGGCGCGGCCGGGGTAGGGTGGTCGTACTCATCACAGCCTCAATCTACCGGCAAAAACACAACACCCCGTGACGCCGACCCGCAGGCGGGCCGAAGACGCGGGGTGTTCAAAGCATGGGTCGCCTGGGTGCGACGGCCTAAAAACGATCTAGACGAAGAGGTTTGCGCGCTCGAGATCCTCGGCGAAGTCGACCTCGACCGCGTAGAAGTCGGAGATGTTCATCGGCTCAACGAGCATGCCGTCCTGCTCGATCGCGAGCTCGATGCCGCGCTCGAAGTAGTCCTGGTCGTCCACGCGACCGAGCTGACGCAGCAGCGCCGCCTTATCGCTCGAGGAGACGTAGTTGATGCCCACGGCCTCGCCGAGACCGCCTGTGACGGTCTTGGAGAGTTCCTTGATGTATCCCTCGGCGCCCACCGTGTACTTGACCTCCTCATCGGAGACCTTGTCGGTGTTGACGGTGACAAACGAGGAGTCGGTGGCGACAACCTTGGCCGCGCGAACCAGAACCTCGGGGTCGAAGACCACGTCGCCGTTCATCCACAGCACGCCGCCGTTGGAGGAGGCCGCCAGGGCGCGCATGAGCGACTTAGAGGTGTTGGTCTGGTCGTACTGCTCGTTGAAAACGAAGTCGGCGTCCGGGAACGCCTCGATGATGTGCTCAAGCTTGTAGCCCACCACCACGGTGATCTTGACCTTCTTGCCGAAGGCGTGGTGGATGTTGTCGAACTGCTGCTGCATGATGGTGCGGCCATCGTTCAGTTCGGTCAGCGATTTGGGGAGCGAGCGCCCCAGACGCGTGCCCATGCCCGCGGCGAGGATTACTACCTGTGTCGTCAATGTAACTCCCTATCAGAGCGGTGTTGCATCCGGAGTGGGCGGGTTTGCCAGTTGTTCACCGGACAGATGTTGTAAGCGCACTCCGTCATGCACCTGATCTACGTTAGCTGGCAAACGCCCAGTTCGGGGCACAGGGCGGAGGGTCGTTGTCGTTTCGTAACACGACGCTCGGATATTTCTCAGGTTTGAGTTCTGCCACGCGGTCGGTGCTAACCGGGATCTTATATATCGGTTGGTAGTTTGTTAAAGCAGAGAAAAACCGCGGAAATCCGAGCCGCGTCGGTGCGCCGGGCACGGCCAGAAATCCGGTAACGAAGACGTGAAAATGATGGGGGCATCACCTGTGGGAACCACAGAATCAGGGCCGCAGCCGGAGGCGAATGCCAAGCGGGACGCGGAAGGATCCGCGCCGGCGACGACGGACACGTCGACACCGGTGACACCCGCGGGCGCGCGGAAAACCAACACCGGGTCGTCGGGGACCCGCACGTCCTCCGCTGCTCAGAAGGCACCGGCAGTGAAAAAGGCCCCGGCGAAGCCCCGCACTCCGCGCGCGACCACGGCCAAGACCGCCGCGGCACAGGCTGCCCCCGCGCGTCCACAACCCGTCAAGGATCCCTCCGATTCCGGTGCGTTGGCCCGGGACTCGGGGGAGAGTGCCCCCGCGACGGCGCCCGCGAAAAAGGCTCCGGCGAGAAAAGCTCCGGCGAAGAAGGCTCCCGCAGCCAAGGCCCCCGCGAAGAAGGCTCCCGCTGCGAAGGCACCGGCTCCACAGACTTCGGCTGCGAAGGCTCCGGCTTCACAGACTTCGGCTTCGAAGGTTCCGGCTTCAAACGCTTCGGCTTCGAAGGCTCCGGCCAAGAAGGCTCCGGTCCGGAAGTCTCCCGTGAAGAAGGCCACGGCGGCTGCGGGGGCAACGTCCTCCACGGGCGCTGCGGCCGCGCAAGACCCCACTCAGACGGCTCCGGCTGTACCGGCCGCGGCCGAAAAAGCTCCCGAGAAGACGGCCCCGGCGACGGAGTCACCCGCGACGAAGACCGCGGCGACGAAGACCGCGGCGACGAAGACCGCGGCGACGAAATCTTCGGCGACGAAAACTTCTGCGACGGAGTCTCCGGCGGCCAAATCTCCGGCGACGAAATCTCCGGCGACGGCACCCTCCGCATCGCCCACCACGACCGGTGCCGAGACCACCGAGGACGTCCTGGTGGTGCGCGGGCTGACCCGTCATTACGGGGGTACCCACGCGGTGGACAACCTGGATCTGCGTGTGCCCACCGGCACGTTCTCTGCCATCGTTGGGCCTAACGGCGCGGGCAAGACCACCGCACTCTCGATGATCACCGGGCTGCTGCGTCCCGACGCCGGCGAGATTCTGGTGAATGGCGTCAATGTCTGGGAGGATCCGGACCGGGCCAAGCGCACCATCGGAGCCCTTCCCGACCGGATGCGGCTATTTGAGCGTCTTACCGGTGCACAGTTCCTGCACTACTCGGGCACCCTGCGTGGCCTGAGCGCCGCCACCGTGCGCGCGCGGATCGGCGATCTGGCCGCCGCGATCGGCCTCACCGAGGCGCTGGGCCGCCTGGTGTCTGACTATTCGGTGGGCATGCGCAAGAAGGTTGCCCTGGCCGCGGCGCTGATCCACTCCCCGCGCCTGCTGGTGCTGGATGAGCCCTTTGAATCCGTGGACCCGGTGTCGGTGGATCGACTCCTGACGCTCCTGCGTAACTACGTGGATCACGGGGGTACGGTAGTGCTCTCGAGTCACGGTATGGAACTGATCGAGCGGGTGTGTGACCACGTCTCGATTATTGTCAGCGGCACCGTGCTGGCTCAGGGCACCGTGGCCGAGGTGCGTGGAAACGGCACCCTGGCCGAGAGGTTTGCCGAGCTGTCCTCGCCCACCGATCCCGCGGAGGGCCTGGAATGGTTGCACAGCTTCTCCGACTAAGGCTTCAGACCCTCCTCAACGCCTTTCGGGGGGAACCGCGGGCCGTGGCCGGGCGGGTCCTCCTCCTGATCATTTCCGCGGCCGCCTGCTACCTGTTTGCGACGCTGTTCCAGGAACCCACCGAGGTGGATCCGGCACTGCTGCGCGCTCTGATCGGCGTGGGCGGCAGCGTGGCCCTGCTGGGCTGCTTCCTGGTGCCCCTGGTGTCTCGAGTGTCCAGCACGCTGGATCCCCGGGGATACGCGGGCTTCGGTCTTGCCCCGCGCACCCTCGCCGGCGGGCTCATTCTTTCGGGACTGCTGAGCCTGCCGACCCTGGTGCTCCTGCTGCTGGGCGGCATCGCGGGATTCGGGTTGGCGTCGGCTCAGAGCGACGCGGTCGGTCCGGCACTGGCGACCACCGTTCTGGTTCCGCTGACCGGGTCGCTCCTCATCCGGGTGGGATCGGCGCTCGGTGGGCAGCTGCGTGAGCCGGCCCGTCGTGGGCTACGCGGTCTCGTTACGGTGATCCTGGCGGTGCTGGCTCTTGGGACCGTGGCACTCGCGCTGGGGAATCCGGAACGCCTGAGCTCGGTGTCCGAGGTTGCGGGGTGGACCCCGCTGGGTGCCGCCTGGCTGCTGGCCGAACCAGGCAGCGGCGGGGCACTGGCCGGACGGCTGGCGATCGCCGTGCTCACGGTGATTGTGCTGTTTGCGGCCTGGGGTGTCCTCTGCACCTACCTGGTGCGTTCGGTGAGTAGGCCCGAGGTGCCGGCCGGCATCCACCTGGGCTGGTTTGCCCGGGTTCCCGCCGGACCGACCGCGGCCGTGGCTGCGCGCTCGCTGACCTACTGGCTGCGTGATCCGCGCTACATCACCTCGCTGTTGATCGTGCCCCTGGTCCCGATCGTGGCGGTATTTGCGCTGAACATTGCCGGGGTATCCTGGTCGGCGCTCAGCCTGCTGCCGCTGCCGATCATCGTCGTCTTTATCGCCTGGGCACCGCATAATGATCTGGCCCTGGATTCCTCGGCCCTCTGGCTGCACGTGACCTCCGGGGTTTCGGGCCGCGCGGATCGGATCGGTCGGATCCTGCCCGTCTTCGTGCTGGGTGTCCTGGTGATCGCGATGGGAGCGCCGATTTCGGTGGGCCTGGGCGGGGTTCCCGAGATGCTGCCGGTCCTGATCGGCGTGTGTGGGGGAATCCTGCTCACCGGTCTCGGGCTGGCCTCCTACTTCTCGGCGCGCACCCCGTACCCGGCGGTTCAGCCCGGAGATAGCCCGTTCCAGCAGCCACAGGCGGGTGGCGGATACTCGGCTCGGGTGCAGGCGCTGAGCCTGATCGGGACCGTGGTGCTGAGCGTCCCGGTGGTCTTTCTCGCGGTCCAGGCCTTCGGGGGTGCCACCTCGATGATCTGGCCGACCCTTGCGGTGGGCCTCGCGGTCGGGGTGCTGGTGCTGGTGCTGGGAGTGATTGCCGGGGCACGCTATTACACGCGTCACACCGCGGAGCTGATGGAGTTTGCGACCTCCCACTAGGGACGCGCATTATCCGGGTAAACGTCCTAAACTGAAGGCATGAGCGACGTGAACCTGAGTATCTCCGACCCGAACGGTACGCCGGACGGCGGCGGCACCGCCCTGCTTGACCGCGAGCTGGAAAAGCTCCTCAATGAGGAGGCCATCGAGCCCGGCGATCACGAACGCTTCTCGCACTACGTGAAGAAGGAAAAGATCCTGGAGTCCGCGATGACCGGTAAGCCGGTGCGCGCGCTCTGCGGCAAGAAGTGGACCCCCGGTCGCGATCCGGAAAAGTTCCCGGTCTGCCCGGCCTGCAAGGAAGTGTACGCGCGACTGCGCGATAGCTAAACCCACCAATCAACGCCCCGCTGCCCGGCGGGTTCTCGCGGTTGTTGACCCCACCCCACATGGTGGCGGTCGCCACGGCCGCGAGGACCGGACCTCGCAGGCGGGGCGTTTTGTGTGTGCCCCGAGGGGGTAAGCCCGGGCGACAAGTGGGTGAACAGTGGGTGTTTTGCGGCCACGGGGCTTGTCAACTATCGCGGGTGCTGCTTACCGTAAGCAGGTGTTCTACCCGCGTAGATTTTGCGCAGACTCTACGCGGGTAGATCCTTCTCCCCACTCGACACCGCGGCATCAGACCGCGTGAAAGGAAACCCCCGTGGAACCCACCCCGTCCGCCCCCGTGCTCGTCACGGATGATGCGCTTTCCACCCCCGAGGGAAAAAAGAGCTTTCGGACCGCAACACTCTCCTCCTGGCTTGGCACCACGATGGAGTACGTCGACTTCGCGCTGTACGGCCTGGCCACCGCACTCGTGTTCAACACCCTGTTTTTCCCCGAGTCCTCGCCCACCATCGCGCTGCTGGCAAGCTTCTCGACCTACGCGGTCGGCTTCTTTGCCCGTCCGGTGGGTGCCTGGTTCTTCGGCCGGATCGGCGACCGGCACGGCCGCAAGGCAGTCATGGTCATCACCATCGCGCTGATGGGAGGGGCCACCACCCTGATCGGACTGCTGCCGACCTATGACCAGGTCGGCGCGCTCGCCCCGATCCTGCTGCTCATCCTGCGGGTGTTGCAGGGCTTCGGGGCCGGTGCCGAGCTCTCCGGCGCCGCGATCGTGCTGACCGAGTTTGCCCCGGTCAAGCGCCGCGGACTGGTGGCCTCGATCGTCGCCCTCGGGTCCAACAGCGGGACCCTGCTGGCCTCGACCGCCTGGCTCCTGGTGGTCCAGTTACCCAAGGAGGATCTGACCAGCTGGGGGTGGCGGATTCCGTTCCTGGCCAGCATCCTGATCGCCGGCTTCGCCCTGGTCCTGCGTCGCACCATGAAGGAAACCCCGGTCTTCGCCAAGCAGCGCGAACAGATCGCCGCCCGCACCGAGGCCATTCGCGCGGTGGACACCCGCTCGTTCTGGCGTCGCAACCGCGCGTTCTTTGTGATGCTGGGACTGCGCATCGGTGAGAACGGTCCCTCCTATATGGCCCAGGGGTTCCTGATCGGCTATGTGGCCACCGTGCTGATGGTGGATAAGTCGGTGCCCACCGCCGCAGTGCTGATTGCCTCGCTGATCGGCTTTGCGGTGATCCCGTTTGCGGGCTGGCTCTCGGACCGCTTCGGACGTCGGATCACCTATCGCTGGTTCTGTATCCTGCTGGTGGCCTACGCGTTCCCCGCGTTTGCGCTGATCCAGTCCCGCAACACCGCCGTGGTGATGGCGATCATTATCGTCGGGATGAGCATCGCCTCACTGGGGATCTTTGGTGTGCAGGCGGCCTACGGCGTCGAGCTGTTTGGTGCCCGCAACCGCTTCACCAAGATGGCGCTGGCCAAGGAGATCGGATCGATCCTCTCCGGCGGCACCGCACCCGCCGTGGCGGCCGGGTTGCTGGCCGCGTTTGGTGCCTGGTGGCCGCTAGCATTGTACTGGGTGGTCATGGCGGCGATCGGGCTGTTCACCACCTTCACGGCCCCGGAAACCCGCGGCCGCGACCTCAACCTGATTCACGATGCCACCGATGATGCCGAGGCTCGGATGGGAACCGTGTGAGTAGGGAAAAAGTAACCCGCACCGACGTGGCCCGGGTGGCCGGAACCTCGGTCGCCGTGGTCAGCTACGTGGTCAATAATGGTCCGCGCCCGGTCGCCGAGGCGACCCGGGCGCGGGTCCTGGCGGCGATCGAGTCCACCGGATATCGTCCCGACGGGATCGCCCGGGCCCTGGCCTCGGGATCCACCCGCACCTTCGGGCTGATCGTACCCAATATTGCCAACCCGTTTGTGGCCGCCCTCGCGCATGCGATCGAGGGGGCCGCCTACCGGCGCGGGTTTACCCTGCTGCTTGGCGACTCCGCGGATGATCCGGCCCGCGAGGCGGATCTGGTGGGCACCTTCCTCCAGCACCGCATCGACGGACTGCTGTTTTACGGGGTGGACCGGGACCATCCGTGGCTGGATCAGGCCGTGGGTAAGGTCCCGGTGGTGGTCCTGGACGAGCCCCCCGCGGGCCCCGGGATCATCGGCGTGCGAGTGGATGAGCGGGCGGCCTCGGCCGCAGCGACCCGGCATCTGATCGAGCACGGTCGAGACGCGGTTGCGATCATCACCGGGCCGCTGGAGCAGCAAAACGCCCGCGACCGACGCGACGGCTGGCGGGACGCGCTCGGTGACGCCGCCCGCGCCGATCTTCAGATCGAGGGGACCTACACCCGGGGCGGCGGATACCTCGCCGGGCGGGCACTCCTGGAGCGCGAGACCCGTCCCGATGCGGTGTTCGCCTCCAATGAGCAGCAGGCCTTGGGGCTGCTGGCGGCGGCGGCCGAGCTCGGGGTGCGGGTGCCCGAGGACCTCGCGGTGATCTGCTTCAACGGCACGACCAACGCCGAGTATTCGATTCCCGCCCTGTCCACCATCGAGCAGCCGATCGAGGCGATCTCGGATCGTGCAATCGACCTGTTGATCCGGAGTGATCGAGCCGAGTATCCGGTGACCGTCTGCGATGTTGAGCTGGTCCGCCGACGCTCCTGCGGGTGCGAGTATCGACGCACCCCGTCGGAGCGGGCGCTGCGCGCGGCGACGGGCTCGGCGGGGGAGCAGCGGGCAGCGGAGCAATCGGCGGCGGAACGGCAAGCGTCGGAGCAATCGGAGGTGGAGCACCCGGCGGTGGCACAACCCGCGGTGGCACAACCGGCGGCGAAACGGCCGACAACGGAGCAAGCGACGGTGGGAAGAACCGCGGCCGAACGGCCCGGGTCGCGAACGGGGGCTTCCGCGTGAGGATCGTGATCGACTGCGATCCCGGCAACGGGGTACCCGGGGCCAACGTGGATGACGGACTGGCCCTGGCGCTCGCCGTGGCTGCCCATCCCGAGCTGACCCTCGAGGCGATCACCACGGTTTCTGGTAACACCCCGAGCGCGCTCGGCTTTGCCGCGGCGCAAACCCTGATCGAGAATTTCGGGACCGAGGTGCCGATCTATCTGGGGGCCGAGCGTGCGCTGGTGGAGCCGCCCGAACGCTGGCGCACACACCTGGACCGGGAGGATGCCGATGCCACGGTGACCGAAACCTGGGGATCGACCCCGCGGCCGCGTGCCGCCCACGACGTGCCGGGGATTCCCGCGGCCCAGGCGCTCGGCGAGCTGGTTCGGGCCTATCCCGGCGAGGTCACGATTGTGGCGATCGGTCCGCTCACCAACCTGGCGCTTGCCACCCGACTCTTCCCGGACTTCGCCCGGAACGTGGCGCGCATCGTCATCATGGGCGGCGTCTTCGAGGTGGAGGGCTATCCGGTGGATACCAATTTCGGGGTGGATCCGGATGCGGCGGCGATTGTGCTCTCCAGCGGTGCCCGCATCACCCTGGTCCCGATGGATGCCACCACCACGACGCTGATGACCCACGCGGACCTCGACCGGATCGAACGTCTGGACACCCGGCTGACCCGTGCGCTGGTCCCCACCCTGCGTCCCTGGATCACCTATTCGGCCAGGACCCGGGGCATCGGCGGGATGTGGATTCACGATGTGGTCACCGTGGCATTGCTACTGGATCCGGGCACCGTGGACACCCGCGATCTGGACATCAGCGTGGACCTGCTGCCGGGGCCGACCCGTGGTCGCACGGTGCGCTGGGCCCCGGATGCGCTGCCTGCGCCGGGTGCCGCGCCCGCGCCGATCGAGGTGGTGACACGCATCGATAATGCGCGCCTGCTCACGCTCCTCACCGGGTGGTTCGCCGCCCACGGCTAACCGCCCCGCCTGGCTTCTCCCCGGGCCAGAGTCCCGGGATGCCGAGCAGCGGGGGTGCTCCGAGGATTAAACGCCGAGCGGGGCCCACCCATGGTGAGCCCCGCTCGGTGCGAAACTAGTTGCCGATAAAGACCGTGGGGATCGCCGCGTCGCCGCGTCCCAAACGGAAGGCCCCGGCCGGCAGCTCGCTCACCGCGGTGGCACGGTGCTCACGGGCCAGCGCGGTGCCGGCGGCACCCAGGTAGCGCTCCTCGATCACGCCGTCCACGATCAGCGGCACGTTCAGCGCACGCTCCGAAGCCTCGGCCTCGGGGGCGGTGTCACCGATGTAGATGCGCTCCTGGTTGGCACGGCCCGAGGCCGAGAGGCGGCGCATCGGGGTCTTCTTGCCGCCGATCGACGCCTTGCCCTCGGAGTTCTTGGCCAGCGGAATCCAGGACCCATCCTCACCGCGGCGGGCCACCAGCTTGTAGACCATACTCGCGGCAGGGGAGCCGGAACCGGTGACCACCGAGGTGCCCACGCCGTAGGAGTCCACCGGGGAGGCAGCGAGGGTCGCGATCGCGTGCTCATCCAGGTCGTTGGTCACGGTGATCTTGGTGCCGGTGGCCCCCAGCGAGTCGAGCTGTGCCCGTACCTCGGTGACCAGGGTGGGCAGGTCACCCGAGTCCAGACGGATCGCGCCGAGTTCGGGCCCGGCCACCCGGATCGCCGTTTCCACACCCTGGTGCACATCGTAGGTATCCACCAGCAGGGTGGTTTTGGTGCCGAGTTTGTCGATCTGCGCCTGGAAGGCCTCCTCCTCGCTCGCGTGCAGCAGGGTGAAGGCGTGGGCAGCGGTGCCCATCGTGGGAATGCCCCAGCGGCGTCCGGCCTCGAGATTACTGGTCGCGCCGAAGCCGGCGATATAGGCGGCGCGGGCGGCGGCCACGGCGGCCTCCTCATTGGCCCGGCGTGAGCCCATCTCCGAGAGCGGGCGGCCGATGGCCGCGGTGACCATGCGGGTCGCGGCATTGGCCACCGCGCTGTCATAGTTCAGGACGCTGAGCGCCAGGGTCTCCAGGATGACACCCTCGGCGAAGCTCGCCTCGACGGTCAGGATGGGGGAGTTGGGGAAGTAGACCTCGCCCTCCTGGTAGCCCCAGATGTTGCCGCGGAAACGGTAGTCGGCGAGCCAGTCCAGGGTCTCGGTGCCCACCACATTATTGTCACGGAGCCACTGCAACTCGGACTCGCCAAAGCGGAAGTCGCGGATCAGTTCGAGCAGGCGGCCGGTGCCGGCCACGACGCCGTAGCGACGTGCGCCGGGAAGGCGGCGGGCGAAGACCTCGAAGAGACAGTGCTCGGTGGCGGTGCCGCGCGCGAACGCGGCATCGATCATGGTGAGCTCGTAGCGGTCGGTGTGAAGTGCGGTTGAAGTGTTCACGTCGCCAGCCTAGCCACTTCGTGAACGTCTCCGCATCCGGGGTGCACAAATATCCGCATGGGATCCGCGGAAACTCGCGCAGTTTTACGACAGAAGTTGCATATCTGCACGATACGACAGGAGCCCCATACTGGGGGCGTCATTACCGAAACGGAATGGCTAACACACGATTAGCATGCAATTACTCGCACCGTGAGCATCGCAGTTCCCGGGCAGGTTCCGGGGCGATTGTGGGTCGTTAGACCACGTCGGGATTGCGTCACAAACGCGATCACCCAACTACAAGGAGCAGTTATGTCCGAAACCACAGCACCCGTCACCCTGAGCATCACCCCCGGTAAGGCCCTCGCGCTGCGCTGGGCCGGATTCATCGCGCTGCTCGCCGCAGCCGTGATGATTATCGCCGGCGGAACCGTCTGGGGCGTGGTGACCAGCCAGCTGCGCGCCGAGAAGATCACCGTGAGCGAGGATGCCGCCTTCCTCGGCGGTGCCGACGTAGCCGGCCCGTTCTCCGCGTTTGCACAGGCCGACATCATCAGCACCCACGCCAAGAACATGACCGACGGCAAGACCTATGCCGAGCTGGACAAGGATGACCCGAAGCGCGCCACCGTGATGAACGCCTCGTTCCTGCGTACCTCGCTGTTCACCTCGGTGGTCTCCTACGGTGTCTCGGCGTTTGTGATCGGTGTCGGGATCCTCTTTGGCATCATCGGCTGGGTCATCCTGACCATCGCGCCGCGTCGCCGCGCAGCCGTAGCCACCGTCCCGGTCACCCCCGCGGAGTAGTTTCCTCGCGGTCTGCGGCACCCAGGCCCACAAGGCTACCGGGTGCCGACTCGGGGTGCCCCGATAACGCCCTCATTTCCCGTCTCATCGGCGCGGGGATGGGGGCGTTCGCGTGTCCGTGTACCGCCCGGAAGGGCCTCCGGTAGTAGGGTTGAGGGTGTGAATGATGCACCAATTGGGATCTTTGACTCCGGCGTTGGGGGACTCACCGTCGCCCGCGCTATTCAGGATCAGCTGCCGCGAGAACAGATCCTCTACGTGGGGGATACCGCCCACTCTCCGTACGGCCCCAAGTCCATCGCGGATGTGCGTCGCTACTCACTTGAGGTGATGGACGACCTGGTGGCCAAGGGTGTCAAGATGCTGGTGATTGCCTGCAACACCGCCTCCTCGGCGGTCCTCCGGGATGCGCGCGAGCGCTACTCGGTCCCGGTCATCGAGGTCATCCAGCCCGCCGTGCGCAGCGCCGTGCGGGTCACCCGCACCAACCGCGTGGGCGTGATCGGCACCGCCGGCACCATCCGCTCCCGCGCCTACCAGGATGCGTTTGCCGCGGCCCCCGAGCTGGAGCTGTTCACCCAGGCGTGCCCGAAGTTTGTGGAGTTTGTCGAAAACGGCATCACCACCGGCCCCGAGGTGCTGGCCGTCGCCGAGGAGTATCTGGGACCGCTGCGTGAGGCGGGCGTGGACACCCTGGTGCTCGGCTGTACCCACTATCCCTTCCTCAAGGGTGCGATTAGCTATGTGATGGGTCCGGATGTGACCCTGGTCTCCAGCGACTCGGAAACCGCCAACGACGTCTACCGCCAGCTGGTATCGATGGGGCAGGAGCGCACCGCGATCACCCCGCCCCAGCACCACTACGAGGCCACCGGCCAGAGCGAGAGTGAGTTCCTGGAGCTCGCCACCCGCCTGGTGGGTCGCGAAATCTCGCATGTGGACCTCGTACAGACCGGCGTCATCGACCTCGGCGATCTGCGCACCCTGCAGCGCGAAACCACCACCCAGAACCCCGCCGCGAGCTAGGCTCGCCCCAACCCGAAGGAGCTCCGCGTGAGCAACACGACCCGTGCCGATGGCCGGACCCCCGATCAGCTGCGTACCATCACCATCGAGCCCGGCTGGAGCGCCCAGGCCGAGGGATCGGCGCTGATCAGCTACGGCAACACCAAGGTGCTGTGCACCGCCTCCTTCACCCCGGGTGTGCCGCGCTGGCTCACCGGGAAGGGCAAGGGCTGGGTCACCGCCGAGTACGCGATGCTGCCCCGGGCCACCAACTCCCGCAACGACCGCGAGGCCGTCAAGGGCAAGATTGGTGGACGCACCCACGAGATTTCCCGTCTGATCGGTCGCAGCCTGCGCGCGGTGATCAACACCAAGGCACTGGGCGAGAACACCATCGTGATCGACTGTGACGTACTCCAGGCCGACGGCGGAACCCGCACCGCCGCGATCACCGGCGCCTATGTGGCACTGGCCCAGGCGATCGAGTGGGCGCGCGAGCGTAAGCACATCGGTCCCAAGGCTCAGCCGCTCACCGACTCGGTGGCCGCGGTCTCGGTGGGCATCATCGATGGCGTGCCGATGCTCGATCTGGCCTACGTCGAGGACGTCCGTGCCGAGACCGACATGAACGTGGTACTGACCGGCGACGGCCGCTTCGTCGAGGTGCAGGGCACCGCCGAGGGTGCGCCGTTTGACCGCGACGAGCTGAATAAGCTGCTGGATCTGGCCGTGGCCTCCTCCGCCGAGCTCAAGGAGCTGCAGTTCGCCGCCCTCGAGGGTGGTGCGCGATGAGCATCGAGGTTGTCCTGGCGACCCACAACCAGCACAAGGTGGAGGAGTTCCAGAAGATCCTCGGCGGCGCGCTGCCGGGACTGAACATCGTCGCCTATGACGGGCCCGATCCGGTGGAGGACGGGACCAGCTTTGCCGAGAACGCGCTTATTAAGGCCCGCGTGGCCGCCGCGCACACCGGCAAGATCGCGCTCGCTGATGACAGCGGCATCGCGGTGGACCTGCTGGGTGGTGCCCCCGGCATCTTCTCGGCACGCTGGGCCGGCCCGGGCAAAAACGACCGGGCGAACCTCGAACTGCTGCTCGCACAGCTCTCGGACATCGCCCCCGAGCACCGCGGCGCACAGTTTGTCTGCAACATCGCGATCGTAAACCCGGGCGTGGATGGCTCGGAGCCCAGCGAGGATGTGGTGGTGGGCATCTGGACCGGTGCCCTCGCCCGCGAGCCCCAGGGCGAAAACGGCTTCGGCTATGACCCGGTGTTCCTGCCCGCCGAGTTCGAGGTTTCAGCCGCCGAGCTGACCCCCGAGCAGAAGAACCAGGCGAGCCACCGGGCCCGCGCGTTTGAGCGCGCAATTCCGGTGCTGAACGGCCTGATCGGAGCCTAGAAACCCCCGGTCAGCCGGATATTGATAACTGCTATCATTCCTATCTACGGTGTCGGCCTAGCCCTTTCGGGACGGCCTTTGTAGCGTGGAAGCATGGCACACGATCACGCACCCGCAACCACGTCCAAAAAACGACTCCTGATTGTCATCGGCATCGTTTCGACGGTGTTTGTGGCCGAGGTCATCGGTGGCCTGCTCACCGGCTCGCTGGCTCTGCTGGCCGACGCCGGGCACATGCTCAGCGACCTGATCGGCCTGATCGTGGCCCTCACCGCGATGACCCTCGCGGCCCGCCCCGCCTCCGCCCGTGCGACCTACGGATATCGCCGGACGGAGGTGTTTGGCGCGCTGATCAACGGTCTGATTCTCTGCGGTGTCTCGATCAGCATCGCCCTCGAGGCGATTCAGCGGCTGACCAACCCCACCGAGGCGGAGATTCTGCCGGTACCGATGCTCCTGGTGGCCATCGTGGGTCTCGCCGCCAATATCGTGTCGATGCTGATCCTGCGGGCCGGGGCGAAGTCCTCGATCAACCTGCGTGGTGCCTACCTTGAGGTCTTTGGTGACATGCTGGGATCGGTGGCGGTGATCGTGGCCGCGATCATCATCATGCTCACCGGCTGGGCCCCCGCCGATGCGATCGTGTCGCTGGCGATTGCCGCGTTCATCCTGCCGCGCGCCTACCTGCTGCTGCGCGATGTGTGGCGTGTGCTCAACGAGTCCACCCCCGTGGATACCTCGGTTGAGGACGTGCGTGCCCACATCGCCCGGGCCGAGGGGGTGCGCGAGGTCCACGATGTACACCTGTGGTCGATCACCTCGGGGGAGCACGTCTTCACCGCCCACGTGGTGGCCGAGGACGAGGTCTTCGAACGTGGGGAGGTGGGGGCGCTGCTGGACCGGCTCTCCGACTGCCTGCACGACCACTTCGACGTGGAGCACTCGACCTTCCAGATCGAACCACCCAAGCACGCCGAGCATGAGCGTGAGGTGCACGTCTAGGACGCACCCGATAGCCCGGTCTCAGACACCCCATTCGGTGTGTGAGGCCGGGCTTTTGTCTGCGTAACCGGCCACCGAACTGGGTATGAATTTTCGTGTGGGCGGGGACGGGACGAGGTGCCACACCCGATACACTGGCAGTGAGCAGTGAGTTTTCTCGATGTTCACCTACCCTCACGATTGCCCCGTATCTTTTTCGGCGAGTACCCCCTGCCTCGCCGCGCACGATGGGTATCCCGGTCGGACCCGAAAGCACCCCGAAATGCCCAAGCACGCCCGCACATCCGCGCCCCGTTATCCGCGGCGACGAGTCCTGTTTCGCACCCTGGGGATTCTGGGGTTCGCGACCCTGGCGGGGCTGATGATCGGGGTCCAGGCATCCGCACAGGAGGGCACGGCACCGGCACAGTCTTCCTCAGCGGGGCAGGCACCTGCGAGCACGTCCTCCGCGGAGCAGGGCCGTGCCGCAGACGGGACACACACCGGGCTGGCCACCCTGAGGCTCCCCGCGATGAACGTCGCGGCTCGGGATTCAACCGTGTTCACCGAATCAGCCGCCGCCACGTCCGCAGCCACGCCCGCCGCCGCGCTGGCCCCGGCCGACTGGGATCTGGGGGTCACCCTCAGCGCCGCCAAGGCACCCAACCCCACCGCGGCCCTGCGCCCGGGGGACCTGGTCACCTACACGGTGACCGTGACCAATCCCGGCACCAATGCGTGGACTCGTGCCACCCCGGCCCGGGTGAGTGTCGACATTACCGACCTGCTGGATGATGCGCGCATCAACTCCTCTGGGCTCTTTGGCCGCGCGGGAACCGCGCCGACCCTGACCTGGTCGGGAGAGCTGGCCGCGGGAAAATCCCAGGTACTCACGTTCACCGCCCAGGTTGATGACTTCCGCCGCGGGGACGACCTGGTGCGGGTAGCCACCTGCGTGAGCGGTGCCCCGACGGGCGCGGGAATCGATCCGATCGAGCGCTGCGCCGACAACACCGCGACCCTGATCCACTCCAAGGCCGACATCGAGGTGACCCAGAACTGGGCCAAGGTGAGCGGCAGCGCCGGCGGCGACCTGGTGCCCGGAGACGTGATTCAGTTCTTCGTGGCGGTGAAAAACACCGGCGACCTCAACCTGATCGGCCCGAATCCCTGGTCCCCGGATCGCCGAGCCAACGTGGCCCTGGATCTCTCCGGCGTGCTCGATGATGCCGCCTTCGGTGGAGCCCTCTCGGGGGTTTCCATCCTCTGTAGCACCAACACCTCCTGGAACCCGGCCTACTGCCCCTCGGTGGGGAACCCGAGCGCCGGCGGGATCATCAACGTCCCGATGACCCTTGCTCCCGGCGGAATCCAGTACCTCAGTGCCCGCGCGGTTGTGCGCAACGATTTCACCGGCGACCTCAAGCTGAACTCCCGGGTGGGCGTGAGCGTGGATACCGGCGATACCACCCGTCCCGACGGTCCGGTGCTGACCCGTTCCGCCACGGCCTCGGCCGACGTGACCCCGCTGTATCCCGAACTGACCATGACCCAGGTCATCACCAAGGTCGCCGGGTCGAGCGGATCGGGGATCCTCCCCGGCGACACCATTCAGATCGCCGTGCGTGCCACCAACACCGGCAAGACCGGATGGACGGCGCCCTCATCCACCACCACCGACAAACTGCTGAGCTACGGTCAGGACCTCTCCGGGTTCCTCGACGACGTCACCTACGGCGGGGCGATCCAGGGCACCTCGGGGAACTGTCAGCCGATCAATGCCTGGGACGGCAACTACTGCGCCAATGCCGGTCTGCCGAGTGCCGACGGCAAGCTGAGTTTGAAGTTCTCGCTGCCCGCGGGCGCGACCCAGGCGTTCAACATTCGTGGCGTGGTGCGCAACGATTTCGCCGGCGATCAGCGGATGCGCACGGCCGTGCAGATCTCTGGGGAGTCGGGAAATCCGAAGCTGGAAAACGGCGGACGGATTGTGCTCACCAAGGAGGACACGCTCGGGTTTGATCGGGTGTACCCCGAAGCCGAGATGACCCAGACGATGACCAAGGTTGCCGGATCCACCGGCACCGACCTGCTGCCCGGTGACGTGGTCCAGATTGCGGTCCGCGTGAAAAACCCCGCCAAAACCGGCTGGACCGATGCGTCCTCCTGGTCGGTGGATAAGCGCCTGACCTATGTGCAGGACCTCACCGGATTCCTCGACGATGTCACCTACGGCGGGGCGATCCAGGGCACCTCGGGGAACTGTCAACCGATCAATGCCTGGGACGGCAACTACTGTGCCAACGCGGGCCTCCCTGGCCCCGACGGCAAGCTGAGCATGACCTTTGCGCTGCCCGCGGGGACTACCCAGGCGTTCAACATTCGCGGGGTGGTGCGCAACGACTATCCGGGAGACCAGAAGATCTCGACCTCGGCCCTGCTTACCGGAAACCCGCGGGACACAAGCAGCGAGAACGACGGCCGGATCACCCGAACCGCGCAGAGCGAGCTGAGCTTCGCCCGCACCTTCCCCGAGCTGGAAATGACCCAGACCATGGCCAAGGTGACCGGGTCCGCGGGATCCGAGATCCTGCCCGGGGACACCGTGCAGATCGCGGTGCGGGTCAAGAACCCCTCGAAGACCGCGTGGACCGGACCCTCCAGCTGGTCCTCGGATAAGCGCCTCACCTATACCCAGGACCTCGGCGGGTTCCTCGATGATGTGTCCCTCGTGGGCGCCCTCCAGGGCGTCTCGGGTAACTGCCAACCGCCGGCCAGCTGGGACCCCAACTACTGCCCGGTGATGGGGGCCGTAGGGGCTGACGGAAAACTCACCTCGACCTTTTCCCTGGCGGCCGGAACCACCCAGGCGTTCAATATTCGGGGCGTGATCCGCAACGATTTCCCCGGCGATCAGATCCTGCGCACCACCGCGAGCGTCACCGGGAATCCCGGGGACGCGGCCCAGGCCGACGGCGGCGTGCTCACGCGCAGCGCGCAGGCCACGCTGGGCTTCGACCGGACCTATCCCGAGGCCGAGCTGACCCAGACGCTGACCAAGGTGAGCGGCTCCAGCGGAACCGACCTGCTGCCGGGAGACGTGGTGCAGGTCGCCGTCCGGGTAAAAAACCCCGGCAAGACCGGCTGGACCGGACCCTCGAGCTGGTCGGCGGATAAGCGACTCACCTATACGCAGGACCTCACCGGCTTCCTCGACGATGTGACCTACGGTGGCGCCCAGCAGGGCGTCTCGGGGAACTGCATGGCCCCCAACGCCTGGGACCCGAACTACTGCCCCGGTTTTGGCAGCGATACCAGCAGTGGCAAGGTGACCCAGACGTTCTCCCTGGCCGCGGGCGGCACCCAGGCCTTCAACATCCGCGGTGTGGTGCACAACGGCTTCACCGGGGACCAGCTGATCCGCACGGCCTCGGTGGTCACGGGGAACACCGGCGACACCACCCGGGCCGATGCCGGGGTCATTACCCGCACCGCGCAGAGCCAGCTGGCCTTCCAGCGCACCTATCCCGAGCTTACGGCGACCCAGAAGATTGTGAAGGTTTCCGGTTCCCCGGGCACCGAACTGCGCACCGGCGACAGCGTGCAGATCGCGCTGCGCATCAGCAACCCGGGCAAAACCGGGTGGACGGGGGCATCGTCTTGGTCGGTGGATAAGCGACTTCGGCTGAGCCAGGATCTCTCCGGGTTCCTCGATGATGTGAGCTGGTATGGCTCGCAGTCGGGGGTCGCCGGCCCCTGTCAGCCGGACAACGCCTGGCAGCCCGTCTACTGCACCTCCTACGGCGACCCCACCGACGCCGGCAAGATCGACGTGACCTTCCCCTTGGGGGCGGGCACCACCCAGGCGTTCACCATCCGCGGAACCATCAGGAACGATGTGCCGGGTGATCAGATCCTCACGGCCCTGAGTGTTATCACCGGGGAAACCGGTAACCGTGACCTGCCCGACGAGGGCCGTCTGGTGCGCGAGCTGCGCAGCGAGACCCCGTTCACCGCGGTGTTCCCCGAGATGAAGCTGGGCAAGCAGTGGGCCAAGGTCTCGGGCAGTCCGGGAACCGAGATCCGTCCGGGCGACGTGCTGCAGTACGGCGTGGCCATCACCAACCCGTCCATTTCGGCGTGGACGGCCCCGAGCAGCTGGGCGGCGGATCGCCGGATCACGGTAAGCCAGGATCTCTCCGGGGTCCTGGACGATGCGGTGTTCCTCGGCTCCCGGGTGGGTGCTTCGGCCGCGTGTGCGAGCCCCACCTCCTGGAGCTCGGACTGCGCCGTCGTGGATCCCAAGATCGAGGGAACCACGCTGGCCCACACGTTCCCGCTGCCGGCCGGGGCCACGATGTATGTGGCCTACCGGGTGCAGGTGAGCGACAGTTACACCGGCGACCTGCACCTCACCGCGCACTCCTGCGCGAGCGGTGACTCGGGCAATAAGGCGCTGCCCGACGGTCCGCGGATCACGCAGTGCGCCGACTGGGATCACACCATCAGCCGGGTGTATCCCGAGCTGAGTATCAAACAGGGCTTCACCAAGGTGCCGAACCCGACCCGTCCGCTGCGCGCGGGCGACGTGGGTGAGTACACGATCACGATCAAGAACCCCGGCCAGGGCGGCTGGAACGCCGCCTCCGGCTGGGCCGCCGGTAACCCGCTGACCCTGAGCGAGGACCTCGGCGACATCCTCGACGACGGCGCCCTGGTGGGTGCCCCGACCGGCGGGGCCACGGTGGTGGATAACCGCCTGAGCTGGAGCGGCCCGCTCGCGGCCGGCGGAACCAAGGTCATCACGTTCAGGGTGCAGATTATGCAGCAGCCCGCCGCCGGCGGTACCACACCCAAGATGCTGGATGGTGAGGCCTGTGTGAGCGGCGATAGCCGCAACCCCGGCGTGACCGACCCGATCCTCAGCGCCTGTGATCGGCTGAAGATTGGCGTGGGTGAAAACTGGCGGATGAACCTGAGCGTGACCGATCAGCACGGTGCCGAGCTCACCAGCGGCTCCCCGGTGCGCCCGGGGGATCGGCTGACCTATCGGGTCCGTGCCGAGGCTATCGGCGGATGGCCCGTGGAGGGTGTGCAGATTCAGGCGAATCCATCTCAGACCCTCGGCGTGGCCGAGCTTACGGGCGATCCCACCCTGACCGTGGGATCCGCCGCCCCCACCACCCTGAAGCTGGCCTCTGGTCGGGTGACCACCCCGCGCTTTGAACTGCCCGGGGATCAGCCCGCGGTTCTCGCCTACACGGTGACCGTGCCCGAGGATCTGCGCCGAGGTACCCTGCGAGACGAGGCGATCGGTACCGCCGAGATCCCCGGAATCGGCACCATCGCCCCGGCCACTTGCGGCCCGGCCACCCAGCCCTGCGCCGTGCAGCTGCAGCTCGCCCCGGCGGCCCCGCGGGTGGGTGGTGAACTGCTGCGCGACGGCGAGACCTTTACCGGTACCGCGCTGCGCGGGGAACGCCTGGACTACCGGCTGACCGTCGAGAACCCCGGGCCCGGTGCCTGGTCCGAGCGCGCCCCGCTCGCGGTGGATAATACCCTGGCCGGTGTCCTGGACGATGCGACCCCGGTGGGCGAGGTGGCGATCGCTCGCATCGGCGACGGCCCCGAGTTTGAGGTCCCGATGGTGGACGGCCACGTGCGCTGGAGCGGGGCCCTGGCCGCCGGGGAGAAACTGACCCTGACCTACCCGGTGACCGTCAATGCTCGTACCGGCAGCGGCGACCGCTCGCTGCTCAACCGAATCTGTGCCGGGGAGCCCGGCGAGAATGCCGCCCGGGTGTGCGCCGAGGTGACCACACCGATCCTGAGCGCCTGGACACTCTCTAAGGTGGCCCTGGATGCCGACGGTCACCCGCTGGCAGCCGGTGCCGTGGTGACCGGGGGCGACATTGTCCGGTACGAGATCACCGCACGCTGGCTCTCGGGCAACACCGCCGAGGACGTGGTGCTGCATGACAGCCTGGCCGGCGTGCTCGCCTCGGCCGAGCTGGTTGCGCCCCCGAGCCTGCGCGTGGGGGAGGCTGCACCGATCACGGTGACCCCGTCGGCCACGCGGCAACTTATCACGCCCGCATTCGATCTGGCCCGCGATCAGACCGCGGTGCTCAGCTATGCGGTCCGCGTCGCCGAGGGACAGCACGGCGGCACCCTGCGCAACGACGTGCGCGGCAGCGGCGTCAACACACCCGCTCGCTGCGCGGTGGGCGACACCGATGCCGGACTGAATGCCGCGTGCCGCACCGAACTGGTCATCGTGGATGACCGGGTGTCGCTCGCTGACCCGAGCATCACCCAGGCGATCTGCCTGCCCGAGGGCGGCATCTCGGTGCCCGACGTACGGCTGCCGGTATCCGACGGGGTGCGCTATGAGATGAGCGGCGAGCTGGTGGCCGGCGGCACGGTCACGATCACCGCAACCTCGCTGGATGGACGGACGCTTCGCCCCGCGGCCGGCTGGACGCTCTCAGCCGAGAAGACCTCGGCAACCAGGGTCATCACTCTGAGCCTGCCTGACTGTACTCCGACCACCCCGGACCCGGGGCCCGGAACGGACACCCCGGCCACGCCCGAGGACCCCTCCTGGCCCACCGCACCGGTGTGCACCGACGGGGAACCCGAGGCCCCGTGGATCAACGTGCCGGTGACACCCGGAATCTTCTATACGATCGCCGGCGAGGTGGCCTTCGGGCACACGGTGACGATCACCGCGCACGCGCGTGAGGGATTCGCCCTGGTGGTGCCGCCCGGATGGGAGCTCGCCGAGGACGGGAAAACCGCACACTTCTCGGTGAGCTTCCCCGAGGCCCCCGACTGCGGATCCGGCGGGCCCGAAACCCCCGGTACCGGCGGCGGAAACGACGGCGGTACCGGTCCCGGCGGCGGAACCACGCCCGCGCAGTGGTCGATCGGCAAGCACGCTGAAAACACTTCCGGTGCTCCGATCGGCGCGGGCACCAGCCTCGCCGTGGGCGACAGCATCACCTATGAGGTGCGCGCCTCCGCGCGAGCCGAGAACCAGGGTCCGGTGACCGGGATCGTGCTCACCGATGACCTGAGCCAGGTGCTCGGTGCCGCACGTCTCGACGGCGACATTACCCTGAAAATCGGTGATCGCGAGCCGATTCGGGTGGAACCACCCAAGCCCGGCACCTCCTGGCTTCGCACCCCGGCCTTCGACCTGGCACCGGGGGAGAGTGCCGTGCTGCGCTATCGCGTGGTGATCACCACCACCAGTGCCCAGATTCATGACGTCGGCCTGGTCAACCGAGTGTGGGGGACCGGATCGTCGGCACCCACGTCCTGCACCTCGCCCACCGACGAATCCGAGGGCTGCGCGACCACCACCCCGATCGATCCGCCTCACACCGGCGGCGGTGAGGGGAACCCCGGCGGCGGCGGTGACGGCGGCGTGGATCCCGAACACCCCGGGACCGGGACCGGCCCGGGCACCGGAGAACCTGGAACGGGCGAGGACACGGTGCCGGTGACCCCGCGCGATCCGGTGGTCACCGAGCCCGGCTGTGTGGCCGGTGTATACGTGCGGCCAACCCTGAGCGTACTGCTTACCCCGGGCGTCTGGTATGAGGTCACCGGGGAGTTTGCCCCGGGGAAGTCCGTGGTGATCACCGCCCATGCCGAGGCCGGGTTCCACGTGGTGCCGCGCGCGGGATGGGTCACCGCGACCGACCGGCTCACGGCAACCAAAACGGTGTCGTTCCCCGAGACCGACTGCCCGATCATCCCCGAGGATCCGCGAGAACCCACCATCCCCGGTACCCCGACGGCACCCACGGTCCCGACGCTGCCCGCTCACCCGGGCCTGCCGAGTGTGCCCCACGGTCCCGGTGACCCGGCCACGCCGAAGCCGATAATCGCCGAGACTCGGCTGAGCAGCACCGGTGGCGGAGACGCCTCGAGTACCCTCACACTGCTGGCGGGGGCGCTGCTCGCGGCCGGCCTGGTGCTCATGCGGCGCGGCCGGCGGGCCTAGTCTGGAGGTGCCTTCGGGCGCGGCTCGGTGGTGCGCTCAGACACGGCCAAAAACGGCGGCCGCCAGATCCCTGAGGATCCGGCGGCCGCCGTGTGTATGGGGGAGGAACTAGGCTGCGGGAGCCTCGTCCTCGGGTGCCTGAGCGGCCCGGGCGGCCTCCTCGGCGGCCAGACGCTTGCTCTTGCGGAAGGCCATGAAGTAGTGCACGGCCGCAGGGCCGACCGAGAGGGCCACGGCGGCCAGCAGGATCACGTCGATGTAGGAGCTCACGAAGTGAGCAACCGGCGGGATGTAGCCGATCAGGTAGCCGAAGTAGGTGAGGCCGGTGCCCCAGATCAGCGCACCGATCAGGTTATACAGGCTGTACTTGCGGTAGTTCATGTGCGAGGCACCGGCCGCAACCGGGGCGAAGGTACGCACCACGGGCACGAAGCGGGCGATGATGATCGCCAGCGCGCCCCACTTTTCGAAGAACTTATTGGTCCGGTTGACGTTCTCGATGCTGAACAGACCGGTCTCTTTACGCTCAAAGATCTTGGGCCCGGCGCGATGCCCAATCAGATATCCCACCTCACCGCCGATAAACGCGGCGATTCCAATCAGGATCGCGACCCACCAGATCGGCATGCCGAGACCATCGCTCGTGCCGTTGTTGCTGGTGAGGCCGGTGATGACCAGGAGGGTGTCTCCGGGGAGCATGAAGCCCACCAGCAGGCCGGTTTCGGCAAACACGATGAGGCACACGACCAGAACGGCCCAGGGGCCGGCCGCCTGCAGGATTTCGTTGGAGTCAAGCCAGGGAATGAGAGCGGTATGCATCGATGAAAGGCTCCGAATTGTTGGTGGCACACCCGCAGACGTACCGTGAAGGGACACCACGAGTCTACTGCCCGCGGACAGGCAGGACGGGCGTGACGTACAAGATCATTCCAGCGGATGACGGAAGGGCGGCCCAGACGCGACGAGCCTGGGAATGCCGTAACGATTTCCACCCCGTCCGGCGCACGCGCCGTGACGGTGAGTCGTCGCCCGGGGGATTAGAATACTGATTCGGAAGGGAGTTCCCGATCATGAAGCACAGGTTCGCAGTCGCGGCAACCATTCTGGCGGTGGCGCTGCTCAGTGGGTGCGCCCAGGGCCCGGCCCCGATCAACAACGGGGAGTTTTCGGCACGAGCACAGTCGCTCAAGAGCTACTCCACCCTCTCAACCGGACGCCTGATCGAGTTCGCCCAGGACTACTGCTCGCGCCTGGACAAGGAGCGCGATAACGCGTCGGGCCTGCGCAAGGTTGCCGAAGACTATAAGCAGAGCTCCCTCAGCGACGGGCGCACCGCCGAGGACGTCGATTCCTTCATGGATACCGCGACCGCCCGGTACTGCCCCGACCTGGGTGAGGCGCTGACCAAGTAGGTCCGCTGGGCTGAGAGCCCTCCTCCGAGCGAGCGATATTGCCGCCGTCAACATCAGCGCGGCGAGCGAAGCGCCGTGTGCATGTGCCTCGATAGCGTGATGTTCAGACGTTGAACACACGGAGGAAACATGATGAAGACCGCAGGAATTTGGGCAAAAACCGGCATCGCCCTGGGGGCCGCGACCCTCGTGGGTGTGGGCCTGAGCGGATGTGGCCTGGTTGATTCGATCAAGAACTCCACCGCCGATGCCTGGTCGGTGACCTACGCGGTGACGGTGTCCGGTGAGGGCACCCCGACCCTCCCCACGGTGACCTTTGGCGAGGCCAAATCTCGCGGAGAAGACACGGTCACCAAGAACCTCCCGAACCTTCCACTGGAGGTGGATGCGACCGCCCCCGAAAGCTCGCGCTGGGAAAAGACGGTCATGGTGACCGCCACCCAGCCCGCCTCGATCGTCGCAACCCCGGGTGAGGGCCAGCGGGCAACCTGCCAGATTCTGCTGGATGGGAAGCGGCAGATTGCGGCGGTGGCCGGGGAGCCGGGCAAGCCGGTGACCTGCGAGGCAACCACCCCGAAGTTCGACTAGGTCGTGTGAGGCCCGGCGGCCCCCGCACTCCGCCGGGCCCTCCGCCGAGAAAAGCGCCCCTCATCTGGGGGTAATTCTCTCCCCACGCGTGAATTTCGGTTGTTTATCCCGAATCACGACTCCTATGCTGAGACCAGACTGTGCGTCTTACCAATAGGACAGGGGATTTCGGTGGCACCGATCAGGGGACAAAAACGCTCGCGTATGCGGGGCGTGGCAATGGGACTAGGTGCGCTGCTTGCACTGGGATTTGTGTGGACACCCAGTTCCACCTTCGCGGCTGAGGCGCCCACCGCGGTCCTCGATGTGAAAAAGACCGCCTCCGCAGAGCAGGTGAAGCCCGGCGAGACGCTGACCTATACGATCGAGGTTGCCTGTTCGACCCTGACCGATGTGGGCTGCAATAACGCCGTCTTTGCCGACGCGATCCCGCCCGAGTTTGAGATCCAAAACGTGGTGGTGGCCAACGCGCCCTTCCAGACTCCGATCATCGACGGGCAGAACGTCAGCGTGGTCTTCAATGAGCAGCTGAGCGAGGGCGTGATCGGTCTGATCGACAACGCCAACGCCACGATCACGATCACCGTGAAGCTGCGCGAGGATGTGCCGTATGAGAAGAACGGCGTGAACATCCCCAACACCGCCCAGGTCACCGCGGATAACGCAACCAAGGTGACCTCGACCGCGAACGTCAAGCCCGTGCTGGAAAAGCACCTGGCCACCGAGGCCACCAAGTCCTTCAACCCGACCGCGGGTCAGGCAAAGCCCGGCACCGAAACCACGCTGACGCTCTCGGGGGCCAACAAGTCCAACGCCGGCGCGGACACCCTGACCCTGACCGACCCGGTCGATCCGAATGCCACCGGCAACCCGTTTGACTACCTGGCCATCACCGGCATCGACTCGGTGCAGTGGCCCGAGGGTGCCACCACCGCCACGGTGGAGTACTGGAACGGAACCGCCTGGGTGCAGGGCTCGGTAGCCACCAAGCCCGGTGCCCCGAATGCGCCGCCGGCCTCGGCCACCGGAATTCGGGTGACCTTCACCGGACCGAACGGAACCACGATCCCCGCGGGGGCCACCGGTGGACTGACCCTGAAGCTCGAACAGCGGGAGAACGTCGCCGACCTCGAGGAGAGCATCACCCTGAAGAACACCGTCGAGTCCGCCGTCACCAACGGAGGCGACCGCGCGACCGACACCGATGACGCCACCTATAAGGTTGTCACCGAGCCGCTGAGTGTGGCGGCCAAGAAGTCCTTTGACCCGGATGTGGTGCTGCCCGGCGGTGCCTCGACCGTGTCCCTCTCCGGCTCGAATGCCGGAGACACCCCGCTGTCCACGCTGACCATTCGCGAACCGGCTAGCGGCGACTTCGATTCCCGCCTGGATTTCACCGGATTCACCTCGTCGGTCGAGTTCCCCCAGGGCGCAGACACCGGCGACATCACCCTGGTGTATCTCGACCGAAATGGCGACGAGCAGAGCATCACGGTTCCGCTGACAAACGGCGGTGCCTATCCGGCCCTGCCGGTGGACTTCGGATCGCTGAAGCACTTCGAGATCACCTTTACCGATACCACTGGCGAGCCGATCATTGCCGGTGCCGAATCGAACCTGACCTTCGGGGTCACCGCAGCCGAGGGCCTGGCCAAGGACACCACCATCGATAACGTGGTGGGCGTGACCGGTACCGCCGGCGACCAGAAGGCCGATGCCACCGCGACCGATACCCTCACCCTGGATGAGCACCGGATCGAGCTAGAAACCCAGAAGAAGATTAGCCCCGGACAGATCTGGGGCACCGAGGGGGAGACGGCCACGATCCAGCTCCCGACCACCGTGGGTAAGGGGTCTACCGCCAACGCAACCCAGATCCTGGTGAATGATCCCGAGCTGAAGGCCGACGGAACCCCCAAGGACTCGGACTGGTGGGATCACTTCCGCCCGACCGCGATCACCAAGACCGATGTGCCCCCGGGTGTCATTTTGACCGTGCGCTACTTCGACACCGTCAGCAACACCTGGGTGGTTCTGGCCGAGAACGTCAAGGGTGCCACCTCGTTCTCGATGGCGATTCCCGAGGCGGTTCGCGACCAGATCGGCGGACTGCAGTTCGAGTTCACCAGCGATGAGCCAGGCTTTGCGCCCGGTGCCACGGTGCAGCCCAACATCACCACCGAGCTCAAGGAAAGCCTGGCCCCCAAGCCCGCCGGTAGCGACATCACCGTCGAAAACTGTTCGAGTGCCTCGGCCACCGCGCCGGGTGCCACCGCGGGGGCCGCGACGGTAAACCCCTGCCCCTCGATCGAGATTCTCGCACCGACCCCGGGGGAGTATGACTTCCTGACCAAGCGCTGGATCGCCCCGGCGGACCAGATCGTGGTTGCCCGTTCCGGGGATCACGCAACCTCGCGCCTGAGCTGGTCCACCGGTGGACACGGCGGCTATGAGCAGATGGTCATCGCCGATACCCGCGTGGGGAAGACCCCGAACGCCGGCCCGGCCGACCCGGTGGAGAAGACCACCTATCAGGCCTTCAACCTGGTGAAGATCAAGGCGATCACCCCGGCCATGGATCCGCTGCTGGCCTATGACCAGATCACCGCGGTGGAGCTGTGGAACGGGACCGCCTGGGCATCCGCCTCCGGCGCGGACGAACTGCCCTACACCGGGTCGCTGCCGGAGATCGCGCTGAATGCCACCGAGCAGGCCTCGACCCAGGGTGTGCGCCTGATCTTCGCCGAGAACACCGCCGCCCGTGAGGCCGCGACCGCCGTGGATGCGCCGGCCGTCGGCTCGGGGGTTGCCCGTTCGAACGGGAACACCCGCCAGATCGACCTGGAGTGGGAGCTGCGCGATACCAAGCGGGTTCCGGCCACTCCGGCCGTGCCCGTGCTGGGCAGCGAGCTGTACAACACCGCCGACACCGGCGACGTGAACAATATCGCCAGTGCCAGCGGCATCATCGGCGGTTCCGTGGCCGCGCACGATGAGGATTCGGACCTGATCTCGATCCTCGACCGCCCGCTCAACGTCTCCGTGAGCAAGGGCTGGAGCGGCGGACCGATCGGCATCCCGCCGGCCGGTACCCCGGCAAACGCGTATCCCAGTGGTCGAGTGACCATCACCGCGACCAACGCAACCGTGGCCAAGGTGGACACGCTGAAGATTGTCGATCCGGCACCCGGCAGCGCCACCAAGCCATTTGACACCTTCAACCTGGCCAAGATCGTGGGCATCACGGTGCCCGCGGGCGCCACCAACTCGCTGGTGCAGCTGACCCGCGCCGGGGGCGGCATTAGCGCCTACTCGATCGATCAGGCCAAGGCGCTGAGCGCCGCGAACCTGGCCGATGTGGTGGGCATCGAGGTGACCCACCATGGCCGGATCGTCTCGGCCGGCAAGTCCACCCTGACCATGGATCTGCGTCTACGCGCGACCCACCGCGAGGGCGGAGCGCCGGTCACCGTGGTTGATTCCCCCGTGCGCAACGATGCCAGTGCGAGTGTGCTGGATCCGGGCGGAGTGAACGGCGTGCACGAGGTCACCGCCACGGACGGCGCCCAGATGGCGCTGGCCAACCTCAACATCGGTATCACCACGACCAAGTCGTTCTCGCCGCAGGTGCAGTACGCGCAGATTCCACCCAGCGCACCCAACTATGCCGATGAGCCGTGGGATTCGATCACGATGACCCTCTCTGCCCGCCCGACCGGTTCGGCGCGGCCGGCCAAGATGGTGGTGACCGATGACACCACCACCTTCTGGAACGCCTACCGATTTGTGGACTTCGCGCCGGGCTTCAAGCTCACCGCGCCGATCCTGCGGGTGCAGGTGGATGCGCTGGTCGGTGGCACCTACGACACCTCCGGCGGTGGCAACCCGCTGAGCCTGAACGGCGCGACCTGGACGCTCGGCACCCCGGCGGCCACTCCGGCCCTGCCCGCGGGCGTCACCGCCGATCAGGTGCGCGGTCTGCGCTTCACCTTCACCCGCACCGACGGCTCGCAGTGGGAGAACCCGGCAAATCCGCGTCAGGAGATCCCGCTGACCGTACACCGCCGCGCCTACCTGGCCTCCACCCCGGATATGCCGGTGCCCACCGATGCGGACCCCTCGGCTCCCGGGGAGAAGTTCAAGCCTCGCGGCGGTGGAGGTGTGTTCACCAACACCGTGCAGGGTGAGGTGACCAGTTCGGTCAACGGCCCCGGTTCGCTTCCGCTGACCGCGACCCACGAGACCACAGCGCAGGCCTTCTACCAGGCCGGTGCCACCGAGATCAGTATCAAAAAGACCCCGGTGGGGGCGCAGCTTGCCGGGCAGACGATCCCGTTCACGCTGACGGTGTCCAACCCCGCCCCCGCGGGCAGCGGGGTCGAGCGGGCCATTCGGGATCCCAAGATCACCGACATCCTGCCCACCGATTTCAACACCAACGACCCCACCGGGAAGCCCTGGCTCATCTTCGATGATCAGAGCGATGATCCGCGCTATGAGTTCGGGTATCAGCCGTCGGGCACAACCCCGGCACCGCATCTGCCGATGCCCACCGATCCCGCACAGATCACGATCACCGAGGGCAAAAACGCCGACGGTGAACCCACCAACATCGCATTCGAGTTCCCCAAGGGGACGGTGCTGATGCCCGGGGACACCTATACGATCACACTCAACATGATGTTCCGCCCGGGTATCGCCGCGGGTCAGCACGTGACCAACACGGTCCTGGCCGAGGCCGCCCAGCCCTTCCAGTTCTGTAACGGTGAGGCGCATGAGGTCCTCGGATGTGCCGCCGACACCGACGTCTACCCGACCGAGGTCGGCGCACTGCGTGGACAGAAGTTTGTGAAGTCTAACGACACCGAGCTGGGGGTCACCGATGTGACCAACCCGGCCGCCGAGTGCACGCCGACCGTGGACGACTTCTACTCGGGCAACTGCGTCCCGATCACCAAGCCGCTGGGCATCGAGACCTGGCGCGAGCGCGTGCAGAACTCGGGCACCCTGGAGATGGATAAGGTGGTCACGATCGACCGTCTGCCCACCCCGGGCGATCAGGGTGCGCTTGTGCTGCTGCCGCGCGGTAGCCAGTGGGAGCCGACCTGGACGGGACCGATCACTCCGGTGACCGCAGATGGTTACCGCACCCCCGAGGGCGTGGAGTACTACTATTCCTCGGCTCAGGATCCCTGCGTGGCGGACCTCTCGCCGTCCCAGACCGCGTGTCCGGATGGTGCCTGGCTGCCGCTGACTCCGGATGTGGCCGCGGCCGATGTGAAGCACATCAAGACCGTGTTCCTCTTTGGGGAGAACCACTTCCGTCCCGGCGATATCCTGGGCTACACCTTCCAGACTCGCACACCGGCGGTCTCGCCGGTGGCGACCTCGGACACCGTGGCCTGGAACACCATCGCGATCGGTGCCGAGACCGTTACCGCCTCGGGGACTCGGATCGGTTCGGTGCTGCCGACCGAGGGACGCCGGGTGGGTGTCGCGCTCGCCACGGGTCCGCTCGCGGTGCAGAAAACCGTAACCGGGGATGCCGCGGCCCATGCCCCGGCGACCTTCGAGCTCCAGGTGGTCTGCACCGTGGGCAAGGGGACCGCGCTGGAGACGGTGCTGCCCCCGGTCACGGTGACCGTCGAGGGTGGCAAACCGGTGACCCTGGAGGAGCAGTTCCCCTACGGCGCCGAGTGTGTGCTGGTGGATGCTCCGGGAGTCAACGGGGAATCCTCCTCGACCTCGGGACCGGCGGTCACGATTGGACGCACCGCGAGTCTGCTGCCGCTGGCCACGCTGACCAACATCTACAGCCTGACCTCGCTTGAGGTAACTAAGACGGTGACCGGTGCGCTGGATCAGGATGGTCAGCCGCTGGACTACGGATCCTTCCCGTTTGAGGTGTCCTGCACCTTCCTCGGCAAGCCCGTGGTGGCCACCGGATTCGAGTTCTCTCCGATGGCTTTCAGCCTGGAACACGACCAGCGTCGAATCCTTGCCGGACTGCCCGTGGGCAGCGAATGCGTGATTACCGAGACCGATCCTCACGGCGCCGAGGTAACTCACACCAGCCCGGGCGTGGATGGCCCGGTCACCGGTGAGGGGCCCTCGGTCACGGTCACGCTGACCTCGGATGAGGCACCGGCCAGCGCCGCGATCGTCCGCTTTGTCAACGGCTTCCCGCTGGGTGCCATCGACCTGTTCAAGCGGGTCGAGGGCGACGGTGCAGGCGCCGTGGATGACGGCACCGACTTCGTGTTTGAGCTCACCTGTCGAGTGGGCTCGGACGTGGTCTACGACGGCGCGCTGCACCTGACCAAGGCCGAGGCGATCGCCGGACGTCACATCATCGTGGACACCCTGCCCGCCGGTGCCCGCTGTGAGCTGGATGAAACCGACAGCGGTGGGGCCAGCACCACCGTGATCACCCCGGACACCAAGGCTGTTCCGGCAGCCGTGGGCACCCTGCGTGAGCCGCTGCAGTTCACCGCGGTCAACACGTTTGCCGCCGGGGACCTGCTGGTGACCAAGGAGATCACCGGACCGGGTGCCGAGCTGTGGGGCACCGGACCGTTCGAGGTCGCGCTGGCCTGCACCCTGGACGGGGCGGCGATCGCGATTCCCGACGGGGCCACCCGCGAGCTGAGCGCCGAGAACGGCTTCGAGACCGACTTTGCCGGTCTGCCCAGCGGCGCCGCGTGTGAGCTCACCGAGTCCGCGACCGGCGGTGCCACCACGAGTGAGATCGTGGATGCCGACGGTGCCGCGGTGACCGAGCCGGTGATCATCGGATCGGGCACCACCGTGGCGCTGCGCGTGATCAACACCTTCGAAGTGGGCGGGATCACCGTGACCAAGACGATTGAGGGTGACAACGCCGCGGCCGCTGCGAACGCCCAGTTCCAGGTGGCGCTGGCCTGCACCCTCGACCGGGACGGCGTCAGCACCGCGCTGACCATCCCCGAGGGCGCGACTCGCACGCTGTCCGCTGCGACCGGGCTCACTGCCGCCTACACGCAGCTGCCCACGGGTGCCGTGTGTGAGCTGCGCGAGACCGTGGCCGGCGGCGCCAATGCGAGCGCGATCACTCCGAACGCCGGCGATCCGGCCGTGGGTGTGGCGATCATCGGCTCGGGCACCAGCGTGGCCCTGAGCGTGGTCAATACGTTCACCAAGGATCCCGGCATTACCCCGCCGGGCCCCGGCACCCCGGGCGGCGAGCTGAGCGGCACCGGCGCCAACCCGCCGTGGGGCTGGCTGATGGCCGCGCTGGGTCTGCTGCTCGGCGGCACCCTGCTGGGCATCCGGCAGATCCGTCGTCGCGGAACCGGTGACCTCGCCTAGGTAATACACAAACGGCGGGCGGTGGAGATGAGATGATCTCCACCGCCCGCCGTTTTTGGTGTGGGGCTAGAACTCCTCGTAGACCGCCGGGTCCTGGTCGGCCAGGCGGCCGTCGGGGCGGCCGAGGGCGGTGATCAGGGCGATCTCCTCGGCGGAGAGTTCGATGTGGGCGGCGGCGATGTTGAGTCGCTGACGCTCGGGGCTCGCCGACCGGGGGATCGGGACCACCCCGCGGGCCACGTGCCAGGCCAGCACAATCTCGGCCGGGGACACATCGTGTCCGGCGGCGATGCGCTCGATCACCGGATCGGCGGTCACCCCGTTGCCGCGGCCCAGCGGGCTCCACGCCTCGGTGATGATGCCGCGCTCGCGGTGGTAGATCACGGCCGCCTCCTGCGGGAACCACGGGTGCAGCTCGATCTGGTTGACCACCGGACGCACCCCGGTCTCGGTCTCCAGCCGCTCGAGGTGCTCGGGCAGGAAATTGGACACCCCGATGTGTCGGATCAGCCCGCGCTCGCGGGCATCAATCAGGGCCTCCCACGCCTCGACATACTGATCCACGCGGGGGTTCGGCCAGTGGATCAGATACAGGTCGATGTGATCGAGGCCGGTGCGGAACAGGCTCTCCTCGATCGTGAACGTGGCCTCGGCGCGGGCATGGCGGCGGCCGGGCAGCTTGCTGGTGACGATGAACTCGTCGCGGGGGATTCCCGCGGTACGCACCGCGCGCCCCACGGTGCCCTCGTTTTCATAGTTGAAGGCCGAATCCAGCAGGCGGTAGCCGGCATCAAAGGCCGAGTGCAGGGACTCGATGCCGGCGAGGCCGTGTGCACGCCCGGTACCGAATCCAATCGGGGGAAGAGAAAGCTCTGAGAAACTCAAGGACGCTGTCATTCACCCATGCTACCCATCGGGTCATGCATCGGGTCAAGAGGAAGTCCCCACCGGGACCATCAAAAACTGGTGCGCAAGGCGGGACTTGAACCCGCACGCCCGAAGGCACAGGAACCTAAATCCTGCGTGTCTGCCAATTTCACCACTCGCGCTTGTTTCTCCAGTGTAGCGTGCGAGCATGCACGCGCGGTGCAGGCCCGGCTAGGATGGGTCCATATGTTAGATCTTGACCTGAGTGCCGAAATCGCCGCGCTGCGCAGCACCTTTGCGACCATCAGTGACGTGCTGGACCTTGACCGTCTGCGCGCGGAAATTGCCGAGCTCAGCGAGCAGGCCGGTGCGCCCGACCTCTGGGACAACCCCGATGAGGCACAGAAGGTGACCAGTGCGCTGAGTCACAAGCAGGCCTCGCTCGGGCGTGTCACCCGGGTGGCCAACGGGCTCGATGACCTTGAGGTTCTGATCGAACTGGCCAACGAGGAGGGCGACGAGGCCTCCGCCGCCGAGGCGCGTGCCGAGCTGGAAAAGCTGCGCACCGCGATCGGTGACCTCGAGGTGCAGACCCTGCTGAACGGTGAGTTTGATCCGCGTCCCGCGGTCATCACCATTCGGGCCGGTGCCGGGGGAGTGGACGCCGCCGACTTCGCCGAGATGCTGCTGCGGATGTATCTGCGCTGGGCCGAACAGCACAAGTATTCGGCCACCGTGCTCGACACCAGCTATGCCGAGGAGGCGGGCATCAAGTCCGCCACCATCGAGATCGACGCCCCCTACGCGTTTGGCACGCTGAGCGTCGAGGCCGGAACCCACCGCCTGGTGCGGATGAGCCCCTTTAACTCCGCCGGTAAGCGTCAGACCAGCTTCGCCGCGGTCGAGGTCGTGCCGCTGATGGAGGTTACCGAGTCCATCGACATCCCCGACAACGACATCCGTGTCGACGTCTTCCGCTCCTCGGGCCCCGGCGGCCAGTCGGTGAACACCACCGACTCCGCCGTGCGGATCACCCACCTGCCCACGGGCATCGTGGTGAGCTGCCAGAACGAGAAGTCGCAGATTCAGAACCGTGCGGCGGCCATGCGGGTGCTCCAGTCCCGCCTGCTGCTAGTGCAGCGCGAGCAGGAGAACGCCAAGAAGAAGGAGCTCGCCGGCAACATCACCGCGAGCTGGGGAGACCAGATGCGCTCCTACGTCCTGGCGCCGTACCAGATGGTCAAGGACCTGCGCACCGACTACGAGGTGAACAACCCGAGCAACGTGTTTGACGGCGACCTCGATGGCTTCATCACCGCGGGCATCCGCTGGCGCAAGAGCGCCGACCGCGACTAGGCTTCGCCGCAGAAAACAGGGCTCGAAACCCGAGAGTGTGACCCCTCTTGGCGTGTCAGCGCGCAAAAGCCCAGCGGCATGCTTAGGCTCGAAACGTCATGATTCGCTATGAGAACGTCACCAAAATGTATCCCGGGTCCAAGCGACCCGCGGTCGACGGAATCGACTTCGAGGTCGAGCGCGGGGAGTTTGTGTTCCTCGTGGGCGCCTCCGGGTCGGGAAAGTCCACCTGTCTGCAGCTGATCCTCAAGGAGGAGCGGCCCTCGTCCGGCACCATTCACGTGCTTGGAAACGACCTGGGTTCGATCTCGAACCGGAAGGTTCCCTACTTCCGTCGGCAGCTGGGCGTGGTGTTCCAAGACTTCCGCCTGCTCCCCAACAAGACCGTGTACCAGAATGTGGCCTTCACGCTGCAGGTCATCGGTAAGTCCCGCGGGTTCATCCAGGAGGCCGTCCCCGACGTCCTCAAGATGGTGGGCCTGGATGGCAAGGGCGAGCGTTACCCCCACGAACTCTCCGGTGGTGAGCAGCAGCGTGTGGCCATCGCCCGCGCCGTGGTCAACAAGCCCCCGGTACTCCTGGCCGATGAGCCCACCGGTAACCTTGACCCCGCCACCAGCGCCGGCATCATGCAGCTCCTGGAGCGCATCAACGCCGGTGGTACCACCGTGGTGATGGCCACCCACGAGGCGGGCATCGTGGACAAGATGCGCCGTCGCGTGATCCAGCTGCACGAGGGCAAGGTTGTCCGAGACGAGCGTTCCGGCGGATACGGCAACACCGGTATCGTGCCCGAGCTGCGTCCGCAGGAGGTCAAGGGTGAATCCGCCCTGGCCGCCCAGGCAGCCGTGGCCTCCGAGGCCGCCGCCGCCGAGCTAGAGACCCGCGCGCAGCCGATCATTCCGGCCGTTCCGGTCACGCCCGCAGCCCCGACTCACACCTCGGCGATCAACCTGCCGCAGGTGGAAACCGAAGATGCGGCCGACCACCTCGGCATTGCCGAGAGCCTCGGCCTGCGCCGCGATGGTGACCAAACGGGAGAAGACGAGCAGAACGTGGGACCGGTCAAATGAGAATGTCGCTGATTTGGGGCGAGGTTTTCACCGGCCTGCGCCGCAACCTGTCCATGGTTGTCTCCATCATCCTGGTGACCTTCATCTCGCTGACCTTCGTGGGGGCCGCCGCCCTCATGCAGATGCAGATCGGTCAGATGAAGGGCTACTGGTATGACCGTGCCCAGGTGGCCATCTACCTGTGCCCGCAGGACTCGCTGAGCGAATCCTGTGCCGGCGGTGCGGTGACCGACGACCAGCGTAAGGGTGTCGAGGACGCACTGAAGTCCGCGGCCCTGGCTCCGGTGATCGAGAAGTTCTACTTCGAGTCCAAGGATGAGGCGTATAAGCGCTTCCAGGAGAAGTTCGCCGGTAACGAGATCACCAAGTACGTGACCCCGGACCAGCTGCAGGAGACCTACTGGGTCAACCTGAAGAACCCGGCTCAGTCCAACGTGATCTCCGAGGCCTTCTCGAGCGTCCCCGGCGTGGAAGAGGTCACCGACCAGCGCAAGTACCTGGACACCATCTTCTCGGTCCTGAACGTGGCCTCCTACACCGCGATCGGCATCGCCGCGCTGATGCTGATGGCCGCCGTACTGCTGATCGCCACCACCATCCGCCTGTCGGCCTACTCGCGTCGCCGTGAGATCACGATCATGCGTCTGGTGGGTGCGTCGAACAGGTTCATTCAAACACCGTTCATCCTTGAGGGGGTGATCTCCGCCTTCATTGGGTCCCTGCTCGCGGGCGGAGCGATCGTCGCGATCGTGCACTTCTTTGTGCAGGGCTACCTCAAGGACAATGTGCCGTCCTCGATGTCCAACCTGGTCGGGCTGGGAGACGCGTTTATCGTGGTTCCCGCGCTGATCCTGGTGGGCATGATCCTGGCCGCGCTCTCGGCGAACTTCGCGATCAAGCGATACCTGAAGGCGTAATTTCCGGCCTCAACCGGATATACTGATGGGCTGCCCGGGTTTCCCGGGCAGCCCGAGTCATTTACCGGGCCCAGCTGTGCCCAAAGAAGGAGAACACCGTGCCCAAGGAACGTGGTGAAAAAGTTGTCGCGACCAACCGCAAGGCGCGCCACGATTACCTGATCGAGGACACCTTCGAGGCGGGAATGGTCCTCAGCGGCACCGAGGTGAAGTCGCTGCGGATGGGCCGCGCGTCCCTGGTGGACGGCTACGCCTTCGTGGAGGGGAACGAGATCTGGCTGGATGCCGTGCACATTCCCGAGTACTTCCAGGGCAGCTGGAACAACCACAGCGCCCGGCGGAAGCGCAAGCTGCTTCTTCACCGTCAGGAGATCAACAAGATTGCGCATAAGGTTGCCCCGGGCGGTTACACGATCATCCCGTTGAAGATCTACTTCAATAACGGCAACGCCAAGGTGGAGATCGCCATTGCCAAGGGTAAGAAGGAATACGACAAGCGTCACGCACTGCGTGAGCGTCAGGACACCCGTGAGGCTGCCCGCGCGATGGCGACGCGAAACCGCCTGGGGGAGTAGTCCTTCCACCCGCCTGCCTGGGCGAGTAGCCCCATCATTCACGCGGCGATCCTCGGGAACGAGGATCGCCGCGTGCGTTATTTTGGGGCGTGCATTGTGCGCAAAATCCTTGCACCGGCCCGGGGCACACGCCAGGATATTGGTATGACCGCATCCTCAGCATTGCCCGTGCCCGGTACCGTCAACTTTCGTGATCTCGGGGGCTACCCGGTCCCCGGCGGTCACACCCGCACCGGCGTCATCTATCGCTCCGATGCCCTGCACAATCTGGGGGAGGCCGGACGCGCGGCGCTGACCGAACGCGGGATCCACTCGATCATCGACCTGCGCGATGAGCCCGAGCGTGCGGCGATGCCCGACGATGTGGAGGGTCTGGGCCTCCGCGACCTGCACCACGCGGTGTTTGAGGGATCGGTGGATGCCGCCGCGACCCCCGGACTCGGGCTCGGAGACCTCTATCGGGCGATCCTGTTCCGCCACACCGACGTCGTGCGCGCGGTGCTGACCGAACTCGCCGAGCCGGCAACCACCCCGGCGATCATCCACTGCACCGCGGGTAAGGACCGCACCGGTGTGCTCAGTGCACTGGTTCTGCTGACCGTGGGGGTTGACCGCGAGGACGTCCTGGACGACTATGCGGCCACTCAGGCGAACCTGGCCGGGGCCTGGGCCGAGCACATGACCGAGATGGCGCGGAGCCAGGGCATCGAGGTGACACCGCAGCTGCTGGGGATCATGACCGAGAGCCCGCGAGATGTCCTCGCGTCGGTTCTGGTAGACCTCTATGCGCTCCCCGGTGGACTCGAGGGATACCTCGACTCGGCCGGCGTGGGCCCGGAGATTCGCGACCGCCTGCGCGCGCTGCTGGTCGAGCAGGACTAGCCTGACTTCGGGCCCGTCGCCTGGACCACCACGTGTTTCCCGCATGTTTGCGTGCGAAACTGATCGCCGCGCGCGAACGTGGTTCCCCACCCGGGCAATCCCGGATATACTGGGGACATCCCTTCGGGGGTTTGTGGGCTTCGGCTCCTGATAATTCAATAGCGTGTGACATGACCCATTCTTCGTGAATGTGCATGGGGATGATCGGTTTCGACATTGCCTGTGAAACTGCGAGAAGCGGGTCGAGGATTCAGGGTTATCTCGTTAACGATCTCTGAAAAACCAATAAGTGCCAACTCTAAGCGCACTGACTTCGCCCTCGCTGCCTAAGCGAGCCCGAATAGTCCGTCAGACCGGGTTTGTTTCCGCCCCGGTTCCTGGCGTCATTTAGGAAACTTGCTGTGTGCCGACGCCTGAGCGGTACGCGGGACTAATACTCTGGCTGGGCCTGTCAACCTAACCGCCTTCGGTAAAGGTTGGGGCCGAGAAAACGTTTTCGAAGGATACACCCGTAGAAGACGCAGAATTGCAGCAGTGGACCGGGGTTCAATTCCCCGCATCTCCACCATCGGTCATGTCACACGCTGGCGAAGAGTAAAGCCCGGTTCCTTGCAAGGAACCGGGCTTTTGCTTTGCGCTTGCCGTGGCTCTGGCCGGGTGCAGCTATTTGGTGACGATGTCCAGCACCTGGTTGTGCAGCAGGCCGTTGGTGGCCAGTGCGCTGCGCCCGGCAATGGTGTCGGTGCCGTCGATCGCGGTAAAGCGGCCGCCAGCCTCGGTGATGATCGCCACAAACGGGGCGATGTCGTACTCCTTGACGTCGAACTCGGCGACGATATCCACCAGTCCCTCGGCCAGCAGGCCATAGGACCACATGTCGCCGTAGGCGCGGTCACGCCAGACGGTCTCGGCGAGGGTTAGCAGCTGGGGGAGATAGCCGGCGTCGCGCCACTGGCCGATGGACTGGAAGCTCAGCGAGGCATCCTCGATGCTGCGTACACCGGACACCCGCAGGCGGCGTGGCTCGGCGGATCCCTCAACCAGCCAGGCGCCGGCACCCGGAGCCGCATACCAGCGCTTCTGGAACGCCGGGGCGCTGGCCACGCCCACCCGCGGAACGCCGTTCTCGGCCAGCGAGATGAGGGTGGCCCAGTTGGGGACGCCGCGCAGGAAGTTGGCGGTTCCATCGATCGGGTCGAGGATCCACTGTCGCTCGGTGCTGCCCTCGGTGCCGTACTCCTCGCCCAGGATCCCGTCGCCCGGGCGCTCGGCCTCGATGATCGCTCGCAGTGCCCGCTCCACGGCCAGATCGGCGTCGGTCACGTGGGTGCGGTCGGGTTTGGTGTCCACCCGGAGGTCTCCGGCGCGGAAACGCTCGAGTGAGATCTCATCCGCGACATCGGCCAAACGCAAGGCCAGCGCGAGGTCTTCTTCGGGGGTCCAGGAAGCATCGAGAGTCATGCGCAATAGCCTAGCGTTTTCCCCTGGACATCCGCGCCATGCCGGGCGACACGGCGACACGCGCCCCGATTGGAAAAGAGCGTGCGGCACTGGTAAAGTCTTCTCTTGTCCGGTTATCCGGACAACGCACCTCTAGCTCAATCGGCAGAGCAACTGACTCTTAATCAGTGGGTTCTCGGTTCAAGTCCGAGGGGGTGCACCATCAGCCCCGACCGGTTTCCGGTCGGGGCTTTGTGTTGCCTGTGTGGCCCGGAAACCCGAGTGCCCTCGGCCACGGAATATACCGTGGCCGAGGGCACTCGGGATGAGGAGGGCTAGCCCTCGTGTCCGGCGCGACGTGCACGTGCACGCATCGCAATACCGGCCATCAGGATGAGAACCGCGATACCCGCCAGGGGCAGCAGGTTATCGGAACCGGTCTTGGAGAGCTGACCGGGATCGGTCGGCTTCGGGGTAACCACCGGCGGGTCGCTCGGGTCCGCGGTCGCGGTGGGTCCGGCGGTCGGAGTCACCGTGGGGTCCACGGTCGGGGTCGGGTCCACGGTGGGTGTCGGGTCGACGGTCGGCGTGGGGTCCACGGTGGGCGTGGGGTCGACGGTCGGGGTCGGGTCCACGGTCGGGGTGGGAGTCGGTGTGACCGTAGCTACCGGAGTGGCGGTGACGATCATCGGGTCGCCCATTCCCGCCTCGCTGACCGCGCGAATCCGGAACGAGGTCTCGGTTCCGTTGGTCAGGCCCGCGATGGTGCGGGTGGTGGCGGTGCTGGCTGCGCGAGTTGTGGTGCCCGCGGGAGCCGCGGTCCAGGTGGTGCCACCATCAACCGAGGTTTCGATGAAGTAGTCGAGCACCGGAACCTGACCATATCCCTGAGTCACGGCGGTCCAGGAGAGCTCCACCTGGGCGTCACCCGCGGTGGCGGTGGCTCCGGTTACCGGATCCGGGGTTAGTGCGAAGGCCTGCACAATCGAACGCTTATTGCTGGTCGCGGTGGTCTGCTGGGTACTCGCATACACGATGCCTGAGCTGTCCACGTCGATGCCTCGAACCACGGAGGTTCGACCCTCGGACTGGGCGGCACCGGTCGAGGTGCCGATGGTGCCCAGGCGTGCACCGTTCGGGGAGAGCCAGCTCACATTGCCGGTGCTCGCGGAGTAGTAGACGTTCCCGTTGTTCTCGTCCACGGCCAGCCCGAATACGTGGTTCTTGCCCAGGAACAGCTTGGGAAGCTCCACATAGCCACCGGTGCCGAAGGTGGGATCAATCTTCCAGGTCCAGCCTGCCGGGTTATTGCCCGGATCCACATTGTGGTCGGTGGTCTTGGTGAGCAACAGCTTGTGGATGCGGCCGGGGCGACCCTCATCCTGAATATCACCGATGTAGACGGCACCGCGTTTGGCATCGACGGCCACGGCCTGCACACCGGTCAGGTCGACGAAGGGTAGCTTCTCCCCATCGGCCCAATAGACGCTCCACCAGCTGAGGAACTTCCCGTTGGTGTCCCAGACGGTCACCGCGCTGGTGCCCTGGCTGGTGACATACACGTTGTCCTGTTCGTCCACGTCGATGCCCACGGGCCAGTTGATTGGGCCGGGCGTGTGACCGTCGCCGAAGGAGAGCAGCAGCTCACCGGTCGGCGAGTATTTGCGGACGTTGGGAATCGCATCCGAACTCAGCACATACACGTTACCCTTCGAGTCGATCGCGGTGCCGCGCTGGCCACGGGGGCCCTTGGGATCGTCCGGGGTCTGCCACTTGGGCTGGACGATTCCCTGCGGGTTTGCATCGGCTTCGTGGGTTTCCACGGCCCACTTACCATCGCCCTGATAGGCACCGTTGGTGCCCAGCCCCGGCTGCAGGGTGAAGGTCTGCAGGTTGTGCCCGGCGGCCTGCTGGTTGGGGGCCTCCCAGGTGGCCAGCCCCGAGTCACCCACGGCGATGACGCCATCGCGGACCGAAACCCCATAGGGGAAGGCGAAGTCGAGGGGTTTGGGGGTGGTCTGAGTCTGGCTAATGCCGAATTGGCCCACGTAGCCGTAGGCACCGCTACCCATGGTGCGGCCGGGGAATTCGGTCGAGGGGGTGGCGGCAATCGCCGGGGTTCCCGGGATCAGGACCACCGAGAGCAGGACGCCGGCGCTGAGAGCTGCCAGGGCGCCGCGAGACTTGGTGCGAGCTTGAATTCTGGACATACTGCCACGCTATGACGCGCGCGAAGGAAGCAAAACACCGGTTTCACCTGTGGGGTGATTCAATGTCGCATCATCGCTGCGCCATTTTGTGAGGGGGAACCGGGTGAGCCTTGTTGCGGGCACTGACGCGCGGAGGTGGCCGCGTCGGTGCCGCGTCAGTGTGACCCGGCAGTGTGTACCTCGAGACGTTGAAAGGACACCTGTGAACACACACACCGAATGGGCCGTCGAGGCCGACGGACTCGTGAAGACTTTTGGAACCAACCGTGCGGTGGACGGGGTAGACCTTCGGGTTGCCACCGGCACCGTGTACGGTGTGCTCGGCCCCAACGGGGCGGGCAAAACCACCACCATTTCGATGCTGGCCACGCTGCTGCGTCCAGACGCCGGGCAGGCCCGCATCTTTGGTCACGACGTGCAGCGCGAATCGCAGATCGTGCGCCAGCTGATCGGCGTGACCGGACAGTATGCATCGGTGGATGAGGGGCTCTCGGCCACCGAGAACCTCGTGCTCTTCTCCCGCCTGCTGGGACTCGGGCGCCGAGAGGCCAAGATCAAGGCCAACGATCTGCTGGAGGAGTTTGGACTCACCGAGGCCGCCTCGCGCCCGCTGAAGAAGTTCTCCGGAGGAATGCGCCGTCGGCTGGATCTGGCGGCAAGCCTGATCTCCCAGCCGCCGCTGATCTTCCTGGACGAGCCCACCACCGGCCTGGACCCGCGCACCCGTGCGCAGATGTGGGAGACCATCCGGCGCCTGGTCGCCGGGGGATCCACCGTGCTGCTGACCACCCAGTATCTGGATGAGGCCGACCAGCTGGCCGACCGGATCGCCGTCATCGACCGGGGCCGCGTGGTGGCCGAGGGTACCGGGGACGAACTCAAGGCCCAGGTGGGAACCTCCTCCCTGGAACTGCGGCTGGGCGAGCCGCTGCTGGCCCAGCGCGCGCTGGGCATTGCCGAGCGTGTGCTCGGGGTATCGGGCACCACCTCGGCCGAGGCCGCGCGGATTACCGTGCCGCTGAGCGATCCCGAGCGGGTGACCGACCTGCTGATCGAACTGCGCGGGGAGGGCATCCGGCTGGAGGAGTTCAGCGTGCACAAGCCGAGCCTGGATGATGTCTTCCTGAGCATCACCGGTAAACCCACCGACGACACCGACGACACCGAGAACGCCGCGATCCCCGAGGGAGCCCACGCATGAGTACCACCACCGCACCCACATCCCGCACCCACGGTCTTGCGGGCAGCACAATCGTCCCCGCCCACGAACGCACCCTGAGAAATCGGGTGAGTCTGAGCGAGAGCATCCGGCACTCGCTGACGATGGCCTACCGCGGCCTCCTCAAGATCCGGCGCACCCCGGAGCAGCTCTTCGACGTGACCCTGCAGCCGATCATCTTCACCGTGATGTTCACGTATATTTTTGGTGGTGCGATCTCCGGGGACGTCTCGAACTATCTGCCGGTGATTATCCCGGGCATCCTGGTTCAGACGGTGATCACCACCTCGGTGGTCACCGGAACCCAGCTCCGCGAGGACATGGACAAGGGGGTATTTGACCGCTTCCGCTCACTCCCCATCGCCCGCATCGCGCCGCTTTCCGGGGCGCTACTGGCCGACACCGTGCGCTATGCGATCGCCACCACCCTGACCTTTGTGATGGGCTTCATCATGGGGTACCGTCCGCACGGAGGAATCTGGTCGGTCATCGGTGCCGCGCTGCTGGTGATCGTCTGTGCCTGGGCGATCAGTTGGATCTTCGCCTTCTTTGGCGTCATTGCCCGGTCGGCCTCGAGTGTGCAGGGCATCTCGATGATCATCCTGTTCCCGCTGACCTTCCTCTCCAACGCGTTCGTCCCGGTGGACACCATGCCCACCTGGCTGCAGGCGTTTGTGAACATTAACCCGGTGTCCCACCTGGTCACCGCCGTACGCGATGTGCTCAACACCGGTGCCTTCACGACCGAGGCCGTCTGGCCGCTGCTGGGTTCGGCCGTGATCGTGGCAATCTTCGCGCCGCTCACGGTGCGCGCCTACATGCGCCGCGCCTAGCGCCTTCTCCGCGCTCTCCCCAGGGGCCGGCTTCGGCCGGCCGGGGAGGGCGCGGTTTTGTGTTCTCGGAAGCGCTACAGTGTTCGTCCGGTGCCCACGCCGTGGAGGAGTGAATCAACGATGCGTCGGGCCAGCACGTCCTCATCGACCGTCTCCGCGTCGTGGGAGTCGAAACCGGTCGCCGCGTGGATGATGGCATAGAACATGGCGCGCACCCATCCAGGATCCACGTCATTGCTGATGATGCCCTCCGACTGGCACTGTTCCACCAGCCGGATGGCCGTGTGGGTCATCTGTTCCTGATACTCACTCACGACGGGGTCTTCGGGTAGGGGCAGGCCGCGCGTGTAATCGAGGCTCACCTTGACAGCGATCACGTTTCGGGTCGCCTGATAAAGCGCCACATAGGCGGGGACGACTCCGATACTCGCACGCTCCAGTGCCTCGGCAATTCTTCCCACCGCCCAGCGAGACAGGGTCAGGATGAGAAGTTGGCGGGTGGGAAACCTGCGATAGACCGTGGTCCGCGACACTCCGGCCTCGGCACCGATGTCGTCGAGAGTGGCGGCCGGGTTCGTGCGGAGAAGGCGATCCGCGGCGACAAGAATACGTGTTGTTTTTGCGACGGCACCGTCGGAGAGGCTCTGGCCAAAGACCTTTTCCCGGAGTTCTTCGCTCAGTTCACTCATTCGATAATTGTACAGATGGCATCCACTTTTTGTGAAACATAGAACTTAAAGTCCTGTAGTCATGCCTAGCATGAAACATTCGTGTTTCAGTTAGGGGATGTGATGACAAGCGTGAACGATGCCGATGTGTTGATCGTCGGGGCGGGGCCGGTAGGGCTCGTCATCGCCCATGAGCTCGCACACGCCGGTGTTCGCGCGAGGATCATCGATCATCGCGAGCGTGCCACTCGGCACAGCAAGGCCAACGTGGTGTGGCCCCGGTCTCTGGAACTTCTGGCTCGGCTCAATCTGGCCGAGCCTCTGTTGAGGCAGGCGCACCAGATTGAACATGTCGGTTTCACTCAGCGGGGACAGTCACCGCAGATCCACGACCTCGCTGAGCTGACGGATACGGAGTTTCCGTTTGCCCTGACGCTGCCTCAACCAGATATTGAATTCCTGTGTGAACAGCGACTCCATCAATTCAGGGTGCACGTCGAGCGCGGCACCAAATTTTTGGATGCGTCCCAGGATGCTAGCGGGGTGCTCACGACACTGCGTCGAGCAGACGGAACACCCGAGTACGGACGGTTTGCCTGGGTGATCGGTGCCGACGGCAGTAAATCTCGTGTACGGGAATGCGCCGGAATCGCCTTTGTGGGGGAGGTGGTGCCGGTCGACTATACCCTCGTGGACGCAGTTGCCCAGGGCATCGCCGCCGATCAGGGCTCGTACTATTTCGATTCGCAGCGCAGCCTGGCGATTGCCCCCATCGGTGCCGACCTCTTTCGGTTCGCCACCAGTAACCTTTCCCCGGAGGAGGGATCCGTCAGGCTCGCCATACAGCACCTCCTGGATAGCTTTGAGATCTCGGGGCGGATTGGCACGGTTCGGTATCGGGCAGACTTTCGATCCGAGACTCGCCAGGCCGCCACCTACCGTGCCGGTCGGGTGCTGCTGGCCGGTGATGCGGCCCACGTGGGTACTCCGGCCTCCGGACAGGGGATGAACACCGGCATCCAGGATGCGATTGCACTCGGCTGGAGGTTGGGTCGGGTGCTTCTGGGGCACCTGGGCGAGACGAGCCTGGATGACTATGCTCGGGAGCGCCGTGCCCACGTGGACACGGTTCTTGCCCTCACCCGCGCGCAAACAGCCCGGGTGGACGAGCATGGTGAGGACGGGCGGGAAGCGCCCGCTCTCCCGGGCCTGCGCCAGCTAGCGCAGCTTGATACGGAGTATGGGGCGGGTCACGACCGGGTTCCGCCCCTGCCTGCCTCGGCGGCGCATCGCCGCGCCTCGATCGACGGGACCTCACCCACCGTTTTGCTGTATCCAGGGTCCGTGTACTCCGCCGCGCACTGGCAACGCACTGTGCTGCGCGTGCGCGCCGAGACACCCGGGTATTTCCGAGTGATCGACCTGGCCGGGATTGCCGGTGGTCTCGGATTCCGCGCCGTGATTGGTCCTGCGCGCACGGCGCTGATTGTTCGTCCCGACCAACACATCGATCAACGCCTGGATCCCGATGCCATCCGTGTGCATACCTTCACCCAACTGGGGTGGCGGCGATAGCCGAATTCGAAGGGAAAGACCATGCCATTCATCCGCGTCAACACCATCAACCTCCACTACACCGATGCGGGGGAGGGACCGCCCCTGGTTTTCCTCCACGGGTGGGGAACTAGCGGGCGCGTCTGGGATCAACAGGCCGTGCACTTCGCCGCGCGATATCGGGTGATTCAGCCCGACTGGCGGGGGTGCGGCTACACCGAGGCGCGCGCCGATGGCAACACCATTGCGCAGATCGCCTCCGATATCGTCGAGTTCCTGGAAGCCCTGAACCTGGATCGAGTCACGCTGGTGGGCACCTCGATGGGGGCAACCTTCGCGATCGAAGCCGCGCGGGACCAACCGCAACGGCTGCGGCGCATCGTCGCCGTCGACGCCCCCTTTCATCTGGGGACCCGTTCGCCCGATTCTGCCGTCCTGTCCCTGAGCGAACAGCTGGCGAGCAATCGAATTGCCACCCTGTCACGGATGGTCTCCTCATGGTATTCGGGCGCGGATTCCGAGGCGTTCGGCGCGTGGGCTCGGGCACAGGTGTTTGCGTCCAGCCCGTTTATCGCCGCGCTTTACGCGGATCACCGGGAGTATGACCCGAGAGCCTACCTTCGAAACATTGCCGTCCCAATCACCCTGATTCACGGTGCCGAGGACCCGGATGTGCCGGTGTCAATTGCGCACGAAATCGCCGAGCTTTTGGGTCAGGAGCCACCCCACGTGATTGAGCATGCGGGACACTTTCCCCATCACACGGAAGCCGTGGCGTTTAACGCGGTCCTTGAATCCATCCTCGTATCCGGGGAGGCCACATGATCCGGACGTCGCCGGGCCGCACCGTGGTCCCGCGAGCATCACGACCCGGGCAGCGCTATCGACTGGCGGCCGCCGTTCTGATCGCGGTATTTGTGGTGCCGCTGTCGGTCTCGGGGACCGCGGTTGCGCTCGCCGATATCGCGGCGGCTCTCGGTCCTGATCCGGTGGGTCAACAGTGGGCGCTGAACGGGTTCAACATCACATTTGCCGCGTCGACCCTGGCGTGGGGGTCGCTCGCCGATCGCATCGGACGCTGGCGGTCCTTTAGTCTCGGCGGGGCGATCTTTATTGGTGCGTCCATCGTGAGTTTCTGTGCCCCCGACTATCTGCTTCTCGACGCGGCTCGGATTCTTGCCGGCATCGGTGCCGGTGCCATATTCAGCGTGGGCTCGGCGCTGCTGTCGCTTGCGTTTTCAGGGCCCGAGCGTGCCCGTGCCTTTTCCCTGATGGGGGCCGTGGCCGGGCTTTCGCTCGCCAGTGGCCCCACCCTGAGCGGAATCGTGACACAGGCGGTGGGCTGGAACCATATCTTTGCGATCCAGGGTGTGCTGCTGATCCTGTCCGTGGTCATCATGCTGACCTGCCGGGACATTACCCGGAGTGAACCGCGGGCACCCGGCGCGTTTGACTGGCCGGCAGCTTTGCTCTTTTTTGGTGTGATTGCCGCACTCGTATCCGCATTTGTGGCGGGATCCTCGGGGACCTGGATCACCCCGGGCACGCTGATTCCGGTGGCGATTGGGGGGCTGTGTGTGCTGGGTCTGATCCTTCGAGAGCGTCGAGTCCGGGTGCCGCTTCTCGATTTTCGGCTCATCGGCCGGCCTCGCTTTCTGGGGGTCACCCTCGTGGTGGTGGTCGCCAGCTTTAGCTTTGCCTCGTGTGTGACCTATGTGCCGAGCCTGGTGCAGGCGGCCTGGGGCGTGAGTCCCACCGAATCCGGACTCTTTGTGATGTTTATGACCCTGCCGACGCTGGGCGTCCCGCTTGTGGCCGGCTTCCTGGTGGGCCGGTGCGCGGCCCCGCGGACGGTCTTGGCCATCGCGGTTGTTCTGATGGTGCTCGGGTCGGCGGCAATCGCGGGCTTCGCGGGTTCCCCTCCGGGTGTGCTGGCCGCGGTCATGGTTGTGCTCGGTATCGGTTTTGGACTTCACGCCGGGCTCGTTGATAACGAGGCTCTCGCGGTGGCTCCGGAAAACAACGCGGGCCTGGCGGCGGGTTGGATCAACACGATTCGTGTCGGCAGCGAAGCCGTTGCCGTCTCGCTGTTTGGGGCGGTGTTCATCCCCGCCCTCGCCCGCGCCGATGCGGTGACGGCATTCCGCTCGGTGGGGATCGCCAGCGCCGTGATTGCGCTGGTTTTTGGTCTTGTCTCGATCATCACCATGTACTCGCGACGAGAGGACGTTCGGATCGGAACTACCGATCGGAGTGAGAAATGAGGAGTAACACCATGAATACACCAATCAGAGCCGCGTCCATCGATGAGCTCTTGGGCGACGCGTCCGGCCGATTTTTCGGTTCCCTCTATCGAGGTGCACAACAACAATCTTCGCTGAGCTTCCAGGCCAGAGATCCGCAGACCTGGAGCGTCCAGGGCTCGGCGATGGTGCGATATCCGGCGGACTGGGGCCGACGCGGTCAGGTGCAGCGTCTGCCGCACCTCAGCACCATCGATGTGGTGCTCTTCCTTGCTCATATTGGCAGCCGGTTTGGTGAGCTGAACCGGCGTAGCGGCAGCATCGCGCCCACCGATATCGCCGCGCTGACCCACGTCGTCTTAAGAGCCGGGTCGGCCCCCATCGAAGCGCTCGACAACGTCCCCATCCTCGGGATTCTGTCGGTGCAGAATCGGGCCGTGCACGCGGAGGTGAAAATCGGCAACATGCGCACCTCGGCCGACTACGCCATCATCACGAACGACTGGGGCGAAAGCGGTCGTGCCTCGCACCGGGCCGGAGACACCCCCGTGATTACGCTCACCCGGGTGGAGGTGGATGCCGAGGCACACACGGCGCGGTGCAGAATCGGCCTCTCCGGTCGGGTCGAGGCGGTGCCCGGAGACCTGCGGGTGGTCGCAAATATCGTCGCGTGCTCCCAGACCGCTCAGGCGCTGATCGCGGCGGTTGATGGCCTCTCTCGCGAGGACAGCGACACACTCTGGATGCGGAAATATGAGGGCTGGATTAATCCACCCGGGCAGCCAGGCCAAGCCGAAGCGCGCGTGAGTGTTGACCAGCACCGCACGATGAACGTGGGCGACCGGGTCTTCAGCATTTTCGCCGGGCAGGCATGTGGCTACGGTGTGGACTCCCGGTTCTCGTTGGCTCACGCGATTCCGCACGGTCCGGTGGCCCGGGCTGCCTGATGCTCTCGATCATCCGTTCGCCCGGACAGACGGACCTCAGGGATATCGACGTTGTGCGTTTAGGCCCCCGCGGCCCGCCAGCGGGGATCCCGCAGAATCGCGACGGCGCGCTCCACCCGGGCCCGGGCGCTCAGTGCATCGGCCGCGGTCAGTGCCCGGGCCACCGCCTCGGGGCCGGCGACCTCCACATGGGCGGCCTCATGAACGGAGTAGCGCAGAGCCGGGAGTTCCTGCCGGGCCGAGAATGATCGGCAGACGGCAAAGAGCTCGAGGGAGAGGTCCGAAACCTCGGGGGTGCTGAGCCCCAGCGTGGAAACCGCGAGCAGGGCCGAGCCCCACACGGGCATGTCCGTGTGGATACCGCCGATGCGCTGCAGCGCGATGGCGCGGGTGCGCAGGCGACGGAACATGGCAAGCTCAGGCTCGCGGGCCAGACCGTGCGCGGCGAGGGAGCCCGACGCCACCATCGTGTACCAGGCATAGGCGCGGGCAATCGGGGTGGCAAAGTTGCGTTCGGCGAGACGATACTGTTCCAGACCGCGGGCGCGCTCGCCGTTTTTCAGCGCGAGTTCGGCGCGACCGGCCCACGCGACCGATCGGAAATCCTCCTCGGTGCTGTTCATATGTGGGCTGGGTTCATCGGTGATCAGCGGTTCCAGCTCGGCGGGAGACTCGGTGTAAATCGCCAGGAGCCAGAGGATATGACGTCGGTTCTCGGCCAGGCCCAGGGTCGTGAGTCCGGGCAGTGCGAGCTTCGCCCAGGCAATGGAGTCCTCGATATCTGCGACCTCACTGGTGAGCTGGGCGAGGACCACGCGGGTCATCGTGAGTGTCCACAGGTCGCCGAGCACGCGCGCGAGCTTCTCGGCGCGCAGCGCGAAGTTGATGGCCTCCTGGGCTCGTCCGGCATTCTCGGCCAGCTGTGCCGCCAGGAGCAGACCGTAGACGGCAACCTGGGGCTCGGGGTCCTCCGCCATCGTGTGCAGCACGGTCATCACGCGATCGGGTGCTGCGGAGCCATGCAGCATCCGATAGAACGCCTCGATCCGGCGATCGGTGACCGCCCCCGCGTCGAGCATCTTGCGAATTCGTGTGAGCGCGGTCACCCCGGTCCGAAGATCATCAAACAGCCCAAAGACGCCGAGCACCACAAATCCGAGGCCCGCGGCATTTGCGCGCACCCCGGTGTAGTTTCGCTCCACGCGCGGCAGGGCAAGGATGGCCGCGGCCAGCCCATCGGCGTCGGTGTAGATGCTGAGCCGAGCCTGATAGAACGACACCAGTCCAAAGATCGCCAGGGCCGCGTGCGCATTGCCCCGTTCCAGGGCACCACGCAGGGCCCACATGAACGTGTCGTGCTCGAGCCGCACCAGGGCAAACCCCTGTGCCTGTTCGGGGCCGTCGGTGCGCGGCAGAAGCTCCAGCGCGCTCGCCTCGGCCCAGGCGATGATGCGATCCCGAAACGCATCGGTATCCCCGCGCAGCGCGAGCTCGGCGGTGCCAAACTCACGAATGGTTTCCAGCATGCGAAAGCGCATCGTTCCGGTGACCGGATCCTCGGAGGCTCGAACCAGCGATTGGAGGACCAGACCCTCCAGGTCTTCGGAGGCATCCCGACCCAGGGCGGACGAGGCCGCGGGAAGCCCAAACCCGTCGGGGAAGAGCGAGCACACGAGATAGGTTTCCCGTTCGCGTTCGGTCAGTAGGTTCCAACTCCACCCGATCACCGCGGTGAGGGTGCGGTGGCGGTCCGGCGCGATCCGGTTACCACCCGAGCGTGGGGGATCCAGCACCCCGAGACTGTGCTCAAGTCCGCCCAGGATCTGCGGCAGGGTGAGCACCCGGGTGCGCGCGGCGGCCAACTCGATGGCCAGCGGGAGCCCGTCCAGGCGCTCACACAGCTCGGTCACAAGGACCGGATCGAACCGGGCATCCGGCCGGGCCGCGCGGGCGCGCTCGGCAAAGAGCAGGAGCGCGGGGCCGGGCATCTCGGCATCCCCGGAGGCCAGCGGTGTGGGTTCATATACCCGCTCGCCGGGGACGAGCAGCGGGGACCGCGAGGTGGCGAGCAGACGTAGTTCCGGGCAGGCCCCCAGCACGTCCGCGCTCCAGGCGGCAACCGCATCAATCAGATGCTCACAGTTATCCAACACCAGCAGGGTCGGGGTTTGTGCCAGGGCCGCGAGAACACGTTCGGCGAGGTCCAGGCGTGGGGCATCGCCAACGCGGGCATCGGCCAGATTGTCGCGCAGACCCAGCAGCGCGGCGAGCGTGCGGGGAAGATCCTCCGCGCTTCGTACACCGGCCAGCTCGGCCACCACGATCCGCGATATTTGACCCCGCCAGGAGTGGGCGACCGCCTGAGCGAGCCGCGTCTTTCCGAGACCGCCGGGACCCAGGATGGTGACCAGACGGTGCTGGTGGAGGGCCTGCTCGAGGGTGTGGACATCCGCGTCGCGGCCGATCAGGGCATCGGCAAATCCGCGCAGTCCCATACACACGGTCACGGGGGTGAGATCGAGGGTGTCCACGGCCGTGGGGGTGCGAACCTCGACATCGCTCGCGGCGGAGTCTGCACGCAGGAGGCGGGCATGCTCGGCGCGCAGCGCGGGACTCGGGTCGGTGCCCAGCTGTTCGGCCAGGCGTTCGCGCAGGGACGCGAAGGTGGCCAGAGCTGCCGCGGGTTCTCCGAGCGCATCAAGCACTCGGATCAGTGTCAGATGATCGTCCTGACTCAGGGGCTCCAGCGCGCACAGTTCGTTCAGGAATCCCCGTGCGCCGGCGGGATCGGGGCCGGAGAGGAGGGTACCGAGGGATCGAAGTAGTACGATCCGGGTGTCCCTGGCGTGGGTGGCCAGATCGTCGGCAACGGGGAACGGATCAAGGTCAGACCCCGGATCCCCGCTCCAGAGCCCCAGGGCGTCGCGCAGTGCCGTGGGATCCTGCGGGGTGCGCAGGGCGGCGTGGGTGCGGCTCAGGTCGGAGTCGATACTCAGCCGGTATCCGGCCGGTTCGAGTGTGAGGGTTCCGGCGGGCAGTAGCCTCCGCACCCGGGAAACCAGGGCCTGAAGGGCACCACGCTGATCCGCCGGGGGCTGCTCGGGCCACAGCTCGTCGGCCAGGTATCCGGGGGAGCGGGGCTCACCCTGAGCCAGAGCAAGTACGGCGAGGAGAACCCGTGCGCGCTCGCCGGAGACGGGGGTCTCGCCCACCCGGATTGGGCCGAGAACACGCAGGATCGGGTCGGCGAAGCTCACGTGCCGATTATACGATTCTCGGGCGCCGGTGTGGCGGTTCCGGCTACAGGGTGCCGCGAATCGTGTCGCCCACGGGAATCGGGATCAGCCGAGTCACATCGGCGGGGCGCTCGAGCAGGCCCACCAGTGCGGCGTTGAGGGCGGCCACGGCCGGACCCTCGCCATGGCGGTCCAGCTGCTCCACACTCGACCACTTCTCGATCATCACGATGTCACCGTTCGGGTGCTGGTGGATCGCATAGAGCTCGCATCCCGACTCGGTCTGCACCGCCTCGATCGCCGGACGCAGGGCGTCCAGCACGGCCTCAAGCTGACCCTGTACGGGTGTGAACACGGCGGTGACTACAACGGCAGACATGGTGCGTCCCTTGATCGACGGGCAAAACTGTATGCCCCGATGCTATTGCGCCGCGGGCGAGACGCGCCCGGACGTGTCACGAATAGGAGGTGTGTGGGATTGTGTGTATAGTTGTGACGTTGCCAAACACCGCAGTGTTTAGCGCGCACCTCTAGCTCAATCGGCAGAGCAACTGACTCTTAATCAGTGGGTTCTCGGTTCAAGTCCGAGGGGGTGCACCAGCCCATTACACCCCGATTCCGCATGGAATCGGGGTGTTGTGTTTTTCCGCGACACCGGGTGGTGCGCCACGCGGGTGTCGATTTTTTCTCGCTGCCTTCTCTGGGTACAGTGGAGGTATCACGTCGGTTACGGCGTGGGCACCTCTAGCTCAATCGGCAGAGCAACTGACTCTTAATCAGTGGGTTCTCGGTTCAAGTCCGAGGGGGTGCACCAACAGAGTCCCGGCGAGTTTCCCGCCGGGACTCTTGGTTTTGCGGCCTGTGTTTTGCGGCCTGTAGTTGGAGCCGGGAACCTAATCGAGTGGGTCGATCTCGGCGAAGCGGTGCACCACCGCCAGATCTTCCTCGCCGAGGCCCGCGTCCACCAGGTCCGTGAAGACCCCCAGGTTGGTGCGCAGCTGGCGGGCGGCGGTGCCGGTTGCGTCGGCCTCGGCGACCGCGGCGGTGAGGTCCTTGACCATAAACGCGGCGATCCCGGTCGGGGTGTAGTCCCGGGTAATGATCCGCTCGGCCTTGGTCTCCAGCACCCGCGAACCCGCATACCCGCCCTGGAGCAGGGGGAGGAGGGCGGCCACGTCGATCCCCGCCCGCTCGGCGACCACGGCCGCCTCGGCCACCGCGGTCATCGTGGCGGCGACGATCATCTGGTTACACGCCTTGGCCACCTGGCCCGAGCCCAGCGGTCCCAGATGCAGCGGGGTTCCCATCGTGGACAGGATCGGCAGAACCCGCGCCACATCCTCGGGATCGCCACCCACCATGATCGACAGGGTCCCCGCCTCGGCCCCCTCGGTGCCACCGGAGACCGGAGCATCCACCACGCGCAGCAGGCCGTCGGTGTCGGCAGTGAGGCGCGCGGCCAGGTCGCGCAGCCCGGCGGGGGAGACGGAGGAGCACACCACCAGGAGGGTCGGTGCCGTGATCCCCGCGAGCAGGCCGTCGGGTCCGGCGAGCACCTGTTCCAGCTGTGCGAGATCCGGCAGCATCACGATCACGATCTCGGAATCTACTGCCAGTTCGCGCGGGGTATTGCGCGCGGTCGCGCCCGCTTGGACAAACGGCACCAGTTTCTCGGGGCGACGGCCCTGGACGAAGACCTCCACATCATCCGCCCTATGAGAGAGCAGATTGTGGGTCATCGGCGCGCCCATCGAGCCGAGTCCGATCACGCCAACACCAATTTTGGGAACATCATTGATCACCATCATGCGGCCACTATATCGAACTCCGTTCAGAGAGTTGGCCTCCGGGGGTTAGGATGGGGGCAGACCCCGCTCATCGTCGAAAGGAAGGTCCGCGTCGTCATGACCGATTCCCCCACCCGCCTCCGCGTAGTTGTGGCCACCCCGCTGCCCGAGGAACTCGCCACCCTGATCACCGAGCGTGAGCCGCGAATCGACCTGGTGCGCGAGGCTGACCTGCTGCCCCCGATGCGCTTTGCCGCCGACTTTGCCGGCGATCCCTCCTTCACCCGAACCCCCGAGCAGCAGGCCCGCTTCGAGGAGCTGCTGGACTCGGCCGACGTGCTCTACGGTATCCCCGACGTCAACCCCGCGGCCCTCGCTCGCACCGTGGCCGCCAACCCCGCGCTGCGCTGGGTGCAGATCATGGCAGCCGGTGGTGGCGGGCAGGTCAAGGCCGCCGGACTCTCCGAGGCTGACCTTGCCCGGGTGACCTTCACCACCTCCGCCGGCGTGCACGGCGGACCGCTGGCCGAGTTCGCCGTGTTTGGCGTCTTCGCCGGGGCCAAGACCCTGCCGCGTCTGCAGAAGCAGCAGTCCGAGCACGCGTGGACCGACCGCTGGGAGATGGGTCAGGTATCGGAGCAGACGATTCTGGTCCTCGGACTCGGCGGCATCGGTGCCGAGGTTGCGCGTAAGCTCGACGCCCTGGGCGCGCACGTGATCGGAACCAGCCGTCGCCCGGTGGACGTTCCCGGAGTCTCCGAGATCGTGCACCCCGACAACATTGCCGAGGTGATCGGCCGCGCCGACTCGATCGTGGTGACCCTGCCCGGGACCGCCGCAACCGAGAAGATGCTCAGCGCCGACCTGCTCGCGCTGGTCAAGCCCGGCGTGACCGTGGTCAACGTCGGACGCGGCACCGTGATCGACGAGGATGCCCTGACCGTGGCGCTTCAGGATGGCCGCGTGGGCTTCGCCGCGCTCGACGTCTTTGCCTCCGAGCCGCTGGATCCCACCAGTGCACTGTGGGACCTGCCCAACGTGCTGGTCAGCCCGCACACCGCCGCGCTGAATGCCGCCGAGGAGCGACGCATCGCCGAGCTGTTTGTGGCTAACGCCACCGCGATTCTGGATGGATCCACCCCCAAGAACGTGGTAGACACGGTTCAGTTCTACTAGCAGCACCCCGACGAGACACCTCTCGAAGAAAGCGAGCCCAGCGCGCATGACCGACGCACCCCGTACCGAGAAGACGGCCGCCCCCGCGGTGACCCGAGCCATCGCGATTCTTGATGTCTTGGCTTCCGCCCACGGGCAGCCGCTCGGGATCAGTGAGTTGGCCCGCGCGCTGGGCATCGCCAAGTCCTCGACCGCCAACCTGTGTGTGGCGCTGGAGGAGGGCGGGCTGATCCAGCGCGGCGACCTCGGTTACCGGCTCGGTCGGCGCACGGTGGAGCTCGGCGGCGCCTATCTGGCGAGCTTTGATCAGGTGCGCGAGTTCTACCGGGTGTGCTCCGAGTCGCCCGAGCTGAGTCATGAGCTGGTGCAGATCGCGGTGCTCGACGGGACCGACGTGCTCTACCTGGCCCGGCACGAGGGTCGCGCGCCGCTGCGGCTCACCGCCGGCATCGGTGACCGCTATCCGGCCGCCCTGACCGCCGTGGGTAACGCCCTGTTGGCGCGCCTGGACGATGAGGAGATCCGCGCGCGCTTTGCCGATCCGGAAACCCGTCCACAGGTCACCGCCGCCTCGACCACGGATCTGGATGCGCTGATTGCCAAGATCCGGCGCGCCCGCGAGACCGGTTTCGGGCTCGACGAGGGGGAGATGTTCCCCACGGTTACCGGCGTCGCGGTGGTGATTCCGCCGCGCAATGCGGGGGATCAGCCGCTAGCCCTGGGTGCCTCCATGATGGGTTTGGCCCCCGAGGATGGGCGTCGCGAGCGTGTCACGCGCGCCCTGGGAACCGCCGCCGCTGCGCTGTCGAACCCGCTGCTGGTCGGGGACGTCGCCTAGTTCGTTCAATATGTTGAACTTCGTTCAGCATGCTGTTAGTGTGGGGGCGTGGGCACCGACGCCCACATCGAGGTAACCCTCGCGTCAAGGTAGACGGCCCCCACCCACGGTGAACCCGGGAAGTCTCCAGATGCGAGCCGTCCCGAAAGGTACAGACCGTGTCCACATCCCCCGCCGCAGAGGTCCGCGGATCCGACGATCCGGAATACGCCAACAACCTGCGCCGCGCCACCCTTGCTTCCAGTGTCGGAAGCGCGCTTGAGTACTACGACTTCGCCCTCTACGGGCTCGCCTCCGCGCTGATCTTCGGTCAGCTCTTCTTCCCCGCCCTCGGCACCGGAGCCGGCATTGCCGCCGGTTTCGCGACCTACGCGGTGGGATTCTTCGCCCGCCCCTTCGGCGGCATCTTCTTCGGTGTGCTGGGCGACAAGCTCGGACGCAAGTGGGTCCTGATGGCCACCATCGGCCTGATGGGTGGTGCCTCGACCCTGATCGGTGTGCTGCCGACCGGCGAGCAGATCGGCATCTGGGCCCCCATTCTCCTGGTCTTTCTGCGGGTTCTGCAGGGCCTCGGTGCCGGGGCCGAACAGGCCGGTGCCACCACGCTGATGGCCGAGTATGCGCCGGTTCGCCGCCGTGGATTCTTCTCCGCCCTGCCGTTTGTGGGCATCATGGTCGGTACCGTGCTGGCCTCGATCGTGTTCTACCTGCTGGGCCTCGTGGACCAGCAGATCGTGCACGACTGGCTGTGGCGTGTGCCGTTCCTGGCCTCGATCCTACTGATCGCCGTCTCGGTCTTCATCCGCTACCGCCTGGCCGAGTCGCCCACCTTCGTTCAGCTGGAAAAGCAGGAGCAGGAGCAGCACTCGCCGCTCAAGGAGGTCTTCACCAAGTCCTTCGGTAGCGTCATCCGCGGCATCGGCCTGCGCATGGCCGAGAACGGTGGATCGGCGCTGTACCAGACCCTGGCGATCTCCTTCATCACCGTGTATGTGGGTGTCGAGAGCTGGGTCGGCCCGCTGGCCATCGCGATCGGTGCGACCCTCGGTGTGATCATCCTGCCGCTGGCCGGTGCGCTGAGCGACCGCTTCGGACGGATGCCTGTCTACCGCGCCGGTGTGATCATCCAGCTGGTGCTGGCGATCCCCGCCTGGTGGCTGATGTCTCAGGGCAACGTGAGCGTCATCATCCCGGTGCTCGCCCTGACCTACACCCTCTCCATCAACGTGATGCTGGGCGCCCAGTGTGCGACCCTGCCCGAGCTGTTTGGTAACCGCCACCGCTACGTGGGTGTGGCCGTCTCCCGCGAGTTCTCGGCGGTGCTCGCCGGCGGTATCGCCCCGCTGATCGGGGCCTCGCTGCTGACCGCCACCACCGGATCCTGGATCCCGCTGGCCGGCTACGTGCTGCTGCTCGGTGCGATCACCCTGTGGGCCACCTTCGTCACCCCGGAAACCCGCGGCCGCGACCTGACCCTGCACGGTGACGCCCTCTCGGACACCGCCGCCCAGATCGCCGAGCGCCCGCTGGCCACCGTCGGACGCTCCTAGTGCGCCGGGCCAGACTGCACATCGGGGGCGGCGCACCCGCCGCCCCCGGCCTCACCCAGATCGTCCCGGTCCGCGAGATCGACGGTGCCTGGTACGAGGTTGCCGACGAGTGGGCCGCGGTTCCGCCGCTCACCGGTCGCTACTGGCCGCTTGAGGGCGCGGTGCTCGCCGCCCCGAGTGACCCCCGGGTCATCCTCGGCATGGCTCACAACGGTTCCGCGGCCGACCGGGCCATTCCCCGGCAGGCGTTCATGAAGTCCGCCCGGTCCGCAATCGGTTCGGGGGAGCCGATCCGGATCGTTCCCGGACACGGAAACGTTGTCGCCGAGGCCGAACTCGCCGTGGTCATCGGGGTGCACTGCCGCAACGTCAGTGCACGCGACGCCGCCGAGGTCATCGCCGGGTATACGATCGGCAACGACGTGACCGCGACCGACCAGATCGCCCTCGACGAAAAGATGATCCAGTCCAAGAGCGGAGACGGCTTCACCCCGCTCGGCCCCTGGCTGGTCGGCGACCTGGATCCCGACTCGGTTCCGCTCGAACTCATTGTTAATGGGGAGCTGCGCTGCCAGAGCGACACCGACCGGCTCGCCTGGAACATCGCCGAGCAGATCGAATACCTGAGCGAGTATATGACGCTCGGACCCGGGGATGTGATCCTCACCGGCTCGCCGGAGACCGCGTCCCCGATCAAGCCCGGGGATACGGTGCGGGCCGCGCTGGACGGCATCGGCATCCTCGAAAACCCGGTGACCGCCCTCTAGGCGCGCCGGTTATGCGGGGCCCTCACGACGTCTTCGTGAGGGCCCCGATACCACAAAACCCCACGGGAAACCGTGGGGTTTTGTGTTGGGTTCTATCCCGAAGTCGGATTACCGTTCCAGGTGGCCGGGACCATGACCCACAGCAGCTCGGCGCTCTCATCCCCGAGCACCTTCCAGGAGTGCGGTTCGCGCCCATCCAGGGTCAGCGAATCCCCGGCCCCCAGCTCCCAGACGGCGTCGGCAAAGCTCATCTCGATCCGTCCGCGCACCAGGTACACCAGGTCCAGCTCGGCGCTCACCGAGTACGGGGCTTCGCCGCTGTGGCCGCCGGGATCCACGATCGTGCGCACCACCTGGACACGCTTCTCGGTCCGCGGGGACACCAGGAGCTCCAGCATGCCCTCGCCACCCAGGGTGATCCGCGGGGCATCTGCGCCGCGCACCACGAGCTGCTCGGAGCGCTTAAAGAGGTCGCCCACGGCCACGTTCAACACGTCACACAGCGCCACCAGGGTGCTCACACTCGGTGAGGTCTGGTTACGTTCCACCCGGGAGATGAATCCCTTGGAGAGACCGGTGGTTTCGGCCAGCTGCTCGATGGTGAGCAGCTGCGCCTGTCGTGCGGCACGCAGCCGATGCCCAATCGCGGTGCGGGTGGGGTCTGGAGAGACGGGAAGGGCGCGCATAAAACTCCCGAAGGCGAGTCGAAGTGTGGGCGTGCGTGTATTCCCGGTCAGTCTAGGTCAGAACCGGGGAACGGCGCAGGAAAAAATTTAGTCGCGTTCGATGCGCGGGTTGTCTTCGGCAACGGTCCCGATCGCCAGCGCGAGCGAGATCAGCCAGCTGAACCACAGCAGGGCGAGGCGCCAGTTGCGCGGCCCGGAAGCGGTAGCCCGGATCAGGCCCACCGCACCAAACGCGGCGCTGATGACACCAATGTTCAGAAGATACTTACGCATGCGCCCTCATTTCGAACCGGAACCCTTCAACCCTAGCGTGCGACCGGGGCCAGGCGGGAATATACCCGCCGTGGATACGCAGAAATCTATCGCGTGTGCAGACCCAGGTGGGTGCGGGCAAACCGCACGGTCTTGCGCAGCGCCTTGAGCCGTTCGGCGTCGGACTTGGCCCGGCGCGTATTAATCTCGGCCACCACCGCGCCGTCCCAGTTCTTGGCCGCCAGATACTCCAGGGTTTCGGCCACCGGCTGGGTGCCCATGCCCGGGATCAGGTGTTCGTCAAAGATCTGGCCATCGTCCTGGGAGCCCGAACCATCACACAGGTGGATATGACGAAGTCGATCGCCAAAGTGCTGCGCGAGTTCAAGCCCGCTCTGGCCGGCCAGGGAGGCATGGGAGAAGTCCAGGGTGACGTTATCGCAGTCCCAGTCGCTGGGATCCCACCCGGGAGCGTAGGCGGCAACCGAGCGGCCCTTCGCCTTCCACGGGAACATGTTCTCCACACCGATGTTGATGCCGGAGGAGGTTTCGATCCGGCGCACGATTTCGAGGAAGTTTTCCGAGTAGTCCTTCTGCCAGCGAAACGGCGGGTGCACCACCACGGTGTCCGCCCCCACGGCGGCGGCAAGCTCGGCCGAACGCTCAAGTTTCACCTGCGGGTCGCGCCCCCACACGAACGTGGTGAGCAGTAGTACCGGTGCGTGGATCGACAGAATCGGCAGGTGATACTTCTTGCTCAGCTTGCGCAGTGCAACCGCATCACGGGTGGTTGCGGCATTGGTCACCATGACCTCAACGCCGTCAAAACCGGCCTCCCGTGCGAGCTGGAACGCCCGCTCGGTCTCGAGCGGGTATACGCAGGACGTGCTCATTCCGATCTGTATCATCGGGGCCAGCATAGACCCCACAGGTGAAAATGAGGTGAGATCTGCACATCTTCGACTGATAGCCTGTCTGGCAACCACGGGGAGTATAACGATGACATCAGGTACCAACCAGTCCGAAGCCCGCTTTGACTTTGTGGTGGTGGCCAACCGTTTGCCGGTAGACCGCTACACCACTGCCGAGGGCGAGCCGGGGTGGCGGACATCTCCGGGAGGGCTGGTGACTGCCCTCACCCCGGTGATGGAGCGCCTGGGTGGCGCATGGGTGGGATGGGCCGGTGCCGATACCGAGGGCATCTCGCCGTTCACCCACAACGGCACCCGAATCGTGCCGGTTCCGCTCAGCGCCGAGGAGGTGGAGAGCTACTACGAGGGCTTCTCCAACGACACCCTCTGGCCGCTCTATCACGACGTGATCGCGCCGCCCACCTATCACCGCGAGTGGTGGGACTCCTATGTGAAGGTCAACCGGCGCTTCGCCGAGGCCGCCGCCGAAACCGCGAACGAGCGCGCCACCGTCTGGGTGCACGACTACCAGCTGCAGCTGGTGCCGGGCATGCTGCGTGAGCTGCGTCCCGACCTCACCATCGGTTTCTTCAACCACATTCCCTTCCCCGCCTACGGCCTGTTCTCGCAGCTGCCGTGGCGGACCCAGATCATCGAGGGTCTGCTCGGTGCCGATGTAATCGGCTTCCAGCGGGTTGCTGACGCCTCCAACTTCACTCGGGCCGTGCGTCGCCTGGTCGGCTATGAGACCAAGGGCACCAGCGTCTATGTGCCGTTGGAATCCGACTCCGCGCCCGGACAGACCGGCGGCTACCGCCGCGGCGGTCCCACCCGTCACGTGCTCGCCAAGCACTTCCCGATTTCGATCGATTCGGCCAGCTTTGAGGCCCTGGCGCGCACCCCCGAGGTGCAGGCCCGGGCGGCCGAGATCCGCTCGGACCTGGGCGGCTCGGGCAAGATCCTGTTCGGCGTAGACCGGCTGGACTACACCAAGGGCATCCGTCACCGGCTGAAGGCCTACGGGGAGCTGCTGGCCGACGGGCGGATTGACCCCGCCGACGTGACCCTCATCCAGGTCGCCAGCCCGAGCCGCGAGCGGGTGGAAACCTACCGCCAGCTGCGCGATGAGATCGAGCTCACGGTGGGCCGGATCAACGGCGACTTTGGTCAGATCGGGCACTCAGCTGTGCACTATCTGCACCATGGCTATCCGCGTGAGGAGATGGTGGCGCTCTACCTCGCCTCCGACGTCATGCTGGTCACCGCGCTGCGCGACGGCATGAACCTGGTGGCCAAGGAGTATGTGGCCACCCGCTTCGATCAGGACGGTGTGCTGGTGCTGAGCGAGTTTGCCGGGGCTTCGGATGACCTGACCCAGGCGCTGCTGATCAACCCGCACGACATCGAGGGTCTCAAGGACACCATCATGACCGCGATCAACATGCCCCAGCCCGAGCGGGCCAAGCGGATGAAGTCGATGCGGAAGAAGGTGCGCGAGAACGACGTGGAGCGCTGGTCTACCGCGTTCCTGGCCGAGCTGGAACGCTCGGCCGCCGCGCGCCTGGATGAGGCGCGCGGGCACCGGGTCGGGGCGGAGCAGCAGTGACTGCGACTGGCGAAGGCGCATCGGCTCCGGAACAGCACGGAGCTGAGGTGAACCCGGCGGCGGGCCTCGACCCCATCCTTGAGGCGGCTCTGAGCCGTTTTGCCCAGAACCCCCGCATCCTGGTGGCGCTGGACTTTGACGGGACCCTGGCCCCGATCGTGGATGATCCGATGAGCGCCCGCGCGCTGCCCGAATCGGCCGCGGCCATCGCCGAGCTGCGCGGCCTCACGGACACCACCGTGGCCCTGGTCTCGGGGCGCGACCTGGCCTCGCTGGATGCGCTGTATCCGGACTCCGCGGGCATCCTCATCGTCGCCTCCCATGGCGGCGAGTACCGTCTGGGTGAGGACGCCGGACCCGAGCCCACCGAGGCCGAACGGGCACGGGTCGCGGCACTGGTGCAGGCACTTGAGCGTGGAGCCGCCGGGATCGCCGGGGCCTGGGTGGAACCCAAGCCGCTGGGGGCCGCCGTCCATACCCGTCTGGCCGAGCAGGTCTCGGTGCCGGCACTGCACGGTGCCGCGCGTGCCTGGGTGCGCGCCAACGATCCCGAACTGAGTGAACGTACGGGAAAAGATGTGCTGGAATTTAGTATTTTGTCGGCCACTAAGGGCGACGGAATTGCACGTTTGCGCGCACATACCGGTGCCGATGCGGTGTTCTATGCCGGGGACGATGTGACCGATGAGGACGCCTTCGCGGCCCTTGAATCCGGGGATTTCGGACTCAAGTGTGGGCCGGGGGAGACGCGGGCCGAGCATCGGGTCGCGGGCCCGCGCGAGGTTGCGCTGGTACTTCGTGCGCTCGCCCGTGCACGTGCATCACGCGCATATGCCAAAACGGTCACGGATTAGGTCCTAGACTCTCTTTATGTCCGAGATTGACCTGAAGCCGCGAAGTCGCGCAGTAACCGATGGAATCGAAGCCACCACGTCCCGAGGCATGCTCCGTGCCGTCGGAATGGGAGACGCCGACTGGGACAAACCCCAGATCGGTATCGCATCCTCGTGGAACGAAATTACCCCGTGTAACCTCTCGCTTGACCGGCTTGCTCAGGGCGCCAAGGAAGGCGTCCACTCCGGTGGCGGATACCCGCTCCAGTTCGGCACCATCTCCGTCTCCGACGGTATCTCGATGGGCCACGAGGGCATGCACTTCTCGCTCGTCTCGCGCGAGGTCATCGCCGACTCGGTAGAAACCGTGGTCATGGCCGAGCGCCTGGACGGCACCGTGCTGCTGGCCGGCTGTGACAAGTCGCTGCCGGGCATGCTGATGGCCGCCGCCCGCCTCGACCTGGCCAGCGTGTTCCTCTACGCCGGATCGATCGCCCCGGGCTGGGTCAAGCTCTCCGACGGCACCGAGAAGGACGTCACCATCATCGACGCCTTCGAGGCCGTGGGTGCCTGCAAGGCCGGCACCATGAGCGAGGAAGACCTCAAGCGCATCGAGTGCGCGATCGCCCCGGGTGAGGGTGCCTGTGGTGGTATGTACACCGCCAACACCATGGCCTCGGTCGCCGAAGCCCTGGGCATGAGCCTCCCCGGCTCGGCCGCGCCGCCCTCGGCCGACCGTCGTCGCGACTACTTCGCCCACCGCTCGGGCGAGGCCGTGGTCAACATGCTGCGTCTGGGCATCACCGCCCGCGACATCCTGACCAAGAAGGCGTTCGAGAACGCCATCGCCGTAGCCATGGCCTTCGGTGGTTCGACCAACGTCGTGCTGCACCTGCTCGCCATCGCCCGCGAGGCCGAGGTTGACCTGACCCTGGACGACTTCAACCGCATCGGCGACAAGGTTCCCCACATCGGTGACCTCAAGCCCTTCGGTAAGTACGTCATGAACGATGTGGACCGCCACGGTGGTATCCCCGTCGTGATGAAGGCGCTGCTGGACGCCGGCCTGCTGCACGGTGACGCACTCACCGTGACCGGTAAGACCGTGGCCGAGAACCTCGCCGAGCTGAACCCCGACCCGCTGGACGGCGAGGTCATCCGCACCCTGGACAACCCCATCCACGCCACCGGTGGTCTGACGATCCTGCACGGTTCGTTTGCCCCCGAGGGTGCCGTGGTGAAGACCGCCGGCTTCGACGCCGAAATCTTCGAGGGACCCGCCCGGGTGTTCGAGCGCGAGCGAGGTGCCATGGACGCACTGACCGAGGGCAAGATCCAGGCCGGAGACGTCGTGGTTATCCGCTACGAGGGCCCCAAGGGGGGACCGGGTATGCGCGAGATGCTGGCCATCACCGCGGCCATCAAGGGTGCGGGACTCGGAAAAGATGTACTACTATTAACGGACGGTCGATTCTCAGGCGGCACAACCGGACTGTGCATCGGCCACATAGCACCCGAAGCAGTGGACGCAGGTCCTATTGCATTCGTGCGCGATGGTGATCTCATTCGGGTCAATATCGCAGCTCGCTCTCTTGACCTACTTGTCGAGGAGTCCGAGCTGGCCGCCCGCCGTGAAGGCTGGGCACCGCTTCCCCCGCGCTATACCCGTGGCGTACTCGCAAAATACTCTAAGCTCGTTCGATCGGCCGCTGAAGGCGCGATCACCGGCTAATTTTGCGTCCCCAGTCAGATCATCATCACTTGAGGAATCATTTGTCACATGTCAGCTGACACTCCCACCCCACGTCCCCAATCCGATAGCCCGATCCCGGGTCCGGCTCGTACCGACACTCCGGTGCTGACCGGTGCCCAGGCGGTTGTGCGCACGCTGGAACTGCTGGGGGTGACCGACGTGTTCGGTCTCCCCGGCGGGGCCATCCTGCCGGTCTATGACCCGCTGATGGACTCCACCGAGCTGCGCCACATCCTCGTTCGTCACGAGCAGGGTGCCGGCCACGCCGCTCAGGGTTACGCCGCGGCCACCGGCAAGCTCGGTGTCTGCATCGCGACCAGCGGTCCCGGTGCCACCAACCTGGTGACCGCGATCGCCGATGCCCACATGGACTCGGTCCCGATGCTCGCGATCACCGGTCAGGTGTTCTCGAACCTGATGGGAACCGACGCCTTCCAGGAGGCCGACATCGTGGGTATCACGATGCCGATCACCAAGCACTCCTTCCTGGTGAAGGATGCCAAGGACATTCCGGCAACCCTGGCCGCGGCGGCACACATCGCCACGACCGGTCGTCCCGGCCCCGTCCTGGTGGACATCACCAAGGACGCTCAGCAGGACTCGGTGCCCTTCATCTGGCCGGTCACCCTCGACCTGCCCGGCTACCGTCCGGTCACCAAGGCTCACGGCAAGCAGATCAACGCCGCCGCGCAGCTGATCCTCGAAGCCAAGCGTCCGGTGTTCTACGTGGGCGGCGGCGTGATCCGCGGCCGTGCCTCGGAGGAGCTCCTGGAGCTGGCCGAGCGCACCGGTGTGCCGATCGTCACCACCCTGATGGCCCGTGGTGCATTCCCGGACTCGCACCCGCAGAACCTGGGCATGCCCGGCATGCACGGAACGGTTCCCGCAGTGCTCGCGCTGCAGGAATCCGACCTGATCGTGGCCCTCGGTGCCCGCTTCGATGACCGCGTGACCGGCAAGGCGGACCTGTTCGCCCCCGACGCCAAGGTTGTTCACGTGGACATCGACCCGGCCGAGATCTCCAAGATCCGGATCGCCGATGTGCCGATCGTGGGCGATGTGAAGGACGTCATCGGCGACCTCTCCGCCGCCTACGCTCAGGCCCTGCCCGAGACCACCCCGGACATCGCCGAGTGGTGGACCCGCCTGAACGGTCTACTCGCCGAGTTCCCGCTGGGATACGCGCCGACCACCGACGGCCTGCTCGCCCCGCAGCACGTGATCTCGCGGATCGGTGAACTCACCGGCTCCGAGGGCACGTTCGTCTCGGGTGTGGGTCAGCACCAGATGTGGGCCGCGCAGTTCATCAAGTATGAGCGCCCCAACGGTTGGATCAACTCCGGTGGTGCCGGCACAATGGGCTACGCGGTTCCCGCCGCGATGGGTGCCAAGGTTGCCGAACCCGAGCGTGTAGTCTGGGCGATTGACGGCGACGGCTGCTTCCAGATGACCAATCAGGAGCTCGCCACCTGCCGCCTCAACAACATCCCGATCAAGGTCGCGGTGATCAACAATTCCTCGCTGGGTATGGTGCGCCAGTGGCAGACCCTGTTCTATGACGGACGCCACTCCAACACCGACCTCAACACCGGTCACGACACCGTGCGCATCCCCGACTTCCTGAAGCTCGCGGACGCGTATGACTGCCTGGGCATCCGGGTGGAGCGCGAGGACCAGATCGACGCCGCCATCAAGCTCGCGCTGGAAACCAACGACCGCCCCGTGGTCATCGACTTCGTCGTCTCGGCGGACTCGATGGTGTGGCCGATGGTTCCGCAGGGAGTATCCAACAGCTTTGTTCAGTACGCTCGGGAGCACGCTCCCGCATTCGATGAGGAGGTCTAAGCCATGTCGCGTCACGTTCTCAGCCTCCTCGTGGAGGACAAGCCGGGTCTGCTGACCCGCGTTGCCGGTCTGTTTGCCCGTCGCGGATTCAACATTGAGTCGCTCGCGGTGGGTGCCAGTGAGGTCGAAGGCCTCTCGCGCATCACCGTGGTCGCCGAGGTGGACGGTCTGCCGCTCGAGCAGGTCACCAAGCAGCTCAACAAGCTGATCAACGTGATCAAGATTGTGGAGCTGGACCCGACCCAGTCGGTGGAGCGCGAACACCTGCTGATCAAGGTTCGGGTGGATAACACCACCCGCTCGCAGGTTCTCGAAGCCGTGAACCTGTTCCGTGCTCGCGTGGTCGATGTGGCCACCGACGCCCTGGTGATCGAGGTCACCGGAGACACCGGCAAGACCCAGGCGTTCCTGCGCGTCCTTGAGCCCTTCGGGATCAAGGAGCTTGCACAGTCGGGCCTGCTCGCGATTGGACGCGGTTCGAAGTCCATCACCGAGCGCGTTTTCAAACACTAAATTTCCGTGCCCCAACGGGGAACACGGTCCAACACTTGCGGATCCGCACCGGCGGCCGCGGGATCAAACAAGGAGAATAACCAGTGACTGAGATTGTCTACGACCAGGACGCCGACCTGACGCTCATTCAGGGCAAGAAGGTAGCCATCATTGGCTACGGCTCGCAGGGCCACGCACACGCGCTCAACCTCCGGGACTCGGGCGTTGAGGTCGTTATCGGCCTCAAGGACGGCTCCAAGTCCATCACCAAGGCCGAAGAGGCCGGCTTCGCCGTCAAGAACGTTGCCGACGCCGCCGAGTGGGCCGACTTCATCATGATCCTGGCGCCGGACCAGCACCAGCGCTCGATCTACACCGAGTCGGTCAAGGACAAGCTGACCGAGGGCAAGACCCTGGCCTTCGCCCATGGCTTCAACATCCGTTTCGGTTACATCGAGGCACCCGCCGGTGTCGACGTTGTGCTGATCGCCCCGAAGGCTCCGGGCCACACCGTGCGTCGCGAGTTCGTCGCCGGCCGCGGAATCCCGGACATCGTTGCCGTTGAGGTTGACGCCACCGGCACCGCCTGGGACATCGCCCTGTCCTACGCCAAGGCCATCGGTGGAACCCGCGCCGGTGTCATCAAGACCACCTTCACCGAGGAGACCGAGACCGACCTGTTCGGTGAGCAGGCTGTTCTCTGCGGTGGCGTTTCGCAGCTGGTTCAGTACGGCTTCGAGACCCTGACCGAGGCTGGCTACCAGCCGCAGATCGCCTACTTCGAGGTGCTGCACGAGCTCAAGCTCATCGTGGACCTGATGTGGGAGGGTGGCATCGCCAAGCAGCGTTGGTCGGTCTCCGACACCGCCGAGTACGGCGACTACGTCTCCGGCCCTCGCGTGATCACCCCCGAGGTCAAGGAGAACATGAAGGCCGTTCTCTCCGACATCCAGACCGGTGCATTCGCCAAGCGCTTCATCGACGACCAGGACAACGGCGGCAAGGAGTTCCTGGAGCTCCGTGCCAAGGCCGAGAAGCACCCGATCGAGACCACCGGTCGCGAGCTGCGTTCGCTCTTCGCCTGGAAGCAGCAGGACGAGGACTACACCGACGGTTCGGCTGCACGCTAATCGTTAGCTGTTAGCTTCTAGCCGAAACCCGCCCCGGAGGATTTCTTCCGGGGCGGGTTTGTGCGTCCTGCTAGGGTGGGCCACAGCACCACGCGCGAAGGGGACCCGCACACATGACCGATCAGCACACCATTCGATCCGTGTACACCGAGGCGCTCGGCACCGATATCGACAGGCTCAAGCCCGAGGTGCGCGAGTACGTGGTCGGTCCGGGGGAGCAGGGTATCGGTGTGGGCACCGGAGTTTTCGAATCAGCCGGAACCAAGTTTGGCCGGCTGACCTGGCTCGCCATGCCCGTGGTCGGGCCGGCGATGCTGCTGGATCGACACGAGAAAAACGTCCCCTTCACGATCCTCAACCAGCCCGGAACCGATGAGCATGGAGCCCCCACCCTCGCCGCCTTCCGCCTTTTCCGTTTCCGCCGAGTCACCCGAGCGATGAGCGACATCATCCTTGCCGGACCCACGCCGGGTACCCTGCGCAACCGGGTGGGTACCTGGCGTGTGATCGAAATCATCCTGCGCTGCACCGCGACCGAACGGGGTCACCTCTCCCTGCGCTCGGAGGAGTGCGCGCTACGCCTCGGCCCGCTGCGACTGCGTCTGCCTCGCCTGCTCGGCGTGAGCGTCCGCGTAGAGGACGGCTGGGACGCTGAAAACAATCGCCGCACCGTGCAGGTGCTCGTGACCAATCCGCTGCTGGGCACCGTCACCAACTACCGCGGCCATTTCACCTACTCCCTGGTCTAGGGTCTAAGTGAAGGACCCCTCGCCCATTCCTGGTGCCGGGACACGAGGGGGATGATCGGGGGAGAATGTACACCGAAACGCTGCGTGGTCCACGCGGGCTGACCTGGCTGGGTATCACGGCGGCGGTTATCGCCGCCGGATCGGAATGCCTGATTATTGGGTCGCTGGGGCCTGTCTGGGGAACCCCCGCTTTCCCGGTGCTTGTCGCGGCGGGAATCTGGCTGCTCCTGATCCTTGGTCTTGCGAGTGCCGTGGGAATCCTGAACCGCACCAGAGTGTGTGTGAGCGAGGGCGAGATTCGCGGCTATCTGTCTCCGCTGCGAGTTGTGCGCATCCCGGTAACGTCCATCGTCGCGATGCAGAAAGTCACGGTTTTGCCGCGCGCCGCGGGTGGCGTTGGTTATCGCCTGATGCCGGGGAAACGGTTCTTGTTGCTGAGCGGAGGCCCCGCGGTCACGCTGACGGTGCAGAATCGACCCGTGTATACCCTGCGTTCGGAGTGTCCCGAAGAGCTGATGTCTGGCATTGGTCGAGAGGCGCGGCGCGTCCGGTAATCTGGAGGTATGAGCACCCCCTCCGATGACGACGCCCTGAGCTGGGCCGGCGACGCGACCGATGCCACGCTGGTTGGTCAAAACCCGGCCGTAGCCCCCAAGAAGAAGCCCGCCAAGAAGTCTCAGGTCCCCGCCGCGGGCACCGAGGTGGCTCCGGGATGGCGCGTGGTGGGCGGACCCAAGGCCGAGGTCGCCGTCAACACCGGTGGCACTCAGATGAGTTCGGTGCTGCTTCTTGTGCACGGGATCCTCGCCGGTGTGTACCTGCTCTACATGATCGGTTGGCTGCTCTCGATTGGAACCATCGTGTTTGGTGGTGCCGACCCGCTGGCAACCGGAATGACCTCGATCGGTAAGATCCTCGCCGTCCTGGCACCCGCACTGTGGTTTGGCGCCACCCTGTGGAATACCCGTCAGGCCGAGTCGCTGCGCTGGCGCGTGGTGGCCCTGATCGTCGGTGCCATCGTCCTGGCCCCGATTCCCTTCCTGCTTGGAGTGCGCTAATGACCGAATCCACCCCCGGCACCACTCCGTCCGCTTCGTCCGCTCGGGATGAGGAAATCGTGACCGAGAGCGAAACTCCCGAGTCGACACCCACGCATACCGGCACGGTTTCGACCTCCGCGACCGACGCTGCTCGGTCCGGAACCGCCGACGGTAACAAGCGCTCCGCCACGGACCTCGACAGTGCTGACGCCGACATCCACGATGCAGGTGTTGACGATGCGGATCCTGCCGATGACGACCTCGATGCCCTGGCCACCCCGGCCGAGAAGGCGACCCCGATCTCGAAGGTTCGCCGCTGGCTGACCATCGCGATTGCCGTGGTGTTTGGTCTGCTCTTCGCCTATCAGGTGTGGGGCGGTGTGGGCAGCGCGATTACGATTCCGCGTCGGGTTTCCGAAGCCGGTGGCTCGGTATCGGCCCTCGGCTGGACCATGCTGATCCTCAGCATCATCGTTCCGCTGATCGCGTTCTACCTCTCCTACCGGATCGGTCGTCGTCGTGGCTGGATCTCGATGATCCTCACCTATCTGGTTGGTGTGGCGGCCTCTTCGGCCATCGCACTGAGCCTCGCCGCCGCGTTTTTCCTGGCCTAATACCACCCGCGGGTGAACGATCGTTCACCCGCGGCAAAAGTGGAATGAATCACCTAGTAGAGTGTACGTACCTGGCGTCCCGATGATGCGGCGCGAGTCTTCCCAACCCTCGTTCCAGAAGGATTTGTTTTCGTGTCGAAACCCGTCGTCCTGATTGCTGAAGAACTCTCGCCCGCCACTGTCGATGCCCTCGGGCCCGACTTCGATATCCGTAACGTGGATGGCACCGACCGTCCCGCCCTGCTCTCGGCCCTGGCCGAGGCAAACGCCATTCTGGTGCGCTCGGCCACCCAGGTAGACGCCGAGGCCATCGCCGCGGCCCCGCACCTGCAGGTCATCGCCCGCGCCGGCGTGGGCCTGGACAACGTGGACATCAAGGCCGCCACCAACGCCGGTGTCATGGTGGTCAACGCCCCGACCTCAAACATCATCTCGGCCGCCGAGCTGACCGTGGGTCACATCCTCTCGCTCGCCCGTCACATCCCCGCCGCGCACAACGCGCTGGCTCAGGGACAGTGGAAGCGTTCGAAGTACACCGGTACCGAGCTGTTCGAGAAGACCGTCGGTATTATCGGCCTGGGCCGCATCGGCGCGCTGATCACCGAGCGTCTGAAGGCCTTCGGCGTCAAGGTTGTAGCCTATGACCCCTACGTCACCTCGGCTCGTGCGCAGCAGCTCGGCGTGACCCTGCTGAGCCTGGACGAACTGCTCGCCCAGTCCGACTTCATCACCATCCACATGCCCCGCACCCCCGAGACCATCGGCATGATCGGTGCCGAGCAGCTCAAGGCCATGAAGAAGACCGCGTATGTGGTCAACGTGGCCCGCGGTGGCCTGATCGATGAGGATGCCCTGCACGACGCCCTGGTCGCCGGTGAGATCGCCGGTGCCGGCCTCGACGTCTTCGTGAGCGAGCCCCCCACCGACCAGAAGCTGCTGGGTCTGGAAAACATCATCGTGACCCCGCACCTGGGTGCCTCGACCGAGGAAGCACAGGAGAAGGCCGGCGTTTCGGTGGCCAAGTCCGTGCGTCTCGCTCTCGGTGGCGACCTGGTGCCGGACGCGGTGAACGTTGCCGGTGGCATCATCGACCCCTACGTGCGTCCGGGCATTTCGCTGGTCGAGAAGCTGGGTCAGATCTTCTCCGCCCTGACCGTTTCGCCGCTCTCCAGCGTTGAGGTCGACATCCGCGGTGAGATCACCAACTTCGACGTTTCCGTGCTGAAGCTGGCCGCGCTGAAGGGTATCTTCAGCCAGGTTGTGAGCGAGTCGGTGTCCTACGTGAACGCCCCGCTGCTGGCCGAGGCCCGCGGTGTCGAGGTGCGCCTGGTCACCGACCCGGTCAGCGAGGACTTCCGCGACGTCATCACCCTGCGCGGTGCGCTGGCCGACGGATCGCAGATCTCGGTGTCCGGTACCCTCACCGGTCCCAAGCAGATCGAGAAGCTCGTCGCCATCAACGGCTACGACATCGAGGTGCCGATCGCCGAGCACCACGTCGTGATGCTCTACACCGACCGTCCCGGAATCGTTGCCCAGTACGGTGCACGCTTCGGTGAGGCCAACATCAACATCGCCGGCATGCAGATTGCCCGTACCGAGGCCGGCGGCCAGGCACTCACCGTGCTGACCGTGGACTCCCCGGTCTCGGAGGAGCTGCTCGAGCAGGTTCGCACCGACATCGACGCCGCGATCGTGCGCGCCGTGGGTATCACCGCGTAACACTCAAACATCAAACGGCGGGGCCGGAGGATTTTTCCTCCGGCCCCGCCGTTTTGGTCTGTGAGGACGCTACTTTTCGATCTCCACGACGGGGGAGTCGGGTGCATTGCGTCGCACCGAGTCGATGCCGTTCAGCGCACCCGATTTCGAGGCGTATCCCTCCGAGACCGCGATGATCTCGCCGTTTCCCGCCTTGAGCCGGAAACGGTACTCGCCCGCCTTATCCGTGTAGAGCTCAAACTTTCCCGCCATGATGCCCCTTTCTCCGGTCCGGCGCGGCGCGCCCGAATCCTGATGTCAGATTAGTTGCGTGCCGTCCGGAAAATAGCCCCCAGTGCGAGTCACGCGCGCGACCCATCCTGTCCGGGGATAGCTGTCCACAGACCGACTCCGCCCTCAATTTCTCCACAGCTTTGGCCACCAAATGCTTTTTGCGTCCGCGATTCATAGCGTTGACGGGGAGGAGAAAACACGGGGAGCGATGGCAAATAAATTTGGACCACGAAAACGACAACGGACGGAGCGCGAAACCCGGAGATCGAGGCGCGCGGGCGGTAAGGCCGGTCTTTGGTTTCCCAGAGGCCAACCGACCGACGAATCCACTGAAGAAATCGATCTTCCCCGGAGCTTTACGATGGTTATCCGTCGCGTCCGCCTTGTCCGCAGCGGAATGCTGGTGGAGTTCGCCGTTGTACTTGCTCAGCGGGATCATCGTGGGAAATCACATGAGGTGATGTCGATAGATACCCGGAATCACGGGACCGTGCACCGACACGGGCCTGGGCACGGTCCGCCCGAGACGATTGAGGAGATCTCCTCGCCAAACATTTTGGAACGTGCTCTGTCGGAGGCCATAGACGAGACGTATGCTGCGTACAACCGGATCATAGAAGGGAATATCGAATGACGTCGCACTCACGCATCCGCGTGCACACTGAGGCCGCCAGAAGGATCACATACAGCCTGATGTCTCCTCAAATCTCTCCAACGGTTCACCGAGACACACGGGGCCGCTCCGCCTATGTCATCGTCCTGCACGACTCTCGAATATCCGAAGCCCTGCACCGCGTCACCGAGTTGGGTGTCACGGTTAACGTCATGGTGGCTTTTGAGCAGAGTTTTGTTCCGATCCAGGTGACCCCGGGCCGCGGGAGGCGTGGCATCGGTGTGCCGGCGGTGATGCTGGAGACTTCGAGTACGGCGGAGGCCTTCTGGCACCTCCTTGAGTACCAGCCGACAGATGAGATCCGTCTCCGCTGGGGCAATCAGACCTTCAGCGTTACACGGACTCGGGAGCGATGGGCGTATCAGGCCGCCGAGGTGCCCGCGGGCGGCGGCCCAGGGACTGCTTGAGTTCCCGCACAAAGGCGGTGTTTGCCTCACGGCTCAGGTGAGTGGCAAGTACATCCTGCATCCCATAGAGTTCGATCACCAGCGGGGGCTGCTCGTCTCGTGTATCGATTGTGAACACCACGCCGTGATGACGCATGCGTTGGGCCACCACAAACCGTGATTCGATTTTCACGATGTCTCTTCTGCCCACCTCGAAGATTTTACGATTGCCGCGACGTTTCCCGTGCCACAGCTGAAGCGAGCCCCGAGAAGCCACGAGGGTGAGACCACTCAGCACGGAACGCTCTCGGAGTCGAATTCCGGTAAACGGTTCGAGGCGTTGGGGGAGGGTCCTGCCCGGTGCGACCCACCACACCAGCGCATCGGGATTCGCTTCTCGGAGCGCACGTGCGCGCAGGCGGGGATAGCGCGAACGCCAGGCGATGATTGGTAGGACGATGGCGATTCCCAGCACGGTACCGATAATGATGGCCAGCATCGCGTCCCCATCGGGGACAACCTGAATCACCCCGAAGAGCACAACGTAGATCAGAACGATCACAAAAAAGATGAGGACCGAGCGGATGACGAGCTCTTCGCGTATGGTCTGCCGAAGGGTTTTGGGCCCTGAATCGTCAACAATGGTGATCATGCATTCCCCCGAGAACCCATCCTAGTGTGACAGGCGGGAACGCCCGTGGTTCGGCTAAGCGGCCTGCTCCGTGGACTCCGCGAGGGTGCGGCGGATCTCGGCGGCGAGAGCCCGGGTGGCGTGCTGGGTGAGGTAGGACGGCAGCACGTCGTGGACCCCCAGGAAGCCCAGGAGGTGCTGGTCGCCGGCCCGATCACGCACGGTCAGTGCGATGCCGATGCGGCGATTCATGCCGGCGGTGAGGCGGCCGGTTTCCACTCGGATGATGGAGCCTGCCGGGAGGGTCAGGATCTGTCGGGAATCGGTGCGCTCGGTCTGAAAGAAGCCCAGCCCGGTGGGTTCGGCGACCAGTGCCAGGCCGTCGGCAAGTTCCCGGCGGGTGAGGTCTGGGCCGCCCAGCGCGGAGAGTGCGGGTCCGAAACTATCGGCCGGGGTGATCCACCAAACCAGGGCGTCCGGGCGCTCGGTACGCAGCGCACCAATTCGGCGACGGGCGCGCACACTCATCAGCGCGAGTAGCCCGATCCCCGCGGCGATCACCACCAGAATGCCCAGGGCGAGGACCAAGATGCGGGGGATCGGCAGGATCTGATCCAGCACATCCAACAGGACAAACACCACCACAATCGCGACGGCGACGGCCAGCGCGGTGTAGGCGGCAAATTCGATTCGGTTTGAGCGGCGCAGGCGCGCTCGCGGGTGCGGGCGGGTCATTGCAGTTCTCCTCTTCGGGTTGGGCGAGGTTAGGTGGTTCGGGTGGGAATCAGTCGGTGCACAACCGCCAGGATTGCCTCGGCGGGTACGGCATTGGGAGTGGGGACAGTGCTGTCCTCGGGGGTGCGCAGCACCGAGTCGTAGTACATGCCGTCGCTGATCAACATGACCGTCTCGGCAAGGACCGGATCGCCCAGCTCTTTCTCCAGCAGGGCGATGGTGTCGCGGCGAAAGCGCTGGAGGCAGGCGATGGCCCGGTGATCCTCCTGAGCCAGCCGGTTGAGGGCGATGGTGGCGTGGTCAAAACGGTCGTCGCTGAACAGTGAGGTGCGAATCAGACTGTCCACAACTCCGTCGGGGGAGGCCGTCATCTCGGCCAGGTACTCGGCCGAGAGGACATCGGCCCGGGCGATCAGGCCCAGGATCAGTGCGTCTCGGGAGCCGAAGTGGTAGAGCAATCCACCCTTGGAGATGCCCGCCTGGGCGGCGCACGCCTCGATGGTGGTGGCCCGTTCCCCCTGGGTGATGAGCAGGGATTCGAACGCGTCGAGGATGCGTTCTCGTGTTGTGCTCTCGGCAGCCATGCGACTCCTTTCGACTGAAATTCACGATCATATTGATTGTATACCGTCCAGACGGTACAGTAAATAAGTTCGTAATTGAAGAGGTGAACATGCTTTCCGTCAACCGCACCGCGGCAGACTCGCTCAGCCGTACCCGCCGCTGGGCCGCACTCGTTGTGCTGATGCTCCCGGTGCTGCTCGTATCGGTGGACAACACCGTCCTAAACTTTGCCCTCCCGGCCATCTCGGAAGCGCTGACCCCGTCGGCCACCGAGTTGCTGTGGGTGGTCGATATTTATCCGCTGATCCTCGCGGGCCTGCTGGTCCCGATGGGCAGCCTCGGCGACCGCCTGGGTCGTCGAAAACTCCTGCTGATCGGATCGATCGGCTTCGGCCTGGTTTCGGTCTTTGCCGCGTTTGCCGGTTCGGCCGGACAGCTGATCCTCGCCCGTGCCCTGCTCGGTTTCTTCGGTGCCATGCTGATGCCCTCGACCCTGTCGCTGCTGCGCAACATCTTTACCGACCGTAACGAGCGTCGCCTGGCGATCGCCGTGTGGGCCAGCGCGTTCTCCGCCGGTAGCGCCCTGGGTCCGGTCGTCGGTGGCCTGCTGCTGGGCAGCTTCCCCTGGGGATCGGTCTTCCTGCTGGCCGTGCCGATGCTGCTGCCGCTGGTGATCCTGCTGCCGATCCTGATCCCCGAGTCCAAGGACCCCAACCCCGGCAAGATTGACTATCTGTCGATCCCGCTGGCTCTGGGTACCATGGCCCCGTTTGTGTTCTCGATCAAGACCTTCGCCGAGGGTGCGAACGTGCCCCTGGCGGTTATCACCCTACTGATCGGTCTCGCCTGCGGTGTCACCTTCGTGCGTCGTCAGCTGCGCATCGAGAGCCCGATGCTGGACATGACCCTGTTCCGCCGCGGCCAGTTCTCCGGTGCGGTGCTGATCAACCTGCTCAGCGTGGTTGCGCTGGTGGGTGGACTGTTCTTCGTCTCCCAGCACCTGCAGCTAGTGCTGGGACTCAAGCCGTTTGATGCGGCCCTGGTGCTGGTGCCCGGTCTGATCGTGATGATCATCGCGGGCCTCGGTGTGGTGCCGGTCGCCAAGCGGGTGCGTCCCTCGATCGTGATCCCGGTCGCCCTGCTCACGAGTATCGCCGGCTACGTGCTGGTGGCCCTCACAGGCGGCGACATCGGCGCCTACGAGATGATGGTGGCCTTCGCCCTGCTGGGCCTCGGAATCGGTGCCGCCGAAACCGTGTCCAACGAGCTGATCATCTCCGGTGCTCCGCCGGAGAAGGCCGGGGCGGCGTCGGCCGTGTCCGAGACCGCGTACGAGCTGGGTGCGGTGCTGGGTACCGCGACGCTCGGTACCGTACTGTCCGCCTACTACCGTGCCGGGGTGGTGCTGCCCGAGGGTCTGACCCCCGAGCAGGTGCACGCCGCCGGGGAAACCCTGGGTGGCGCGGCCAATGTGGCCGAGACCCTGCCGCCGGACCTGGCGGCAACCCTGCTGGAATCCGCCCGTCATGCCTTCGACAGCGGTGCCGGTGTGGTCGCCTGGATCGGTGCGGGCCTGGTGGCCGCCGCCGCAATCGTGGGTGTCTTCACGCTGCGTAACGCCCGCTAGTCTCACCCCACACAACCCCGGATGCCCCGTGCATCCGGGGTTGTGTTGTTAGCGCAGCGGATCGAATGGGGTGAGGATCTCGGGGGCGATACCGGTCATGATCTGCTCGGTCAGGAGCTCGGCGGTGATCGGTCCGAGCACCATGCCCCACATCCCGTGCCCGCCCGCAACATAGACCCCGGGGGCTCGGGTACGCCCGATCAGGGCGAGGCCGTCGGGGGTCACCGGGCGAGAACCGACCCACTCGTTCGAGCGATCATCCAGGTCGACCCCGCGAAACAGCGGGCGCACCGAGCGGACGATCGCCTGGATTCTGCGCTGCTGCAGGGGTTCGTCGGGTCCGCGAAACTCCATGGTCCCGGCCACGCGTAGCCCGCCGCGGAACGGGGTGCAGGCCACTCGCTGGGTGGGGAAGTAGATGGGGCCCTGCACCGGTTCGGCGGTGGGCACGCTGAACGAGTATCCACGACCCGCCTGAACACGAGTGCGCACCCCGAAGCGTCGGGCAAGATCGGGAAGCCAGGCCCCGGTCGCGATGACCACCGCGTCGGCCGTGTGGACCGAGCCGGAACGGGTGCGTACCCGCACCTCACGGCGGCCCTGGCCACGCTGCGGGTCGATGCGGTCCACCCGTTCGCCGGTCAGGATGGTGCCGCCGTGTTCGCGCAGGACCCGGGCAAGGTCAGCGACGAAGGGCCCCGGTGCCAGGAAGCGCTGCCCGCTCAGCGTATAGACGGCGCTCACCGCGCCGGAGAGTTGGGCCGGGGCGGTGTGGACCCGTTCGAGCGTCACATCCTGTCCGGCTCGGGCGACGCGGGCCAGCTCATCCACAAACCCGCGGGCATCGCGGCCGCGCTCGAAGGCGACGGTGTACGGGGTCGTATGGGTCGGCTCGGCCACCCCGGCAGCGACCAGGCGGTCAAAGGCGTCCAGGGCGAGGGTGTCCAGCGTGGTGAGTGCCGCCATCGTGTGGTCCCAGCGCCGGTGCGTGGCGTGGGACGCAAAGCGGGCGAGGAAGCTCCAGAGGCGGGGGTCGATGCGCGGGGGAATGTGCAGGGGCGCATCGGGATCCAGCAGCGAACGGATCGCGTTCGGCCAGATCGCCGGGTCCGCGAGGGGCATCGCCAGACCCGGGCTAATCCATCCCGCGTTCCCGAGGGAGGAGCCTGCAGCCACTCCCTCACGATCCAGGACCGTCACGGCGACCCCGCGGCGGCAGAGTTCCAGGGCCGTGGCGAGGCCCACCATTCCCGCACCGATCACGATGGCCGAACGTGGAGCACTAAACATGGTTCCTCCTTCCGCACCGAAATCCTCGTCGATTTCGTGTGCCGGGCAGCGCCTTGTGGGCATGTCCCGCCTCCATCCTCGCCGTGCGGGGCGCTGAAAACAAGGGTGGTGAGGCGCTCGGCAAACTTACGGGTTGTCGGCGCTAGGGTTGAGCACTGATGCGCATCCCACACGGGTGTCATCCCGTTTGAGTGTGGGAGAGAAAGGACACGGCTTGCCCTCGACTATGCGTACCCCGTCCGTCCGGCGAATGCTGCGCTCCGTGCCAGCCTTGGCCATAGTGCTCGGTCTGCTGGCCGCCGGGATCTCCTGGATCGGCAGCGCGACCCCCTCATTCTGGTTTGATGAGATCGCCACGCTGATGGCCGCGCGCCTGGGCGGCCCGGGACTCTGGCAATTCCTCCAGCACAAGGACGCGGTGCACGGGCTCTATTACGCCCTCATTCACTTCTGGATTCAGGCGTTTGGTGACTCCTCGGTTGCGTTACGTGGGTTCTCGGCGCTCGCCGTGGGACTCGGCACCGCGGGACTGGTGGTGCTGGGGTCGAAGCTCGCCGGGGTTCGATTCGGGGTGCTCGCCGCGCTGATCTACCTGGTTCTGCCGCGCACCACGTTTATGGGCATCGAGGGGCGCTCCTATGCGCTCGCCGCGGCCATCGTAGTGTGGGGCGTGATCGCGTTGATCTCGGCCGCTCGGCGCAACACCTGGTGGTCCTGGGTGATCTACACGGTGGTGAGTATTGCCACCATCTACCTGTTCATGTATGCCGGGCTGATCCTCGCCGCGCACCTCGCCTACCTCCTGTTTGCGCATCGGGATCGCCGAACGCTGCTGCGCTGGGGAATCTCGGCGCTGATCATTCTGGCGGCCGTGCTCCCGCTGGTCCGGGCCGGGTATGGACAGCGCGGACAGATTGCCTGGCTCTCCGGACAGCCCATCGTCAATGCCTGGACGACGCTGGTGGAGCCGTGGCTGGATGGGTCCTGGCTGCTGGCGATCCTCGTAATTGTGTTGCTGGTGATCGCCGGGCGTCGTCTCCCACAGATCCTGGCCCGGTTTGGTACGCCGCTGGTGGCGCTCGCCGCGGGCTGGGCGTTTGCCCCGCTGATTCTGATGCTGATCGCCAACTCGCTGTTCGGTCCGCTCTACACCTCGCGCTACATGTCGTTCACCACCCCGGGTTTTGCGCTGCTGTTGGCGCTGGCGGTTTCGGTGTTTTCGCGGCGCTGGATCGTCTGGGTATTGGTGGGGGCGATCGCGTTGGCAAGCCTGCCGACCTACGTGGCTCAGCGCGGACCCTACGCCAAGCAGAACGGCGTTGACTTCCTCCAGACCGCGCAGACCATCGCCGAGCACGCCTCACCGGGGGATGCGTTCTTCCTGCAAAATGACAAGACGACCACCATTCGTCCGCGACTCAGCGTCAACGGCTACCCCGCGGAGTTTGCCGGGCTTGAGGATCTTGCGTTTGTGCGCAGCGACCTGGAGAACGGCAACTTCAACGATGTGACGCTGCCGCCGCGCAAACTGGGGGAGCGGCTGCGAGGCGTCAGTACCGTTTGGGTGGCCGGCTCACAGCACACCACCCCGGAAATCAAGGCGATGAAGCGGGAGCTAGCTCGACACGGCTTTGTGGAGCGGGAACGCTACCCCCTCAACCGCACGGTTGTCACCGAATACGTCCGGGAGGAGACCCGATGAGTACCCCTGCACCGATCGCGCCGGTACCTCCGCGCACCTCCTCGGTCTTTGCCTGGATCGCCTTCGTATTTGTGGCGACCCTGGCCTCGATTCCGCGCTACCTGGTGCTGGTGGATCAGGTGCGCACCTCCACGCATAAAGAACTCCTGGCGCTGCTGCGCGACCCGGTGCGCGCCGAGCAGGTCGCAACCCTGAGCGTGGTGGGTGTCGCGGTCTTCTTTGTGATCGTGTTGATCGTGGTTGCCTGCACCGGTAATGCGCTCGAGCGCCGCTTTGCCCGCCGATCCTGGCACCTGGGCCCGGTGGATATCGGTACCGGCGTGGTCACCGCGGCCCTGATGACCCTGCCGGTCCAGTTGGTCTGCGGGATCCTCGGTATCGGCACGGTGCCGCCGCTGGCGATGGTCTACGTCCTGATCGTGGCCGCAATCCTGCCGCCGCTGCTGCTGCGCCCCGAACGTTTGGGCTCTGGGTACGCGGTGACCCTGCCACTCGCGGTCCTGCTTCTGCTGCAGTAACCGCGTCCACACGCACTCCCGCGCACGAGTAAGGTGGATTCAACAACACCCACCCCAGGCTGAGCAGGAGCATAATGTCGCGCAGTGTCAAACTTGCCGTGATTCGCGGAGACGGAATCGGACCCGAGGTTGTAGCCGAGGCGGTGAAGGTCCTTGACGCCGTCGTGGAGGGCTCCGAGCTCAGCATCGACAAAACCGAGTTTTCGCTCGGTGCGGCCCGCTATCTGGAGACCGGCGATGTCCTGACCGACACCGATCTGGAGGCCATTGCGGCGCACGACGCGATCCTGCTGGGTGCCATCGGCGGCGTTCCCGGAGACCCGCGACTGCGCGATGCCAATATCGAGCGCGGTCTGCTGCTCAAGCTCCGCTTCAGCCTGGACCACTACGTGAACCTGCGCCCGACCAAGGTCTACCCGGGTGTTCCCAGCCCGCTGGCGAACGCCGGAGATGTGGACTTTGTGGTGGTTCGCGAGGGCACCGAGGGTCCGTACGTGGGAAACGGTGGCGCGATCCGCGTGGGTACCCCCGCCGAGGTGGCCAACGAGGTTTCGGTCAACACCGCCTACGGTGTGGAGCGGGTGGTCCGCCACGCGTTTGAGATCGCCACCCAGCGTCGCAATAAGCTGACCCTGGTGCACAAGACCAACGTGCTGACCTTCGCCGGTAAGCTCTGGCAGCGCATCGTCAACGAGGTCGCCACCGAATACCCGCAGGTGAGTGTGGACTACCTGCACGTGGACGCGGCAACTATCTTCTTTGTCACCGACCCTGCTAGATTTGATGTCATCGTCACGGACAACCTCTTCGGCGACATTCTCACCGATTTGGCCGGCGCAATCAGCGGCGGCATCGGACTGGCTGCCTCGGCCAACATCAACCCCGACGGCACCTTCCCCAGCATGTTCGAGCCGGTACACGGGTCCGCTCCCGACATCGCTGGGAAGCAGATCGCCGATCCCACCGCGGCGATCCTCTCCACAGCACTGCTGCTTGATCACCTCGGTGCCCCCGAACTCGCTCAGCGGGTTGTGGCCGCCGTGGACGCCGATATCGCCGCTCGTAACGGGGCTACCCGTTCCACCGCTCAGGTGGGCGACGCGATCGCCGCCCTGATCACCGCAGCACAGTAACGTTTGAAGGATTTGAATCATGGCACATGACACCACCACCGCCCCGCTCGCGTTCTCGCACGAGGCCAACACCTCCCCGCGCAGCGCGGAGGAGGTCGCACAGATCCTTGCCAACCCGGGCTTTGGTAACCACTTCACCGACCACATGGTGCAGATCGACTGGACCGTGGAAAACGGCTGGGCCGACGCCCGCGTCATTCCCTACGGCCCGCTGATCCTCGACCCCGCCTCCTCGGTGCTGCACTACGGTCAGGAGATCTTCGAGGGCCTCAAGGTCTACCGTCACGCCGACGGTTCGATCTGGACCTTCCGTCCCGACCAGAACGCCGAGCGTCTGCAGCGCTCCGCCGCCCGCCTGGCCCTGCCGCAGCTCTCGGTGGCGGACTTCGTCGAGTCGGTGCGTCAGATCGTTAAGGCCGATGAGCGCTGGGTTCCCAGCGCCCCGGACACCAGCCTGTACCTGCGTCCGTTCACCATCGCCAACGAGACCTTCCTCGGTGTGCGCTCGGCTCACAAGGCCAGCTACCTGGTGATCGCCAGCCCCGCCGGTGCGTACTTCACCGGGGGTATCAAGCCGATTTCGATCTGGCTGTCCACCGAGTACTCCCGCGCCGGCCGCGGTGGAACCGGTGCCGCTAAGTGTGGTGGCAACTACGCCGCCTCGCTGCTCCCGCAGGAGGAGGCGTACCGCAACGGCTGCGCCCAGGTCATGTTCCTGGACGGCGAGACCGGCACCCGGATCGACGAGCTCGGCGGCATGAACGTGTTCTTCGTCCGCAACGACAAGACCGTGGTCACCCCCGAGCTCACCGGCAGCATCCTCGAGGGCATCACCCGCGCGAGCATCATCCAGCTGCTCCAGGACCGTGGCTACACGGTGGAGGAGCGCGCCATCGGTATCGATGAGTGGCGTGCGGGCGAGGCCGACGGCACCATCACCGAGGTGTTCGCCTGCGGTACCGCCGCGGTGATCACCCCGATCGGCCAGCTCAAGTCCACCGATTTCACCATCGGATCCGAGGACGCCGAGCCCGGCGAACTGACCCTGAGCATCCGCGAGGAACTCACCGACATTCAGTACGGTCGCCGCGAGGACCGTCACGGCTGGATGGTCCGCGTCGACGGCTAATCCAGGCATTCACGACACCGCCCCGGCTCGGAGATTCGAGCCGGGGCGGCGTCGTTCAGGTTTAGGATGGGTGCATGAAGATCGCACGTTTTAGTCACGACAATCGCATCGCCTACGGCATCATCGACGAGACCGAGATCGTGGTCCTCGACGGGGATCCCATGTACGCGGGCTTCGACACCACCGGCGAGCGTGTGCCGCTGGGTGAGGTGACCCTGCTGGCCCCGGTGATCCCGCGCTCGAAGATCGTCGCGGTGGGCAAGAACTACCGCGACCACGTGACCGAGATGGGTGGCGCGGATGCGACCCCGCCGGCCGAGCCGCTGCTGTTCTTCAAACCCAACACCTCGGTCATCGGGCCGGAAAACCCGATCCTGATCCCGCCGATCACGAAGCGCGTGTCCTATGAGGCGGAGCTGGCGATCATCATCGGGTCGGTGGCCAAGAACGTGCCCGCCGCCGACGCCGACAAGGTCGTGTTTGGGTACACCATCGCCAACGACGTGACCGCCCGCGACTTGCAGGAATCCGACGGCCAGTGGGCCCGGGCCAAGGGCCTGGACTCGTTCTGCCCGATCGGCCCGATCGTGGAGACCGAGTTTGATCCGGCCGGCAAGCGCATCATCTCCCGCCTGAACGGCGAGGTGCGTCAGGACGGTGTGCTGGATGACATGATCCACGACATCCCCAAGATTATCGAGTACGTCAGCGCCGCCTTCACCCTGCTGCCCGGCGACATCATCCTCACCGGCACCCCCGCGGGCGTGGGCGAGATGAACCCCGGCGACCGCGTGGAGTGCGAGATCGAGGGCCTGGGCATCCTGAGCAACCCGGTGCGCTAATCCGTCTTTCTCACCGGGCCCCTCCTTCCGCATTCGCGGTGAGGGAGGGGCCCGGTTTGTTGGTTCGAGGGTCATCCGTCGCGCGCCCGTTCGAAAACCGACGCGGTCCTCGGAGGGCACATTCGGCGCTGTTAGCGTCATAACCATGAGGCACATACTCGTCGGGTCCGCGCGGGCCGGTTCGCGATAGAATGATTGCGATGTCTACCTCTCTCTCACACCTCGTAACCACCGCGACCGGCTCCGACATTCGTGTCCGTTTCTGCCCGTCGCCCACCGGTACCCCGCACGTCGGTCTGATCCGCACGGCGCTGTTCAACTGGGCCTATGCCCGCCACACCGGCGGCAAGCTCATCTTCCGTATTGAAGACACCGATGCGGCCCGCGACAGCGAGGAAAGCTACCAGCAGATCCTCGATGGCCTGCGCTGGCTCCACATCAACTGGGATGAGGGTGAGGGCGTCGGCGGCGAGCACGGTCCCTACCGCCAGTCCCAGCGTTCGGAGATCTACGCCGAGGTCATCGAGAAGCTCAAGGCTTCCGGTCACCTCTACGAGTCCTTCTCCAACGCCGAGGAAATCGACGCCCGTAACGAGGCCGCCGGCCGCGCCAAGCAGCTCGGTTACGACAACTTCGACCGCGACCTCACCGAGGAGCAGAAGGCCGCGTTCCGCGCCGAGGGCCGCGAGCCCGCGCTGCGTCTGCGCGTGCCGGACACCGACCTGAGCTTTGACGACCTGGTGCGTGGCGAGATCACCTTCCCCGCCGGTTCGTTTAGCGACTTCGTGCTGGTGCGCCCCAACGGTCAGCCGCTGTACACCCTGGTGAACCCGGTGGATGACGCCCTGATGGGCATCACCCACGTGCTGCGCGGCGAGGACATCCTGCCCTCGACCCCGCGTCAGATCGCCCTGTACTCGGCCCTGATCGAGATCGGTGTCGCCACCGCGATCCCGCGCTTCGGCCACCTGCCCTACGTCATGGGTGAGGGCAACAAGAAGCTCTCCAAGCGCGACCCCGAGTCGAACCTGTTCCTGCACCGCGAGCGTGGATTCATCCCCGAGGGCCTGGTCAACTACCTGGCGCTGCTGGGTTGGGGCCTGTCCGCGGACCGAGACGTGTTCAGCATCGACGAGTTCGTTGCCGCCTTCGACGTGGCCGACGTGAACCCCTCGCCGGCACGCTTCGACCTCAAGAAGGCCGAATCGATCAACGGTGACCACATCCGACTGCTGGATGTGGCCGACTTTGCCGAGCGCACCATTCCCTACCTGCAGACCGCGGGTGTGCTGGGTGCCGAGGTTACCGAGGCCGAGCGCGAAATTTTGGCCGAGGCTGCCCCGCTGGTGCAGGAGCGCATCGGCCTGCTGGGTGAGGCTCCGGCCATGCTCGGCTTCCTGTTCACCGACGCCGCCAGCCTGGACTACCAGGAGGACGCGCTGAAGAGCCTTCCGGCCAACACGACGGATGTGTTGACCGCCGCAATCGCCGCACTGCAGGGTGTGGCAGATTTCACGACCGACCCGATTCAGGAGGCGCTGAAGTCCGCCCTGATCGACGGCCTCGAACTCAAGCCGCGGATCGCCTATGGTCCGCTCCGGGTGGGAATTTCCGGTCGCCGGATCTCCCCGCCGCTGTTTGAGTCGATGGAAATCCTGGGCAAGGCCGAGACGCTGGCGCGTCTCGAGCGTCTGTCCGCACTGCGAGGGGAATAGAAATAATGATGGATGTTGACGTTGTGGTTGTGGGCGGGGGCCCCGCCGGACTGTCCTGTGCACTGAACCTGGTGCGTGCGCGTCAGCGTGTGCTGGTGCTGGATGGAAACCGTCCGCGGCACGCCGCGACGTTGATGTCCCACGGTTTCCTCACTCGGGACGGGGTGCCGCCGCTTGAGCTGCGACGCCTCGCCCGGGAGGATGTGGAAGCCTACGAAAACGGAACCGTGGCCTTCGCCCAGGTCGACAGCATCACCCCGGCGGGGGAGGGCTTTGTGGTCAAGGCTACCGGCGTGCGCGGGGCCGCCAACCACGAGGTGCGTGCGCGCCGCGTGGTGCTCGCGACCGGGCTGACCGAGCGTCTGCCGCAGGTCCAGGGCCTGCGCGCGTTCTATGGCACCTCCGTTCACTCCTGCTTCGAGTGCGACGGCTTCGAAAAGAGCGACCAGCCGCTGCTGATGCTCGGCGAAACCGAGGACCTGGTGCGCCGCGCACTGCACACCTCGCTGTGGTCGAACGATGTGATCGCGCTGAGCAATGGCAGCGACCGCGTTCCGGCTACCGCCGAGGCCGAGCTGGCCGGGGCGGGAATCCGTCTGGATCGCAGGCCTATTGCCGAGCTGGTGGGCGACCGCACCGGTCTGACCGGCGTGCGGTTTGCCGACGGTGAGGTTCTTGAGCGCAGCGCCGGTTTTGTGCGGCCGGAGTGGACCGTCCCGGACAGCTTCCTCGCCGACCTGGGCCTCGAGCGTACCGTCAGTGCCCACGTGGGCCCGGCGGCGGACTCTGTCGACCCCGAGGTGGGTGCGCTGATCACCGTGGATGCCGAGGGTCGTACCAGCGTGCCCGGCGTATACGCGGTGGGGGATATCACCCCTCCCGGTCCGCAGCAGCTGATCGTGGCCGCCGGTGCCGGTGCGCGCACGGCCGCAGCGGTGCTGCGCGACACGCTCGACACGCGCATTCATGCCGTCGATTTGGCGTCCAGCTAAGCCTCGGGCTATTCTAGAAACATCAGCACGGCACTGAGAAAAAGGTTCCGAACTGATGGGGTATGGTGTAATTGGCAACACGGCTGATTCTGGTTCAGTTGTTCTTGGTTCGAGTCCAGGTACCCCAGCAAATCAACTCCTCGCTTTTCGAAGCGGGGAGTTTTTGTTTGTGGCGATGGGGATCTGGCGCTCCCGAGGTCGTTGGTCCTCTTGCGCGAACATCGTCTCAATACAGAACCCCCTCGGAAAGCCGAGGGGGTTCTGTACGTTTCGTGGGGTGGTTAGCGCTGGGCGCTATCCCGAGGCTGCGAGGCTTTTTCGGCTGCGCCCGTGGTGTCGTTCCAGCGGCCGCCGGCCGCCCAGAACTGGCCGATTTCCTCCAGGTCGCGGCCCTTGGTTTCCGGGGCAAAGCGGAGGACGAAGCCAAAGGCAGCCAGGGCGAGGATCCCGAAGCAGAGGAACGTGCCCGAGCCCCCGAGGCGGGTGAGCACCGTCAGGAACAGGGATCCGACCAGAATGTTGCCCACCAGGTTGGCCGAGAGCATCGTGCTCGCCCCGAGCGAGCGCAGGTGCGTGGGCATCGTTTCGCCCGCGTAGACCCACACCAGCGAGCCGAATCCGAAGGAGAACCCCGCGGTGAAGAGCATCAGGCCGATAAAGCCCAGCGTGGTGAGGGCACCGGTGAAGGTGCCGTTGCCGACCAGGAACACGGTGACCAGGAGCGCGTTGGCGAGGATCATGGTGCCGATGCCGATCAGCAGGACCGGGCGGCGCCCCAGACGATCGATGAACGCGAGTGCGAGGAATACCGCGGCTAGGCCCGCCGCCTGCACGAGCGCCGAGAGGCCCAGTTTGGTCACGTCGTCGGTGAAGCCCATCGCCTCGAAGATGCGCGGGCTGTAGTAGACGATCGCGTTGATACCGGTGATCTGCACAAAGAATCCCAGGCCCACGATGAACAGGGTCGCGCGCAGGAACGGGCGGCGCAGCATGTCCCGCCAGGTTCCCTTTTTGTGGGTGTTCATGCTGTCCTGGATCAGCGCCAGCTCGCGCTCCACATCGCCGCCCTCGCCCTCGATGCCGGCTAGGGTCGCGCGGGCCTCGTCGAGTCGGCCGTGCAGCAGATACCAGCGCGGGGTATCCGGCAGCTTCAGCAGGACAAAGGTGATGACTAGGCCGGGGATCGCGGCGAGGCCCAGCATCCAGCGCCAGTTCTCCGAGGGGGCGAGGGCCATGACGATGAGGTAGCCGAGGATGATGCCGATCACGGTTGCCACCTGATACATGACCAGGAACGCACCGCGCGAGCGGGCCGGGGCCGACTCGGCCACAAATACCGGCACCACCACAACCGAGACGCCGATGGTGGCCCCCAGGAGGAAGCGGGCGAGGATCAGCAGTTCGAGCGTCGGGGCCAGGCCGGAGGCGAGCGAGAAGAGCGCGAAGGTCGCGGCGACCCCGACCATGACCGCCTTGCGGCCGAAACGATTGGAGAGGTATCCGCCGAAGATCGCGCCCAGGATCTCGCCAACCACCACCGTGGTGGTCACCAGCTGCTGCTGATCCAGGGACAGGTTGAAATCGGTGGCGAGATAGAGCATCGCCCCACCGATATTGGACGAGTCATAGCCGTAAATGATGCCCACCGTGGTGGCGGCGATGCCGATCAGGAGGGCGAGTCGGGTGGGACGCCGGGTAGCAGGTAACGTCTGCATTGAGAAACCTCGTTTGTGTCGTGAGCCTAATATTTCACTCTGCACTCGACCCTGCCATATTAAACGCAAAATCACGACATTATCTAATATGTCTTATGGCAAAAATGACGGCATGCAAAAGTTCCCCCGGGACCCGTGAGGCCCGAGGGAACAATTGCTAGCTCGCCAGCGCCGCAGTGGGAGGCGTGCGCGCCGCACGAATCGCCGGGTAGAGCCCGGCCACCGCCCCGATCACGATCGTGGCCGCGACGCCGGCGATGATCACCAGCGGTGGCACCGAAACTGGCCACCCGTTGGCGTTGGCAAACACCGTGATCACCACCATGCCGATCCCCACCCCGGCCACCCCACCGAGAGCCGAGAGCAGCAGCGCCTCGGCGAGGAACTGCGAGCGGATGTGTTTTCGGGTGGCACCGAGGGCACGGCGGAGGCCGATCTCTCGGCGACGCTCGAGGACCGAGATCACCATCGTATTGGCGACACCGATGCCGCCGACCAGGAGCGCAACCGAACCGAGTCCCACCAGCAGCCCGGTGAAGGCGGTGTCGGCGGCGTTCTTGGCGGCCAGTGCGTCCGATGGACGCGAGACCTCCACCTCCTCGGGGTTCTCGGGGTTCACGGCCCGGGGGAGAAGGGCGCGAATCGCATCCACCGACTCATCCGAAGATCGCTCATAAATCGTGGTGGGGTTCTTCTCCCAGCCGAGCGTCTCAATGGCCGTATGTTCGCTGAACATCGCCATCGTGTCGAGCTCGGGGGCCAGCGGCACCGGGTCCAGCACACCCAACACCGTGAACAGCTGATCGTGAATCCACACCTGAGTGCCCGGGGTGACCACGCCCAGTCGCTGCGCTGCCTTGGCCCCGAGGACCACCGTGGGGTAGTTCGCGGTGGCTTCGTTGAACCAGTTTCCGGACTTCATGCTCGCCTCGGTCACATCAAGCAGGGTGTCCGATACGGCCGCGGCGGTGATGCCACCGGACTGCCCGGAGTCGATTAGCCGGCTGCGATAGCTTTTGATTCCCTCCAATTCTGCCAGCCAGGCGGTTTTTTCCACCCCCTCGATGCGGGAAACCTGCCCGGCGGCGGTCTCGGGGAGTTTTGACTGGTCGCCGAACAGCGACTTTCCGGCCCCCACCGTGAGCATATTGGTGCCCAGTGAGCTGAGTTGCTCGTTGAGTTTCGCCTGGCTCGAGGTTGAGATGCCCACCACCGCGATCATCGCGGCGATACCAATCGCGATACCCAGTGCCGACAGGACCACCCGGGTGGGCCGTGACTTGAGGCCCGAAGCTCCCAGGCGCAGCACGTCCTTGCGCAGGAGCCGCGAGCGGGTCTTGGCCGGGAGTGCGCTCACCTGTTCCTGTGCGGTGCGGCGGCGTTTCATGGGGTGTCCTTACTGTCGGAAACCACGCGACCGTCACGAATCATGATCCGGCGCGGGAGTTTCTGGGCGAGCTCCACGTCGTGGGTGATGACCACGATGGTGGTTCCATCCCGGTTGAGCTCATGCAGCAGCTCAACCACGCTGGCCCCGGAGGTCTGGTCGAGGTTACCGGTGGGCTCATCGGCCAGCAGCAGCGGCGGACGGGAGACGACCGCTCGCGCGATGGCCACCCGCTGCCGCTCACCACCGGAGAGCTGGGAGGGCTTATGGGTTGTGCGGTGACCGAGCCCCACCCGGGTGAGCGCATCGCTCGCCCGGCGTCGGCGCTCCCGCAGACCCACTCCGGTGTAGAGCAGGCCGTCGGCCACGTTGTCGATGGCGGACACCCCCTCGGAGAGGTGGAACTGCTGGAAGACAAACCCGACCCGGTAGGCACGTAGCGCCGAGAGGGCGTTATCGCTCATTCGGGCGACGTCGGCGCCGTCGATCAGGGCCGAGCCCGTGGTGGGCCGATCGAGGGTCCCGATCAGGTTCAGCAGGCTGGACTTGCCCGACCCACTCGGCCCCACAATCGCCACCATCTCGCCGGCCTCCACGATCAGGGAGACCCCGTCCACCGCGCGCACCGGCGGGCTTCCGTGTTCCCGGGTTACGTGGTTGAGTTCGATCACGTGTGCACTCATAGTTTCGGAATCACCACCTGGTCGCCCTCTTTCACGCCGTCACCGGTGATTTCCACCGAGCCTCCGGCGAACAGGCCCGGGGTTACGGAGACCTTCTTGGTGGTGCCATCGGCGTTGAGGATCTCGACCGAGTAGCCGTCCTTCCCATCCGGGGTCAGGGCCCCGACCGGGACCACGAGCACGTTTTCGGCGCTCTTGGTGGGGAAATCGATCGACACCGCGGCCTCCTGGAGGCCTGCCCCGGCCGCGGGATCATCCAGAATGATCTCCACCGGAATCACAGTGCTGGCCTTACCTCCGCCATCGCCTCCGCCATCACCATCTCGGCTGATGGGGGTGCCCACCGATGCAATGGTGCCGGTGGTTTTGGTTCCGTCGGGTAGGTTGACGGTGACCTTGCCATCCACGGTCGCGATGGACTGCTGGGCGAGCTTGAGGTCGGCGGTGATCTTCCGGCCGAGTCCGGTGATGGTGAGGATCGGTTTTTCGCCCCCGGCCATGCTCCCAAGCACCGTCTCCACTGAGTTCACCCGAACATCCTCGGGCTCAAAGACGATGGTGCCCAGCGCAATGGTTCCGGTCTGCTCCAGGCCCAGCGATTTCTGCCACTTCTTGATCGCGGTTGTGGTGGCCGCGGTGAACTTCTCATCCGGGGTTCCCCCAAAGAAACCCAGGTCGGCAAGGCTCTGCTCGAGCTGCTTGATATCCGGACCTTTGTCCATATCGGCGGCAAAGTCGCGCCAGGCGGGGATACTGCCACGCATCAGGGTGATCGGCTTATTGTCCACTGAGAACAGGGTCTGGCCCAGTCCGATGGTGGCACCGCCCGCGGGCAGGCCGGTGATGATGCCGGCCAGGGCCGTGGCCAGGTCTCGAGCTTCGCCGTGACCCAGCTTGCCCTGCGCGGTAATGGTTTCCTGGAGGGTCTGCCGAACCACCTCGGTGGTGGGCGGCGGCGCTGCGGGTGGCGGAGGATCGGCGGCGGCACTGCCGCCGCGGAAGACAAAGAATGCTGCTCCGGCGCCGATCGCAACCACCGCGGCGAGCGAGATGATGAGTCCGAGCCGCTTGCGGCGTGAGGCTGGGTGTGTGGTTGCTCCCATTAGTTGGCTCCGATTCCGGCTTCCTTATTGCACTTGTCGAGCACAGCCTTGTCGGCGTTCTGCGGGACCGTGATCGCGTTGGGGCGGTCGCTGTCGGGGACATCGATGCCGTTGTCGCGCAGGCACTGCGAGAACTTCAGAGCGGCCTCGTTGACCTCCTCCTTAGACTTCTTGTTGGCGCCTGGTGCCTCGCCCACCTCCTTCATACATTTTTCTGAATCTGCCAGATAGGCATCCAGCTCGGGGCCTTCCTCCAGGCCCTGCATTGCCTGCCCGGGCTCGGGCATATCGTGGCCGAGCTTTTCCATGCAGCCGTTGAACTTCAGGACCCACTCCTGGTACTGCTGATCGGTGGTGCCGCCGCCGTTGCCCGCGGCGGGCTTGCTGTCGCCGCCGGCCTCGGGGGATGGGCTGTTACCCGAGGAGCCTGCGCTACATCCGGCCAGGAGTGCGATGCTCAGCGGGATGACCGCCAGTGCGGCAGCCAGGCGGGTTTTACGGGTGAAAGGGATGGTTTTCATGGTGAATCTCCTCGTTGGTTGGTGCGTTCGGGGTGAACGTGATTCCAGTACAGCCGAGGGGGTGTTCAGGTGATGTCAATAAAATAATTGATGTTTTTTTTACATCTAATGTGCTTAAATATTTGCATATCAGATGATCGCATCGGGCGATTATCGCAACGTCCGGAAAGGGGCGCACCGATGCGAGTATTGATTGTTGACGATGAGGAGCTCCTGGCTCAGGCCATCCACGAGGCATTCCGACGCGAGATTATCGCCGCGGACATCGCCTACGATGGCGCCACCGCGCTCGAGATGGACTCGGTCAACGAGTACGACGTTGTGGTCCTGGATCGCGACCTTCCGGTGATTCACGGAGACCGGGTCTGCGCCGAGCTCTCGGCCGCCGGATCCCGCGCTCGCGTGCTGATGCTGACGGCCTCGGGGCGGTTGACCGATAAGGTTGAGGGCTTCCGACTGGGTGCCGATGACTATCTGGCCAAGCCCTTCGCATTCCCCGAGCTGATCGCCCGGGTGCGCGCACTCGGTCGACGTACGGCCGAGGCGACTCCGGTGGTCTATGAGTATCACGGAGTGCGTCTGGATGCCTTCCGTCACGATGTGTTCCGCGACGGCACCTATATTCGTCTGAGCAAAAAGGAGTTTGCCATTCTGGAGGTGCTGATGGCTGCCGATGGGGCGACCGTGAGCGCCGAGCGCATCCTGGAAAAGGCGTGGGATGAAAACGTGGATCCCTTTACCAACTCGATTCGGGTGACCCTCTCAACCCTGCGGAAGAAGCTGGGTCAGCCGGGGATCATCGAAACCGTGTCGGGTGTGGGCTACCGAATCGCGGCCCCCGTTGAGTAGCCCCGCCGCCGCACCCAAGCCCTCGCTGCTTTCCTGGCGACCGCGGGTCACCGCGCGTGCTCGACTCACCATTGTGTTTACCTCGATGCTGCTGGGCTGTGGCTTGCTGATGATGGGTGCGCTCTATGCGGTCATGAAGTATGTGCCGACCTATGCCATTACCAGCGCCGTCACCCCTAATAGTTTCAAGCCGAGTGATTCGAACATCGCCCCATTGCAGACGCCCCCCGCTCAGGTGCCTGCTTCGCCGAACCCTGACGATGGCAAAAATGGCTCCGTGGTGGTGCGCAGTGTGCACGACCTGCTCTCGGTGCTGCTGGAAAGCTCCGGTGCGATCCTGGCCGTCGTGGTCCTCGTGGGTGGGCTAATTTCCTGGATCGTGGCCGGTCGCCTGCTGCGTCCGGTGCACGAGATTACCCAGGCTGCGCGCAAGGCTGCCGAAGGGTCGCTGGATCATCGAGTGGGACTGACCGGTCCCCGGGATGAGTTTTCCGAACTCTCGGACACCTTCGATTCGATGCTTGCCCGGTTGGAGCGCTCCTTCGCCGAGTATGAGCGCTTTGCGGCCAATGCCTCGCATGAGCTCAAAACCCCGCTGGCCACCACGCAGGCACTTCTTTCTCTCGCCGCTGATAGTCCCGAATCCACCGACACCAGGCTGCTGATCTCGCAGCTGCAGGACACTACCGCGCGCAGCGTGGACACGGTGACTGCGCTGCTTGAGCTCGCCGAAGCCGCCCACGGGGAATTGCAGACCGAGGAGGTCGACCTGGGCAAACTGGTGGGGGAGTGCGCCCTCGGACTGCGCGCCGAAGCGCGCGCCCACGGGGTGTTTGTCGAGACCGAGTGCCCGGTGGGCTACGTGGTGGAGGTCAATCGGATCCTGCTCTCGCGGCTCCTGGATAACGTGCTGAATAACGCCGTGCGCCACAACATCGATGGTGGGAAGGTGACGGTGGAGCTGATTCGACAGGACGGCATCGTCCGCCTGATCGTGGTCAACTCCGGCGCTCACCTGGGCGCAGATGAATTGGAGCGCATCACCGAGCCCTTCTATCGTGGTGCCGGCCGGGTGCGGGTACCCGGGCAGGTGCGCGGTAATGGACTGGGGCTTGCGCTGGCCTGCAACATCGCCCGCGCACACGGGACCGAGCTGGTGGTGCGAGCCAACCCCGACGGCGGACTGATCCTGGAAATGGAGCTGCCATTGGCGATGGCGAAGGCCAAGTCCAAGGCCGAGCTGGCGCGGGTCTAGGGCGGCAAAAATCCGACAAATCCAATTGGTATATTAGATATTTACAGTGTCTCTCGGTTAGTATGGGGGCATGCCCGTGCCCAAGAAACCCAGTGTCACCCCGCGGTTGCTCCTGCGTGATCAGGTGTATGACCGCATCCTCAACGCGATCGTTTCCGGCGAGTTTGAACCCGGACGCACGCTCTCCGATAAGGAGCTGGAGGTGTGGCTGGGTGCCTCGCGCACCCCGATTCGCGAGGCTCTCGGGCGCCTGGCCAACACCGGGCTGGTCGAGGTACAGCCGCAGAAAGCCACGCGGGTGGCCGAGATCGACCCGGTACAGTTCGGCGAGATGATGGAGGTGCTCGGCGCGCTCTATGCCGCCGCAATCCGCGAGGTCGTGCCACTGCTCACCGACGCCGACCGCAAAAAGCTCACCACCCTGCTGAAGAAGCTGGTCGGCCCGGCTGGGCGCAAGGCCGAGCAGGCCCCGGTCATCCTGACCGAGATTTTTGAGGTCTACATCACCCGCTATGACAACCGGGTGCTGCTGCGCCAGCCCGCCCGGTTCGATCCGCACGTGCAGCGCATCCTGCGTACCCACAGTGACCGGATCAGCCGCACCTCCACCTACGATGCGATTCGCGAGATGGTCGAGGCCACCCTCGCCGGGGACGCCCTCGAAGCCTCCCGCGCCGCCTCGCGCTACTTTGCCTCCGAGGTGAGCGACTTCCATGACCAGATCCTCGCGGCCAACGCCGCGGCCCCTGCCCTGACCTCGGCACCCACAGAGAAGGCCTCCTAATGCCCCGCACCGGACGCGCCCCGATCCGTCGTCGCCTGCTGCGCGACGAGATTTACGACACCATCCTCAACGCGATTCTCGACGGCACCCTGGAAGCCGGCGAGCAGCTACACGATGAGGAGCTACTAACCTGGCTGGGAACCTCGCGTACCCCGATCCGGGAGGCCCTGAACCGTCTGGCCGAAAACGGTATCGTCGAGCTGGTTCCGCATAAGTACACGCGGGTGGCCCCGCTGGACTTCCGCAACATCAACGAGGCGATCTTCACCACCGGAGTGCTCCACGAGCACGCTGCCCGCAAGACTGTCGGTTCGCTGAGTACAGAGCAGCTGGCCGCCTTACAGGGCTTCGCCGAGGATGCTCGTGCGTGCCTGGACGAGGATAACCTCGCGGGTCTGGGGCCGGCGATCCGCGACTTCTTCCTGGTGTTTGAAAAGGCCACCGGCAACCAGATCATGGTTGAAACCGTGGAGGGGCTCTCGCTCCAGCTGTTGCGTTTCCTCACCCCGCGGGAGGGCCTGACCGGAGTGAATGAGATCGTCGATCAGCTTGAGGCCATCAACGCCGCCGCCCACACCGGCGATGCCGAGGCCACCGGGGATCTGATCTATGCGATGTACGAGCCCACCCGCCGCAACTTCATCGAAACCTTCCGCGGTCAGGATTAGCGCCCCGTATACAAATCGCCCGCCCCGGGAACGGGACGGGCGATTTGTGTCTGCGCTATGCGGTGGGCAGGGGCAGCTGGAAGACGGTTTCGATCGCGAGCTCGGCGGCGATTGAGTCGCCCGCCTGGAGCGCTGTAATCAGCGCCGGGTAGCCAGCTTCGAGGGCGGCCCAATCGGTGCTCTCCACGTTGCGGGTAATGGTGAGCTGATAGCCAAGACCGTCGATGCGGTCCTGGGTTGCGGCCACCAGGATCCGGTTCGGGCAGTACTTGAGGAACAGGTGCACCATGTCCCAGCCCAGCGTGCCGTGGGCATCGTAGTCGCGGGTGGGCAGGGTTTCGGCGGCGGCCTGCACGGACGTGATCAGTTCTGCGCGCTGAGTGTCGGTCAGCTCGGCCACGGTAACCCGAACCACACCGCCAACCAGCGCACCCAGGGTCTGCATGATCTGGGTGCGGTCCTCGGGACGCGGTTTGGCCACCCGGGTGTAGCGCTGCGGAGCCATTTCGATCAGGCCGTAGCGGGCCAGGTCGTTCAGGGCGTCACGCACCGGGGTCCGAGAGATGCCCAGCCACTCCTGCAGCTCACCGTCGTTGAGGTTTTCGCCGGGCTTCAGGGTGCCGTCCAGAATGGCAGCACGGATCTGTTCCGCGGCGGACTCACGTAGGGATTTGCGGGCGACCGGGGCGCTTCCGGACGTGATGGGCATGGTGCCTCCTCATGGCAGGGGGTTACTCGATGGAGTAGAACGATCCTATCGGAGCGAGCCTGTACGCACGCCCCGGGGCGCGCGGTACTCGCGCCCCGGATTGCATTAAATCGGCGAGCTGCCAGTGGTGGGATGGAGCACTTCGGTGGTGCTGGACTGACCGGCGAGCCAGCGGTTGATGCGCTCAGCCGCGCGGCCCAGTGTTCCCTGGAGCGACTCCACCTCGGCGGCCACGTATGCCTGATAGGCGGGCTCGCGTACGGTGCGCACCTCGGCCAGCAGCTCGTCGGCGCTGTGCCCCACGGTGATCGGGGATCGTGCACCGGTGACGCTCAGCCAGAAGTCATCACACTTGGAAGCATAGGACAGCGCTACCGTGGGCACCCCGAGAGATACCGCGGCCACCGCACCGTGCAGGCGTTCGGAGATGAACAGCCCACAGCGGGCGATCTGTCGCATGGTCGCCTCCACATCGCCTTCGAAGGTGATGACCTCGGCAAGGGGACCCACCATTCGGGCGAAGCGTTCGGCACCCTCACGGTCGGAGCTGGAGAGCGCGAATACCTTCACCCGATCGATCCTCTCGGCCATGCTGATCCGGCGCAGCGCCTCGGCCACCACGTGCGGGTCAAAGCGGGACTCGGGATCCGCGCCGAGCGCCACACCGATGGTGGTCTCGTCGCGCTCCTCGCCAGAGAAATCGATTAGCGCGGGATAGAGCAGCGCGGGATCTCCAATCACCGGGGTCGGCATCCAGTTAGCCGCACACTCGCGGGCCGTCAGCGGTCCGCGCACACCCATCAGCGCGACGCCGGAGAGGTCGGCCCAATCGGACCAGCCCTGCTCCTGCAGGCCCAGCGCAAACGTGTCGGTGGACTCGGCAGCCCCGGCCCCGGGGATCAGGATTCCGGCGGCATCGTAGGCCAGCTGTGCGCGCCGAGCGTGCCCGGCCCAGTTGGCAAAGCCCACGGTGGTTCCGCCGCCCAGGAGCACGAGGCGTTCGGCACCGGCGGTGCGCATCCGGTCCATCGCGACCCGGGGTGCCTGGGACACATAATCGCGGCGGCTGAGCGGCGCCGAGAGGGAGAGGTCGTCGGTGAGGGCCGCCTGCCAGGTGTCGCGCAGCAGGTCGTCGCCGAAGTTCATGAAGCCGTGCCAGCCGAGATACACCAGGCGGCGAGTGGGGGTGGTGGCCATGGGATGCTCCTAGCTGTGGGTGGTGCGCGGATGGCGGTCCGCGGCGGCGAGTTTGGTGAGGGTGTCGAGCAGGGGAATCAGGGCCGCGTCGATCTGGGCGGCCATCGTGCGAAACGCGGTGTCGTCCAGGCCAAAGGGGTCCAGCACGTCGTCGTCCGCGGGATGAGCGGCCTTCGAATCGGTACGGTGTCGCAGGGCGAGCGGGGTGAGTGCGCGCCAGCGGGCGGGAATGTCGGGGGCGGCGAGGGCGTCATTCAGGTCTTCGGCGGCGGGGGTTCCGCAGGTTTCCAGCAGGCGCGCAAACTCACGCAGGGTGAAGGTGCGACGCAGGGCCCCGGGAACCAGGTCCAGTACATCGGCACGGTGTTCACGGGCGAGGCCCAGCACCAGGTCGGCGTCCTGCACCATCGAGGTGGTGAGCTGGCGGGCGACGGGACCGGCGGCGGGGATGCCGCGCTCGCCGAGGATCCGTGCGGACCCGGCCTCCATCGGGCGGCCCACAACCGCGCGGGTGCCGGCGCTTGTCACGCGAAACACTCCCGGGGCGATCCGGTCGGCCATCGCCTGCAGTGCTCGTTCGGCGTACGGAGAGCGGCAGATGTTGCCGGTGCAGACCACCAGCACGTTCAGCGGGGTCATACGATCGCCTCATTGTGCCGAGGTGCGCCGGCGGTCGCGGGCTTGCGGATCGGACCGGCCGGGGGCTTTGCCTGCGGGGAACCCGGCTTCGAGCCCTTCTTCGCGCGGCGTGCGGACTTACGCATCTCGCGGCGGGAGGGTTCGATGGTGTCCTGATAGCCGTAGGTGGCGTAGGCGCTGGCGCGCTGCGGCATCCGGTTGAGGGCGACCCCGAGGATGCGAGCACCCACGCCGTCGAGGTTATCCAGGCCCGCGCGCAGCTCCTCGTTGTGCAGGCGGCCGTCAAGGGTCGCGACCATGAGCACACCCGAGGTGATGGTGGACAGCACGGCCGGGTCGGTCACCGGCAGGGTGGGCGGGGCATCGAGGATGATGGTGTCGTAGTGCTCCTCGAGGTCTCGCAGCAGCGTATTCATGGTCGCCGAGCCGAGCAGCTCGCTGGGGTTTGGCGGGATCTGCCCGGAGGTGAGCACATCGAGCTTGCTGCGGTTGCCCACCGACTGGATCGCATCGGCCACGTCCACGCGGCCGGCGAGCACGGTGGTCAGACCCACTGTGCCCTCCAGGCCCAGGTAGGTGGCCACGCGGGGGCGGCGCAGGTCTGCGTCGATCAGTAGCACGCGGCCGCCGCCCTCGGCGAGCATCAGTGCCAGGTTGATCGAGGTGGAGGACTTGCCCTCACCGGGCAGGCTCGAGGTCACCACCACGCTCTGAGAGGTGTGATCGAGGTTGGTGAACTGCAGCTGGGTACGCAGCTGGCGGAAGTTTTCGGCGCGCACACCGTATGGGTCGGTGAGGATCGCCAGCGGGTCATCGTCCAGGCCCGGCTCCTCGGCGATCACGCCGAGAATGCTGGCATCGGTGATGTTGGTGACGCCCTCGCGGTTTCGGATTCGGGTGTCCAGGAGTGAGCGCAGCACCGCGTAGAGCACGCCGATGGCGCCGCCCACACCGATGGCCATCAGCAGGTTCTTTTTGATGTCGGGGGAGGACTGCACGGTGGGGACCACGGCCTCCTCGGCCACGCTCATCTTGATCAGCGAGGTGGAGGCGGATCCCTCAACCACCTCAACCTCGGAGACGAGGCTCTCGGCCACCGCATCGGCGATGCGCTTAGCTAGTTCGGGATCGGGGTGGGTCACGGTGATGTTGATCAGAACCGTCGTGGGGGGAGAGGCCGCCGAGATGGAGGCCTTGAGCTGGTCGAGGCTCATCTTCAGGTTGAGCTTCTGGATTACGGGTTCCAGCACGCGCGAGCTGGTGGCCAGGCTCACGTAGGAGGAGACACGGCGCTCGGAGAAGGAGTTTCCCTGGGCGAGGTCGCCTACCGAGTCACCGCCACCCACCGAGACAAACAGCTGGGTTTTGGACTGGTACTGCGGGGTCGCGACGGCGGTGGCGACACCGGCGATTCCGCAGGCGATCACGATGGCGATCACCACGGCGATCCAGTGACGGCGTACCGCCGCTATGTAGTCGGTGAAGTTCATTGCTGGGCTCCTGGTGATCTGCTGGGCTGTTGTGAGGGATGTCTTGGTGGGAGGCGGGGGAGGCGCGGGATCTGGCGTGCCATCTAATATTTCGATGGCCGGGGGAGAATTCCCTCGGACGGGGAAAATCCGAGGGAATTCAGGGGACTAGCGGGTCTTTGCTTCGTTCTGCTCACCCTTGTCGTCGATCTTGGGGGTGTTATCGGTGGTCAGGGTGTTGGCGCTACCGGTGATGGTGGCGTTCTGCACGGTGGTGCCCTGAATGTCGTTGATCGCACCGTTGACGGTGAGGTTGGTGGTGGCACCGATGTGGATGATGCTGTTGCTGGCCTCGATCTTGATGGTCTCGCAGTCGGGCACGGTCACGTCCACGTTGTTGGTGGTGATCGTGGCGACGCCGTTTTCACACTTGCCCTCGACCTTTTCGATCTCCTCGGGGTTCGAGGGGTCCTTGGCCTCTTCCTTCTTGGTGTCGGCCGAAGCCGATGCGGAAGCGGAGGGCTTGGCGTTGTTCTTGTCCGGGGCGTCGGCGCTGCAGGCGGCCAGGCCGGCGATCAGGCCGAGTCCGGCCAGGGTGGTCACGATGGTGCGGGTTGCGGTCTTCATGGGGTTCCTTACGGGTAGGGGCCGGGTGGCTCAGTTCGGGCTCGGAGAAGGGTTGTGTCCGTCCCACTATGTTCTAACAATCTGATATTTCAGAACATGAATGAGTCTGTCACAAATAAAGACTAAGCGCAACACCATCTAATATTTTACTCTCACTTTTTTGCGATTGTGTCACCGTGATCGGGCTGTGAAACACAAAACTGGGGGCGGGATTACTCCCGCCCCCAGTCGTGGGTGTGTCGAAACGACTATGCGCTCGTGACTAGTTGGCCTTGACCGTGAAGGTCAGGTCGGTGTGCTTCATGTCGCCGTTGAGCTCCTCCTGGCTGACGCGGAAGGTGTACTTTCCGTTGGCCAGTTCGAAGGTTCCAATGGCTTCCCAGGTTCCGTCAGAGCGGACAGTGGTCGATGCTACCGGGCGGCTGGTGCCGTTCACGGTGATCTTGGAAAGCGGCTCGCCCTTGCCGGTGTAGGTCACGGTCTTGGTGGAGACGGTGCCGTCCTGAGCGGGGGTCGTGACGGTGACATCCGAGGAGGTGCCGGTGCGGACCTTGAAGGACACGGTGTCGCGGCTGGTGGCGGCGCCGCCCACGGGGGTCTGCTCGACGTTCAGG
>NZ_RCUY01000023.1 GCF_003667575.1 Mycetocola lacteus | reverse complement strand
TGCTAGTGCCCGTATTAGGGCGTAGGGGTTCAAGTCCCCTTCCGCGCACACTGTGTTGAGACAGTACTGAAAGGCTCAGATCCCCGGATCTGGGCCTTTCCTCGTTTTTGGGGTTCACCTCTCGCAGCACCGTTTACAGCAGCACACCGTGTTGAGACAGTACTGAAAGGCTCGAACCGCAAGGTTCGGGCCTTTCCTCGTTTTTGGGGACCGGGACAGGACGCTTGAGTTCACGCACGCCCCAACCGGCGGGCGCGCCGAAAGAGCGTCGGCCAGTTGGGAAAAAGGGGCCGCGACACTCGCGGCGTACAGCAAAAACGTCAACAAAATGCGGACCAGATCCCCCGTCTCCACCATCGCTCAATCCCGGAAAACACCGGTAATTTCGCGGAAATTCACCCCCGAGCACACCAATGCTCGCGATAGGCCGGTCGCAACGAGCGAAAACGACAGTTTGGTCTCTGGTAGTGTTCTATCTGTTGGAACGGCCACGGCCCAGACAACAAACGCCGGTCACGAAAGTGACCTCGCCGAGAAATCGGAAGTTACCCGCGCGGGTGGCG
>NZ_RCUY01000022.1 GCF_003667575.1 Mycetocola lacteus | reverse complement strand
CGGGTGCACGTTGTTGGGTCCTGAGGGATCACTCAAGGCGGTAACGTCTTGTTGATACCTTCGGACCAAAGCCTCACAGCATGGATATGAGCTGGAGGGTTTTGGTATCGACCGTACGTTGAGAACTACACAGTGGACGCGAGCATCTTAAGAATTACAGCCCTTTTGGGGTTGTGGTTCATGATAAAGATGATCTTTATAGATCATTGGTCAATTTCTGAAAAGTTTACTTTTACAGTTTTTTGATCGATTTTTATACTCATGTGATTTCAAATTTTTAAGAGCAAACGGTGGATGCCTTGGCATCTGGAGCCGAAGAAGGACGTAGTAATCTGCGATAAGCCTCGGGGAGCTGATAAACGAGCTGTGATCCGAGGATGTCCGAATGGGGAAACCCCGCCACGGGCTGCAAGGTTACGTGGTGACTCCCGCCTGAATATATAGGGCGGGTAGAGGGAACGTGGGGAAGTGAAACATCTCAGTACCCACAGGAAGAGAAAACAACAGTGATTCCGTTAGTAGTGGCGAGCGAACGCGGAAGAGGCTAAACCGGGCATGTGTGATAGCCGGCAGGCGTTGCATGTTCGGGGTTGTGGGACTTTCCATGAATCTCTGCCGAGATTCGAACATTAGAGAGCGGTATAGACGAATGGTCTTGAAAGGCCAGCCAGAGTGGGTGCCAGCCCCGTAGTCGAAATGCT
>NZ_RCUY01000021.1 GCF_003667575.1 Mycetocola lacteus | reverse complement strand
CCTGAACGTCGAGCAGACCCCCGTGGGCGGCGCCGCCACCAGCCGCGACACCGTGTCCTTCAAGGTCCGCACCGGCATGTCCTCCGACGTGGAGGTCACCACCCCGACCCAGAACGGCACCGTCACCACCAAGACCGTGACCTACACCGGCAAGGGCGAGCCCCTGTCCAAGATCACCGTCAAGGGATCCACCCGCGAGGTCGCCTCGACCACTGTCCGCTCTGACGGAACCTGGGAAGCCATTGGAACCTTCGAACTGGCCAACGGAACCTACAACTTCACCGTCAGCCAGGAAGAACTCAACGGCGACATGAAGCACACCAACCTGACCTTCACCATCAAGGCCAACTAACACTCCCCCTCAACAGGGTGGGGTGTGAAGCATCCCTCACGCCCCACCCTCCCCTTTCATTATCGACAACAATCGCCCGAAAGGCACCATCTCATGACCATGCGTAAAACCATGACCGCTGCAGCGCTCTGCACCGTGGCACTGGGCTCACTCATCGCACAGCCCGCATTCGCCTCGACCCTGATCGACCCGTCACCGAAGGTTGCAACCTCGGGCAACCAGACCGCCGCCGCCGACATCGCCATCACCGCAATGTCTGGACTCCGCGGGATCTCAGCCGAAGGCACGATCACCTTCCCGAATGGCGCGGTCGCCGGCCAGCTCAAGTACACCGCACCCGAAGGCACCAAGATCACCGATGCCGGGTACTCCAACTCGACCATCTCGCCAGATGGAAAGACCGCGCTCCTGGGCACAGACTCAGACAGCTGGCAGGGCGCACGAAAGATCAAACTCGCGATTGGTCTTGACACCGTAGCCGGGCAGACCCTGACCGGCGGAAAGGTTCAGGTCATCAAGGGCGGCGAAATTACGAAATCGATCGACTTCACCATGACCGCGCGATCCGCGATCACCTCGGTATCGACCCCGTCCTTTAACCAGGCCTATAACGGTTCTTCAACGGTCAAATTTGACACCACCGCGTACGGACAGCTGAAGTTCATCGCCCCTAGCAACACTCGGATCAAGTCCGTGGACAACTCGCTGTGTAGCGTCTCCGCGGACAGGAAGTCGGCGATTTGTGGTGCGAACACCGACTATTGGATCGCCAATCGCGCCATCACTTTTGATTCAGACGGTGCATACGCACCTGGGACCTTCAACGATGGCTTGGTTCAGCTCCTGCACAACGGCCAGGTTGTCGACTCCCACTCACTCGCCGCCACCACCACCGCAACGATCAAGGCAACCGATCAGGTTGTTGATGCTGGTGCCGTAGCCAAGGTGCCCGTCGTGTTCTCCCCGCAGATCTGGGGAACCATGACCTTCACCGCCCCCGAAGGAACCACCTTTGCCGCGAGTGGTCAGCCCTCGGGTAGCGTCGTTTCCACCGACGGCAAGACTCTGACTCGCACACCGAGCGGTTCGTGGTCCGGCACGCTCAACTTCCTGGTCAACACCCCGGCGGGCGCAATCCCGGGCACCGTCTTCAGCGGCGGTGTCGGAACCATGCATGCAGGTGACGTGGACACTGCGCGTGTCGAATTCAAGGTCAGCGTGAGCAACCACGTGGCGAAGCCCACCGTATCTGTGGACCACAACGTGCTCTCCGGGAACAACGGCATCCCCGGCGCCACCATCAACGTCCGCAACGACGCCAACGAAATCATCGGCACCAAGGTCGTCGATGCTATCGGCCACTGGGAAATCATCGTCCCCTTCCAGGGCACCGGCAACAAGACCGTAAACGTGTCCCAGACCTACGGCACCGGAACCTCCGACACCGTCCTGGCCACCATCAACTTCGGCCAGGGCGTCCAGGTCACCACCCCGACCAACGGCTCCACCGTCACCACCGAAAAGGTCACCTTCACCGGAACCGGAACCGTCGGTGCCACTATCCAGGTCAACGGCTCCACCAAGAACATCTGCACCACCACCGTGGGCACCAACGGCACCTGGAGCTGTGAGTCCACCGTTGCGCTGATCAACGGACCCTA
>NZ_RCUY01000020.1 GCF_003667575.1 Mycetocola lacteus | reverse complement strand
CTGGCGCCTGGACAACCTATGGTTGCCAGATGCTCCTTAGAAAGGAGGTGATCCAGCCGCACCTTCCGGTACGGCTACCTTGTTACGACTTAGTCCTAATTACCAATCCCACCTTAGACGGCTCCCTCCCACAAGGGGTTAGGCCACCGGCGTCGGGTGTTACCGACTTTCATGACTTGACGGGCGGTGTGTACAAGGCCCGGGAACGTATTCACCGCAGCGTTGCTGATCTGCGATTACTAGCGACTCCGACTTCATGAGGTCGAGTTGCAGACCTCAATCCGAACTGGGACCAGCTTTTTGGGATTCGCTCCACCTTGCGGTATCGCAGCCCATTGTACTGGCCATTGTAGCATGCGTGAAGCCCAAGACATAAGGGGCATGATGATTTGACGTCATCCCCACCTTCCTCCGAGTTGACCCCGGCAGTATCCCATGAGTTCCCACCATTACGTGCTGGCAACATAGAACGAGGGTTGCGCTCGTTGCGGGACTTAACCCAACATCTCACGACACGAGCTGACGACAACCATGCACCACCTGTATACCGACCTTACGGGGCGACCATCTCTGGACGTTTCCGGTATATGTCAAGCCTTGGTAAGGTTCTTCGCGTTGCATCGAATTAATCCGCATGCTCCGCCGCTTGTGCGGGCCCCCGTCAATTCCTTTGAGTTTTAGCCTTGCGGCCGTACTCCCCAGGCGGGGAACTTAATGCGTTAGCTGCGACACAGAATCCGTGGAATGGACCCTACATCTAGTTCCCAACGTTTACGGGGTGGACTACCAGGGTATCTAAGCCTGTTTGCTCCCCACCCTTTCGCTCCTCAGCGTCAGTTACGGCCCAGAGATCTGCCTTCGCCATCGGTGTTCCTCCTGATATCTGCGCATTCCACCGCTACACCAGGAATTCCAATCTCCCCTACCGCACTCTAGTCTGCCCGTACCCACTGCAGGCCCGAGGTTGAGCCTCGGGATTTCACAGCAGACGCGACAAACCGCCTACGAGCTCTTTACGCCCAATAATTCCGGACAACGCTTGCACCCTACGTATTACCGCGGCTGCTGGCACGTAGTTAGCCGGTGCTTTTTCTGCAGGTACCGTCACTTTCGCTTCTTCCCTACTAAAAGAGGTTTACAACCCGAAGGCCGTCATCCCTCACGCGGCGTTGCTGCATCAGGCTTGCGCCCATTGTGCAATATTCCCCACTGCTGCCTCCCGTAGGAGTCTGGGCCGTGTCTCAGTCCCAGTGTGGCCGGTCACCCTCTCAGGCCGGCTACCCGTCGTCGCCTTGGTGAGCCATTACCTCACCAACAAGCTGATAGGCCGCGAGTCCATCCCCCACCGAAATTCTTTCCAACCCCCACCATGCGGTGGAGATTCATATCCGGTATTAGACGCCGTTTCCAGCGCTTATCCCAGAGTGGAGGGCAGGTTACTCACGTGTTACTCACCCGTTCGCCACTAATCCACCAGAGCAAGCTCCAGCTTCATCGTTCGACTTGCATGTGTTAAGCACGCCGCCAGCGTTCGTCCTGAGCCAGGATCAAACTCTCCGTAAATGTTTATCTCCCAAGCCGAAGCCGGGACATTTGATTGCACCGTCCACCCGGAAAAAGAGCGAACAGATGCGAGTTTGAAACTGACAGAACAAATCATTACTGACTTGCTTTGTTTTGTTTAAAATGTTTCCAAAGGAATCTCCACATCACTAAAAGTGATGC
>NZ_RCUY01000019.1 GCF_003667575.1 Mycetocola lacteus | reverse complement strand
GATGCGAGTTTGAAACTGACAGAACAAATCATTACTGACTTGCTTTGTTTTGTTTAAAATGTTTCCAAAGGAATCTCTTACATCCAAAGATGTACGAGGTTTTTGGCATTTGACATTGTGCACGCTGTTGAGTTCTCAAGGATCACACACTCCCCACATCCACCACATAAAAAACATGGCTTCTAACTAGGGGTGACCACATCACCACACACGCTTCACAAACTCGCTTCCACAACCGATTCAAAAACCAGATTGTGAGTGGGGCATCCGTGAAGCGGATGAGTTTCAATCCTGCCACACAACCAAGCACAGAACAAGTCCGGCGTGTTGAAGTGTGGGGATGAT